>NZ_JAINRE010000014.1 GCF_020400595.1 Streptomyces naphthomycinicus | reverse complement strand
GCCTGCGACCCCGGCAGGCTCTACCTGCCCACCATCATGGACCCGGTCCACGGCTACCAGGTCACCAACGTGGAAGCCTCCATGTCCTCCCCGTCCAGTCTGCTGCACTGGACCCGACGCATGATCGAGATCCGCAAGCAGAACCCCGCCTTCGGGCTCGGCTCGTACACGGAACTCCAGTCGTCGAACCCCGCGGTCCTGGCGTTCCTGCGCGAGTACGGCGACGACCTGGTGCTGTGCGTGAACAACTTCTCCCGCTTCGCCCAGCCCACCGAACTCGATCTGCGGACCTACGACGGCCGGCACCCGGTCGAGCTGATCGGCGGGGTGCGGTTCCCCGCCATCGGTGAACTGCCCTACCTGCTCACCCTGCAAGGACACGGCTTCTACTGGTTCCGGCTCACCCGAGTCGCATCCCGCATCGGCCGCCGCCGCTGACCCGTCCGGCGCCGAGGAAAGGACGCGTCACCATGCCGAAGACCATCACCCCCCGGCCGAGAACCGCGACCGGACCCGACGGGCCCCTGGCCTCGTTGGGCGGGCTGCTGCGCGAGTGGCTGCCCCGGCAGCGCTGGTTCGCGGGCAAGGACCGGCCCGTCACCGATCTGTCGGTGCTGTCCGTGACCGAGCTGTTCCCGGGGTGTTTCCATCTGCTGGTGCACGCCTCGCACGTGCCGGTGCCCACTCCCGGCGGCACTCCCCCGCCCGGTGACTGCTACCAGCTGCTGCTCGGCCTGCGCCCGCACCTCGCCCCCCGGCTGGAGCAGGCCTTCATCGGGCGCGCCGAGGAGGGCCCGCTGGCCGGGCTCGCGGTCTACGACGCGCTGCACGATCCCCGCTCGGCCCATCTGCTGCTGGAGCGGCTGCGGCAGCCCGGGACGGCGGGCCCGCTGCGGTTCGAGGCGGACCCGGCCGCCCGGGTGCCGGGCGGCCTGCCGCCGCGGCTGCTGGACGCCGAGCAGTCCAACTCCTCGATCGTGTACGGCGACGCGTACATCCTGAAGCTGTTCCGGCGGATCCAGCCGGGCGTCAACCCCGACCTGGAGGTGCCGGCGGCGCTGGCCGCGCAGGGCTGCGCCCGGGTGCCCGCGCCGGTGGCCTGGTTCACCACGAGCGCCCCGCGCCCGGCCACCCTCGGGGTGCTCCAGCCGTTCCTGCCGGACGCCACCGACGGCTGGTCGCTGGCGCTGCGCGCGCTCGCCGCGGGCGACGACTTCACCACCGAGGCCCGTGCGCTGGGCCGGGCCATGGCCGAGGTGCACGTGGCACTGGCCGAGGCCTTCCCGGCCGCCGGGCCGGGCGGGAACGGCCATACGGCCGAGGCGATGTGCGCGCGGCTGGACGCCGCCGCCCACGCCGTTCCGGGGCTGCTGCCCTTCGTGCCCGGCCTGAAGGCGGCGTTCGGGGCGCTCGCCACGTGCGACACCGGGCCGGCCGCCCAGCGCATCCACGGCGATCTGCACCTCGGGCAGGTGCTTCGGGCCGGCCGTGACTGGTTCGTCATCGACTTCGAGGGCGAACCGTCCCGGCCGCTCGCCGAGCGCCGGGCCCCGCAGTCCCCGGTACGGGACGTCGCCGGGATGCTGCGCTCCTTCGACTACGCGGCCCGGCAGCGCCGCCCCTGGCGACCCGAGTGGGCGCGCCGCTGCCGGGAGGCGTTCTGCGCGGGCTACGCGGCCCGCGCGGGCTGGGATCCACGCAAGAAGCACGCGCTGCTGCGCGCGCACGAGACGGACAGGGCGGTCTACGAGGTGCTGTACGAGGCGAGACACCGGCCCGACTGGCTGCCGGTTCCGATGGCGGCGATCAAACGGCTCGCCGTGTGGGGAGGCTGACCCATGGCCCTGCCTGACACCGAACGTCCGCCGGCCGCGGGCCCCGTGCCGCCCGCTGCCGTGCCGCTGGACCCGGGCGACCGCGGCCGGCTGCTCGCGGGCGCGCACCACGATCCGCACGCCCTGCTGGGCGCCCACCCCGTGCCGGGCGGCACCCTGTTCCGGGCGCTGCGCCCGAACGCCCGGTCCGTGAGCGTCGTGATCGACGGGGCGCGCACCGAGATGTGGTCGGAGGGCGGCGGTCTCTTCGCCACCGTCCTGCCCTGCCCGGCGATCCCGGCGTACACCCTGCTGGTGTCGTACGACGACGCCGAGCTGGAGGTGGACGATCCCTACCGCTTCCTGCCCGCCCTCGGCGAGCTGGACCTGCATCTGATCCGGGAGGGCCGGCACGAGCAGCTGTGGCGGGCGCTCGGGGCCGAGCCGATGGTCCACCAGGGCGTGCCGGGCACCCGCTTCACCGTGTGGGCGCCGAACGCCCAGGGGGTGCGGGTCGCCGGGGACTTCACGTACTGGGACGGCACGCAGTACCCGATGCGGTCGCTCGGCGCGTCCGGTGTGTGGGAGCTGTTCCTGCCCGGTGTCGGCGAGGGCACCCGGTACAAGTTCGAGATCACCTCCCGGTACGGCCACCGTTTCCTGAAGGCCGACCCGATGGCGCGGGGCACCGAGGTGCCGCCGGACACCGCGTCGGTCGTGACGGCCTCGCACTACGAGTGGGGCGACGCGGAGTGGATGGCGCACCGCGGCGACACGCCCGTGCACCGGGCCCCGTTCTCGGTGTACGAGGTGCATCTGCCGTCCTGGCGGCCCGGGCTGACGTACCGGCGGCTCGCGGAGGAACTCCCGTCGTACGTCGCGGGGATGGGCTTCACGCACGTGGAGCTGATGCCGGTGGCCGGGCATCCCTTCAGCGGCTCCTGGGGGTACCAGGTCACCTCCTACTACGCGCCGACCCCGCGGCTGGGCACCGCGGACGACTTCCGGTACTTCGTGGACGCCTGTCACCGGGCCGGCCTCGGAGTGATCATGGACTGGGTGCCGGCGCACTTCCCCAAGGACGACTGGGCGCTCGCCCGGTTCGACGGGGATCCGCTCTACGAGCCCGGCAACGCGCTGCGGGCCGAGCACCCCGACTGGGGGACGTACGAGTTCGACTACGGCCGCACCGAGGTGCGCAACTTCCTCGTCGCCAACGCGGTGTACTGGTGCGAGGAGTTCCACATCGACGGGCTGCGGGTGGACGCGGTCGCCTCCATGCTCTACCTCGACTACTCGCGGGACTCCGGGCAGTGGGAGCCGAACGTGTTCGGCGGCCGGGAGGACCTGGCCGCGGTGGCCTTCCTCCAGGAGATGAACGCCACCGTGTACCGGCGCTGCCCCGGCGTGGTGACCATCGCCGAGGAGTCCACCGCGTGGGACGGGGTGACCCGGCCGACGGACAGCGGCGGCCTGGGCTTCGGCCTGAAGTGGAACATGGGCTGGATGCACGACTCGCTGGAGTACATGCAGAAGGAGCCGGTGCACCGCAAGTACCACCACGACGAGATGACCTTCTCGATGGTGTACGCCTACAGCGAGAACTACGTGCTGCCGATCTCCCACGACGAGGTCGTGCACGGCAAGCAGGCGCTGGTGTCGAAGATGCCCGGGGACTGGTGGCAGCGGCGCGCCGACCACCGTGCCTATCTGGGCTTCATGTGGGCCCACCCGGGCAAGCAGCTGTTGTTCATGGGGCAGGAGTTCGCCCAGGGGGCGGAGTGGTCGGAGGCGCACGGCCCGGAGTGGTGGCTGCTCGGCGACGACTACCACTCGGCCGGTGATCACCGCGGCGTCCAGGAGCTGGTCCGGGACCTCAACCGGGTGTACCGGGCGACGCCGGCGCTGTGGGAGCGGGACACCGAGCCGGCCGGCTTCCGGTGGGTGCTGTGCGACGCGGCGGACGACAACGTCCTGGCGTTCCTGCGGTTCGCCGCCGACGGCGGCCCGTTGCTCGCGGTGTCGAACTTCTCCCCCGTCGTCCGGCACGACTACCGCCTGTGGGTCCCCGACGAGTTCCCCGCCTGGCAGGAGGAGCTGAACACCGACGACGTCCGCTACGGCGGCGGCGGGGTCGGCACCGAAGGGCCCGTCAAGTCCGAGAACGGTTTCCTGACGCTGACGCTGCCGCCGCTCGCCACCGTCTGGCTGACGCCGGAAGGCTGACACCCGCAGGTGTCGGCGGCCGTCCCAGGGGCAGTCGGGGTCGTACAGACCGCGACTGCCCCTCGTGGCACATTTTCAGAAGGGCGGCACCACGTGCGCACCGTCGGAGTGGAGGAGGAACTCCTCCTGGTCGATCCGGACAGCGGCGAGCCGAAGGCGCTGGCGGCGCCCGTCCTCGCCCATGCCGCCCAGGACGACCCCGGACAGGACGTGTTCGAGAAGGAACTGTTCGGGCAGATGCTGGAGTTCGCCACGCATCCGCAGTCGGACATGGCGGACCTCGGCGGCGAGATCGTCCGCTGCCGCAAGGAGGCGGCCCGGCACGCCGGGGAGATCGGCTGCGCGGTCGTCGCGCTCGCGACCTCGCCGCTGCCGGTCAGCCCGTCGCTCACCGTGAACGAGCGCTACCGGTGGCTCGCCGAGCGGTACGGGATACCGACCTGGGACCAGCTGGTGTGCGGCTGCCACGTCCATGTGTCGGTGGAGTCCGACGAGGAGGGCATCGCGGTCCTCGACCGGATCCGGCCGTGGCTGCCGGTACTGCGCGCGATCAGTGCGAACTCCCCGTTCTGGCAGGGCGAGGACACCGACTACGCCAGCTATCGCAGCCGGGTGTGGAACCGCTGGCCGTCGGCCGGGCCGACCGAGCCGTTCGGGACCGCCGAGCGGTACCACCGGCGGGTGACCGGCATGGTGGCCACGGGGGTCATCCTGGACGAGGCGATGGCGTACTTCGACGCGCGCCTGTCCGCCCGCTACCCGACGGTGGAGATCCGGGTGGCGGACGTATGCCTGTGCGCGGGCACCGCGGAGCTGATCGCGACGCTCTGCCGTGCGCTCGTGGAGACGGCCGCACGCGAATGGCGGACGGACCGGCCCGCGGCCGATCCCGGAGTGAGCATGCTGAGGCTGGCCGACTGGCAGGCCGCCCGGTTCGGCCTGGAGCGGGATCTGCTCGATCCGGTCACCCTGCGGCCCCGGCCCGCTCCCCGGGTGCTGCGCGCCCTGCTGGAGTACGTCGGGGACGCGCTCACCGACAGCGGCGACGCGGTCCGCGCCGAGCGGGGCGTCGAGGAGCTGCTGCGCACGGGCAACGGCGCGCGCGAGCAGCGCGCGCTGCTGGCACGCACCGGCAGCCTGCGGGACGTCGTCACCGAGTGCGTGCACCGCACCCAGGGCTGAGCGTCCCGCCCGGCGGCCTCAGAAAATCATGATCAGGGCGTAGGCCAGGAAGAACGCCGCGACCAGAACGACAAGGACCAGGATCAGCGTCAGCGGCGCCTTGGCCCAGCCCTTCGGTGGGTTGTGCGTCTCCCGGGGCCCGGCCTCGGGCAGGCTGCTCTCGGCAGGAGGGGTCTCGCCGGGCGGGACCCCGCCACCGGGCTCCAGCCCCGTGGTGCGTTCGGGCTCCGGATCGGGGTTCACATGACTCATGTCTCCCGAGTCCCCAGGACGTGCTCAGATCATCAGCCGATCACGACTTCTCCGTTCCCCTCACCGAACGCGCTTACCTGGGCTACATTCGAGCACCGCCGACACCGAGCCGATCGGCGGAGTGACCCTGCGTACACCAGGAGCAGCGCATGCGGAACGTCGCCCTCGCTCCGGCCGTCACCCCGCCGCTCACCGGCGGCCTCGCCGACAGTGTCTTCGCGACGGCGGACCGGGATCCGACGCTGCCGGTCCTCGCGCGCCGCGCGGGCCCGGCCGCGACCCGCTGGGAGGAGGTGACGGCGGTCGAACTGCGGGACGAGGTGGTCGATCTGGCCAAGGGCCTGATCGCCGCCGGGATCTCGCCCGGCCACCGGGTGGCCCTGATGGCCCGGACCCGTTACGAGTGGACGGTGCTCGCCCACGCGCTGTGGGCCGTGGGCGCCGAGGTCGTGCCGATCCACCCCGCCTCCTCGCGCGACCAGGTCGAGTGGATCCTGCGGGACGCGGGCTGTGTGGCCGTGGTCGTGGAGGACGAGCAGGGCATCATGACCGTCGGCACCGTGTGCACCCGGCTGCCGCGGCTGCGGCACGTCTGGCAGCTGGACTCGGGCGCCCTGCCCGACCTGGTCGATCGCGGCACGACGGTGCCCTACACGACCGTGGAGTCGCTGCGCCGCATCGTGCTGCCGGACTCCACGGCGGCCATCGTCTACACGTCCGGCACCTCGGGGCGCCCGATGGGCTGCGCGCTCAGCCACCGCGGCCTGGCCTACCCCTGCGACACCCTGCTGGCCGGCTGGGCGCACACCGCGGCGCCCCCGGGCGAGCAGCCGTCCGTGCTGGCGTTCCTGCCGTTCTCCCACGTCTACGGCATGATGATCATGCTGATGTGCGTGCGTGGCGGGGTCCTGCTGGGGCACCAGCCGGAGCTGACCGAGGGGGCACTGGCGTCGGCGCTGGGCACGTTCCGGCCGACGTACCTGTACGGCGTGCCGTCGGTGTTCGAGAAGCTCTACAAGACGTTTCTGCGCACGGCCCAGCAGACGGGTCGGGGCGCCCTGTTCGAGCGGGCCGCGCAGACCGCGCGGGACTTCGCGGCGGCCGAGGAACGCCGCCGGCTGGGCACCGGACCGGGTCCCGGGCTCGAACTGAAGCTGCAACACGCCCTGTACGAGCGGACGGTGTACCGCAGACTGCGGGCCGCGCTCGGCGGCCGGGTGATGCGCGGCACCTCCGGCGGGTCCGCCCTCGACCGCGAGCTGTGCCTGTTCTACGAGGGCATCGGCGTGTTCCTCCACGACGGCTACGGACTCACCGAGGCCTCCGGCGGCATCACCATGCAGCCGCTCGGCCGGGAGAAGTCCGGGACCGTGGGGCTGCCGCTGCCGGGCACCGAGGTCCAGGTCGCCGACGACGGGGAGATCCTGGTCCGCGGGCCCTCGGTGTTCCAGGGCTACATCAGCGACGAGGCGGCCACCCGGGCCGCGCTGCACGGCGGCTGGCTGGCCACCGGGGACATCGGGCGGCTGGACTCCGAGGGCTATCTGACGATCACCGGCCGCAAGAAGGACATCATCGTCACCAGCGGCGGCAAGAGCGTGGCACCGGCCCCGCTGGAGCTGCGGCTGCGGATGCACCCCCTGATCCACCAGGCGGTGGTGATCGGCGACGACCGGCCCTGTGTCGGCGCGCTGATCACCCTGGACCCGGACTTCCTCGCGCACTGGCGGGCCGCGCTGGCGCTGCAGGGGGACTCATCGAGCCGGGAGACCCGGGAGGAGAACGCGCTGCGGGAGGAGATCGCGCGGGCCGTGGCCTCCGCGAACAGTGCGGTGTCCCGTGCGGAGTCGATCAGGGTCTACCGTGTCCTCCAGGAATCGTTCGCACCGGACAACGGCCTGCTCACGCCCTCCATGAAGCTGCGCCGGGACGCGGTGGTGCGGCACTACGCGGCCGAGATCGAGGCGATGTACGAGGCGCGTTCCCGGTCGCGGCCGGGCCCCCAGGAGCCGGCCGAATGGGACGAGCCGGACGACGTCTTCCGCTGAGGAGGTGCACAGCGCGGGGGCACCTCCCCGAGGAGGACGGATAGCCTGCGCGGCAGGGGGAACCCGCAGCGCAGACAGATCAGCAACGACGAGCGTCCTGGTCGCAGGGCCGAGCCCCGGCCCTGCTCGCCGGGGCCGGGGAATGCGAGATGGTGACCGAGCCGCGCTGGGACGACCCACCACCCTCGGAGGAGAGGTACGAGCGTACGTTCTCCTTCCCGGGTGAGCTGCGCAACGTCACGGGAGCACGGCTCGCCGCCGAGCAGTTCCTGTGTGCGCTGGCCCGTGCCTCGCCGCCGGGCGCGCACGAGTACTGGGACGACATCCTGCTGGTGGTGACCGAGCTGGCCGCGAACGCGATCCAGTACGCGCCGGGCCCGTTCGACCTGCGGATGCGCCGCACCTTCGACGGGGTGCACGTGACCATGCGGGACACGAGCCGGACCCGGCCGGAGCCGCGGCCCTTCCATCCGCGCACCGGAGGCGGCGGCATCGGCTGGCATCTGGTGCACACGCTGTGCACCCAGGTCAGCGTCGTGGTGCACGACACCGGCAAGGACATCCACGTCTTCCTGCCGTGGTGACGGGTGTTCGACGTGTAAGTGTGCGCCGACCGGTTACTCCCTCCGTCACCGGGGGCATGCTCGTCCCCACGCGTTCGTCTGCCTGCCGCACCCAGCTGGCGGAACGGCTGGAGGCACGGTGGGATCGAAGCCGGTGCGCAGCGATCCGGGGGCATACGAGCGGCGTCGAGTCGGACCGCCTGGAGCCGCAGAAAGGGATGAACACCGTGACACGACCCAGGATCCTGGTGGTTGGCGCAGGCTTCGCCGGAGTCGAGTGCGTCCGCCGCCTGGAGCGGAAGCTCGCCCCCGACGAGGCCGACGTCACGCTGGTGACGCCGTTCGCCTACCAGCTCTACCTGCCATTGCTGCCCCAGGTCGCCTCCGGCGTGCTCACGCCGCAGTCGATCGCCCTCAGCCTGCGCCGGAGCAAGAAGTACCGCACCCGGATCCTCCCGGGCGGCGCCATCGGCGTGGACCTGAAGTCGAAGGTGTGCGTCGTCCGCACCATCACCGACAAGATCGTCAACGAGCCCTACGACTACATCGTGCTGGCCCCGGGCAGCGTGACCCGCACCTTCGACATCCCCGGCCTGACCGAGCACGCGTTCGGGATGAAGACGCTCGCCGAGGCCGCCTACATCCGCGACCACGTCATCTCCCAGCTGGACCTGGCGGACGCCAGCGACGACCCGGCCGAGCGGGCCGCGCGGCTGCAGTTCGTGGTGGTCGGCGGCGGTTACGCGGGCACCGAGACCGCGGCCTGTCTGCAACGGCTGACGCACGCGGCCGTACAGCGCTATCCGCGGCTCGACCCCGGGCTGATCCGGTGGCATCTGATCGACATCGCGCCCAAGCTCATGCCGGAACTGGGCGACAAGCTCGGCCGCAGTGCGCAGGAGATCCTCAAGCGTCGCGGTGTCGACGTCTCGCTGGGGGTCTCGATCGACAAGGCCGGCGCGGAGGAGGTCACCTTCACCGACGGCCGGGTGGTGCCGACGCACACCCTGATCTGGACGGCCGGTGTGGTCGCCAGTCCGCTGATCGCCACGCTGGGCGCGGAGACCGTCCGCGGCCGGCTCGCGGTCACCGCCGAGATGACCCTGCCGGGCCACGACGGGGTGTTCGCGCTCGGCGATTCGGCCGCCGTGCCGGACCTGGCCAAGGGCCAGGAGGGCGCGGTCTGCCCGCCCACCGCGCAGCACGCCATGCGGCAGGGCAAGAAGGTCGCCGACAACGTCATCGCGACGCTGCGGGGCCTGCCTCTGCTCCCGTACGAGCACCGGGACCTGGGACTCGTCGTCGACCTCGGCGGCAAGGACGCGGTGTCCAAGCCGCTGGGCGTCGAACTGCGCGGGGTGGCCGCGCAGGCGGTGGCCCGCGGCTACCACTGGTCGGCGCTGCGCACCAATGTCGCCAAGACCCGGGTGATGACCAACTGGCTGCTGAACGCGGTGGCGGGCGACGATTTCGTCCGCACCGGCTTCCAGGCCCGCAAGCCCGCCCGGCTGAAGGACTTCGAGTTCACCGACTCGTATCTGACGCCGGAGCAGGTACGGGCGCGGGCGGAGGACGTCCAGCCCTGACGTGACCGGGATCACCAGTGACCGCCGATCATTCCGCACCGGACCGGCGGTCTTCACTGGTGTTCAGGACACGACACACGGACAGGACAGGCACGATGACCGAGAAGACCGTGAAGGGCCCGGCGAGCTACTTCCCCTCGATCGAGAAGAAGTACGGCCGTCCGATCGGCGAGTGGCAGGAGCTGATCCGCTCCTCGCCGCTGGAGAAGCACATGGAGCTGGTCGGCTGGCTGAAGTCCGAGCACGGGCTCGGGCACGGACACGCCAACGCCCTGGTGGCCGTCACGCTGGCCGAGGACAGGCAGTCCGGACCCGCGTGCGATGCTGGGTCGTAGATCGATTTCTGGCACGGGAGAGAGCGCGGCGGCGTGAGGGCAGCGGGACGGTCGGGACGGGTACGGATGTGGGACCGGCTCGCGGCGTCGGACCCAGGGCTGCTCCGGCTCACCGCGGGACTGCGCACGGTCACCGCCATCGCCCTCACCCTCGCCGTCCTCGCGGCCCTTCGGGTCCCGGTGCCCCAGCTGGTCGCCGGGGCCATCGCGGCGATGGCCGCCACCTTCGCCGTCCGGGAGAAGCAGCCCGGCCCGCAGGCCGTGACGCTCGCGCTCGGCCTGCCGGTGGCGCTGGCCTCGGTGTCGCTGGGGGCGCTGCTCCACCAGCGGGTCGTCCTCGGGGACCTGTTCTTCGTGGGCCTCATCTTCTGCGCCGTCTACGGCCGCCGGTTCGGCGACCGGGGCACGGCGCTGGGGCTGATCGGCTTCCAGGTCTACTTCCTCTCCCTGTTCGTGCGCGCGACGACGTCCGCGCTGCCCGCGCTGTTCGGCGTCGTCTGCGTGGCCTTCGCGTGCAGCGCCGCCGCCCGGTTCCTGCTGCTGCCGCAGACCCCGGCGGGCATCCTGGACCGGCTGCGGCGGGCCTTCCGCGCCCGGCTCGCCCAGTTGCTCGCCGTCCAGACCGCGTTGCTGGACGCGGGCCCCGACGACGCCGAGAAGGTGCTGGAGGACCTGCGCGAGGGCACCGCGCGGCTGCACGAGACGGCGCTGCTGATCCAGGGACGGCTGGAGGACGGCACCTCGGACCCGGCCGTGGCACGGCTGCTCCAGCGCCGGATCGCGGACGCCGAGATCGCCGCCGAGCGGCTCGGCCTGCTGCTGCTCACCGCGCGCAGCGCCGAACGGACCGACACCCTGACCCTGCATCTGCCGGGCGCCCCGCTGCCCTCCGGCGGCGAGCTGCCGGTGCGGGACGAGGCGACGGCCGCGCTGCGCCGGGACCTCCAGGCGCTGCGGCTGCTGATGCTGCGGCCGGCCGGCGAGGCGTCGGGGACGGCGCTCGCCCAGGTGCGGAACCGGCTGCTGGGCTACCGCGAGGAGGAGAACCTGCCCGCGGCGGCCCCGGCCGTGCAGGACGTCTTCCGTGGTCTGGGCGAGGCCGCCCGGGCCGCGCTGGGTCTGCGGCTCGCGCTGGACGGGCCGCAGGACGAGTCCGACGACTCCCCGGCGACCGCCCGCTCGCGCGAGGAGCTGGACGCCGAGGACGCCGCGATCGAGGTCAGCGAGGAGAACGAGCCGGAGGAGGCGGAGCCGTCCGGTCTGAAGCGGCCCACCACCCGGGCCGCGGTCCAGGTGGCCGTCGGCTCCTCGCTGGCCATCGTCGGCGGCGAGCTGCTGTCCAGCCAGCGCTGGTACTGGGCGGTGCTGACCTGCTGGATCGTGTTCATCAACACCGCCTCCACCGGCGAGATCCTGGTGAAGGGCTACCGGCGGCTGCTGGGCACGGTGCTCGGCGTGGTGGCCGGCATCGTGCTCGCCGGGCTGGTCGGGCCCCACACCTGGACCGCGTTCGCGCTGGTGCTGCTGTTCGTCTTCGCGATGTTCTACACCGCGCCCCTGTCATACACGCTCATGTCGTTCTTCGTCACGGCGATGCTGGGACTGCTGTACACCTTGCTGAACACGTACAGCCTGTCGGTGCTGGTGCTGCGGGTGGAGGAGACGGCGCTCGGCGCGGCCTGCGGGGTGATCGCGGCCGCGGTGGTGCTGCCGATCCACACCGACCGCCGGACCAACGACCTCCTCGGCGCGGTCCTCGACCGGCTCGCCGACGTCACCCGGGGCGCCGTCGACCAGCTGAGCGGCGGGGCGGGCGGGGACCTGGTGGAGCAGGCGCGCGAGCTGGACCAGGCGCTGGCCGACCTGCGGGCGGCCACCCAGCCGCTGACCCATCCGATCACACCGCTGCGCTCGCGCCGGAACACGGCCCGGTACGTGGTGGCGCTGCTGGAGACCTGCGCGTACCACGGGCGCTCTCTCGCGGCCACGGCCGAGCTGCTGCCGACGCATCCGTCGATCGCGGCGGATCCGCGGCTGCGCGGGGCGTGCGCGCGGATCGTGCACAACATCGAGGCGATCTCGGCGCATGTCGCGGACCCGAGTTCCACGGCCGGGATCGAGACCGGTCCCAGCATCGCGTCGATGCTGGAGCCGGGCACCCTGCGCACCCCGCGCTACGGCCGGGTGACCGACCGGGTGCTGCGCCATCTGCAACGGCTGGACGAGGCGGTCTCGGGCCTGGCCCGCCCGCTGGGCGTGGCCGGCGGTCCCGCGCAGCCCCGGCGGTGAGGGCTCACCGCTGTTCGGTGCCCGGGCGCCGGCTGCCGAGCACCTCGTCGCGGACGCGGGCGCAGCTGCGGCTGATCAGCCGGGAGACGTGCATCTGGGAGATGCCGAGCCGGTCGGCGATGCGGCTCTGGGTCATGTCCTCGAAGAAGCGCATGTAGAGGATGGCCCGCTCCCTCTCGGGCAGCCGGCGCAGCCCTTCCTTGGCCGCCTCGCGGTCGACCACGGTGTCGTAGGAGCTGTCCGCGGCGCCGAGGGTGTCGGCGAGGCTGTAGCCGTCGTCGCCGGAGGACAGCTCCGCGTCCAGCGACAGGGTGCTGAAGCTCTCCAGCGCCTCCAGCCCGGCGTTCACCTCTTCCTCGGTGAGGCCGGTGTGGGCCGCGAGGTCGGCGACGGAGGGTTCGGGGCTGCCGGGGTTCTGGGTGAGTTCACGCCGGGCCACCCGCACCCGGTTGCGCAGTTCTTGCACCCGGCGCGGCACCCTCAGCGCCCACATCCGGTCGCGGAAGTGCCGCTTCACCTCTCCGGTGATGGTGGGCACCGCGTAGCTCTCGAACGCCCCGCGGGACGGATCGAAGCGGTCGATGGCCTTCACCAGCCCGAGCGCGGCCACCTGGCGCAGGTCCTCGACGGACTCACCGCGGTCGCGGAACCGGCCGGCGATCCGGTGGGCCATGGGCAGCCAGGCGGTGACGAGTTCATCGCGCACGGCGTCCCGCTCGGGGCCCTCGTCCAGGTCCGCCAGCCGGGCGAACAGCTCCGCGGTGTCGGGGGCGTCGTCGTGGTTGCGCCGCGGGGGCGCCGCGGCGGCGGTGTCCGCGGTCGTGCCGGGGCGGCTTGTCGGCAGGTCGGTCAGCATGCGCAATCGCTCCTGAACGTGGTTTCAGGGCACAGCCGGAACTAGGATTTCCGGGTTCTGGCCCGAACGGTGGTGTCAGGGGTTTCGCCGCGAGAGCGCCGCCGGACCCGCCAGGAGGGGGCCCAGGCAGCCAGGATGTCTCCCGCTGGGCGAGCGCCTCCGGTCCGAAGCACGAGATTCCGTCTGCCCCCCGGCCACACCCGCAAACACCGCCGACCGGAACTTCGAGGACCGCTTCAGTGCAGCGGTACGACGGCCGTGATGCACTTGCCGCCGCAGGGCAGCTCGGCCACCCGGACGTCCCGGGCCAGCCGGCAGACGATGGGCCAGCCACGGCCGCCGGGACGGGTACGGCCGCGTTCGTCCTCGGCGGGAGAGGCCACCGGGAGTTCACCGCTGCGGTCGCTCACCGAGACCCGGACGCCGCCGGAGTCCACGCCGACGTCGAAGCCGGTGATGCCGCCTCCGTGCAGCAGGGCGTTGGTGGTGAGTTCCGAGGTGACCAGCAGGGCGTCCGCCACCGTCTCGGGCGCGCAGGGCAGGGCGCGGGCACGGCACTGCTCGGTCACCACGCGCTCGACGGTTCTGCGGGCCTCGGCCGGCCGGAACGGCGCCGGCGGGCGCACCTCCCGGAGGGTGGCGGAGGAGCTGGTCCGGTGCTTGTGGTGCATCCTTTCCTCCTTGGACGAGGCCCGGATTGCGGTGTGCTCTTCTCTTCTTCGGCTCACCCCTTGAAGCCCCGTCAAACACCCTCGGTGCCGGTGTCATCACCGGGGACCTGGCGGGTACCCGGCCGGTATGACCGATGTCGTGGACGCGGACGAGTTGTTGCGGCGGATCCGGCGGGGCCGGGAGCGTGCGGCCGACGAGGAGCGTGCCTGGCGGGAGCGGGCGCAGAGCCTGGCGGCGACGGACCCGGAAGGGTCGCGGGAGGCCGCGGACCGGGCCCGGGCCTATGAGGCGGTGCTGCTGGTGCTGGAGGACATCGTGCGCCCGGGCGGGGGGCCGATGCGGGCAGAAGGAGTGAAACGGGTCACTTGACCCTCTTTCGGTTACCCAAAAGTACAGCGGATGGTTTATCGTTCATACATACGTGATGCCGGAGCGGCGCGGAACCGTCCTGGCCCCCCTCCCCGCGTCACCCACACACGGCCCTGGCTGGCTTCCCCCGTCCAGCCAGGGCTTTTCACTGCCCGGAGCGCGACACGAGCACGGGATTCCGCTTCCTTCGACGTGCCCGGCGGGGCGGCAGCGGCTGAAATGGGCTTGTAGCACAGCCCCCGAACCGCAACCGCCGCCGGCGAGGAGCCCCGCGCCATGACCAAAGCGATCAAACTGCTCACCGCCCTGCCCCAGGCGCAGCGCGAGCGCCTGATGGAGCTGGCCAAGGAGATCTCCTTCCCCGAGGACACCCGGATCTTCGAGGCGGGCGGCACCGCCGACCGGTTCTGGGTGATCCGCTCGGGCGCGGTCCATCTGGACCAGCAGGTCACCTCCCGCCAACGGGTGACCGTGGCCACGCTCGGCGCGGGCGACCTGCTCGGCTGGTCCTGGCTGTTCCCGCCGTACGCGTGGGACTTCGGCGCGGTGGCCTTCAGCAACGTACGGGCCTACGAGTTCGACGGGCCCTCGGTGCTGGCGCTGTGCGTGGAGGACCCGCTGCTCGGGCTCTCGCTGGTGCGCACGGTGGCCGAGATCCTCGCCCACCGGCTGGAGACGACCCGCGGCAAGCTGATGGACCAGTACGCGCTGCGCCGGGGGCGGGGACCGCTGTAGGCCGTCAGACGCGGTAGCGGCGCAGTGCCGGGACGGCGCAGGCCAGGGCCAGCATCACCACGACGACCAGGGCGCCGCCGCCCGCGACGGCGGCCCGCGGGCCGAACGCCGAGCCCGCGGTGCCGTGCAGGACGTCGGCCAGGCGCGGTCCGCCCGCGACGACCACCGTGAACACCCCCTGCATCCGGCCGCGCATCTCGTCGGTGGCCGCCGACAGCAGGATCGCGCCGCGGAACACCATCGAGACCATGTCCGCGACTCCGGCCACGGCGAGGAAGGCCGCGGCGACCCAGAGGTTCCCGCTCAGCCCGAACCCCGCGATGGCCGCACCCCAGGCGACGACCGCCCCGACGACCATCACGCCGTGCCGGCGGGCCCGCGAGAACACGCCGGAGAACAGTCCGCCGAGCACCGCGCCGACCGGGATGCCCGCGAACAGTACGCCGAGCGCGAGACCCTCGCCGTAGGAGCCGTACGTCTGCGCCGCCAGCTGCGGGAACAGGGCGCGGGGCATGCCGAGCACCATGGCGACGATGTCGGCGAGGAAGGACAGCAGCAGCACCTTGTGCCGGGATATGTACTGGAACCCGGCCGCTATCTCCCGCACCCCGGCCCGGCGGGCGGCGCCCTGGCCGAGCGGCGGCAGCGCGGGCAGCCGGTGGACGGCCCACACGGTCACGCACAGCGCCAGCGCGTCGATCAGATACAGCTCGGGCAGCCCGATGACCGGGATGAGCACGCCGGCCAGCAGCGGTCCGGCCACCAGTCCCGTCTGCATCACCGTCGAGCCCAGCGCGTTGGCCGCGGGCAGCTGCTCCGCGGGGACCAGGCGGGCGATGGAGGCGGTGCGTGCGGGCGAATTGAGCCCGAAGAACGCCTGCTGGAGCGCGAGCAGGACCATCAGCACGACGACGGAGTCCAGACCGGTGGCGGCCTGCGCCCAGAACAGCAGCGAGGTCACCGCGATGCCGCCGTTGGTGACCAGCAGCAGCTTGCGGCGGTCCACGGTGTCGGCGACCGCCCCGCCCCACAGCGCGAAGACGACCATGGGCACGAGGCCGGCCAGGCTCGCGTAGCCGACCCAGGCCGAGGAGTGGGTGATGTCGTAGATCTGCTTGGGTACGGCGACGGCGGTGAGCTGACTGCCGACGGCGGTGACGACGGTCGACGACCACAGGCGCCGGTAGGCGGGGATGCGCAGGGGACGGGTGTCCATCGCCCAGCGCCGCCAGCCGCGCCGGGGCGGGGCCCCGGCCTCCGGCACGGCGGTGTCGGTCTCGGTGCTGCTGCTCTCGCTCGTGTCCACGGATGTCCTGGTTGCTCGTTACATCTTTTCGCTTCGAGAGCCTAACTGTCTCAGGAACTCCGGTGCGCGCCGAACGGGTTCGCGTCAGGAGCCGGCGACCAGGGTCACCCCCAGGGCCAGCATGGTGACGGCGACCAGGCCGTCCAGGACCCGCCAGGCGCCGGGCCGCGCCAGGAACCGGCCGAGCAGCCGGGCGCCGAAGCCCAGCGCGGCGAACCAGCACAGGCTGGCGACCGCGGCGCCGAGCCCGAAGGTCCAGCGCAGCGGGCCCCGGTCGGCCGCCAGCGAGCCCAGCAGAAACACGGTGTCGAGATAGACGTGCGGATTGAGCCAGGTCAGCGCCAGGCAGGTGAGTACCGCCCGGCGGCGCGAGCCGGGCGCCTCGCCCTCCGTGCGCAGCCCGGTGCCGGGCCGCAGGACGCGCCGGGCGGCCAGGGCGCCGTAGCAGAGCAGGAAGGCGCCCCCGACAATCCCGATCGCCCGGAGCGCGCCCGGCCAGGCCACCACCACCGCGCCGACCCCGCCGACGCCGAGCGCGATGAGCACCGCGTCGGACAGGGCGCAGATGCCGACCACGGCGAGGACGGCGTCCCGGCGCGCCCCCTGCCGGAGGACGAAGGCGTTCTGGGCGCCGATGGCGACGATGAGGGAGAGGCCGGTGCCGAATCCGGACACGGCGGCGGTCAGGGCATGGTTCATGCCCCCGACGCTAGGAAGGTTTACATCACAAGTACAGCTAAGGATTTTTACGTACCCTTAGCGCTCGTGATGTCAGAGCTTCCCCTGGACCAGGTGCGGACCCTGCTGGCCGTGGTGGACGAGGGCACCTTCGACGCGGCCGCCGCCGTGCTGCACGTGACGCCGTCCGCGGTCAGCCAGCGCGTCAGGGCCCTGGAGGAGCGCACCGGCCGGGTGCTGCTCCAGCGCACGAAACCGGTGCGGCCCACGGAGTCCGGGGCGGTGCTGGTGCGGTTCGCGCGGCAGCTCGCCCGGCTGGAGCGGGACGCCTGGGGCGAGCTGGGGCTGAACGGCACCGGGGAGCCGACGCGGGTGTCGGTCGCGGTGAACGCGGACTCGCTGGCGACCTGGTTCCTGCCGGCCCTGAACCGGGTGGCGGGCCTCTGCTTCGAACTGCACCGGGAGGACGAGGACCACACGGCGGCGCTGCTTAGGGAGGGGCTGGTGATGGCGGCGGTGACCTCCTCGCCGGACCCGGTGCCGGGCTGCACGGTCCGTCCGCTCGGCCGGATGCGCTATCTGCCGGTGGCCTCGCCCGAGTTCGCCGCGGTCCATCTCACGGGGCGGCCCCTGCCGGAGGCGCTGCCCCGGGCGCCCGTCGTGGTCTTCGACCGCAAGGACGACTTCCAGGACGGCTTCGTCCGCCGGCTCGGCCGCGGTCCGGCCGGCCCCTTCCGGCACCATGTGCCCACCTCGGAAGGGTTCCTGGACACGGTCGCGGCGGGGCTCGGCTGGGGCATGGTGCCGGAGGTGCAGGCAGGACCGCTGCTGGAGCGGGGGCGGCTGGTGGTGCTGGCCCCCGGCGAGTGGATGGACGTCGCGCTCCACTGGCAGCAGTGGAAGCTCGACTCCCCCGCGCTGGCGGCCCTGGCCGACGCGGTGTCCGCGACCGCGGCACGGACACTGCGCCGCTGAGCGGCCCGGCGCGCGCCGGACGCCCGGCCGACCAACGCGCGGTACGGTGCCCCGCGGTGGCGCGGCAGCCGCCGGGCGCGCCGCCGGCCTGCCCGAACCTCCCGCCACCGGTGCCCGGTTCGGCCGGCCCGGCGCTCTCCTCGCCCCGTCCTCCGGCCTGTCGGCCGCTCGCGGTCCCGCGCGGTCCGCGGCCCCGGCCCGGCCGGTCGGCGGTCGTCATCCGATCCGCCGCGGGTTGCGCTGTTTCATGCCGCTCCGACCGGTGACCCGAATGCGGAGCACGCGGACGCACCGCGTGCGGCGAGGTACGGACGACTTCGATGCGATCCAGGAGACTGTGATGGAGAACTGGCGCGGCCACGCCGCGTGCCGCCACGAGGACCCCGACCTGTTCTTCCCGATCGGCAGTACGGGACCCGCTCAGGTGCAGGCCCGGCACGCCAAGGAGGTGTGCGGACGCTGCCCGGTCCGCGAACAGTGCCTGGACTGGGCGCTGGACACGGGCCAGAGCATCGGCATCTGGGGTGGTACGACCGAGTTGGAGCGCCGGGCGCTGCGGCGCCGCGCCCGCTCCCGGCCTCGCTCCGGCTGACGCGCGTGGGGGCCCTCGGCGGCCCCCTCGGCGTGCGGGGGCACGACCGGGAATGCCGGGGGTCCGGCCTCCGGGTACCGCGCGGGCGTGACCGGAGCATCCCCGGCGCACGCCGGGAAGCCGGACCGGGGCGCTGCGCGGTCAGGGCTCCTCGGCGGGCGGCGGCACGGCCGGCAGGCGCAGGGTGAACACCGCGCCCGCCCCCGGCTCGCTCATGACCCCGGCCGTGCCGCCGTGCGCGGCCACCAGGTGGCGGACGATCGGCAGGCCCAGGCCGCTGCCGCCGGTTCGGCGGCTGCGGGACTTCTCCGCCCGCCAGAACCGCTCGAAGACGTGCGGCAGATCCTCGGGCGCGATGCCCGCGCCGGTGTCGGCGACCGTGAACACCACGTCGTCGCCGTCCCGGCCGGCGGTGAGCGTCACGGTGCCGTCGGCGGGGGTGTGCCGCAGCGCGTTGGAGACCAGGTTCCCGAGGGCCTGCCGCATCCGCACCGGGTCGGCGTCCAGCCAGGCCGCGGCGCCGGCCTCGGTGCGCAGGGCGACCCCGGCGGCGTCGGCGGCGACGCGATGGGCGGCGGCGACCTGGTCGAGGAGGTCGCCGGCCCGCAGCGGTTCGGGGTGCAGGCGCAGGGTGCCGGCGTCGGCCGCGGCGAGGTCCTGGAGGTCGTCGATGATCCGCTGGAGGACCAGCGCCTCTTCGTGCAGGGAGTCGAGCAGCGCCGGGGCGGGATCGACGACGCCGTCGCGGACCACCTCCAGCCAGCCCCGGATGTTGGTGAGCGGGCTGCGCAGCTCGTGCGCGATGTCGCTGACCATGGCCTTGCGCTGGGTCTCCAGCCGCGCGCGCCGCTCGGTCAGGTCGTTGAACGCCTCGGCGAGGATCCCCGTCTCGTCCCGGGTGGTCACCGGCACGCGGACATGCAGTTCGGGCGGCTGCTGCGCGGCCAGGGTCAGCGCGCGCAGCGGCCGGACCAGCCGGACGGCGACGACGGCGGTGACGGCGACGGTGACGGCGAGGACCAGGCCGGCCACGCCGAACACCTTGGCCTTGTTGGCCGGTGACATGTCGAAGCGGGCCGGGTTCTGGTCGCCGATGCCGAGGAACAGCTCGGCCACCGGAGCGGCGTAGGGCTCCAGCTGCGTGCGGCGGGCGGTCTGGACGCAGCGCTCGGCGTTCTTCGCGGCCTCACCGGTGGCGACCTTGGAGTACTTGAGCAGGTATCCGCCGCCGAACGGGTCCTTGCCGGTGGGGTCGAAGGTGAGGAACAGCCGTCCGCCGAGGTGCAGACCGGCCTGTCGCAGGCAGGGCCGGACGAGTTCCGACAGCGCGTCGATGGCCACCTGCTCGGTGGGGGTCGGGGTGTTGAGCCGCCCGTCCTCGCACGCCGACGCCCCGTAGTCGGCCGGGTCGGTGTCGTCCGGCGTGGTGACGACGGGCCGTCCGCTCGTGATCCGGACGACCGTGGACTGGAGGCCGTAGCGCGCGTAGCACCGCTTGCGCCTGGCGGCCAGGACGTCGAGCTTGGCGCGTTCCTTCGCCGGGAGCCGGTAGGGGCCCACCACGCGGGGGTCGATGCCGCTGAGCTGCGCGCCGGTCTCGGTGTAGGTGTCGGTGCGCAGCGGGTCGACGGTGGCGGCGGACCGGGGCGGCAGGGGGGTGCCGCGGGGCGCGGAGTCGGCGACGAAGGTGCGGTCGGCGGTGGTGAGGGCGATCCGGCGTCCGGTGCGGGCGGCCAGCTCACGGACGGTGCCCCGCACCCCCGCCCAGTCGGGGTGGGTGGCCGCGTAGCCGCTGAGCCGGGCGAGGATGCGGTTGTCGGCGGCCAGGTCCTGGCCCTGCTCCTCCTTGAGGGCGCTGGTGGTGGTGGTCACCGCGAGCCAGGCGGTGGCCGCCACCGAGCAGACGGCGATCAGCGCGGAGACGGACAGCAGCCGGACGAGCAGGCGCTTGCGCAGCGGGATCCGGCGCTTCACGGGCGCGGCCCGGCCCGCTCGGGGGGCGCGCTGCCGCCCGGCCGCCCGCCCGTCGGGCCCGGAGCGCCGGCGCCTCACGGCCGGGCCCCGCTCAGCTTGTAGCCGACGCCGAACACGGTCAGCAGCCGCACCGGGCGCCGCGGGTCGGCCTCGACCTTGCGGCGCAGGTTCATGATGTGCACGTCGACGGCCCGCTCGGTGGAGGCCCGGTCGAAGCCCCGCGTGCACTGGAGCAGTTGCCGCCGGGTGAAGACCCGCTCCGGCTCTCCGGCCATGGCCAGCAGGATCTGGAACTCGGCCGGCGTGCACTCCACCGGTGCGCCGTCGCAGCGCACCTCGTGCCGTACGGGGTCGACGCTGATCCCGGCGGCCCGCACGACGGGGTCCTCGCCCCGGGGGCCGGCGCCCCGCCCGCTGCGCCGCAGGACGGTACGGATACGGGCCATCAGCTCGCGCGGGCTGTACGGCTTGGTGAGGTAGTCGTCGGCGCCGAGTTCGAGTCCGAGCAGCACGTCGTCCTCGGCGGCGCGGGCGGTGAGCATCACCACGGGGATGTCGGGGTTCTCCGTGCCGCCGCGCAGGGTCCGGCACACGCCGAAGCCGTCGACGACCGGGAGCATCAGGTCCAGGACGAGCAGGTCGGGCCGCAGGCGGCGGGCCGCGTCGAGCGCCGCCGCGCCGTCGTGCACCACCGTGGCGGTGTGGCCCTCGGCCAGCAGCGAGCGCCGGATGAGTTCGGCCTGCTTCTCGTCGTCCTCGGCGACCAGTACATGTGCGCACACGAGTTCGGATCCTAAGCCGCTCAGCGTCCGAGCCAGTCGGCGTACCCCATGACGACGACCGGATGCCGGCCGGGGTCGAGGGTGCGCAGAAGGTCCTTCATGTGGGCCTTGGCCACGCTGACGCAGCCGTGGGTCGGTCCGCCGTGGTCGACGTGCAGCCACACTCCCCCGCCGCGCTCCGGGCCGAGGGGGCGGGTCCAGTCCAGCGGCGAGGTGCCCGGCTCACGGTTGTAGTCGATGGCGACGACGTAGTCGAAGGAACCCTCCAGGGGTTCGCCCTCGAAGCCGGTGCCGGGCGAGCGGAATCCGCGGGCGTGGTGGTACGGGAGCCTGCTGCCGGGGTCCGGGAGCAGGCCGCCGGCGTCCGAGAGGGTGTAGACGCCGAGCGGGGAGCGCAGGTCGCCGGCCATGTGGTGGGGGCTCCAGCCGCGCAGCGCGTTGTGCGCGGGCCAGACGGCACCCGTCTGCCAGCCGGTGGCGGTGCGCCGGTGCAGCACGACCGTGCAGCGCGGAGAGTTCCGGCCGCGCCCGGTGACGACGACGGCCTGTTCGCAGCGCTCGGGTATCGCCGCGGACCGCTCGGGACCGAGGCCGGGTATGCCCCGTGGTGCCGGCGGGGTGGATGTCCCCGAGCCGGATGTCCCGGGGGTGGGCGCCGGCGCCGGCCGGCGGGCCGGCGTCCGGTGCCCGGTCGCCTCGGCCCCGCCGCCGCAGCCGGTGAGCAGCAGCGGGGAGGCGACGAGTGCGACGGCGGTTCTGCGTTGGATCATGGGTCGACCTTGGCCGACAGTTGTTCGGAATCGGTTAGAAATCAGGCGCTGTTCGGCTTGCCCCGCGTGTACAGCCAGGTGTGGAACAGCTCCTTCAGCTGCTTCCCCGACTTCTCCTCGGCAAGCCTGACGAACTGTGCCGTCGTGCCGTGGCCGCCGCGGTGGCCGTCCGCCCAGGCGCGCAGGATGCGGAAGAAGTCGCGGTCGCCGACGGTCCGGCGCAGCTCGTGCAGGGCCATCGCGCCGCGCGCGTACACGGGGGTGCCGAAGATGCGGGCACCGCTGCCCGGGTCGCCGGGCGGGTAGGCCCACAGGCCGTCGCTCGCGGGCCGGGCGTAGAGGGCGTCGAAGCTCTGCTGGGCGCTCCGGCCGCCGTGCTGCTCGTCGTAGAGCCACTCGGCGTAGGTGGCGAAGCCCTCGTTGAGCCAGATGTCCTTCCAGGCCGTGAGCGAGACGGAGTCCCCGAACCACTGGTGGGCGCTCTCGTGGACGAGGGTGCCGAGGTCGGGCGCGCGGTCGTAGACGGGCCGGGTCTGGGTCTCCAGGGCGTAGCCGACGTCCGGGGCGTGGTCGACGATCGCGCCGGCGGCCCGGAAGGGGTAGGGCCCGAACAGCTTGCTCTCCCACTCCAGCACCGAGGGCAGCTTCTTCAGTACGGGTCCGGCGGCGCGCGCCTCGCGGGCGTCCACGGCGTTGTAGACCTGGACGCCGTCGCGGGTGGTGTACTGCTCGACCCGGAACGTGCCGATGGTGGCGGTGGCCAGGTAGGCGGCCATGGGCTGGGTCTCGCGCCAGCGGAAGGTGGTCCGCCCGTGGGCGGTGCGCTGTCCGAGGAGAACGCCGTTGGCGACGGCGGTGCGTCCCTTCGGCACGGTGATCGTGAAGTCGTACGACGCCTTGTCCTTGGGGTGGCCGTTGACCGGGAACCAGGTCATCGGGCCCTGGGGCTCGCCCGCGACGAACGCGCCGTCGTCGGTGGGGATCCAGCCGTCGGCCGATCCGTCGGGGTCGGTGACCGGCTTCGGGGTGCCGTGGTAGGCGACGGCGACGCGGAACTCGTGTCCCGCCTTCAGGGCGTGCCGCGGGGTGACGACGAGTTCCTGGCCGTCGCGCCGGAAGGCGGCCGGGGTGCGGTCGACGGTGACGGCGCTGACCTTCAGGCCCTTCAGGTCGAGGTCGAACCGGGTGAGCCGCTGGGTGGCGCGGGCGCTGAGGACCGCCGTGGCGTCCAGCCGGCGCGAGGTGGTGTCGTAGCGGAGCGTCAGGTCGTAATGGCGTACGTCGTAGCCGCCGTTGCCGCTGAGCGGGAAGTACGGGTCGCCCGCGCCGGGCGCGCCGGTGCCGGGCGCCGTGGGTGCGGCGGCGCCCAGCAGCGCGGCCACGGCGGCGGGGACGGTGGCGAGCACGGCGGTACGGTGTCGGGCGGACTGTCTGCGGGGCGGCGTCACGTGCGCTCCTCCGGGACTGGGCGATGATCGACTGGCCGTCAGACTAGGCGGGGTGCGGGCCCGTTTTCCCTCTTCTTCCGGTCAAGTCACTCCGCGTCGCCGCCGGCTCGGCGGGGAGTGCCGCAGTACGCTCGCAGCACCGTCCCCCGACCCCGAAGGGCCTGACCGTGAGCGTGCGCGTGCGCCGGATCTACGAACCGCCCGAGTCCGACGACGGCTTGCGCGTGCTGGTCGACCGGTTGTGGCCGCGGGGCCTCGCCAAGGACGCGGCGCGGGTGGACGAGTGGCCGAAGGGGCTGACGCCGTCGAGCGAGCTGCGCACGTGGTACCACTCGGGCGAGGGCTCCTACGACGAGTTCCGCCGGCGCTACGAGGCGGAACTCGACGCGCCGGAGGCCGCCGAAGTGCTCGACGGCCTGCGCACGTCGGTCCGTGAGGGGCAGGTGACCCTGCTGACGGCCTCGAAGAAGCCGGAGCAGAGCCACGCGACCGTGCTGGCGGAGCTGCTGACGAGCTGAAGGGTCAGGCCGTCTGCCGCGCCGCCGCACGTCCCGCGGCCCGGCCCGAGAAGAGGCAGCCGCCGAGGAACGTGCCCTCCAGCGCGTTGTAGCCGTGGACACCGCCGCCGCCGAAGCCGGCCACCTCGCCCGCCGCGTACAGTCCCTCGATCGGTGTGCCGTCGGCGCCGAGGGCCCGGGAGTCCAGGTCGGTCTGGATGCCGCCGAGGGTCTTGCGGGTGAGCACGTGCAGCCGGACCCCGATGAGGGGGCCCGCGGCCGGGTCGAGGAGGCGGTGCGGGGCGGCGACCCGGCCGAGCCGGTCGCCGATGTAGCGGCGGGCGTTGCGGATGCCCTGGATCTGGGAGTCCTTGCTGTAGGGGTTGGCGATCTGCAGGTCGCGGGCCTCGATCTGGCGCCGTACCCCGGCCGCGTCCAGCAGCGGCTCGCCGGTGAGGCCGTTCATCCTCTCGACCAGCTGCTCCAGGCTGCCCGCGGTGACGAAGTCGGCGCCCTTGTCGAGGAAGGCCCGCACGGGTGCCGGGGCCCCCTTGCCGAGCAGCCGGTCGCGCAGCACGGCCTTGCGGTCCTTGGCGGTGATGTCGGGGTTCTGCTCGGAGCCGGAGAGCGCGAACTCCTTCTCGACGATCTTCCGGGTGAGGATGAACCAGGAGTGGTCGTACCGCGCGATGTCCTCGGTGGTGCGCAGGTACCTGAGGGTGTTCAGGGTGTCGTAGCCGGGCAGGCAGGGGTCGGGCAGCCGGCGGCCGAGCGCGTCCAGCCAGACGGAGGAGGGGCCGGGCAGGATGCGGATGCCGTGGCCGGGCCAGACGGGGCTCCAGTTCTGCAGGCCCTCGGTGTAGTGCCACATGCGGTCGCGGTTCACCAGCCGCACGCCGGCCTCGGCGCTGATGTCGAGCATGCGGCCGTCGACGTAGGCGGGGACGCCGGTGACCATCTCGGCGGGGGGCGTGCCGAGCCGCTCGGGCCAGTGGCGGCGGACGATGTCGTGGTCGGCGCCGATGCCGCCGGTGGTCACGACGACGGCCTGGGCGGTGAGTTCGAAGTCGCCGACGCGGTCGCGGCCGGAGGGGGCGCCGCGCGGGGAGTCGTCGGGGGCGAGGAGGGTGCCGCGCACGCCGCGTGCCGTGCCGTCCTCGACGATCAGCTCGTCCACCCGGTGGCGGTGGTGGAAGGTGAGCAGTCCGTCCCGGGCGGCCTGGCGGGCGTACCGCACGAAGGGTTCCACCACGCCGGTGCCGGTGCCCCAGGCGATGTGGAAGCGGGGCACCGAGTTGCCGTGCCCGTCTCCCCGCAGATCGCCGCGTTCCGCCCAGCCGACGGTGGGCAGCAGCTCGATGCCGTGCCCCTGGAGCCAGGAGCGCTTCTCGCCGGCCGCGAACTCGACGTAGGCGCGGGCCCAGCGCACCGCCCAGGAGTCCTCGTCGGCGAGCCGGTCGAACTGTGCGCTGCCCTGCCAGTCGTTCCAGGCCAGAGCGAAGGAGTCCTTGATGCCGAGGCGGCGCTGCTCGGGCGAGTCGACGAGGAAGAGCCCGCCGAAGGACCAGAACGCCTGGCCGCCGAGATCGGCGGCGTTCTCCTGGTCGACCAGGGCCACCCGGCGGCCCCGGCTGGTGAGTTCGTGCGCCGCGACCAGGCCGGCGAGACCGGCTCCGACGACGATGACGTCCGCGTCCATGGGCGAGTGTGTCCTTCCTGACGGTGCTCGTACGGCCGTGCTCATGCGGGGGTGCGGCTGCCGTCCGTGAGCAGCGCGGTGAGCAGCTGCCCCAGCCAGGCCCGGGCGGCCGTGACGTCCCTGTCCAGCAGCAGTTGGGTGGTGACCCCGTCGTACGCGGCGACCACGGCGTGTGCCGCGCCGTCGGCGTCGCCCAGCACGGCGGGCAGCGCGGTGTGTCCCCGGGCCCGGGAGAGCCGGTCGGCGATGGCCCGCCGGAGCCGGGCGCGGTGGTCGAGGAGGGCTCCCGCGACGGCCGGGTCGCGGGCCGCGTGGACCAGGAAGTCGGTCTTCACCAGCAGCCAGTCCACGTCGAGCAGCAGCACCTCGGTGACCCGGTCCACGGAGGCGGGCACGTCCAGGTCGGGACCGTCCTGGGCGAGCGCGTCGGCGACCTGGGCGGCGATGAGGTCGGCGCGCTCCTGGTACAGGGCGAAGAACAGCTCGTCCAGGGTGGCGAAGTTCGAGTAGAAGGCGCCCCGGCTGTACCCGGCCGCCTCGCAGACCTCCTCGATGGAGACCCGTCCGAAGCCCTTGGCCGCGAACACCGCGAACGCGGCGTCGAGCAGCCGGGCACGGGTGCGGACCCGGCGCCGCGTGACGCGCGGGGGTGTGTCCTGCGTGGGTTCCATCGGCACGGGCCCCCCTTTCGATACACGAACGTATCGGATACACCGATGTATCGAAAGCCCCGTGCACCGGTCGCGGGTACCGGACCAACGAATGGAACGTATTTTCGATTAAGGAGTAGGGTGGGCTCATGGCCACGCACCTTCAGGGCTCCCTGTTCGACCAGACCGACGAGCTGCGGCTCGGCCCGCTCGGCGGGCTGCGCCGGACCGGGCTGAGCGCGGGCGCCTGGATCGACGTCCTGCCGGGCTGGCTGAGCGGGGCCGACGCCCTGTTCGAACGGCTGGCGGCGGACGTGCCCTGGCGGGCGGAGCATCGCAAGATGTACGACAACGTGGTCGCCGTGCCGCGCCTGCTGGCCTACTACGGGGCACCGGACCCGCTCCCCCACCCGGTGCTGGACGAGGCCCGCGCCGCCCTGTCCCGGCACTACGCCGAGGAGCTGGGCGAGCCGTTCACCACGGCCGGGCTGTGCTTCTACCGCGACGGCCGGGACAGCGTGGCCTGGCACGGGGACCGCATCGGGCGGGGCGCCCGCCAGGACACCATGGTGGCGATCCTCTCCGTGGGCGCCCCCCGGGACCTGCTGCTGCGCCCGGCCGGCAGAAGCGGCGGCACCCTGCGCCGGCCCCTCGGCCACGGCGACCTCATCGTGATGGGCGGCTCCTGCCAGCGCACCTGGGAACACTGCGTCCCCAAGACCGGCCGGGCCGCCGGACCGCGCATCAGCATCCAGTTCCGGCCGCAGGGCGTGCGCTGACGTCCGCCGGGTCCCGGGCGCGGCGCCCGGCACCATGGCGCCCGCGTGAGCGCGACGCCGTCCCGTCTGGTTGGCTGTCCCCGACGATCCGCCGCTCGAAGCTCGGGGAGATCATGCGGGCTGACGTACAGCAAGTCGCCGACGGCACCTACCTGGTGCACGGCCACAACACCAACTGGGTGATCCTCAAGGACGGCGACGCCGTCACGCTGGTGGACACCGGGTATCCCGGCGACCGGGCGGGGCTGCTGGAGTCCCTCGCGGCGGTGGGCAGTTCACCGGAGGCGGTCGCCGCCGTCCTGATCACCCACGCGCACAACGACCATCTGGGCTCGGCCGAGTATCTGCGTGCCGCCCACGACACCCCGGTCTATCTGCACCCCGCCGAAGTCCCGCACGCGCGTCGCGAGTTCCTCCAGCAGGCCGACATCGCGGACGTGGTCCGCAACGCCTGGCGGCCCGGTGTCCTGCCCTGGGCCGTGCACGTGATGCGCGTGGGCGGCCTGCAGAGCTATCCCGTCGCCACGCCCGAGCCGTTCCCCGCCGAGGGGCCGCTCGACCTGCCGGGCCGGCCGGTCCCCGTGCACACCCCGGGTCACACGGACGGGCACTGCGTCTACCATCTGCCCGACGCGGGCGTGGTGATCTCCGGGGACGCCCTGGTCAGCGGGCACGCCACCTCCCGGGTCAAGGGCCCGCAGATGCTGCTCGGCTTCTTCCACCACCAGCCCGCGCGGGCACTGGCCTCCCTGGACGTGATCGGCGCGCTCGACGGCGACACGCTCCTGCCGGGACACGGGCCCCTCCACCGCGGCTCGGTGCGGGCCGCGGCAGAACAGGCCCGCGGCCGCGCCGCCTAAGGCCTGTCTGACCATTCGCGTCGGGAATTGTCGGACAGGCCCTGGCCGCACACGGAGCCCGCTGTCCGCGCAGCGGACCGCGCCTGCCGGAAGGGGCGGGCGGGGCCTTAGGGTTCGGGCCATGGCCTTGCAGATCAGTGCCACGAACCCGGAGCACCCCGCTCTCCTCCTCGCCCTGCCCTGGGACACGCCGCTGGAGGAGTGGCCCGAGGAGTACCTCGTGCCGCTCCCCCGCGGCATCTCCCGGCACGTGGTGCGCTACGCGCACGCCGGCGACGAGGTGATCGCCGTCAAGGAACTGGCCGAACGGCCCGCGCTGCGCGAGTACGAACTGCTGCGCGACCTGGACCGGCTGGGCATCCCCGCCGTCGATCCGCTGGCCGTGATCACCGGCCGCACCGACCCCTCGGGGGCCCCGCTGGAGCCGGTGCTGGTCACCCGGCACCTGCGCGGCTCGCTGCCGTACCGGTCGATGTTCGAGACGACCATGCGCCCCGCCACCATGCACCGGCTGATGGACGCCCTGGCCGTGCTGCTCGTCCGGCTCCACCTGGCCGGGTTCGCCTGGGGGGACTGCTCGCTGTCCAACACGCTGTTCCGGCGGGACGCCGGCGCCTACGCGGCCTATCTGGTCGACGCCGAGACGGGCGACCTGCACCCCCGGCTCAGTCCCGGGCAGCGGGAGTACGACCTGGACCTGGCCCGGGTGAACATCAGCGGGGAGCTGCTGGACCTGGAGGCGTCCGGCGCGCTGCACCCGTCCGTCGACCCGGTCGAGTTCGGGCACGAGATCTGCACCCGCTACCGGGGACTGTGGCAGGAGCTGACCCGCACCTCGGTGTACCCGGCGGGCAAGTACCACTACATCGAGCGCCGGATCCGCCGCCTGAACGACCTCGGTTTCGACGTGGCCGAGATGCAGATCGAGCACTCCTCCAACGGCGACACGGTCACCTTCGTGCCGAAGGTCGTCGACGCCGGCCACCACCAGCGGCAGCTGCTGCGGCTGACCGGCCTGGACACCGAGGAGAACCAGGCGCGGCGGCTGCTGACCGACCTGGAGAGCTGGATGGCCACCCAGGACGACTACGCCCCGGGCGACCCCCTCGCCGCCCGCCCCGAAGTGCTGGCCCACCGCTGGGTGCGGGACGTGTTCCGGCCCACCGTGCGGTCGGTGCCGCAGGAGCTGCGGGGCTCCATGGACCCGGCGGAGATCTACCACGAACTGCTCGAACACCGCTGGTACCTGTCCGAGCGCGCCCAGCACGACATAGGTCTCGGCACCGCCGTCAAGGACTACACCGAGAACATCCTGCCCCGGGCCCGGACCACCCTGGAGCCGACCGAGCCGGAGTAGCTCACTCGTGCGGGACCACGGCCACCGGGCAGCCGGCGTGGTGCAGCACCCCGTGCGCGACCGAGCCGATCCGGGCGCCGACGGCCGTGCGGCGCGCCCGCCGCCCCACGACCATCAGCTGCGCCCGGCCGGCCATCGACAGCAGCACCTGGCCCGCGCTGCCCATCTCGACGTGCTCGGCCACCGGCACCTCGGGGAACCGCTCGCGCCAGGGCTGGAGGGCGTCCGCCAGCGCCTGCTTCTCGTACGGTTCGAGACCGCCCGCGTCGTCCAGCAGCTTGAGGGAGCCGGGGCTGTAGGCGAAGACCGGGGGCAGGGTCCACGCCCGGACGGCCCGGACGGCCGCGCCGCGGGCCGCCGCCGTCT
Source organism: Streptomyces naphthomycinicus (assembly GCF_020400595.1). GTDB lineage: Bacteria > Actinomycetota > Actinomycetes > Streptomycetales > Streptomycetaceae > Streptomyces > Streptomyces naphthomycinicus. The sequence continues at coordinate 159,180 of NZ_JAINRE010000014.1, read as the reverse complement.
CGAACGCGAACCGCAGCGCCTCCGCGCTGTCCTCGGGGCCGCCGTGCTGGCCGACCACGACGTCCCGGCCGGCCGCCTCCGCCGCCGCCTCGTCCTCCGCGCGCACCAGGACGACGGGCCGGGACGTCTCCGCGATCACCTGCTGGCCGACCGAGCCCAGCAGGAACCCCACGACGGGTCCGTGCCCGCGCGAGCCGAGCACCAGCATCTCGGCGCCGGCCGCCGCCTCCGCCAGCGCGTGCGCGGCTCCGCCCTCGACGACGTCGGTCGTCACCGCCAGGCCCTGATGACGCTCGGCGACCGTGCGCACGGCCTCCGCGACCCCCTCCGACACCCAGCCCTGCTGGGTGTCCCGGTCGGCGGCGGCGAGCGCCTCGGCGTAGCGCCAGGCGTGCACCACGCGCAGCGGCAGCCCCCGGCGTACGGCCTCTCTGGCCGCCCAGTCCAGCGCGGCCAGACTCTCCTCCGTGCCGTCCACCCCTGCCGTGATCGGGCGTGTCATCCGTGGGCCTCCTCGTCGTCGCCGGGTCCTCGTGATGCCGATGCCCGCTGTCGGGCGGCGGTCACCTCCATGATGATCTCCGGCGCACGGGCCGTGCCACCGGCCCCCGGGCGCCCGCGCACACTGGTCGCTGTGGGACAAGCGTCGTACTCCGTCGGGCAAGCGGAACGCGGAGGCCGAACATACGATGGCCTGGAACCGGTGCGGTGCTCCCAGGACACCGTCCCGTGGGATCAGGACACTCGGGTGGGGAGACGCATGACACAGGCCGCCGAGACAGCGCGGACCGTCATCCTGACCGTGGACGACGACCCGGGGGTCTCCCGTGCCGTCGCCCGCGATCTCAGGCGGCGCTACGGCGAGTCGTACCGGATCGTGCGCGCCGAGTCCGGCGAGTCCGCGCTGGAGGCGCTGCGCGAGCTGAAGCTGCGCGGCGACCTGGTGGCGGTGATCCTGGCCGACTACCGCATGCCGCAGATGAACGGCATCGAGTTCCTGGAGCAGGCTCTCGACGTGTACCCGGGAGCGCGACGGGTGCTGCTGACCGCCTACGCGGACACCAACGCGGCGATCGACGCGATCAACGTGGTCGACCTCGACCACTATCTGCTCAAGCCCTGGGACCCGCCGGAGGAGAAGCTCTACCCGGTCCTGGACGACCTGCTGCAGGCCTGGCGGACCAGCGATTTCCGGCCGTGCCCCAGCACCAAGGTGGTCGGGCACCGGTGGTCGGCGCGCTCCTCGGACGTACGCGAGTTCCTCGCCCGCAACCAGGTGCCGTACCGCTGGTACTCGGTGGAGGAGCCGGAGGGACAGCGGCTGCTGGCGGCGGCGGGACAGGACGGGCGGCGGCTGCCGCTGGTGGTCACCCCGGACGGCGCCACCCTGGTCGAGCCCGAGGCCCCCGAACTGGCCGCACGCGTGGGCCTGGCGACGACACCGACCGCCGATTTCTACGACCTCGTGGTGATCGGAGGCGGGCCGGCGGGCCTCGGCGCGGCCGTGTACGGGGCCTCCGAGGGGCTCAGGACCGTGCTGGTGGAGCGGTCGGCGACCGGCGGGCAGGCCGGGCAGAGCTCCCGGATCGAGAACTACCTCGGCTTCCCGGACGGGGTCTCGGGCGCCCAGCTCACCGACCGGGCGCGACGCCAGGCGGCCAAGTTCGGCGCGGAGATACTCGCCGCGCGTGAGGTGACGGCACTGGAGGTGAACGGCGCCGCACGCGTCATCCGGTTCGCGGACGGCTCGGCGATCGCCGCGCACAGCGTGATCCTCGCGACCGGCGTGCAGTACCGGCAGCTGGAGGCCGCGGGCTGCACCGACCTGACCGGCTGCGGGGTGTTCTACGGCTCGGCGCTGACCGAGGCCGCCTCCTGCCAGGGGCAGGACATCTACATCGTCGGCGGCGCCAACTCGGCGGGCCAGGCGGCGATGTACCTGTCGCGCGGCGCGAAGTCGGTGACCCTGCTGGTGCGCGGGGCGGACCTGTCGGCGTCCATGTCGTACTACCTGATCCAGCAGATCAACGAGGCGCCGAACATCTCGGTGCGCCCCCACACGGTCGTCGACGCGGCCCATGGCGGCGACCACCTGGAGCAGCTGACGCTGCGTCACACCGTCACCGGGGAGACCGAACAGGTCGACGCGCAGTGGATGTTCGTGTTCATCGGCGCCGCCCCGCTCACCGACTGGCTGGGCGACACGGTGCTGCGCGACGAGCGCGGGTTCATCCTGGCCGGGCCCGACCTGACCGCCGACGGCCGGCCGCCGGCCGGCTGGGAGCTGGACCGGCCGCCGTACCACCTGGAGACCAGCATTCCCGGCGTGTTCGTGGCGGGCGACGCACGCGCCGAGTCCGCCAAGCGTGTCGCGTCCGCCGTCGGAGAGGGAGCCATGGCCGTGATGCTCGTCCACCGGTACCTGGAGCAGTCATGAGCGGGCAGCTCATGCCGTGCAGCCCCCAGGAGATCGGCTCGCTGTTCCTCTTCGAGAAGCTGAGCGCCGAGCAGATGGGCCGGCTGTGCGCGGCGGGGCGGGTGGAGCTGTTCCAGCCGGGCCCCGTGTACACCGAGGGCGATCCGGCCACCTGCCTCTTCGTGATGATCGAGGGCACGGTCGTCCTGTCCCGCCGGGTCGGGGGCGACGACGTGGAGGTCACCCGGACCTCGCAGCGCGGGGTGTACGCGGGCGCGATGCAGGCGTATCTCGGCGACCGGGTGCGGCAGGTCTACACCAACTCGATGCGGGTCACGCAGCCGACGCGGTTCTTCGTGCTGCCGGCGGATCTCTTCGCGGACGTCATGCGCGAGTGGTTCCCGATGGCCGTGCACCTGCTGGAGGGCCTGTTCTTCGGCTCGAAGAACACCCAGGCGATGATCGGGCAGCGGGAACGGCTGCTGGCGCTGGGCTCGTTGTCGGCGGGGCTCACGCATGAGCTGAACAACCCGGCGGCGGCCGCCGTCCGGGCCACCGCGACCCTGCGGGAGCGGGTCGCGAAGATGCGGCGCAAGCTCGGCCTGATCGCCGAAGGGCCCTTCTCCCGGGACGTGCTGGCCGGCCTGGTCGAGATCCAGGAGCGCACCGCCGAGCGGGTCGCGAAGGCCCCGGTGCTCAGCCCGCTGGAGGCCAGCGACCGGGAGGACACGCTCACCGAGTGGCTGGAGGACCACGGCATCGACTACGGCTGGCAGGTGGCGCCCACCTTCGTGCAGGCCGGACTGGACGTCGACTGGCTGGAGCAGGTCGCGGCGGCGGTGGACGAGGAGATCCTGCCCAACGCGGTGGGCTGGCTCAACTACACCATCGAGACCGAGCTGCTGATGTCCGAGATCGAGGACTCCACCACCCGCATCTCGCACCTGGTCGACGCGGCCAAGCAGTACTCGCAGCTGGACCGGGCGCCCTACCGGGTGGTGGACGTGCACGAACTCCTCGACAGCACGCTGCTGATGCTGTCCGGGAAACTCGGCGCGGGCATCGAGGTCGTCAAGGAGTACGACCGCACGCTCCCGCCGGTCCCCGCCTACCCGGCCGAGCTGAACCAGGTGTGGACCAACCTGATCGACAACGCCGCCTCGGCCATGAACGGCGGGGGCGGCCAGGGCACGCTGACCGTGCGGACGGCGCTCGACCACGAGCGGCTGCTGGTGGAGTTCCGGGACACCGGGCCGGGCGTCCCGCCGGAGATCAAGGACCGGATCTTCGACCCCTTCTTCACCACCAAGCCGGTCGGCGAGGGTACCGGGCTCGGCCTGGACATCTCCTGGCGGATCGTCGTCAACAAGCACCACGGCAGCCTGCGGGTCGAGTCGGTCCCCGGCGACACCCGCTTCCAGGTGCTGCTGCCCCTGACCGCCGAGACCCCTGACGAGGAGCCGGTATGACCGACGTCGACGGAATCGATCCGCTCGTCCCGCCCAGCGGTACGGGCTGTGTGGAGTGCGAGGAGGCGGGCGGCTGGTGGTTCCATCTGCGCCGGTGCGCGCAGTGCGGGCACATCGGCTGCTGCGACGACTCCCCCTCGAAGCACGCCACCGCCCACTACCGGGCGACCGGACACCCGGTGATGCGCAGCTTCGAGCCGGGCGAGGCCTGGTTCTGGAACTACGCCACCGACGAGTTGTACTCCTCCGGGCCCGAACTCGCCGCTCCGGACGCCCATCCCGCCGACCAGCCGGTCCCGGGTCCGGCGGGCCGGGTGCCGGAGGACTGGGCGCGCACGCTGCGCTGAGGCCCGGCGGCCGCACGGCCGTTCCCGGGGGTGCGCGCTGGTGAGGGGGGCGGTCACCGAGGCGCCGCCCGCGCGGCGTGTCAGGATGGGGCCGTGTCGCAGACCCCCTTCATCACAGCGCCGTTGATCGGCCGGGACGAGGAACTGGCCCGGCTCACGGGCGTGCTGGAGCGTGCCCGGGAGGGAGTGCCGGGAGCGGTGCTGCTCGCCGGGGACGCCGGGGTCGGCAAGACACGGCTGCTGGACGAGGTCGCCGGGCGGGCGGCGCGGGCCGGGACGACCGTCGTCACCGGGCACTGCGTGGACCTGGGAGACGTCGGCCTGCCGTATCTGCCGTTCACGGAGATCCTCGGCGCGCTCGCCGCCGACGAGCGGTTCACGGCCGTGCTGGCCGCGCATCCGGCGGTGGACCGGCTGCTCGGCGCCGGGCCGGACGCCGCCGGGGGCGCGGACCAGCGGCTCAGGCTCTTCGAGGACGTCGCCGGGCTGCTGGCCGACCTGGCGGCCGTGGCCCCGCTGCTGCTCGTGCTGGAGGATCTGCACTGGGCCGACCAGTCCTCCCGGGATCTGCTGCGCTTCCTGCTCAGCCGGGGCGTGCTGCACCGGCCCGGCGGCGGCGCCCCGGACCGGCGGCACGCGGTCCTCGCCTCCTACCGCGCCGACGACCTGCACCGCCGTCACCCGCTGCGGCCCCTGCTGGCCGAGCTGGTCCGGCTGCCGGCCGTGGACCGCCTGGAACTGCGGCCCCTGCCGGATCCGGAGGTGGCGCGGCTGGTGCGGGCCCTGGAGGACCGTCCACTGCCCGACGCCGTCGTGCACGGCATCGTGGCCCGCGCGGAGGGCAACGCCTTCTACGCGCAGGAACTGCTCGCGGCGGCCGACGACTGTCCCCCCGGCGCGCACGGAGCCGGGCACCCGGGGGCGGACGCCGGCGCGGTGCCCAGCGGCCTCGCCGATCTCCTGCTCATCCGGGTCGAGCAGCTGTCCGAGACCGCCCAGCAGGTGCTGCGGACCGCGGCCGTGGCCGGGCGGCGGGTGGAGCACGCGCTGCTGCGCGAGGCGGCCGGGCTGCCGGAGGAGGCGCTGGAGACGGCGCTGCGGGAGGCCGTCGGCCACCAGCTCCTGCTCCCCCGGGACGACGGCACGTACGCCTTCCGGCACGCCCTCACCCGCGAGGCCGTCTACGCCGATCTGCTGCCGGGCGAGCGGTCCCGGCTGCACGGTGCGTACGCCCGGCTGCTCGCGGCCCGCGGCCGGGCCCCGGAGACCGCGGCGGAGCGCGCCCACCACTCCCGGGCCGGCCGCGACCTGCCCGGGGCGCTCGCCGCCTGCCTGGAGGCCGCCGACCACGCCCGGCGGCTGGGCGCCCCCGCCGAGGAGCTGCGGCACCTGGAGGCCGCCCTCGAACTGTGGGAGTCGGTGCCGGCGCCCGCGCGGCCCGCCGGTCAGGAGCTGAACCGGGTCACGCTGACCCTGCGCGCCTCGGCCGCCGCAGCCCACGCCGGGGAGTTCCACTGTGCCGTCTCGCTGACCCGGGCGGCGCTCGCCGGGGTCGGTCAGGACGCCGGCGACGAGCTGGCCGCCCGGGTCCGGTACACGCTGGCCGGGAACCTGCTGACCGTGGACAGCCTCGCGGCGGCGTTCCGCTACAGCAGCGAGGCGCTGGCGATGATCCCCGCCGACCCCCCGTCGCGGACGTGGGTGTGGGCGGCGGCCACGCATGTCACCGCGGCCCGTTCGGTCGGCGAGGACGACACCGCGCTGCGGGTCGGCCGGCAGGCCCTGCGCACCGCCGAGGAGCTGGGCCTGCCCGCCGCGCAGGCCGATCTGCTGATCTCCCTGACGCTCGCCGAGGGCGAGGGCCGGCGCTCCCGGGAGGGCCGGGAACGGCTGAAGGAGGCCCGGGAACTGGCCCGTGCGGCGGGGAACGCGCCGGTGGAGATGCGGGCTCTGTTCAGTCTGGCGATGGGCGCCTTCGAGTCCGGAGACCTGTCGGAGTGCCTGCCGGTGCTGGCCGACGGGCTCGACCGGGCGCGCCGGGCCGGCCTGCTGTCCTCGGCCTATCCGCTGGAGATGCGCTACCTCCAGCTGCTGGTGCTGTACACGCTGGGCCGCTGGGACGAGTGCCTGCGCGCGGCGGCCGAGGCGGCCCCCGGGCTGCCCCTGCCGGGCGGTGCCTTCGCGGCCAGTCCCGCCCTGTACGTGGCGCTGGCCCGCGGCGACGGGAGCGCCGCCGACCGGGCGCGGACGCTGCTCGCGGGCCCGTTCGACTGGATGGGCACGCTGGTGGCCGGGATCGTGCTCGTCGACGCCGCCGTGCAGGACGGCGATCCGGAAGGAGCCGTCGAGCGGCTGCGGAAGTCGGTCGCGGCCCTCGGCGACGGTACGGCGCGCCGGCCCGGTGTGGCGGTGCGGCTGGCCGCGCTGTGTCTGACGGCGGTCGCCGACCGGGTCGCGGAACTGCGGCGCGCGGGTGCCGCCGGCGCGGAGCCGGACCGCTGGGCGGAGACCGGGGCCGAGCTGGTGGAGCTGGCGCGGGCCGCGGCCGGGCGGGACGAGACGGGCCGGGTGCAGGGCCCCGAGGGGCAGGCGTGGCTGGCCCGGGCCGAGGCGGAGTGGGCGACGGTCGTGTCCGGGCCGGATCCGGCGGCCTGGCGGACGGCGGTCGCCGCCTTCGGGCACGGGGACGTCTACGAGCAGGCGCGGTGCCGGCTGCGGTATGCGCGGGCACTGCTGGCCGTGGAGCGGCGGGCGGAGGCGGCCGAGCAGGCCCGGCTGGCCCGCGAGACGGCGGCCGGGCTGGGTGCGGCGCCGCTGCTGAACGGGATCGACGCGCTGATCCGCCGGGGCCGCCTCGGGGCCGGTGCGGACCGGACGGACACCGTGCCGCTGACCGCGCGGGAGCAGGACGTCCTGCGGCTCCTCGCGCGGGGCCGCAGCAACCGGCAGATCGGCGAGGAGCTGTTCATCACCGGCAAGACGGCCAGCGTGCACGTCTCCAACATCCTGGCCAAGCTGGGCGCCGCGAGCCGCACGGAGGCGGTGGCGCTGGCCTACCGGCGGGGTCTGATCGCGCCGGAGCCCGCCGGGTCGGGGTGACCCGGCCGGGGCGGGCGGCGGTGGCCGGCCGGGTCGCGGGGGCCCGGCCGGCCGCGGTTCAGCGGGCGCACTCCAGACGGTGCGGGTCGACGGCGTCGGCGAGGGCCTGCATGCCCTTGTCGTTGGGGTGCAGATGGTCGCCGCCGTCGAAGAACGGCAGGACGCGTTCGGGGTCGTAGGGGCTGCGCAGGATCCGGTCGAAGTCGGTGACGCCGTCGAAGTCGGCGCTGCCGCGCAGGAACCGGTTCACCTCCTGCCGTACGGCTTCGGCGGCGGGGTCCCATTCGGACCAGCCCTTGAACGGACCGACGGTGGCGACGACCACGCAGATGCCCGCCGCGTGTGCCCGCCGGGCGATCTCGCGGTAGCCGGCGATCAGACCGGCCGCCGTCACACCGGTGTGGGCCTTGATGTCGTTGACGCCCTCGAAGAGGAGGACGGTGCGGACTCCGGGCTGGCCGAGGACGTCCCGGTCCAGCCGGTGCAGCGCGGCCTGCCCGGCGCCGTCGGCGAGGACCTGGTTGCCGGAGATGCCCTCGTTGGCCACGCCCTGGACGGCCGCGCCCGCCGTGCGCAGGCGCCGGGCGAGGTAGTCGGGCCAGCGGCGGTCGAGGTCGGTGGTGGACTGCCAGCCGTCGGTGATCGAGTCGCCGAGCGCGGCCACGGCACCCCCGGGCGCGCGGGCGGGCCGCACCGCGACGGAGTCGAGGTACCACCACGAGCCGGTCGTCCCGGTCCAGCCGGCACCGCTCTCCTCGGCGGTGTGGTCGCCCTGGCCCAGGTACGACGTCTGCATGGCCATCCAGTGACCGGTGGCCGGGCCGGCCGCGTCCGGGGTGCGCAGGCTGACGGCCAGGTCGGCGCCGGCCGGGATGCTGCCGGGGAGCGGATCGCTCCAGACGGCGGCGCCCGCCGGGACGGTGACCGTGCGGGAGCCGCCGAAGGTGACGGGCCGGTTGCTGCCCGGCAGCAGGGCGGCGCCCCGGTCGCGCAGGCCGGCGTGGACGCCGGCCAGGGTGAGGGGGCGGTCGCCGAAGGCGTTGGTGAAGCGGACCCGCAGGTCGCTGCCGCCGACGCTGGTGCGGACGACGAGCCGGTAGCCCTGGCCGGCCGTGCCCTCGCCCATGCGGTCGGCGCTCGCCGCCCAGGTGACCACGCCCGGGGCGCGGGCGGCGGATCCGGGCGGGGCGGCGGCTCGTGCGGCGGGCGCGGACTGGCAGGCGACGGCGGTGAGCAGGGCGGCGACGACGCGGCGGCAGCGCCCCATCCGGCCGGTCACCGGGCGAAGTCCCGGAGCGTGACGGTCTCGCCCGGTCGTACGCGGACCGTCCGGGACGTGCCTGCGTGCCCCACGGAGGTCATGGTGCCGCCCACGCTGCGGATCCGCACCTCGGTGGGTCGCCCGTCCCGCCAGTCCAGGTCGACGAGGAAGCCGCCGCGGGCCCCGGCTCCGGTCAGCGAGCCGGCCGCGGCCCAGGCGTCCGGGAGCGCCGGCAGCAGTTCCAGGTGGCCCGGACGGGAGTAGAGCAGCATCTCGGTGACGGCGGCCGGGGTGCCGAAGTTGGCATCGATCTGGAAGATCCCCCGGCCCTGCGCGACCTCGTAGATGTCGAACAGGTTGGGTGCGCTGCCGTTGCCGCCACCGGTCGACGGGCGCAGGTTGTTCACGACGAGCTGGTACGCCTTGTCGGGGTTCTTCAGCCGCGCCCAGCACAGGGCCCGCCAGGCGTTGGCCCAGCCGAAGCTGTTCATGCCGCGGGCGGTGAGCAGGGCCGTCGCGCCGGCGACGATGCCGGCGGGGGTGGAGCCGTCGGGCCGGATGCGGTCGCCGGGGAACAGGCCGACGAGCGGGGAGAGATGCCGGTGGGTGGTCTCGCCGAGGTTGTCCGGGGACATCCACTCCTCCAGCCAGCCCGTCTCCGGACTCACGGCCGGGAGGTGGAGCCGGTCGCGCAGGGCGCCGACGGCGCGGGCGTAGTCGGCGTCGCGGCCCAGTTCCGCGGCGGCCGTGCGGTAGTTGCCGAAGAGCGCCCACACGAGTTCCTGGGCGTAGGTGATGCCCCGGGCGTCGAGGGGGCCGTGTTCGGGGGACCAGTCGCTGTCGGCGATGAGGACCTCCCTGCCGCCGCCGGGCGGGGTGTGGGTGACCAGCCGTGTCTCCCAGAACTCGCAGGCGCCCTTGAGCAGCGGGTAGATCTTCTCCAGGTGGGTGCGCGAGGCGGTGTACTCGTAGTGCTCGAACAGGGAGTTGCACAGCCAGGCGTTGCCCGCCGGATGCCACCACCAGCCGCCTCCGCCGTACGGGTTGGTGGAGATGGCGACGGTCCAGCCGGCGATCCGGCCGCTGGAGTTGCGGTAGCGGTTGCGCGGGTCGTTGAAACGGGTGCGGGTCAGCTCGGTCCAGGACGGCAGCTGTGCCAGACAGTAGTCGGTGAGGGCGTCGAAGCACGGGGACAGGCCGGTCCGGTCGGCCATCCAGTAGTTCATCTGGATGTTGATGTCGGTGTGGTAGTCGCCCATCCAGTCCGGGTCGTTGCCGTCGAGCCAGGGTCCCTGGAGGCCGATCGGCAGGCTGTCCCGGGAGCCGGCGATCATCAGGTACCGGCCGAACTGTACGTAGGCGGCCTCCAGTTCGGGATCGGGTTCGCCGTCGCGGGCACGGGCTCGCAGGCGTTCCCAGGTGTCCAGGGAGCGCTGTCCGGCGGAGGAGGTGCCGAGGGTGAGGCCGAACCGGTCGAACAGGGCGCGGTGGTCGGCGACATGGGTGCGCAGCAGGGTGTCGGCGGAGTGCCGGGCGGCGGCACGGACCTTGGTGCGGGCGAGCGCCCGCGGGTCAAGGGCGGGGTCGCGGTAGTGCGCGGCGGGGTCGGGGGCGTAGTCGGTGCCGCCACTGAGCACCACGGTCAGTTCCCGGCAGCCGGAGAAGGCGAGGTGCGAGCCGGTGGTCCGGATGCTGCCGCCGCTGCCGTACGCGGCCACCGCGGCGCCGTAGCGCAGTCCGTTGGGGAAGCCGCCGGCGAAGGAGTCCGCCGTCCCGCTCTCTCCGTGGGTGCCGTCGAGCGTGATGGTGCCGGAGTACCGGCCGCCGCCGCTCTGGCTGAACCGGAGCACGATGACGTCGTCGGGGTGGCTGGCCAACAGCTGGCGGCGGTAGGTGGTCCCGGAGTGGACGTACGAGGTGGTCACCACGCCCTGCGCGAGGTCGAGGGTGCGGCGGTAGCCGGTCACGGCGGCGAGGTCGTGGTCGGGGAGGTCGACGGTGAGCCGGGCGAGGAGGGTGAGGGAGCCGAAGTCGTCCCGGCCGTAGGGGAACTGGCCGTCGGAGTCCAGGGTGTCGTTGAGGCCGCCGGTCCACATCGTGGCGTCGGTGACGAGGAGCAGTTCCCGTCCGGGGTCGTTGGTGGCGAGGGCGCCGAGGCGGCCGTTGCCGACGGGCAGGCCCTGCTGGATGAGCGAGTGCTCGTCGGCGGGGGCCCGCCACCACAGCTGGTGGCGGGCATCGGCGGCGGGCAGGGCGGTGGGGCGCCGCGGGGCGGCGGTGGCGGTGAAGGCGGGCAGTGCGGTGAGGGCTCCGGTGGCCGCGGCGAGGGCGAGGAAGCCGCGTCTGCTGGGCGGGTGCTCCATGGCGGTTCCGATCACTGACGGGGGGACGAGGGGACGTCGACGCGGTCGATGTCCGGGGCGTAGTCCGGACCGCTGTCGAAGGTGAGGGTGTTGCTGCCGGCCTTGAGGGTGACGGGTACGGCGACCTTCTCGACGGTGCCCCAGTCGCCGGTGGAGGGGAACGTGTGGCGGGTGACGGCGCCGGCGCCCGCGGAGACGTTCACCGGGCGGGCGTCGCCGCTGACGTAGGCCACCTCGATCAGGTAGGTGCCGGGCCGGTCCACGACGACGTGGTCGAAGCGGAGGGTGCCGCCGAGGTAGAGGTTGCCGACCTTCTTGCCGCCGGAGCAGGCGGAGCAGTCGGCGACGGAGGCGTTGCCGCCGAGGGTGTTGGTGCCGGCCTCGGCCTCGTAGCCGGTGGTGGTGAGGGCGCTGCCGTGCGGGGTGACGGTGAACAGCCGGGAGCCGTGGGCGGGGAGTGCCTCGGTGATCGTGTTCCGGTGGGAGCCGAGGTTCTCGTGGTTCCACAGGTCCCGGACGGCGGCCTTGCCGGTGAAGCCGAGGGCGGAGAAGTCGGCGGTGACGGCGGCGGGGGCGTCGGCGAGGTTGAACAGGGCGACCGTGTAGGTGCCGTCGGGGTTCTTCGCGGCCCACACCTGCTGGGGGTCGGAGGGGGTGACCGGCCGGGCGGGCGGGGAGGCGCTCTGGTCGACGGCGATGACCTCGCGGTTGGTGAGGAGCTTCACCCCGTAGTCGTCGAGCCTGGTGAGGTCGTCACCGGTGTAGAGCGGGGACTTGGCGATGGCCCACAGGGTGGCGTAGGTCTGGCGTTCGGCCTTGGTCAGGCCGTCCATGGCTCCGTTGCCGACGTCGAGGGAGTCCAGGTCGTTCCAGCCGCCGGGGCCGGCGTGCCGGGTCCAGCCGGGGGTGTCGGCGAAGCGGTCGTCGACGGAGTTCTCCCAGCTGACGAGGGTGTTGCAGTAGCACTCGACGTCGGTGTCCACGCGCCAGCCGTGGGAGTACTTCTTCCAGTCCGCGGCGTGGCCGATGTCGAGTGACCAGGACAGTTCGAGGTGGATGGGGCGGCCGGTGGCGGCGATCGCCTTCTGCCAGGCGGCGACGTCGGCGACGTTGTCGTAGTTGTCGCCGCTCTTGAAGGAGCCGGGGCCCACGCCGTCGAGTTTGAGGAAGTCGTAGCCCCAGGAGGCGAGCAGCCGGGCCTGGGAGTCGACGTACTTCTGGGTGCACGGCCGGGAGAAGTCGAGCTTGTAGGCGCTGTCCCAGCCGTTGGTGGTGCGCAGATCGCCGTGGACGATGTCGGCGGTGGTGCAGCCGTCGGCGTCCCGCACGGGCACCTTGCCGTCGCCGTACGCCTCCTTCTCCAGGCCGACGGGCAGGTAGATGCCGGCCTTGAGACCGAGGCCGTGGATGTGGTCGGCGACCGCCTTCATGCCGTGCGGGAAGCGGACCGGGTCGGGCCGCTGGCGTCCGTTGGCGTCGAAGCCGGGCTTCCAGCTCCGGTCCCGCCACCAGCCGGAGTCGATGTTGACGTACTCGTAGCCGTACGGCTTCAGCTTCTTCGCCAGGGCGTCGGCCTGCTTGAGGACGTTCGCCTCGGTCAGATAGCTGTAGTCGCCGTCCGGATTGAGGCCGGGGTACTTGGAGGACTGCATGCTCCAGCTGGACCAGCCCATGAAGGGCCTGGCGGCCGGGGCGGGGGCGGTGTCGGCGTGCGCGGTGGCCGGGACCGCCGGGGCGGGGGCGGTGTCGGCGTGCGCGGTGGCCGGGACCGCCGTGCCGAGGCCGGCGGCGAGGGCCAGGACGACGGCGGCTCTGAGCCCGCGCGCGGGCAGGACGGAGTACGAGGGTGACCGCATGGGCCGTACCTCCTGGGTGGGTTCGGGTCGGGGCGGCTCAGCCCTTTCCGCTGCTGGGGTGCTGGGTGATGAAGGTCTGGATGGCGGCGGCGGCCGCGCCACGCGCCCACTCCTCGAAGGGGAGGGGGCGGGTCTGCACGTCGCACCGGGCGGCGGATCCGAAGGCGGCCGTGGTGAACGCCTGGCGGATCTGTTCGGCGAAGAGGTCGTAGGCGGCCAGCCCCTCACCGGAGATGATCACGCGTTCGGGGCCGAGCAGGTTGGCGACGGTGGCGATGCCCCGGCCGATGGCCTCCCCCGCCCTGGCGTACACCTCGCGGGCGCCCGGCACCCCCTGGTGGGCGAGAGCCACCGCCTCGGCGCTGTCGACGACATGACAGCCCGTCACCTCGCGGATCCGGGCGACGATCGCGGCGTCCCCGGCGATCGCCTCCACGCAGCCGTGGTTGCCGCAGTGGCACGGGGGGCCCGCGGGGTCGACGACGAGATGCCCGATCTCCCCGGCCACGCCGTGCGCCCCGGCGACCACCCGCCCGTGCACGACGAGGCCGCAGCCGATGCCGGCGCCGACGGTCACCAGGGCGAAGTCGCTGAGTCCCGCTCCGGCACCGAACCACTGCTCGGCGACGGTCAGCGCCCGCACGTCGTTGTCGACCGTGACCGGCAGGCCGCAGGCGGTCGCGGCGAGTTCGGCCAGCGGCACGTCCCGCCAGTCCAGGAACGGCGAGTACCGTACGACCCCCTCGGCGCGGTCGACGTCCCCCGACACGGCGATGCCGAGACCGGCGACCGGAGCGTGCGACTCGGCCGCGTGGGCGAGGAGTTCGTGGACCAGGCCGGTGACGGCGGCCAGGGCGGGTCCGGGGGCCCGGTCCCGCAGGGGGGCGCGGCGGGCCAGGCGGACGCGGCAGCACAGGTCGGTCAGGACGGCGATCAGCTCGTCCCCGGTCGCCTTGACGCCGGCGAAGAGGGCGCGTTCGCCGTTGACCCGGACCAGACTGGCGGGCCGGCCGAGGGCGGGGCGGGCCTCCTCCCCCTCGGCGGCTTCCCCGGGGCCGCCGCCCTCGACCAGGTAGCCCGCGGCCAGCAGGGGGCGTACGGCCTTGGTCACGGCCGCCGGGGACAGCCCGGCCCGGCGACCCGTCTCCAGGCGGGTCAGGGGGCCGTGGGACAGGACCGTCGTGAAGACCTGGGCGGCGGCCGGCGTGTGGGCCGGGAACGTCTCGGCGTGCGGGGTCGAGCGCATGGCCGGGAACCTAGGGCCCTTATTTTCCACTGTCAATAAAAGAAACAACGGCTGTTACGGAGGCGGCCGGGGCCCGCGCGGACCCGGACATGCGGATGCCCCGCGCGAGGCGGGGCATCCGGTGAAGCCGGTGTACTGCCGTCCGTCAGTGGCGGGCGGCCGGCGTGTTGGCAGCGGTGACGTTGACCGCGGACCACGACTTGTCCACCGTCTTGTACTCGGTGCTGTTCGCGCCGTACAGGTCCTTGGCCGCCTTCAGGGTCGCGATGCGCGCCTGGTGGAAGTCGGTCGTGGAGACCATGTAACGGGTGAGCGCACGGTAGTAGATGGCGGTCGCCTTGGTGCGGCCGATCCCCTTGACCGTGACGTTGTGGTAGGTCGGCGAGTTGTAGGTGACACTGCCGATCGTCTTCTTGCCACTGCCCTCGGCGAGGAGGTAGTACGCGTGCGAGGAGACACCGGAACCGGCGTGCACCTCGGTGTAGTACGTGTCCGCCGACCAGTAGTCGATGGTGCCCTCGAGCTTGTCGAGCGACGGGTGGTCCAGGCGGCGCAGGAACTTCTGCGCGAGGCCCAGCTTCTCACCGACCAGGTAGTCCGGCGTGTCCTTCGCGTTCTTGGCGTAGAACTCGACGTTCGAGCCGAAGATGTCCGCGAGCGACTCGTTCAGCGAGCCCGGCTCGCCGTACTGGTTGCCGTCCGAGTCGACGAAGGTCGGCTGGAGGTTGGCGGTCGCCTCCACCACGCCGTGGGTCAGCTCGTGACCCGTGACGTCGAGGACGACGAGCGGCTTCTTGAACATCTGGCCGTCGCCGTCGCCGTACAGCATGCAGTTGCAGGTCGGGTCCCAGAAGGCGTTGGCGACCTTGTTGCCCCAGTGCACCATCGCCTGGGCGGCCTTGCTGTTGTTGGCGATGCCCTTGCGCTTGAAGGTGCTCTTGTAGAAGTCCAGCGTCTTGGTGACACCGTACTGAGCGTCCGCGGCGGCCGTGGACCGGGCGGTGGTCTTGCCGTTGCCCCACACGTTGGTCGTGTTGGTGAACTTCGTACCGGCGCTGAACTTCTCCGTGTACGAGCCCTTGGCGTCCCGGGTCTCGGTGCCGTACCGGCTCGGGTCCTTGAGCTGGTAGTGGCCGCGCGAGGTCGCCGTGGTGGTGAGGCCGACGGTGCCCACGAAGAGCGTCTTGCCCGTGCCCTTGGCGGACGTCGGGTAGTGCGTGACACCGGAGAGGCCCGAGCCGGTCAGACCGGACTGGGCGGAGGCGGAACCGGCGCCGGTGGCCGGGTCGACGGTCTCGCCGCGCTCGCGCAGGGTGTCGAGCAGCTTCGGCGACAGGAACTCGTCCCGGGTCGGCGTGTTGCTGCGCACCTTGCCGGTGACCGCGTCGACGACGACCGTGCGGGAGCTGTCCTGGTCGGTGACCGTCACCTGGTAGGCGAGAGCGGAGGAGCCACCGCGGGCGTCCACCACGAGCTGCGCGCTGCCGGCGTCGCCCTTCGCGGCCTTGGCGGCCTTGGCGGCGGCCTGGCCCGCGGTCAGCTTGGCCTGGCCGGCAGCCGGCTTGACGGCGTGGTCGGCCGCACGGGTCACGCCCGTGTAGGCGAGCTTGCGGTCGAGGTGGACGATGAGGTCGCCACCGAGCACCGGGAGGTCGTTGTGGGTGCGGACGAAACGGACGTGCCGAGCACCCTCGGGGTCGATCATGACGTCCTGGGCGTGCAGGGAGTCGCCCTTCGAGACACCGGTCGCCGAGGCGTGCGCGAAGGCCGCGGTGCGCGCCGCCTCCACCACCACCGTGGCGTTCGAGGCGGCGGAGGCGGCGGACCGCTCCACCCCCGTGGAAGGAGCCGCGAGGGCAGTGCCGGCCAGGCCGGTGGCAGCCGTCGTCACCGCGACGGCGACCGCCACGGTGCGTATGTGCGGTCTACGCAATCTGATCAGATTTCCTTCGTTCGAAGGCGGCCGGGGTAGCCAACCGCCTTGAGGCATGGCGCAGTTGGGCGCCACGGAGGGCTGTATCCGGCCCCCGGGGGATACCCTTGCGGATCAGTCATGTGCGCGTAAAGCCGGAATGATCCATTTCGCGAATTTCTATGGCAATCCTTTACGAACGGGAGCCACAGGGTGATCACGAGATGACCAACTGTGTGTCGGCTGTGGAGACGCCACCCTCATCCCCTAGGTTCCCAGGGGGGAATGTGACCGATGTCGCATCATAAACCAGCCAGCGAGAGCGAGAAGAAGATGGTCTCAGCAACGGTGGGGCGGGGAGCGGTTCTCGGGGCGGTCGCGCTGTCACTGCTCGCGGCATCCGTGCAGGCCGCGACCGCGACACCGGGCGGCCCGGGGACAGCGGCACCTCCGGCGGCAGGCTCCGCGGGGGCAGCGGCGCTGCCGGCGCCCGACACCGCCGGACTGGCCGAAGTCTTGCGGTCGGTCGTGGCCCAGGGCGCCCCGGGAGCCCTGGCCCGGATCGACGACCACGGCAGGACATATCAGGCCACACGCGGCGTGGCCGACCGCGCCACCGGCCGGGCCGTCACGACCGCCGACCGGTTCCGGGTCGGCAGCATCACCAAGTCCTTCTCGGCCGTCGTCCTGCTCCAGCTCGTCGACGAGCACCGGCTCTCGCTCGACGCGCCCGTCAATCGCTATCTGCCGGGGCTGCTGCCGGACGACCGGATCACGGTCCGCCATGTGCTGAGCCACCGCAGCGGCCTGTACGACTACACGAACGACATGTTCGCCGACAGCGTCTCCGGCTTCGAAGCGGTCCGGAAGAAGGTCTTCACCTACCGGGAACTGGTCGCCCTCTCCCTGAAGAAGCCCCGCACCAACGTGCCGGGCGCCGCGTACGCGTACTCCAACACCAACTTCGTCGTCGCCGGCCTGCTCATCGAGAAGCTCACCGGCCAGTCCGTGCGGACCGCTTACCAGGACCGCGTCATCAAACCCCTGAAGCTGAGCGACACCTTCTACGTCCATCCGGACACCGCGATCCCGGGCCGCTACACCCGCGGATACCTCACCCCGGACAAAGCGGGCGCCCCGCTGGTCGACGCGACCGCGCAGACCGTCTCCTGGGCCCAGAGCGCGGGGGCCGTCATCTCCAGCGCGCGGGACCTCGACGTCTTCTACAGCGCCCTGCTCAAGGGGAAACTGATGTCCGCCGCGCGGCTCGCGGAGATGGAGCGCTTCACCAAGGTGAGCAGCACGACGGCGTACGGGCTCGGGCTGCGGCGGCGCGATCTGCCCTGCGGGGTCTCGGTGTACGGGCACACCGGAGCGGTGCAGGGGTACTACTCCTACGCTTTCGCCACGAAGGACGGGGGGCGGAGTGTGACGGCCGTGGCCAATACGTCCAACAACGGCAAGGTGCTCGACACGTTGGCGGGCGTGCTGGAGTCGGCGTTCTGCGGGAAGCCGAAGGCGAAGACCGGTCCGAAGGCGAAGACCGGTCCGAAGGCGAAGACCGGGCCGGGGACGGAGACCGGTCCGAAGGCGAGGACCGCCCGGAAGGCCGAGACCGGTCCGAAGACGGACGCGGAGGCGGAGGCGGGCAGGCCGTAGCGGACGCGCAGGGTGACGCGGAGGCGGGCGGGCCGTAGGGGCCGCGGGCGCGTCGCCGGGCACGGACGCGCGGGAGGCGGGGGCGCGGGACGCGGACGCACGGAAGGCGGGGGCGCGGGACGCGGGCGTACGGAAGGCGGGCGCGCGCCGTAGTGGAGCCGCACACCGGAGCGGCTCCACACGCTCCGCACCCCTTCGGATCGGCCGTCGGGAACCCGCCGGCACCGCACCGGCGTTGTACGGGGCATGAGCGAGCTGGTTCCCGGGGGCAACGCGGCCCTGCCGGACGGCGTGGTGCGCCTGCGGGTCGCCGGGGCCTTCGACGTGTCCGCTCTGGTCACCGGCGCCGACGGAAAGGTCGGCGGCGACGCCGACTTCGTGTTCTACAACCAGCCCGGGGCGCCCGGCGTCCGGCTGAGCGGTGACACCTTGTCCGTCGATCCGGCCGGGCTGCGCGGCGGCGCGTGCCGGGTCACGGTCGTCGTGAGCGCGGCCGAGCCCGGCACCCCGCTCGGCCGGCTGCCGGCCCCCCGGCTCGACGTCACCGACGACCACGGCCGGACGGTGGCCCGGTTCGCGCCGCCGCGGCCGGGCCCGGAGACCGTCCTGTTGCTCGCCGAGCTGTATCTCCGCCCGGGCACCGGCTGGAAGCTGCGGGCGCTGGGGCAGGGGTACGCGGACGGACTGGCGGGGCTCGCCCGGGACTTCGGGGTGGACATAGCGGACGACGGCGGACAGACGGCCGCGCCGGCTCCGGGCCGGAGCACCGCGACAGGCGCCCCGCCCCACTCCTCCCTCTCTCGCTCCCCTTCCCCTCCCTCCCACTCCCCCCGGCGGGACGACTCCCCCTCACCCTCACCCTCACCCTCGCCCTCGCCCTCGCCCGACGACTTCACCCGCCTGGTCAACGCCGCCCGTGCCCGCGCCGGCGCACCGCCCGTCGCGCCGGATCCCCGCCTGGTCTCCGCCGCGCGGGCGCACGCCCGGGCCATGGCGGGCGCGGGGCGGCTCGGCGCGGAGGGACCGGACGGGGTGTCGGTGCACCAGCGGATCTCGGCCGCGGGATACCTGTATCTCGCCGTCGGCGAGCACCTCGTCTCCGGGCCGCGCACCGACGCCGGGTTCGTGGAGTACTGCCTGGGCACGGCGCGGGCCCGGCACACCCTGCTCGACCCGGCCTTCCGTCATGCCGCGCTGGCCCACGCCGACGCGGGCGAGCGGTACTGGACCGCGCTGTGGGCCGCGCCCCTCACCCCGGACGGGCTGTCGCGCACGGCAGCCGAGGTCCTCGCGCTCACCAACGCCGAACGCCGCCGCGCCGGTCTGCCCCCGCTGGCGGCGGATCCGCTGCTGACGGCCGCCGCGCAGGCACACTGCGCGGACATGGTGGCCCGGGACTTCTACGCGCACACCTCCCCCGACGGCGGCGAGCCCTGGGACCGGGCCGCCGCCGCGGGGTCCCGCCGGCGCACGGTCGGCGAGAACATAGCCTGCGGCCAGCGCTCCCCCGCCGAGGTGGTCGACGGCTGGATGAACAGTCCCGGCCATCGCGCCAACATCCTGAAGCGGGAGTTCACCCACCTCGGCGTCGGCTTCGCGGGCGGCGGCCGGGCGGGCACGTACTGGACGCAGCTGTTCGGTGGCTGAACCGGTACCTTCCGTGATCTTGGCGGAACGCAGCCCTCCGGGACACCATGCCCCGCATGAAGGGTGATCTCTTTTCCAGTCAGCACATGGTGCAGCCGGCCGTGGAGCCGGGAATGTCCGTCGAGAACGCCAAGTGCATCAAGTACGCGGTGAACGGCGAGATGTACGCCCGGCAGGGCGCGATGATCGCCTACCGCGGCGGCCTCAAGTTCGAGCGCAAGGGCCAGGGCGTCGGCGGCATGCTCAAGCGCGCGGTCACCGGCGAGGGGCTGCCCCTCATGGCGGTGCGCGGGCAGGGCGAGGCCTGGTTCGCGCACGAGGCGCAGAACTGTTTCATCGTCGACGTGGAGCCCGGTGACCAGTTCACCGTCAACGGCCGCAACGTCCTGTGTTTCGACGCCTCGCTGGCGTACGAGATCAAGACGGTGAAGGGGTCGGGCATAGCGGGTGGCGGCCTGTTCAACAGTGTGTTCACCGGACAGGGCCGGCTCGGTCTGGTCTGCGAGGGCAACCCGCTGGTGATCCCGGTGTCGGCGCAGGCGCCGGTGTACGTCGACACGGACGCGGTGGTGGGCTGGACCGCGCAGTTGCAGACCTCGCTGCACCGCTCGCAGTCCATCGGCTCGATGCTGCGCGGCGGTTCCGGCGAGGCCGTGCAGCTGATGCTGCAGGGTGAGGGCTATGTCGTGGTGCGGCCGAGCGAACTGACGCCCCAGAAGGCCCAGCAGCACTGAACCTTCACATGTGATCCGTGTCCCACGGGCAACCCCCGTCGCCGTACCGGCGTCTTGATCGACAACAGACCGGGCCCCGGCCCCTTGGGCCGGGGCATATTTTCGAGACGCTATACACGATATGTATACACTCCGTGTATAGAAGGGTACGCATGTACGGCAAGGCTTTCGCCCCTGAGTACCAGGGCGCCCTGACCACCCTGTCCGTGAACTCCTCGCTGGTCGACGTGCTGGCCGAGGGCATCGAGCGGCTGCGCGAGGCCGAACGGGCCGGCAGCCCCGCCGAAGCGGCGCGCTGCGGCCTCGCCGTCGCCGAGGCGCACCGGCGGCTCGGCCATGTGCAGGACGCCGACCGGGCGTGGAAGGCGAGTTACCGCGCCGCCCGGGAGGCCGGCGACACCGCCGCGATGGCCTGGGCGCTGTGGAGCGGGGGCACGCTGGCCCGGCAGCGCGGAGCCTTCCCGCTGGCCTGGCGGCTGCTGGGGCTCGCGGCCGAATTCGGCGAGCGCGGCGGGGACGTCGTCGTCCGCGGGTACTCGCTCGCCGGCCTCGCGGAGACCGGCCGGATCCAGGGCGACTACGCGGCTGTCGGCCGGCTGCACGAACAGCTGCTGGCCGAGGCCCGCAAACGGGGCGAGGCCCGGCACACGGTGTGGGCCCTGGAGGGCATCGCCCAGATGCACCGCAACACCGGAGACCACGACCGGGCCTACGCCCTGTTCGAGGAGGCGGCGGAGATAGCCGGCCGGGCCGACGACCGGCGCGGGCACGCCTGGGCACTGCGCGGACTCGCCGACGTCCTGTCGATCCGCGACGGCGCCACCGAGCGGGCGCTGGAGCTGCTGGCCGAGGCGGAGGAGACCTGCCGGACGATGAACCTCTCCAGCGCGCTCGCCTACAACCACAAGATGCAGGGCAACGTCCTGTACCGGGCCGGGCGTCACGCGGAGGCCCGCGACCGGTACGAACTGGCGCTGGCGGAGTTCCGGACGATGAGCGAGCCGCGCGGCGAGGCACTCTCCCGGCTGGGTCTCGCCAAGTCCCTCGCCCGGCTCGGCCGCGACCGCGCCGAGACCGCCGCCGAGTTCGCCGATCTGGCCCGGACTCTGGAGCGGAGCGGGCTGCGGCACGCGCGGGAGATGGTGGCCCGGGCCCAGCGGGAGTTCGGGCTCGACACGGAGGTCGCACGGTGACGGCGCTCACCTCGCCGGTGCGCGAGTCCGCTCGTACCGTCCTCGACCGGTGCCGGGAGCTGGCGCAGCCCCGGCTGCGGGAGTCCGTGCGGGGGCTGCACCCCTGGGTGGCCGAGATGGCCGCGTACTCGTTCGGCTGGTGCGAGGTCGGCGGGGCGCCCGCCGCCGCGCCGGGCGGCAAGGGCGTACGCCAGGCGCTGGCGGTCCTCGGCGCGGAGGCGGCGGGCGCCGACGGGACGGCCGGTGTCCCGGCGGCGGTCGCGGTGGAGCTGGTGCACGCCTTCTCCCTGCTGCACGACGACATCATGGACGGCGACGCGACCCGGCGCCGCCGCCCCGCCGTGTGGCGGGCGTACGGCACGGGTCCGGCCGTGCTGGCCGGGGACGCCCTGTTCGCGCTGGCGGTCGAGACCCTCGCCGTCGCGCCCGAGGGCCCCGGCGCGGTACGGCTCCTGTCCCGTGCCCTGGCCGATCTGGTCCGCGGGCAGGCGGACGACCTGCTGTTCGCCACCCGGCCCTGGACCGGGCCGGAACGTGTGACACCCGGGGAGTACCGGGCGATGGCCGAGGGCAAGACCGGCGCGCTGCTGGGCTGTGCCGTCGCGCTGGGCGCCACGCTCGGCGGGGCGCCCCGGGACACGGCCGGCGCCCTGGACCGGGCGGGGCGGCACCTCGGGATCGCCTTCCAGCTGGTGGACGACGTGCTCGGCATCTGGGGCGACCCGGCCGTCACCGGCAAGCCGGTCGGCGGCGATCTGCGCGAGCGGAAGAAGACGTTCCCCGTGCTGGCCGCGCTCGACTCCCCGGCGGCCCGGCACCTGCCCGCGCTGCTCGGCTCCGCCGAGCACGCCGAGGAGGCCGCCGCGCTGATCGAGGCGGCGGGGGGCCGCACTTCGGCCCTGGCCGAGGCCCGTACCCACACGGCCGTCGCACGGGAGCTGCTCACCGCCGCGCCCCTGGCCGCCGGCCCCGCCGAGGAGCTGACCGGCCTGCTGGACCTCCTGGTGAGCCGCGCGCTGTAGCCGGTCGGAAACGGCGTTGACCGCCGGCCGTCCGGCGGGTCAAGGTGCGGACGGCGCGGCTCCCGACCCGCGCCGGAGGGATGAATCACCTTGATCGACATCTCGGACATCGAAGCCGCCGCGCAGCGGATCGACGGGCACATCGTACGGACGCCGACGGTGCCGAGCCCCGGCCTCGGCGCCCTGCTCAGCGTCCCGGTCACCGTCAAGCTGGAACTGCTCCAGCGCACCGGCTCGTTCAAGGCACGCGGGGCGACGGCGAAGCTGCTGTCGCTCGGCGAGGCCGAGCGGGCGGCCGGTGTGGTCGCGGTCAGCGGCGGCAACCACGGGATCGCGCTGGCGGTGATGGCGGCGGCGCTCGATGTGAAGGCGACCGTGGTCATGCCGCGCACCGCGCCCGCGCGCTCCATCGCGCTCGCCGAGGACGCCGGCGCCTCGGTGCGGCTGACCGACGGCATGGAGAGCGCCTTCCGGCTGGTGACGCGGCTGCGGGACGAGGGCCTGACGCTGGTCCACCCCTTCGACGATCCGGTGGTGATCGCCGGACAGGGCACGGTGGGGCTGGAACTGGCCGAGGACGCCGGGGAGCTGACCGACGTCGTCGTCAGCATCGGGGGCGGCGGCCTGATCGCCGGCGTCGCGGCGGCCCTGCGCGCCCGGCGTCCGGGGGTGCGGGTGTGGGGCGTGGAGACCGAGGGCGCGGAGGCGATGTCCGGCGCGCTGAAGGCCGGCGGACCGGTCGCGGTGCCGCTGTCCTCGCTGGTCACCACGTTGAGCGCGCCCTCGGTGTCGCAGCTGACCTACGACCGTGTGTCCGCGCTCGTCGAGGAGGTCCTGGTGGTCCCGGACCGGGACGCGGTACAGGGCTGTCTCGACCTCGCCGAACACGCCAAGGTGTGGGCCGAGCCGGCCGCGGGCTGTCTGCTGCCGGCGGCCCGGCAGGTGGCCGCGCGGACCGGCGGCGGCGCCCGGATCGGGCTCGTGGTGTGCGGCGGCAACACGAGCCCGCGGGAGCTCTTCGGCTGGGCCGACCGCTTCGGGCTGCTGTGAGGCCGGACAGTCATCCCGCAATCGCAAGCGCCTTCGAACGTTTGAATAAAAGGCAGGAAGGGGCGTGAGTTGAGGATTCTTTGAACGCTCCCCCGCGTGCCCCGCGTACCTCTGGGAAAGACGAGCAGGGGTTTCAGCAAGGGATGACCATGGTCAAGGCGCATGTCTCCGCACACGGGTTGGTCGCCGGACGGTACCGGCTCCTGGAGGTCTTCTCCCGCGAGACGAACCGCCTGTGGTGGTACGCCGAGGACGTGACGGCGGAGCAGCCCCGCCTGGTGGCGCAGACCGCGCTGCCGGAATCCGCCGCCGAGGACACCGCGCGCCGTGCCGTCGCCCGGGTCGTCCGCACCTCCGAGACCATGCGGCTGCTGCGTCCGGGCCAGGTCGCCGCGGTCGTGGACGCGGTGGTGGAGGCGGGCACCCTGTGGACGGTCACCGAGTGGATCGACGGTACGCCGCTCGGTGAACTCCTCGCCCGCGAGGGCGCGTTCGCCCCGCTACGGGCGGCCCGGCTCGGGCTGGAGCTGCTGGACGTGCTGCAGGCCGCGCACGACGAGGGCGTCACCCACGGCGAGCTGAGCCCCGGTCAGGTCTTCGTGCGGGACGACGGCCCGGTCGTGGTCACCGGGTTCGGGCTGGCGGGCACGACACTCGTACCGCGGCTCACGGCACCGTCGTACGCCTCTCCGGAGCAGGCCCGCGACGAGCGCATCGGTCCGGCCGCCGACCTGTGGGCCCTCGGCGCGCTGCTCTACACGATGGTCGAGGGGCGGCCGCCGTTCCGGGACCGCGGCCGGCCCGACGCCACACTGAAGGCCGTGGACCGGCTGCCGCTGCGCACCCCGCTGCGCGCGGGCCCGCTCGGCCAGGCCGTGCAGGGGCTGCTGCGCAAGAACCCGCGGGAGCGGCTGACCCGGCCGGTGGTCCGCGAGGCGCTGGGCCGGGCGCTCAGCGAGGGCACCGACGCGGACCGGCAGCCGGCCCCCGGGCCCCGGCCGCACGGTGCGTCCCGGGGCGGGCGCCTCGCCGGGCCACTGCGCGGCAGGCGGGTGCTGGCCGTCGGCACCGCGCTGGCCGTGGTCACCGTGGCCGCCGCGGCGCTGGCCGCCACCGACGCGCTGCCGGGCACGGGCACGGCCGGGGCCCGGCCGCGGGCCACCGTCCCGGCCGCCCCCGCCGACCGGCGCACCGGCGGCGGCGCCACCCCCACCTCCGCTCCGCCGACCGCCCCCGCGACCACCCCGGCGCCGAGCACTCCGGCGCCGACCGGGCCGGCCGCCGCCCTGCCGGCCGGTTACCGCCGGTACAGCGCCCCCGAGGGCTTCTCGGTGGCGCTGCCCGGCGGCTGGCGGCGGCTGGCCACCTCCCGGTCCGGTGACCTCGCCTACCGTGTCACCTTCGGCCCGGGCGGTGACGCGCCCACGCTCGCGGTCACCTACAGCGAGCGGGTCGGCACGGACCCGGTCGCGGTCTGGCGGGACGACGTCGAGCCCCGGCTGGCGCGGCTGCCCGGCTATCAGCGGGTCGGCGCGGTGCGGGCCACCGGCTACCAGGGCCGTGAGGCCGCCGACCTGGAGTGGCTGGCGGGCACCGGCGAGGCACGGACGCACACCTTCGGGCGCGGGTTCCTGCTGGGCGGCGGGCGGGGCTTCTCCCTGCGCTTCACCACTCCGGCCGCGACCTGGGACGACGCGGTGAACCGGCTGGCACTGAAGACCTCTCTGCGGACCTTCCGCGCGCCGGAGGGCTGACCGTCTCCCGTTGTTTTCCGGCCGCCAGGCCGGGGACTCGCCGGTCATGGTGCAAATCGGATACACGATGATGACCGAGCAGGCCGGCCCGAGGGACCTCGTGGAGCACGTGGTGGGAGCCGAGGAGGCGGGTTTCGACTTCTCGGTGATCTCGGACCACTACTTCCCGTGGCTGCGCTCGCAGGGCCACTCCTCGTACGCGTGGAGCGTGCTGGGCGCCGCCGCCCAGGCCACCTCGCGGATCCCCCTGATGACCTACGTCACCTGCCCCATCCTGCGCTACCACCCGGCGATCGTGGCGCAGAAGGCGGCGACCGTGCAGTTGCTGTCGGACGGCAGGTTCCGGCTCGGCCTCGGCGCCGGCGAGAACCTCAACGAGCACGTCGTGGGCGGCGGCTGGCCCCCGGTGGACGTCCGCCACGAGATGCTGGAGGAGGCCGTCGGGATCATCCGGGCGCTGTTCGAGGGCGGCCATGTCACCCATCACGGGCAGCACTACGACGTGGAGTCGGCGCGGCTGTGGGACCTGCCGGAGGAGGCGCCGCCGATCGGCATCGCGGTCTCCGGCGAGCAGTCCTGCAAGCTCGCCGGGCACCTCGCCGACCTGGTCATCGCCACCGAGCCGAAGGCGGGGCTGCTGGCGGCCTTCGACCGGCACGGCGGCAGCGGCAAGCCCCGGGTCGGCCAGCTGCCGGTGTGCTTCGACACCGACCGGGACACGGCGGTCAAGCGCGCCCACTCCCAGTTCCGCTGGTTCGGCCTGGGCTGGAAGGTGAACGCGGAGCTACCGCACCCCGACTCCTTCGAGGCCGCGACCCAGTTCGTGACCGAGGACGACGTCGGCTCCGCCATTCCCTGCGGTGACGACCCCGACGCCTTCGTGGAAGCCGTGCGCCCGTACGCGGAGGCCGGATTCGGGGAGGTCGCCCTGGTGCAGATCGGGGGCGACACCCAGCCGGAGTTCCTGGACTGGTCGGCGAAGACCCTGCTGCCGGCACTGCGGGAGGCGTTCGCCTGACGCGGGCCGCCGCGCGGCGCGAGTCCGCCGAAGCACGGGTCGCCGATCCGTCGCCGATCCGTCCGTACCGGCTCTTTTCTCCGCACCCGAATGCGCCCATATAGGCTGTCCTGTCTGCACCCGTCCGGGTGTGGTCCCTTCCGCCTCGTCCGCAGGAGAGCCGTCCGTGACCCTTGCCATCGACCCGTCCGAGACGCCGTCCGCCGGGCCCTCCGCCGCGGCCGTGCCGCCGCTGTCCGACCTCGTGGCGCGTGACGCCCGCGAGTTCGGCGTGTACGCGCGCACCGGCGGCTGGGCCTTCGCGCTGATGGTGGCCCGCAGCGTGCGACCGGGCGGGCAGGCCGCCGGCGAGTCGCCGAAGGTGTCGGCGAAGGAGTTCGCGGAGCTGGCCGGCTGCTCCCCCGACCGGGTGATGCGCTACTACAAGGCCTGGGACCGCGCCGCCGACGACGGGATCGTGCCCCACTTCGAGACCCTGGAGCCGGGCCGGGACATCGAGCTGCCGGACGCCGACGTGTGGCTGGGCTACTACGTGTCCCGCAACAGCGCCACCTCCGAGCGCGGCACGGCGATCGCGCAGGCCGCGGAGGCCGAGGGCATCCGTCCCACCAAGGCGCTGGAGGTCGCCGAGAACCCGACCGCCCTGCGCGCGGCGATCCTCGCCGACCCCTCCACCGCCCGCGCGGCCCGCTCCGCCCTGCTGGACCGGGTCCGGGAGGACCCCGAGCTCCAGGCGGACCTGGCCCGGGACGTCGTACGGACCGACGACCTCAAGAAGGCCGTGGCGACGGAGAGCCGCGCGGCCGACCGGATCGGCTACGTCCGCCAGATCGCCGAGTCCGGGCAGATCCGGACCCCCGCCGGGCAGACCGTCGAGGCCCCCGCACAGCTGCGCGAGGAGGCCGAGCGGCATCTGTCGCTCCTCGACGAGCTGGAGCCCGACGAGGACAGCGGCGAGTGGGCCGCCGAGGCCTACGACACCCTGAAGTCCCTCGTCGCCGAGACGGTGGAGGCCGATCCCGAGCTGCGTGTCCAGGAACGGCGGACCAGGTTCTACAGCAGCCTTCAGAAGGCGACCAAGGCGTTCGAGGAGCTGACCTTCGACGACGCGCAGGACTTCTACGAGGACGACATGGTCCAGCGCCTGGAGGAATTGCAGCAGGCCATCGGCAGCTGTCTGACCGCGCTGCGCGGAGTCCGCGGGAATCAGCCTCACGAGTGAGCAACCCGGGCGTCACGGGGGTACTAGAGGGCCCTACGCCGATTGTTCCCGGAGGCCCCCGCATGAGTTCGTCCGTGCACAAGACCCTGGTGGTGCAGCTCCTCGCGCACGGCACCGGCCGGTGTCCGGTACTGGCCCACCTGCGCTACGACGCCGACGACCCGTTCGCCGTCACCGCCGTCTTCGCCCACGACGGCCGTGAGCTGGCCTGCTGGCGGCTGGACCGGGAGATGCTCTCGGCCGGGCTGGCCGGACCGGCCGGCGTGGGGGACGTCCGGCTGCGGCCGGCCACCACCGGCCCCTGGCACGAGCTGCGCCTGGAGTTCCTCGGGGACACCCGGCCGGACGGCAGCCGGCACCGGGCGGTGGTGTTCGCCTGGGCCCCCGCCGTCGCCGCGTTCCTGCGCGAGACCCACCGGGTGGTCCCGCCCGGCCGCGAACGCGTCCCGGTGGACGAGCTGCTGGCGGAGATCCTCTCCGCGGGCTGAGTAGCCGTACTCATGTCCGCGGCCCCCGAGCGGCGCGACGATGGGGCTCCTCGCCGCCCTCGACCCAGGAGCCCCGCCGTGACCGCAGTGCACCCCGTCCCGCTCCCGACGGCACGCCGTGTGCCGCCCGCCCTCTTCGCCGGGGTGGTGGCCGTGGGGCTGGCCGTGTCGGCGTGGGGCGCGCGCGACCGCACCACCTGGTTCCTGGAGACCGTGTGGGCGCTGGTGGGCCTGCCCCTGGTGGTGCTGGCCTGGCGGCGCTTCCCGCTGACGGGGCTGCTGTGCGGGCTGCTGGCGGTGCACGCGCTGGTCCTCGCGCTCGGCGGGCACTACACCTATGCGCAGGTCCCCGCGGGCGACTGGGTGCGGGACACCTTCGGCCTGGAGCGCAATCCGTACGACCGCTTCGGGCACCTGATGCAGGGCTTCGTCCCGGCGGTGCTGGTCCGGGAACTGCTCAGCCGTACCTCGCCGTTGCGCGGCAGCCGGTGGCTCGCGCCGCTCACGGTGTGCGCCTGTCTCGCCTTCAGCGCCTGCTTCGAGCTGCTGGAGTGGCTGGCGGCCGAGATCGGGGGGCACGGCGCGGACGCGTTCCTCGCCACCCAGGGCGATGTGTGGGACACCCAGTGGGACATGTTCTGCGCGCTCGTCGGGGCCGTCCTGTCCGTGCTGCTGCTCAGCCGGGTGCACGACCGGCAGCTGCGGGCGCTGGAGGGTGTTGCCCCGGCGGATGGTGATCAGTAACGTTCTCCGGGTGACTGCCGGGTCGGCCATGGGCCACGCACGAGTGAGGGTCCCGGCCTCGGCGTGAGCGCGAGGCGGGCGAGGGGCCCGCCGCCGTCTCCGAGTTCCTGCCCCGGTGCCCGCGAAGGCGCCCCGCCCAGCAGATCTCGCGTCCGAAGGACACACCCCTCATGCAGAGCAGCCCGCAGCACGCCCCCACGGCCACCGTCCGCCTCGACCACACCGCCGTCCTCGCCCGGGACCGGCGGCTGTCGGCGGACTTCCTCGCCGCCGTCCTCGGCCTGACCGTCGGCGCCCCGTTCGGCCCGTTCCTGCCGGTCGACCTCGGCAACGGCGTGACGCTCGACTTCTACGAGCAGCGAGAAGAGCCCATACAGCCGCAGCACTACGCGTTCCTCGTGCCCGAGGAGCGGTTCGACGCCGTGATCGCCCGTCTGGAGGCGCTCGACGTCACGTACTACGCCGACCCGCACCACACCGATCCCGGCCGGATCAACCGCCTCTTCGGGGGCCGCGGCGCGTACTTCGCCGACCCCTCCGGCCACAACATGGAGATCATGACCCGGCCCTACGTCCGCCCCTAGCCGGGCGGGCCGGCGCCGCACCGGCACGGGCGAGGACCCGCGGCGGGCACGGGCGAGGGCCTCGCGCCGGAGCGGCGCCGGGCATTCACCCGGTGGGGTGAGAATCCTGGTTGCGGTCCGCTCGGTGTAGGAGGCTTTCCGATGGTGCCCGATCGATCCGTCGGCACGACGGCGACCATCACGCGGAGGAGCCCATGGCCACCCCGGAGGACCTCAAGTACACCAAGGACCACGAGTGGGTCCGTGTCGCAGGCGACAAGGCATACGTGGGCATCACCGACCACGCCCAGAAGCAGCTGGGCGACGTGGTCTTCGTCGAACTGCCCGAGACCGGAGCCCGGTTCGACGCCTCGGACCCGTTCGGCACCGTGGAGTCCGTCAAGGCGGTGACCGAGGTCTACATGCCGCTGTCCGGCTCCGTCGCCGAGGTGAACGCCGCGCTCGACGACGAGCCGGAACTGGTCAACACCGAGCCCTACGGCGACGGCTGGATGATCGGGATCACCCTGACCGACAAACGGCAGCTGGACGGCCTCCTCACCGCGGCCGAGTACGAGGAGTACATCACGGCGGAGTCCGAGTAGCGGGACCCGCCGCGGAGGTGCGGCCGGGCCGCGAGGCGTCCCGTCCGCCCCTCCTCCTGCGCCCCGTGCCGGCCGCTCCTCCTCAGCCGTCCTGGGGCTGCGTCGTGTGCCTGCGCCGGGCCCACAGCGGCAGGCCGAACCAGCACGCGAGGTACCAGGCGACGACGGCCGACACCAGATACGGCACATAGCCGTCGTGCGTGGCCACCCGGAGGATCAGCAGGAGGGCCGACGTCATCGTCGCCAGCAGCAGGACCAAGCCGACGAAGGTCATCCGGGAGGCCAGCCGCACCGCCTGCGGCTTGACCCGGCGACCGGAGACCAGCCGGTGCAGGGACACGGGACCGATGAGGGCGCCGGTCGCGCAGGCGCCCAGGACGACGGTCACGATGTAGATCACCTGGTCGGTGGAGGTCAGGCGCTCGTACTTGGGCTGGAAGACGACGGTGAGCAGAAAGCCGAACAGGATCTGGACGCCCGTCTGCGCCACCCGGACCTCTTGGATGAGTTCACCCCACATCCGGTCGGCCCGCTCCTCCTCGGTCTCGTTGCGCCCTCTGCGCCGCCCTTCCTCAGTCATGCGGTGCGTGTAACCGCCCGGCCGTTCCTTCAAACGGCCGGGGTTTCCGCGCCTACCAACGGGATTCGACCTGGTCCTTGATCCGGCGCTCGTACAGCTCGCGGATCGCGCCGGACGTCTCCCGCGGCAGCGGCGGGAGCTTGGCCGCGGCGGCGTTGGCGCGGGCCTGCTCCGGGTTGCGGGCACCGGGGATGACCGTGGTCACGCCGTCCTGCTCGATGATCCAGCGCAGCGCCAGCTGGGCCGGGGTGTACCCCTCGGGGGCGAGCGCGGCGAACTCGGCGGCGGCCTCCACCCCCGTGCCGTAGTCGACACCGGAGAAGGTCTCGCCCTGGTCGAAGGCCTCGCCGTGCCGGTTGTAGGTGCGGTGGTCGTCGGCCGCGAACACCGTGTCCTTCGTGTACTTGCCGGACAGCAGCCCGGAGGCGAGCGGCACGCGCGCGATGATGCCGACGCCCGCCTCGCGGGCGGCGGGCAGCACCTCGTACAGGGGCTTCATGCGGAACGGGTTGAGGATGATCTGCACGCTCGCCACGTTCGGCCGGGCGATCGCGGTGAGCGCCTGCGCGCAGGTCTCGACGCTCACCCCGTACGCGGCGACGCGCTCCTCCTCGACCAGGGTGTCCAGGGCGTCGAACACCGCGTCCGAGGAGTAGACCGGGGTGGGCGGGCAGTGCAGCTGCACCAGGTCGATGCGGTCGACACCGAGGTTGCGGCGCGAGCGGTCGTTCCAGGCGCGGAAGTTGTCCAGGACGTAGTTCTCCGGGATCTGCTCGACCCGGCGGCCCATCTTGGTGGCCACCAGCACATGCAGGTCGGGCCGGCCGCTCAGGAAGGCGGCGATGGTCCCCTCGCTGCGTCCGTCGCCGTACACGTCGGCCGTGTCGAAGAACGTGACCCCGGCCTCGGCCGCCGCCTCCAGGACGGACAGGGCCTCCTTGTCGTCCACGTCTCCCCAGTCGGCGCCCAGCTGCCACGTGCCGAGACCGACCACCGATGCCCACTGACCCGACCTGCCGATTACGCGTTCGTCCATGGCGTCAGTCTGTCACTCGGTGCGGCGTCCCGTCGGAGCGGCCGGCGGGCGGTGCCGGTGTCACCCGGTGGCCTCGCGGCCGGGGGTCAGCTGTGCCTGCACGGCGGGGCCGTAGCGGTCGACGACGGCGTCGGTGCCGGTGCCGCGCAGGTGCGGACCGCGGGCGATGCCGTACATCACGCCGAGGCCGACGAGGGCGGCGACGGCGAGTTCGGCGCGCAGCCCGGCGTCGGGGCCGGTGAGCCGGGCGGCGAGGCGTTCGGTCACCTGGGCGCGGAAGTTGGCGCGCAGCACGTCCCCGTGGTCGCCGTGCAGCGGGGCGAAGGCGATGCGCAGCAGCGGGTCCGCGCCCCGCTCGCGCTGGCTGGACAGGACGTGCCGGACCATGTGCCGCCCGAGGTCGTCCAGCGGCGCGTCCAGCAGGTCGTCGGCGTCGGTGTCGAAGGACATCACGCGGGCGAAGAGCGCGTCCTTGTTGCCGAAGTACTTCAGGATCAGCGGCGGGCTGACACCGGCCCGCTCGGCGACGTCCTTGAGGGTGATGTCGGCGTGCGCGTGCCGGGCCAGGAAATGGCGCGCGGCCTTCAGGATGGCGGCCTTGGTGGCCTCGGCGTCCCGGCGTGCGGGGGCGGGCGCCCGGCCGGGTGGTGTGGTCATGGTCCTCATGCTCCCTCCATCGCCTCGTCCCGGGCGGCCCGGGCGGTGCCCCGGGCTCGCCGGGTGCGGCCGGAGGGGCCGTCGCCCGGGATGGCCAGGGCCGCCGCCGAGGCCAGGAGGGCGACGGCGCCCGCCATCACGAAGGCGAGCTGGTAGCCGTGCAGGGTGGGCACGGGGACACCGCCGACGGGGCTGGTGTGGTGGACGAGGACGGCGGCGACGGCCGCGCTGGAGACGGCCTGTCCGATGGTCCGCATGAGGACGTTGACGCCGTTGGCGGAGGCGGTCTGGGCGGCCGGTACGGCGCGCAGGATCAGGGTCGGCAGGGCCGAGTAGGCGAGCGTGGTGCCGGTCGCCACCACCGTGGCCCCCAGGATGATCATCCACAGGTCGCGGCTGTCGGCGATGCGCAGGGCGTATCCGCAGGCGATGACGGCGGCGCCGAGCGCGAGGGTGACGCGCGGGCCGCGGGCGGCCGAGATGCGGGCCGACAGCGGGGAGAACAGCAGCATGGTGACGCCGCCGGGCAGCAGGCAGAGGCCGGTGGCGACGATGGACAGGCCGAGACCGTACCCGGTGGCCTCGGGCGCCTGCACCAGCTGGGCGGTGACCAGGGAGTTGGCGTAGAAGGCGAACCCGGTCAGCAGGGCCGCCACATGGGACAGGCCCACGCGTGGCCGGGTGACCAGCCTCAGGTCGACCAGCGGCCGGGCGGTGCGCAGCTGCTGCCACCACCACAGGACGAGGACGACGACGGCCGCGAGGAACAGGCCGAGCACCGGTGCGCTCCCCCAGCCCCAGGTGCCGCCCTGGGAGACGCCGAGCAGGAGACAGATCAGCCCGGCGGCGAGGCCGAGGGCGCCGAGGACGTCGAACCGTCCGGGCTCGCGCACCGGTGACTCCCGCACCGCCCACCAGGTCGCCGCGACACCGGCCGCGCCGAGGGCGCTGGTCAGCCAGAACATGGTGTGCCAGTCGGCGTACTGCACGACCAGCGCGGCGAGCGGCAGGCCGAGCGCGGCGCCGATGCCGACGGTGGAACTCATCAGCGCCACCGCCGAGCCCCGGCGCTCCGGGGGGAGTTCGTCGCGCAGGATGCTGATGGAGAGCGGGACGACGGAGGCGGCGGCGCCCTGGAGCGCGCGGGCGGCGATGAGCACGCGGATGTCGGAGGAGAGCGCGCACAGGACGGAGCCGGCGGTCATCAGGGCGAGCGCGGCGATGAGCACCCGGCGCTTTCCGTACATGTCGCCGGCCCGGCCGAGCACGGGGGTGAGGACGGCGCCGGCGAGCAGGGTCGCGGTGACGGTCCAGGAGACGGTGGCGGCCGACGCCCCGGTCAGCCGGGGCAGGTCGGGCAGCAGCGGGACGACCACGGTCTGCATCACCGCCATGAGGATGCCGCCCGAGGCCAGCACCGGGATGGTGAGCCGGTCGCGCAGCCGCGACACCGGCGTGCCGCCGCCGGGGGGCGGGGATATCGGAACCGGCTGGTCCATCGGCGCTCCTGCGTCGGCACGACTACGAGGTGAATGGCAATTCACCCTATCCGGTGAATAGCCATTCACCAACTCCTCGCCGACCGGGAGTAACGCGCCGTCAGGCCAGGTTCCGCTCCAGGACGGCCAGGTAGTTGCCCATGAAGTGGTCGCGGACGCCGTCGGAGGCGGGGGCGAACGGGTCCGCGGTCAGCCCCTTGGCCCGGTCGCCCAGCACCGACAGCACCGGCATCGACTCGTGCAGCCGGCCCGCGGAGTCGATGTACCGCAGCGCCCGCACATGGGTGAAGGCCGGCTCCGGCGGGAGCTGCGGGACGATGTCGTTGTTGTTGACGAAGCGGTACATCCGGCCGCCGAAGCCCTTGTGGAACGCCTCGGCCAGCAGCCGGTCGCAGGTGCGGGGCTGGCCGTAGGTGTAGACGCCGTCGGCGGCGAGGTACGGCTCCTCCAGGTACAGCCGGGCGCCGGCCAGCATGGCGAGGGCTCCGCCGAGACTGTGCCCGGTGAAGTAGACGCTCCGGCCGTCGGTACGCAGCTCGGCGAGCGTGTCGTGGACGGCCGGGTAGACGGATTCCAGGGCCTGGGCGAAGCCGTGGTGGACGTAGCCGTTCCCGCCGGGACCGGGCCGGGGCGGGGTGGTGCCGTCGGAGAGCCAGTCCTTGATCTGGGCGGGCTCGGTGCCGCGGAACGCCGTGACGATCATCCGGTCGCTCGCCAGGGTGTAGGCCTGGGTGTCCTGGAGCGGGAAGGGCGGGGTGAAGCGGGTGTGGTGGTGCCGTACCTCCTCGAACCCCCACCGGGCGGCCTGTTCCTCGACGGCCGCGGGCTCCTTGTAGGCCAGTTCGGCCGCGCGGGCCAGCCAGTAGGCGCGCTGGAGGCTGTAGCCGGTGGAGGTGTGGTCGAACGCGACGGGTACGGCCATGGGGACTCCTTCGCTGCGGCGGTGCGGGTGGGGGGTGGAGCGGTCGCCGGGGGCCGGCTAGGAGGAGGGAGGCTGGTCCCGGCGGGCCGTGGAGCGGGCGTGCAGGGCGCGGGCGGCTCGGGGGCCGAGCCAGCGCTTGAACCGGCGCAGCGCCTCCATCCGTCCGGCCGCCTTGTCCAGGCCGTAGTACAGCTGCGGCGGGACGTACGGCAGCAGCGGCGAGTGGCGCTGGCCGAGCAGGGCGAACATGCGGTGCGGGGGCAGGCCGATGTAGCGGGGCAGGCTCTCGTACCACTGGGCGCTGTAGCGGGCCGCGCTCTGCACGGACAGCAGTTCCGCCTGGCGCCGGCGCTCGTAGGCGGCGAGGGCCTCGGGCAGCGCGGTGTGCTCGCGCAGGGCGCCGGCCAGGCACATGGCGTCCTCCAGGGCGAGGGTGGTGCCGGCGCCGATGGAGTAGTGGGTGGTGTGGGCCGCGTCGCCGAGCAGGACCAGGTTGCCGTCGTGCCAGGTGCGGTTGGTGAGGGTGCGGAAGTGGAGCCAGGCGGCTCCGGGGCGGGCGATCAGGGGGTGGCCGTCGAGGACGTCGGCGAAGAGCTTCTCCAGCAGGACGAGCCCCTCGGTCTGGTCGGCCCGGTCCAGGCCGAGGCCGGTGAAGGTCTCCGGGGAGCACTCGACGACGCAGGTGCTGTGGTCGGCGCTGTAGCCGTAGCCGTAGGCCCAGATCCAGCCGTGCTCGGTCTCGGCGAAGGCGAAGGTGAAGGCGTCGAAGACCTTGGTGGTGCCGAGCCAGATGTAGTGGTTGCGGCCGGAGGTGATCCGGGTGCCGAAGCGGGCGGCCCGGTCGGTGCGCAGGGCGCTGTGCACGCCGTCGGCCGCGACGACGAGGTCGGCCCCGGCGGGCGGCCGGGTCGTCTCGCTCTCGAACTCCAGGCGGACACCCAGGGCACGGGCGCGGCCGGCGAGGACGTCGAGGAGCCGGTGCCGGCCGATGCCGAAGCCCTGGTCGCCGTGGTGCCGGGTGGTCAGGTCGCGCACATGGGCGACACCGTCGCTCCAGCGGACGGAGTGGGTCTCGATCGCCCGCGCCGTGTCGGGGTCGTGTTCCTGGAGCTTGTCGAGGAGGCCGCGCCAGTACGTGACGCCCCAGCCGTAGGTGGAACCCTCGGGGTTGCGTTCGTGGACGGTGATGTCATGGGACGGGTCCTGCTGCTTGAGCAGGATGGCGAGGTAGAGGCCCGCGGGCCCGCCTCCGACACAGACGACCTTCACGTGCACACCCCTGACAGTCACCGGACGTGATCGAACGGCACCGGAGGGTAGCAGGACGAGAGGGCGTCCGATCGCGTCAGTCTGGCGTGGTGAGCCACGCCACCCGGACGGACGGCAGCCGGAAAGGATCACCGGAAAGCCGGGCGACCCGGCAAGGAATTCCTCATTCCGGGGTGGATCGGCCTACCGCCACAGCAAGATCATCTTCGTTCAACTCTGTATGACATGTGGTTAATTGTCCGGATCCTAGCCAACCGGTTCCGGGCGATTTCTTCCGCTCCACGACATCCCGATAGGCATGCGTCGTCACCACCGAACCACTCTTCAGGAGGACCCGCATGCCCGACATCACCCGGCGCCGCGCGCTCACCGCGGCAGCCGCCGTGGCCGCGACGGCCTCGGTCGTCACCCTCGCCGCACCCGCCGCGTCGGCCGCCGGCCACCACGACCACACCGCGCCCGACACCTTCGACGAGGTCTACCGGGGGCGCCGGATACAGGGCCGTCCGTCGAGCGGCGGCGGACACCACCACGAACACGGCGGCGGCTACGAGGTGTTCATAGACGGCGTGCAGCTGCACGTGATGCGCAACGCCGACGGCAGCTGGATCAGCGTCGTCAGCCACTACGACCCGGTGGCCACCCCGCGCGCCGCCGCCCGCGCCGCGGTGGACGAGCTGCAGGGCGCCGCACTGCTGCCGTTCCCCGCCAACTGACCGCCCCCGCAAGGACTTCCGGAGCACCGCGCACCATGACCGTACGCAAGAACCAGGCCGCCCTGACCGCCGACGAGAAGAAGCGGTTCGTCGGCGCCGTCCTCGAACTCAAGCGCAGCGGGCGCTACGACGACTTCGTCCGCACGCACAACGAGTTCATCATGTCGGACACCGACAGCGGCGAGCGCACCGGCCACCGCTCGCCCTCCTTCCTGCCCTGGCACCGCAGATTCCTGCTCGACTTCGAGCAGGCGTTGCAGTCCGTGGACTCCTCGGTCGCGCTGCCCTACTGGGACTGGAGCACCGACCGCACGGTACGCGCCTCGCTGTGGGCCCCCGACTTCCTCGGCGGCACCGGGCGCAGCTCCGACGGCCGGGTCACGGACGGCCCGTTCGCCGCCTCCACCGGCAACTGGACGGTCAACGTGCGCGTCGACGGCCGTACGTTCCTGCGCCGCTCGCTCGGCACCGGCGTGCGCGAGCTGCCGACGCGCGCCGAGGTGGACTCGGTGCTGTCGATGGCGACGTACGACATGGCGCCGTACAACAGCGCCTCGGACGGCTTCCGCAACCACCTCGAAGGGTGGCGCGGGGTCAACCTGCACAACAGGGTGCACGTCTGGGTCGGCGGGCAGATGGCCACCGGCGTGTCCCCCAACGACCCGGTGTTCTGGCTGCACCACGCCTACGTCGACAAGCTGTGGGCGGAGTGGCAGCGCCGGCACCCGGGCGCGGCCTATGTGCCGGCGGGCGGCACGCCGGACGTGGTGGACCTGAACGACACCATGAAGCCGTGGAACGACGTGCGCCCCGCGGACCTGCTGGACCACACCGCGCACTACACGTTCGACGCCTGACCGGACCTAGTCCGATCAGACCTCGGCCGTACGGCACTCCGGGTGGCCCCAGCCCTGCGCGTTCTTGGCGATCTTCTCGCCGGCCGCGTAGGAGCGGCCGCACGGGCAGCGGCCGGGGAACTTCGCCTTGATGGTGCGGGAGGACGCGCCGCCGCCGGTGCGGCGGGGCGTCTTCCCGCGCGGCGCCCCGGCCGCCTTCGGGGTGTCCGGCGACGCGGGGGGCTCCGGCGAGCCGAGCGCGCTGCCGGCCGGCTCCTGGACGGAGGCCGCCTGGCTGGCCGCGCGGTCGGCGAAGTCGTTCAGCGGGTCGCCGTCGACCTGGTGGGCGGGCACGTAGCGGAACTCGACCGACCGGCCGCCGAGCAGCTCGTCGATGCGGACCACCAGGTCCTGGTTGGCGACGGGCTTGCCGGCGGACGTCTTCCAGCCGTTGCGCTTCCAGCCGGGCAGCCATGTGGTGACGGCCTTCATCGCGTACTGGGAGTCCATCCGGATCTCCAGCGGCACGTCCGGGTCGACGGCCGCGAGGAGCCGTTCCAGGGCCGTCAGTTCGGCGACGTTGTTGGTGGCCCTGCCGAGCGGGCCCGCCGCCCAGCGGGCGGGGGTCCGCTCGTCGTCGTCCGAGACCACCCATGCCCATCCGGCCGGTCCGGGGTTTCCCTTCGAAGCCCCGTCGCACGCGGCCACCACACGTTCACGCATGTGCTCGATCATGCCATGGCCCGGCGGAGCGCTGCTCCCGGCCGGGTCACACGTCCCTGATCTTCGGCATCTCGCCCTCGGTGGTCGTGATGTCGATCACCGAGAAGTTGGCGCCCTGCGGGTCGCCGAGCGCGGCGAACCGGCCGAAGAGGCTGCTCATCGGCCCGAAGCGGAGGATCCCCCCGAGCTTGACGGCCCGGTCGACGGCCGTGTCGCAGTCGTCGACGGTGAAGTAGACGTTGATGTACGACGGCACCTCGGGCGGGAAGTCGTCGGTCATCCGCATCCGGCCGAGGACGGTGTCCTCGTCGATGTCGAACATCCGGAAGTCCACCGCGTCGTCCTCGATCTCCTTCATCCGGTACGGGAAGACCGCGCAGAGGAAGGCGTCCGCCTGCTCCGGATCACGCGTGAAGACCTCGGCCCAGCAGTAGGCGCCGGGCGTGGCGGTGGTCTCGAAGCCCTCGTGGGTGCCCGCCTGCCACACGCCGAACACGGCCCCGCTGGGCTCCCGGGCCAGGCACATCGTGCCGAAGTCGGCGACCTGCATCGGCTCCATCAGCACCTCGCCGCCGTGCTGCCGGATCCGCTCCGCGGCGGCCGCGGCGTCCGGTGACGCGAAGTACAGGCACCACTGCGACTGGCCCTCCTGGCCGGGCATGGGCGGCACGACGGCGGCCACGGCCTTGCCGTCGGCGTAGGCCTGGGTGTAGTTGCCGTACTCCGACGACGACTCGCCGAAGGTCCAGCCGAGGACGTCGCCGTAGAACCTCTTCGCTCCCTCGACGTCACTGAACATCGCATCGGCCCAGCAGGGCGTTCCCTCGGGTTGCACGGCCATGGTGGGGGCCCTCCCGTTCGGCTGCTCTCTCCCGCAACCTCACGCTAGTCATCCCGCGGTCGCCCCGCGCGCCGAACACCGGCCACCCAAACCCCTCCCGCCCCAGGGTGCGGAGGCGTGACACCGGCGCGCGATCACCCCTTCCTCCCCGGAACGCTCTCGGCGGCAGGTTTACACCACACCATGATCGAAACCGCCCCTTTCACGCTGTACCGGGACATCACCCGCCCTGTTTGGCTGGTCCGAGCGCACCCGCACCCTGCGCACCGCCGACCGCTCCACCTCTCCCCCGTCCGCCTCTCCGCAGGAGGGAACGTGTCCACTCCGGACATCGCCACCGGTTCCGCAGTCGACGAACCCGAGCCCGGGGCACCCGCCGACACCCAGCTCACCAGCCTGAGCACCCGGGCGGCCCGTCAGCTCACCACCACCACCAAGTCCGAACCGCAGATGCAGGCCATCACCTCGCGATGGCTGCTGAAGACCCTGCCGTGGGTGGACGTCAAGGGCGGCGCCTACCGGGTCAACCGGCGTCTGCAACTGCGCACCGGCCGCGGACGCGTGCACTTCGAGCAGAACGGCGCCGACGACATCCGGGTCGTCCCCGGGACACTGACCGAGCTGCCGATCCTGCGCGGCTACGCCGACCTCGACGTGCTCCGGGAGATCGCCGGCCGCTTCCAGCCGCGGGAGGTACGCCCGGGACAGGTGCTGTTCGAGGCGGGACAGCCGGTCACCGAGGCCTACCTCGTGGCGCACGGACGCTTCACCCGCTACGCCACCGGGAAGTACGGCGAGGAGGAGATCGTCGGCGTCGTCACCGACGGCGACCAGATGGGCGACGAGGCGGTGGGCCAGTCCGATCCGCTCTGGCTGGCCTCCGTCCGGGCGGAGACCGCCGGTGTGGTGCTGGCGCTGCCCTGGGCGGTGGTGGAGGAGTTCACCGAGCGGGTGCCGTCCCTCGCGGCCCACCTGGCGGCGTACGCCGAGCGGCAGCGCCGGCCGATGAACCGCAAGGGCGAGGCGGAGGTGCCCGTCCAGGCCGGCCATGTCGGCGAGCCGACCCTGCGGGGCGGTTTCGTCGACTACGAACTCGCCCCGCGCGAGTACGAGTTGTCCCTCACCCAGACCGTGCTGCGGGTGCACACCCGGGTCGCCGACCTCTACAACGACCCCATGGACCAGACCGCCCAGCAGCTGCGGCTGACCGTCGAGGAGATCCGCGAACGGCAGGAGTGGGAACTGGTCAACAACCGCGAGTTCGGGCTCCTGCACAACGTCGACTACGGCCAGCGGATCAGCACCTTCGCGGGGCCGCCGACGCCGGACGACATGGACGAACTGCTGGCGATGCGGCGCAAGACGAAGGTGTTCCTCGCCCATCCGAAGGCGATCGCGGCCTTCTTCCGGCAGTGCAACCGGCGGGGCCTGGTACCCGGCACGGCGAGCGTCGACGGTCACGAGGTACCCGCCTGGCGCGGGGTGCCGATCTTCCCGTGCAGCAAGATCCCGATCACCGGGAACCACACCAGCAGCATCATCGCGCTGCGCACCGGCGAGGCCGACCAGGGCGTGGTCGGCCTCTACCAGACCGGCATCCCGGAGGAGTACCAGCCGGGCCTCAACGTCCGTTTCATGGGTATCAACAGCGCCGCCGTCGCCAACTACCTCGTCACCGCCTACTACTCCCTGGCCGTCCTGGTTCCCGACGCGGCGGGAATCCTGGAGAACGTCCAGCTCGGCCGGACGGCCGAGTGACGGCCGGGAGCACCGCCATGAGCACACCGACCGACTCCTACCGGCTGCCCGGTCCGCCCGACATCGCCCGGAGCATGCGCCGCGACCGGCGCACCGGGACGATCCCCGGACTGCACCACCAGCCGGCCGCTCCCGCCGACCCGGCGAAGGCCGCGGAGGTCGACCGCCGGCTGGAGACCTGGGCCCGCGGGCTGGACCTGTTCCCCGAGGCATGGAAGGGCGACTTCTCCGGCTTCCAGTTCGGCCGGGCCGTCGTACTCCAGCATCCGGGCGCCCTGGACCTGGAGCGCCTGACGGCCGCCGGCAAGCTGCTGCTCGCCGAGAACGTGGTCGACTCCTGCTACTGCGAGGAGGACGAGGGCCGGGGCGGCGCGCGCCGGGGCCTGGGCGGGCGGCTGGTGGTGGCCCAGTCGGCGTTCGATCCCTACCACGGCATCCCGGAGCTGGAGGAGGAGTGGCGCCGGGGCGTGCGGGCCGACGGTCCGCTGCGCTCCTACCACTTCGCCCTCACCGACTACGCCGCTTTCGCCACGCCCAGCCAGACCGACCGGTTCGTGCACGACATCGCGCGGCTGCACCTGGGCTATCTGGCCGAGGCCGCCTGGGCCGAGACCCGGTACGTGCCCAGGGTGTGGGAGTACCTGGTGATGCGGCAGTTCAACAACTTCCGGCCCTGTCTGTCGATCGTCGACGCGGTGGACGGCTACGAACTGCCCGAGCAGATCTACGCCCGCCCCGAGATCCAGCGGATCACCGCCCTCGCCTGCAACGCCACCACCATCGTGAACGACCTGTACTCCTTCACCAAGGAGCTGGCCAGCGACCCCACGCACCTCAACCTGCCGCAGGTGGTCGCGGCCAACGACCGCCGCGGACTGAAGGCCGCCTATCTGAAGTCCGTCGAGATCCACAACCGGATCATGGATGCCTTCGAGGAGGAGTCCGCCCTGCTGGCGGGCACCTCGCCCCTCGTGGAGCGCTACGCCCAGGGGCTCGCCGCCTGGGTGTCCGGCAACCACGAGTGGCACGCCACCAACACCCACCGCTACCACCTGCCCGACTACTGGTAACCGCCTCCGCTTCCGCGGAACGAAACACCGTCACATGCGCCATGAGGAGTCACCGTTGACGACCGTGCCCGTCGCCCGGACCGCATCCGTTTCCGTGCCGGCCCAGTCCACTTACCAGAGCCGCGTCGCCGACTACTGGAACGCCGAGGAGAACCCGGTCAACCTGGAACTCGGCCGGATCGACGATCTGTATCACCACCACTACGGAATCGGGGCGGCCGACCGCTCGGTGCTCGACGAGCCGGACAGCGGGCTGCGCCGGGAGCGGATCAGCACCGAACTGCACCGGCTCGAACACAACCAGGCCGAACTGCTCGCCTCCCACCTGGGCCCGCTCTCCCCCGCCGACCGGGTCTTCGACGCCGGCTGCGGCCGCGGCGGCGGCAGCGTCGTGGCGCATCTGCGGCACGGCTGCCACGCCGACGGTGTCACCATCTCGGCGAAGCAGGCGGAGTTCGCCAACGCGCAGGCCCGCGCGCGGGGCATCGACGACAAGGTGCGCTACCACCACCGCAACATGCTGGACACCGGTTTCGAGACCGGCGGGTACGCGGCGTCCTGGAACAACGAGTCCACGATGTACGTCGAGCTGGACCTGCTGTTCGCCGAGCACGCCCGGCTGCTGCGCCGCGGCGGACGCTACGCGGTGATCACCGGCTGCTACAACGACACCTACGGGCGGGCCTCCCGCGAGGTGTCCCTCATCAACGCGCACTACATCTGCGACATCCATCCGCGCTCGGCGTACTTCCGCGCGATGGCCCGGAACCGGCTGGTGCCGGTCCATGTGGAGGACCTGACGGAGGCCACCGTTCCGTACTGGGAGCTGCGCAAGGAGGCCGACCACCTGGTCACGGGTATCGAGGACACCTTCCTGTCCGCGTACCGCAACGGCAGCTTCCAGTATCTGCTCATCGTGGCCGACCGGGTCTGAGCCCGGCGAAATTCCGTCGACAGCGGGGGCGGCGAGGCGCTGGGATGGCTCTGATGAGTGCCTTCGACAGCCCGCGTCCCCAGAGGATGCACAGTGACGAGGTGGACCTCGACGCCCCGCTGGTCCGGCGTCTGATCGCCCGCCGGTTCCCGCAGTGGGCCCCGCTGCCCGTACGGCGTCTTCCGTCCTCCGGGACCGAGAACGCCATGTTCCGCCTGGGCACCGGCCTCGTGGTGCGGCTGCCCCGGCGCCCGGCCGCCGTGCCGGACGTGACGCACGAGCAGAACTGGCTCCCCCGGCTCGGCCCGCTGCTGCCGGTGGCGGTGCCCGAGCCGCTGGGGACGGGCGGACCGGACGCGGACTTCCCGTGGCCCTGGTCCGTCTACCGCTGGCTGGAGGGCCGCAATCCGGTGGCGGGTGCCGTCGAGGCGCCGGAGCGGCTCGCCGAGGAGCTCGGGGCGTTCGTGCGCGCGCTGCGCCGGGCCGACCCCCAGGACGGTCCGCCGGGTTACCGGGCCGGCCCCCTGGGAGGCCGTGACGACTCCACCCGCGCGGCCGTCGCCGAGCTGGGCGGGAGGGTCGACGCCGACGCGGTGACGGCCTGCTGGGAGCGGGCGCTGCGGGCCCCGGCCCACACCGGGCCACCGGTGTGGGCCCACGGGGATCTGTCGCCCGGCAACGTGCTGGTCGACGGCGGCCGGCTGACCGCCGTGATCGATTTCGCCACCGCCGGGGTGGGCGACCCCGCCGTGGATCTGATCGTGGCCTGGAACCTGCTGCCCGCCGCCGCCCGGGGCACCTTCCGCAAGGCCGTGGGCGCCGACGACGCGGAGTGGGCGCGCGGCCGGGGCTGGGCGCTGTCGGTCTCGCTGATCCAGCTGCCCTACTACTGGCACACCAACCCGGCCCTGGCGGAGAACTCCCGGCATGTGATCGCCGAGATCCTCGCCGAGGCGGGGTAGGCCCCCCGGCCCGCTACTCGCCCGCGTACGCCCTCTCCAGCTCCGCGACGTCCAGTTTGCCCATGCCCATCATGGCCTTGGTGGCCCGCGCGGCCTTCTCCGGGTCCGGGTCGCCGACCATGTCGATCAGTGGTGCGTAGACGACCTGCCAGGAGACGCCGTACCGGTCCTTGAGCCAGCCGCAGGGGCCGCCTTCGCCGCCGTTCTCGGTGAGCTTCGTCCAGTAGCGGTCGATCTCCTGCTGGCCGGAGCACATGATCTGGAAGGAGACGGCCTCGTTGAACGTGAACTCGGGGCCGCCGTTGAGCGCGACGAACTTCTGGCCGTTGGCCGTGAACTCCACGGTGAGCACGGAGCCGGCCGGGCCGGGGCCGGACTCGGTCCACCGGACGACGCGGCCGAGGCGGGAGTCCTCGAAGACCGACACGTAGTAGTGCGCGGCCTCCTCGGCCTGGCCGTCGAACCAGAGACACGTGGTGAATCCGTCGGTGGTCATGAGTACCTCCTGGGGCGTGGGACGCGGTCATCCGTAACGACCGCCGGCCGCGTCGAAACTCATCGGCCGGATCCCCGGATCACCCGAACGGCCGAGCGACTCCCGCCTAGCATCCGGATCATGACCTCCACCCCCGAGACCCCCGAGACTCCCGAGACCCCCGAGACCCCCGAGACCCCCGACGAGAGCGTCCGGCCCTTCCGGCTCTCGGTGCCGCAGAGCGACCTGGACGATCTGCACGACCGCCTCGACCGCACCCGCTGGCCCGCCGAACTGCCCGGCGCGGG
This sequence comes from Streptomyces naphthomycinicus, assembly GCF_020400595.1. Classification (GTDB taxonomy): domain Bacteria; phylum Actinomycetota; class Actinomycetes; order Streptomycetales; family Streptomycetaceae; genus Streptomyces; species Streptomyces naphthomycinicus. Next base: position 114,926 of record NZ_JAINRE010000014.1, on the reverse strand, counting down.
CTGGGAGTACGGCGTCCCGGCCGGCTATCTGCGGGAGCTGGCCGGATACTGGCGGCACACCTACGACTGGCGTGCCGCGGAGGCACGGCTGAACGCGTGGCCGCAGTTCACCACCACGATCGACGGCGCGCACATCCACTTCGCGCACCTGCGTTCCCCCGAGCCCCACGCCACGCCGCTGCTGCTGACCCACGGCTGGCCCGGCTCGCTCGTGGAGTTCTGGGAGGTGGCCGGGCCGCTCGCCGATCCGGCGGCCCACGGCGGGGACCCGGCCGACGCCTTCCACGTCGTCGTGCCGACCATCCCCGGCTTCGGGCTGTCCGGCCCCACCACGGAGCCCGGCTGGGAGGCGGGCCGGGTCGCCGACGCCTGGGCGGAGCTGATGCGCCGGCTCGGCTACGAGCGGTTCGGCGCCCAGGGCGGCGACTGGGGCGCGGCGATCTCCCGCGAGCTGGGCCGCGCCCATCCCGACCGGGTGATCGGCGTCCACCTCAACCTCCTGCCCGGCGCACACGCGGCCACCGAGCCGACGGAGGAGGAGCTGGCCGGGCTCGGGCCCGAGGAGCGCGAGCGGACGCTGCGGTCCTGGCGCGCCTGGGCGCAGTGGTCACGGGAGGGCACCGGGTACGCCGTGCTCCAGTCGACCCGGCCGCACACGGTCGGCTACGCCCTCACCGACTCGCCCGTCGGGCAGCTCGCCTGGATCGTCGAGAAGTTCCGGGAGTGGAGCGACTGCGCGGAGCTGCCGGAGGAGGCCGTCGACCGGGACCGGCTGCTGACCAACGTGATGCTGTACTGGCTGACCGGCACGGCCGCCTCGTCCGCCCGGATCTACTACGAGCGGGCGCACGCCGGCGGCCGTACCGCCCGCCCGGCGGAGCCGTCGACCGTACCGACCGCGCTCGCCCTGTTCCCGGCCGAACCCCAGATCCCGCTGCGGCACAAGGCGGAGCGCACCGAGAACCTGGTGCGCTGGACGGAGTTCGGCCGGGGCGGCCATTTCGCGGCCATGGAGGAGCCGGACCTGCTGCTCGACGATGTCCGGGCGTTCTTCCGGCAGCTGCGGGAGAGGTGATCCGGCGGAAATCCCTCGTCGTCGCCGTCCGGAGGGGCTGTTTCACGCCAGTGCGGCACGGAGGGGGCATGCGGCGCGTCACGGTGGGTACTCGCGCCGTGAGCGTCTCGGCGGGCACGCATGGCCGGCCTCGGAATGGGTACCCGCACGGGACGCGATCTGAACAAGATCGGATACAGAGGCCGAACAGGCTGACGTCCAGCCGTGACTTTTGTGGGAGAGGTAATGAATACCGCCGCCGGGATCCGGTCGGGAGCAGAGGTCGTCGAGCGGACCGAGCAGGACAGGACGGGCGAGGGATCACTGCCTGGCATCGCGGACCCGGCGTCCGTCGCCCCGCGGGACGCACGCGAGCTGTCCCGTGAGTTCTTCCGCAGGCTCGCCGAGCTGGAGGAGGGGACGCACGAGTACCAGTACGCGCGCAACACCCTCATCGAGATGAACATGTCGCTGGTGCGGTTCGCGGCCGGACGGTTCCGGGGCCGCGGCGACGACATGGAGGACATCGTCCAGACCGGCATGATCGGCCTGATCAAGGCCATCGACCGGTTCGACCTCTCGCGCGAGGTCGAGTTCACCTCCTTCGCGCTGCCGTACATCGTCGGCGAGATCAAGCGGTTCTTCCGTGACACCACCTGGGCCGTCCATGTGCCGCGGCGGCTCCAGGAGCTGCGGGTGGAACTGGCCAAGGCCCGCGAGGAGCTGTCCAGCCGACTGGACCGGGACCCCACGGTCGCCGAGCTGGCCACGCTGATGAACATCTCCCAGGACGAGGTGGTCGAGGCCCAGCTCGCCTCCAACGGCTACAACTCCGCTTCCCTGGACGCCGCGCTCACCGGCGACGGCCCCGAGGACGGCGAGGCGGTGCTCGCCGACTTCATCGGCGTGGAGGAGGAGGGGCTGCGCCTCGTCGAGGACTTCCACGCCCTCGCCCCGCTGATGGCGGAGCTCAGCGACCGCGACCGGCAGATCATCCATCTGCGGTTCGTGGAGGAAGCCACCCAGGCGGAGATCGGGGAGCGGCTCGGATGCTCCCAGATGCATGTCTCCCGGCTGATCAAGCGGATCATCACCCGGCTGCGCCAGGGGATGCTCGGCGAACTCGGCTGCGCGTGACGCCGTGGCCCTGAGGCACTTCCGGGAAGTGCCTCAGGGCTCGAAGGAACGCCTGCCAGGCCCGCGGGACCCCAGCAGAGGGGGCAGCGTCAGAGCGGGAACACCGCCCGTACCCGTTTCCCCACCGGGACACGTTCCACGGTGACCTCCGAGGCCAGGGCGTGCACGATCTCCAGACCGTGCCGACCGACGCGCTGGGGATCCTTCGGGAAGCGGCGGGGCAGGGAGGTACTGCTGTCGTACACGGACACCACGATCGAGGTGGCCGTGCCCTCCAGCTCCAGGATGTAGGGGCCGCTGCTGTGCCGGTCGGCGTTGGTGACCAGCTCGCTCACCATCAGCAGCAGCTCGCCGTCGGCGCGGCCGTCGGTGGCGGCGGCGGCGCACCATTCGGTCCGCAGTTGCCGGAGGAACTGCGCCGCGAAGGCACGGGCCTCGGCGATGCAGCCGGGTTCGCCGGTGTAGTGCGCCGCGCGTCGCAGCGGCTCCACGGGTACGTCGAAACCAGTCGGTATCACTGCCCCGCCCAGGTGCTCGGTCATGCTGTCTCTCTCGGAATGCCCGGTCCGGCCCGTCGCTATTGCACCAGTCCTCGTACCCCGAGCGCGGGCCGCCAGTCCACCGGATGCGTCCGCGGACCGCGCACAGTGGCGATCGTCACTCTCCGGGGGCCGATGAGGTGGCCCGGGCGGGGGAAGAGCCCGGCTCCTCCCCCTCGGAGGAGGCCGTCTCCGGCTGCTCCTCCCCCGTTTCGGGGACCTGCCCCGCCGCGGACTGAGGGCGGGAGCCGGACGAGGACACGGCCGTGCCGGCGGACGTCTCCGTCGCCGGGGACCCGGGTGACGTGACCGACGACTGCGTGGACGGGGTCCTGGCCGACCGGGTCCCGGTCGGGGCGGTCTCGGCCGACGGCGTCTGCCTCGACGGCGATGTGCTCCCATGGCGCGACGAGGCGGTGGCCGAGGCGGACGACGAGGCGGGCGCGGGCGGCGGGGTCGACTTCGGGGAAGAGGACGGGGGCGTCGGCCTCGACGAGGGGGCCGTCGGCCTCGGGGACGGCGAAGGTGTCCTGGCCGAGGGGGACGTCGACTTCGAGGAAGGGGAATCCGACCTCGGGGACGGGGACGTCGACTTCGAGGACGGCGAGGGCGTCCTGGCGGACGGGGACGTCGGTCTCGACGAGGACGTCGGCGCGGAGGACGTCGGTTTCGAGGCGGACGAGGGCCTCGACGTCCGCGACGCCGAGGCCGTGGACGAATTCGGCGTCGCGGACCTCGAGGGGCCGGTCGGCGCGGGAGTCGGGGGGCAGGGCCCCGCCGTGGCGCCCGGCGTACGGGACGCGCCCGGGACTGCCGTGCACGACAGCGGCCGGTTCCACGGATCCGGGTCCTTCGGCGGCCTGCCGTTCCCGTCACGGCGTCCGGAGGCGTCGCCGCGGTGGCGGTCCACCCACTCCTCGTGGTGCGGGTCGTAGATCACGAAGACCTTGACGACCGCCGGGGCCGGCTTCACCACGACGACGTTCGAGGGCTGGTACGCCGACCAGCGTTGCCCGACCAGCTTCGGCGCGGTGCGCTGGGCGACCGGCTCGGCCAGCGGGTTGCCGCAGGCACAGCGCAGCCGGGGCACGCCGTGTCCGTCGACGAGCACCGCGGTACCGGCCTGGAGGACGGACTGGTAGGTGGTGGTGACGCCGTTCCGGTACCCGTGATTGGTGACCCGGGTGTCCGCGCGCAGCTGGACGGAGGTGAGGGAGCGGAGATAGGCGGGGACGGCGGAGGGCCGGACGCCGATGACCGAGGCGAACGCCCGGTTTCTGTCCGGTTCGGCCAGCAGCACCCTGATCTGCTTCTCGACATCGCAGCTGGGGGTCTTCCGGGTGCCGCTGTAGAGGCCGGGTGCCCCGCCCTGCACTCCGCGGATCACATTGACCGCGCCGGTGGGTGTGGCGGAGCCGGTGGCGGGGGGCGTCGTGGACGGGGACCGGGCCGGCGGGGAGGTGGGGGACGCGGGGCGCGCGGAGCCGTCGTTCGCGGTCGACTCGGTGAACGGGTGTTCGCCCGTGCTGTTGGCTGCCTCCAGGAAGATCTCGCCGCCCTTAGCGGAGGATCCGCCGTCCGAACGGGTGAGGACCACCGCGAGGACCGCGCCGACGATCAGCAGAGCGGTGAGCGCGGCCACCCGGGGCACCGAGCGCCACCACGGCCGGTGCGGCTCCTCGGGTCCGGGGCCGCTCGGCGGAGGCTGCCCGCGCGGCGGACCCGAGGGCGGCGGACCCGAGGGCGGCGGACCGGACGGCGGCTGTCCGGACGGCGGCCGCCCGGAAGACGGCGGTCCGGGAGGCAGTCGGGAAGAGCCGGACAGGGGGCCGGAGGGCGGCCCGGTGGGGCGGTCGGAATTCGGAGGTTCGACGCTCACGAGCACTTCTTCCCGTCGCGATGCGCGGCTCTGCTCACACCAGGCTTCCTAAACGGCTTTTGGTGCATTTGCATGCACATTGCCCCCATTGTGTGCCGGAGTGCGCTGCCGCCCGCAAGCCGACGCGGACGGCCCACCCGGCGGGCGACGCGCCCGGCCGCTGCTTAGCGTGGCAAGCGTGAGCCCTTCCACCGTCACCGCGCGGCCCGTCGCCCGCCACGGCTGGGCGCAGGCCGTCGCCGCGGTGCTGACCGGGCTCGCCGTCATGTTTCTGGTGGCGGCGCTGGGGCTGTGGGCGGCCGGCGCCGCCGGCCTGCCGGACGGTGCGTTTGCGCGCGTGGTGGTCGCGACGATGGTCACCGCGGTCGGCGGCAGCGTACGGCTCTCCGGGGACGCCGGTGTGTTCGCCCGGACGCAGGCCTCGCTCACCGTGCTCCCGCTGACGGTGACGCTCGCCGGTGCCCTGGTGCTCGGTGCCGGCTTTCTGCGCCCGCTGCGGCACCGGGCGGTCGCCTCGGCCGGGGAGCTGGCCGGCTGGGCGGCCCGGTTCGCGGCGCTGTGGCTGCCGGCGCTGATCGGCCTGGCCTTCGCCGCCCGGCAGACCTTCGCCGTGGACGTGGGCAGCGGCATTCTCAGCGACCTCACCGAACTGTTCGACGCTCGGCCGAGGATCGGGTTCACCACGGACGTGCCGCTGACCGTGCTGTTCGGGCTGCTCTGGCTGGCCGGAGTGCTGCTGCTGGCGCTGCTGGTCTCGCGCGGCGCCCCGCTGCCGGCGCGGGCGCTGCGCCGGCAGGAGTCGGTGCGCCCGGCGGCGCACGCGATGGTCGAGCTGCTGCTGGCCTCCGTGGCCGTCGGACTGGTCGTCGCGTTGATCACGGCCGCCGCCCGCGGCCACGTCGCCCCGGTCCTCGCGCTGATCCTGCTCGGCCTGCCCAACCTGGTCTGGCCGGCGCTCACCATCGGTCTGGGCGCCACCTGGCACGGCCGGGTGGAGGGGCCCTTCGGCCTGCCGGTGCCGCAGGTGCTGGACGAGGTCCTGCGCACCCCGGACCTCTCCACGCTCGATCTGCGCTCCCTCACCGACCACGACGCCCGGATGTGGTGGCTGGCGGTGGCGGCCGCCGTCCTGCTGCTCGCCGTGGCCTTCCGGATGGCGGTCCGGTCGCCGGCCCGGATCCGGCTCTGGCAGCACGCCCTGCATCTGGCCGTCGCGCTGGCGCTGACCGTGCTGATGATCTGCCTGACGGGCCGTGTCTCGGCGCACTACGGGCTGTCCCTGCTGGGCATCGGCGATCTGGGCGGCGGCCTGACCGGGGAGGTGGTGCTCCGGCCGCTGCTGTGGCAGACGGTGGGCCTGGGCGCGCTGTGGGGAGGCGTGGCCGGCTTCCTGGGCGGCCTGCTCGCCCGGCCGGTCCGCCGCGCGGGCCCGGTGGACACTTCCTAGCCCTCGCCGCTGCTCCCCTCCCCGCGTCCTCGCTCTCGGCCCCCGCCCCCGTCCCGGTTCCCGGCCGGCCCGAGGACCGGACCGGCCCAGGACGGGGCCCGGACGGCGGCCTCGGCGGGCACCGGGCGGCCGGGCCCTCTGCCGGTGCCGGCGGCGGTCACGGCCGTGCGCAGGTCGGCGACGAAGGCGAGGCAGGTGGCGTAGCGGGCGTCCGGGCTCTTGGCCAGGGCCGTGGCGAAGACGGGGTCGACGGCCGGGGCGAGGCCGGGGCGGGTCTCGCTCGGCGGGGGCGGCTCGTCGTACTGATGGGCCCACAGCAGGGCCAGGTCGTCCTCGCGCCGGAACGGGGGGCGGCCGGTGAGGGTCTCGTAGACGACGCAGGAGAGACCGTAGACGTCGCAACGGCCGTCGACCGGGCGCCCGGAGATCTGCTCCGGGGACACGTAGTCGAGGGTGCCGACGAACTGGCCCGCGCTGGTGAACCCGGTCGGGGACAGCGACTTCTTGGTGAGCCCGAAGTCGGTGAGGTACACGTGCTCGGGGTGGTCGCGGTCGGCGCCCTCGGCGACCAGGATGTTGCCGGGCTTGACGTCCCGGTGGACCAGGCCGTGCTCGTGGGCGGCGTCCAGGGCGGAGGCCACCTGGGCGGCGATCCGCACCGCGTCCGGCGGCGCCAGCGGTCCGCGCGCGTCCAGGAGGTGGCGCAGGTCGCTGCCGGGGACGTACCGCATGGCGATGTAGAGCACCCCCTCGGTCTCGCCGGCCTCGAAGACGGGCACGATGTGCGGGTGGTCGATGGAAGCGGCCACCTGGGACTCGTGGCTGAATCGCCTGCGGAAGGTGTCGTTGCGGGCCAGTTCCGGGGCGAGCAGTTTGAGGGCGACCGTGCGGTCCAGGCGCAGGTCGCGGGCGCGGTACACGACGGCCATCCCACCGCGCCCGATCTCGCTCTCGATGCGGTAGCCCGCCACCTGCCGGCCGACCGGTTCGGCGGGACCGCCGGGGAACGGGCCGGTCCCGTCCGTCATCCGCGCTCACCCTCGGAGACGACCAGCCGGGTGGGGGTGTGCCGGGGGTCGTCCGCGCCGGTCACCGGCCGGTCGGTGGCGTGGGTGCTCAGCCGTCGTCCGTCGCCGTACAGCCACCGCCCCTCCTCCGGGTCGTACAGCCACATCGACTCGCCGTCGACCACGAGCCCGATCCTCAGTCCCCGGGTGCGGCTCGCGAAGCCCTCGCCGTCCAGCGCGCCGGCCGTCAGCTCCTCCACGGCGGCCCGGTAGTCGGCCAGCGCCTCTTCGGCACGGGCCAGCAGGGGGCGGGGATCGGCGGTGTCGCCGGTGCCGTCGCCGCCGTCGGCGGTGGGCGGGTCCTCGGGCACGGCCACCAGACAGCGGCCGTCGACCCAGGCGGACCAGCCGTTGGCGCAGCGGATGCGCCCCCAGTCGCCGCGCCGCTCCAGGAGCTGCACCGGCAGCAGCGGGTCCAGGGGCACCGTGGGCCGCGCCGGGTCCGGGGCCTCCCAGGCGGGCATGCCCCGCCGCGGGACGACGTGCGTGGGCCGGAATCCGGGAGCGGTCATCGCCTGCCTACTTCCGCGTCACCGCCGGCTCCTGCCGGCGCGGCGGCCGGGCGGTCGCGTACCGTGCGGTCCGCCTCCGGCACCCTCGCGCGTGCGGGTGCGGGCGACCTGACCGGCCGCTCAGCCATGGGAAAAATTCTACCGATTCGCACACATCCGCGCCCCGCACCGCGCCCGCGCGAGCGTCTCGCGGGGTACCCGGGTCCGCCGGTCAGGCGACGGGTACGACGAGCGCCGGGACGGTCCGCTGCATGCGCAGCGCGTCGACGGACTCCGCGAGGAGCTCGTATTCCGTGGTGTCGTCCCCGGTCGCGATCCGCACCAGGCGGCCCGCGGCCAGCTCGTCGGCGATCAGTTCCTGCCGGGCGGGATCGCCGCACCAGGCGCGCAGTACGGCCGGGACGTCGGGCACGGTGTCGGCGACGGGGACGAGCGCACTGGGCGGGAAGTGCTCGGCCTCGGGCTGCGGATCGAGGCGGTCGGCGATCCAGCTCGCACGGTCGCGCAGCCACCACAGGGCGAGGGCCAGGGTGGGCGCCCGGTAGGTGCCGAGGGGCACTCCGATGCGCTGTCCGCCGCAGATGCCGTACGCGGTGACATGGCACAGGAACTCGTCGTGCATGCGCACTCCCCCCCCGTAGCGTCGTTCGGCTGCCGGCCGGCCTCGCTTTCGATGCGGTTCATGTGCGGTGCGTGATCGGAACCTCGCTCGAAGTGAAGTTCCACATAGTCGAGTATGTTCACTACTGAACCACTGTCACCATGACTTTCCGGCCAGTCTCTTGGCATATTCCGCCCGGCCGGTGGCCTGAATACGGCGGCTGTGGCCATGACCTGAGGGGTAATCGACGGTCCGCGCGGCGGCGGGCATGGTGGTCGTACCGGGTCGCCGCAAGCCGGGATCCGGATCCCGACCAGTACCGAACCCCTTGATGGAGGCTGATCGCCCATGTCCGCGAACACCGACCGTTACGAGACCGCCGTCGCCCGTTACTTCGACGCCTGGAACGCTGCCGGACCTCAGGAGCTGGCCAAGGCGGTGGCCGTGGCCTGGTCCGAGGACGGCGGATACACCGACCCCCTCGCCGACGTCAGCGGCCACGACGGGATCGCGGCCGTGATCGCGGCCGCGCACGAGCAGTTCCCGGGGTTCGCCTTCCGGCCCTCGGGCACGGTCGACGGCCACCACGACACGGCGCGCTTCTCCTGGGAGCTGGTGAGCGAGGCCGACGGGTCCGCTCCGGTCGCCGGCTTCGACGTGATCACGCTGGACGAGGACGGCCGTATCCGCTCCGTGCTCGGATTCCTCGACCGCGTGCCCGCCGCTGCGTGAGGAGCAGCGTCCGCGCCGGGTCACGCCGCTCCCGGGAGTCCTTCCGAAGGGACGGACGCCGGGAGCGGAGGGCACGTCGAGACGATGACCCTACGGCCGCGGCCCGGGTCGGCTCCTTCGCCGTGCATCCGGGCACGATCGTCGGCACCGGCCTCGCCCGGCGCCTCTCCGGGGATACCCTCCGGGCGGCCGGTGCCGTCGACGACGCGGGCCGCCCGGCGCGCTCAGCCCTGCACGATCGCGTCGATCCGTGCCAGCTCCTCGTCCGCGAAGTCCAGGTTGCGGATCGCGCCGACACTGTCCTCGAGCTGCCGCGGGCTGCTCGCGCCGACCAGGGCGGAGGTGACCCGGCCGCCCCGGAGCACCCAGGCCAGGGCCAGTTGGGCCAGGGTCTGGCCGCGGGACTTGGCGATCTCGTCCAGCGCGCGCAGCCGGGCGACCAGGTCCTCGGTGACCGCGTCCGAGTTCAGGAACGGGCTGTCGCTCGCGGCCCGGGAGCCCTCGGGGATGCCGTCGAGGTAGCGGCCGGTGAGCAGGCCCTGCTCCAGCGGGGAGTAGACGACGGAGCCGGCCTCGATGTCGTCCAGGGCGTCCAGCAGGCCCTCGTCCTCGGGGCGCCGGTCGAGCATCGAGTAGCGCGGCTGGTGGACGAGGAGCGGGGTGCCGAGTTCGCCGAGGATGCGGGCCGCCTCGCGGGTCTGCTCCGCCGAGTAGTTGGAGACGCCGACGTACAGCGCCTTGCCCTGCTGCACCGCCGAGTGCAGCGCGCCCATCGTCTCCTCCAGCGGAGTCTGCGGGTCGAAGCGGTGCGAGTAGAAGATGTCGACGTAGTCGAGGCCGGTCCGCTTCAGGCTCTGGTCGAGGGAGGACAGCACGTACTTGCGCGAGCCCCACTCGCCGTACGGGCCGGGCCACATGAGATAGCCGGCCTTGGTGGAGACGACCAGTTCGTCGCGGTGGTGGGCGAAGTCCGCCCGCAGTGCCTCGCCGAAGGCGGATTCGGCGGCGCCGGGCGGCGGTCCGTAGTTGTTCGCGAGGTCGAAGTGGGTGACGCCCAGGTCGAAGGCGCGGCGGAGGATGGCCCGCTGGGTCTCGACGGGCCGGTCGGGCCCGAAGTTGTGCCACAGGCCGAGCGACAGGGCGGGCAGCTTCAGGCCGCTGCGGCCGGTGCGCCGGTAGGGCATGTCGGCGTAACGGTCGGGGTGTGCGGTGTACAACGCGACTCCAGAGGGGTTGGCACACGATCTACCGGTTCCACTCTTCCCCCGGCGCCGGGCAGCGGTCCAACAGAAGAATCCGATGGAATTCAGCGGCTAGGCTTCTCAATCATGGAATTGCGCCATCTCCAGCACTTCGTCGCGGTCGCCGAGGACCAGCACTTCACCCGGGCCGCCGAACGGCTGATGGTGTCCCAGTCGGGTCTGTCGGCGTCCATCCGGGCGCTGGAACGGGAGCTGCGGGCGCCCCTGTTCGTGCGGACCACCCGCCGGGTGACCCTCACCGAGGCGGGACGCGCGCTGCTCGGGGAGGCCGAGCGGATCCTCTCCCAGGTGCGGGCGGCGCACGAGGCGGTGGCCGCGGTGCAGGGCGTCCTGCGCGGCACGCTCGCCCTCGGCACCGAGCAGTGCATCGCCGGGGTGCACGTGGCCCGGCTGCTGGCGGCCTTCCGGGGCCGGCACCCGGACGTGGAGATCCGGCTGCGGCAGGCGGGCTCGGGCGCGCTGGCGGAGGAGGTCGCGGCCGGGCGGCTCGACCTGGCCTTCGCCTACCGCACCCAGGCGGACACCGACCAGCTGCGCTCGGTGTCGCTGACGAGCGAGCCGATGACCATGCTGTGCCACCCCAGCCACCGCCTGGCCGCGGCGCCGGGTCTGCTCGGCCCGGCCGATCTCGCCGGGGAGGTGTTCGTCGACTTCCACCCCGACTGGGGCCCGCGCCGCACCACCGACGCCGCGTTCGCCGCGGCCGGTGTCCGGCGCACGGTCGCGCTGGAGGTGAACGACGTGCACAGCCTGCTGGACCTGGTGGACGAGAACCTCGGAATCGCCGTCGTGCCCCGGCACTTCCGGCACAAGCGGCCGTCGCTCACGGCACTCCCGGTGAAGGGCGCGCACGAGACGGAGTACGAGACCGTCGCCCTGCTGCCCCCGGAGCGGGCCACCAGCCCGGCCGCCCGGGCGCTAGTCACCCTGCTCGAAACCGAGGGGCTGGCGCCGGCCCGGTGACCGGCCCCGGGGGAGCCTCGGCACAGCGGCCGGCGCCGGGATCGATCATCGTCGCGCCCGGCCCGGCCCCCGGCGCCCTCGCGCTCCGGACCGCTCGTCGCGGCGCGGCCGTCGCCCGGCTCCGGGACCCGCTCAGCTTCCCGCGGCGGCCTGGGCGGCGGAGCGGGCCGGGGTGTCGTGCAGCCCCAGGCGCAGGTGCTCGACGTGGTAGAGGGCCTGGTCGAGGAGTTCGGCGACGTGGTTGTCGTAGAGCGAGTAGACGATGGAGCGGCCCTGCCGCTCGCCGGTGACCAGGCCGAGGTTGCGCAGGAGCCGGAGCTGGTGGGAGCAGGCGGAGGCTTCCATGCCCACGGCTTCGGCGAGGTCGCCGACCGCGCAGGGGCCTTCCTGGAGACGGGCCAGGATGTAGAGCCGGGAGGGCGTGGCGAGGGCCTGGAGGGTGGCGGCGACGTCGGCGGGGCCGACCGCGTCGAGGCGTTCGCGGGTGCCGGCGCTGCCGGCGGTGGTGGTGTCGCGTCCGTGGCCCATGCCCCCATCATACCGATGACACCTGAAGAGCTGTTCACATGTTCCTGTACGGTGGAGGAGTAGCCCCGTCCCGCCCGTGAAGGGTTGTCCCGTCATGTCTTCTGTCCTGGACCAGCGGTCCGCGCCGCCCGCCGGCACCGCGCGTCCGGTACCGCCCGGGCGCCGTGCCCGCCTGCCGGCACTGCCCGAGGCACGCTGGGCGCTCGGAGCGCTGGTGCTGTTCCTTCTCGCGCTCCCGGTCCACCTGCTGGACGGCCCGGCCTGGCTGTGGGGCACCCTGTACGCCGCGACCTACGTCGCGGGCGGCTGGGAGCCGGGCCGGGAAGGACTGAAGGCCCTGGCGGCCAGGACGCTGGACGTCGACCTGCTGATGGTCGTCGCCGCCCTCGGGGCCGCCGCGATCGGCCAGGTCCTCGACGGCGCGCTGCTGATCGTCATCTTCGCCACCTCCGGCGCCCTGGAAGCGGTCGCCACCGCCCGCACCGCCGACTCCGTGCGCGGCCTGCTCGACCTCGCCCCCACCACCGCCACCCGGCTCCTGCCGGACGGCACCGAGGAGACCGTGGACGCCGAGCGCCTGGCGGTCGGGGACACGATCCTGGTCCGGCCCGGCGAGCGGGTCGGCGCGGACGGCCGGGTCCTCGACGGGGCCGGCGAGGTGGACCAGGCCACCATCACCGGCGAGCCGCTCCCGGTGGCCAAGCAGGCGGGGGACGAGGTGTTCGCCGGCACGGTGAACGGCACCGGCGCCCTGCGCGTGCGGGTCGCGCGCGACCCGTCGGACTCGGTGATCGCCCGGATCGTGCGGATGGTCGAGGAAGCCTCCCAGACCAAGGCCCCCACCCAGCTCTTCATCGAGAAGATCGAGCAGCGCTACTCGATCGGCATGGTCGTCGCGACCCTCGCCGTCTTCGCCGTCCCGCTCGCCCTGGGCGACGCCCTGTCCTCGGCGCTGCTGCGGGCGATGACGTTCATGATCGTGGCCTCGCCGTGCGCGGTGGTGCTCTCCACCATGCCCCCGCTGCTGTCCGCCATCGCCAACGCCGGCCGCCACGGTGTGCTCGCCAAGTCCGCCGTCGTCATGGAACGCCTCGGCCGGATCGACACCGTCGCCCTGGACAAGACCGGCACCCTCACCGAAGGCACCCCCCGCGTCACCGACCTGCGCCCCCTGCCCGGCAGCGGCGTGGACGAGGACGCGCTGCTCGCGTCGGCGGCTTCCGCCGAGCACCCCAGCGAACACCCCCTCGCCCGGGCCGTGGTCGCCGCCGCCCGCGAACGCGGCCTGCCCCTGTCCGACGCCGAGGACTTCACCTCCGCCCCCGGACAGGGCGTCACCGCCACGGTCGACGGCCACACGGTCACGGTCGGCGCACCCGCCCGGCTGCCGGACGCCACCGCCCGCCGGCCGTGCCGGGAGGTGGTGGCCGAGCTGGAGGAGGCCGGCCGGACGGCGGTCGTCGTCCTGCGCGACGGCGTCCCGGTGGGCGTGCTGGGCGTCGCGGACCGGCTGCGGCCGGACGCGGCGGCCGCCGTCGCCGCCCTCACCCGCCTGACCGGCCGCACGCCCGTCCTGCTGACCGGCGACAACGAACGCGCCGCGCAGCACCTGGCCGCCGAGGTCGGCATCACCGAGGTCCGCGCCGGACTGCTGCCCCAGGACAAGGTCGCCGCCGTCGAGGAGTGGGAAGCCCAAGGACGCCGTGTGCTTTTCGTCGGCGACGGCGTCAACGACGCCCCCGCCCTGGCCGCCGCGCACTCCGGGATCGCCATGGGCGGAGCCGGCTCCGACCTCGCCCTGGAGACCGCCGACGCCGTCGTCGTCCGTGACGAGCTGGCCGCCGTCCCCTCGATCGTTCGGCTCTCCCGGACCGCACGCCGCTTCGTGGTCCAGAACCTGGTGGTCGCCGGGGCGTTCCTCGCCGTCCTGGTCGCCTGGGACCTGATCGGCACGCTCCCCCTGCCCCTGGGCGTCGCCGGCCACGAGGGCTCCACCGTCATCGTCGGCCTCAACGGCCTGCGCCTGCTGCGCGAAGCAGCCTGGCCCCGACTCGGCAAGGACACACCGTGAGCAACCGCGCCCGCCGCACGGCCCCCGCCACCGGGGCCGCACGGCCCACCGTCACCGTCTGCCGGGGCTGCTGCTGCGGCACCCCCAAGGTCCCCGGCCTCGACCACACGGCTCAGCTCCGCGCGCTGCGCCAGGCCCTCGACGGCACGGCGACGGTACGGGTCACCGACTGCCTCGACGCCTGCGAGCGCGCCAATGTCATCGTCGTCCAGCCCTCCGCCGAAGGCCGTGAGAAGGGCGGCCGCCCCGTGTGGCTCGGACTGGTCAACGAGCCCGACGCCACCACCGACATCACCGCCTGGATCAAGGACGGCGGCCCCGGCCTCGCCGATCCGCCCGGCATCCTCGATCTCTACGCCTTCCGCCCCTCCCGCCGGGTCCGGGGCGAACTCCACGACACCTGACCCCGGCGTCCGCCGCGTCCGCCGGCGGACGATCCGCCACCGACGGGCGGCACACGCAGGTCCCGGCCGCGCCCGCCGAGCGTACGGGGTTCGGGGAAGCCGGATTCCGGACGCGTGAGCGGCCTCGGTTTGCGATGGTGGACGGTATGCATGCAAAGGACATCCTCATCGACGGCTACGGCCGCATCCGGGAAGAAGTCCATGCCGCCCTCGACGGCCTCGGCCCGCACGAACTCCACCACCGCCCGGCCCCCGACGCCAACTCCGTCGCCTGGCTGGTCTGGCACCTGACCCGGGTGCAGGACGACCACGTCGCCGACGCCTTCGACCTCGACCAGGTATGGCTCTCCCAGGGCTGGGAGAAGCGCTTCGGCCTCGATCTGCCCCGGCACGACACGGGCTACGGACACAGTCCCGCCAAGGTCGCGAAGGTGCGGGTCGAGTCGGCGGACCTGCTCGCGGAGTACTACGACGCCGTCCACGAACAGACCCTGGGCGCCCTGCGCTCCCTGGCCGCCAAGGACCTGGAACGCGTCGTGGACGAGCGCTGGGACCCCCCGGTCACGCTGGGGGCCCGCCTGGTGAGCGTCCTGTCCGACGATCTTCAGCACGTCGGACAGGCCGCCTACCTCAGGGGGCTGGCTCAGAGCGCGGCCGCGTAACCCGGCAGGACGACGTCCTCGATGAGGGCCTTGCGCTCGTCGAACGGGATGAACGCGCTCTTGACGGCGTTCACCGTGACCGTGCGCAGGTCCTCGACCGTCCACCCCGCCTGCTCCACCAGCAGGGACATCTCACGGGTCATCGTCGTACCCGACACCAGACGGTTGTCGGTGTTCAGGGTGACCCGGAAGCCCAGGTCCTTCAGGGCCGTGATGGGGTGCTCCGCGATCGAAGTGGCGCAGCCGGTCTGCAGGTTGGAGGTGGGGCACATCTCCAGGGCGATGCGGCGGTCGCGTATCCAGGAGGCGAGACGGCCGAGCTTGCCGTCCACGATGTCCTCGGTGATGCGCACACCGTGGCCGATGCGCTGGGCGCCGCACACCTGGAGCGCCTGGTGGATGCTGGGCAGGCCGTGCGCCTCGCCGGCGTGGATGGTGAAGGGCACGCTCTCGCGGCGCAGGTGCTCGAAGGCGTCGAGGTGGTCGGCGGGCGGGAAGCCGTCCTCGGCGCCGGCGATGTCGAAGCCGACGACGCCGGCGTCGCGGTGGGCGACGGCCTGGTCGGCCGCCTCGCGGACGCGGTCGAACATCCGCATGCCGCACAGCAGCGTGCCGACGCGGACCGGGGTGCCCGCCGCCCTGGCCTTGGCCATGCCGGCGGCGAGGCCCTCCTGGACGGTCTCCACGACCTCGCTCATCGACAGGCCGCCCCGCGTGTTCAGCTCGGGGGCGTAGCGCACCTCGGCGTAGACGACACCGTCGGCGGCGAGGTCCAGGACGTACTCCTCGGCGACGCGCAGCAGGCCCTCGCGGCTCTGCATGACGGCGAGGGTGTGCTCGAAGGTGGCAATGTAGCGGACCAGGTCGCCGGAGTTGGCGGCCTCGAAGTACCAGGCGGCCAGCTCGTCGGGGTCGGTGGTGGGCAGCTGGTGGCCGATCGCCTCCGCGAGTTCGACGACGGTGGCCGGGCGCAGGCCGCCGTCGAGGTGGTCGTGCAGGACGGCCTTGGGCAGGCGGCGGATCACTTCGGCGTCTACGCGCGTAGCAGTCATGGCGGTCTTTCCTTGAGCGGGCGGTTCGGAGCGGCGGGATGAAGCGTGCGGGGGCGAGGAGGTCAGCCGGCGGGCTGGAGCAGGTCCCAGCGGTTGCCGTACAGGTCCTCGAAGACGGCGACCGTGCCGTACGGCTCGTGACGCGGCTCTTCCAGGAAGGTCACGCCGGCGGCGGCCATCCGGGCGTGATCGCGGGCGAAGTCGTCGGTGTGCAGGAAGAAGCCGACGCGCCCGCCGGTCTGGTCGCCGACACGGGTCCGCTGGTCCTCGTCCTTGGCACGGGCCAGCAGCAGGCCGGTGCCGTGGCCGTCGCCACCGGGCTCCACGACGACCCAGCGCGAGCCGTCGGGCCGCGGTGCGTCCTCGACGAGGCGGAACCCGAGGGCCTCGGTGTAGAAGCGGACGGCCTCGTCGTAGTCGTGGACGACGAGGGTGACCAGGGCGACGCGGCGCATGGCGACCTTCCGGTGGGGGTGGTTAGCCGGTGAGGTTATACGTAAAACCTTTCGCGCGCCAGTTCTGTTCTACGCGCGTATCAACACGGCGTCCCGCATGTTTCCCGGAGGGACTCGGGCGGCCTTCGCCGGGCGGCCCGAGGGGGTTCGGCCCGGTGCCGTCGCCGGCCGGCGGGAGGCGGCTCCCTCAGGGCCGTTCGTCGCCCTGCGCGACCTCCACACGGTGGTGGATCTCGGCCGTCCCGGTGACCGAGGCCACCAAGGACAGGGCGGCGCAGGCGACGAGGAGCGCGGCGATCGCGCGGCCCGCGCGGGGGGCGCGCGGAGCGGCCAGCAGGGCCTGGACGCGCTGCGGCACGGGCCCTCCGGCGGCGCCCGGGGCGAAGCCGGGACGCACGGAGCGGGCCGACTGGGCGGCGAGGGCGGCCCGGGCGATGGCGCGGGCGGTCAGCCGGCGGTCGCCGACCGAGGCGGCGGCGGCCTCGTCGGCGGCGCGTTCGGCGGCCAGCCGGATCGTGTCGCGGACCGGACGCAGCGCGGGGTGGCAGTGCGCCGCCAGTTCGGCGGCGGCGAGTGCGTAGTGGTGGCCGCCCGCGTTGTGCGCTCGTTCGTGGGCGAGCAGGGCCTCCCGCTCGGGGCCGTCCAGGCTGCGGAGCATCGCCGTGGTGACGACCACCCGGTGCGGGCGGCCGGGCAGGGCGTAGGCGTCGGGGCGGGGCGAGTCCACGACGTACAGGTCACCGGCGGGGGGCCGGTCGCCGGTCTCCGCACGGGCCGTCCGGAAGGCCCGGGCCTGCCCGAGGACGGAGCGGACGAGGGCTCCGGCGCACACGGCGAGCGCGCCGAGGGAGGCGACGGCGGCCGGGAGGACGAAGGCGTCGGGGGCGGCGCGCAGCGGATGGACCAGTTCGCCGAGCGCGGCGAAGAGCGGCAGCTTCAACAGCCCGAGCAGGACGAACAGGCCGAGCGTCACCGCCGCGCAGCCGGCCAGGAGCACCGCGCAGCCGGTGACGGACCACAGCGCGGCGGCCGGGGTCAGTCGGTCGAGGGCCCGGCGGGCCAGGGGTGGCAGCGCGACGGGCAGCAGCAGCGGGAGCAGGAGGAACAGGGCGGTCATCGGCCGTCGGCTTCGAGCAGGTCCCGCAGGATGCGTTCGTCGTCCGGGCTGAGCTGGGCGACGAAGCGGGCGAGGACGGTCTCGCGGTCGCTGTCGCGGTCCAGTTCGCTGTGCATACGGCGGGCGGTGAGGCCGTGGGCGTCCTGCACGTCCCGGACGGGGAAGTAGGCGTAGCCCCGGCCCTGGCGGCGCCGGTCGACGACGCCCTTGTCGTGCAGGCGGGTGAGGATCGTGGTCACCGTCGTGCGGGCGAGGCCGGTGCCGAGGCTCTGCTGGACCTGTCCGGGGGTCCGGGGGGCGCCCGCCGCCCAGAGCGCGGCCAGGACGCTCGCTTCGAGTTCTCCGGCCGGCCGGCGTTCGTCCTTGGCGTCGGTCATGGGGAGGTTCCTCACCCCGTCTTCGTGTGCAGTCCTGAGGGCCGTCCCCGCCATCGTAGTCAGCCGGGTTCCCCGCTCCGTCGTCCGCCGCCCGCACCGGGAGGACGGACGCCGTACTCCGGGGGCGATGCCGTACCCGGGGGGGATGCCGCACCCGAGGGGGGATGGCCGTACACCGGGGGCGGATGCCGTACCCGAGGGGGGATGGCCGTACACCGGGGGCGGATGCCGACACGGGTGCGGATGCCGTAACGGCGAGGGGAATGCCGTGCCCATGGGACCAATGCCGTACCGGGGCTGGTATGCCGTAGCAGGGAGACGGATGCCGTACCGGGGCCGGGGACCTAGGCCGCGGGCCCGAGGTGCGGGGCGGCGGGGTCCGGTAGCGTCGCCGGGCATGAAGATCACTGAGCCCGCCCGTACCGGGGCACGGCGCAAGCGGGACCTGCTGGCCCGGCTGGAACGGGAGATGGACATCTGGGTGGCGACGGCGGACGCGGAGGGGCTTCCGTGTCTCGTGGCGCTGTGGTTCGTCTGGGACGGGGAGTCGATCTGGATGTGCACCCGCGGCACCAACCCCACGGGCCGCAACCTGCGCGACGGCGGCCGGACCCGGCTCGCTCTCGGCCACACCCGGGACGTCGTGCTGATCGACGGAGAGGTACGGGCCTACGGCGCCGAGGAGGTGCCGGCGGCGGCCGCCGACGCGTTCGCGGCCCGGACCGGCTGGGATCCGCGTGCGGACAGCCCGGCGTACGTCTACTTCCGGGTACGGCCGTACGCGGTGCAGTCGTGGCACGGGGTGCACGAGCTGCGCGGCCGGCACCTCATGCGGGACGGCGCCTGGGCCGTGTGACGATCAGCTCGCCGGTCCGCGCCCCGCGTCCAGCCGGGTCAGCTCCTCGGCGGTGAGCCGCAGCGCACCGGCGGCGACGTTCTCGGCCAGGTGGCCGGGGTTGCCGGTGCCGGGAATGGCGAGGACGTGCGGCCCCTGGTGCAGGGTCCAGGCGATGCGGACCTGCGCGGGGCTCGCGCCGTGGGCCCGGGCCACGGAGAGCACCGCGTCGTCGTGCGCGGTCGTCGCACCGTTCTCCCCGGCCTCTCCGGCCACGGCGTAGAAGGGGACGAAGGCGATGCCGTGCTCGCCGCACAGCCGCAGGACCTCGTCGTCGACGGGGTCGGGGCGGTCCACGGCGTACCGGTTCTGGACGCCGACCACCGGCGCGATCTCCAGTGCCTCGGCGAGATGCCGGGGTTCGACGGCGGAGATCCCGAGGTGCCGGATCAGGCCCGCCTCGCGCAACTCGGCCAGCGCGCCGAAGTGTTCGGCGATGGAGTCCTGACGCATCCGGCGCAGGTACACGACGTCGAGGTGGTCCCGCCCCAGCTGGCGCAGATTCTCCTCCACGTGCCCGCGCAGCTGGTCGGGACGGGCGGCGGTGCCCCACTCGCCGTGAAGGTCGCGGTAGGGGCCGACCTTGGTGGCGACGACCAGGTCGTCGGGGTACGGGGAGAGCGCGGTGTTGATGAGTTCGTTGGCCGAACGCAGCGAGGAGAAGTAGAAGGCCGCCGTGTCGATGTGGTTCACGCCGAGCTCGACGGCCCTGCGCAGGACCGCGAGCGACCGTTGCCGGTCGCTGGGGGTGCCGAGGTGAAAGGCGGCGCTGCCCGTCAGCCGCATCGCGCCGAAGCCGATGCGGTGGACGGGCAGGTCGCCGAGTTTCCAGGTGCCGGAGGCGTCCGCGGCGATGATGTCAGCAGTCATCGGCGGAGTCTCGCACACGGCACCGGGCCGGGCCTCAGCAGTACAGGTTGGCGCCCGGTGAGACTCCGAGGATCCGGGTGAACCGCTGGTAGGCGGAGACCCGGCTCTGCACCTGGGCGGGGTTCTTGCCGTCGCACTCCAGGGAGCCGTTGATGCTGCGGATGGTCTGCCCGAAGCCGGCGCCGCCCACCATGGCGTTGTGCGGGGTCATCGTGCCCGGCCCGGACTGGGTGTTCCAGTACCAGAGACCGGTCTTCCAGGCGACGGACGCGTTGTTCTGCACCAGGTTGGGGTTGTGGAGCAGGTCGATGCCGAGCGCGTCGCCGGCGGCCTTGTAGTTGAAGTTCCAGGAGAGCTGGATGGGCCCGCGCCCGTAGTAGGCGGCCTGGCCCGCGGGGCAGCCGTAGGGCTGGCTCCGGTCGCAGTAGTGCGGATAGTTGGCGGTGTTCTGCTCGACGACGTGGACCAGACCGCCCGTCTCGTGGCCGACGTTGGCGAGGAAGGCGGCGGCCTCCTGCTTCTTCACGGTGTCGCTGCCGCTGTTCGCGAACGCGGGATAGGCGCCTAAGGCGGCGGTCAGACCGTTGTAGGTGTAGAACGAATTCCGGTTCGGGAACATCTGGTTGAACTGCGCCTCGCTGACCACGAAGCCGGCGGCGGACGCCGTGGGTGCCGCCTGGAGCACCAGGGCGGAGGTGCCTATCGCGAGCGAGGTGAGCAGAGCGGCGATGCGATGCCTCAACACGGACCAACTCCTTCGCGGAGCACGGCCGCATCCGCCGAGGAGGGACACGGCCGTGGTGGGGGGTTGGGGCACACTCAACCGGCTTGGTCTGTACCAGTCAAGGGTGTAGACCAGTCAAACGCTCGCCGGTTGCGCGGGTGAACTCCCGGGAACCGGACAGCGGTCGGGCCCGGCTCGCAGGTGAATTCCCGGCAGCAGGACAGCAGTCGGGCCCGGCTCGCGGATGAACACCCGGCAGCAGGACAGCAGTCGGGCCCGGCTCGCGGATGAACACCCGGCAACAGGACAGCAGTCGGGCCCGGCCGTGTGCGCGGCCGGGCCCGGGAGGCCGGGGAGGGTCAGCTCAGCGGCTTCGCCAGAACCGCCTTGCGGTGGCTGAACGTCTCGATGGAGTAGCGGCCGTGGTAGCTGCCCATGCCGCTCTCCCCCACCCCGCCGAACGGCAGGTCGGAGACGGTGAGATGAGCCAGCGGCAGGCCGAGGCCCAGGCCGCCCGAGGACGTCTCCGCCGCGATGCGCTCCCGGGTCTCGTCCGACTCGCTGAACACGTACAGGGCGAGCGGCTTGTCGCGGTCGTTGACGAAGGCGATCGCCTCGTCCAGGCCGGACACGGTGACGATCGGCAGGATCGGGCCGAAGATCTCCTCCCGCATCACGGGCGAGTCGGGGTCGACGTCCGCGAGCACGGTGGGCGCGAGGTACTTCGTGGCCCGGTCGCCCACGCCGCCGACGGCGACGCGGCCCGAGTCGAGCAGTCCGGACAGCCGGTCGAAGTGCCGCTCGTTGACGATCCGCCCGTACTCCGGCGAACGCGCCGGGTCCGCGCCGAACAGGGACTCGACCGCGCGGACCAGCGCGGCCTCCAGGTCCGCCGCGGTCTCCGGGTCGGCCAGGACGTAGTCGGGGGCGACGCAGGTCTGGCCGGCGTTGAGGAACTTGCCGCGGGCGAGCCGGTCCGCGACCGCTTCCGGATCGGTGCCGCGGTCCACGAACACCGGCGACTTGCCGCCCAGTTCGAGGGTGACCGGGGTGAGGTGCTCGGCGGCGGCCCGCATGACGATGCGGCCGACGGTGCCGTTGCCGGTGTAGAAGATGTGGTCGAAGCGCTCGGCCAGCAGGGCCGTGGTCTCCGGGACGCCGCCCTCGACGACGGCGACCGCGTCCGTGTCCAGATAGGCCGGGATCAGCTCGGCCAGCGCGGCGGAGGTGGCCGGGGCCAGCTCGCTCGGCTTGGCGACGACCGCGTTGCCGGAGGCCAGCGCGCCGACCACGGGGGCGAGCAGCAGCTGCGCCGGGTAGTTCCAGGGGGCGATGACGAGGACGACGCCCAGCGGGTCGTACTGCGTCCAGGCGGTGGCGTCGGCGCCGAGGTGCGCCGGGACGGGCGCGGGCTCGGGGCGCAGCCAGTCCGCCAGGTGCTCCAGGGTGTGGTCGATCTCGCGGACGGTGAAGTCGATCTCGGTGCGATAGGCCTCGGTACCGCTCTTGCCGAGGTCGGCGTGGAGGGCGGCGGCGAGGTCGGCGCCGCGTTCCGTGAGCATCGCGCGCAGTCGGCGCAACTGGTCGGTGCGCCAGGCGACGGGCTTGGTACGGCCGGTGGCGAAGGTGGCGCGCAGCCGGGCCACGACGTCGGCGGGCTGCTCGGGCAGGGAGTGGTTCACGGTGCCTCGCTGGGGTGCACGGGCTGGTTCGGCCCGAGCCTAGGTCTCGGTGGATGTATTTGCCAACCTTTCAGGTTCTCAAGTTCATTCCGACGGCTCGCGGTGACGCGGGTCACGCCGCGGGCGGGACGGTCCCGTCGTGGTGCCGGTCCCCCTTCAGCGTCGCTTCAAGCAGGCGCGCTCGGCGTCGCTTCAGGCAGGCGCGCTCGGCGTCGCTTCAGGCAGGCGCGCTCGGCGTCGCTGCCGACTGACGCGCTCGGCCTCGCTGCCGTCAGGCCCGGCGGCCAGGCCGTGCCTCGCCGCCGGGGGCCCCGGCCATCGCCGCCGTTCCTTCCTCAGTGCTGGTCCACGAAGGGCCGTACCTCGATGGGGAGGGTGGTGGCCAGGGCCGCCTTGCGCCCCCACGCCAGGGCCTCGTCCCGGTCGGCGGCCCGGATCAGACACAGTCCGCCCAGGTACTCCTCGCCCTCGGCGTAGGGCCCGTCGGTGACGACCACGTCACCGTCCTGCGGCCGGAGCACGGTCGCGGTCTCCGGGCCGTGCAGACCGCCGGCGAAGACCCAGGCGCCGGCGGCGCGCAGCTCGTCGTTGAAGGCCTCGACGTTGCGCATGATCCCGGCGAGTGCTGCCGGGTCGGGCGGGGTGCCGCCGGCCGGCTGGACCACGCTGAGCAGGTAGTGGTTCATGACGTCCTCCAAGGCGTCGGGCCCGTGCCGGGCTCTCTTTCCCCTCCTACACGAACGGCACCGCCCCGGACCGACACCGCGCGCCGCGATCGGGGCAGAAGATTTTCCGGGAGAACCGGAAGAATCTTCCCCATGACCCTCACCCCGCATCCGCTCGTCGTCCGCGCCCGCCGGCTCGCCACGGACCTGCTCGCCCCCGAGGCCGAGCGGGTCGACCAGGAAGGGGTGCCCATGAGCCATGTCGCGGCGGTGAAGAGGTCCGGGCTGCTCGGAGTGACCGCGCCGGCGGACCACGGCGGTGCGGGAGCCGGTCCCGCCGTGCTGCGGGAGACCGCGGAGATCCTCGCCGGGGCCTGCTGTGCGACCTGGTTCGTGCAGACCCAGCACCACACGCCGGTGCAGACCCTGGTGCGCAGCGCGTTGCCGGTGCGGGAGCGGCTGCTGGGCCCACTGTCCCGCGGCGAGCTGTTGTCCGGAGTGGCGTACGCGCATCTGCGGTCGTTTCCGCGCCGACCGGTGCGGGTCCGCCGGGAGGGCGACGGGTGGCGGTTCGACGGGACCGTCCCCTGGTACACCGGGTGGGGGCTGAACGACGTGATGCTGCTGGCCGGGGCGACCGACTCCGGTGACGTGCTGTTCGCCTTCGCCGAGGCGCGCGAGCAGCCGGGGCTCCGGGCCTCGGCGCCCCTGCGGCTGGCGGCCCTGTCCGCCGCCCGCACGGTGTCGCTGGAGCTGGACGGCCTGTGGCTGCCCGCGGAGGCGGTGGCGCTGCACACGCCGTACGAGCGGTGGGCCGCCGGCGACCGGGCCAGGACGCTGCACACCGGCCCGGCGGTGTTCGGTGTGGCGGAGGCCGCGCTGTCCCTGCTGGAGGACGAGACGGCCGCCCCGCTCCGCTCCCGCCTGGCCGCAGTCCGCCGCCGCGCCTACGCCCTGGCCGACCTTCCGGCACCGCACGAGCGGGGCGGGGAAGGGCCCGCGGAGGCGGAGTGGGCCGGGGAGCTGCTGGCGGTGCGCGCGGCGGCGTACGAGGTGCTGGGTACGGCCACCACGGCGGCGGTGGTGGCCGGCGGCGGCCGGGCCATGGCGCTGACGAGCCGCGCTCAGCGCCTCGCCCGGGAGGGGCTGTTCCTGCTGGTGCAGGGCCAGACGGCCGAGTCGCGCGCGGCGCATCTGCGGGCGCTGACCGCGGCCGGATCGGGAGGACGGGACCGGTAGGGGCGGGCGTCCCGGTCAGCGCCGGCGCAGCAGGCGGTGGGCCACGGCGTGGGTGCCCGCCGTGGCCGCCGCCGCGAAGGCCAGTCCCTGGACGACGTCCCGGGGGCGGACGGGACGCAGCAGGCCGGCGCGGCGCAGCCGGGCGCGGGCCCACAGGGTGAAGGGCACGACGACGAGGGGCGAGGTCACGGAGCCCGGGGTGTAGCCGCGGACGGCCGCCGCCTGGGCCAGATGGACCAGTCCGTGCGCGCCGAAGCCGTTCAGTGCGGTCTGGTAGACGGCGGAGCGCCCGCCCGTGCGGCGGCCGTCGGCCGCCGCCGCGGCGACGACGACCGCCATGGCCGCGACGGCCGTGCCGAACCGGCGCCGGTCCATGGCCCCCAGTGCCCGCCACGCCCGCTCGGGCACCCGGGGGAACCGTTCGGGCAGTTCCGGTACCCGATTCCGCACCCAGTACGGCACCATGACCACTTCCTCGGTGTCGTGCACGGCCCAGGCGGCCAGCAGCCCCCAGGTGACGGCCCCGCCGACACCGTTCGATGCGCTCTTCATGAACGCGCAGTCTGCCAGGGCGGGTTGCTCAGCTCGCGAACGGGGCCTGGGCGGAGGCGGGGAGCGGGGTACCGCCGGGACGCGCCCACAGTCCCTGCGCGGCGAGCCGGGGCAGGACGCCCTCGCCGAACCAGTAGGCCTCTTCCAGGTGCGGATAGCCGGAGAGGACGAACTCGTCGATGCCGAGGGCGTGGTACTCCTTGATGCGCTCGGCGACCTCGTCGTGGCTGCCCACCAGGGCCGTGCCGGCGCCACCGCGCACCAGGCCGATGCCGGCCCACAGATTGGGATGGATCTCCAGGCCGGTGCGGTCGTCCTCCCTTCGAGCGGAGCCGGGAGCGTAGGGGAGGCTGCCGCCGTGCAGTGCGAGCATGCGCCGCTGGCCCTCCGACTCGCTGCGGGCGAGGCCGCTCTGCACGGCCCGCACGGTCTCCGGGTCGAAGCCGTCGAGCAGCCGGTCCGCCTCCGCCCAGGCCTGTGCCGAGGTGTCCCGGGTGATGACGTGCAACCGGATGCCGAAGCGCGGGGCGCGGCCGTGCTCCGCGGCGAGCCTGCGGATCCAGGCGATCTTCCCGGCGACCTGGGCGGGCGGTTCGCCCCAGGTGAGGTACACGTCGGCGTACCGGGCCGCGACCTCTCCGGCGGCGGCCGAGGAGCCGCCGAAGTACACCTCGGGGACCGGATCGGGCACCCGGCTGAGCGTGGCCTCCTCGACCCTCAGGTGCTCCCCGTGCAGGTCGACGCTGTTGCCCTGCCACAACTCCCGGACGACGTGCAGGAATTCGCCGGTCCGGCGGTAGCGGGCGTCCTTGTCGAGGAAGTCGCCGTAGGCTCGCTGCTCGCGGCTCTCGCCGCCGGTGACGACGTTGAGCAGCAGGCGGCCGCCGGTCCGGCGCTGGAAGGTGGACGCCATCTGGGCGGCGAGCGTCGGGGAGAGGAAGCCGGGGCGGAAGGCGACCAGGAACTTCAGCCGTTCGGTGTGCTGGCTGACCATGGCGGTGGTCAGCCACGCGTCCTCGCACCAGGCGCCGGTCGGGGTGAGGGCACCGACGAAGCCCAGGTCCTCGGCGGCCCGGGCGATCTGGCTCAGATAGGCGACGGTCGGCGGCCGGTCGCGGCCGGAGGCGGTCGCCGGGGTGCCGTGGCCGCCGCCGACGACATCGCGGCTGTCGCCGTTGGTGGGCAGGAACCAGTGGAAGGTGAGGGACACGCGGGGTCTCCGATCAGGGCGGGCCGTGCCGGGGCGGCCGGGTTCCGTCGCGCACGTGCCGGCCGGTGTGCGGGCCTTCCGGCGACGACCCGGCGGGCGAAGGTCACGGGGGCCGCGGGTCTGCGGAAGTCCGGTCGCGGGAAACCGCGGAAAACACACGAGTACGTGCGGGGAATACACGGGGGCTTTCGGGTGCGTGGAATTCCGCACACGGCGGTCACGGAATTCGGACGTGCCGCGGAAACCCGGAAGTGCGGGGAGAACGCGGCAGGTCAGACCGCGCGACAACAGGAGGCGCTGGAGACCCGCGCGAGGTCGACATGGCGTCGCCGCGTGAGATCCGGTCGCATCGTCATGCCGTCGATCGTGGCAGCAGCCGGTGAGGGCCGTCAAGGTGAATCCGACCGTTCTCGTATCGCGGACCAGTGTTTTCCGAAAGGGCCCGGCGGGAAAACCAGACGCCCCCTCGGCGGCCCGCCACCACCTTCCGCACAGGCCCGCCACCGCCTTCCGCACGGGCCCGCCACCGCCTTCGGCGCGACCCCGGCACGGCCCTCGGCGCGGGACGGCGACGGCCGGCGCCGGCGTGCCGGCGGCCCCTCAGCCGCGGCCGCCGTCCTCCCGGCCCTCGACCACCACGAGGAAGGCGTCCGACTTCAGGTCCATCACCACGGTCGCCGGTTCGCCCTCGGCACGTCGGGCGGCCGCGTACTCCTCCGCCGGCCACGATCCCCGCGGAGCCCCTGCGGGAAAACGCTCCAACACCCTCGCACTCATGACGGCGGCCACCTCCTGCGGCACTGACCCGAACGGAATGTACAGGTTGTACCGATCCGGCTGCCCCCGATCGGCGCAGGCATGTCACCGCACCCGTTCGGCCGCCCCGGACGGGGAAACGCATCCGCCGCCCCGCCCCCGAGGGAAGGGACCAGAAGGGGACCACCGACGCGAAGGACCTGCGTGCGATGAACCACGACGAACCGGCGGGCGGGCTCCGCTGCCTGGTGACCGGCGCCTCGGGATACATCGGCGGCCGGCTGGTGCCCGAACTGCTCGCCGCCGGTCACCGGGTGCGCTGCCTCGCCCGCTCCCCCGGCAAGCTGCGCGACCACCCCTGGGCGGGGGACGTGGAGGTGGTGCGGGGCGACGTCACGGACGCCGACTCGGTCGCCGGGGCGATGCGGGACGTCGACGTGGCGTACTACCTGGTGCACGCGCTCGGCAGCGGCGAGGGCTTCGAGGAGACCGACCGCCGCGCGGCCCGCGTCTTCGGGGAACAGGCGAAGGCGGCCGGGGTGCGGCGCATCGTGTACCTCGGCGGCCTCGCGCCGGCCGGGGTACCGGAGGACCAGCTCTCCCCGCACCTCAGGTCCCGGGCGGAGGTCGGCCGCATCCTGCTGGCCTCGGGTGTGCCGACCGCCGTGCTGCGTGCCGCCGTCATCATCGGCTCCGGCTCGGCCTCCTTCGAGATGCTGCGGTACCTGACCGAGCGGCTGCCGGTGATGATCACGCCCAGCTGGGTGCGCACCCGGATCCAGCCCATCGCCGTCCGGGACGTCCTGCGGCTCCTCGTGGGCGGCGCACGGCTGCCCGACGACGTCAGCCGTTCGTTCGACATCGGCGGCCCGGACGTCCTCACGTACCGGGACATGATGATCCGGTACGCGCGCGTGGCGGGCCTCCCCCGGCGGCTCATCGTGCCCGTGCCGGTCCTGACCCCGCGCCTGTCCAGCCTCTGGGTGGGGCTGGTCACGCCCGTCCCCGCGGCCATCGCGCGGCCGTTGACGGAGTCGCTGCGGCACGAGGTGGTCTGCCACGAGCACGACATCGCCCGGTACGTTCCGGATCCGCCGGGGCATCCGCTCGCCTTCGACGAGGCGGTACGGCTGGCCCTGCGCAAGGTGCGCGACGCGGCGGTGAGCACCCGCTGGTCGTCCGCGGCGGTGCCCGGCGCACCCAGCGAGCCGCTGCCCACCGACCCGGACTGGGCGGGCGGCAGCCTGTACACCGACCGGCGCGAGGCGGTGGTGGACGCCCCGGCGCACGAACTGTGGCGGGTGATCGAGGGGGTGGGCGGGGAGAACGGCTGGTACTCCTTCCCGCTCGCCTGGAGCCTGCGGGGATGGCTGGACCGGCTGGTGGGCGGGGTCGGCCTGCGCCGGGGCCGGCGGGACGCCGCACGGCTGCGGGCGGGTGACTCGCTGGACTTCTGGCGGGTGGAGGAGATCGAGCCCGGACGTCTGCTGCGGCTGCGGGCGGAGATGCGGCTGCCCGGCCTGGCCTGGCTGGAGATGTCCGCCGAGCCGGACGGCGACGGCCGCAGCCGGTACCGGCAGCGGGCTCTGTTCCACCCCCACGGGCTGCTCGGCCACGCCTACTGGTGGGGCGTGTCGCCCTTCCACGCCGTGGTCTTCGGCGGGATGGCCCGCAACATCGCGCGGGCGGCGGCCCGGCGGGCGCCCGCGCCGGGCCGCTGAGGCGCATCCGCCGGCCCCGCCGCGGCCGAACCGCTCCACGTCCACAGCCCTCGTTCCGGAGCACCGCCATGTACGTCTCGGTCGTCCTGTTCACCGCCGACCTGCGCCTGCACGACCATCCGCCGCTGCGGGCCGCGCTGGACGGCCGCCGCGAGGTCGTCCCGCTGTTCGTCCTCGACCGGGGGGTGACGGCCGCGGGTTTCGCGGCGGCCAACCGGCTGGCGTTCCTCGCCGACTGCCTGCGGGACCTGGACGCCGGGCTGCGCGAGCGCGGCGGGCGGCTGGTGGTGCGCTCCGGCGATCTCGTCGAGGAGGTGTGCAAGGTCGCCGCGGAGGCCGACGCCGACGAGGTGCACATGTCGGCCGACGCGAGCGCCTACGCCCATCTGCGGGAGCGGCGGCTGCGGCGTGCCCTGGAGGCCGACGGGCGGCGGCTGCACGTGCACGACTCGGTGACCTCCGCGGTGGCTCCCGGCACCGTGACCCCGGCCTCCTCGGACCACTTCGCCGTGTTCACGCCGTACTTCCGGCAGTGGTCGGGGCAGCGGCTGCGGGAGGTGCTCGGTGCGCCCCGCTCGGTCCATGTACCGCGGGACGTCGGCTCCGGGGAACTGCCGTCCCGGTCGGCGCTGTCGGGGATCTCGCCGGGGCTGGCCGAGGGCGGCGAGACGGCGGGCCGCAAGCGGCTCACCGCCTGGCTCCGCTCCGGTCTCGCCGCCTACGAGGAGCGCCACGACGACCTGGCCGGGGACGCGACCTCGCGGCTCTCGCCGCACCTGCACTTCGGCACCCTGTCCCCGGTCGAGGTGATCCAGCGGTCGCGCCGGGCGGGCGGTCCGGGAGCGGAGGCGTTCGTACGGCAGGTCGCCTGGCGGGACTTCCACCGTCAGGTCCTGGCGGCCCGGCCGGCGGCGGCCACCGCCGACTACCGCACCAAACACGACCGCTGGCGGTCCGAGCGGACGGCCCGGGAGGACATCGAGGCGTGGCGGGAGGGGCGCACCGGCTATCCGGTGGTGGACGCGGCGATGCGCCAGCTGCTGCACGAAGGGTGGATGCACAACCGGGCCCGCCTGCTCACGGCGAGCTTCCTGGCCAAGACGCTGTACGTCGACTGGCGCATCGGGGCCCGGCACTTCCTGGAGCTGCTGGTGGACGGTGACGTGGCCAACAATCAGCTGAACTGGCAGTGGGTCGCGGGCACCGGCACGGACACCCGCCCGAACCGCGTCCTCAACCCGCTCGCCCAGGCCAGACGGCACGATCCCGACGGCGGGTACGTCCGGCGCTGGGTGCCCGAGCTGGCGGACGTCGCGGGAGCGGCGGTCCACGAGCCGTGGCGGCTGGAGGGCCCGGAGCGGGCGTCCACCGGCGCGTATCCGGAGCCGATCGTCGGCCTCGCGGACGGACTGGCCCGCTTCAAGCGGGCCCGGAGCCGGGACTGAGCCCCGTCAGGAGGGCGCGCCGGGCGGCGCGGCGGCGGCGCCGGCCGTCAGCGTGTCGAGGGCGTCGGACAGGGCGGTCGGGCGGAGCATGCCGTGGGCGGGCCGGCCGGACCAGCCGGGGCCGCCGAGCATCGTCAGCGGCTGGGTGCGGGCGCCCCTGACGCCCCACTCCATGGCGGCGACGTGCTCGGCCAGGGGCGGGCTCGCGGTGGAGCGTGCCTGCGCCCAGAGCACCACGGCGGCCGGACCGATCCGCCGTACCGCCGCGAGGAGCGCCTCCGCCGGGACCGCGGCCCCGAACATCCGGGTCGGGACACCGAGTTGGCTCAGTGCCGCGTTGAGCGCCTCCAGCGGGAGCGTGTGCTGCTCGCCGGGGACGCAGGCCAGCAGGACGGGGCCCGCCCCCGCGGCTTCGGCCGTCTGCGGGGGCTGCCGCGTGTGACGGCGCAGGGCCGTTGACACGTGCCAGGAGAGCAGGTGCTCGACCTCGACGTACCGGTCTCCGGACGAGGCCCACTTGCGGCCGACGGCGTGCAGGGTCGGCACCACCACCTCCTGCCAGGCGGCGACCAGGCCGTACCGGCTCAGGGCGGCCTCCAGCCCCTTCTCGACGGCCGGGGCGTCGAGCCGGACGGCCGCCCGGGCCAGCCCCCGGCCCTCCTGGCGTACCTCGTCGTGGGCCGGTCCGGCGGGTGCGGAGCCGGTGGCCGGGCCGGCCGGTTCCGCGGGTGCGGCCGTCTCCCGGGCCGGGCGCCGGACGGGTGCGGGGTACGACCGTTCCCGCGCGGCCCGCGCGGCCTCGGCGGGCGGCACCCCGGACGCGGTCAGCCGGCACATCGCCTCCAGCACGGTGACGTCCTCGGGCGTCCATCGCCGGTGCCTGCCGTCGGTGCGCGCGGCGGGGCCGATGCCGTAGCGGCGGTCCCAGGAGCGGAGCGTCGTGGGCGAGACGCCGAGCCGGCGGGCCAGCGCTCCGGTCGTCAGCGACGGTTCGGTGGTCCCGGGCTCCGGCGTTCGCGCGGTGTCGGTCGCGTCCATGCGACGACGATACGACGCAGAAGCGATGCGAGTCGGCGACCGCCGGGCGCGGTCGCACGTCGTGCGCGCCGGTCCCGTATCACTGCGCCGCAATCTGGGGCAGCTCTACACATAAATAAGGAATAAGTGCAAACTGGACTATGCGGCGCTGGCCGCACACCGCGCCGGACGCGGTCTGGCCCGCAAAGCCAAAGGAGATGACCCATGGCCAACTTGCACAGGGGTGACATATCGAGCCACCCCGATGTCTCCGAGATGCGGGAACGCTACGACCGCGTGCTCGGCGGTCGCGATGTGGCACTCGTGGACGGGCCGGTGTTCCTGCTGGGCCTGTACTGCGCCGCGTCCCCCTGGATCGTGCACTACATGGCGAGTCAGCCCGCACTCACGACGCACAACCTGATCATGGGCATAGCGATAGCCCTGCTGGCCCTGGGGTTCACCCGGGCCCCCGAGCGGATGTACGGCCTGAGCTGGGCCATGTGCGCCCTGGGCATCTGGATGATCATCGCCCCATGGGTCGTGGGACGCGGCCCGGACGCGGGCGTCATCATCAACAACATCGTCATCGGAGCCCTGGCTCTCGCCCTGGGACTGATCTGCGCCGGCACGGCGGCGAAGAGCACCACCAGGCCGTAGAGGAGCAGCGCCAGACCTTGGAAGAGAAGACCGAGGAAAGGAAGAGATGATCAGCGAGGGCCGGTTCGCCCGGGCGGACCGGCCCTCGCCGGTCGCGCTAGCCCGCTTCCACCGGTACGGCGGGCACGCCGTACTCCTCGCTGATCTCCTTCCGGCCGAACGGCCAGACCCGCTCCAGCCGCGCCCAGACGACGAAGGCCGCGCAGCCGAGGGCCAGCCAGGCCAGGGACCACTCGACGGGATGACGGCCCGGGGAGTTCTTGTCGGCGTACCCGTAGATCACGCACCAGCCGGCGAAGGCGACGGCGCTCGGCACGGGGTAGAGCCACATGCGGTACGGGCGGGGCATCGTCGGCCGGCGTCTGCGCAGCACGGTCAGCGCGACGATCTGGGCGAGCGCCTGGACGATGACCATCACCGTGGTGAGCAGCTGGATCAGGGTCGCCAGATCGGTGTGGCGGCCGATGAGGAAGCCGACGGCGGTGATCACACCCATGGTGGCGAGGCCGAGCATCGGGAACCGGTGCTTCGGGTGCAGTTTCGCGTAAGGGCGGAAGAACACCCGGTCGCGCGCGGCGTCGTAGGGCACCCGGGAGCCGCCGAGCAGCCCGGTGAAGACGGAGGCGAACGCGGTGATCAGGATCAGCACGGTCACGACGTCCGCCGCCCCCTTGCCCCAGGTCTCCTCCAGGACCGCGGAGGCCACCGAGGTGGCGGCGATGTCGTGCGGATCGGCCATCCGGCGCCAGTCGACGACGCCGAGCGTGCCGATCTGGAGCAGCAGGTAGATCGCCATGATGCCGAGGATCGACAAGAGGACGGAGCGCGGGAGCGCACGGCCGGGGTCCTTGATCTCGGCGCCCATGTACGCGGTCGTGTTGTAGCCGAGGTAGTCGTAGATGCCGATGGTCAGGCCCGCGGCGAAGCCCGGCCAGAAGTGGTCGCCCGTCAGGTCGAAGGCGCCCGCCGGGTAGGTGAAGGCCAGGTGCGGGCTGAAGTCCGTGGCGGCGGCGACGATCACCAGCAGCACCGAGGCGATCATCACCGTCCACATCACGGCGGTGATCCGGGCGATGTGCTCGATGCCGCGCCAGAGCAGGAGCACCACCAGGGCGACGACGCCGAGCCCGATCAGGTCGCCGGCGGTCTGCCCCAGGCCGGGGGCGAGATAGCCCAGGTACTGCACGAAGCCCACCACGCCCGTGGACATGATCAGCGGGATGAAGAGCATCGCCGTCCACACGAACAGGAACGGCATCAGGCGCCCGGTGCGGTACTGGAAGGCCTGGCGCAGATAGACGTAGCTGCCGCCGGAGCCGGGCATGGCGGCGCCCAGCTCGGCCCAGACCAGCCCGTCGCACAGCGCCAGGACCGCGCCCGCGACGAAGCCGATGACGGCCTGGGGCCCGCCGAACGCGGCGACCATCAGCGGGATCGTCACGAACGGACCGATGCCGCACATCTGGCTCATGTTGATCGCCGTGGCCTGGAACAGGCCGACGCGACGGACGAAGCCACCCGTGGGTGGCGGGCTACCGGACATGGGGACTCCTGACGCGGCGGGCCGCCGCGCGGTGCCCGGCGGGGTGACTGGCCGATAAAGTTAAGGAGCCTTACTAGAGGCGTCAAGTACGCGTCAGGAATGCACGAGAATGGTGGGATGCCCGCCAGCGAAGCCGTAGAGCAGCAGGAACAGCCCTGGAGCCGCCGTCGCCTGCGCAGCACCAACGAGCGGCTGCTCCTGGACCGGCTGCGCGGCCTCGGCGCCGCCTCGCGCGCCCAGCTGGCCCGGGAGACGGGCCTGTCGAAGCCGACGGTCTCCAGCGCGCTGGCCTCGCTGGCGGCGGCCGGCCTGGTGCACGAGGTCGGCACGCACGCCCCCGAACGCGGCCGCACCGCCGTGCTCTACGCCCCCGATCCGGCCGCCGGGTACGCGCTCGGCGTGGACATAGGCCGGGGCTGGCTGCGCGTCGCCGTGGTCGACCTGGACGGGACGGTCGTCGCCCGGGCCGACGTACGCAACCGGGCCCGCGCCTCCGCCGCCCTGACCGACCTGGTCGTGGCCACCTCCCGCCAGGTGATCGTGAACTCGGGCGTGGACCCGGCCGAGGTGGTCCACGGGGTCGTGGGGACACCGGGGGTGTACGACGAGAAACAGCGGCGGGTGCGGTACGCCATGCATCTGCCGGGCTGGGGGCGGGCCGGGCTCGTGGACCACGTGCGCACGGAGCTGGGCGTGCCGCTGGAGGTGCACAACGACGCCAATCTGGCGGCGCTCGGCGAGTACACCTACGGCGTGGGCGCGGGCAGCCGGCTCTTCGCGTACATCCTCATCGGCACCGGCCTGGGGATGGGGATCGTCGGCGAGGGACGGCTGTTCACCGGTGCGCACGGGCTGGCCGGGGAGATCGGGTTCCTGCCCTGGCACGGGCGGCAGAAGCCGGAGCGGCTGGAGGACGCGGTGTCGGGGGTGGCCGTGGTGGAGGCGGCCCGGCAGTTCGGGATGCGCGGGCAGCTCACGGCGAAGGCCGTGTTCGACGCCGCCCGGCAACGCCATCCGGCCGCCGTGCGGGCGGTGGAGCTGGAGGGTGAGCGGATAGCGCACACCGTGGCCGCTGCCGCCGCCGTGCTCGACCCGGACCTCGTGGTGCTCGGCGGCGGCGTGGGCCACAGCGTCGATCTGCTGCTGCGGCCGGTACGGGAGCATCTGCGCGCGCTCACCCCGCTGCGCCCCCGGCTCGCGCCGAGCCGGCTCGGCGAGGACGCCGTCCTGCTGGGCGCGGTGGCCACCGCGCTGGACACGGCCCGGGACCTGGTCTTCGAGCGCCGGACGGCCGGAACCTGACCTGCCGAACGGCCCGCACGGCGCGGATCGTTGACAGGGCCCGGGGGGCACCCTAGCGTGAGCGAGGTTAGTAAAGTTTCTTAACTTTACGAGGCTGGAGACCGCCGTGTTCCCTCGCCCCGCCCGCCGGCTCCCCACGGCCGCCGTGCTCCTGGCCCTGGCCGGCTCTCTGGCCACCGGCGCCTGGAGCGGCTCACGGGAGGCGGCCGAGCACCCGCGTCCCGCGCGGACCACCCACGTCCCCTCCACCGCCGGCTCCAGCACCCCGCTCTCCGGTTTCGCCGTCCAGTCCTCGGCGAAGGTGAGCGACACCCCGGCCGCCGTGTCCTCCCCCGGCTATCCGGCCACGGGCTGGTACCCGGCGGCCCCCCGTTCCACGGTGCTGGCCGCGCTGTTGGCCAACGGCGTCTACGCCGACCCCTTCCACTCGACCGACCAGCAGAAGATCCCCCGGGCCGACTTCGAGGTGCCCTGGTGGTACCGCTCCGACTTCACCGTCGAGGACACCGAGCGGCACACCTCGCTCGACTTCAGCGGCGTCGTCTCGGCGGCCGACGTCTACGTCAACGGCAAGCAGGTGGCGCCCGCCGCGGACATCACCGGCGCCTACACCCACCACGAACTGGACATCACCTCGCTGGTCAGGCCCGGCACGAACACGGTCGCCTTCCGTGTCCGGCCCAACGACCCGCTCAAGCACCTCACGATGAGCTGGCTCGACTGGATCCAGACGCCGCCGGACCGGAACATGGGCCTCGTCCGGGACGTCCTGGTCCGCCGGGGCGGCCCGGTCGCGCTGCGCGACGCGCACGTGGTGACCGAGCTGGCGGTGCCGTCGCTCGCCACCGCCGACCTGACGGTCAAGGCCCAGGCCCGCAACGACACGGGCACGGCGGTCACGGCGGAGGTCGGCGGCAGCATCGGCGGAACGGAGTTCGGCACGACGGTGTCGCTCGCCGCGCACGAGACGAAGACCGTCACCTTCTCCCCCGCCGACGTCCCGGACCTGCGCCTGACCGATCCGAAGGTGTGGTGGCCGGCCGGGATGGGCGGGCAGCCGCTGTACGACCTCGATCTCACCGCCACCGTGGCCGGCACGGTCTCCGACACCGCGCACCAGACCTTCGGCATCCGTGACGTACAGGCCCCGTTGAACTCCGACGGCGCCCGCCAGTACTGGATCAACGGCCGCAAGCTGCTGATCAAGGGCGGCGGCTGGTCCCCGGACGAGTTCCTGCGCTGGGACCCCGGTTACGTCGAGGACCGTCTGAAGTACGCCCTCGATCTGGGCCTCAACACCCTCCGGCTGGAGGGCCACCTGGAACCCGACGAGTTCTTCGACCTGGCCGACCGCCACGGCGTGCTGATCCTGCCGGGCTGGCAGTGCTGCAGCAAGTGGGAGGGCGAGGTCAACGGCAGCGAGGCCGGCGACACCTGGACCGCGGCCGACTATCCGGTCGCCGAGGCGTCCATGGCCGGCGAGGCCGCCCGGCTGCGCGCGCACCCGAGCGTGATCTCCTTCCTGATCGGCAGCGACTTCGCGCCGGACGCGACGATCGAGAAGAACTACCTGGACGCCTTGAAGGCCGCCGACTGGCCCACCCCGGTCGTCTCCTCCGCCTCCGACCGCTCCTCCCCCCAACTGGGCAGCTCGGGACTGAAGATGACCGGACCCTACGACTGGGTGCCGCCCGGTTACTGGTACGCCAAGCGGGAGGGCGGAGCGACCGGCTTCAACTCCGAGACCAGCGCGGGCCCGAGCATCCCCACCCTCGACACCCTGCGCCGGATGATGACGTCCGCCGAACTGGACACCCTCTGGAAGAACCCGGACGCCAAGCAGTACCACCGCTCGCCGTCCGCCACGTTCAACACGCTCCGGATCTACGACCAGGCGCTCACCGGCCGCTACGGTGCCCCCACCGGCCTCACCGACTACGTGCGCAAGGCCCAGCTCGCCCAGTACGAGAACGTGCGCGCCCAGTTCGAGGCGTACGGGCGCAACGCGGCCGACGCCGACCAGCCCGCCACCGGGGTGATCCACTGGATGTTCAACAGCGGCTGGACGTCCCTGCACTGGCAGCTGGTGGACCGTTACCTCGACCAGAACGGCGCCTACTTCGGCGCGAAGAAGGCGAACGAGCCGCTGCACATCCAGTACTCCTACGACAACCGCTCGGTCGTGGTGGTGAACAACCGGCACGCCGCCGCGCAGGGCCTCACCGCACGGGCCACCCTGTTCGACCCCGACGGCACCCAGAGGTACGACAGGACCGTCACCGATGTGGCGGTGGACGGGGAGGGGGCGCACGGAACCCCGCTCACCCTGCCGGCCTCGGTGAGCGGACTGGCGCGGACGCATCTGCTCCGGCTGGTGCTGACGGACGCGGACGGCACGGAGGTGAGCCGGAACGTGTACTGGCTCTCCACCCGGGCGGACACCCTCGACTGGAACGGCACCACCTGGTACTACACACCGACGACGAGCTACGCCGACCTCAAGGGGCTCGGCACGATGGCGCAGGCGCCGGTGGAGGCGACGGCGACCACGCGGGAGTCGGACGGCACGTCGACGACCACGGTGACGCTGCGCCACACCGGGGCCGCGAAGACGCCGGCGCTGATGACGGACGTCCGTCTCGTGGACACGCGGAACACGCCCGTGCTGCCGGTGCGCTGGTCGGACAACGAGGTGAGCCTGTGGCCGGGCGAGTCGGTGACGCTGACCGTCACCTACCGGACGGCCGACCTGCACGGCTCGGCACCGCGCGTGCGGATCTCCGGCTGGAACACCCCGGAGCGGACGGTGCCCGCGGCCTGACCCGGGCCGTGGAAAGGGGGGTGGGCCGCCGCGGCCCACCCCCCTTCTTCTTCTCGCTGCCCGCCCGTCGCCGCTCAGCCGACGTTGAGCGCCGCGTCGTCGACGACGAAGGACGTCTGCAGGGTGGAGCCCTCGGTGCCGGTGAACTTGAGCGTGACCGTCTGGCCCGCGTAGCCCGCGAGGTTGAAGCTGCGCTGGGCGTAGCCGCTCGCCGCGTTCAGGTTCGAGTAGGTGGCGAGGGTGGACAGCACCGTTCCGCTGCTGTTGAGCACCTGCGCCTTCAGCGTGTCGTACGCCGTCGAGGTGGTCGTCTCGGCGGTGTCG
This sequence comes from Streptomyces naphthomycinicus, assembly GCF_020400595.1. GTDB lineage: Bacteria > Actinomycetota > Actinomycetes > Streptomycetales > Streptomycetaceae > Streptomyces > Streptomyces naphthomycinicus. The sequence goes on along the minus strand of NZ_JAINRE010000014.1, from coordinate 77,641 downwards.
ACATGGAGGTAGAAGCTCAGGGTCGCGCTCGTGCACCCGGCGGGGATGGTCACCGACTGCGCAAGGGTGTCGGTGTGGGCCGAGCCGTAGCCGTTCAGCCATGCCTTGTAGGAGCCGGAGCGGGCCGCCTCACCGGTGTCGCTGGTGATGACGCCGCTGGATCCGGTCCAGGACGTGGCACCGGACTCGAAGCCGGGGTTCGCCAGCAGCTGGGCGGCGGTGCAGGTGCCGCCGCCACCACCGCCACCGCCGCTGGTGCCGTCGCCGGCCAGCCAGGCGGTGGCGTTGAGGGCGAGGGCCGCGTTGGTGGCACTGGAGTCGTTCCAGCCGTCGTACAGGGTGTTGCCGGACTGGCCGGTGCCGTCGTCGACCGGGGAACTGTCGCCCCAGAAGGCGACCCGGCCGCTGCCGAAGGTGCTGGTGGCGAAGAAGGCGCCGGTGTCGCCGGAGTATCCGGTGCGGTAGAGCAGGCCCTTGACGCCGGAGTTGTCGGCGGGCTTGAGGGTGGCGGTGGTACCGCTGGCGATCAGGCTCTTGCTGACGGTGCCGAAGGCGCCGTGCAGCACCGGGTCGGTGCTGTCGCTGATGGCCGCCGGGTGGTCGGAGCTGATGCTCAGCGAGTCGATGGAGAAGCCGAACGGGTCGGTGGAGTCGACGCTGTTGTTCGTCATCAGGTCGTTGAAGATCTCGACCGCGTCCTCGCCGTCGTTGTTGCGGTCGGCGCCGGTGTGGTCGGAGATCATGAACAGACCGCCGCCGTTCTTCACGAAGTTCATGATCGCCGTCTTCTCGGCGGAGGTGAACAGCGTGTTCGGCTCCGGCAGGACCAGCGTGTCGAAGTTCGACAGGTCGGTCGCGGACGTGCCGCCGTAGGCGAGGCCGGAGCCCGAGGGCAGGGTCTTCAGGCTGTAGGAGCCGGTCTTCTGCAACGCGACGCCCCAGGAGGAAAGGGCGCCGGTCCAGTCCGTCTCGGCGGACGGGGAGGAGTCCTGGCCGAGCGGGTCGGGCTGGCTGGTGGAGACGATCCAGTCGGCGTTGCCCGCCGTCTCGGCGTGGGCGTTGTCGAACAGGATGCGGTGGGTGGTCGCCGCGTGGGCGGGCGTGCCGGTGCCGACCTGGAGAGCCGCTCCGGCGAGCAGCAGCCCGAAGCCGGCCAGGGCCGTGGTGAGTCCGCGGCGGGAGCTCCTGGATCCGAGCATCCGTCAAAACCTCCATCAGGGGGGTGGGGAGAGGCGGTGCGGGCGCCCAATTCTGCGCGCGTAGAGCCCGCTTGAGGGTTCTACACGCGTCGATTGGTTGAAAGGTACATGGCATGAAGGGCCGGTGAACAGAGACTCCCGGTGGCGACCCGAACGGATCGGCACCGCCGCGACGGTCCGCCGCCCCACCGTCCCGCGAACGCGGTGCCGGGCGCCGGCTCCCCGCGGGCGGCGCTGACGGGTCAGGCCCCGCCGGGCGCGACCACCGCGACGACCGAGCCGGGGCGGGCGGCCGGACGGGCGAGCAGCCGGGTGCCGCCGGCGCCGAAGGCCCTCGCGCCTCTCCCGGTCCCAGCGGGCCGGCGCCGCCGTGTGGTGCACGGCGTCACTCCGGCCCGAGGGAGCAGGCCCGCCGAACGGTTCACCGGCCGCCCGGCCGCACCACCGCCAGGTAGGCGGCCAGCCGGTCGCGGTTGCGGGCGAGGCAGTCGATGCGGGACTGGATGCGGTCGATGTGCCCCTGCAACAGGGCGGCCGTCTCCGGCGGCACGCTCCCCGGGTCCGGCACGAGAGCGTCCGGCCCGCAGAGGTACGGCAGGATCGCGCGGATCATCTCGGTGGTGAGGCCGGAGTCCAGCAGGCCGCGGATCTGCTGCACCCGCGCGACCGCCGACTCGGGATAGCTGCGGTAGCCGTTCCCGCTCCGGTCGGGGTGGAGCAGGTGCTGTTCCTCGTAGTAGCGCAGCAGCCGGGTGGGGACGCCCGTGCGCCGGGACAGTTCACCGATGCGCATGCCGGCCTCCGCGTCCGTGCTTGACCTTCACACTGATGTCAGACTTCGACCATGGTCGCATGATGCTGTCCTCCCAGGTCAAGGGCGGTCGCCTGCCGTGGTCGGGGCTGCTGGCCCTGTCCTGTGCCGCGTTCACCGCCGTACTGACCGAACTGCTTCCGGCGGGCCTGCTGCCCGTGATGGCTCCCCCGCTCGGGGTCGCCGAGTCCCGGATCGGCTTCCTCGTCACCGCGTACGCCGCCGCCTCCTTCGTGGCCGCGATCCCGGTCACGGCGGCGCTGCGCGGGCTGCCCCGGCGACCGGTGCTGTGCGGTGCGCTGCTGGGATTCGCCGTCGGCAACACCCTGGTCGCGCTGTCGTCGTCGTATCCGCTCACCGTCGCGGCCCGGCTGCTCGCCGGGGTCATGGGCGGCACGCTGTGGGCGATGCTCGCCGGTTACGCGGCCCGGATGGTGCCCGCGGAGCGGCGCGGCCGGGCCATCGCGGTGGTGCTGGCCGGGATCACCCTGGCCCTCGCGGCCGGTGTGCCCGCCGGCACCGCGCTGGCCGGTGCCGTGGGCTGGCGGGCCGCCTTCGGGACGCTCGCCGTGCTCGCCGTGCTGCTCGTGGGCTGGGTGCGGCTGCGGGTGCCCGGCTTCCCCGGCGAGCCGCCGCACGCGCGGGTGCCGCTCGCCCGGGTCGCGACCGGCCCCGGGATCCGCCCGGTGCTGTCCGTGACGCTGTTCCTGCTGCTGGGGCACCAGGTGATGTACACGTACGTCGCCCCGTTCGCCGCGCACACCGGGTACGGCCGTACGGGGCTGCTGCTCGCGGTGTTCGGCACGGCCACGGTGGCCGGGATCTGGCTCACCGGGGCGCTGGTCGACCGGTGTCCCCGCGGCGCGCTGCTCGGGGCGCTCACCCAGGTCGCGGCCGTCCTGCTGCTCCTGGGATCGACGGCCGGGGCGCACGGGCCGCTGGTGGCGGCTGTCGCGCTGTGGGGCGTGGCCTTCGGCGGCGCGCCCACGCTGATCCAGACCGCGCTGGTGAACGCGTCGGGGCCCGCGGCGGCCGACGCGGCCACCTCCTTGCAGACCACGGTGTACAACGCGGGCATCGCCGCCGGTTCGCTCACCGGCGGCCTGGCACTCGACACGCTGGGCGCCGGGGCACTGCCGTGGACCGCGCTCCCGCCGGTGCTGGTGGCGCTCGCGACGGTGGCGGCGGCGCGCCGGTACGCCTTCCCGGCCCGCCGGTACGCCCTTCCGGACGGGCGGCCCGCCGTTGCCCCGGAGGCAACGGCACCGGCCGGTCCGGCCCGGCCGGCTGTAGCCTGCCGGGCCGGAGACGATGTCGTACGGAGGTGGGCCGATGGTACGGGACGGTGAGCTGCGGTATCTGCGCCGTTGTGTGGAGCTGGCCGCGGAGGCGCTGGACGCCGGTGACGAGCCCTTCGGGTCGGTGCTCGTGGGCGGGGACGGCACCGTGCTGGCGGAGGACCGCAACCGGGTGGCGGGCGGAGACCACACCCGGCATCCCGAGTTCGAGCTGGCCCGGTGGGCGGCGGCGCACCTCGCGCCCGGGGAGCGGGCGGCGGCGACCGTCTACACCTCCGGCGAGCACTGCCCGATGTGCGCGGCGGCACACGCCTGGGTGGGGCTCGGCCGGATCGTGTACATCGCTTCCTCGGCACAGCTGACGGGATGGCTGGAGGAACTGGGCGTGCCCGCGGCGCCCGTGCGCGCGCTGCCCGTCCAGGAGGTGGCGCCCGGTGTGGCCGTGGACGGGCCGGTGCCGGAGCTGGTGGCGGAGGTACGGGAGCTGCATCACCGCGCCCACCCGAGGCGCCCGCGGCCGGCTTGAGGGTCAGCCCAGTTCCAGGGTGGTGACGCCGAAGACCCGCTCCCGGGCGTGGGCGCGCACCGGGCCGGTGTACATGCGGGCGGTCTCGAACGAGGGCCGCAGTCCCGCCTCTTCGGCGAGGGCGATGCCGGCCGCGTTGGGTTCGGGCACGTCGATCGCCACCTCACGGCCGGCGGCGTCGGCGGTCAGGGCGGCGAACAGGGCCCGGGCGTCGTCGGCGGTGTCCGCGAAGAGGGGGCCGATGCGCAGCGTGTCGTGGCCGGGCCGGATCACGCCGTAGCCGGCCGGGCGTCCGCCGTTCTCGCGGACGACGGCACGGTGGCCGGGGCCGGTGAGCCACTCGGCGAGGAACCGCGGGCGGTCGGCGGGCTGGCAGGCGCTGTCGTAGGCGGTGAGCGCGGCCAGGTCGGCGGGGCCGGCCGGCCGGACGCCGGCGGGCGCGGTGCCGGCGGGCGCGGTGCCGGTGAACCGGACGGTGCGGTAGGCGAACCGGAAGCCGGACTGCCGGTAGTTGCCCTGCTGGACGACGACTCCGTCCAGACCGACGGTGCGGCTGCCCGCGTGCGCCAGCGCGGTCTTCCAGGTGGTGAGACCGTGTCCGCGCCCGCGCAGGTCGGGGCGGACCAGATAGCAGCCGAGGAAGGCGTAGTCGGGGCCGTGGTTGACGACGGAGACGGCGGAGACCGGCTCCCCGTCGATCCGGCCGAGGAAGAACCCGTCGGGGTCCTGGGCGAAGAACGCGGGTCCGTCCGACAGCCCGGGGTTCCAGCCCTCCGCCGCCGCCCACCCGCTGATCACCGGCCAGTCGTCGAGGGTGGCCTGCGTGACGACGAGGTCCTGGGGGGCCGCAGAGGTCATCGGTGCGCTCCGTTTCCTTCGGGGGCGGGCTGTCGTACGGCACGCCTCTCGGCCGGGCCGTGCCCGCAGCATCCTTCCGGACCGACGGGGGGCCGCGCCACGGGAAGATCAGCCGATGCGCACGGCACCCGGAGCGTGGGCGACGGGCACGGCAAGGGAGTCGGGGCCGGGGTGCCCGGCGGTCGCCGCGCGGAGGCGGCGGGCACGGCAGAGGAGTCGGGGCCGGGTGCCCGCCGGTCGCCGTGCGGGGGCGGCGGGCACCGATGACGCCGGTGACCCTCGGTACGGCCCCCACCGGGCCGGGGTCCGGTGGGGGCCGTACGGGAGGAGCGGGTCAGCCGGAGCGGCCCGGGCGGAAGCGGCGGTACAGGATCGCGCCCGTGCCGAGGAGCGCGACGCTGCCGACCGCGGCGGGTGCCGTGAGGTCGGCTCCGGTGTGGGCCAGTGCGGCCGCCGCCGGGCGCGGGGCGGGCCGGGGCGACCGGGGCTTCGGCACGCGCGGCTTCGGGGTGGCGGTGCGCGGGGGCCGGCGGGTCTGCTCGCCGGGGTCGTCGACCGCCTGGTTGCCGACGGCCGGATTGCCCACACCGATCACGTCGACACTGTTCCCAGAGATGTTCACCGGGAGATCGACCGGGAGCTGGACGCCGTTGCCCGAGAGCACCCCGGGCGAGCCGGCCGCCGCGCCCCGGGCGTCGGCCCCGCCGGACGAGGCCTCCTTGCCGGACCCGGCCGATCCGCCGGTCTCCCCGGCGCCGTCGGCCTTCGCCCCGCCCGTGTTCGCGCAGTCGTTGCCCGCGGCCGGGTTGAGCAGCCCCACGACGTTCACGGTGTTGCCGCAGACGTTCACCGGCACGTGCACCGGGAGCTGGATGCCGTTGCCGGAGACCAGCCCGGGCGAGCCGGCCGCCGCACCGCGGGCGTCGGCCCCGTCGGCCGCGAAGGCGGCGGACACCGGCAGCGCCACGGCCATCGCGCCCGCCGTGGCGGCGACGGCGATCACACCGTTTCGGGTAGCCAGTCTCATAGGTTCCCTGCCTTCCAGACGTCGTCGCGGGCACTCACCCGCTCCTCGTAGAACGCAGGCGAACCATCCGAGTTATGGCTTATCGGTCTTTCACCCCATCGAGTGTCACTGTTATCGAACTGGACGTAAAACCATCCAATGATCACCAAGGGGGCATGAAGGCCGCGCAGGATACGCCGGGAGGCGCCGTCCCGCTCGCCCGGGAGGCGGGCCGTCCGGAGCCCGCTTATGGTGAGCCGAGGGCGCCGGCCCCGGCCGGTGGCGGGCGTCCCGGGAGGCGATCGATGCTGGCCATGCACTCCACCCGGCCCGCCGTGCGGCGCTGGGCGGGTACCTCGGCGCTCGTCCTCGCGCTGCTCGGAGCCGGGCTGCCCGCGGTCGCCGCCGGCCGGCCGCAACCGGATCTGTCCCGGTTCTACCGGCAGCAGCCGGCCTGGGCCGCCTGCCAGGGGCCGGACATGCCGAAGGACCTCCAGTGCGCCAAGGTCACCGTGCCGCTCGACTACGCGAAGCCGGGGGCGGGCACGATCGACGTGGCACTGGCCCGGTACCGCGCCACCGGGAAGTCACGGGGATCGGTGCTGCTGAACTTCGGCGGACCGGGCGGCGCCGGCATCCCCGCGCTGGCCACCCAGGGCAGGCAGTTCATGGACCTGACCAACGGCTACGACGTGGTGACGTTCGATCCGCGCGGTGTCGGCCGGTCCTCCCCCGTGAGCTGCGGGGAGGGCGGTGACGAGGCCCTGGCCCTGGCGGACGACGACGCCGTCGGCCGTCCGCAGGCCCTGTTCCGGCAGCTGCGGCAGGCCGCCGGCGAGTGCGCCCGCAACTCCGGTCCGGTGCTGCCCCACATCGGCACCGTGAACGCCTCCCGCGACCTGGACGTCATCCGCCAGGCGCTCGGCGACGACAAGCTCGACTACCTCGGTTTCTCCTACGGCACCCGGCTCGGCGCGGTGTACGCGGCGCAGTTCCCGGGCAAGGTCGGCCGGCTCGTCCTCGACGGCGTGGACACGCTGACCGAGTCGCTGGCCGAGCAGGGGGTGGCGGGCGCCGAGGGGCAGCAGACGGCCCTGGACGACCTCCTGGACTGGTGTACGACGGACTCCGGCTGTCCGTTCGGGCAGGACCGGCGCACGGCCGGGGACGAGGTGGTCCGGCTGGTCCGCTCGCTCGACGAGAACCCGGTGCCCACGGACTTCGGCGGCTCGTTCAGCGGCCAGGACCTGGTGGGCGCCATCAGCCAGGCCCTCTACGACAAGGAGCTGTGGCCCTCGCTGGAGCGTGCGCTGATCTCCCTGGTCGAGGACGGTGACACCCGGCGCGCCCTCGCCTTCGCCACCGGCGGCATCGGCCTGCCCCGCGACCCACGCCCGGCGAACGGCGGGCTGGTGGACACCGAGGACATTCCGCTGGACAACCTGTCGGCCGCGCTGGTGGCGGTCAACTGCGCGGACGATCCCGACCGGCCCGTCGCGGCCCGGCTCACCAAGGACCTCAAGAACCTGCGGGCGGCCTACGACGAGGCCTCGCCCGTCTTCGGCCGCTACCGGCTCACCCAGCTGCTGATGTGCTACGGCCGGCCCCCGGGCACCGACTTCATCCGCGACCGGGTGAAGAACGTGCACTCGGCGAAGATGCTGCTCGTCGGCACGCGCGGCGACCCGGCGACGCCGTACCGGTGGGCCGTGGAGACCGCCCAGCGGCTCGGCCCGTCGGCGGTGCTGCTCGACAACAAGGGTGACGGCCACACCGGGTACTCCTCGTCCCGGTGCGTGCACCGCAAGATCGACGACTTCCTGCTCTACGGCACGCTCCCGCCCGACGGCAGCTCCTGCCCCGCGGACGCGCCACCCGAGTCCGCCGCCTCGGACGGCTCCGGCTGAGAACGGTGCCCGCGGCGGCCCGGCGGCCCTTCGCACACGCCGACGGGTGACAGAAGCGAGGCAACCGGGTAACAGCCGTGAACCGGGGCAACCCGTCGCCGTGCCGGTCGTCACACTGGGCGGGCGGCCCCGCCGCCGTAGCCCGTACGTGACCACGACAGGGGGCACCCCCATGCGCTTCCGCGCCGCCATCGCCGTACCCGCCGCCTCGGCCGCCGTGGCGGCCCTGCTGCTGACCGCGCCGCAGGGCCATGCCTCCGCCGGCTCCGACCGGCCCGCCCGCTGCGCCGCGAAGGCGCTGACGATCCGGGCGAAGGCCGTGGCCGGCCGCTCCACCGTGCTGCGGGTCGGCGTCACCAACCGCGGTGCCCGTGCCTGCGTGGTCGACCGCGTGCCCACGGTCACCTTCGGGGACCTGGACGGCGCCGCGCTGCCCGTGCCGGAGGGCGGCGCCGGCGGCTACCGGCTCGCGGCGGGCGGCACGGCGTACGCCGGCGTCCGGACCATCGCCGACCCGGCGGACGCCGAGGCCCGCCGGGTGGACGCGGTCACGGTGGCGGCGTCGGCCGCGCACTGGGGCCGTGCCTTCACCGCCGCGCAGCTCGGCACCGGGCGCCGGGTCCTCGTCTGGGAGCCGGTGACCACCTGGTGGCAGCGCTCGGCGGCGGCCGCGGACCGGGCCATCGGGCTGGACTGAGGACCGGCCGGGGCGCCCGCCCCGGCCGGGCGGGCGGTCCGGCACCGGCTCGGGCGAGCGGGGCGGTCGGCAACCGGCCCCGGCCGGCAGGTCAGTCCAGCACCAGCTCGGGTGAGTAGAGGTCCAGCCACCCCGCGAGGTCCAGGGTGCGTTCCAGGCCGCGCCGGGCCGCCTGGGTGCTGACCGGCTCGCCGCGCTCGGCGGCCTGGCGGACCCGCTCCCGGTCGACCAGGTCGAAGACGGGGTGGGAGGGCCGGGCGAGGACCTCCTTGACCTGCTCCTGGAGCGCGCGGGCGTACCCCGGGTCCTGTGTGGACGGGTACGGGCTCTTCACCCGCTCGTACACCGAACGCGGCAGGACGTCCGCGGCCGCTTCCCGCAGCAGGCTCTTCTCCCGGCCGTCGAAGGACTTCAGGGCCCAGGGCGTGTTGTAGACGTACTCGACCAGCCGGTGGTCGCAGAACGGCACCCGGACCTCCAGGCCGACGGCCATGCTCATCCGGTCCTTGCGGTCGAGCAGCATGCGGACGAAGCGGGTCAGGTGCAGATGGCAGATCCGCCGCATCCGGTACTCGAAGTCGCTCTCGCCGTCCAGCCGTTCGATGCCGGCGACGGCGGTGCGGTATCCGTCGGCGACATACCCCTCCAGGTCCAGGGCCTTGGTGACGTCCGTGCGCACCACGTCGGCGTCCTCCCCGAAGTGGCGGCCCATGGTCGTCAGCCACGGGAAGGTGTCGGCCCGGCGTGCCTCCTCGTCGAAGAACTGGAGATAGCCGCCGAAGACCTCGTCGGCGGACTCGCCGGAGAGGGCCACCGTGGACTTCTCCCGGACGGCGCGGAAGAGGAGCAGCAGCGAGCTGTCCATGTCGCCGAGGCCGGACGGCAGGTCGCGGGCCCGGATCACCCGCTCGCGCACGGCCGGGTCGGCGAGGGCCTCGGAGTCGAGCACGATGTCCTGGTGCTCGGTGCCGGCGAGCCGTGCCACGTCGTGCACGAAGGGCGTGTCGGGGGTGCCCCGCAGTTCGTCGGCGACGAAGTGCTCGGTCTGGCCGGCGAAGTCGACGGCGAAACTGCGCACCTTCTCGCCCTCCGCGGCGAGTTGCCGGGCGGCGAGCGCGGTCATGGCGGAGGAGTCCAGCCCGCCGGAGAGCAGGGTGCAGCGCGGTACGTCGGCGACCAGCTGGCGCCGGACGATGTCGTCGAGGAGCGAGCGCACGGTGGCGATGGTGGTGTCGCGGTCGTCGGTGTGCGGGCGGGTCTCCAGACGCCAGTACACGCGGGTGGACAGGCCGGTGCCGTCGACGGTGACGACGGTGCCGGGCTCCACCTCGGACATGCCGTCCCAGACGGCGTGTCCCGGCGTCTTGACCATGACGAACAGCTCGCGCAGGCCGTCCAGGGTGACCCGGCGCCGGGCCAGCGGGTTGGCCAGGATCGCCTTGGGCTCGGAGCCGAACAGGACGCCGTCGGGGGTGGGGTAGTAGTAGAAGGGCTTGATGCCCATGCGGTCGCGGATCATCACCAGCTTGTCGTGCCGGCCGTCCCAGACGGCGAACGCGTACATGCCGTTGAGCCGTTCGGCGACCGCGTCGCCCCACTCCAGATAGCCGTGCAGCACGACCTCGGTGTCGGAGTCGGTGGTGAACCGGTGGCCACGGTCCGTCAGTTCCCGGCGCAGTTCGGTGAAGTTGTACGTCTCCCCGGAGTAGACCAGGGCGACGGTCCCGGCGGGCGTGTCCAGGGACATGGGCTGACGGCCGCCGGGGAGGTCGATGATGGCGAGGCGGCGGTGCCCCAGGGCGGCCGGGCCCTCGCACCAGGTGCCGCGGTCGTCCGGGCCACGGCAGGCCATCGTCTCGGTCATCGCATGCAATGTGGTGGCCTCGGCCGTCAGATCACGGTCGAAGGAGACCCATCCGGTGATGCCGCACATGCGCTGCCTCCTGCCTCCGGGCTGTCGGTAGGACCCCGCTCACCTGGGCGTTCCTGGTGCCGGGAAACCTGTCCGAACAAACCAGTTGTATCGAGCACCTATATGACGAGCGTCCGCCGGGCGCCCGCCCGCGTCAACGCGGCCGTAACACGGCCCGACCGCCCGACCCGCGGATTCGGCCGCATTTTGCCTCAGCAAAATCCGCGGACGGGCCTGTCATCGCGCCCGGGGCGGCAGGAACCGGCCACAGGCAAAAACTTCCCCAAGCGGCCCGGACGTCAGGACTTCGCGGTCAGGAACGAGTCGAGTACCCCGGTCAGCTCCGCCGGCTTCTCCAGCGGCAGCTCGTGCCCCGCGTCCAGGATGCGCACGACCGCGTCGGGGTACGCCTTGGCCATCCGGAGCATCTGCCGCACCGGCAGCTGGACGTCGTGGTAGCCGTGCACCATCAGGGTGGGCGCGGAGATCTCACCGGCGCGGTCCAGGACGTCGAAGGCCCGCATCGCGCCGTACAGGGTCATGACGACCTCGCGCGGGGTGGCGGCCGAGGCGCGGATGTGCGCCCGGATCTCCTCGCGCGGGTAGCCGGGCGCGAAGGCCCGCTGGATGTTGGCGGCCACGAACAGCTTGTAGGGCGCCAGCGTGGAGGCCGCCATCAGCAGCCCCCGGCCCCGGCTGTAGGTCATCCGGCCGATGGAGCCCACCAGCACCAGCCGCTCCACCCGGGCGGGCTGCGCGAGGGCGATGGTCTGCGCGATCATCCCGCCCATCGAGTGACCGACCAGCACGCACCGCTCCACCCCGAGGTGGTCGAGGAGCGCGAGGACGTCGCGCGCCAGCTCGGCGATGGTCCGCACCCCGGCCCCCGTGCTCTCGCCGTGCCCGCGCAGATCCAGCCGGACCACCCGGCGCTCCGCGGAGAAGTGGGCCACCTGGTGGTCCCAGCGGTGCCGGTTCGCGGTCCAGCCGTGCACGAACACCACGGGCACTTCGGGGGCGTCGCGGGGGCCCTCGTCGTCGTACGTCAGCGTCGCTCCGTCGACGTCCAGCTGCGGCATGGGGGCCTCCCGGGGGTGCGGCTCGGTCTGGTTACTGACGGGTACGGTAACCGGCCGCACGGCGTCGCGTCACCGGCCGCCGCCGGGAATTCCGGGCATCGGCCGACCGAGTCACACATGCACGGAATACCCCGAATGCCGTAAAGGTGAATCCGCCCTATCGTGCTGTCATGGAGCACGCACTGAGTCCCGCGACCCTCGCCGAACTGCGGCGCCCACGCCCCTACCCGGCGGTATCCGTGCTGACCCCGACGCACCGTCGGGAGCGCGGCGTCGGCCAGAATCCGGTCCGGCTGCGCAACGCGGTGGCCGAGGCCAGGAGGCGGCTGGAGGCCGATCCCGCCGTCACCCGGGAGCGGCGCGCCGACATCGTCAGCCAACTGGACCGCGCCCTGGCGGAAGTGGACCTCTCCCACGCCGAGGACGGCCTGGTGATCTTCGCGGCGCCGGGCGAGCACCAGGTCTGGTCGCTGGCCCGCCCCGTCCCCGAGCGGGTGGTGTTCTCGGACACCTTCCTCACCCGCAATCTGGTCTCCGCGCAGGCCGCCGAACGGCCCTTCTGGGTGCTTTCGCTCGCCGCCGACCGCATCACTCTGTGGAGCGGCGGCCCCGACCGGGTCGTCGAGGAGCACTACGGAGGCTTCCCCCTGCTGCACGTCCGGGAGAACTTCGACGCGGAGCGGCAGATGCAGATCGGCGACCAGCCGAGCACCTTCCGCGACGAGGGGACGCGCCAGTACCTGCGCGAGGCGGACACCGCCATGAGCACGGTCCTGCGCGAACAGCCCCGCCCGCTGTACATCACCGGCGAGCAGGCGGCGCTCTCCCTGCTGGACGAGGTGGGCAGCGTCGCCAAGTCCGCCGTGCACGTGCCGCACGGGGGACTCGCCCACGCCGGCCCGGAGGCGGTGTGGCAGGCGCTCCGGCCGGTCCTGGAGGCCGAGGCCCGCAAGGACACCACGTCCGTGATCAGAGAACTGATCGCGGCCCGCGGGCGCAGGAACTTCGCCGCGGGCGTGGACGAGCTGTGGCAGAACGCCCGGGACGGCCGGGTCCGGCTGCTCGCCGTGGAGGAGAACTACCGCACGACCGTCCGCGACGCCGGCGACCACCTCGTACCGGCCGAGCCCGGCGATCTGGACGCCCGCGACGACATCGTGGACGAGATCGTCGAGCAGTGCCTGGAGACCGGCGCCGACGTCCGTTTCGTCCCGGACGGCGCGCTGGGCGACGCGAACGGCATGGCCGGGGTGCTGCGGTACTGAGAACGGCCCCGGGGCGCGCTCCCCACGCGGCGTACGCTACGGCGTGATCGTCTGCGTAAGGGAGCGCGCGCATGGGTGACCTGCTGGGTGTGGCCGTACTGGGTGCCGGACACATGGGAGCCGATCACATACGGCGCCTTGATCGGGTGGTGAGCGGCGCCAGGGTGGCCGCCGTGGCAGACCCCGATGCCGAGCGCGCGCGGGAGGCCGTGGCCGGCCTGGACGGCGTCACCGTGCACACGGACCCCGTGGCCGCGCTCGACGCTCCCGGTGTGGCGGCCGTCCTGGTCGCCTCGCCCGGCCCCGCGCACGAGGAGGCGCTGCTCGCCGCCTTCGCCCGCGGACTGCCCGTGCTGTGCGAGAAGCCCATGGTGCCGGACTCCGCGGGTGCCCTCCGCGTCATGGAGGCCGAGGCGGGGCTCGGCCGCCGGCTGGCACAGATCGGCTTCATGCGCCGCTACGACACCGAGTACCGCCGGCTGAAGTCCCTGCTGGACGGGGGCGGTCTGGGCCGGCCCCTGATGCTGCACTGCACGCACCGCAACGTCTCCTCCCCCGCCCACTTCACCAGCGCCATGCTGATCAACAGCTCGGTCTCGCACGAGATCGACGCGGCCCGCTGGCTGCTCGGGCAGGAGCTGACGGCGGTCACCGTGCTGCGGCCCGCACCGTCCGCGGGCGCGCCCGAGGGCCTGCTCGACCCGCAGTTCGTGCTGTTCGAGACCGAGCGGGGCGCCCTGGTGGACGTGGAGGTATTCGTCAACTGCGGCTTCGGCTATGAAGTGCGCTGCGAGGCCGTGTGCGAGGCGGGCAGCGCCCGGATCGGCGAGGACCACACCATGGTGGTCACCTCCCGGGGCGGCGCCGCGCGGGAGGTGGCGCAGGACTACCTCGTCCGCTTCGCCGACGCCTACGACCGCGAGGTGCAGGCGTGGGTCGACGCCACCCGGCGCGGAGAGGTCACGGGCCCGAGCGTCTGGGACGGCTACGCGGCCTCGGTGGTCGCCGAGGCGGGGGTCCGGGCGCTGGAGACCGGCGGCCGGGTGGCCGTCGAAGCGGCCCCGCGCCCGGACCTCTACGCGCGGGTCAGCCGCTGACGCCGGCGGCGCCCGTCTCCAGGTGCCCGGTGAACCGGCGCGACCAGGTCGCGTCGGAGTCGACGGTCACCGTGAAGTCGTACCAGCCGTTCTGGTAGGCGACGGCGTTGAAGAAGTCCTCCGTCGAGGCGCCCGCGGCGACGGTGTACGTCCAGGGGCCGTCGCCGCGGTAGCGGGTGGAGGTGATGGTGAACCGCACGGCCGACGAGCCCGCGTTGGTCATCTTGAAGTAGACGGCGAGCTTGCCCGTGCCGGGCTCCACCGCGTACCGGCTGCTCACCTCGGCCGTCTTCCCCGCCTTGGTGGCGTCCCCCTGGAAGCGGCGCAGGAAGCGGTTGGGGCCCACCATGGTGAAGTCGTACCTGCCGCCGCCGTAGCCCGTGCCGATGTTGAAGGAGTCGGAGGCGGTGCCGCCCGCGTCGACCGTGTACTGCCAGGGCGTGGTGTCGCGGTAGGCGTTGGGGTGGAGGGAGAAGTGCGCCGCCCGGGTGGCCGGGCCGCCCTGGTTGGCCATGGCGAACCGGGCGAGGATCCGGCCGGCCGTGCCGAACTCCAGGCGGTCCAGGTAGCCGTTGGGCTGGTACGGCAGCGCGCGGGCCGGGCGGGTGCCGGACTCCTGGGCGGGCAGGGCGTTGTCGGTCGGCACGGGGTTGGGCAGCGGGCCGCAGGTGTTCATGCCGATGACGCCGGTGGCGGGCAGGGACACCGGGCCGTACACCGGGTGGGCGAAGTCGAAGACACCCGTGAGGTCGCCGCTGACCCTGCGCCGCCAGTCGCTGATGTTCGGGCACTTGGCGGGCTTGCCGATCGCGGCCGTCCAGGTCTCCAGGAAGCGCAGCACCGAGGTGTGCTCGAAGACCTCCGAGGAGACCCAGCCGCCGCGCGTCCAGGGCGAGACGACGATCATCGGCACGCGGAAGCCGAGGCCGTACGGCACGCCGTTCAGGAACTCCCCGGCCGTTCCGGCGGGCGGCGCCGGCGGGGGCACGTGGTCGAAGTAGCCGTCGTTCTCGTCGTAGTTGAGGAACAGCACGGTGGAGTCCAGGACGTCCTGGTCGGCGGCGAGGGCCTGGTAGACGAGGTGGACGAAGTGGGCGCCGTCGCCGGGCGGGGCGTAGGGGTGCTCGGAGAAGGCCTGGTTGGGGACGATCCAGGAGACCTGCGGGAGGGTGCCCGCGACCACGTCGGCCTTGACGGCGGCCGCGATGTCGTCGGGGGTCGAGCCGGTCGCCCTCGGTACCGAGGACATGCCGCGGTCGTACAGCGGGTCGCCCGGCCGCGCGTCGGCGAAGTTCTTGAAGTAGGCGCAGCCGTTGTCGCCGTAGTTGTCCGCCGCGTTCTGGTAGACCTTCCAGCTCACCCCGGCCGCCTGTAGGGCCTCCGCGTAGTTCTGCCAGGTCAGCCCGGACTCGTCGCCGCCGTCGTAGCTGGCGGAGTCGACCTTGCCGCTCCACAGGAAGGTGCGGTTGGGGCCGGTGGCGCTGAGCGAGGAGCAGAAGTAGGCGTCGCAGATGGTGTAGTTGTCGGCGAGCGCGTAGTGGAACGGGATGTCGGAGCGGTCCAGATAGCCGAGCGAACGGACGTTGCCCACGCCCGCGACCCAGTTGTCGAGGCGCCCCTTGTTCCAGGCGGAGTGCTGGGAGGACCAGGAGTGCGGCAGGTCGCCGCTGCACTGGGCCAGGGTCTCGCCGTCCTTGCCGCCCGCGGCCGGGGTCGCGCTCAGCTTCCAGGGGTACTGGCGGCCGGTGCCGCTGGGCTGGTCGAAGACCGAGTGACCGCCGCTCAGGGTGATTCCGCTGCGGTCGTCGAAGCCGCGTACGCCCTTGAGACGGCCGAAGTAATGGTCGAAGCTGCGGTTCTCCTGCATGAGGATCACCACGTGCCGCACGTCCTTGACGGTGCCGGTCGCCGTGGTCGCCGCGGCGGCCTCGGTACGCGTACCGGCGCCCAGCGCCACACCCGCCGCCACGGAAGCACCGAGCCCCACGAAGCCTCTTCGGCTGATCGGTGTCATACGCCCGTCCTCGTCCTCGGGGGTGCCCCTGCGGCACTCCGCGCGCCAGGGTGCACGGGGCGATCGTCAGGGGCCATACCCGTGGAATGAGGCAAGGGTGAACAGAAGCCGAAGACGCGCGCCGGGCGTTCCGCCGCTCCGGCCCGCCGCCGGCTCACACCCCGCCGAACAGGGCGCTCAGCCCCCGCTCCACCACCCCGGCGACGTCCTCCTGGCCGCACGGCACCGTCGCGTACGTGCGCACCAGGAAGCGGCGCAGCACCGAGGCCGGGAACAGCAGCAGCGCCATGCCGTGCGGCGAGTGGAGCTCCAGGACGGTACGGGTCCGGCCGTGGGGCCATATCCGCACGTCCCCGTGGCCTGCGGGGGTGCGCAGCCCCTGGTCGAGCAGCGAACGCGCGAAGGTCCAGGTGACCTCCTCGCCGTGCAGGGACGCCTCCGCCGGAAAGTCCAGGAACACCGCGAGGGGGTCGTCCGCGGTGTAGCGCAGGGTGGCGGGCACCGGGACCTCCTGGTCCTCGGCGGTGACGAGCCGGGCCTCGGCGAGTTGTTCGACGATGTTGTCCATGTTCATAAGGAGTCCGTGGGGGCCCGCCACATGCCGCCAATTCCGGTCAGAGTTCGGCAGGTACCGGCCGCTCTGCGGCACCATGGAACACAGGGTCGTCGAACATGCGCGTGAAAGGCGGATCCAGGCCGTGCGACTGACTCAACTCGCGTAATCGCTCTACGACTTCACCGGCGCGACGCGTACGTCGATCGGCCCCTCGGACCACCCCGGAAAGACTCTGGCATATGTCAGAAGCACCACCGTATCGTGTGTTGCCAAATCCCTTACGGGGCGTCGCGGGCTGTGCAACAGTCATAACGGTCCCCGCCGTTCCCGCCCCGTACCGACCCCCCATTCCGGAGTGCGTCATGCCGTCCCCAGTCTCCGCGGACCGCCCAGCCGCCCAGCCGCCCGGGCGCGGCTCGGTCGAGGCACTGATCACCCAGGCGCGGCGGCTCAAGGGCGACGTGGACGCCGTACGGCGGGACACCCGGAGTGACGGTGCGGACCCTCAGGAACGCTGGCAGCGCGCCCTGTACGACCTCGCGCTGCACCAACTGGACGACCTGGACACGCACTTGGCCCAGCTGCGGGACGGCCCAGCCCCCGCGCCGGCCGAGCCCGCCGCACCGCCCGCACCCCGGCCCGCGCCGGCCGACATGCCCCGCGGTTCGCTGCTCAGCCGCGTCGGCAGCGCCGAGTGGAACCTGCTGACGGACGAGGCCGACTGGTCCGGCGAGCTGTACCAGATCCTCGGTCTCGACCCGGCTGGTCCCGCCCTCACCCTGGACGAACTGCCCAGTCTCGTCCTGGAGGACGACCGGCCGACGCTCACCGCGATGGTCACGGACTGCCTGGTCGACGCCAAGCCGATCGACGGCGAGTTCCGTGTCGCACGGCCCGACGGCTCCGTGCGGACGGTGCACATGATGGGCGAACCGGTGCTCGGCGCCGACGGCGGCACGACCTCCATGTGGGCCGTGCTCCGCGACGTCAGCGAACTGCGCCGGAGCCAGCGGACGGTGTGCGAGACCCGTGACTCGCTGCACCACCACCGCCGGCAGGAGCAGACCGAGCATCGGATCGCGGCCGAGTTGCAGGAAGCCGTGCTACCGCCATGGCGCGGCTCCCTGCGGCTCCCGCACCAGGGGCAGGTGGCCCTGGACCTGGCCGCCCACCGCCTTACGGCCGCGACCACCGCCCCGCTCGGCGGGGACTGGTACGACGCGCTGGAGCTGTCCGACGGCCAGACCCTGCTCAGCGTCGGCGACCTCACCGGACAGGGCGTGGCCGTCGCCTCGGGCATGGCGATGCTGCTCGGGGCCGTCCGCGGCATGGCGATGGCCGGCTCGGAGCCCGGTCAGCTGCTCACCCTGCTCAACCAGTTGCTCGACACCACCGTGCAGCCGGCTCTCGGCAGCGCCGTCTGCTGCCGCTACCGGCCCGAGACCCGGACCCTGGTCTGGGCCCAGGCAGGACACCCCGCCCCGCTGCTGTTCCGCGACGGGACGGGGCGCATGCTGAACACACCCGACGGCGTCCTGCTCGGCGCCTCGTCGGGCGCCGTCTACGGGCAGTCCGCGGTCACCCTGCGACCGGGCGACCTGCTCCTCCTGCACACCGACGGGCTGCTGTCGGGACACGGCAGGACGGCGGCGGTGGACCGGCTCCTCGGCCTCGCTCCACGGTTCGACGCGGCGCGCACCGCGCAGGACGGGGTGCGGACGGTCGTCGAGGAGTTCGGCGGAGAGGGGCGCGAGGACGACGCCTGTGTGCTCGTCGCCAAGGTCACCGCATGAACAAGGTCACCGCATGAACACGGTCACCGTGGGAACAGGGGCACCGCATGAACGGGGTCGCCTCGTGCGCATGCGTCATCGCATGAGCAAGGGTCACCGTGTGAACTGACCCGTCGGGTCGGTCGGACTGCGCACGGGCCCCTATGCCTGCGCGCTGTTGCCGTCTCCCTTGGCCCTCTGCCTGGGCAGGGCGAGCCTGATCTCCTCCCGCAGCTCGTGGATCTTCGGATAGCCGGCGTACTCCGCGGTCAGCCGGTACATCTGCCGCAGCCGGTCCCAGGTGCGACGGGAGGAGTTCGAGCCCATCGACATCAGGGCCAGCCGGGCGTAGCGGTTGGCCTGTTCGGGGTCGTCGGCGATGAAGCAGGCCGAGGCCATGGAGAGATGGTCGAAGATCTTCGACCGTTCGCGCCCGTCGACGCGCAGGGCGAGGGCCTTCTCCGCGTAGTACTGGGCGTGCGCGGCCGCGCCCGGGTCGAACTCCGCGAGGGTGCGGTAGGCGAGCGCCTGCATGCCGTACAGATCCTCGTCCTTGAAGGTCTGCATCCAGTCGGGCGTCTGCGCGTCCTGCCGGTCGGAGACGAAGAGGTCCTCCGCCTGTCCCAGCGTGCGGCGCATCGCCTGGCCCTTGCCCATCGACGCCTGCGCCCAGGCCTCGATGGTGTGGAACATCGC
Organism: Streptomyces naphthomycinicus; assembly: GCF_020400595.1. Lineage (GTDB taxonomy): Bacteria > Actinomycetota > Actinomycetes > Streptomycetales > Streptomycetaceae > Streptomyces > Streptomyces naphthomycinicus. Next base: position 58,948 of record NZ_JAINRE010000014.1, on the reverse strand, counting down.
CTTCGTACGCGGCTGGAGCCGGTCGCCGGCACCGGACTGGGCGAGTTTCATCAGGTCCAGGGCGTCGTCCGGCCGGCCGAGGTGCACCATCTGCCGGGCCGCCCGGGAGAGCGCCTCACCGGCGCGCGGCCGGTCACCGCCCTCGCGGGCGGCGTGGGCGGCGATGACGAAGTACTTCTGTGCCGTGGGCTCCAGGCCGACGTCGTGCGACATCCAGCCCGCGAGCACGGCGAGGTTGGCGGCGACGCCCCACAGGCGCCGCTGGAGGTGGGGAGGATGGTGGTAGGCGAGCATGCCGCCCACTTCGTTGAGCTGACCCACGACCGCCTTGCGCTGCAGCCCGCCGCCACGGGCCGCGTCCCAGGCACGGAACACCTCGACCGAGCGTTCCAGCTCCTCGATCTCCTGGGATCCGATGGGGGCGGCCTCGTACCGGTCGAACCCGGCGGGGTCGGCGTGCAGGGGGTCGTCGAGAACAGGGGCGTCGGCCCTCAGGGCCGGGTCGGTGTGCAGCCAGTCGTGCATGGCGCTGCTGAGTGTGGATCCCGCGGCGAGCGCGGCACCCGCGCCCACCAAGCCGCGTCGGTTGAGCATGAGGTCCATTCCCGTGAATTCGGTGAGGACCGCGGCGGTTCGCTCGGGCGCCCAGGGCACTCCGTCGGGATGTTCCTCGATCCCGTCGATCTGCCGTTTCCCCGCACGCCCGTGCCGCACCAGACCAAGGTCCTCGGTGGTCACGACACGGCCGAGACGCTCGGTGAACAGAGCCGCCAGCACCCGCGGTACGGGGTCGCGCGGGATTTCTCCCGTGTCGATCCACCGCCGCACCCGGGAGGTGTCGGTCGACAGCTGGGGGTGGCCCATGGCCGCCGCCTGCCGGTTGACCAGCCTCGCGAGTTCGCCCTTCGACCAGCCGGCCAGGCCGAACAGGTCCGCAAGGCGGGTGTTGGGTTGTCCGCTCACGTCAAGCCCCCAGGTTCTCGGCTGAGTTGACAGTAGCCCCGTGGAGGTTGCCGGGCGACTATTCGCCACGGTTCGCCAGGGTCCGCCAGATGGTGTGCCACTGGGCATGGGGTGTCAGGTAGGAACGAGCCACCCCGACCCGGTCGCCACCCGCATATGACGGCCGTAAGGCCCCGTACGACGGGCAGGACGGGCACATTCCCCAGGGTGTGCCCGGTCGGCCGGGCCGGGTGGGCGCACGCTTCCGAAACCACGCTCACGGGGCACGCCCCCACGAGCAGGGGTTCGGAGTGCGGACGTACAGGCAGGCACAGCAGGCACACGAAGGGACCTGTTTCTCCCATGTACGCAGCATCGTCCTCCGTGTCCGCCCCGCCCCGGCCGCTGCGCCCCCGCCCGGCGGGCGCGGGGCCGTATCTCGACCCGGCGGCGCGTCCGGGCGGCCCCGTGCTCGGCGCGGGCCGGCCCCGGCGGGTGCCGGGCCAGCCCGGGAACCAACCGCTCAGCGGGAGGCTCGACTTGTCCGGCCCCCAGGGCGCGCAGCTGCGCACCGCGCTCGCCTCGGTGCACCGGATCTGCCCGGAGTTCGCGCCGGTGCAGGTCCTGCGGCGCAGCGGACGGTCGGTCCTCCTCGTCGGGACGACAGGGCGCAGCACGGCCGTCGCCAAGTGCCTCCTGGACCACTCGCCCGCCTGGGCGGAGCGGAGCCGTCAGGAAATAGCCGCATACCGCTCGTTCGTCCGGCACCGGCCGCCGGTCCGGGTGCCGAGGCTGATCGCGGCGGACCCGGACAACTGCACGCTGGTGATCGAGCGGATGGCGGGCCGTACGGCGGCCTTCCAGCGGCATCCGGCGGAGGCCCCGCCCCGGGCGGACATCCGGGCCGCGCTCGGCGCGATCTGCCGGGTGAACGCGTGGCGGCCCCCGGCGGGCACGTTCGACATGCCGCTGGACTACGCGACCCGCATGTCCCGGTACCACGAGCTGGGCCTGCTCACCGACCGGGACCTCGGCGACCTGCAGAAGCTGCTGCACGGCATCGCCCACGAGGTGGGCCGGCACGGCATGCTCCAGTTCTGCCACGGCGACGCTCTGCTCTCGAACATCCTGCTCTCACCGGCCGGTCCAGTGCTGGTGGACTGGGAGCACGCGGGCTGGTATCTGCCGGGGTACGACCTGGCGACGCTGTGGCTGGTCCTCGGGGACGCGCCGGTTGCCCGGCGGCAGATCAGCCAGATCGCCCAGTCGGCGGGCCCGGCCTCCCGGGACGCCTTCCTGGTGAACCTGATGCTCCTGCTGACCCGGGAGATCCGCACCTACGAGACGGCCGTGCAGCGTTCGATGCACGACACCGCCCCGGCGGCACCGGGCATGGGCCACCCGGGTGCTGTGCCGTCCGGCGAGGAACAGCGGCTGCTGCTCAGGCGGCTGCACGACGACTGTCAGATGGCCCGCCGGGCCGTCCGCGCGGCGGTCGGCACTCGCTGACGGGGACGACGGCTCCGCGGTGCGCCCTGAGCGGCGGCGTGCCGCGGGCCTTCGTGCCGGGGCCCGTGTCCGCGGGCACCCGGCACGGGCGGTGGTGCAAGGGCGCGTTCACTGGTGTACGCCAGTGACGCTCCGCAGGCCCGCGCACCGCCGCCGAGAAACTCGCCGAAACCCCTCCGTGACGTGGGCAATCCCCGTCCTGGCGGCATTATTGACGGATCGTCGGCAAGCGAGTACCACTGACCCAGCTCGGCGCCGCACGCCCCGCCACGCCCGCCCGTCACTGGAGGCCGCATTGCGAGGATCCGCCACCGACCCCACGTGCACTCCCGGTCACAGACCCCTGCGGCGGACCGCCGTGCCGCTCGCTGCCGCCGCCCTGCTGCTGCCCCTGCTCGGCGCGGCCCCGGCCCCCACCGCCACGGACTCCTCCGCGAACCGGCTCCAGGAAGCGTTCGCCACAGCGGCGGCCGACTATCACGTACCGCAGAGCGTGCTGCTGGCCGTCTCCTATCTCCAGTCCCGCTGGGACGGGCACGGGGGCGCGCCGAGTGTGACCGGCGGCTACGGCCCGATGCACCTCACCGATGCCCGGACCGCGCTCGCCGCCGCGGAGCACTTCGCCGAGGGGACGGAGGACGCCCGGGGCGACACGGCCCGTGCCGCGCTGCACCCCACCGTCGGGGTGCCGGCCGAGTCGGCGGTCCCGGCCCGGCTGCGGACGCTGCCGAAGGCCGCGGAGCTGACCGGTATCCCGGCCGCCGAGCTGCGCACCGACTCCACGGCGAACGTGGCCGGCGGCGCCGCGCTGCTCGCCGCCGCGCAGAAGGAGCTGGGCGAGCCGCTCAGCGCCGACCCGGCCGACTGGTACGGCGCGGTGGCCCGGTTCTCGGGCGCCGACGACACGGCGACCGCCGCCGCGTACGCCGACGACGTGTACGACGTGCTGCGCACGGGCGAAGAGCGCACCACGGACGACGGCCAGCTGGTGACGCTGGCCGCCCGGCCACGGCAGACCGCCGACACCGCCCAGTTGGAGCGGGCCGGTCTGCGCACACTGCCCACGGACGGCACCGAGTGCCCGAAGTCGGTGTCCTGCGAGTCGGTCCCGGCACCTTATGCCGAGTTCGGGGACAACGACTACGGCAATCACGACCTCGGCGACCGCCCGGCCTCTCAGCGCATCAAGTACATCGTCATCCATGACACGGAGGGCTCCTGGGACGGTGTCCTGAAGCTGATCCAGGACCCCACCTATGTGTCGTGGAACTACACGATCCGCTCCACCGACGGGCTGATCGCCCAGCACGTCAAGGCGAAGGACGTGGCCTGGCACGCCGGCAACTGGGACGTCAACGCCCGGTCCATCGGCATCGAGCACGAGGGCTTCCTCGCCGCGCCGGACGCCTGGTACACGGAGGCGATGTACCGCTCCTCGGCGCGGCTGGTGCGGTACCTGGCCAGGACGTACGACATCCCGCTGGACCGGCAGCACGTCCTGGGCCACGACAACGTGCCCGGTCCGACCGCCTCCACCGTCCCGGGCATGCACACGGACCCCGGCCCGTACTGGGACTGGCGGCACTACTTCCGGCTGCTGGGCCACCCCTTCGTGCGCACGGCCGGCCGGCACTCCGGGGTGCTGACGATCCTGCCGGACTACGCCACGAACCGGCCCGTGTACACCGGCTGCGCCACCAAGGGCGTGCCCTGCGCGGAGCACGGCTCCAGCGAGGTGCGGCTGTACACGGACCACGACGTGACCGCCCCGCTGGTGAAGGACGTCGGTCTGAAGACGGACCCCACCGACGGGGTGAACGATCTGTCCTCGCGCGTCTCCACCGGCCAGCAGTACGCGGTCGCCGGGCGCTGGGGCGACTGGACGGCCGTCTGGTACCTCGGTCAGAAGGCCTGGTTCCGGAACCCCCGCGAGGAGCCGGCCGCCGTACCGGCGAAGGGCCTGGTGGTGACCCCGAAGGAGGGAGTGGCGAGCGTCCCGGTGTACGGCCGCGCCTACCCGGAGAAGGAGGCCTATCCGGCGGGCGTCCCCGCCCAGTCGGTGGTGCCGCTGCCCTACACGATCCCGGCCGGGCAGAAGTACGTGGTCGGTGACGAGGTTCCCGGCGAGTACTACTACGCGGTCACCTTCACCACCGACTCGCACCGGGTCGTGGTGGGCCAGGACCTGTACTACGAGATCCAGTACGGCCACCGGGTCGCGTTCGTCCGGGCGGCCGACGTGACACTCGAAGCCTCGACCCGCTAGGTGTGTTGCCAACCTCTTGGCCGAGTACACCTAGCCGCGGCGGGGGCCTCAGCCCTGCTGGAAAAGCTCCGCCGGGAGAGGCTTCAGCAGGGCGTACAGGTCGTCCGTGATCGGGCGGTCCCAGGCGGCGATGGTCACGAGGACGCCGTCGCTGCGGTCGAACTGGACGCAGGAGATCCGGCCCTCGGAGAGCTTGAGCCGCCGCACGATGAGGAGGTTGTCGCCCTGGAGGACCGGCGTGTCCTCGGTGCCGACGACGGTGACCTCCTCGTCGTTCTCCAGCGCCAGCAGCAGCTGGCCCACCTCGAAGGGGATCTCCCCCTCGGCGACGTCGCGGGCCGGGGAGCCCTCCGGAAGATTGCCGATGATCATGGCGGGGCCGCGTCCGCCGAACAGGTCGTAGCGCAGGAAGACACCCTGGCAGGTGCCGTCGGGGGCGGGCAGCAGGCCCGCGCCGAGATTGCCCGGCCAGTCGCCCGGGTCCATGGCCAGCACGTCGAAGTCGGGTCCGGCAGGGGTCGCGCTGCGGCGGCGGAGGAACGACATGCGGCCATGGTACGTGTCCGGGCTCCGACGGGTGACCTGCGGGCGGCCGAAAGATCGTCTACGCCAGGGGGCAGCTGGTGAGCAGGGTCGCCGGGTCCGCGCCGGCCGGACGCACCACCGTGTGGTCCTCGGGCGGGGCGCCCGCTCCGGCGATCCAGCGTTCCAGTGCCGTGAACGCGGACCGGTGGCAGGGCACCAGCGGGCGGACCCGGCCGGGGAAGGCGTCGGCCAGGGCGTCGGTGTGGGTGCCGTCCTCGATGCGGTAGTAACGCAGCAGGGAGCCGCGCCCGGCCCGGTGGATCATGCGGGCGTAGGAGTCGGAGTCCTCGCTGATCGGCAGCAGCACGTCGAGGGTGCCCTGGAGGGTGATCAGGGGCTTGCCGATGCGGCCGGTGAGAGCGATGCGGCCGACCGCCCGGTGGACGGCGGCGGGCCGGGCCGGGTAGGCGTAGTCGGCGTCGCAGCCGGGGGTGCCGGAGGCGCAGAACGGGGTGCCGGCCTCGGTGGCCCCGTCGTAGCCGGGGTCGAGTTCCTCGCGGTAGATGCGCTGGGTGAGGTCCCAGTAGACCTGGTGGTGGTACGGCCAGAGGAACTCGGAGCCGGCCGGGAAGCCGGCCCGGTGCAGGGCCGCGGCGGCCTCTGCCGCTCCGGGGCCGCCGGCGGCGTAGGCGGGGTAGTGGCGCAGCGCGGCCGGCAGGAAGGTGAGCGGGTTGGGGCCGTCGGCGCGCCACAGGGTGCCCTCCCAGTCCACTCCGCCGTCGTACAGCTCGGGGTGATGCTCCAGCTGCCAGCGCACCAGGTAGCCGCCGTTGGAGATGCCGGTGGCGAGGGTGCGGGCCGGGGGTTGCCGGTAGCGCTGGGAGACGACGGCGCGGGCGGCGCGGGTGAGCTGGGTGAGGCGGGTGTTCCATTCGGCGATGGCGTCGCCGGGGCGGCGGCCGTCGCGGTAGAAGGCCGTGCCGGTGTTGCCCTTGTCGGTGGCCGCGTAGGCGTAGCCGCGGGCGAGCACCCAGTCGGCGATCGCCCGGTCGTTGGCGTACTGCTCGCGGTTGCCCGGGGTGCCGGCGACCACCAGGCCGCCGTTCCAGTGGTCGGGCAGCCGGATGACGAACTGGGAGTCGTGCTGCCAGCCGTGGTTCGTGTTGGTGGTGGAGGTGTCCGGGAAGTAGCCGTCGATCTGGATGCCGGGGACGCCGCTGGGCGTGGACAGGTCCTTGGGGGTGAGTCCCGCGTAGTCGGCCGGGTCGGTGTGGCCGGACGCCACGGTTCCCGCGGTGGTCAGCTCGTCGATGCAGTCGGCCTGCTGGCGGGCGGCGCCGGGGACGTGCAGCCGGGCGCGTCCGGCGCAGTGGGCGTCCGGTGTCGCCGGGCCGGTGGGTGCCGCCGTGGCCGGGGTGACCAGGAGCGAGCAGACGGCGGCCAGGGAGAGCGCGCCGAGCGCGGTACGGCGGACCGGTCGGCCGGGCGGTGCGGTGCGGTGAAGGGGCATGTGGTTCCTCCGGCGGGTTGGGGACGCGCTGGAGGTTAGGGCTGCTGTGGGGGTTCCGGACATGTGTGGAGCCGCCATGATGACGGCCCGTTCGGGGGCGTCGGCCACCATGGCGGCGGTTCGGTCTCCTGGCGTGTCGTCAGGGGCAGCCCGTGTCGGCGAGGGTGAAGTAGCCCGTGGGGGATTCCTTGAGGGTGTGGGTGACGAACGTGTTGTACAGGCCCAGGTTCTGGCCGGAGCCCTTGGCGTAGGTGTAGCCGCCGCTGGTGGTGGCCCGTCCTGCCTGTACCTGGCCGTAGTTGCTGGCCGTCCAGCAGGCGGCGGTGCCGCCGCCCGGGTCCGGGTCTCCCGGGCCGGGGTCGCCCGGGTCGGAGGTGTCCAGGCCGAAGAAGCGGGCGATCCAGCGGCTGGAGCAGATCGAGTCGAGGAAGTAGGGGGCGCCGGTGGCGCCGCACTGCTCGCTGCCGGTGCCGGGGTCGACCGGGGTGCCGTGGCCGATGCCGGGGACGCGGTCGACCTCGACGGCGACCGTGCCGTCGGCGGCCAGGTACTGGTCCTGCCGGGTGGCGTCGGGCCCGATGGCGGTGGTCCGGGTGGGGGTCTGGGACAGGCCGTGCAGTGCCGTCCACTGGTCGCGCAGCTCGGTGGCGTTGCGCGGTGCGACGGTGGTGTCCTGGTCGCCGTACCAGACGGCCGCCCGCGGCCATGGCCCGGTGTAGGCCGGGTAGGCGTCGCGCACCCGCCGGGCCCAGTCGGCCGGGGTCAGGTCGACGCCGGGGTTCATGCAGGTGTAGGGGCTGTTGTCGCGCGTGCAGTCGTAGGGCAGCCCGGCGACGACCGCGCCCGCGGAGAAGACGTCGGGGTAGGCGGCGAGCATGACCGCGGTCATGGCACCGCCGGCGGACAGGCCGGTGACGTAGACGCGGTGCGGGTCGGCGCCGTAGGCGGTGACGGCGTGGTCGGCCATCTGGCGGACGGACAGGGCCTCGCCCTGGCCGCGCCGGTTGTCGGTGCTCTGGAACCAGTTGAAGCACTTGCTCGGGTTGTTGGCGGTGCCGGTCTCCGCGAGCACCAGCAGGAAGCCGTCGTGGTCGGCGAGTTGCGGCAGCCCGGAGTTGTCGGCGTAGACCTGGGCGCTCTGTGTGCAGCCGTGCAGGGCCACGACCACCGGCGGGTGGGCCGGCAGGCCTGCGGGCCGGTACACGTACATGGTGAGGGCGCCCGGGTTGGAGCCGAAGTCGCCGACCCTGGTGAGCGCGACGGAGGCGTGGGCGGCCGGCGCGGGACCGGTGAGCACGGTGCCGAGGACGACGGCGACGACGGCGAACAGGCGGGTCAGCAGGTGGGACAGCGGGCGGGTGCGGGGTGGCGCTTGCGGAGTCCCGCTGGACGGGGGCTGTGACATGGCGGCTCCTTCGGTGGACACACGGGCCCCGGCGGCCGCGCCCGCGGGGGCGGTGTCGGGGGTGGCGGAACCATAGGTTCGGGTGTGTCCGGGCACCATGGCGTCGGGCACCACAGCCTGCGGAGCGCCGGTCGGCGGCGGACGCATTGCGCGGCACCGGGCGGTCTGCTACGCCGACCCGGCCCCGGTCTCACTCCCGCGACGGGGCCGGCGGCACCACCGCGACCGGGCTCGCCGCGTGCAGCAGCACGGCCTGGGTGACCGAGCCCATCATGCGGGCCGGGGCGAGCAGCCGTCGCCGGTGCCGGCCGACGACGACCAGATCGGCGTCCCGGGAGGCGGCGACGAGGTGGCCGGCCGCGTCGCCGGGCAGTGCCTCGGCGTCGGCGCGGACCCGGGGGTGCCGCTCGCGGTGGGAGGCGAGGAAGCCGTCGGCGAGGGCGCGGGTCTCGTCCGCCACGGCGTCCTGGTCGACCGGGGGCGGCACCAGCTGGCCGGGGGCCGACCAGGTCTGCACCGGCCAGGGGTAGGCGGCGATCACCTGGAGCCGGGCGTCGCGCAGGGCGGCCTCGGCGAAGGCGAAGGCGAGGACTCCGTCGTCGGGGCTGTCGGCGTGCAGTCCGACGACCACCCGGGGTCCGGGTTCGGCGGCCCCCTCCCCGTGGACCTCGCGGCCGGGCCGGGGCACGACGACCACCGGGCAGTCGGCGTCCCGGGCGACGGCGAGGCCGTTGGAGCCGAGCAGCAGGCTGGCGAAGCCGCCGCGCCCCCGGGAGCCGAGCACCAGCAGCTGGGCGTCGGCGCCCAGTTCGGGCAGGACGGCACCCGGGACGCCCTCCAGGGCGACGTACTCCAGGGGCGGTTCCGCGGCGCGGTCCGGGATGCGGTCGCGCACCTCGTCGAGCACCGGATCGCCCTCCGCCTCGGGCGGTCCGGCGACCAGCACGTCGGCCTGGCCCCAGGCCGCGTACTGCCGTACGTGGACCACGCGCAGCGGTGCGGCGCGGCGGCGGGCGGCGTCCAGGGCCCAGTCCAGGGCGCGCAGGCTGTCCGCGGAACCGTCGACCGCTGCGATGACCGGCGCAGCGCTCATCCTTCCTCACCTCCGGAACACGACTTCTCCTTCGCTGGGGCCAGCCTGGCTCAGGTCCGGCCCCCGCGGGGCGCTGCCGGTCGCGTGTCCGGGAATCCGGCGGGAACACCCCCGGTTCAGGTGAGGCGGGACGAGGGTGCGGCGCGGGGAGGGGTCAGGTGAGGTCGAACTCCCCCTCCCGTGCGCCGGAGACGAAGGCACCCCATTCCGCGGGCGTGAAGATCAGGGAGGGGCCCTCCGGCCGGCGGCTGTTCCGCATCGCGATGAAGCCCTCGACGAAGGCGATCTGGACATCGCCCAGACCTCGGCTGCTGGACTGCCAGTCGGCCTCGCTGAGGTCCAGCTCCGGCTTGTCCCAGCCCGCGAGCGGCTGCTGCTGGATAGTGGTCTCGGCCACGTCCGTGCTCCTCCCGGTTCGTCTTCCGCGGGCCAGCCTAGCGACCGGTCGCTACGGCGGACAGGGCACGTGGGGGCGGCCTTTCCGGAGTCCGGCCGGAGGGCTCCGGGCGGGCCGTCAGGAGCCGGGGGGCGCGGAGCCCACGAGCCACATGGAGAAGAACTGCGAGCCGCCGCCGTAGGCGTGGCCGAGCACCCTGCGGGCTCCGTCGACCTGGTGCTCTCCGGCCTGGCCGCGCACCTGGAGGGCGGCCTCGGCGAAGCGGATCATGCCGGAGGCGCCGATGGGGTTGGTGGACAGCACGCCGCCGGACATGTTGACCGGCAGGTCGCCGTCGAGTGCGGTCACCCCGGACTCGGTGAGCTTCCAGCCCTCGCCCTCGGCGGCGAAGCCCAGGTTCTCCAGCCACATGGGCTCGTACCAGGAGAACGGCACGTACATCTCGACGGCGTCGATGTCCCGGCGCGGGTCGGCGATTCCGGCCTGGCGGTAGACGTCGGCGGCGCAGTCCTTGCCGGCCTGCGGGGAGACGAAGTCCTTGCCCGCGAACAGGGTCGGTTCGCTGCGCATGGCGCCGCCGAGCAGCCAGGCGGGTGGCCGGGGCGCGCGGGCGGCTCCGGCGCGGTCGGTCAGCACCATGGCGCAGGCACCGTCCGAGGACGGGCAGGTCTCGGAGTAGCGAATGGGGTCCCACAGCATGGGTGACGCCAGCACCTTCTCCAGCGTGATGTCGTGCTCGTGGAGGTGGGCGTACGGGTTCTTCAGGGCGTTGCGCCGGTCCTTGTAGGCGACGAGGGAGCCGATGGTGTCGGGGGCGCCGCTGCGCCGCATGTAGGCGCGCACATGGGGGGCGAAGAATCCGCCGGCTCCGGCGAGCAGGGGCTGCTGGAAGGGGATCGGCAGGGACAGGCCCCACATGGCGTTGGACTCGGACTGCTTCTCGAAGGCGAGGGTGAGGACCGTGCCGTGGACGCGGGCGGCGACGAGGTTCGCGGCGACGAGCGCGGTGGATCCGCCGACGGAGCCGGCCGTGTGCACGCGCAGCATGGGTTTGCCGACGGCGCCGAGCGCGTCGGCCAGGTACAGCTCGGGCATCATCACGCCCTCGAAGAAGTCGGGCGCCTTGCCGATGACGACGGCGTCGATGTCGGCCCACGTCAGCTCGGCGTCCGCCAGGGCGCGGATGGCGGCCTCGCGGACGAGTCCGGCGATCGACACGTCCCGGCGGGCCGCCACGTGCTTGGTCTGGCCGATCCCGGTGACGGCCACGGGCTCCTTGCTCATCGGGGATCCCCTTCGAGTACGGCGACCAGGTTCTGCTGCAGGCAGGGGCCGGAGGTGGCGTGGGCGAGGGCGCGGTCGGAGGCGCCGCGGTGGATGCGGGCGGCGGCCTCGCCGATGCGGACGAGTCCGGCGGCCATGACCGGGTTGGCGGCGAGGGCGCCCCCGGAGGGGTTGACGCACACGCCGTCGTCCAGCCGGAGCGCCCGGCGCAGGACCACCTCCTGCGCACTGAACGGCGCGTGCAGTTCGGCGGTGTCGACGGGCCGTTCGAAGGCACCCGCGCGGGCGGCGGCGAGCCGGGCGGAGGGTGAGTCGGTGAGGTCGCGCACGCCCAGGGCGTGGGCCTCGATGCGGTGGTCGATGCCCCGGATCCAGGCGGGCCGCTCGCACAGCTCGCGGGCCCGGTCCCCGGCCGCGAGGATCACGGCGGCGGCGCCGTCGCCGACGGGCGGGCAGTCCCCGGTGCGCAGCGGGCGTACGACGTAGTCGCCCTGGGGCACCCGGCCCTTGAGCTGGGCGTGGGGGTTGGCGACGGCGTCGGCGCGGCTGCGGGCGCCGACGGCGGCGAGGGCCGGTTCGTCGGTGTGTCCGGCGTCGACGAGGGCCTGCGCCTGGAGGGCGGCCAGGGCGACCGCGTCGGGCCACAGCGGGGCGACGTAGTACGGGTCGAGCTGGCGGGTGAGGACGTCCCGGACCGAGCCCGGGGAGCACTTGCCGTAGGAGTAGACGAGTGCGGTGTCGGCGTCGCCGGTGAGCAGCTTGGTCCAGGCCTCGTACAGCGCCCAGGCGCCGTCCATCTCGACGTGCGACTCGGAGACCGGCGGCCAGGCGCCGACGCCGTCGAGGGCGAGGGTGAAGGAGAAGGCCCGGCCCGCGAGGTAGTCGCTGGAGCCGGAGCAGACGAAGCCGATGTCGGCGGTCTTCAGGCCGGTCCGCGCGAGGACCTCGTGCAGCACCGGCATGAGCATCTCGACCTCGGAGGACTCCTCGGTGGAGCGCCGGTGGTCGGTCTGGGCGAAGGCGACGACGGCGATGTCCCGGGGGGCGGGGGCTTCCTCGCTGGTCACAGCAGCTCCTTGTACGTCTCGTAGTCCGCGTCCGGTTCGCTGGTGGGGCGGTAGTGGTCGGGGTAGCGGGCGCCCTCGGTCCACACCGGTTCCACCCGCAGCCCCATGCGGACCCGGTCGTAGGGGATGCCGCCGATCCGGGCGTGCAGGGCGAGGTCGGCGCCGTCGAGGGCGATGTGCGCGTAGACGTACGGCACCTCGATGTCGAGGTTCTTCGCCTTGATGTTGACGATGCAGAAGGTGGTGACCGTGCCTCGGGGCCCCACTTCGACCTGTTCGGCTGTGGCCAGCCCACATGTGGGGCACGCACCCCGCGGTGGGACGTACACCTTGCGGCAGGAGGGGCAGCGTTCGCCGACGATGCGGCGTGCGGAGAGGGCGCCGATGTAGGCGGTCTGGGCACGGCCGGGCGAGTAGGTGTAGTCGAGGCGGGCGGGCGCGACGATGCCGCGGAGGGGGTCCGCGAACGCGCCGGTGCTGTCGCCGGGCTGTGCGGGCTCGCCGTCGTGCGGTTCGAAGCAGGCGATGTCGGTGATGGCGCCGGTGCGCTCCTCGGCCCAGCGGACGCGCACCCGCATGCCGGTGCGGACGGCGTCGGGGCCGGGTGCGTCGAGGGCGTGCAGCAGGGCGGTGTCGGCGCCGTCGAGCCGGACCAGGACCCAGGCGAAGGGGGTGGCGAGGGGCTGGCCGCGGCGGGGGGCGTGGTTCCAGGCCCAGGTGGTGACCGTGCCCGTGGGGGCGACCTCCACCAGGTCGTGGATCTCCTCGGCGGTGACCGGGTCGTACTCGACGGGCGGGACGAGGACGCGGCCGTCGGTGGTCCGTACGCCGAGGACGACGCGTTCGCGCAGGCCGGTGAGGAAGGCGCTCTGGACGGGGCCGAGGGAGCGGGTGAAGGGGAACTCCAGGACGAGTGGTGCGGAGAGGACTTCGGGCATGGGGGGCTCCTGGGGTCAGGCGCGCTTGTAGACGGGTGGCCGTTTCTCCGCGAAGGCGCGGGCGCCTTCCTTGGCATCGGCGGTGTCGAAGACCGGCCAGCCGCGGGTGAGTTCGGCGGCGAGCCCGTCGGTCTCGGTCATCTCCGCGGTCTCGTACACGGACGCCTTGACGGCCTCGACGGCGAGCGGGCCGCAGGCGTTGATCCGTTCGGCGATCTCCAGGGCCTCGGCGAGGGCGGTGCCGTCGGGCACGACGTGCCCGATCAGACCGATACCGGCGGCCTCCCGGGCGCTGTAGGGGCGTCCGGTGAGCAGCATCTCCAGGGCGTGGGTGCGCGGGATCTGGCGCTGGAGACGGACGGTGGAGCCGCCGATCGGGAACAGGCCGCGCCGCACCTCGAACAGGCCGAAGGTGGCGGACTCGCCCGCGACCCGGATGTCGGTGCCCTGGAGGATCTCGGTGCCGCCGGCGACGCAGTGGCCCTCGACGGCGGCGATCACCGGTTTGCGGGGGCGGTGGTGGCGCAGCATCGCTTTCCAGTGCAGGTCGGGATCGTCCTTCAGCCGGTCGCGGTACCGCTGTCCCTGCATGCGGTCGCCGGCCAGCGCCTTGAGGTCCATGCCGGCGCAGAACGCGCCGCCGGCCCCGGTGAGGACGATCGAGCGGACCGTGTCGTCCGCGTCGGCCTCTAGCCAGCCGTCGTACAGGCCGACGAGCATCGCCAGCGAGAGCGCGTTCCTGGCGTCGGGCCGGTTGAGCGTGAGCACCAGTGTGGCGCCTTCTCGCTGCACGGTGAGGTGTTCCGTCCCACCCATGGGCCATCTCCCCTCGGTCGGAACGAGAACAGGTTGCAGGAGGCGGGGAGGCACTTCAAGGGTTTTCTGACAGACAGTCAGATTTATTGACGCGAGCTCTTCACAGTTGTCGTGGGCTTTGCTCTGATGACCGGCGGGCCGACGGATGCGCCTCTCGTCGCCAGGACCGCCGGGGTCAGGAGGAAGCGGTGGAGTACAACCTTGCCGACCTGTTCGAGTCGGTCGTCGACGCGGTACCGGACCGCGAGGCGCTCGTGTACGCCGATCATCCCGGCACGGGCGCGGAACGCCGGCTGACGTACGCCGAGCTGGACGCCGCCGCCAACCGCGTCGCGCACCATCTGATCGACAGCGGGCTGCGCCCCGGCGAGCACCTCGGCCTCCATCTGTACAACGGCGTCGAGTACCTCCAGACGGTACTGGCCTGCCTGAAGGCCAGAGTCGTCCCGGTGAACGTCAACTACCGCTATGTCGAGGAAGAGCTGGTGTACCTCTACCGCGACGCGGACCTGGTGGCGCTGGTCTTCGACGCGGAGTTCGAGGAACGGGTGGCGGGGGCGCTACCGCGGGCGCCGCGGCTGCGGCATGCGCTGCGCGTCGGCACCCCGGCCGCGCGGACGGTGTCCGGGGCCGTGCCGTTCGCCGAGGCGGAGGCCGCCGGGTCGCCCGCGCGGGGCTTTCCCCCGCGTTCCGGGGACGATCAGTTCATCATCTACACCGGTGGCACGACGGGCATGCCCAAAGGGGTGATGTGGCGTCAGGAGGACCTGTTCTTCGCCGGGCTGGGCGGCGGGGCCCCGACCGGGGAGCCGGTGAAGGCGCCGGAGGAGCTGGCCGAGCGGGTCGCCGCGGGCGGCTCCGGGATCACCTTCTTCCCCACTCCCCCGCTGATGCACGGCACATCGACACTGACCGCGTTCATCGGCTTCAACTTCGGCCAACGGGTGGCCCTGCACCGCAAGTTCGTGCCGGAGGAGGTGCTGCGCACGATCGAGCGGGAGAAGGTCACCAGCGTGTCGCTGGTCGGGGACGCGATGCTCCGGCCGCTGATCGACGCGCTGAACGGGCCGCTGAAGGGCACCGACTGCTCGGCCCTGTTCAGCGTCTCCTCGTCGGGCGCGATCATGTCGGAGACGGTGCGCCGGCAGTTCCGCGAGCTGGTCCCGCACGCCGTGCTGCTGAACAACTTCGGCTCCTCGGAGTCCGGCTTCAACGGCACCGCGACCGAGGACTCGGGGCCGGAACGCGGCTTCCGCATCCGGGTCAACTCCCGCACCCGGGTGGTGGATCCGGCGACCCGCGAGCCGGTCGCGGCCGGCGAGGTCGGCCGGGTCGCCCAGTGCGGGCACGTGCCGCTCGGCTACTACAACGACCCGCGGAAAACCGCCGAGACGTTCTTCGAGAAGGACGGGCGGCGCTGGGTGCTGCTGGGCGACATGGCCACGGTCGGCGCGGACGGGGTGGTCACCGTTCTGGGACGGGGCTCGCAGTGCATCAACACCGGGGGCGAGAAGGTGTACCCGGAAGAGGTCGAGCAGGCGCTCAAGGCGCATCCGGACGTGTACGACGCGCTGGTCGCCGGTGTCCCGGACGCCAGGTGGGGCAGCCATGTGGCGGCCGTGGTGCAGTTGCGCGCGGGAGCGCCGCACCTCTCGCTGGCCGACGTCCAGAGCCACTGCCGTACCCGTCTGGCCGGTTACAAGGTCCCCCGCCAGCTGGTGATCACGGACGCCATCCAGCGGTCGCCCAGCGGCAAGGCCGACTACCGGTGGGCGCGGGAGGTGGCGGTGGCGGCGGAGCGGCCGTAGCCCCTCGGGGGTGTCCCACACCCCCCATCCGCCCCCCGGCGGCTACTCTGTGTGCACGGACGACGACCGTCCCGCACGGGCGGTGACGTCCGTCCGGGTGGCGAAGGAGCCCCTGCGTGCCCGGCCCATCGCCCCGGCCGCGGGCCGCGCACGGAAGGACCGACAGGTGCCGGACCGCATGCCCTCCCGGCCGCCCGGCAGCGAAGCGGCGGCGGACACCGGGAGCGCCGCGGCGGGCGGCCCCGGGCCGCGGGAGCGTTCCCGGCCCGGCCGGTTCGGGCGGTGGCGCCGGCGCACCCGGGTCGCGCGGGTGCTGAGCGTGGGCACGACCGTCCTCGCCGCCGCGCTGCTCCTGGCCGCCCTGCTGCTGCCGGACCAGCGCGACCGACTCACCCCGAGCGCGTTCCTGCGCCTCCCGGCCGAGGCCGTCCTGCTCACCGCCCTGCCGCTGACGCTGCCGCGGTGGGCCCGGCGGGTCGCCGCCGTGGTCACCGGTCTGCTGGTCGGGCTGCTCGCCCTCCTCAAATGCCTGGACATGGTTTTCCACACGGTGCTCTTCCGCCCGTTCGACCCGGTGCTGGACTGGGGCCTGCTGGAGAACGCGGCCGACTACGTGCGGGACACGTCCGGCCGGACCGCCGAGCTGCTCGCCGTCGCCGGTGCCGTGCTCCTCGCGGTCGCGGTGCCCGCCCTGACCACGGCCTCGGCGCTCCGGGTGACCTCGCTGACGGCTCGCCACCGAGGCCGGGCGGTGCGTGCCTCCCTCGCCCTGGGCACCGCCTGGATCACCTGTGTCACGCTCGGTCTGCGCGGCGGCGGAGAACCCCTCGCCGCCGCCGTGGACGCCGACCTCCTCGGCGCACGCGTCCCGCAGGTCCGCGCCTCCCTCGCGGACGCGCGGCTCTTCCGGCGCCTGGCCGCCCACGACGCCTTCGCGCACACCCCGCCGGACCGGCTGCTGACCGGCCTGCGCGGCAAGGACGTGCTGTTCACCTTCGTCGAGAGCTACGGCCGTTCGGCCGTCGAGGACCCGGCACTGGCCCCGCGGATCGGCACGGTCCTGAAGGAGAGCACCGGCGCGCTGCGGGCGGCCGGGTTCACGGCGCGCAGCGGCTGGCTGCGGTCACCGGTGACCGGCGGCGGCAGCTGGCTGGCCCACTCGACGTTCCTGTCCGGGCTGTGGATCAGCAACCAGCAGCGCTTCCGCACCCTGACCTCCAGTGACCGCGCCACCCTCACCGGCTCCTTCCGCCGGACGGGCGCCTGGCGGACGGTCGGCATCGTGCCGGGGGTGCGCGGAGCCTGGCCCGAGGGCGGGTTCTTCGGCCTGGACCACGTCTACGACGCCGCCCACCTCGGCTACCGCGGCCCTGGCTTCGGCTGGTCGCAGGTGCCGGACCAGTACACCCTGGAGGCGTTCCGGCGGCGGGAGTTCGGCCGGCGCGGCCGGGGCCCGCTGATGGCGGAGATCGTCCTCACCTCCAGCCACCATCCCTGGGCGCCCGTCCCCCGCCCGGTCGGCTGGACGGAGCTGGGCGACGGCTCGGTCTTCCACCGGGTCGAGCGCGAGGGCAAGGACGAGAAGGAGGTGTGGCGGAGCGCGCGGAGCGTACGCGCCGAGTACCGGGGCGCCGTCGAGTACGCGCTGCGCAGCCTGTTCGGATTCCTGCTGCGGTACGGCGACGACAGGACGGTCCTGGTCTTCCTCGGCGATCACCAGCCCGTACCGGTCGTCACCGCGGGCAGTCCCCGCAGGGACGTGCCCGTGACCGTCGTCGCCCGCGACCCGGAGGTCCTGGAGCGCATCTCCGGCTGGGGCTGGACCGCGGGGCTGAAGCCGGCCGCCGACGCCCCGGTCTGGGCGATGGACACGTTCCGGGACCGGTTCCTGACGGCGTACGGGCCCTAGCTAGGGCCTGTCCAGGAAGGCGAGCGTACGGGTCAGGAAACGCCGCGGGTCGTCCAGCCACGGGTAGTGGCCGGCGCCGGGCTGGACGGCGGTCTCGGCGTTCGGGAAGGCCCGTGCCGTGCGGCGGGCGAGGTCGGGGCGCGGGGAGCCGTCGGCCTCGCCCGCGTACACGAGGACGGGGGCGGCCAGGGCGGACAGGGCGGCTCGTGTCGCGTCCGGGGTGAACGCGCCCTCGCCGAAGTAGCGCTCGCCCGCCTCCTCGTTGACCTGCTCCGGTTCGGCGTCGGCGTGGGCCCGGGCGGTGTCGTCCCAGCGGCCGTAGAAGAAGGGCAGGAACACGTCGTCGAAGTCCGCCTCGCCCGTGAGCCAGGCCCGGAAGGCGGGGAAGGCCTGCGCGAACCACGGCTCGTCCGCACGCAGCCGGGCCGCGGCCAGCCGGTCCTCGGGCGTGCCGCGCATGCCCAGCGCCGACGGGTTGGGGGTGATCAGCACCAGCCGCCGTATCCGCTGCGGATGACGGGCGGCGTAGAGCGTCGCCAGGGCGGCGCCCGCCGAGTGGGCGAGCAGATCCATGTGTTCCAGCCCCATGTGGGCTCGCCATGCCTCCACGTCCTCGACCATCCGGTCACAGCGGTACGTCGCGGGGTCCGCCGGCACCGCCGAGTCGCCGGTGCCCCGCAGGTCGAGCAGGGCCAGCCGGCGGTGCGCGGTCAGCCCGCCGAGATCCCCGAGGTAGGCGGAGGCCCGCATGGGGCCGCCCGGCAACACCGCGAGGGGCTCTCCGGTTCCGCGCAGGTGGTAGGCGAGCTGGGTCCCGTCGGCTGCGGTGAAGATCGGCATGCGCTGATCATCAGGGGCCGCGCCGCCCGGCCGCAACGGCTTTGCCGGTACCGGTGCCGGCAAAGCCGGGCACGACCACTCGCCGACCCCGGCCCCCGCCCGTCCCGCCCCCTCGCCCGCCCCCACACCCACACCCTGCCCGTCCGGCTCCCTCGCGCCGGCTTCCCCCGGCCCTTCTCCCGGCTCCGCTCGGCCGACGCGGGCGGGGTGCCGCTTCCCGCCGTGGCTCCACGGGTCCCGTCCGCGATCTCTCCGCGTGGAAAATCCCGCCGACCTCTTGCCTGGAGGCGGAGTGGCCTGAATTACTGACCTCGAAGAGATCGACCGAATGATCGGTCGTCCGGAATGTGCGGCTGGCGAGGGAGACGTGCCGATGGCGGATGTGACGGACCTGCTCGACGCGGGCGAACGGCTCGGTCCCGAAGAGCTGCGGGCGCTGCAGCTGGAGCGGCTGCGCACCTCGCTGCGGCACGCGTACGAGCACGTACCGTTCTACCGGGAGTCCTTCGACAAAGCCGGGGTCCGCCCGGAGGACTGCCGTTCGCTCGCCGACCTGGCCCGCTTCCCCTTCACGACCAAGGCCGACCTCCGGGCGAACTACCCGTACGGCATGTTCGCCGTGCCCCGGGAGAGGATCCGCCGTCTGCACGCCTCCAGCGGCACGACGGGGCGCCCCACGGTGGTCGGCTATACGGACAACGACCTTTCCATGTGGGCAGACATGGTGGCTCGGTCGATACGGGCGGCCGGCGGACGCCCGGGCGACGTCGTGCATGTGGCGTACGGCTATGGACTGTTCACCGGCGGCCTGGGCGCTCACTATGGTGCCGAGCGCCTGGGCTGTACGGTCGTCCCGGCGTCCGGCGGTATGACGGCCCGGCAGGTGCAGCTGATCCAGGACCTGGAACCGTCCGTGATCATGGTGACCCCGTCCTACATGCTCACGCTCCTGGACGAGTTCGAACGGCAGGGCGTGGACCCGCGCACCACCTCGCTGCGGGTGGGCGTCTTCGGGGCCGAGCCCTGGACCGAACAGATGCGGCGGGAGATCGAGGAGCGGTTCGCGATCGACGCCGTCGACATCTACGGGCTGTCCGAGGTGATCGGCCCGGGTGTCGCCCAGGAGTGCGCGGAGACCAAGGACGGCCTCCATGTGTGGGAGGACCACTTCTATCCGGAGATCGTGGATCCGATCACCGGCGAGGTACTGCCGGAGGGCGAGCGGGGCGAGCTGGTGTTCACCTCGCTGACCAAGGAGGCCATGCCGGTCGTCCGGTACCGGACGCGGGACCTGACGCGGCTGCTGCCCGGTACGGCCCGGGCGTTCCGGCGGATGGAGAAGATCACGGGGCGCAGCGACGACATGGTGATCCTGCGCGGGGTCAACCTCTTCCCGACCCAGATCGAGGAGATCGTGCTGCGCACCCCCGGCGTGGCCCCGCACTTCCAGCTGCGGCTCACCCGCGAGGGCCGTCTCGATTCCCTGACGGTCCGCGCCGAGGCCCGCGCGGACGCGCCGCCGGAGGTACGGGAGGCGGCGGCCCGGGCCATCGTCGCGGCGGTCAAGGACGGCATCGGCGTGTCGGTCGACGTGGAGATCGTGGACCCGGAGTCACTGGAGCGATCGGTGGGCAAGATCCGCCGGATCGTGGACCTGCGACCGCGGGCCGCCGGATAGGGGTGCCGAGACCGGGCTCGCGGCCGGTCACCCGGCGCCGGCACTCGATGGACCCGTGCGGCGACCACGCGGAGCGGGAGGCCCTCCGCCACGGTTGCGCCGGATGAGCGAGTCGTATCGACGTACCTCGAATCGTCGGCGACGTCGACCTATACTCCGGAGTCATGACGGACACCGCCCCCATCCCGGATCCGGACCTGGTCAACGCGCTGCGGGCGCTGTCCAACCCGATGCGGCTGCAGATGCTGCGGTGGCTGCGCGAGCCCGAGCGGCACTTCCCCATGGAGGCGGCCATCGCCGACCCCGCCGAGGTCGGTGTGTGCGTGAGCCATATACAGGCGAAGGCGGGGCTGGCCCAGTCCACCGTGTCGGCGTACATGGCGGAACTCCAGCGCGCGGGGCTGGTCCGGGCGACCCGTGTGGGCAAGTGGACCCACTACAAGCGGGACGAGCGACGCATCGCCGACCTCGTCACGGCACTGGGACAGACCCTCTAGCCCCCGCGGCCGGCCGACCCTCCCGCAGCCACCGGCCGGCCGCATCCCTCCCACCGCCGGCCGGCCGCACCGCCCCCTCCGGCCACCGGTCACGCACCCTCAGGCCGCCACCCCCTCCCTCACCCCATCCTCCGTCCCCTCCCTCCCCCTATCCTCCGGCCACCGGCACACCCCCTTGCGCTTCATATCGAAATTCTGCGATATTCCGATTCAACGAATCGACGACGCGACGGATCGGCGATCCGATCCGCCTCCTGGGCAGGGAGCACACCCATGGACCTCGGCACGTTCGGGATCTACACCTTCGACTTCGAGCATCAGCCCGCCGCGCTGATCCGGGACTCGGTCCGGCAGCTGGAGGAGCAGGGCTGGCGGGCGCTGTGGATCCCCGAGGCGCTCGGCCGGGACGCGTTCACGCACGCCGGCCTCCTGCTCGCCGCCACCCGGCGGCTGACCGTCGTGAACGGCATCGCCCGGATCTGGTCCCGGGAGGCCCGCTGGACGCACGGCGCCTCGACACTGCTCGCGGACGCCTATCCGGGCCGGCACATCCTCGGCCTCGGCTTCGGCGGCGACCCCCGGCCGGGCGTCAGACCCCTGGCGGCCATGGCCGCGTACCTGGACGAGCTGGACACCATGGAGACCCCCAACCCCCGCCCGGAGACCCCGGTCCGGCGGCTGCTCGCCGCGTACGGGCCGAAGATGCTGGAGCTGGCCCGGGACCGCGCCGCCGGCGCCCACACCTACCACGTGAACACGGCCCACACCGCGCAGGCCCGGGAGGTCCTCGGCCCCGACGCGTTCCTGGCCGTCGAACACGCCGTGCTGTTCGAGACCGACCCGGCCCGGGCCCGCTCCCTGGCCCGCGCGCATCTGCACGGCTACCTCCAGACGCCGTACAACCTCGCCAAGTTCCGCCGGCTGGGCTACACGGACGACGACCTCTCCGGCAGCGGCAGCGACCGCTTCGTCGACGACCTGGTGTTCTGGGGCGACCCGGACACCGTGGCACGGAAGCTGCACGGCCATGTGGACGCGGGCGCCGACCACGTGGCCGTACAGGTGATCGGCGTCGAGCCGGGCACATCGGCACTGCCGCGCTGGCGGCTGCTGGCCGACGCGCTGATGCCGTCGGAGGAGCCGGCTAACCGCTGAAGCGGTCGCGCAGCTCACGTTTGAGGATCTTGCCGCTGGCATTGCGCGGCAACTCGGTCACGAACAGCACCCGCTTGGGCGCCTTGAAAGGGGCGAGCTTCTCCCTCACATGCGCGACGAGCTGATCCTCCGTCACCTCGCCGCGCGGGACGACCACCGCAGTGACGGCCTCGATCCACCGCTCGTCGGGCAGGCCGATCACGGCGGCCTCGGCGACCGCCTCGTGGGTGTACAGGGCGTCCTCGACCTGACGTGAGGCCACCAGCACTCCACCGGAGTTGATGACATCCTTCACCCGGTCCACGATGGTGAAATAGCCCTCGGCGTCCCGCACCGCGAGGTCCCCGGAGCGGAACCAGCCGTCGCGGAAGGCCCCGGCGGTCTCCTCGGGCTTGTCCCAGTAGCCCTCGCACAGCTGCGGCGACCGGTAGACGATCTCGCCGGGCGTGCCGTCGGGGACGTCCTTGCCCTCCTCGTCCACCACCCGTGCGTCCACGAACAGCACCGGACGGCCGCAGGAGTCCATCCGGCCCCGGTGCTCCTCGGGTGCCAGGACGGTGGCCAGCGGACCGATCTCGCTCTGTCCGAAACAGTTGTAGAAGCCGAGCCGCGGCAGCCGCTCGCGCAGCCGCTCCAGGACCGGTACCGGCATGACCGACGCGCCGTAGTAGGCCTTGCGCAGTCCCGACAGGTCCCGGGCCGCGAAGTCCGGGCGGCCCGCCAGAGCGATCCAGACCGTCGGCGGGGCGAACAGGCTGTCCACGCGCCCCGCTTCGATCAGATCGAACAGCCGGTCCCCGTCGGGCGCGTCGAGGATCAGATTGGTGGCGCCGACCGCCAGGTACGGCAGCAGGAAGACGTGCATCTGCGCGGAGTGGTACAGCGGCAGGGAGTGCGCGGGGCGGTCGCCGGCGCTGAGATCGAGGGCGGTGATCGCGCTCAGGTACTCGTGGACCAGGGCGCGGTGCGTCATCATCGCGCCCTTGGGCAGGGCGGTGGTCCCCGAGGTGTAGAGCAGTTGCACCAGGTCCTCGGTGCGCGGCTCGGGGCCGTCGTACAAGGGCGCCGTCGTCAGCCGGACCAGCAGGGAGTCCTCGGTGTCGCGCAGGGGCAGGGCGCGGACGCCGTCGGGGAGCCGGTCCGCCAGGCCGGGGTCGGCGAGGACCAGGGAGCTGCCGGACTGGCCGACGAGGTAGGCGAGGTCGTCACCGGTCAGATTGTGGTTGACGGGCACGTGCACGAGGCCGGCGCGGGCGCAGGCCAGGAAGCCGATCAGATACGCGTCGGAGTTGTGGCCGTAGGAGCCGACCCGGTCACCGGCGGCGAGCCCCTGACCGAGCAGGACGCTCGCCGCGCGGGAGACGGCGTCGTCCAGTTCCCCGTACGTCCAGCTGCGGTCGCCGTACTCGACCGCGACCCGCGCCGGGGTGCGCCGGGCGCTGCGCCGCAGCACCCCGTCAACCGTGCTGCCCTGTCCCTGCGTCATGACTCATGATCCTCGGTCCCTCACCGGGGCAGGTCAAGCACCCGGGAGGCCCGGACACATACCGGTTGGTACGCTCAACCGCTCCTTCCCTCATCCATGTTGGGAGGCACCACGTGCGCAAGCACTTCGGACGACTGGCCGTCGCGGCCGCCGCCCTGCTCACCGCCTCGACGGCGCTGCCGGCCCTCGCGGCCGAGCGGCCGAGCCACCAGGAACGTCCCTCGCACGGCGGTCTGTCCGCCGTCATCCGCTACACCGAGTACGGCATTCCACACATACGCGCGAAGAACTACGCCGACCTCGGTTTCGGCACCGGCTGGGCGCAGGCCGCCGACCAGGTGTGCGTGCTCGCCGACGGCTTCGTGACCGTGCGCGGCGAACGCTCCCGCTTCTTCGGAGCGCAGGCCGGGACCGACGGCTCGCTGTCCTCGGCCGGCGACAATCTCTCCAGCGACCTGTACTTCCGGGGCGTCCGGGAAGCGGGCACGGTGCGCGAGCTGCTCGCCCGGCCCGCCCCGCTGGGCCCGAGCCGGCAGGTCAAGGACCTGATGCGGGGCTACGCGGCCGGGTACGACGCCTGGCTGAGGCAGCACCGGATCACCGACCCGGCCTGCAAGGGGGCCGCCTGGGTGCGGCCGGTCACCACCGCGGACGTCGCCGCCCGTTTCTACGCCCTCGCCGTGATCGGCGGCCAGGGCGGCGCCGTGGACGACATCACCGCGGCCCGGCCGCCCACCGCCGCCGCGGGCCGGGCCCGGGACGCCGGGCGCGCTCCGGACGCGCGGGCCCTGATCCGGGCCCTGCGCGAGCGGGCGGCCGACGCGGACATGGGGTCGAACGCGGTGGCGTTCGCCGGCGGGACGACGGCGAACGGCCGGGGGCTGCTGCTGGGCAATCCGCACTACCCCTGGCAGGGCGGACGCCGGTTCTGGCAGGTGCAGCAGACGATTCCGGGCGAACTGGACGTCGCCGGTGCCGCGCTGCTCGGCTCGCCGACCGTCTCCATCGGCTACAACTCCCGGGTGGCGTGGAGTCACACGGTCTCCACCGGGGTCCCGTACAACCTCGCCCAGCTGACCCTGGATCCCGCCGACCCCACCGTCTATCTGGTCGACGGCCGGCCGGAACGGATGACCCGGCGGACCGTGACCGTCCCGGTGGAGGACGGCCCGCCGGTCACCCGCACCCAGTGGTGGACCCGCTACGGCCCGGTCGTCGCCTCCGCCGAGGGCGGCCTCCCGCTGCCCTGGACCACCACGACGGCGTACGCGCTGAACGATCCGAACGCCGCGAACATGCGGTTCGCCGACACCTCGCTCGACTTCGGCAAGGCCCGCGGCACGGCGGACGTGCTCGCGTCCCTGCGCCGGCATCAGGGCCTGCCCTGGGTGAACACCGTCGCCGCGGACTCCGCGGGGCACTCCCTGTTCAGCCAGTCGCAGGTGCTGCCGCGGATCACCGACGACCTGGCGGCGCGCTGCTCCACGGCGCTCGGCAGGGCCACCTACCCGGCGGCGGGTCTCGCGGTCCTGGACGGCTCCCGTGGCGGCTGCGCCCTCGGCGAGGACGCCGACGCCGTCCAGCCGGGGATCTTCGGGCCCGCCCGCATGCCGACGCTCAGGGACGCCCCGTACGCGGAGAACTCCAACGACAGCGCCTGGCTGGCCAACGCCGACCGGCCGCTGACCGGATACGAGCGGATCTTCGGCACCGTGGGCACCGCGCGCTCGCCGCGCACCCGGGGTGCGATCGACGCCGTGGCGGCGATGGCGGAACGCGGTGATCTGACCGTGCGGGACCTCCAGCGGCAGCAGTTCGCGAACCGGGTGACCGTCGGCGCCCTGGCGGCCGGGGACGCGGCACGGGCCTGCGCCGCGCTGCCCGGGGGCGTCGCCGAGAACAAGGACGGCAGGAAGGTCGACGTCTCCGCGGCCTGCCCGGTGCTCGCGGCGTGGGACCGCACGGCCGGCACCGCCAGCCGGGGAGCGCTGCTGTTCGACCGCTTCTGGCGGCGGATCGGCGCGCTGGTGCCCAGCGGCCAGCGGTGGAAGGTGCCGTTCTCGGCGGCGGACCCGGTCCACACACCGAACACGCTCGACACCGGCGCGCCGGGCTTCGCCACGGCCCTCGCGGACGCGGTGACCGAACTGCGCGCGGCCGGCATCGCACTGGACTCCCCGCTCGGCGAGCACCAGTTCGTCGTGCGGGACGGTCGGCGGCTGCCCATGCCGGGCGGCACGGAGGCCCTGGGCGTGTGGAACAAGGTCGAGCCGGTGTGGGACCCGGCGCACGGCGGCTACACCGAGGTGACCATGGGCTCCAGTCACATCCAGGCGGTGGGCTGGGACGGCAGCCGCTGCCCGGTGGCCCGCACGCTCCTGACCTACTCCCAGTCCTCCAACCCCGAGTCACCGCACCACAGCGACCAGACCCGGTTGTTCTCCCAGGAGAAGTGGGTGACACCGCGCTTCTGTGAGAAGGACATCCTGTCCTCCCCCGCGCTCACCGTGGTCCGCGTACACGAACGCTGACGGTGTGGTCCCGTCCCCCAGGGGGCGGGACCATACGCGTCTCACACGGAACGGATGCGTCCCTCCCAGTACGGGTCCCTCAGCCGCCGCTTGTACAGCTTGCCGTTGGGGTCCCGGGGCAGCTCCGCGATGAAGTCGACGCTCCTGGGCCGCTTGTAGCCGGCCAGGCGCTCGGCGCAGTGGCCGAGGAGGGCGGCGGCCAGCTCCGGGCCGGGCTCGTGGCCCGGGGCCGGTTCGACGACGGCCTTGACCTCCTCGCCCCAGTCGTCGTGCGGAATGCCGAAGACGGCGGCGTCCGCGACGGCGGGATGGGCGAGCAGGGCGGACTCGATCTCGGCCGGATAGATGTTCACCCCGCCGGAGATGATCATGTCGATCTTCCGGTCGCGGAGGAAGAGATAGCCGTCCTCGTCGAGATAGCCGAGGTCGCCGACGGTGAAGAAGTCGCCGATGCGGTTCTTCCTCGTCTTGGTTTCGTCCTTGTGGTAGGCGAAGCCGCCGGTGTTCATCTTCAGGTAGACGGTGCCGAGTTCCCCCGGCGGCAGCCGCTCGCCGTCCTCGTCGAAGACCGCGAGTTCGCTGATGGGCCAGGCCTTGCCGACGGTGCCGGGCTTCTTCAGCCAGTCCTCGGCGGTGGCGAAGGCCCCACCGCCCTCGCTGGCGGCGTAATACTCCTCCACACAGTCGCCCCACCATTCGATCATCGCCCGCTTCACGTGGTCGGGGCAGGGCGCGGCTCCGTGGATGGCGTGCCGCAGGGACGAGACGTCGTACGACCGCCGCACCTCCTCCGGCAGGGCGAGCAGCCGGTGGAACTGGGTCGGGACCATATGGGTGTGGGTGCACCCGTGGGCGTCGATGAGGCGGAGCATCTCCTCGGGCGTCCACTTGTCCATCAGCACCAGGCGGTGACCGATGTGCAGGGAGGCGCCGGCGAACTGGAGCACGGCGGTGTGGTACAGCGGCGAGCAGACGAGGTGGACGTCGTCGCCGTACGGCGTGATGCCGAAGATGCCGAGGAAGCCGCCGAGGTATGCCTCCTCGGGGCGCTTGCCGGGCAGCGGGCGGCGGATGCCGCGCGGCCGGCCGGTCGTGCCCGAGGTGTAGTTCATGACCCAGCCCAGTTCGCGGTCGTCCGGCGCCGCGCCGGGCTGTCCGTCGAGGAGTTCGGCGTACGGCCGGAAGCCCTCGACCGTGCCGAGGGCGTACCGGTGGCTCGCGGGGAGCCCGGCCTCGTCGGCCGCGTGACGGGCGGGCTCGGCGAACCGCTCGTGGGCGATGAGCACCTTGGCGCCGGAGTCGGCGACGATCCAGGCGATCTCGGGGCCCACGAAGTGGTGGTTGACGGGGACGAGGTAGAGACCGGCCTGGCTGGCGGCCAGGTACGCGGTGACGAACTCGGCGCCGTTGGGCAGGACGACCGCGAAGGCGTCCCCGCGTTCGAGGCCGGCGGCGCGCAGGCCGTGGACGAGGCGGTTGGCGGCGGTGTGCAGCCGTCCGGCCGTCCATGCCTCGCCGTCCGGCGCGATCAGGACGGTGCGGTCGGGGTCCTGGGTGGCCTGGGCCCAGAATCCGGCGGGGGGTGTGCTCACTGGCCGCTCCTTCCGGCGATGCGGTTGATGCGGTCCACGGCCTGTTCGAAGCCGCGGGTGAGGTCGTCGAAGACGGCCTGGACGCTGCGTTCGCCGGTCATCCGGCCGACGATCTGGCCGACGGGGGTGCCGAGCAGCGGCTCGACCTCGTACTTCTGGATGCGGGAGACCGCCTCGGCGACCAGCAGGCCCTGCAAGGGCATCGGCAGGGTGCCGGGACCGGCCGCGTCGTCCCAGGCGTCGGTCCACTCGGTGCGCAGCTGGCGTGCGGGCTTGCCGGTCAGGGCGCGGGAGCGGACGGTGTCGCCGGAGCCCGCGGCGAGCAGCTTGCGGGTCAGGGCGGGCGAGTGGAGGTCCGCTTCCGTGGTGGTCAGCCACAGGGAGCCCAGCCACACACCTTGCGCGCCGAGGCTCAGTGCCGCCGCCACCTGCGGACCGCTCCCGATGCCCCCGGCGGCCAGGACGGGCAGCGGGTCGACGGCCTCCACGACCTCGGGGGTGAGCACCATGGTGGCGATCTCCCCGGTGTGACCGCCGGCCTCGTAGCCCTGGGCCACCACGATGTCGATGCCCGCCTGCTGGTGCTTGCGGGCGTGCCGGGCGCTGCCGGCGAGGGCGGCGACCTGGACGTCCCGGTCGTGGGCGCGGGCGACGACGTCGGCGGGCGGGGAGCCGAGCGCGTTGGCCAGCAGTCTGATCGGGTAGTCGAAGGCGACGTCGAGCTGGCTGCGGGCGACCTGCTCCATCCAGCCGGTGATGCGCCACCCGGACGCCTCGCCCTCGGCCAGTTCCGGCACCCCGTGCCGGGCCAGGGTGTCCCGCACGAACCGCCGGTGCGCCTCGGGGATCATGGCCTCGACGTCGGCCTCGGTCAGCGTCCGGTGCTCCGGGCCCTCGGCCTTCTTCGCGGGCATCACCACGTCCAGCCCGTAGGGGCGGCCCTCGGCGTGCGCGTCGAGCCAGTCGAGGTCGCGCTTGAGGTCGTCGGGGGCGGTGTAGCGGACCGCACCGAGCACGCCGAAGCCGCCGGCCCGGCTGATGGCCGCGGCGACGGCGGGGAACGGCGTGAAGCCGAAGACGGCGTGCTCGATTCCCAGTTTCCTGCTCAGCTCCGTCTGCATGGGCGCAGGATGCCGCAGCGGGCCGGACGACGGAAGACTTTTTCTGATGCTCTGTCAGATTGGTGCGGCCGGCACGCGCCCCGTTGACACGCCCCCCTCCTGACAGGAAAGTTTCACGGGCGGGGCAAGCCCCGAAAGATACTTTCAGGCGGGAGGCCGCACGATGACGGACGACCTCGAAGGCGCGCGGGGCGGCGGACTGACGCGCCGTCGGCTCGTGGCGGGCTCGCTGGTGGCGGGGAGCGCGCTGACCCTCGGCACGCTCACGGCGGGCCCGGCCGGTGCCGCGCCCGCCTCCGCCCGCGGCACCGCCCTGCGCCACGGCTCGCCCGAACGCGCCGGGCTGCTCCCCGGACAGCTGCGGCAACTCGTCTCCGACGCGAGGGCGTTCCTCGGCCCCTCCCCCCGCCACCCCTGGTACGCGGGCGCCGTCCTGCTCGCCGGGCGCGGCGCCACCGTGGCGCTGCACGAGCCGATCGGCACGGCGGTGCGCTACGCCGCGTACGACGAGAAGACCGACACCGGTGTCGAGTTCCCGCCCGACCGGCAGCTGCCGATGACCCGGGACACGGTGTTCGACCTGGCCTCCGTCTCCAAGCTGTTCACCTCGCTGCTCGCCGTGCAGCAGATCGAGCGGGGCGCGCTGCGCCTGACGGACCGGGTCGCCGCACACCTCCCGGACTTCGGGCGCGCGGGCAAGCAGGAGACGACCGTCCGCCAGCTCCTGACCCACACCTCGGGACTCCGCGCCTGGCTCCCGCTCTACGACGCTCCGACGTACGAGCGGAAACTGGAGCTGATCTGGAACGAGGCCCCGCTGCACCCGCCCGGCACCACCTACCTGTACTCGGACCTGAACCTGATCTCCCTGCAACTCGTCCTGGAGAAGATCACCGGCCGGACGCTGGACGCGCTGCTGCGCGAGGAGATCACCGGTCCCCTCGGTCTGGACAGCACCCGCTACAACCCGCCGGCCTCCTGGAAACCGCGGATCGCGGCCACCGAGGACGCCCGCAGGCCCTGGTCCGGGCTCGACCGGGGGCTGGTGTGGGGCGAGGTGCACGACGAGAACGCGTACAGCCTGGGCGGGGTCGCGGGCCACGCGGGGGTGTTCTCCTGCGCGTGGGACCTCGCGGTCCTCGGCCGTACGCTGCTCGACGGCGGCTCCTTCGGCCGGGCCCGGATCCTGCGGCCCGAGTCGGTGGACCTGATGTTCACCGACTTCAACACGGACTTCCCCGGCGACGAGCACGGCCTCGGCTTCGAGCTCTACCAGCACTGGTACATGGGGGCGATGGCCACCCCGCGCACGGCCGGCCACACCGGCTTCACCGGCACCTGCCTGGTGCTCGATCCCACGACCGACTCCTTCCTGGTCGTCCTCGGGAACTCGGTGCATCCGGTGCGCACCTGGCGATCCGGGTCCGCTCCGCGGGTCGCCGCGGGCAACCGGCTCGCCCGCGCGGTCCCGGTCCGCCCGGCGCGCGGCCGTACGGCCTGGTACTCGGGCATGGGGAGCGCCACGGCCGCGACGCTCGCCCTCCCGCCGCTGGACACCTCTCCCGGCGCGGCCCGCCTTCGGTGCGCCCTGTGGTGGGACACCGAGCCCCGTTCCGACGTGGTGGCCCTGGAGTGCACGACGGACGGCGGGACCACCTGGCAGCCGGTCCCCTTCACCACCACCCGCCACGGCGAGGTCTCCGAGGACCACCCGGCGGGCACGGTCACCGGCTGGTCGGGGCGCGTCTGGCACCGGGTGACCGCGGCGCTCCCGGCGGGCCCCCGGCTGGCCCTGCGCTGGCGGTACACCACCGACGCGCTCTACGTCGGCCGGGGCGCGTACGTCGACGCGCTGCGTGTCGAGGCCGGCGGGGCGGTGCTGTTCGACGGGGCACGCCCGGCGGACGCGGCCCGGATCACGGCGGTGGGCTGGCAGGACTCGGCCGACTGAACCCGTCAGTCCCGCGGCCCGGATCACGGCGGTGGGCCGGCGGGGCTCGGCCGACTGAGCCCGTCAGTCCCGCGGCCCGGATCACGGCGGTGGGCCGACAGGGCTCCGCCGACCGAACCCGTCAGTCCTGCTCCAGCACCGCCATCGCCGCGTTGTGCCCCGGCACTCCGCTCACCCCGCCGCCGCGCACCGCGCCCGCCCCGCACAGCAGGACGTTGGCGTGCCGCGTCTCCACACCCCAGCGGCCGCTGTCCTCGCGGGCGTAGGGCCAGGAAAGCGCCCGGTGGAAGATGTTGCCGCCGGGCAGCCGCAGGTCGCGTTCGAGGTCGAGCGGGGTCTTCGCCTCGATGCAGGGGCGGCCGTCGGCGTCGGTGGCCAGGCAGTCCGCGAGGGGTTCGGCGAGATGGGCGTCGAGCTGGGCGAGGGTGGACTTCAACAGTTCCTCGCGTACGGCGTCGTTGTCCCGGTCGAAGAGCCGGGCCGGAGTGTGCAGACCGAAGAGGGTGAGGGTCTGGTAGCCGCGCTCGGCGAGGCCGGGGCCGAGGATGGTGGGGTCGGTCAGGGAGTGGCAGTAGATCTCCGAGGGCGGTGTGGCGGGGAGTTCGCCGGCGGCGGCCTGCTCGTGGGCCGCCGCCAGTTGCCGGTAACCCTCGGCGATGTGGAAGGTGCCGGCGAAGGCCTCGCGGGGGTCGACGGACCGGTCGCGCAGCTCGGGGAGCCGGGTGAGCACCATGTTGACCTTGAGCTGGGCGCCCTCGGCGGGTTCGGGCGCACGGTCGCCGGTGAGGGTGGCCAGCTCCTGCGGCGAGGCGTTGACCAGGACGTGCCGGGCGGTGGCGACGCCCTCGCCGTCCGCCGTGCGGTAGGCGACCTCGGCAGTGTGCCCGTCGGTGTCGATCCGGACCGCCTCGTGACCGGTCGCGACGACCGCGCCCGTCGAGCGGGCCGCCGCGGCCAGCGCGTCGGTCAGCGCGCCCATGCCGCCGACGGGCACGTCCCAGGCCCCGGTCCCGCCGCCGATGACGTGGTAGAGGAAGCAGCGGTTCTGGGCGAGGGAGGGGTCGTGGGCGTCGGCGAAGGTGCCGATGAGGGCGTCGGTGAGGACGACGCCCCGGACCAGGTCGTCGGTGAAGTTCTCCTCGACGGCGACGCCGATCGGCTCCTCGAACAGGGTGCGCCAGGCGGTCTCGTCGTCGATGCGGCGGCGCAGTTCGTCGCGGGTGGGCAGCGGTTCGGTGAGCGTCGGGAAGACGCGCTGGGCGACGTGGCCCGTCATGCCGTAGAAGCGCTGCCAGGCCGTGTACTCGTGGTCGCCGCCGGTCAGCCGGGCGAACGCCTCCCGGGTGCGCTGCTCGCCACCGCCGACCAGGAGACCGGTGGGCCGCCCCGCCCGCTCGGCCGGGGTGTACGAGGAGATGGTGCGGGAGCGGATCCGGAAGTCCAGCCCGAGGTCGTTCACGATCTTCTGCGGCAGCAGGCTCACCAGGTAGGAGTATCGCGACAGCCGGGCGTCGACCCCCGCGAACGGGCGGGAGGAGACGGCCGCGCCGCCGGTGCGGTCCAGGCGCTCCAGCACCAGCACCGAGCGACCGGCGCGGGCCAGATAGGCGGCGGCGACCAGGCCGTTGTGGCCGCCGCCGACGATGACGGCGTCGTACGCGCGGGTTCCCTCGTTCGCAGACATGGTTCTTCGTAGCACGTCGTGATCGGCCTGGGAAGCAGGACGTTTTCGTGGTGACGCGGCCCGTCCGATCGGACCAGCCGCCGGCGAGTCCGCCCGCCCTCAGTCGTCCGGCGCGTCGTACGGGGCGCGGGAAGGCGTGGCCCACCGGGTGAGCCTGGCCCGGGCCGGTCGTGCCCGGGGACCCAGCCGGGCCGTCGCGCGCAGGATGTGTTTCGGCGGGAGTTGCCAGCGCAGCCGTGCGGGTATCGCCCGCAGCACGGCGCCCGTGACCCGGAGCCCGCGGGTGACGCGGGCGGGCGCGGGGGCCGGCCTGCCGTACAGCTCGTGGGCGTACGGCGGCAGGGAGGCGTAGGCGAGCCGTGCCACCCGGCGCCACAGCACCGCGCGGGCCGGCACGAGGAGCGGGTGTGTCGGCGGACGGAGCAGGAAGTCGTCCACCGTACGGGCCTCGGGTCCCGCGGCCAGCTCCGGCCGCACCTTCTCGAAGTACGCGGCCAGTTCGGCACGGCTCGCCGGTACGGTCTCCGGGTCGAGCCCCACCAGCCGGGCGCCGACGCGGTGTTCGGCGATGTACCGGTCGGCCTGGGCGTCGGTGAGGGGAAACCCGGAGCGGCGCAGGACGTGCAGATAGGAGTCGATCTCCGCGCAGTGCACCCACAGCAGCAGGCCGGGCTCGTCGACTCCGTACCGTTCACCGGTGTCGGGGTCGGCCACCCGCAGCATGGAGTGGATCTTCCGCACGCGGGCGCCGGCCCGCTCGGCCGCCTCGCTCGTACCGTACGTCGTCGTCCCGACGAAGTCGGCGGTGCGCATCAGCCGCCCCCAGGCGTCGCGCCGGAAGTCGGAGTTCTGCATCACCCCGCGGACCGCGCGCGGGTGCAGGGCCTGGAGATAGAGCGCGCGGACGCCGGCGATCCACATCATGGGGTCGCCGTGCATCTGCCATGTCACCGAGCCGGGGCCGAAGAGGCCCGGGTCGTCGCGGTCTTCCCTGCCGTCCACACCGGCAGTGTGGCCACCGGGCGGCCCCGGTATCAAGGCTCGCGCGTCCTCGCCGCGCGCACACCGAGGAGGGACACGCCGTCGTGTGGGCGGCCGGAGCGGCAGCATGAGCGCCGTCCTCTCCCTGCCGGTCGAGGCCCCGGGCGAGCCGGCCGGGACGCTCCGGCCGGGGATGACGGTCCGGTGGAAGTCCGGCCGGTATCCGGTGGGCGCCTTGCGGGGCGGCACCGCACGGGCGGCCATCACCGCGCACCCCAGGGCACCGGAGCCAACCGGTACGAGCCGGCGCAGGCTCGGGGCCCGGACGGCCCCCGGGGGGATCGTCGTGGCCCCCGGGGGGATCGTCGTGGGACGTGGATACCGCGTGCGGGAACGCCCCGCCTCCGCGCATCGCCACACGGCGGGAGTCCCGGGCGCAGCACCGGACCGTGCCTCCCGTTCCATCCGCCTCCGATGGTGATCAGAGACGCGCGGCTGGGCTCGGCTCGGATCAGTACTTGATGATCTCGATGCCGTTGGACTCGGTGTGTACGCTGCCCAGGCTGCAGGCCGCGGAGTTGTAGTTCGTGCGCCACGACTCGCTCAGCCCGCTGCCGCCCCAGGTGCACCACACCCGCACCTTGAACTTGCCGAAGCTGCTGGGGCAGCTCGCGAAGCCCACCGACTGGCCGAAGCCGCCCTTGGAACAGCCCGCCGCGATCTCCTGTGCCGGAGACAGCGCCGTGCCGGCGGGCAGCGTCTGGATGGTCGCCACCGTCGGCGGGGAAGTCTGCGCCGTCGCCGGGCTCGTCCAGATCAGCCCGCTACCGGCCACCGCTCCGGCCACCATCAACAGTTTCGCCGACCTACTCATGCTTTTCCCTCCGCTGAGATCACTGGACAGGACATCACCGGGCGGCCGGCGGTCCCGCACCCCCGTTGCGACCGTCGGCCGCCGCGTGGGGCACGGTGTGCGCACTGATGGCATCGCCGTGGCGCCGTGGAGCGGAGGGCTGTCCGCCCCACGGCGGCGGCCCTCCTGGTCGCCGGCGACCCGCCCGGCCTGTCCTGCGGAGCGGATCCCTCACCGCTCGCAACACCGAGTTCAGCGGCCGACGCATTGTTCGGCAGGGCTGTTCCAGCGGCCGAACAATGGCTGGCTGTGATCATTTCTGGCAGTGGTGAGGCGCCTGGGGTGATCACCCAGTCCGGTGAGCGCCGACGCTCCGGGAGGGCTGCCGCTGCTGCGCGTGTCGGGAGCGCCGGTCGGTCGCGATGGTGCCTGCGCATGAGCAGATGCTGGGCGCGGCGGGTAGGGCTGGCTCGACGAGCAGGAGCACCATGGCTGTTGCTTGACACCGTGAGGGGGAGGCGGACGTGTCGGAGGCCATCTATGGCTTGGTGGGGGCACTGGGCGGAGCTCTGATCACAAGTGCAGCCGCGTATTGGGGGCCGTTACAGGTTCAGCGCCGCCTCTCTGCCGCCGAGGCAGAACGATCTGAAACTGCGCGTCGTGAAGCCGAGGCCGCTCGTGCGGAGGCGCAGCGGCAGGCCGACCAAGAACGAGTCAGGTCTGCCGCCCTTGGGGAAACGGAGCGCTTGGAAGCGGCTGCGGTTGAGGCTCACGCGCTCAGGGAAGCAAAGATCAATCGAATCATCAGTATGCGGACCACTACGCGCACTTGGTCTGATCTACTGGCTCGGGCCGTCCAAGACCTTGAACTGGGTCGACACACCAGGATCGAGAAATTTGATTCCGAGGTCGCGATCGCCCGAGACAAGGCACAGGCCGCCTTCGACGGAGCCCTTCGTGAGGGCATGTGGATTCCGCAGTCCAGCTATGGGTTCCCTCTGCGGCCAACTCGACCTGACGAACAATTTCCTGTGCTGACTGCTCTCAAGCATGTCACCGAGCTCATTCGGGCGGCGGTCATCAGAGGCGAACCTCTGAACGCATCTCAGTCATCGGATATGAGACAGGCTCTCGACCGGGCCGATGGTGCCCGCGGGGCCCTGTCCACGGCCCTTCTGAACCGGCTGGAAGAAGTCATGAGTGTGACCGTCATCGACGCGTCGGCCCGGACCATCACTGCCGCGTCCGTCAATGGGAGCCGCCGGCCGTCGAATGAAGCCGATCTCGGCAGGGACCCGGTGACCGGCCTCAGCCGATTGGAGGTCAGTGCAAACGGCATACTTGACATCGCACAGATGACATTGGAACACGGCGGCCTTTCCGTCGAATCTTTGGGCCGTGTCATGGACCGGGTCAAGGATGCCGTGGAAATGTACCTGCGCCTTCATGATCTGACAGGTCGCACTGCCGGACGGCTGGCGGAGGCTCTGGAGTTGCAGTCGGAGTTCACCGAGGGTGCCGACGCCGCCGCTGTCAGTGAGTTGGAGGCCCGTCTAGCCGAGAAATCGGCCTCCGCGCTGGAGCACGTGGAGGCGCGGACTGAAGATGCCGTGAAGCATGCCCGCGAGGCAGAGCGACTGGCCTTGCGCCTCCTTGTCGCAACCG
Organism: Streptomyces naphthomycinicus; assembly: GCF_020400595.1. Taxonomy (GTDB): domain Bacteria; phylum Actinomycetota; class Actinomycetes; order Streptomycetales; family Streptomycetaceae; genus Streptomyces; species Streptomyces naphthomycinicus. Next base: position 23,445 of record NZ_JAINRE010000014.1, on the reverse strand, counting down.
GAAACCGCCATCCGCATGAAGCGGCCAAGAGGTTGCGTCAGCGCGCGTCGGAAATGCATTTGCGTACATTTGGCTCGGACGGGTACAGCCTCTGGTGGTCATGAGCCAGGCGCTCTATTCCCCTGTTCCGCGCTCTACCCGTTCCCCTGACGCTCCAGGCCCTCTTCGCGTGCCTGCCTGAAGGCGTCGGAGATGGTCTCCGCGGCGCCGGACAGGGCTCCCTTGGTCTTGCCGCGAGCGCCGGACTCCGTCATCTTTCCCGTGAGTTCGGTGAGCCCGGCCGGCTTGCGGGGTCCCGATTCGAGGTCCAGACGGTTGCACGCCTCTGCGAAGCGGAGATAGGTGTCGACGCTGGCGACCACGATCCGAATGTCGATCTTGAGGATCTCGATACCGACGAGGGAGACCCGCACGAAGGCGTCGATCACCAGCCCCCGGTCGAGGATGAGTTCCAGAACGTCGTACAGTCCGCTGGAACCGCCCCCGCCACCTTGCTGTGTCGCCACGGTCATGACGACCAACCCCTTGCACGTCTGGTCCGCTGGTCCCCTTGCCGGAAACCCCGGCAGGGCGTCTCTGCCTCGCCGCTCCTCACCGCGCCAGGCTTTCGGCGACGAGTAGCCGCCACACCCGCGACCAAACACCGCTACGAGGGTGGAGAAGTGGATCGGCCCCTCCGCCCTACCGACACGGGACCTGAGTCCGTCAAGAATCCTGTTACCGTCCGCAGCGGCCCACTGCCTCTCCATGACCAGTGCGCGTGACGGGGACGAGTTGCCGGCCGAGGTCCGCCGTATGGACGCCGGCCACGCCCGTGCCGCCGGACAGGCCACCACCCTTGCCGTAGCGCTTGCTCCTCTGTCTCATCTCCGCCCTTGCCAGGCGCAGTTCGCCGCGCACCGGCTCGGTCAGCCGCTGCGAAGCCCGCCGCGCCGGCTCTCCCGCCGACTCCTGACCGGAGCGGTCCGTACGCGAGCCGGGCCCGGCTCAGGGCGGCTGCGGGTACGACACGGCGGCCACCTCCCATCCCTCTGCGCGCCCGGGGCGCACCTGCGTGTCATGTTCCGGATACACCGGCACGACCGGCCATTTACCCGGCCTTTGCCTGTACATGGTCATCTGACACGCGTTGGTCACCGGACCAGCACACTGAACGCTCAAGGAGTCGCTTTCATGGTCGGACCCACCCGTCGTCGCCTCACCGTCGCCACGGCCCTGGTCGCCGCGACCACGGCCGCCGTGGCCGTGACGAGCGCCGCCGGCGCCTTCGACAACGCGCAGCAGGCGAAGGACGCGATCAAGGGCGGGAAGGCGAAGAACGTCATCCTGCTCATCGGCGACGGCATGGGCGACTCGGAGATCACCCTCGCCCGCGACTACACGGTCGGCGCCAACGGCCGTCTGAACCTGGACAAGTTCCCGCTGACCGGCGCCTACACCACCTACGCGGTCCACGCCGACGGCACCCCGGACTACGTCACCGACTCCGCCGCCAGCGGCAGCGGCTGGGCCACCGGCGTGAAGACGGTCAACGGCCGCATCTCCAAGACGCCCGGCACCGACAAGGCGGTGCGGACCGTCCTGGAGCTGGCGCAGAAGAACGGCTACGCCACCGGCAACGTCACCACCGCCGAACTCACCGACGCCACCCCGGCCGTGCTCGCCTCGCACGCCACCGACCGCTCCTGCCAGGGCCCGGCCGACATGGCCAAGTGCCCCACGGACACGATCGCGAAGGGCGGCCCCGGCTCGATCGCCGAGCAGTCCGTCAACCACAAGGTCGACGTCCTCATCGGCGGCGGCAAGCAGCGCTTCGACCAGAAGGTCACCGACGGCAGGTACAAGGGTCTCACCGTCACCGAGCAGGCGAAGAAGCTCGGCTACCAGGTCGTCACCGACAGGACGGGCCTGAACAAGGTGAAGGCCGGCAAGCCGGTCCTCGGCCTGCTCGCGAGCGGCAACGTGCCGGTGGAGTGGACCGGCAAGGCGGCGGCCGTCGGCGGTACGGACCCGCAGCGGTGCGTGACGAACAACCCGAACCGCCCGTCGACGACGCCGAGCCTCGCGGACTCCGCCACCAAGGCGATCCAGCTGCTGGAGGCCAAGCAGCGCGCCAACCACTCCAAGCGGGGCTTCTTCCTCCAGATCGAGGGTGCCTCGATCGACAAGCAGGACCACGCCGCCGACCCCTGCGGCCAGATCGGCGAGACCGCGGCCTTCGACCGCGCGGTGAAGGTGGCCCGCGCCTACGCGGCCAAGCACCCGGACACCCTGGTCGTCACCACCGCCGACCACGGCCACACCAGCCAGATCGTCCCGCTGGAGGCCACCCCGCCCGGCCTGTCCTCCACCCTGGTCACCAACGAGGGCCAGCAGCTGAAGGTCAACTACTCGACCAACACCCCGGGCCAGTCCCAGGAGCACACCGGCACCCAGGTCCGTATCGCCGCCCAGGGCCCGCAGGCGTACCGCGTCCTCGGCGTCACCAACCAGACCGACCTGTTCACCACGCTCCGCGAGGCGCTCGGACTGCGCTGATCCCACCGCCGGGGGGAGCGAGGGCCGCCCCCGCCCCCCCGGCGCCTTGTCCACCCGAGAGCGTGCCGCCGTGCGGCACGCTCTTCCCGGTGTCCGGGGGCGCACCGCGCTCGCCCGGGACCCGACTCGCGGATGTCCCTGGATGTGCGGGATTATGGGGATACCCTCCGCCTCTGGACGCCGGGCTCGCCCAGCCACCGGCCGGACCGGAAGGAGTGGCATGCGAGAGAACGGATGGGCCGCCGTGGTGACGGCGCTCTGCACAGCCTCGGCACTCGCTCTGGCGGTGCCCCATGCCGCCGAGGCCGCCCCCCAGCGCTGCGGCTACACGTCCTCGGCGTATCGGCCCACGCTGACGTACGGGGACGCCGGCAGGGCGGTCAAGCAGGCGCAGTGCCTGAGCAACGTCTGGGGAGGACAGCCGCCCAAGCTGACTCTCGACGGGGTGTTCGGGTCCGTCATGCTGAAGAAGATCGAGTGGATCCAGGGGTGTCACGGTCTGCCGCCGAGCGGCGTCATCGAGGGCCGCACCTGGCACGTGCTCTACCGGCCCGCCCTGGACTGCTACGACCCCTATCCGGCCTGAGCTCGCTCTCCGGCCTGAGCGCGCTGTCCCGCCTGAGCGCGCTGTCCGGCCCCCGGGGTGCCGGTGGAAGGGCCGGTCCGGCCGGTGTCCGCGGTCCCGTCCCGGCCGGCGCGCGGAATCCCGCGTCCGCCGTCGGCACGTCCCATTGGTGAATCCGCGACATACCAGTAAATTTCCGCCCACCGCTTCGAGAGGTCACCGGCAGACGGGGGGCGAAGGATGAGCACGGCCGACCGCGGCACGGTGACGACCGGGATCGCCCGGCTGCACGCGGCGCCCGAACTCGCCGGGCCCGGCCGGCTCGGGCTGGTGACCAACCACACCGGTGTCCTTCCCGACCTGCGCCCGGCCGCGCCCGCGCTGCTCCGGGCCGGCGCGCGGCTGGTCGCCCTGTTCGGTCCCGAGCACGGGCTGCACGGCACCGGCCAGGCCGGCGAGAGCGAGGACCTCCGCACGGACCCGGACACCGGCCTGCCGGTGTACGACACCTACCGGTCCGGTGGTGAGCGCCTCGACAAGCTGCTGGCCGACAGCGGCGTCGACGCGCTGGTGTACGACCTTCAGGACATCGGGGCCAGGTGCTACACCTACGTGTGGACCATGTTCGACCTGATGGTCTCCGCGGCCCGCACCGGCGTGCGGTTCGTCGTCGCCGACCGGCCCAATCCCCTCGGCGGACGAGTCAGCGAGGGCCCGCTGCTCGACGAGGCGTGGGCGAGCTTCGTCGGGCGCGCCGCGGTACCCGTCCGGCACGGACTGACCTGCGGCGAACTCGCCCGGCAGCTCAACGCCTCGGCAGTGCCCCGAGCGGCGGGCGGCACCGCCGACCTGACGGTGATCGAGGCCGTCGGCTGGCGACGCGCCATGGACGCGCCCGCCACCGGCCTGCCCTGGGTCGCGCCCTCGCCGAACATCCCGGCGCCCGCCACCGCCACCGTCTATCCCGGCACCTGCCTGTTCGAGGGGACGAACGTCTCGGAGGGCCGGGGCACCACGCAGCCCTTCGAGATCGTCGGGGCGCCGTACATCGACGCGCGGTTCGCGCCCTCGCTCGCCGAACTGGACCTGCCGGGCGTGCACTTCCGTGACCTGCGGTTCGTTCCGGCCTTCCACAAACACGCCGGACGGACGCTGCGCGGGGTCCAGCTCCATGTCACGGACCGCGAGGCGTTCACCCCCGTCCGCACCGCCGTCGCGATGCTCGCCACGCTGCGGCGGCTGTACCCCGACGACTTCGCCTGGCACACCGCGGACGGCGGCACGGAAGGGACCGGCCACCGTCACTTCATCGACCTGTTGTGGGGGTCCGACCGGCTGCGGCGCGCGGTCGACGCGGGCGAGGACCCCCTGCCGCTGTGCGATCCGCCCGCACCGCCCGGCCGGTGGGCCGGCGACGGCGTGCTGCTCTATCGCTGAGACACCCTTGAGCCCCCCTGACGAACCCCGAGTCCCCCGAGACCCGCCGCCCCCGAAATCCGCCGCCTCCGAGACCCGCCGCTCCCGACCCCGCGGCCTGCCGCACCGCCCGGAAGGACGATCCCGTCGATGACCGATCGCACGACGACATCCCCGGCCGGAATCCGCGGCTTTCGCGCGGGCGACGGCCCGCGGCTGGTGGAGGTGTGGCGGCGGAGCGCACCGGCCGACCCCGTCACCGCGGACCGCTTCCGCTCCCTGGTGCTGCTCGACGCCAACTTCGACCCGGAGGGGCTGCGGATCGCCGTGGACGGCGGCCGGGTCGTGGGCGCGGCCTACGCGGTACGCCGTCTGACGCCGATGAGCGGCACCGACCTGGAGCCGGAGCAGGGCTGGATCCCGTTCTTCTTCGTCGATCCGGCCGCCCGCGGGCGCGGTCTCGGCCGCCGGCTGCTGACCGACGCTCTCGACTGGCTGCACGGCCACGGCCGCACCCGGGTGGACTTCTCCTCGTACACCCCGCACTACGTCCTCCCGGGCCTGGACGCCGAGGCGTACCCGGAAGCGGCGGGTCTCCTGGCGTCCCTGGGCTTTCGGACGCTGTACGAGGCGGCGGCGATGGATCTCGGTCTGGTCGGCTACCGCTTCCCCGAGGACGCCGCGCTCCGCCGGGACGAACTGACGGCGCGGGGCCACCGGTTCGCCACCCCCTACGACGACGACCTGGTGGAACTGCTCGCGCTCGCCGGGAACCGCTTCACCCCGGACTGGGCGCGGGCGATCCGGGAGTGTCTGGCCGCGGGCACGCCGCTCGACCGGATCGTCGTGGCCCGGGCCCCCTCGGGCCGCCTCGCCGGCTGGGCGATGCACGGCGCGTACGGGTCGGCGGACGAACGGTTCGGCCCGTTCGGGGTGGTGGAGGAGATGCGGGGCACCGGGCTCGGCAAGGTCCTGCTCCATCTGGTCCTGGAACGGATGCGGGCGCGCGGCGCGCACTCCGCGTGGTTCCTGTGGACGGGCGAACGGTCCCCGGCGGGCCATCTGTACCGCGGGGCCGGTTTCACCACGACCCGGGTGTTCCGCGTGCTGCGCCGGGAGGCCGTCCGGTGAGGCGGCCGTCTGGTACGGGCGGTCCGAGCCGCCGTCACTTCGCGCTCGCGCTCCCCTCGGCGCTGCTCGTCTCCGGCTGTGCCGGGCCGCGGCGGGGCAGCGGACGGCCCGGGGACCCGATCGTCCTCACCCTGCTCTCCCACTACGCGAGCGGGGAGCTCAAGGAGGCTCTGCGGGGCCCGGTCGACGAGTGGAACGCCACGCACGACCGGGTGAAGGTGCGGACGAAGGCGGTCGAGTTCACGGACCTGCTGACCACCTTCATGGTCCGGCAGGCCGCGGGGCAGGGCGCCGACATCCTCCACCCCTACTGCCTGTGGAACGGCCAGCTCGTCCGGGCCGGCGTCCTGCGGCCCGCGCCGCCGGGGCACGCCGAGGAGATCCGGCGCGGCTACGGCCGGGCGGCGGTCGCCTCCGCGTCGGTGGGCGGCACGGTCTACGGCTACCCCACCGAGGTGCAGACGTACGCCCTCTACTACAACAGGCGGCTGCTGCGCGAGGCCGGTGTCGCCGGCCCTCCGCGGACCTGGCCGGAGCTGGAGGACACGGCCTACCGGACCACCCGACGGGACCGGTACGGCAACACGCTGGTCCAGGGCTTCGGGCTGTCGACCGCCGACGACTCCACCACCGTCGGCCAGACCCTCGCGCTGCTCAACGCCGCCGGCGGATCGTTCGTCTCCGGGGACGGCAGGCGCACCGTCATCGACTCACCGGCCGGCCGGGCCGTCTTCGCTCTGGAGCACCGCCTCGTCGCCCGCGGCGCCAGCGACCCCGGCGTCAACGTGTACCAGGCGTTCGCGTCCGGCCAGGTGGCCATGGTGGTCAGCGCCGGCTGGTGGACCGGGAGCCTGAAGTCCCTGATGGGGAAGGACTACGGCGATGTCGGCGTCGCGCCCGTGCCCGTCCCCGCGGCGGGGGACGAGCGTGCCACGCTCGCCACCGGCTTCATGCTCGGGGTCAACACGGCCAGTGAACACCCGGACGCGGCCTGGGAGTTCCTGCGCTGGCTCAACGCCGGCCGGGTGCGCGGAAGGGGTGCGCCGGCGACCCGGATGAGCGTGTTGCAGGTGTCGGTCGGCTCCCTGACCGGCCGCGCCGACGACATGCGGGGGCTCCTGGGCGAGGGCAGCGATCCGAATCTGCGTCCCTTCCGGGACGCGCTGGCGTACGCGGTGCCGGAGCCGAACGGGCCGGGCGCGCAGCAGGCCAAGTCGCTGTTGCGCAAGAACATCGAGGCGCTGTGGACCGGACAGCAGTCGGTCGACGAGGCCCTGCGCACCACTCGCCGCCAGGTCGACCAGGAGGTGTCGCGCTCATGGTGAACACCCTGACCCCGGAGGCGGCCGAGCGGGCGGCGCACCGTCCGCGGTCCCTCGCACCGGCCGCCGGCCGCCACGGCCGGGCCCGGCGCCGGCAGGCCGTCGTCGCCTATCTGTTCCTGGCGCCGACGCTGCTGTTCTTCGCGGTCTTCCTGGTCCTGCCGCTCGGCTTCGCGCTGCTGCTGTCGATGTCCCGCTGGACCGGGTTCAGGCTCGGCGACATCGATCCGGTCGGCCTGGACAATTTCACGGGTCTCTTCGCGGACGGATCGACCTTCCTGGCGCCGATCCTGACCAATACGCTGCTGTTCGCCCTGGGCACCGTGGCCCTCGCGCTCGCCGGCTCCGTGCTCGTCGCCACCTGTATCGACAGGCTGCGGTTCCAGGGGCTGTGGCGCACTCTGTACTTCCTGCCGATCGTCACGACGGTGGTCGCCGTCGGCAACGTGTGGAAGTACATGTACGAGCCGGGCGGCCTCGTCAACGGCGTCCTGAACGCCCTCGGGCTCGGCTCGACGGCGTTCCTCCAGGATCCGGACACCGCGCTGCCGTCGGTCGTGGTCGTCCAGGCCTGGGCCACGGTCGGCTCGGCGATCCTCGTCCTGACGGCGGGGCTGAAGTCCGTTCCACAGGCGTACTACGAGGCCGCCGCGCTCGACGGTGCCGGGCCCGTCACCGTCTTCCGGCGGATCACCCTGCCGCTGCTGCGGCCGTCCCTGCTGTTCGTGTGCATCACCCAGTTCCTCTCCGGCCTGCAGTCGTTCGCGCTGATCAACGTGATGACCAAGGGCGGCCCGGGGGACGCGACCGATGTGGCGGCGCTGGAGATGTACCGGCAGGCCTTCTCGTACGGCGACTGGGGCACCGCGAGCGCCGCCGCCTTCGTGCTGTTCCTGGTGGTCCTCGCGGTCACCCTGGCGCAGTTGTGGTTCTTCCGGCGCAAAGGGGAGGACGCATGACCCGGCGCCGCTTCCCGTGGTTCTCGTCCCTGCTGGTCGTGACGGGCGCCGTGCTCACCGTGGTGCCCTTCCTGGACATGGTGATGACGTCCTTCAAGGGGCCCGGCGAGGCCGGCACGCTGCCGTACCGGTTCCTGCCCAAGGCGTTCGACCTGTCCAACTACCGGGCGGCGATCGACCAGCTCGATCTGCCGCTGCTCTTCCGCAACAGCGTCGTCGTCACGACCGCGATCACCGCATCGGTGCTGCTGACGTCGTCCCTAGCCGGATACGCACTCGCCAAACTGCGTTTTCCCGGGCGGGACTTCGTCTTCCGTCTGGTGCTGTCCACGATGATGTTCCCACCGTTCGTCTTCCTCATCCCGCACTTCATGATCCTGGTGCACTGGCCGCTGGCCGGGGGCAACGACCTGTTCGGGCGCGGCGGGGCGGGCCTGACCGTCAGCATCGCGGCGCTCGCCGTGCCGTTCCTCGTCAACGGCTTCGGGATCTTCCTGACGCGCCAGTTCATGGTCTCCATCCCGGACGAGGTCCTGGAGGCCGCGCGCATCGACGGGGCCGGGGAGTTCGCGGTGTGGTGGCGGATCGTGGTGCCGCAGACCAGACCGGTGGTGGTGACGCTCGGGCTGCTGACCTTCGTGGACGCCTGGAACGAGTACATCTGGGCGCTGCTCGTCTCGACGGCCGACCCGGACGTGATGACCCTGCCCGTCGGCATCCAGCTCCTTCAGGACCACGTCGACCCGGCCCGCACGATGCCGATCGTCATGGCCGGGCTCGTACTGAGCGTCCTGCCGGTCCTGATCCTCTTCCTGCTGCTGCAGAAGCACTACATCCGGGGTGTCATGCTCAGCGGTCTGAAGTGAGCAGGACACGGGGAGGCAGGCGGCCGGTCCGGCTGCCGCCCCGGGGCGGGGCCGGATCCTGCCGCGTGCCTCGTCATCCCTCGAAGCGGTAGCCCATGCCGGGCTCGGTGATCAGATGGCGCGGGTGGGAGGGGTCCGCTTCGAGTTTGCGGCGGAGTTGAGCCATGTAGACCCGCAGGTAGTTGGTCTTGTTGCCGCGGGTGGCCCCCCACACCTCCTGGAGGAGCTGCCGCTGCGTGATCAGCCGGCCCGGACGGGTCACGAGAATCTCCAGCAGGTGCCATTCGGTCGGCGTCAGCCGGACGTCCCTGCCGTCCCGCAGCACCTTCTTGGCGAGCAGGTCGACGCTGAAGTGTTCCGTCTCGACCAGGAGCGGCTCGGGGACGCGTTCGGTGTCCCGGGTCCGGCGGACGGCGGCCCGCAGCCGGGCCAGCAGTTCGTCCATGCTGAACGGCTTGGTGACGTAGTCGTCGGCGCCCGCGTCGAGCGCGGCCACCTTCTCGTCGGAGGACTGCCGGGCGGACAGCACCAGGATCGGTACGCGCGTCCAGCCGCGCAGTGCCTCGATGACGTGGGCGCCGTCCATGTCGGGCAGACCGAGGTCGAGCAGGACCACGTCGGGCGGGCGGGCGGCGGCGAGCCGCAGGGCCGTGGCCCCGTCGGGGGCGGCGTCCACGCCGTAGCGTCGTGCCTGCAAGTTGATGACGAGGGCCCGTACGAGCTGCGGGTCGTCCTCCACCACGAGCACCCGGGTCATGGGGGTGTGCCTCTCCTGTCCTACGTCGGTCCGTGGGCGCCGGCTGCGGGGCGGCCTGCTGCACGGCGGCGGGAGCCGGCGGTCCGGGATGTCTCCCTCGCCGCCGGCTCCCGTGCGGGTTCAGGGCCGTCACCGCTTCGCTGCGAGGTCCTTGAGCGCGATGTTGAGCTCCAGGACGTTCACACGGGGTTCGCCGATGAAGCCGAGGACGCGGCCCTGGGTGTGCTCCTCGACCAGCTTCTCCACCGCGGCGACGGGCAGGCCGTTCCGCGCGGCGACCCGGTGCACCTGGAGTGCGGCGTACTGCGGGGAGACGGCCGGGTCCAGGCCGGAACCGGAGGAGGTGACGGCGTCGGCGGGCACCTCGGACGGCTCGACCGTGTAGCCGGCGACCGAGTTGTCCTTGACGACGGCGGCCCTGGCGGCGAGCACCTGGGCGCAGAGCGTGCCGTCCTCGGGCTCGGCCGGGCAGGCGCCGTCGACCGCGCCGCTGTCGGCGGCCAGGTTGGTGGCGCCCGAGAGGATCAGTCCGTACCGGGTGTTGATGCTGTTGGCGCCGAGCCCGTTGGCCGGGCGGCCCTGGAACCACTTCAGGTCGGGTTCCGGGGTCTCCTGGCCCTTCTTCGGCGGCAGGTCGTACGACTGCCCGATCAGGGACGAGCCGACGACCTTGCCGTCCGCCTCGATCTCGGAGCCGTTCGCCTTGCCGGGGAACAGGCCCTGGGCGACGCCGGTGACGACCAGCGGGTAGACGACGCCCGTCACCAGGGTCAGCACGAGCAGCGCTCGCAGGGCCGCCCCGAGCAACCGGGCGGTGTTCGTAACGGAGTTGCTCATGGCGGTCAACCGATTCCGGGGATGAGGGAGAGAAGCAGGTCGATGATCTTGATGCCGAGGAACGGGGCGATCAGGCCGCCGACGCCGTAGATCCCGAGGTTGCGCCGCAGCATCTTGTCCGCGCTCATCGGCCGGTACCGCACGCCCTTCAGGGACAGCGGCACCAGCGCGATGATGATCAGCGCGTTGAAGACGACGGCCGACAGGATCGCGGAGTCCGGCGACGACAGCCGCATGATGTTCAGCTTGTCCAGGCCCGGGTAGACCGCCGCGAACAGCGCCGGGATGATCGCGAAGTACTTCGCGACGTCGTTGGCGATGGAGAACGTGGTCAGCGCACCGCGTGTGATCAGCAGCTGTTTGCCGATCTCGACGATCTCGATGAGCTTGGTCGGGTTGGAGTCGAGGTCGACCATGTTGCCGGCCTCCTTGGCGGCCGACGTACCCGTGTTCATCGCCACGCCGACGTCCGCCTGCGCGAGCGCGGGGGCGTCGTTGGTGCCGTCACCGGTCATCGCGACCAGCTTGCCGCCGGCCTGCTCCCGCTTGATGAGGGCCATCTTGTCCTCGGGGGTGGCCTCGGCGAGGAAGTCGTCGACGCCCGCCTCCTCGGCGATCGCCTTGGCGGTCAGCGGGTTGTCACCCGTGATCATGACGGTCTTGATGCCCATCCGGCGCAGTTCCTCGAACCGCTCCCGCATACCGTCCTTGACGACGTCCTTCAGGTGGATCACGCCGAGGATCCGGGCGCCCTCGTCGTCGTGGACGGCGACCAGGAGCGGGGTACCGCCCGCCTCGGAGATGCGGCCGGCGATGCCGTCCGCGTCCCCCGCGACCGTGCCGCCCTGCTCCTCGACCCAGGCGACGACCGAGGCGGTGGCTCCCTTGCGGATCCTGCGGCCGTCCACGTCCACGCCCGACATACGGGTCTGGGCGGTGAAGGCGATCCACTCGGCGTGCGCCAGCTCGCCCTGGTGGCGTTCGCGCAGCCCGTACCTCTCCTTCGCCAGGACGACGATCGAGCGGCCCTCGGGCGTCTCGTCGGCCAGCGAGGAGAGCTGGGCGGCGTCGGCGACCTCGGCCTCGGTGGTGCCGCGTACCGGCACGAACTCGGCGGCCTGCCGGTTGCCGAGGGTGATGGTGCCGGTCTTGTCGAGCAGCAGGGTGGAGACGTCGCCGGCGGCCTCGACGGCGCGGCCCGACATGGCCAGCACATTGCGCTGCACCAGGCGGTCCATGCCCGCGATGCCGATGGCGGAGAGCAGCGCGCCGATGGTGGTCGGGATCAGGCAGACCAGCAGGGCCACCAGGACGACCATGGTCAGGTGCGTGCCGGCGTAGTCCGCCAGCGGCGGCAGGGTGGCGCACGCCAGCAGGAAGACGATGGTGAGCGAGGCCAGCAGGATGTTCAGCGCGATCTCGTTCGGCGTCTTCTGCCGGGCCGCGCCCTCGACCAGATTGATCATCCGGTCGATGAAGGTCTCGCCGGGCTTCGTCGTGATCCGGACGACGATCCGGTCGGAGAGGACCTTCGTACCGCCGGTGACCGCCGACCGGTCGCCACCGGACTCGCGGATGACGGGGGCCGATTCGCCGGTGATCGCGGACTCGTCCACCGAGGCCACGCCCTCGACGACGTCACCGTCGCCGGGGATGACGTCGCCCGCCTCGCACACCACGCGGTCGCCGATGGTCAGCGCGGTGCCCGGCACCCGCTCCTCGGAGCCGTCCTTCAGCAGCCGGCGCGCGACCGTGTCGGTCTTGGCCTTGCGCAGGGTGTCGGCCTGTGCCTTGCCCCGGCCCTCGGCGACCGCCTCCGCCAGATTGGCGAAGATCACGGTCAGCCACAGCCAGGCGCTGATCGTCCAGCCGAACCAGTCGCCCGGGTCCTTGAAGGAGAAGGCGGTGGTCAGGACGGACCCGATCCACACCACGAACATCACGGGCGACTTGACCATCACCCGCGGGTCGAGCTTGCGGAACGCCTCCGGCAGGGACCTGAGCAGCTGCCTGGGGTCGAACAGGCCCGCTCCGACACGGCCCTCCGCGGCCTTGTGACCGGTGGGGACGTCGCTGTGCGGCGCCCTGGTGGGCATGACTGTGGACATGGAGTCCTCTGGCTTCTCTGTACGGGTGGTCATCACGCCAGTCCTTCGGCGAGCGGGCCCAGGGCGAGGGCGGGGAAGTACGTGAGACCGGTGATGATCAGGATCGCGCCCACCAGCAGGCCGGTGAACAGGGGCTTCTCGGTGCGCAGGGTGCCCGCCGTCACCGGCACCGGCTGCTGCTCGGCGAGCGAGCCGGCCAGTGCCAGGACGAAGATCATGGGCAGGAACCGGCCGAACAGCATCGCGAGTCCGGTCATCGTGTTGAACCAGTCGGTGTTCGCGTTCAGACCGGCGAAGGCCGAACCGTTGTTGTTCGCGGCCGAGGTGAAGGCGTAGAGGACCTCGGAGAACCCGTGCGCGCCGGAGTTGAGCATCGAGTGCGGCGGGGTCGGCAGGGCCATGGAGGCCGCCGTGAAGACGAGCACCAGCGCCGGGGTGATCAGGATGTAGCAGGCGGCGAGCTTCATCTCCCGGCCGCCGATCTTCTTGCCGAGGTACTCGGGCGTACGGCCGACCATCAGACCGGCGATGAACACCGCGATGACCGCCATGATCAGCATGCCGTAGAGGCCGGAGCCGGTACCGCCGGGCGCGATCTCGCCCAGCATCATGCCGAGCATGGTGATGCCGCCGCCGAGGCCGGTGAAGGAGGAGTGGAAGGAGTCCACCGCACCGGTCGAGGTCAGGGTCGTGGTGACCGCGAAGATCGAGGAGCCGCCGATCCCGAAGCGGACCTCCTTGCCCTCCATCGCGCCGCCCGCGGCCTGGAGCGCCGGGCCGTGGTGGGCGAACTCGGTCCACATCATCAGCGCGGTGAAACCGAGCCAGATGGTGAACATCGTGGCGAGGATCGCGTATCCCTGCTTCACCGAGCCGACCAGGACACCGAAGGTGCGGGTCAGGGAGAACGGGATCACCAGGATCAGGAAGACCTCGAAGAGGTTCGTGAACGGCGTCGGGTTCTCGAAGGGGTGGGCGGAGTTCGCGTTGAAGTAGCCGCCACCGTTCGTGCCCAGCTCCTTGATGGCCTCCTGGGAGGCCACCGCGCCGCCGTTCCACTGCTGCGAGCCGCCCATGAACTGGCCGACCTCGTGGATGCCGGAGAAGTTCTGGATCGCGCCACAGGCGACGAGGATCACCGCGGCGACCGCGGCCATGGGCACCAGGATGCGCAGGGTGCCGCGCACCAGGTCGGCCCAGAAGTTGCCCAGCTCACCGGTGCGCGAGCGGGCGAACCCGCGCACCAGCGCCACCGCGACGGCGATTCCGACGGCCGCGGAGACGAAGTTCTGCACGGCCAGACCGGCGGTCTGCACGACGTGCCCCATCGTCTGCTCGCCGTAGTACGACTGCCAGTTCGTGTTCGTCACGAACGACACGGCCGTGTTGAACGACTGCGCCGGGTTCACCGAGGAGAAGCCCAGCGAGCCGGGCAGCACGCCCTGGAGCCGCTGGAGCAGGTAGAGGAACAGGACACCGACGGCCGAGAAGGCGAGGACCGCGCGCAGATACGCGGGCCAGGTCATCTCGGCGTCGGGGTCGGCACCGATGGCCTTGTAGATCCACTTTTCTACCCGCAGGTGCCTGGGCGAGGAGTACACCCGGGCCATGTAATTGCCGGCGGGGACGTAGACGAGCGCCAGCGCACCTGTCAGGGCGAGCAGTTGGAGGACGGCTGCGAGTACGGGACTCATGTCTGGACTCAGAACCTCTCCGGGAAGATCAGGGCGAGGACGAGATAGCCCAGCAGGGCGACGGCCACGACGAGGCCGACGATGTTCTCGGCGGTCACAGCTTCGTCACCCCCTTGGCGACAAGGGCCACCAGCGCGAATCCCGCGAGCACGGTGACGACGAAGGCCAGATCGGCCATCGCGAACTCCTGGAGTGAGGTGCGGTTGAATCGGACGGTTCGAGGAAAGCGCTTCTCTGGCCGGATTCGGTCGCCGTTGACGGCTCTCTTACGGCGACCCTTCCGGCTTTGACGGGACCCTGACGGCCGCCGGCCCGTGCCGATGACCGGGCCGCACGTCACCGGCCCGCGCCGATGACCGGGCCGCACGTCACCGGCCCGCGCCGGTGACCGGGCCGCCCCGACGGCCGGTGGGCCGCCTCAGGGGAGCCGGAAACGCAGCCGGCAGATCACCGCGTCCGTCTCCCGCCGCACCGCGTGCGCCACCACGGCACCCCGCTGGTTCTGCAGCAGCCGCTGCCACAGCCGCTCCGGCTCGGCCTGCGGGATCAGCACGGTCACCCGGGTGCCGGGCGCCGCGGCGGCCGCCTCACGGACGTACGCCGCTATGGGACGCCCCAGGCCGTGCCGCTCGTCCGCCAGCCGCACCAGCTCCACACCCGGGTCCCACTCCGCCCAGGAACGCTCGAAGGCGTGCGTCCGCGCCCGGTCCTCGGGGTCCGGGGGGCACACGGTCACGGCACGGACCTCGTCGCCGAGCGAGGCCGCCGCCGTCAGCGCCTCCGACGTCAGCCGGGAGAGCGAGGAGACGGGCACGATCACCAGGGACCGCTCCCGGTGCGGTG
This sequence comes from Streptomyces naphthomycinicus, assembly GCF_020400595.1. Classification (GTDB taxonomy): domain Bacteria; phylum Actinomycetota; class Actinomycetes; order Streptomycetales; family Streptomycetaceae; genus Streptomyces; species Streptomyces naphthomycinicus. The sequence goes on along the minus strand of NZ_JAINRE010000014.1, from coordinate 8,409 downwards.
CCTCGGGGACACGGCCGAGTCCGAGTCGCTCGCCGATCCGGCCGTAGGCACGGTGCACGGTCTCGAAGGCCACGACGAGCGCGGGGAGAGCGATCACGATCAGCCAGGCGCCCTCGGTGAACCTGCTCGCGGTGACGACGACCGTGGCGATACCGGTGAGCAGCGCACCGAAGCCGTTCAGCAGCGCCTTGCCGCGCCGGCACCGCCCCCTTTCCCGCCTCCAGTGCCTCACCATGCCCGCCTGGGCGATCGTGAAGCCGACGAAGACACCGATGGCGAACAGCGGCACCAGGGTGTTGGTGTCGCCACCGGAGAGGACCAGCAGCACCGCCGAGGCCACGGCCAGCGCGAGGACGCCGTGCCGGTGGACCTGACGGTCGGCCTTCAGGGCGAACACGTGCGGCGCGTAGTGGTCCCGGGCGAGCAGCTTCAGCAGGACGGGAAGCCCGCCGAAGGAGGTGTTCGCGGACAGCGCCAGCAGGATCATCGTCGCGAACTGAAGGACGTAGAAGCCCCAGTTGTGGCCGAGCGCGGCGTCCGCGAGCTGGGCGAGGACCGTGACGCCCTCGACCGGCTGGAGGTGGAAGCGGCCGATCAGCACGGACAGGCCGATCAGCATCAGACCGAGCACGGAGCCCAGGGCGACCTCGGCGCGCTGGGCCCGGCGGGCGCGGGGCACGCGGAAGGACGGAACGGCGTTCGCGATGGCCTCCACACCCGTCAGCGCGGCACATCCGGAGGCGAACGCCTTCAGCAGGAGCAGCGCCCCCACGGTGGTGGCGTTGTCCGCGAGGGCGGAGGCGTGTCCGGCCGCCGCCTGGGTGCTGACCGGGTGGGAACGGAACAGCCCGGCGACGATCAGTGCGAAGACCGAGCCCACGAACACCGCCGTCGGCACGACGAACGCCTTCGCCGACTCCGCGATGCCGCGCAGGTTGACCCCGGTGACCAGGGCGAGCACCGCCAGGCACAGCCACAGCCGGTCGTCGTACAGGGCGGGAAAGGCGGAGGTCAGCGCGGCCACGCCCGCCGTCACGGCGACCGCGACGTTGAGGACGTAGTCCAGCACCAGTGAGGCCGCGGCCACCAGGCTCGTGCGCGGGCCCAGGTGCCGTCGGGCCACGGCGTAGGAGCCGCCGCCGTCCGGGAAGGCCGCGATCACCTGCCGGTAGGAGGCCACCAGCACCGCCAGCAGGGCGGCGATGGCCAGCGTCACCGGCATCGTGAAGCCCAGTCCGTGGGCGCCGGCGGTGGCCAGTACCAGGACGATCGCCTCCGGGCCGTACGCCACCGACGCCATCGCGTCCAGCGACAGTGCCGCGAGCCCGGTGACGGCGGTCAGCCGATGCCGCTCACCCCTGTCGGGCGGCTCCTCGCCGGCGGGGGCGGCATCCGGGTTTTCGGCGGGGGTCAGGACGGACATGGGTGCGTGCTCCTTCTTTCCTCGGCGCCGCGCGACGGCCGAGCGGCGCGCGGGTGCACCCAGGTTCGGTCCCGTTCCTGCCGCCGCGGCCGTTCCTTGCGGGTTCTTCGCGCCCGACCGGCCTGCCTTGACGGGGCCTTGACGGGCTCGTCCGGGTCCGGCGTCGCACGAGGCGGCCGGACCGATCCGGACCCGGGCGACCGCACCCTCCCGGACCCGGGCGGCCGGACCGACCCGGACCCGGGCGGCCGGCCCGAGGGCGGTCCGCGCGGGTCACTCCCCGGCGGGGCGGCCGCCCGGTCGCGGACCGCGTGCATGTCACCCCCCTCCCCCGCTCCGCTCCTGCGGTCCGGCGCCCGCCGTCCGGGCCGCCAGCGGCAGCGACACCACCATCGTCAGGCCGCCGCCGGGAGTGTCCTCGGGGCCGAGGGTGCCGTTCATCGCCTCGGTCAGGCCGCGTGCGAGGGCCAGTCCGAGGCCGAGTCCCGTGGTGTTGTCGGTGTCACCGAGCCGCTGGAAGGGTTCGAAGAGCCGCTCCCGGCCGTGGCGGGGAAGACCGGGCCCCCGGTCCACCACTCGCGGTTCCGCCCGCCCGGCCAGGACACTGGCGGTGACCAGCACCTCCTTCCCCGGCGGAGTGTGCCGGGCGGCGTTGCCGGCCAGGTTGGCCATCACCCGTTCCAGCAGGGGCGGGTCGGCCAGCACCGCCGGGATGTTCTCCACGTCCGCCACCCGCACCTCGGGCAGGTCGGTCAGTGCCAGGGGCAGCACCTCCTCCAGGGAGGTCGGGCGCAGGTCCAGCGTGAGGGCGCCGGCCTCCAGCCGGCTGAGGTCGAGGAGGTTCTCCACCAGGCGGTTGAGCCTGGCCATGGACTCGTCGGCGGTGGCGAGGAGTTCGTCCCGGTCCGCGTCGGTGAAGGCGACGTCACGACTGCGCAGGGAGGTCACGGCGGCCCAGCCGGCGGCCAGCGGGGTCCGCAGGTCGTGGCCGACGGCCCGCAGCAGCGCGGTACGCAGCCGGTCGGCGGCCCTCACCGGCTCCACCTCGGCCGCCGCCTCGGCCAGCCGGGCCCGCTCCACGGCGGAACCCACGTGCGCGGCGAACGCGGCCAGGACGCGCCGCTCGGACGAGGAGAGGGTACGGCCGCGCAGCGCGAGGAAGGCACCGGGGCCCGCCGGGACGGTCGTCCCCCCGCCCGTGTCCGGTGGCTCGTCCACCAGGTCCGCGGACTCCATGCCGAAGGTCTCCCGTGTCCGCTCCAGCAGAGCGGGGATGGTCGCCTCCCCGCGCACGATGCTGCCGGCCAGGGACGACATGGTCTCCGCCTCGGCCGTGGCTCGGGCCGAGCGGCGCGACAGCCGCAGGGACCGGTCCACGACCGCTGCCACGGTGGCCGCCACGACCACGAACACCGACAGGGCCACCAGTGCGTTGGCCTCGTCCAGGGTGAACGCGCCGACGGGCGGGATGAACCAGTAGTTGAGCAGCAGGGACGCCGTCACCGACGCGATCACCGCCGAGACGACGCCGCCTATGCAGGCCACGCCCACCACGGCGAGCAGGAACAGCAGGGCCTCGCTGGTCAGGTTCAGCGTGCCCCGCAGCTGCGCGAGGAGGGTGGTGAGCAGCACCGGCAGCACCAGTCCGGCCACCGGGCCGGCGATCAGCCGGGCCGGGGACAGGGTGCGCCGCCCGGAGGGCAGGAGGGTGCCGCGGCCGGCCCGCTCGTGGGTGACCCGGTGGACGTCGATGTCACCCGACAGCTCGGTGACGGTCTCCCCCGTGCCGGGGCCCGTCAGGAACCGTGCCAGACGGCCCCGCCTGCTGGTGCCCAGCACCAGCTGGGTGGCGTTGTCCGCGCGGGCGAAATCCACCAGCGCGGCCGCCACGTCGTCGCCGACGACCGAGTGATAGCTGCCGCCCAGGTCCTCCACGAGCCGGCGCTGCCGAACCAGCGAGGCGGGCGAGACACCGGCGGCCAGGCCGTCGCTGCGGGCCACGTGCACGGCGAGCAGGTCGCCGCCGGCGGAACGGTCGGCGATCCGGGCGGCCCGCCGCACGAGCGTGTCCCCCTCCGGCCCGCCGGTCAGGGCCACCACCACGCGTTCCCTGGTCTCCCAGACCCGGCCGATGCCGTGCTGCGAGCGGTACTCCTGCAGCGCCTCGTCCACCCGGTCCGCCACCCACAGCAGCGCCAGCTGGCGCAGGGCGGTGAGATTGCCGGGCCGGAAGTAGTGGGCGAGGGCCGCGTCGATCTTCTCCGGGGCGTAGATGTTCCCGTGCGCCATCCGCCGGCGAAGTGCCTCGGGCGCCATGTCCACCAGCTCGATCTGCCAGGCCCGCCGTACGACCTCGTCCGGCACGGTCTCGTGCTGCGGCATCCCCGTGATCTTCTCGACCACGTCGTTGAGGGACTCCAGATGCTGGATGTTGAGCGCGGTGATCACGTCGATGCCGGCGTCGAGCAGGATCTCGATGTCCTGCCAGCGCTTGGGGTTGCGGCCGTCCCCGGGGACGTTGGTGTGGGCGAACTCGTCCACGATCGCGACCTGCGGGCGCCGGTCGAGGACCGCGCCCAGGTCCATCTCCTCGCACTCCCCGTCCCGGTGGGAGCAGGACACCCGGGGGACGGCGGCGAGGCCGTCGAGCATGTTCTCGGTGTGCGGGCGCCCGTGGCACTCCGCGAGGCCCACCACCACGTCCGCCCCGCGGGCGGCGCGGCGCCGCCCCTCGTCGAGCATCCGGTACGTCTTGCCGACCCCCGGGGCCGCCCCCAGGTAGACCTTCAGCCGTCCGGGCCGTACGTCACTCATCGCCGCCGACGCGCTCCGCTCACTGATCCGACTTCCCCGCGCGGGAGGTCTCCTCCCTCAAGGAAGCCGTTTCGCGGGGCGGTCCACGTGGCCGTTGGCGCTTTTTTGGCGGCGCTCCCGGAGACCTTGACACCGTCTTGACGTGCCCCGGCGTCAGCGACCGCCGGCATCGCACCACCCTGTGGCCTCGCACCCGGCCGACCGGTGCAGTACCTCGCGCTGTCGTCAGGAGCGCGCGAGCCGGGCCGCGAGATAGGGCGCGGTGGCGCTGCGGCGGGCCCTCGCCACCTTGGCCGGCGGGCCCGTCGCGACCACCCGCCCGCCCGCGTCGCCGCCGCCCGGACCGAGGTCGATGACCCAGTCGGCGGTGGCGATCGTGTCCAGGTCGTGCTCGACGAGGACGACCGTGTTGCCGGCGTCCACGAGCCGGTGCAGCTGTCGCAGCAGCAGCGCGATGTCCGAGGGGTGCAGCCCCGCCGTCGGCTCGTCGAGCAGGTAGAGCGCATGCCCGCGGCGGGCTCGCTGCAGTTCGGTGGCCAGTTTGATGCGTTGCGCCTCACCGCCGCTGAGTTCCGTCGCGGGCTGGCCCAGCCGCAGGTACCCCAGTCCCACCTCGCGCAAGGTCTCCAGACTGCGGGAGGCGGCCGGGACAGCGGACAGGAACTCGGCGGCGGCGTCGACGGACAGCGCCAGTACTTCCGCGATGTTCTTGCCGCGGTGGGTGACTTCCAGTGTTTCGGCGTTGTACCGGGCGCCTTCGCAGGCCGGGCACGGCGCGTAGGTGCCGGGCAGGAACAGCAGTTCCACCGCGACGAATCCTTCGCCCTGGCAGGTCTCGCACCGCCCTTCGGGCACGTTGAAGGAGAACCGCCCGGCCGAGTAGCCGCGCGCCCTGGCTTCGTCCGTCGCCGCGTACAGCTTGCGCACCGCGTCGAACATCCCGGTGTACGTGGCCAGGTTGGACCGGGGAGTTCGGCCGATGGGCCGTTGGTCGACCCGGACCAGCCGGTCGAACGACTCGACCCCCGACGCGTTCTGCACGTCGACCTCCAGCTGCGCCTCGTCGGGCTCCTCGGATGCGAGTCCGAGGTGGCCGCGGACGACCTCGGCGAGCACCTGCGACACCAGCGTCGACTTTCCGGAACCGGACACGCCCGTCACCGCCGTCAGTACGCAGAGCGGTACGTCGACGGACACGTCGCGCAGATTGTGGCGGGAGACGCCGCTCAGGTGCAGCCAGCCGTACGGTGTGCGCGGGCGGTGCTCGAGCGGCTGGGCACGCCCGAACAGGTACTGGCTCGTGGCCGACTCCCCGACCCGCTCGAGACCGGCGACCGGGCCGCTGTACAGCACGCGTCCGCCGCCCTCGCCCGCGCCGGGGCCGATGTCGACCACCCAGTCCGCCCGCCGTACGACGTCCATGTCGTGCTCCACGACGAACAGCGAATTGCCCGCCGCCTTGAGGCGGTCCAGCACGTCCAGCAGCGGTTCCGCGTCAGCCGGGTGCAGGCCCGCGGAGGGTTCGTCGAGGACGTAGACGACGCCGAACAGCCCCGAGCGCAGCTGGGTGGCGATCCGCAGGCGCTGCGCCTCGCCGGGCGACAGGGTCGTCGAGCGGCGCCCCAGGCTGAGATATCCGAGGCCCAGGTCGAGCAGTACGTCGACCCGCGCGACCAGATCCCCGCAGATCCGGACCGCGACCTCGGTCGTCTCCCCGGACCGGGCGGTCGACGTGGTGGCGTCGGCCTCGGACCGCCTCGCGACGGGCCGCAGCAGCGCCACGACCTCGGTGAGCGGCATCGCGTTGATCTCGGCGATGGAACGTCCGGCGAAGGTCACGGCGAGCGCCTCGGGCCGCAGTCCGCTACCGTGACACTCAGGGCAGGGCACACTCCTGACGAACCGCAGCGCCCGTTCGCGCATCTTCTCGCTCTTGGAGTCGGCGAGGACGTGCATGACGTGCTTGCGGGCGCTCCAGAACTTGCCCTGGTAGCCGTAGTCGACGCGGTCCTCCTCCGGCTCGATGTACACGGAGGGCTGCTCGTCCGTGTACAGCAGCCAGTCCCGGTCCTTCTTCCTGAGCCTGCGCCACGGTCGGTCGATGTCGATCCCCAGGCCGCTCACGACACTGCGCAGGTTGGCGCCCTGCCAGGCGCCCGGCCAAGCGGCGATCGCCCCCTCGCGGATGCTCAGCGAGGGGTCCGGGACGAGCAGGTCCTCGGCGACGTCGTGCACGACGCCCAGTCCGTGGCATTCCGGGCAGGCGCCGGCCGCGGTGTTGGGTGAGAACGACTCGGCTTCCAGCCGTGGGGCCCGGGGCGGATAGGTGCCGGCGCGGGAGTACAGCATGCGCAGCAGATTGGACAGCGTGGTGAGGGTGCCGACCGTCGAGCGCGAGCTGGGCGACCCGCGTCGCTGCTGCAGGGCCACGGCCGGTGGCAGTCCGGTGATCTCCTGCACGTGCGGTGCGCCGACCTGTTGCAACAGCCTTCGGGCGTACGGTGCCACGGACTCGAAGTAGCGCCGCTGGGCCTCGGCGTAGAGCGTGCCGAACGCGAGCGAGGACTTGCCCGAACCGGAGACGCCGGTGAAGGCGACCATCGCGTCCCGCGGAACGTCGACATCGATGTTCCGCAGGTTGTTCTCACCGGCGCCCCGGACATGCACGAAGGGGTCGGCCGCGTCCTTGTCCACCGTTCCTGAGTACCTGATCGCGCCGGGAACCGCGCGCCAGGCGCCGTGCTGTCGCCGCCGACGAGGCCGAACACAGCGGCCGGCAGGGGCCAGCGTGTCACGCGGCGTCGGCGTCGCCTCGGGGGCATCCTGTGGCCACGTGCGATCGCTGGGGCAGCCGACGAGAAGGAGTCATGCGGGTGTCGTCACAGGACGTTACGGTCGTGGCTCTTCTGGCGGATCCAGATACGCCGACGGAGATCGCGCAGCGCATGGCCGAGACGCTTCCTGATCGGCTCGCCGACAGGTCAGGCCAGGGGCGGCGGTTCGACGTCGAGGTGGTCAGTGAGCCGTTCACCGCAGGGACAGAGGACCTGTCCACCTTGATGGACCGGATCGTGGACCGCGCAAGTCAGGGCAACTGGGACATCATCGTGGCCCTCACCGACCTTCCGCTGCATTCACACGGGCGCAAGCTCGTGGTGGATCTGAGTCACGAACACGGCGTGGCGCTGCTGTCCCTTCCCCCGCTGGGGGGCTTCCGGCTGCAGACGAGGGCCCGGCAGGCCGTGGAAGAAGCCGTACTCAGCTTGACGGGCCCGCAGGCCACCGGGGCTGAGGGTCCTCCGGAAATTCAGTCTCTGCGGGGCCCCTTCGCCGCTCGTCTCGCGCCTATCCATCCGGGCCAGATCGGTGAGGAGGAGATCGCCGATCTGCGGTACGTCGTCAGTGGGCCGCGCGGTTACCTGAGGGTGCTCCTCGGTATGGTCCGCGCCAACCGGCCGTGGCGCTTGGTGCCGGGGTTGTCGAAAGCCCTGGCCGCCGCCCTCGCCACGGGAGCGGTCGCCACCGTGAACTCCACCATCTGGAACCTGGCCACCTACCTGAGCACTCCACGCCTGGTGATCGCCACGGTCGGGTCTGTCGCGCTCATGATCGGCTGGCTGATCGTGGACGCGAACCTCTGGCACACAGCGGATGAGGTTTCGCCGGAGGCGAGGAAGAGGGCCACTCTCTACAACACCTCGACGATCGTGACCGTGGGTATCGGGGTGATCGTCTGCTACGTGGGTTTGATGGTCATCAACCTGGTGTGGGCGCTCTTCATCCTCAACGACCGGGTGTTCGCTTCCACGACACGGACCCCGCTGCACGGCACGGAGTACTGGACGCTGTCCTGGTTCGTCGCTTCGGTCGCCACGGTGGGCGGCGCGCTGGGATCAGGCTTGGAGAGCGATGAGGCGATCAGGGCGGCCGCCTACTCCAAGCGCGAACAGGAGCGTCGCAGCCTGCTGCAGGACGACCACGGGGACTAGCGGGTGACCTCTGCCGGAGAGGTGCCGTCGGCTGGTGGTCGTCCGGGTCCGGAGATTCCCCTTTTCGGTCGGTGCGTGCTGTTTCGCCCCGGGGACCGGCGGGGACCCGCACGGCACGCCGCCGGAGTTCCCTCCGGCAGGCCGGTGGCGACACCGCCGTTTTCCTCCACCGAGGTGAACGGC
>NZ_JAINRE010000149.1 GCF_020400595.1 Streptomyces naphthomycinicus | reverse complement strand
ATCGTGGCCGGCGACACCGACGGCCCCCTGGTCGGGCTGCCCGTCGTCCACGTCACGGAGGAGGAACTGCCCCACGCCCTGGCCCGCGAGACGGCCACCGGCTTCGACGTCACCCGTGAACTCCCTCTGCGGGCACGGCTGTTCGTCCTGGACGACACGGTGCACGTCCTCTACGTGGTGATGCACCACATCGCGGGTGACGGCTGGTCCATGGCCCCGCTGGCACGAGACGTGGCCGCCGCGTACGAGGCGCGGGCGGACGGCCGTGCCCCGCGATGGGAGCCGCTGCCGGTGCAGTACGCGGACTACGCGCTGTGGCAGCGGGACCTGCTCGGCGACGAGTCCGACCCGGACAGCCTGCTCAGCCGGCAGGTCGCGCACTGGAAGCGGGAACTCGCCGGCCTCCCCGACCAGCTGGACCTGCCGATGGACCGCCCACGGCCCGCGGCGGCCTCCTACCGGGGCGACCAGGTCCCCGTCGAACTCGACGCCCGGCTCCACCGGGACATCACCGCCCTGGCCCGCGAAACGGGCGCGAGCGTCTTCATGGTGGTGCAGGCGGCGCTGGCGACCCTGCTGTTCCGGCTGGGTGCGGGGACGGACATCCCGATCGGCTCCCCGGTGGCC
>NZ_JAINRE010000148.1 GCF_020400595.1 Streptomyces naphthomycinicus | reverse complement strand
CACGCGCAGGAGGCGGCCGCCGTCCAGGTCGAACGGCCTCCGTGCCTCGGCCGCCATGATCTCCGACGCGGTCCGCTCCCTGTCGGCCGCCGGGACGGCCCGGACGTCGTGCACCGCTGGAGTGACCGACCAGGGCGCGTCCACGATCTGCGCGGGACGGCCCGAGCCGTCCGTGACAAACCGGGTTCGCAGCACCTCGTGCCGGGTCACCAGACCGGTGAACGCCGCACCCAGAGCGGCGACGTCGAGCATGCCCCGCACCCGCAGACCGAACGGGACGAGGTATTCGGCGCTGCCCGGCGTCAGCTGGTCCAGGAACCAGAGCCGCTGCTGCGCGAACGACAGCGGCAGTGGGCCGCTGCCACGGTCGACCGGTACCAGGGGCGCCTCGTCGGCCGCCTCCAGCTCGCGCACGGCTCCGGCCAGTGTCGCCACTGTGGGCGAGGTGAAGAGAGCACGCACGGGGACGTCCACCCCGAGCCGCTTCCGCAGACGCGACGTCACCTGCGTCGCGAGCAGTGAATGTCCGCCCAGTTCGAAGAAGTTGTCGTGGATGCCGACGGTGTCGATGCCGAGGACGTCGGACCACACGCCGGCGATGGTCTCCTCCGTCGAGTTCCGGGGCGCGGTGTAGACGGCGGCGAGGTCGGGA
>NZ_JAINRE010000147.1 GCF_020400595.1 Streptomyces naphthomycinicus | reverse complement strand
AGGAGCGCACGGCGCAGATGAAGGAGCACACGATGCAGAAGTTCGACACCCCCGCCCCGGTCACCGCCGTCCTCGACGTCCCCGCCGGACACATCCGGTTCATCGCCGCCGACCGGACCGACACCACCGTGGAGATCCTGCCCGCCGACCCCTCCAGGAGCCGCGACGTGAAGGCGGCGGAACAGGCCACCGTCACCTACGACGGCACAACCCTGCGGATCCAGGCCGCACCCGGCACCCACCGGACCCTCGGCCCCTCCGGAGCCGTCGAGGTCACCGTCCAGCTGCCCGCCGGCTCCCACGTCGAGGCCAGGACGGCCCTGTCCGAACTCCGCGGCGTCGGACGGCTCGGCGACGTCACCCTCGAAGGCCAGCAGGCCACCGTCAAGCTCGACGAGACCGCGAGCGCCCGCCTCACCCTCGCCGCCGGCGACATCACCGTCGGCCGCCTCGGCGGACCCGCCGAGATCACCACCCAGAAGGGCGACATCCGCATCACCGAGGCCGTCCGCGGCACCCTCACCCTGCGCACCGAACACGGCGAGATCGAGACCGGCGCCGCCCGCGGAGTCTCCGCCTCCCTCGACGCCGGCACCGCCTACGGCCGCATCCACAACACCCTCAAGAACACCGACGGCGCCACCGCCACCCTC
>NZ_JAINRE010000146.1 GCF_020400595.1 Streptomyces naphthomycinicus | reverse complement strand
CCCAGCTCCAGGAACACCTGCCCACCCGAGGCACCGATCCCCTCGGCGAAACGAACCGGCCTGCGCACGTGGTCCACCCAGTACGCCGGATCCGTCAACTGGCCCGGCTCAGCCGGCTTTCCGGTCACGTTCGACACGACCGGGATGGCCGGCTCGTTCCACGTCAGCCCCGACAACGCCTCCGCGAACTCCGCCAGCATCGGCTCCATCAACACCGAATGGAACGCATGCGAGACCGTGAGCCGCTTGACCCGACGACCCTGCTCACGCAGCCTCTCCGCCACCGCCGTGACGGCACCCTCCTCACCCGACAGGACCACCGAACCCGGCGCGTTCACCGCCGCCAAGTCCACACCCTCACCGAGGTGCTCGGAGATCTCCGCCTCCGTCGCGGCCACCGCGACCATCGCGCCACCCGACGGCAACGCCTGCATCAACCGGCCCCGCGCAGCCACCAACGCCGCCGCGTCCTCCAGCGACAGCACACCCGCCACATGAGCCGCGACCACCTCACCGATGGAATGCCCCGCGACCACATCCGGCCGCACACCCCACGACTCCACCAACCGGAACAGAGCCGACTCCACCGCGAACAGACCAGCCTGCGTGAACACGGTCTGATCCAGCAGACCCTCACCAGCCCCGAAAACCACATCCCTGACCGA
>NZ_JAINRE010000145.1 GCF_020400595.1 Streptomyces naphthomycinicus | reverse complement strand
ACGCGCTGTGGCAGCGCGACCTGCTCGGCGACGAGGCCGACCCGGACAGCCTGCTCAGCCGTCAAGTCGCCTACTGGCGGGAACGGCTCGACGCACTACCGGACCAGTTGGAGCTGCCCTTCGACCGGCCCCGCCCCGCCGTCGCCTCTCACCGCGGCGACCACCTGGTGTTCGAACTCGACGCGGGAGTGCACCGAGGTCTCGTCACGCTGGCCCGGGAGTCCGGCGCGAGCGTGTTCATGGTCGTGCAGGCGGCGTTCGCCGCGCTGCTGTCCCGAATGGGCGCCGGCACGGACATCCCGATCGGTTCGCCCGTGGCCGGCCGCACGGACGAGGCGCTTGAGGACCTCGTCGGCTACTTCATCAACACCCTGGTGCTGCGCACGGACGTGTCGGGCGACCCGACGTTCCGCGAACTGGTGGAGCGGGTGCGGGAGACGGACCTGGAGGCGTTCGGCAATCAGGATGTTCCGTTCGAGCACCTGGTGGAGGTCCTGAACCCGGTCCGTTCGATGTCCCGGCACCCCCTGTTCCAGGTGATGCTGACCTTCCAGAACAACGCCCAGGCGGACTTCAGGCTCCCCGGCCTGTCGTTCACCGGCGAGCCGACCGGCTACGGCACCGCGAAGTTCGACCTCCAGCTCAGCGTGCATGAGCAGCAGGACATTGAGGGCGCT
>NZ_JAINRE010000144.1 GCF_020400595.1 Streptomyces naphthomycinicus | reverse complement strand
TCGCGATGTGGCAGCGGGAGCTGCTCGGTGACGAGTCCGACCCGGACAGCCTGATCAGCAGGCAGGTCGCACACTGGACGCGGACACTGGCCGGCCTGCCGGAGCAGATCGAGCTTCCCGTGGACCGCGCGCGTCCCGCCGCGGCCTCCTACCGAGGCGACAGCGTCGAGTTCATGGTGGACGCGGGAGTGCACCGAGGTCTCGTCGCGCTGGCCCGGGAGTCGGGCGCGAGCGTGTTCATGGTGATGCAGGCGGCGTTCGCCGCGCTGCTGTCCCGGCTGGGCGCGGGCACGGACATCCCCATCGGAACCCCGGTCGCCGGCCGCACGGACGAGGCGCTGGACGACCTCGTCGGCTTCTTCGTGAACACCCTGGTGCTGCGCACGGACGTGTCGGGTGACCCGACCTTCCGCGAACTGCTCGACCGAGTCCGGGACAGCGACCTGGAAGCCTTCGGGAACCAGGACGTGCCCTTCGAGCACCTGGTGGAGGCCCTCAACCCGGTCCGCTCGATGTCCCGGCACCCCCTGTTCCAGGTGGCCCTGGCCTTCCAGAACCAGAGCCGGCCCACCCTTCACCTCCCCGGCCTCGACCTCGAGATCGAGCACTACGACAGCGCCGCGGCGAAGTTCGACCTGTCCCTGGGCCTCTCGGAGCGATTCGACAGCGTGGGCGGTCCGGCCGGCCTGGACGGCGCCG
>NZ_JAINRE010000143.1 GCF_020400595.1 Streptomyces naphthomycinicus | reverse complement strand
CGGACGTTGCGCACCCAGTAACCCGGCTCGCACACCTCCTCCGTCACCACAGCGCCGGTCACCGTCGACACGAACACCAGCGACGGGGCACGGAACGTCACGGACTCCAGCACCCGCCGGAAGTCCTCCAGCACCGGATCCATCCGATGCGAATGGAACGCGTGACTGACCGACAGCCGCTTGCTGCGACGCTCCGGCCAACGAGCGGCCTCGGCCAGGACGGCCTCCTCCTCACCCGACAGCACCACCGACGACGGACCATTGACCGCCGCCAGCTCCACCCCCTCACCCAACTCCAGCTCATGCTCGCCCACCTGAACGGCGACCATCGCGCCGCCCTCCGGCAACGCCTGCATCAACCGGCCCCGAGCAGCCACCACACGCACGGCATCCTCAAGAGACCACACACCCGCCACATACGCGGCGGCCAGCTCACCCACCGAATGACCCAGCACCGCATCCGGCGTCACACCCCACGACTCCAGCAGCCGGAACAACGCCACCTCGAACGCGAACAGCCCCGCCTGCGCATACACCGTCCGGTCCAGCTCCGGACCACCCTCGGCGATCACCTCGCCCAACGAACGGTCCAGCACCCCCTCGAACGCCCCGCACACCTCGGCGAACACCTCACCGAACACCGGATACACCGACGCCAGCTCCCCACCCATCCCCGCCCGCTGCGCACCCTGACCCGCGAACACGAACGCGGT
>NZ_JAINRE010000142.1 GCF_020400595.1 Streptomyces naphthomycinicus | reverse complement strand
CGCCGTCGAACTGCTCACCGAGTCCCGCGTGTGGCCGGGCACCGCCGGCCGTCCGCGCCGGGCCGGTGTCTCCTCGTTCGGCGTGAGCGGCACGAACGCGCACGTGATCCTGGAGCAGGCGCCGCAGGAGCCGACGGCCGCCCGGGAGGCCGGCGACGGGGTCCTGCCGTTGGTGGTGTCGGCGGCGTCGGAGGGTTCGCTGGCGGGTCAGGCGGCGCGGCTGGCGGCGTTCGTCGGTGACACGGAGGTGTCGCTCGCCGAGGTCGCGGGTTCCCTGTCGGTCCGCCGGGCGGTGCTCTCGGAGCGGGCCGTGGTCGTCGCCTCGTCGCGGGACGAGGCGGTGGCGGGGCTCGCGGCGCTGGCCGCGGGTGAGTCGGCCGCCGGTCTGGTGACAGGCAGTACGGCTTCCCTCGGGCGGACGGTGCTCGTCTTCCCCGGTCAGGGTTCGCAGTGGCTCGGCATGGGCCGGGAGCTGCTGGAGTCCTCGCCGGTGTTCGCGGAGCGGATCGAGGAGTGCGCCCGGGCGTTGGAGCCGTGGGTGGAGTGGGACTTGACGGCGGTCCTGCGCGGTGACGTAGACCTGATGGGCCGGGTGGACGTGGTCCAGCCGGCGAGTTTCGCGGTGATGATCGGTGTGGCGGCCGTGTGGGCGTCGGTGGGTGTCGTTCCGGACGCTGTCGTCGGTCATTCGCAGGGTGAGATCGCGGCCGCGTGTGTGGCCGGGGCGTTGAGGCTGGA
>NZ_JAINRE010000141.1 GCF_020400595.1 Streptomyces naphthomycinicus | reverse complement strand
TGCCGCGTCCTCCAGCCTCAACGCCCCGGCCACACAGGCGGCCGCGATCTCACCCTGCGAATGACCGACGACCGCGTCCGGAACGACACCCACCGACGCCCACACGGCCGCCAGACCGATCATCACCGCGAAACTCGCCGGCTGGACCACATCGACCCGGCCCAGCAGGTCTACGTCACCGCGCAGGACCGCCGTCAAGTCCCACTCCACCCAGGGCTCCAACGCCCGGGCGCACTCCTCGATCCGCTCCGCGAACACCGGCGAGGACTCCAGCAGCTCCCGGCCCATCCCCAGCCACTGCGAACCCTGACCGGGGAACACGAGCACCGTCCGCCCGACGGACTGCACGGCGCCGGTCACGACGGCGGGGCTGTTCTCGCCGTTCGCGAGTGCGCCCAGACCGGTCAGTGCCTCCTCGCGGGTACCGGCGACGACCACGGCCCGCTCGGACAGCAGGGCCCGCCGGGAGACGAGCGCGCCCGCGATCTGCGGGAGCGGTTCCTCGCTGTCGCCGGCGAACGCCGCGAGGCGACCGGCCTGGCCCGCGAGCGCCCCCTCGGAGGCCGCCGACACCACCAGCGGAACCACGCCGTCGACCGGGGTCACCGGTTCCGCGGCCGGCTGGTCCGAAGGCTCTTCCGAGGGCTCTTCCAGGATGAGGTGGGCGTTGGTGCCGCTGACGCCGAAGGAGGAGACACCGGCCCGGCGCGGACGGCCGTTCCGGAGCCACTCCCGTTCCTCGGTCAGCAGCTCGATCGCC
>NZ_JAINRE010000140.1 GCF_020400595.1 Streptomyces naphthomycinicus | reverse complement strand
CGAGAAATGGCGGGAGAGCCGCTATTTCCCCACCGACGTGCACTGCGCGGGTTCCTGCCCGAACGCCGTCATATCCGCGACCCCCGACATGAACGAGGGGGAATCGCGGACGCACACCGTCTGGAAGACCGGTGCCACCTCCACGGTCCGCTCCTCCCCCAGCCGGTCCCTGATCGTCCACTGGGCCAGGGACCGGGACACCTGGATCGCGACGGACGAGTCCTCGATCACCTGGTCGGAATCCGGAAGACGCCACACCAGGAAGTTCGCCGGAGGGGTCGGCGACGCGATGGGGCGGGTCTCCGGCGACGGGAGCACCCTGGTGGTCTCCGTCCAGACCGGTTCCGCGAAGACCTGGAGCGCCTACCGCTTCCGGCTCACGGGCGCCCGGCTCTCACCGGTCCTGGTCTCCGACGCCCTGCCCGGAAGCATCGGCTGCCTGTCCCCGCAGCGGGAATCCATGTGGACACTCGGCGACAAGGCCGTCGAGTACGACCTGGCGACCGGCAGGAAACTCCGTGAGGTCCCGCAGTTCCTCAGCGACTGCGCCAGTTCCCGGAGCACCACCGTGCTGGGCACCTTCTCGGCGGGTACGGACGAGGCACGGCAGACGATCTCCCTCGCCCCCGCGGACCGGTCCGCGTCCCTGCGCAAGACCGTGGTGAACAGCGACGGCGAGATCGGCGTCTTCCGTGACTGCGGGGTGTTCCTGTCGGACGGCCGCCTGACGACCCTCTCCGCGGACGGGAAGCGGCGACCCACGGAGATCGGCGCCCACAGCGTGCTCACCACCCCGGACGGCCT
>NZ_JAINRE010000013.1 GCF_020400595.1 Streptomyces naphthomycinicus | reverse complement strand
ACCCCGTGAGCCCGGCGGGCTCGCCGTCGGCGCTCTGCTGTTCGGTGAGGTTGAGGAGCAGATCGAACTTCGAGGCGCCGGTGTCCAGTTGCTGGATCACGGTGGTGAGTGCGGGGAGTTCGAAGCTGGGTGCTTCGTTGTTCTGGAAGGCGAGCATCACCTGGAACAGGGGGTGCGCGGCCAGGGAACGGGCCGGGTTGAGGACCTCCACGAGGTGCTCGAACGGCACGTCCTGGTGTTCGTACGCGGCCAGGTCCCTCTCCCGGACCCGCTCCACCAGTTCGCGGAACGTCGGGTCACCGGAGAGGTCGGTGCGCAGCACCAGCGTGTTCACGAAGAACCCGACCAGGTCGTCCAGCGCCTCGTCGGTACGGCCCGCCACCGGGGTACCGACCGGGATGTCCGTGCCCGCGCCCATCCGGGACAGCAGCGCGGCGAACGCCGCCTGCACCACCATGAAGAGGCTGGCGTCGGTCTCCTGGGCCAGCGCGGCCAGGGACCGGTGCACATCGGGGCCGATCGTGACCGGGATGCTCTCGCCCCGGTGGGACGCGACGACCGGGCGGGGCCGGTCGGCGGGCAGTTCGAGCTGCTCCGGCAGTCCGTCCAGGGTCCGCGTCCAGTAGGCGAGCTGCCGTGCGAGGGGCGTGTCGCGGTCGTTCATGTCGCCGAGGACGCGCCGCTGCCACAGGGTGTAGTCCGCGTACTGCACGGGCAGCGGCTTCCAGTCCGGTGCGGCGCCCATGGTGTGTGCCTCGTAGGCGGTGGCCACGTCTCGGGCGAAGGGGACCATGGACCAGCCGTCGCCGGCGATGTGGTGGAGCACGACGAGCAGCACGTGCGCGTGGTCGTCGAGGGTGAACAGGGAGCAGCGCAGGGGCAGGTCGCCGGTCAGGTCGAAGCCGCGGCCGGCCGCCCGGTCGAGGAGGCCCGGCAGTTCTCCGGCGTTCGTGGGGACGATGTCGAGAGGGACGGCGGGGATCCGGTCGGGGGCGAGGATGTCCTGGTGGGGGGCGCCGTCGGGGCCCTCGGGGAAGAGGGTCCGCAGGCTCTCGTGCCGCTCCACGACGTCCCGCAGCGCGGCGGCCAGGGCGTCCTGGTCCAGGGTGCCCGTGAGGCGTACGGCGAACGACATGTTGTACGCCGACGAGTCGGCCCCTTCGAGGCGGTTCAGGAACCACAGACGGCGCTGCGCGAAGGAAAGGGGGATCACGTCCGGACGCGCGGCCGGGACCAGGGCCTGGGCGGTGGAGCGCTCCGCCTCGTCGAGCCGCTGTGCGAACTGGGCCACCGTGGGCGCCTCGAACAGCGCGCGCACGGGAAGCTCGACCCCGAACTCCGTGCGGACCCGGCTCAGCAGCCGGACGGACGTGAGGGACTGCCCGCCGAGGTCGAAGAAGCTGTCGTCGATGCCGGGGGTGTCGACGCCCAGTACCTCCGCGAAGACGCGGCACAGCTCCGCCTCCCTGGGGTTGCGGGCCGTGCGGCGGGACGGTGCCGCTTCCCCGGCCGGGAGCGGCAGGGCCGCCCGGTCGAGCAGGTGGTGCGCGGTCACGGGGAACGCGTCGAGGACGACCAGTGCCGTCGGGGCCTGCGACTCGGGCAGCCGCTCGGCCGCGTGGCGCCGGACCGCGTCCGGGTCGACGGTGGCACCGGAGCGCGGCACCACGTACGCCACGCGGACCGGGGTGCCCGCGGCGTCGTCCCGGTCGAGGACGGCCGCCTGGGCGACCTGGGGGTGGGTGAGCAGGGCGGCCTCGGCGGAAGCGGGGTCGGCGGCCGGGTCCGGCGGGGCGGTCCGGTCCGCGGAGCCGGCGTGTTCGAGGGTGCCGTCGGCACGCCAGCGGGCCAGGTCCCCGGTGCGCCGCATCCGCCCGCCGGGCCGGCCGTGCGGGTCGGCGACGAGGAACCCGGCGGTGTCGGCCGGCCGGCCCGGGAAGCCGAGGGCGGCGGCCTCCTCCGTCACATACAGCTCGCCGGTGACGCCGGCCGGGACCGGGCGCAGCCGTTCGTCGAGTACGTAGGCGCGGGTGCCGGCCAGGGGGCGGCCGAGGTCCGCGCCGCCGCTGCCGTGGCCGGTGCCGTCGGCCCGGACGACGGCGGGGACGCCGGCCCCGGCCGGGATGTGGACGGCGCTCAGGGCGGCCTGGCCCAGGGTGTCGCGGAAGCGGGCCGGCAGCCAGGCCGGCAGGGGTTCGCCGGCGCAGACGACGGTGCGCAGGGAGGTGCAGGCGGCCGCGTGCTCGTCGAGGAGCGCGGCCAGCACCGTGGGGGTGGTGTGCAGGGTGGTGACGCCGTGGGCGCTGATGTCCGCGGCGAGAGCGGCGGCCGTGCGCGCCGCGTCGGAGGGGGACGCGCCCGGGGCCGGACGGGACCGGCCCGGGTGCGGCAGCACCAGGGTCGCTCCGCTGCCGAGCGCCCACCAGAGCGCCCACAGGGACGCGGTGCCGTGCAGGGCGCGGTCGCCGGGGTGGCGCGGGTGGCCGGTCCGCAGCCGGCCGAGCCGATCGGTGAACGCGGCGTGCGAGGTGGTGAGGCCCTCCGGGTGGCTCACCTGCGCCGGATGGGCGGGCAGCAGGGCGGTCGTGCGGTCCTCGTCGGTGACGTCCGTGTCCGGGAAACGGGCGAGGATCGCGGCCGTGTCCGGCGCGTCCAGGACGATGCGGGGCAGGGTGGGCGGGAGCGGGGTGCGGGTGTGTACGGAGGTCACCGCGCACACGGCTCGCGGGGCGTCGTCGGCGCCGGCCGGAGCCTCGGGGTCCGCGAGCAGGCAGGCCGCGCCCGTCTTCGCCACCGCGAGCGCCGCGACGGCCCACTCCGGGGACCTGGGCAGGGCCAGAGCGACGGTACGTCCCGGGCCGGCGCCGCGCTCGGTCAGCAGGCGGGCGACACGGTTGGCGCGGGCGTTCAGTTCCGCGTAGGACAGCTCGCCGGCCGCGGAGGTCACGGCGAGGGCGCCCGGGGTCCGCCGGACCTGCTCCTCGACCGTCTCCGTGACCGTCGTCGCGGGAGCCGCCTCACCGGCCGCGCCGCTCCACGTGCCGAGGACGAGCTGCCGTTCCCGCGGCGGCAGCGGGTCCAGCCCGGCCACGGGACTGCCGGGGTCGGCCAGCGCCGCGGCCAGGGTGTGCTCGAAGCGTTCCAGGTGCCCGGTGAGTTCCTCGGCGGTGTAGAGGGTGTCGTTGCCGTCGAGGTGGATGACGATTCCTTCGCCGCGGGCGGTGCCGTAGACGTCGAAGGCCAGGTCGTCGAGGGGGCCGTTGCCCAGGTTGAGGAGCCGGGCGGAACACGTGCCGAAGGCGAGGCCGTCGTCCGCGGTCATGATGTTGACCAGCGGGCCGAAGGAGCCCGAGCCGTCCGTGGCGGCCTCGAAGTGGCGTTGCAGGTCCTCCTGGCGGTAGCGCTGGTGCCGCAGCGCCTCCTTGACGACCTGCCCGGTGCGCGTGAGGAGGCCGGTGAAGTCGTCGGCGGCGGAGACGCTCAGGCGCAGCGGGACGACGTTCGCGGTCATGCCGGGGGTACGGCGGGCCGTGAGGCTGACCCGGGCGGTGACGGGGAAGCCGAGGGTGAGGTCGCGGGCGCCGGTCATGCGGTGCGCGTACAGGGCGACGGCGGCCGTGAGGACCACGGACCAGTGGGTGCGGGCGGCGCGGGCGGCGGCGAGGAGTGCGTCGTTGAGCGGCGTCGCGAGGCTCGTGGTGGCGCGCAGCGACGAGCCGCGGGAGGTGGCGGTGCGCCGCGACAGGCTGAACCTGGCGGGGCGGTCGGCCAGCCGGGTCTCCCAGTAGGCGCGGTCCGCGGTGAAGTCCGCCGACGTCCGGTACTCCCGGTCCTCGGCGAGGAGGGCGGCGAGGGAACCGAACGGCGAGTCGCCGTGGGGGTCGGCGTAGATCTCGGCGACGCGGCGGGTGAACAGGCCGGCGCCGTGGCCGTCGACGACGGCGTGATGGGCGCGTGTGTACCAGAGGAGGTGGTCCGGTGCCAGGCGGAACAGGGCGAGTTCGTACAGCCGCTCCGCGAGGAGGTCGACGGAGCGGGCGCGGTCCTCGCGCATCCGGCGCAGGGCGGTCTCGGCGGGGTGGGGGTCCGCCGAGACGTCATGGAAGGACACGGCGTCGTCGGGAACGGGCATGGGTGTCTGCCACACGCCGTCCGCGTCCTCGGTGAAGCGGACGCGCAGGGCCTCCGCCTCGTGGAGGGCCGCCCGGATCGCCGCCGTCAGCAGCTCCACGTCGATGTCGCCGCGGATCTCCACGCACTGGGCGAGACTGAAGTCCAGGTCCGTGACGCCCAGTTGGTGGGCGAACCAGACGCCCGACTGTGCGGCGGACAGCGGCCGGCGAGCGGCTCCAGTGCCAGACACCTGTTACCTACCCCATGAGTCTCGAATCCGGAACGGTGAAAAGGGAAGAACGGGCCAGGACGGGCGCGCCCGCGGCGGCCGCCCTGGCGGAGGAGTTTCCTCAGGCGGGGGCGTCCATGGCGTCGCGCAGCGACTTGGGGCGCATGTCGGTCCAGTTCTTCTCTATGAAGTCGAGGCACGACTGCCGGTCGGTCTCGTCAAGAACGACCCGCCATCCTCCGGGGACTTCGATGAAGGCGGGCCACAGCGAGTACTGCTCCTCGTCGTTGAGCACGACGAGGAACTTTCCCTCTGCATTCTCAAAAGGGTTCGTCACAGCACAACCTCGATTTCGATAATGGGCCGTTCTGTCCAGCCCATCACGGGCTTGCATCACTTCGATATCGCGGCACCATCTGCCGTTATCCACGGTCGAGTTGACGGCCCGGTGGGCGCGGCCAGGCGCTATCATTCCGCCTACCGTCACGTAACTGCCCTGCGACCGAGGGGAGCATCAGTGGAACTGCACGGCCTTCTGGGAACTTCAGACGGGTACGCAGTCGCCGATTCCTTCGCCCTGTACCAGATTGCGACCGGCCACACCCCGGCCGCGTCGTCCTTGAAAGCGGCGATCAGTGCCAGGGAATTCCGTCTCGTCATACCCTCCGTGACCTTCGCGGTGTCCTGTGCGATGCGCACCTGCTGGGACGAGTACTGCACGAAGGGACATCAATTCGGCACCGGCACCTCGGTGCAGAGCCTCGTCGACCGGGGCGGTGTCGACATTCTCGAACTCTCCCCGGACGAGGCGGTGTCCGCGGGCAAGCTCTACGCCCGCTGCGCGGACCAGCGGGTCGAGGGCGCCGAGGTGCTCGCGGCCTGTCACGCGTCCCGCCTGGCGCAGGCGCGCGGCGCGCTGCTGCTGTCCACGCGGCGCGCCGCGTACTGCTATCCGGCCTCGGTCGGGAGTTCCGGCCGGATCGGGGTGATCTGAGCGGCCCGGCGGGCCACTGCCCGGCGGGCTCCGGACGGAGCGGGTGCCCGCTCCCCGCCTCAGCCGTAACGTCGCATGTCGTGGAAGAAGCCGTCCACGACCCGCAGCTCGTCCGACGCCACGACCGTGTCGTGGACGTGCCTGCCGAGCGCCAGGTCCGGTACTCAGTCGGAGGCACCGGGCCGCACGTGCCCGGGAAGACGCACCGGATCGCCGAAGAGGGCGATGATGTCGCGTTCGCCGCGGTACGCCTCGCGGCTGTGCGCCGTCCGCAGGTTGTCCACGACGAGTACGTCGCCCTCCTGCCACGGTTCGCTGACCGTGACGGTGGCGTACGCGTCGTTGACGGCCGCGACCACCGGTTCGGGCACGGGGGTTCCGTCGCCGTGGAAGGTGGTGAAGGGCAGCGCTTCCGGGCCGTACAGGGAGACGAGGTACTCGCGGACCGCCGGGTCCATCGTGAACTCGTTGAGGAACGCGATCTGGTTGAACCACAGACGTTCCCCGAGGGCCGGATGGCGGACGACCGCCGCCCGGCGCTGCACCGTGCGCAGCGATCCGTCCGGCAGCCAGCGGTGGTCCACGCAGTGCTCTCGGCAGTACGCGGACACCGCCTCGGGGTCGTCGGTGCGGAAGGCCTCCGCCCAGCTCAGTCCCACTTCGCCGTAGTGCCGGGCGAGCAGCCAGCCGTGTTCCTCGAACGGGGCGACGAGGTCCGCGGGGAGGGCGGCGAGGACCTGCCGCGCGTCGGCCAGGGCGGTGGCTCCGCCCTGCCGCGGCGCGCGCAGGCAGCCGAAGAGCGCGATGCCCGGTACCTCGTCGGCGTAACTCAGCTCGTGGTGCATGCACATCGGCTCGTCGGCGGGCCACCGCGACGCCGAGTACACGCCCTGGCCGAGGTCGTCACGGACCGCGAAGCCCTCCCGCTCCACCATCGGTGTCACTCCGAGGGCACGGGCCACGGCCGCCAGGTCCGCCGGTGCGGCGAGGCCCAGTCCGCGCAGGACGACGGCGCCGTGACGGGAGAGGAGCTGCCGTACGGCGGTGGCGGGCGGTTCCCCGGGCCCGAGCCGGAGGACCGGCGGGCGCCCCGGTGCCAGGACTAGCCGGGAGTCGTCGGGCAGGACCTCGGACGTCGAGGGCGTCGTCACTTCAGTCATCGGTGTCAGCCGTCCCCTTCGGGGCGTCGGTGGCCATGGCCGCGGTCTTGGCGTCGAGGAGCGCCGCCAGGTCCGCCAGCAGCGGGGTCTGACGCAGTTCGAGGGGCGAGAGCGCGCGGTCGAGGCCGATGGCCAGGCGGATGAGGGACAGCGAGGTGCCGCCCAGGGCGTAGAAGTCCGAGGTGCGGCGGATGCCGGCGGCCGGGATCTTGAGGACGTCGGCCCACAGTCCGGCCAGTCTGCGCTCGGTGTCGCTGCTCGGGGCCGTGCCGTCGGCTTCGGTGGCCGCCGGCCGGCCGTCGGGGGCGTCCGGCGCCTCGGCGATCCGGGCCAGCGCCTTGCGGTCGGTCTTGCCGTTGCCGGTCAGGGGAAGCTCGGGCAGGTGGTGGAAGCGGTGGGGCACCATGTAGCCGGGCAGGGTCTCGCCCAGCGCCGCCGCGAGCCGGTCGGCGGAGTGCCCGGTGCCCGTGCAGAAGGCGGCGAGCTGCCGGCGCTCTTCGGTGCCGACCACGATCACCGCGCTGTCGCGTACTCCGGGGATCCTCAGCAGCGCGTTCTCTATCTCGCCGATCTCGATCCGGAACCCGCGGATCTTCACCTGCGCGTCCCGGCGCCCGAGGAACTCCAGGCGGCCGTCGGGCAGCCAGCGGCCGAAGTCCCCGGAGCGGTACATCCGCTCCCCCGGCACCAGCGGATCGGGGACGAAGGCGGCACGGGTCCGCTCCTCGTCGTTGACGTAGCCGCGGCCCACGCAGACACCGGAGAAGGCGATCTCCCCGGGCGAACCGAGCGGGACGGGCCGCAGTGCCTCGTCGAGGACGTACACCCGCACGTTGGCGATCGGCCGGCCCAGGGGCACCGAGGTCCGGTCCGGTACCCGCCGCATCACCTCGTGGTTGGTGTCGTCCGACGTCTCGGTGAGCCCGTACGCGTTCACGAGCGGCACCTCGGGGCAGGCGGCGAACCAGCGCTCGACCAGTTCCTTCTTCAGGGCCTCACCGGTCGCCGACACGCATCGCAGCCGGGGCAGCCGCCGCCGGGCACGGTCGAGTTCGGCCAGCATCGTCTCCAGATAGGACGGGACCACCTGGAGGATCTCGACGTTCTCCCGGTCGAGGGTGTCGACGAGCAGCGCCACGTCCTGGACGGCGGTCTGGTCCACGATGACGGTACGGCCGCCGACGGCGAGCGCCGCGACGAGCTGCCACAGCGAGATGTCGAAGCACTGGGGCGCGGTCTGCGCCACCACGGTGCCCTCCGTGATCCCCAGGTCCTCGATCTTGGCGAGGAGGTGGTTGAGGAATCCCGCGTGCTCGCACACGGCGCCCTTGGGGGTGCCGGTGGAGCCGGAGGTGAAGTACAGGTACGCGCTCTGGCGGGCCGCGACCGGCACCTTCGGGTCGGTCACCGGGCCCGGGGCGGCGAGCAGTTCCTCGACGTGGTCGGTGCGCAGGCCGGGCAGCGGGGCCGCGGCGGTGCCGAGGGCGGGGGAGACGCCACGGCGGGTGAGGACGTGCCGGCAGCCGGCCCGCCGGAGCATGTCCGTCACGCGGTGGGCGGGGAACTGCGGCTCCACCGGGAGGTAGACGCCGCCGGCCTTGAGGACGGCGAGCACGGACGCGAGCCACTCCAGGTCGCGTTCCATGACCACGCCGACCACGTCCTCGGCGCGCAGTCCGGCTTCCAGCAGGGTGTGCGCGATCCGGTTGGCGCGCTGGTTGAGCTCCGCGTACGTCCACGCCGTGGTGCCGTGCACGGCGGCTACGTCGCCGGGGCGCAGCCGCACCTGTTCCTCGAAGAGTTCGTGGACGCGCCGGTCGGGCAGTTCCCGTACCGGTCCGGCCCACTCGTGCACCTGGTGGGCGACTTCCTCCTCCGGTACCGGGCTCCACTCGTGGTGGGACGTCCGCGGTGCCTCGGTGAGCGCGCGCAGCGCCGCGAGCAGGTACGTGGCGAGGCGTCCCGCCTGATCGCCGCCCACGGCCCGCGGGCGGTGGCGGAGGACGAGCGTCAGCGCGTCGCCGTCCCGGGACAGTCCCGCCGCGAGGACGGCGTCCGCCGGAAGGTCTTCGTCGCGGGGGGCGCGGCCCGCGACGAAGACCGCGTCGAAGAGGGGGCCGCGGGGGGCGGTCCCCGCTTCGCCGGAGGACGGCGGCGGTTCGGTGTAGTCCGGGAGGTGCCGGACCAGCTCCGACTCGGTGCGGGCCACGTCGGCGAGGAGCCGGGACCAGGTGCCGTCGGTGACGGCGACCGGGCAGGGCACCGGCCCGTCACCGGCGCGCGGCCGGTATCCGCAGACCACGGCCGGGTCGGCGGTGACCTGTGCCAGCACCTTGGCGCACGCGGCGAGGACGGCGGTGTCCAGGGCCACCGCGGACCGCTCGCACAGCTGCTTCAGGGCCCGCGCGGTCTTCGGAGGGAGGGTGACGTGCACCGCCGCGGGGGCGCCGGGCGTCGCGGGCGGCACCCGGCGGCCGGCGACCGCGACGGGCCGCGGCGAGTCCCCCGGCCACCGGGGCAGCGGCGTGTACCCGCTGCCCGCGAGCACTCGCTGCCAGAACGCTCCAGGCGGCCCTGTCTCCACACCAGTACCTTTCTGTGCCGGGTGACCCGGGCCCTGGCGGCCCCTTCCGCTGACACCGTGGACGTTAAGCGGGCGGTTTATCGACGGAATATCGGTATCGATCGCGGACCTGCCGCGGCCCCCTCGTTCCCGAACAGGCCGGGACCCCCTTGTTCACGAACAGGCCGGGACTCCTTTGTTCACGAACAGGCCGGGGCCCGATCGTTCACGAACAGGCCGGGGCCCGATCGTTCACGAACAGGCCGGGGCCCGATCGTTCACGAACGGGCCGCGCCCCCTTCGTTCACGAACGGGCCAGCTGTGCCTCGGAAAGGCGGCTGAGAGCGGCGTACCGCTCGTCCTCGGTCTCCTCCGCGAGCGCCTTCTCCCGGGCGCACAGACGCACCAGCTCGTGGAACGCGTAGTGCAGCGTCCCACCGGGGCCCACGCCGGCCACCCGGACGAAATGCATGTCGAAGAGCTGTTCCATGGCGTCTTCGGCGTCGGCCGGGTCGACGGCGAGCAGGGTGGCGCCCGTGTCCGCGGTGAAGTACGGGGTGTCGAGGAGCCCCAGCATGCGGCAGGTGCGGGCCGCGTCGGCGGTCAGGCCGCTGTAGGCGCGCTCGAACCCGGCCCGCAGTTCGACGCCGCCGGCGCCGAGTTCCTCCAGTCGCCGGTCCGCCTCGGCGAGGCGGTACACGAAGTGCCGTACGGACCAGTGGGGTTTGGCGATGAGACGTCCCGCGGCGGCCCGCAGCGCCAGTGGCAGCCCGCCGCACAGGCGGCTCAGCTCCCGCACGGCCCGCGGGTCGTCCAGGACGCGCCGTTCGCCGACCATCCTCGTCACCAGGTCCGCGGCCTCGGGGAGCGAGAGTGCGTCCAGGTCGACGCGGACCGCTCCGCGGCCGACGGCCAGCGGGTCCTGGCGTCCGTCGGTGGTCACGAGGAGCCGTGAGTCGCCGTAGCCGGGCAGGAACGGCTGGACGTGCGCGAGTGTCCGCGCGTTGTCGAGGACCACCAGGACGCGGCGCTCGGCGAGCAGGCTGCGGTAGAACGAGACGCACTCGTCGAGCCGTTCGGGCACGCTCTCCGCGGGAATGCCGAGGACGCGCAGGAAACGGTGGAGCAGCGAGTGCACCGTGGCCGCTTCGTGGCTCCACTCGTACTGGGAGAGGTCGGCGTAGAGCAACCCGTCGGGGAAGGACTCCCAGGCGCGGCTGGCCCAGTGCACGACGAGACTCGTCTTGCCCGCCCCGGCGGTGCCGGCCACGACGCCGGTCCGGATCGGGGGACCGTCGGGCGGGGTGTCCAGCAAAGCGTCGAGCGCGCGGAGTTCGGAGTGCCGTCCGATGAGGTCCGGGACGTCGGCGGGCAGTTCCGCCGGGATGGTGCGGCGATCCGGGTGGGGCGCCGCCTCGGCGTGCAGGGCGAGTCCGGGCGCGTCCTGGAGGATGGCGTTGTGCAGCTGGTGGATCGAGGCGCTGGGCTCCATGCCGATCTCGTCGACGAAGCGGCGGCGCCAGCTGCGGAATCCCTCGGCCGCTTCCGCCCTGCGTCCGCAGCGGTACTGGGCCAGCATCAGGCTGTGCCGCAGCTTCTCGTGCAGGGGGTGGTCGTCGGCGACCGCGGACAGCTCGGGCAGTACCTCGTTGTGGCGGCCGAGTGACAGCTCGGCGTCGAACAACGCCTCGTAGACGGCGAGGCGTTCGGCTTCCAGGCGGGTGGCCTCGTCCTCGACGAGCCGTCCGGCGACGCCGCACAGGGCGGGCCCGGTCCACAGGTCGAGCGCCTTGCGGTAGAGGCCGACGGCGTCGTCGAGGCGGCTCTGCCGGGCGCTGTCGGCGGCGTCGGCCGCCATCGCGGCGAAGTCACGGACGTCGAAGGAACAGGCGTCGGTCACGAGCTGATATCCCGGGTGCGTGGTCAGGATGACCGGTTCCCTGACATCAGCCGCACGGAACGCTTTACGCAAAGCTCCTATGCAGATGGCCACTTGAGTACGGGCTGTGGTGGGCGGTCTGACCCCCCACACCGCATCGACCAGACTGTCCACGGATACGACTCTGCCCCAGGCCAGGGCGAGCATCGCGAAGATGGTGCGTTGTCGCGGTCCGGCAATCGTCACCGGGCGGCCATTGACGGTCGCCAGGAGTGTCCCCAATGCCGATATCGCTATCCGTTGACAGCCCGTCACTTCCAGTTGGTCAGCCTCGCAAGAGGTCATGCCAGATTTCCCCCATTATCCCGCCTGTTATTCCCTAGCAAGTGGAACTGTGGATCACTATAGGCACACGTCTCACAGTGTGGGCCGACCCCCATGGGCGGCCGGCCGGCACGTGTGCCGGAGTGCCGTGGACGCCCGATTCAGCAGCGCACGTGGAGCCGGGTCAGACCCCGGGTGGCCGCGGCGGGCTTCCAGTGCAGGCCGTCGACGTCCTCGGCGAGTTCGAGGCGGGGGAAGCGGTCCAGCGTCAGCCGGATCACCGTGGCGAGCTGGAGTCGCGCCAGGGGGGCGCCGAGGCACCGGTGCACTCCGTGCCCGAACGCGAGATGGGCTCCGGCCGGCGTGCCCTCGGATCTGCGCAGGCCGCGGTTGGCGCCCAGGAGGAAGACCAGGACCGGCTCCCCCGGGCGGATCGTCACGTCCGCCACCCGCACGGGCTCGGTGACCGCGCGGCTGAAGCTCAAGGGGGCCGAGGAGTTGGTCTGCAGCAGCTCTTCCACCTCGGCGGGGACGAGGCCGGGGTCGGCGCGCAGGGCGTCCGCGCGCGCGGGATCGTGCAGCAGGCCGAGGAAGGCGAGGGTGATCTGGTCGGCGGTGGAGTCGTACCCGGCCATCAGCAGCGACAGTGACAGGGTGACCAGCTCGCGGTTGGTCAGTCTGCCTTCCGTGTCGGCGGCCTGGATGAGGGCGCTGATCAGGTCGTCACCCGGTTCGCGCCGCTTCTGCCCGATGAGCTTCGCCATGTAGTGGGTGATCCGGAAAGCGCGGGCCCGGTTCTCGGGGCCCGCGCCGTCCAGGTCGAAGAGGACCGGCACCCATTCCCGGAAGCTCTCCTGGTCGGTGACCGGGATGCCGAGCATGTGACAGAGGACGCTCAGCGGCAGCGGCGCGGCGAGTCCGGCGACCAGGTCGGCCGGCTGGTCCCCGGCCGCAAGCTCGTCCAGGAGTTCGCGCACGCGGTCCTCGATCACGGGGCGCAGCGCGGTGACCCGGCGTTCCGTGAAGGCTCCGGCCACGATCCTGCGCAGCCGGGCGTGGGCCGTGCCGTCCAGGCTGATGATGGAGTCGGGTGACGGGTCGATGCTGGCGACCCTGGCCACGTCCGGCGCCAGGGCGGCGGCGCGGCTGAACCGCGGGTCGGCGAGCACCTGACGGGCGAGCCGGTAGTCGGACACGGCCCAGCAGCCGGCGCCGTTCGGCATGCGCACCCAGCGGATCGGTGTCGTGTCGTCGGGGTCGCAGTCGATCGGCAGCGGACCGATCGGCAACCCCTTCGGTACGTCCGGCTCTTCGAGCGCGGCCAGCGAATTCTGCATCGGCAAATCTCCCCGTGATATTGCGCCGCCGTCCACCATGCGCATGCGTTTTATCGCTTCGTTTTCACTCATCTATCGCGGTGCGGGCCGGGGGAGTTGACGCTTGCCACGGCGGGGATCGTGGCCTAGGGTCCCGATTCATCACGTACACGGCGGGTCGACGGCCGAGCACTCTGCCGGGCACGCCCAACAGTTCGCTCGTGCACACTCCCGTCGGAAATGCCGCGAGCAGCCCGCTTTCGCCGCCGACCAGCGTGCGGCGCCGGCCCGCATTCACGGTGAAAATGCGCCGCTCACCGCTCCGGTAAACCGATGGCGCGCGCTTCTCTGGTCATTCCTGGAAGGACGTCCGATGTCCGATCTGCACGACGAGGTAGCCCAGCGGCTTTCGGATACGCTCGGCATCGACAAGTCGATCATCACGCCCGACGTGACCTTCGTCGAGCTCAGGATCGACTCACTGGCCCTGGTCGAGTTCTCGGTGGTCCTGGACGAGGAGTACGGGGTCCCGCCGCTGGAACTGACGCCGGACAGCACCATCGGGGAGGCGGTGGCCCTCGTGGCGGCCGCGAGGAACGGCACGGCCGAGGCCACGTCGTGAGCGCCCGCCCCGCCGTGGCGGTGACCGGCCTCGGCCTGGTCTCCCCGCTGGGCACCGGCCTCGACGCCACCTGGGCCGGACTGCTCGCGGGGGTCTCGGCGGCCGCCACGGACAGTCTGCTGGAGGGGCTGCCGGTCGACTTCTGCTGCGCCGTGCCGGACTTCGACGCGGACGCGCTGCTGGGGCGCGCGCTGGCGTGGCGGCTCGAACCGTACGCGCAGATGGCGCTCGTCGCGGCCCGGCAGGCCGTCGCCGACGCCGGCCTCGACCCCGCCTCCTGGGACGGTGCCCGGGTCGCGGTCGTGCTGGGGGTGGGCGGCACGAGCACCCGCCACTTCGACAAGCAGTTCAAGCAGTTCGCCGCCGAGCGCCACGACCGTGTCTCGCCGCTGTTCATACCGCGCTGCCTGACCAACCTGGCGGCCGGTGAGATCAGCGGCGACCTGCGGGCGTTCGGCCCCAGCCTGAGCGTGAGCACGGCCTGCGCGTCCGGCGCCACCGCCATCGGTCTGGGCCGTGATCTGCTGCTGTCCGGCAGTTGCGACATCGCGGTCGTCGGCGGCGCCGAATCGGGCCGGTCCCGCGCCACCAGCGTGGGCTTCAGCCGTATGGGGGCGCTGTCGACCCGGGTCGGGGCACCGGCCGAGGCGTCCCGTCCCTTCGACGCCGACCGGGACGGCTTCGTGCTCGGCGAGGGCGCCGGCATCCTCGTGCTGGAGCGAGCGGACGAAGCGCGGGCGCGCGGCGCCCGCGTCCACGGCCACGTCGCGGGCTTCGGGGCCTCCGCCGACGCCTACCACTTCACCACGCCCGATCCCGAAGGACGGGGCACGGAGCTGGCCACGCGCACGGCGCTCGCCGACGCGGGCATGACGGCCTCCGACATCGGGCACGTCAACGCCCACGGCACCGCGACCCAGCTCGGCGACGAGGCGGAGGCGGCCATGCTCGGCCGGGTCTTCCCGCACGCTCCCCCGGTGACCGCCACCAAGAGCCTGACGGGACATGCCCTGGGCGCGTCGGGTGCCCTGGAGGCGGCCTTCACGCTCCTGGCGCTGGCACACCGGCGGGTGCCGGCCACCGCGAACCTGGACCGGGTGGACGCGGCGGCCGGCGAGCTCGACCTGGTCGTGGACAAGCCCCGGGACGTGACCGCGGGCGCCGCGCTCAGCACGTCCTTCGGTTTCGGCGGCCAGAACGCGGCCCTCGTGCTGACGGCCGCCTGACGGCCGCCCGGCCTCCGCCGCCCCCACTCCGCCCGTTTCCGCCCCACACAGGAGGTTCCCGCTCATGGCCAGCATCGGCGCCGCCCCGCACGTCGGTCTCAAATCCGCGTACGAGAGGGACGGTTGGTGCGAGCCGCCGTACCGCTTCGGCGACGCCGCCGTGGCGCTGCTGCGGGAGCGGACCCTCGCCATCAGCCGCGAGCGCAGGCCGGAGGTGGTGCACGAGAAGGACGGCGGGACCGTCCGGGCGATCCACGGCTGTCACGCGTTCGACGAGGTGTGCGCGGCGCTCGTGCGTCATCCGTACCTCGTGGAGCTCGCCGAGGAGCTGATCGGCGGGCCCGTGTACGTCTACCAGTTCAAGGTCAACCTGAAGCAGGCCCACGAGGGGGCGGCCTGGCCGTGGCACCAGGACTTCGCGTTCTGGCACGAGGAGGACGGCATGCGGCGCCCGGACGCCGTGAACATCGCCATCTCGCTGGACGACGTCCACGAGGACAACGGGCCGCTCATGGCCATCCCCGGATCGCACCGCCTGGGCCTGCTCGACCTGCCCGAAGGGCGCGCGGACGGTACGGAGTCCGACTGGCGCAGCCATGTCTCCGCCGACCTCGCGTACACCGTGGACGCGGACCGGGCCGGGGCGCTCGCCGAGGAGAGCGGGCGCAAGCTGTTCGTGGGCCCGCGGGGCTCCGTCCAGGTCTTCCATCCCAGCATCGTCCACTCGTCGTCGAACAACGTGTCCGCGGACCGTCGCGCGCTGCTGCTCATCACCTACAACGCGGTGGCCAACGCTCCGGTGCGCCCCACCCGCCCCGCGTTCCTGGTCTCGCGCGACACCACCCCCGTCACACCGCGCGCAGACGAGCGTCTGGCCCTCCAGGCGCTTCCCGATCCGACCGTGTCCCTCTGAGACGCCGAGCAGAAGGGCGAGACACCCGCATGCAGACCGAGTCCGCCGAGCAGCCCCCGGTCATCGATCTGGTGGATCCCGAGCTGTACGCGAAGGGCGACCCCTTCGTCCAGTGGCGCTGGCTGCGGGCCCACCAGCCGGTGTACTGGCACGAGCCGACGCAGTACCCGGGCTTCTGGGTCCTGACCCGGTACGACGACATCCGCGCGGCCTACCGGGACGCGGCCGCCTTCAGCTCCGCCCAGGGCATCCTGCTGCGCCCCGAGAGCCACGGCGCCGACCCGGGCGGCGGCCGCACCCTGGCGCTGACCGACGCGCCCCGGCACCGTCAGCTGCGCGGGCTGGTCGACGGCTGGTTCTCCCTGCGGTCGGCGCGGGCCATGGAGGAGGACGTCCAGAGCGTCGTACGCCAGGTCGTGGACGACGCGCTGGAACGGGGGACGTGCGACTTCGTCACGGACGTCGCCGCCCGTCTTCCGCTGTACGTGATCTGCAAGATGATGGGGATCCCCGGCGCCGACTGGGAGAAGCTCTTTACGCTCACCAGCGACGCGTTCGGTGCCGGTGACCCGCTCACCCGGCGCCTCGCCCACCTGGACATCCTCGGCTACTTCGAGGCGCTCCAGGCGGACAAGGCGAAGAATCCGGCCGACGACCTGGTCAGCGTGCTGGCCACGGCGAGCGTGGACGGTGAGCGCCTCTCACCGGACGACGTGATCCTGAACTGCGACAACCTTCTCGTCGGCGGATCCGAGAACACGCGGATCGCCACCGCCGGCGGCATGCTCGCGTTCCTGCGCCGGCCCGACCAGTGGCAGCTCCTGTCGGACAGCCCCGAGCTGCTGCCGTCGGCGGTGGAGGAGGTCCTGCGGTGGACGTCGACCGCCACCCACATCATGCGCACCGCGACGCGCGCCGTGGAGATCCGCGGCCGGCGGATCGCCGCCGGTGATCGCGTCACCTTCTGGCTGCCCTCGGCCAACCGGGACGAGTCCGTCTTCGAGGACCCGGACCGGTTCGACATCCGGCGGCAGCCGAACCGGCACCTGGCGCTGGGCTTCGGCGAGCACTTCTGCGTCGGCAGTGTGCTGGCCCGGGTCGAGATGCGGTTGCTGTACGGCGAACTGCTCAGCCGGTCGATCCGGGTCACGCTGGAGGACGAACCGACACTCCTCAGCTCCATCGTCGTCAACGGCCCCGAACGTCTGCCGGTACGCATGACCGCCGTCTGAGGTGCGCGGGACCGCCGCCCGGGGTGACCGGGCGGACGCGGCCGGGCCCTGGACCGGCGTCCGGGGCTCACGCCGGTCGGTGCGACGGACGAGCCAGCGCCAGCACGCTCAGACCGAACATGAGGACACCCAGGGGAAGATGGACCGAGGGGACGTGCGCGATGCCGAGCACGACCTGGACCGAGGCGAGCACGAGGAAACCCGACGCGTGCCAGACGGGCCGGGACGAGCCGCCGCCCGGCTTCCACGCCAGCACCGCCGCGAGCACGTACAGCATCGACGCCCCGTACATCACCCGGGCTCCGGCACCGTGCAGCGTCTCTCCGTAGGACGCGGTCAGCAGCAGTCCCGCGGAGACCGCCTGAAGGAAGATGGTCAGGGTCTGCACGGCGATCGCGATCCGCAGGAACGAGGCGGTGCGCCGTGCCTTCGCGGTCGCCGCCACCGTCGCCGTCGCCGTCACCTGAGTGGCCATGTCGCGGTCCCCTTTTCCGCCCTCGGGTTTTCCGCCCTCGGGCAGTAGATCGATAAGGTCTCACCAGTCCGACGAAGCGGGCCCGCGAAAGGTAAGGCGAGGGGGGCGGCCGGAACCATGGGGAGTGCCGGGACCAGCACACCGGGGATACCGGACGAGCGACGCCAGCTGATCAACGTCGCGTACCGGTTGCTCGGTTCGGTGACCGAGGCCGAGGACGCCGTGCAGGACGCCTACACCCGCTGGTACGGGCTGCCGCGCGGCCGGCAGGAGGAGATCCTGTCCCCCGGCGCCTGGCTGACGACGGTGACCAGCCGCATCTGCCTGGACCTGCTCGGCTCGGCGCGGGCCCGCCGTGAACGCTATGTCGGCGCGTGGCTGCCCGAGCCGCTGCCCGACCGCACCGAGTGGGACCGCACGGGCGACACCGGCCCCGGGGATCCCGCCGACCAGATCGTCCTGGACGAGTCGGTGGCCATGGCCTTCCTCGTCGTCCTGGAGTCGACGACGCCCGCCGAGCGGGTGGCGTTCGTGCTGCACGACGTCTTCCGGTACCCGTTCGCCGAGATCGCCGACGTCCTCGGCCGGACCCCCGCGGCCTGCAAGCAGCTGGCGGCCTCCGCCCGGCGGCGGGTGGGCGCGGCGCGCGCTCCGGTGACGGCGGCCGGCCAGGGCGACGTGGTGCGGCGCGTCAAGGAGGCGTGGGAGACCAAGGACATCGCCACCCTCGTCGGCCTGCTCGACCCGGCCGCCGTGATGACCGCCGACGGCGGCGGCATGGTCGGCACCGTCCTGCGCCCGGTCGAGGGCGGCGCGCTCATCGCCCAGTACATGGTCGCCATCGCCGACAAGGCTCCGGGGCTCGAACTTCTGGAGCGGTCGGTCAACGGTGTGCCGGGCCTGGTGGCCCAGCGGGCCGGCGCCGTCCAGACCGTGGCCTCGTTCGGCATCTCCGGCGGACACGTCCACCGCATCTGGGTGGTCCGCAACCCGGAGAAGCTCCGGCCGTGGGCGCGGGAGGACCCGTCGCTCCGACGGGCCGCCCCGCCGACCGGATGAAGAGCGTGCCCGGCACCGGCGGCCGGTCCGATCACTCGGCGCGCCCAGGGTGAAGGCGCGTCGTCGGGGGCCGAACCGTGACGCCGCCGCGATCTTCCGAGGGGCGGCGGGGCGTCCAGGGGCTTGCCGCGCGCCCTCGGGCCTGGTTGGGTACCAGCACCTCGGGCACGTCGGGCGCGCCGGGCGGGTGGGGAGCGGAGCGGGCAACGTGCACACGACGGTACGGCAGGACGGCTCGTGGTCCCTGCCCGAGGGGCTGGGGCAGGCGATCCGGGGCACCGCCGAGGAGATCGCCGCGCTGGTGCGGAGCGCGGGCGACACGGCGCTGGCCGTGCCGGGGTCGGAGTGGACCGTCGGCGAGGCCGCCGCGCACCTCGCCATGGCCAACGAGCTGATGGCCGACCTGGCGGCCGGGCGGGAGCGTCCCTACGGCGACGGCACGCCCCGGAGTCTCGCCGCAGCCAACGCGGAGTCCCTCGCCGGCTTCGGGGAACGCCGGGCGGAACCGCTGGCGACGATGATCACCGAGCAGGCCGAGGCGTTCCTGGACGCCGTGTCGCGCTCCGGGGCGGACGGCCCGGCACCCGCCACTCCCCTGGGCCCGATGAACCGGTCCGTTCTAGCGTCGTACCTGCTCACACACATGCTCGGCCACGGATACGACCTGGCTCGCGCCCTGCGGCGTCCGCACATGGTCGACCGGGCACGGGCGGGCCTGTGCATGCCGTTCATGCTCTCGGTCATGCCGCGGGTCGCGAACCCCTCGGCGACGGCCGGGCTCACCGCCCGGTACCGGATCCGGCTGCGCGGGGGCGAGGCGTTCGGCGTGTCCCTCGCCGACGGCGCCGTGCGGGTGACACCGGGGGCGCCACCGCGGCGCGCGGACTGCACCATCCTGCTCGATCCCGTCGCCTTCCTGCTCATCGCGCTGGGCCGGCTCGGCCCCTGGCGTGCCATCGCCCGGGGGCAGGTCCTCGCCTGGGGCCCCCGGCCCTGGCTGGCCCCTCGCTTCCCGGCCCTGTTCACCGCGCCCTGAGCCGGCTACCGGGCCGCGGTTCCCCCGTCCCGGGCCGCCGCGGACACCCGGCCCGGGTCCTCGATGCGCCTGTCCGGGGTGCCTTCCGCGCCTGTCCGGGTGCCTTCCGGACGTGCCGCGAGCGAGGGACGCACGGTGAGGGGTAGGTCGTCTCGCGCGAGAGGACCTCTGGATCCGTGAGGAGTTCGGGTATGTACGCGGTGGTTCGGCGGTACGAAGGGGTGACCGATCCTGCCGAGGCGGGACGCCGGGTGGACGAGGGATTCGTGCCCGTCCTGCGCCGGGTCCCCGGATTCGTGGCCTACTACTGGGTCGACGCCGGGGACGGGGTGATGGTCTCCACCAGCGTCTTCGAAGACGAGGCCGGGGCCGAGGAGTCGGTCAGGAGGGCGGCGGACTTCGTACGGGACCACCTCGCCTCGCTGCTCCCCGACCCGCCTCAGGTCACGGCCGGCCGAGTGGTGGCCACCGGGTGACGGCCACCGGTCCCCCGAGCCCGTCGCCGCGCGGTACGGAGCTCGGTGGGGCCGCGGGCTACAGGCGCAGATCGTGGATGCCGCCGTCGACGGCCAGCACCGTGCCCGTGGTGCCGGAGGAGGCGGGCGTGGCCAGGAAGGCGATGGCCTCGCCGACCTCCTCGGGCCGGGCCAGACGGCCGAGGGGGTGCCGGTCGTTGAGCGCGTCCCGCGCTTCCTGCGGGTCGGCGGCCTGGGCCAGTATGCGCTGGATCCAGGGGGTGTCGACGGCGCCGGGCGCGACCGCGTTGACCCGGATGCCCTCGCGCACGTGGTCGGCGGCCATCGACAGGGTCAGCGAGTGGACGGCACCCTTGGAGGTGGAGTACAGGACGCGCCGCGGCACGCCCATCGAGGCGAAGACGGAGCAGGTGTTGACGATCGCGGCGGCGGGAGACTTGCGCAGATGGGGCAGCGCGGCGCGGGCCAGCCGCACCATGCCGACGACGTTCACGTTCAGCACGCGGAGCCACTCGTCGTCGTCGTTGTCGGCGACGGTGCCCTGCGCGGCGATGCCCGCGTTGTTGACGACGATGTCGATGCGGCCGAAGCGCTCGGCGACGTCGGCGACGGCGTCGCGCACGGAGGTGTCGTCGGAGACGTCGCAGGCGATGCCGACGGCGGGAGCGGCGACCTCGTCGGGTTTCAGGTCCAGGGCGGCGACCCGGACGCCCCGGGCGAGGAGGGCGGCCGTCGCGGCCGCCCCGATGCCGGACGCGCCGCCGCTGACCACGGCCACGAGGGAATCGGACGTCTGTGCTTCGCTGTTGGCGGCCACGGCTGGCGCCTCCTTGAGGGTGCGGTGCGGATCGGGAAGAGGGGGAGGCCGGGCGGGCCTCAGCGTGCGGTGCCGCGTTCCAGCCGCTCCAGCAGCGGGTGCACCCGGGCGCCGGCGGCCCCCACGGCGCGCCGCGTCCACCAGGCCGCCGCGAGGTTGGACGTCAGCAGCGTGGTGCGGCCGAACTCGCGGTCCAGCTCGGCCAGGGCGGTCAGCGTGCCCATGCCCGTGCCCGTGAACAGGACGGCCCCCTCGTCGGGGACGCCCGCCTCGCGCATCTGCGTGAGGATGGTGCTGGTCGTCACCCGGTACGGATCGAACTCGTGGTCCTCCTCCTTCGGGGCCGGCACGGCCGGGGCGAGGACGACGCGGTCGATCGTCACGCCGGCCTCCTCCCAGAAGGAGCGGGACGTCTCGGTGAGCCATGCCCAGTAGGGCGAGACGAGTGTCATGCGGGTGATGCCGAACGCCTCGCACACGGCGAGGATCGCCTGTGTGGTCGACAGCACGGGGTAGCCGAAGCGCTCCGACAGTTCGGCGCAGAAAGCGCGGTCGCCTTCGGGGCCCAGGAGATAGTGCGACGCGTTGCACGCCACCACGGCGGCATCCAGACGCATACGGCCGAACGAACCGAGAATGTCGGGAAGCACGTCGTTGTAGCTCAGCATCGTTTCCTTTACTCCCATTCCGGGAGTCAGCGGGAAACGCGAGGTGTACACATTCACCTCGGAGCCGATCAGGCGATGGAACTCCGGCTCCGCGATGGGGTTTTCCGGAGGAACTATGAGGCCGAGGCGGGGCAGCGGGAAAATGTCCATGGCAGCACGTTAATGGGCGACCCGGGCCCCGACGGCGGCAATCTTCTCAACTTGACGTTCCACCACGCCAATTTTGCAACACGGCCCGGTCTTGACATTCCTTGACAATCCACTACAGAGATTTGACGGGACCGACTTTACTCTTTCCCGCGGCTCGTTGGAGGGTTGTGGATCGACACGAACCACACCGAATGGAGTTGAGCCATGTCCAGCGCCACCCTCACCGGCGCCTGCCCCGAGTGCGAGACCGATCTCACCGTCCCGCCGGTCGTCCAGGGCGAGACCCTCGCCTGCCCGGAGTGCATGCTCACGCTCCGCGTCGAGGACATCCAGGACGGACGGCTGACGCTGGAGATGGTCGA
This sequence comes from Streptomyces naphthomycinicus, assembly GCF_020400595.1. Taxonomy (GTDB): domain Bacteria; phylum Actinomycetota; class Actinomycetes; order Streptomycetales; family Streptomycetaceae; genus Streptomyces; species Streptomyces naphthomycinicus. Next base: position 171,420 of record NZ_JAINRE010000013.1, on the reverse strand, counting down.
GGTCCAGCTGCGCGACTGGGGCCAGTGACCGCACCAGGCCCACGCGGCGTCCCCGCGGCCCCTCGTCCGGGCCGCACCGGACGCCGCGACGGCTGACCGACTGTCCCGTCCCTCTTCACGGTTGGAGCCCTGGCATGTCCGATGCCCCGCCCATTCCCATGTCGGCGACCCTGGCCGCCGACGAGGCCCTGGCCCGCAGGCGCCGCGCCGGGGAACAGGTGCTGTACATGGCCGGCGGGGAGATCGGGCTGCCGGTGCTTCCCGCCCTGCGCCGCCGACTGGCCGCCGCGGCGGACCGGAACGCGTACGGCCCCGTGGCCGGCAGCCAGGAGCTGCGCGCCGCCGCCGCCGGGTACTGGGGGCGGCGCGGTCTCGCGATCGACCCCGGGCTCGTCGTGGCCGGGCCGGGCAGCAAGCCCCTGCTGTTCGCGCTGCTGCTCGCGATCGGCGGGGACGTGGTCGTGCCCGTACCCAGCTGGGTCAGTTACGCCGCGCAGGCCCGGCTCGTGGGAGCCCGGCCCGTCCCGGTGCCGATCGCCCCGGGCCAGGGCGGAGTGCCCGACCCGGAGCTGCTGGGCGCGGCCGTCGCCGCCGCGCGGGCCGACGGCCTGGATCCCCGGTGCGTGGTGGTGACGCTGCCGGACAACCCGACCGGCACCGTCGCCTCGCCCGACACCGTGCGCCGCCTCGCGGCCACGGCCCGGGAGCTCGACCTCGTCATCGTCTCCGACGAGATCTACTGCGACCTCGTCTACGACACCTCGGTGCCTGCCGAGTCCCCGGCGCTGCACGCCCCGGAGCGCACGGTCGTCACCACCGGGCTCACCAAGAACCTGGCCGTCGGGGGCTGGCGCACCGGTGTGGCCCGGCTGCCCGACAGCGACACGGGGCGCGCCCTGCACGACCGCCTCGTCTCGGTGGCCAGCCAGATCTGGTCCAGTCCGCCGGCGCCCATGCAGGCCGCGGCGGCGTACGCGCTGGGCGAGCCCCCGGAGATCACCGAGCACGTCGCGAGCGCCCGCAGGCTGCACGAGGCCGTGGCGCGTGCGGTCGCCGACCGCTTCACCGACGCGGGGGCGGTCCTCGCACCGGTGCGGGCGACCTGCTATCTCTACCCCGACTTCGGGCCGCTGCGCGATCACCTGGCCCAGGTCCACGACGTGCACGGCGGAACGGACCTGGTCCGGTTCCTCGTCGAGCGCCACGGCGTCGGAACGCTCCCGGCCAGTGCCTTCGGAGAGTCCGGCGACCCCTTGCGGATCCGGGCCGCGACCAGCCGCCTCTACGGCGAGGACGACGAGCAGCGCACTGCCGCGCTCGCCGCACCGGACCCGCTCGAACTGCCGTGGATCCGCAAGAACCTGGAGCAGGTCGGCGCCGCGCTGGCCGATCTCACCGGCGCCCGCCTCCCCCGGCCCTGATCCGCGCCATCCCCGTCCGGCTCGACCCTCACATCAAAGGTTCAGCATCCGATCATGACAAGCGCCGAGCCGTCCACCGGCACCGCCGCCCCTTCGCTCGCCTCATCCGAATCATCCGACGCGACGTCGGCCACCGAGCAGAAGCTGCCGCTCTCGGCGCTGCTCGCGCTGGCCGTCGCGGTGTTCATCACGAGTCTCACCGAGACCCTGCCCGCCGGGCTGCTGCCCGACATGAGTTCCAGCCTGCACACCAGCGAGTCGGCCACCGGGCAGACGGTGACCATCTATGCGCTGGGCACGGTGCTCACGGCCATCCCGCTGTCCGCGGCCACCTCGGCCTGGCCCCGCAAGCGGCTGCTGCTGACCGCCATGGCCGGCTTCGCCGTGGCCAACACCGTCACCGCCGTGTCGGCGAACTACCCCCTCACCCTGGTCGCCCGGTTCGTCGCCGGCGTCGCCGCCGGTCTGGCCTGGGCACTGCTGGCCGGCTACGCCCGCCGCATGGTCGCCCCCCACCAGGAGGGCCGCGCCATAGCGATCGCCATGGCCGGCATCCCCGTCGCCCTGTCCCTGGGCGTCCCCGCGGGCACCTTCCTGGGACAGGTGGCCTCCTGGCAGGCCGCGTTCCTCGCGATAACCGGGCTGACCGTGGTGCTGCTGGTGTGGATCACGGCGGTCGCGCCGGACTACCCCGGCCAGCAGACCTCCGGCAAGATCCCCCTGCGCCGGACCCTTCAGGTGCCGGGCGTCACCCCGGTGCTGATCGTCACCCTGGTCTTCGTCCTGGCCCACACCATCCTCTACGCCTACGTCGCCAGCTTCCTCGACCACATCGGCATGGGCGACCACGTCGACGCGGCCCTGCTCGTCTTCGGCGTCGCCTGCCTGATCAGCATCTGGGCCGTCGGCACCTACATCCACGCCCACCTGCGCACCCTGACCATCGTCAGCACCCTGCTGGTCGGCGTCGCCGTCGCGGTCATGGGCGCCTTCTCCGGCAACGACGCCCTGGTCTACGTCGCCGCCGCCCTGTGGGGCCTCGGCTGGGGCGGGGTGCCCACGCTGCTGCAGACCGCCGCCGGTCAGGCGGGCGGGGAGTCCGCCGACGCCGCCCAGGCCATCCTGGTGACGCTGTGGAACGTCGCGATGGCCGCCGGCGGCATCGCGGGCGGCATCCTCCTGAACGCCGTCGGGGCCGAAGCGTTCCCCTGGACCGTGCTGATCCTGCTGGTCCCGGTCCTCGCCATCGTGCTCGCGGCCCGCTCGCACGGCTTCCCCGGCCGACGCTGACCGGGCGCCGAACCGACACGGCGTCCGGGGCGGTCACCTTCCGCCCCGGCGCCGACCGATACACCCGCCGATCCCTGAGGAGACCCTGACAGTCATGTCCATCATCTTCGAGTGCGAGTACCAGGGCCGCCGGTACGCGGGCCACGGCATCGCGGCGCCGGGCGGATCCGTCACCCTGCACCCGGTGGCCGACGGGGAGTTGCAGGCGGCCCTCGTCGCCGGCAAGGGCCCCGAGGAGCTGGGTGCGGCCGTGCCCGAGGGCGGCGAGCGGATCGAGGTGGAACTCGACGATCCCGGGCTGAAGTTCCTGCCGCCGCTGCTGCCGACCGCCTCCAACAACTCGCTGATCAACGGGTTCATGGGCACGCACCGCTCCAAGTTCGACCGCGACCCGGAGCCGGACGAGGAGTTCACCCCGCCCAACTACTACATCAAGGGCTTCGGTTCCTGGCTGCGGCTGCCGGACGAGCCGCTGACCACCCAGCACGACCCGGTCTGGCTCCTGGAGGAGCCCGAGGTGGTGCTGGTGTACGCCAACGACGAGCAGGGCATCCCGCACTACGCCGGCTACACCTTCGGCAACGACCTGAACGACATCGGCCTGCACCGGCAGAACCCGTGGGCCTGGACGCCGTACGCCAAACTGTGCGAGACGTCCATCGCCCCCTGGCTGTTCCTGGACGCCCCGCCGGAGAAGGTCACCGGCACCGTCACCATCGAGCGCGACGGCGGCAAGGCGTGGCAGGGCCCCTTCTCGTGCGGCGCCGACTCCATCTTCCACCGGATCCCGGACATGGCGGAGTATCTCTTCTCCCACCCGCTGCTGCGCCGTCCCGGCCTCGTCAACTACCTCTTCCTGGGCGCGGACAAGGCCACGTTCCACGACGGGTTCCGGATCGAGAACGGCGACCGGATGGTCCTCGACGTCAGCAGCCACGGTGTCGTGCTGGCGAACCAGGTCCAGTACGGCACCCCGCTCCCGAAGTAGCCCCCGGCTCCTTCCGCGGGACGCCCGGGCCTTCGGGCCCGGGCGCGCCACCACCGCACCCCGCCCGGCACAGCGCACACACGCACACACGCACCCACGCACACGCACACGCGACGACAAGGGACACCAAGGATGGCCAACCAGGCGACCGGGTCGCTCCAGGGCACTGCGCGAGGCAGCGCTCCGGCTCCTCTCTCCGTTCTCGACCTGGTAGCGGTCGGAGAGGGCCACACCACGCGGGAGGCCTTGCGGACCACCGCGCGGCTCGCCCGCCTGGCCGAGGCCCGCGGCTTCCATCGCTACTGGGTCGCCGAGCACCACTCGATGCCGGGCATCGCCAGCAGCAGCCCCGCGGTGATCCTGGCGTACCTGGCGTCGCAGACCACCCGGATCCGGCTCGGTTCCGGGGGCGTCATGCTGCCCAACCACGCTCCTCTCGTCATCGCGGAGCAGTTCGGCACCCTGGAGGCGATGGCCCCCGGGCGGGTGGATCTGGGGCTCGGGCGTGCGCCGGGCACGGACCAGATGACCGCGCGGGCCCTGCGCGGGACCAGCGAGCCGGCGGCCGGTGACGCCTTCCCCGCCGAGGTGGCCGAACTCATCGCCTTCCTCAAGGACGAGTTCCCGCAGGGCCATCCGTACCGCAGGGTGCACGCCGTGCCCGGGCCGGTCCAGGGGCGCACGGAGGGGCAGCCCACGGTGTGGCTCCTCGGATCGTCCGGCTTCAGCGCCCAGCTGGCCGGCCGGCTGGGGCTGCCCTTCGCCTTCGCGCACCACTTCGCGGCGCACAACACGATCCCCGCGCTGGAGCTGTACCGGCAGATGTTCCGGCCGTCCGCGGTGCTGTCCGAGCCGTACGCCGTCGTGGGTGTCTTCGCGTTCGCCGCGGAGACGGAGGAGAAGGCCCGGGAGCAGGCGCTCACCGGGGCGTTGACCACGGCACGCTTCCGGAGCGGGCACCCGGGGCTGGTGCCGACCCCCGAGGAGGCCAGGTCCCATGTCTTCTCGGCGTTCGAGCAGGAGATCCTCGGCGGCTGGCTCGACCACGCCGTGTACGGCACACCGGAGACGGTACGGGAGCGGCTGGACGCGCTGCAGAAGCGCACGGAGGCCGACGAGATCATGCTCGCCTCCAACTCCCACGGCCTGGAGGAACGCCTCGCCTCGCTGTCCCTGATCGCGGACAGCTACGGACTCCCGCATGCGGAGACCGGACCGGCGTAACCCGCCCGGACCACCCACGGCGACAGCGCGGCGGCACTGCTTCGGAGCAGTGCCGCCGCGCTGTCGCGTACGCCCTGACGGAGGAGGAGCGGCGAGGGGGTGCGGCGAGGGGGTGCGGCCGGGCGGAGGAGGGGCCTTGCGGGGGGTGGGTCGCGCCGGGCGGGGATACGCGGCGCGAGGCGAGGGGTCCGCTCCGCGCGGTACCGGAGCGAGGCCCCGGATCACCGGCTTCGACGCGACGGCCGGCGCCCGCGCCCGCCGCCGGCCGTCGCGTTCCGACTGTCGGCTGACGTGTTCCGGCCGCCGGCTGACGTGTTCCGGCTGCCGGCCGGCGCGTCCGGGTCCCGCTCCTCGCCCGGGACGGCCGTACGGGCGCCGGTCCGCGCGGAGGGCCGTGCCCGCCACGGCCCGGCCCGGCGCGGGTGTCCGGGGACGGCCGTGCCCGCCGCGGCCCGGCCGGCCGTGGCGGGTGTCCGGGGACGGCTGCGCCCGCCGCGGCCGGTGGGCCGTGGCGGGCGCGGGGGCGGTGCGGGGATCAGGCTCCGGTGAGGCGCCGTCGCAGCTCGCCCTTCTTGACCTTGCCGGTCAGCGTCTTGGGCAGGGCCTCGACGAGATCCAGCTGGTCCGGGACGAAGCGGGGGTCCTGGCCGCGTTCGAGCAGGTGCTCCCGGATCTCCCGGAGCGTGGGCCGGGCACCGCCGCGCGGCACGACGAAGGCCACGATCGGGTCGTCCGTCCGCCCGTTGGGCCCGACCAGCGTCGCCTCGGCGATCTTCGGATGCGCGGAGAGGACCGCCTCCAGCTCGGCCATGGGAACGACGACCCCGTCGCGCAGGATGGCGTCCTTGGCCCGGCCCAGCACACGGATGCCGCCGCGGCCGTCCTCACGCGCCACATCGCCGGTGTCGAACCAGCCGTCCGCGGTCAGCTCGGCGTCGAAGGCGTCCTGGTTGCGGTAGTACCCGAGCGCCTGGGACGCGCCGCGCACCCGCAGCCGGCCCACCTGGGCCCGCTTGTCGGCGTTGCCGCACAGATCGATGCGGACCTCCATGGCGTCGATCGCCCGGCCGTGGCTGTGCGCGGACCAGTCCTGGTCGTAGTCCAGCCGGCTGATGGTGATCGGGCCGAACTCGGACATGCCCCACACCGAGTACGTGGTGGTGTCGAACGTGTCGCGCAGCTCGTCCACCAGTTCCTGGAGCACGGGTGCCGCTCCGGTGATGGTGTAGCGCAGGGTGGGCAGCTCGTGCCGGTCGGCCCGCTGGGCCGCCGCCGCCCCGAAGAGCGTGGGCGGCGGACCGTAGAGCAGGGTGGCGCCGTACCGCTCCGCCAGGTCGAGCAGACTGGTGTAGTTCCGGCCGTCCTGGAAAGCGACGGTCCCGCCGAGCATCACCCCCGCGAGGATGCCCTGGCCGAAGCCGGAGTAGTGCACCAGCGGCGTGGTGACGATCGCCACCAGGTCGTCGCGGAGCAGGAACGAGTCCACGTAGCCGCGTACGCCCGAGTGCACGGTGTTCTGGCTGTGCACGACGCCCTTGGAGAAACCGGTCGTACCGGAGGTGAACAGCACCACGAACGCCTCGTCGGGCCCGAGTTCACGGCCCTCCAGGTCGTCCATGTGCTCTTCCTCCCAGGGCACCGAGACGAAGTGGTCGTGGAAGTCCACCGTGTCCTCGGGTCCGTGGCCGCCGACCACCACGACGTGCTCCAGGGGCAGCTCGGAGCGCAGCGCGGTGATGCTCGCGGCGAGCGGATACCCCTGCCATTCGGCGACGGTGATGCACACCCGGGCCCCGGTGAGTTCGAGGCGGTGGCGCAGCTCCTCCTCCTGGCACTCCGGCGCGATGGGGCAGATGACGGCGCCGACGGCGATGCAGGCGTACATCAGCGGCACCATCTCCCACCGGTTGGGCAGCTGGACCGCGACGACGTCGCCGCGCTGCACCCCCAGTTCGAGCAGGGCACCGGCGAACCGGTCTGTCAGAAGGGAGAGTTCGGCGTAGTCCAGGGTGTCCGTACGGGCCTCGTCGAGGCGGCGTCCGGCGATGGCCAGCTTGCGCGGACGTATCCGGGCCTGCCGGCGGAGGTCGTCGAGGAACGTCTCGTCCCTCCACCACCCGCGCGACCGGTACTCGGTCGCGCGGTCCGCGGCCGGCCCGGTGGCCGGCGCAGCGGTCGGGGGAACAGTGGTCGTCATCGCAGTTCTCCACGTCGTATCGAGAGCAGCTCCGGCAGCGGGTCGCCGGCGCGTGCGGCGGCGATCTCCAGCAGGGCCCGGGTGTTGTCCCGGACCCGGTCGCCGATCCAGTCGAAGACCCACGCCTTGCGGGCGTCGGCCGCCAGGTCGAACGGGACGACCCGGGTGACGGCGAGGGCGGCCGCGCCGGCCCCGCCGATGTTGGCGATGACGCCCGGCACCAGGGTGGTGCCGGCCGCCCGCGCCTTCTCCCGCGCGTCGGCGCTGGAGGCCAGGTTGGCGCCCTCGACCACGAGGGCGGCGCGCAGCCGGTGTGCGTTCTCGGCGTTCAGCGCGTGCTTCTGGGCCGCGAGGATCAGCACGTCGGCCTCGACGTCGAGCCAGGCGTCCGGCGTGCTGGAGGTGGTGACGTGCTGCGGCAGACGGGTGCGGTCGATGCGCCCGAACTCGTCGGTGATCGCGACGAGGTCGGCCACCGGCAGCCGGTCCGCGCTGATGGTGCCCTGCACGTCGGCGACGCCCACGACGACGTGGCCGCGGTCCTCCAGGAACTGCGCGACCGCGCGGCCCACGGCGCCGAAGCCCTGCACCACGACCCGGGCGGACTCCGTGCGGCCGCTCGCCTCCAGGGCGGTGACCGCGGCGACGCCGACACCGTGGCCGGTGACGTCGATGAGCGGCTCGTAGTAGGTGCGCCAGTCGATGGGCATGTCCGGGGCGCCCAGGCGGTAGCGCGGGTCGTAGCCCGCCTCGTCGAAGAAGACGGCCCGGTCGGCCGGGGTGACGCCCATGTCGATGCCGAGGTGGATGCCGCCGTGCAGGAGGGGCTTGACGGTGCGTCCGAAGGTGCGGAAGGTCTCCTCGCGGTTGCTGCCGTCGGAGACGATGCCGCCCTTGGCGCCGCCGATGCGCAGACCCGCGAGCGTGAACTTCTGCGTCATGTCGCGGGCGAGGCCGGCGACTTCCTCCACGGTCACGCCGGGCGTCATCCGCACGCCGCCCATCGCCAGGCCGTCGACGAGCGTGTCGATGACCACCCAGCTCTTGATGGAGCCGCCGCTGCCGTTCAGGTGGACGACGAGCGCGGGATCCTGCGTGTTGTCAACGTCACTCATTGCCAAGTACTCCAGTTCGTCACAGTTCGTCCAAGAGTGGGGAACGGCGCCGCGCCCGGGGCGCGGCGGCCGTCACTGGTAGAGCTGGGCGAAGCCCCGCAGGATCTCCAGGCCGTCGCTGCGGAACTCCAGGTGCGCCTGGGAACCGTAGATCCGGCCGTCGTCGGAGCGCAGGAACTCCACGGGGGCGTGCTCGGAGCGGCCGATGGAGCGGAAGCCCTCCGGGGCCTCCTGGAGGTAGAGGGTGTGCCGGTGGAAGACGGTCACCGTCGGCTTCACATGGGTGAAGAGCGGGTCTTCCTTGTCGACCTGGGCCTCGTAGCCGCCGACCCGCGAGGGGCCCTCCGCCAGCTGTCCGCCGGCGGCGACGGCGAGGATCTGCATGCCGCCGCAGATCCCGAAGACCGGGACGTCGGCGGTCATGACGAGGTCGACGAGCGGCTTGTAGTACTCCTGGTCGTAGGCGCGCACCTTGGTGCCGCTCAGCACGATCGCCTGGTAGCGGCCGTCGAGCCGGGCCGGTACGGAGGCCGCGTCGACGGTGTCGGTGTCCGAGCCCAGCGTTTCGAAGCGTCCGCGGAGCTGTGGCAGCGACAGTGTCTTGTTGTTGACGACCAGCACACGAGTTTTCGCCACGGTTGCGCTCCTCAGGTTCGGGTGATGACGGTGCCGGTGCGGGCGGCGAGCAGGTCCGAGACGGGCGCGCTGCCGATGACGACCCGCTCCACTCCCCGGTCCAGGGCCTCGCCGGCGGCGCGCAGCTTCTTGCGCATGCCGCCGGTGGCGCCCTTGTCGCGGAACTCGGCCGCCGCCTTCGCGGTGATCTCGCGCACGGGCTCGCCGTCGATCAGCAGGTGCGCGACGTCGGTGACGAGGATCAGGTCGGTGGCGCCGGTGGCGCCGGCGATGGCGGCGGCGGCCCGGTCGGCGTCGGTGTTGACCTCCTGGCCCGAGCCGTTGCGGGCCAGCGGCGTGACGAGGTAGGCGTGGCCCGGCTGGAGCTTCGTCAGCGGCGCCGGGTCCACCCCGGTGATGGGGCCGACGAGGTTCTCCAGTTCGACGAGCTGCTTGTCCTTCCACCACCAGCGCTCGCCCTCGCCGGCGTTGACCAGGCCGTCGCTGCCGAGCAGCCGTTCCGCGGTGATGTCGCGCTGCTCCAGGCGCCGCAGGACCTCCTGGCCGAGGTCGGCGCTGACGGTCTTGATGTCGGCGATGACCTCGGGCGTGGTCCAGCGGCTCTGGTTGCCGTACCGGTCGCGCAGGATCGCGGACGGCTCGCTGTAGCGGGGGCTGAGCGCCTTCAGCGGCTTGGACCAGCCGTGCACGAGGACCAGCGGCCGCTCCTGCCCGTGCCGGGCGAGGTCGTCCCACCAGGAACCGTCGAGGTCGGCCAGGCAGCTGCCGCCGAGCTTGACGACGGTCGGGGGGTGCTGGATGTCGGTCATGCGGGCATCACCGGCTGCATGGTCAGGCCCGTCTCCTCGGGCAGGCGGAAGCGCTTGTTGACTGCCTGCACGGCCTGGCCGGCGGCGCCCTTGACCAGGTTGTCCAGGGCGGCGAGGACGACGATGCGGCCCCCGTCCGGGTCGTACATGGCGGTCACGTCGCAGTAGTTGGAGCCGAGCACGGCCTGCGGGTCGGGCACCGGGATCAGCGTCTCGTTGTGCCGGCGCACCCGGACGAAGGGGTGCTCCTTGTAGAACCGGAAGTACGCGCGCTGGAGTGCACGCTCGTCCACCGGGTCGTCGGTGTACACGTAGGAGCTGGCGAGCAGACCGCGCACGTGCGACACCCCGTACGCCGACATGGCGAGGGAGCCGACGCTGCCGGGCTTGCTGCGCTGGAGGAAGTCGCTGACCTCGGCCGCGTGCCGGTGCCCGGTCGGGGCGTACGGCGCGATGGCACCGTTGCGCAGCGGGTGCAGGTCCGGGACGCGCAGTTGCAGGCCGCCGCCGCTGGAGCCGCTCTTGCCGTCCACCACGACCGTGCGCAGGTTCAGGCCGAGACCGAGGGTCAGCGGGGCGAGGCCCAGGGTGATGGCGGTGGCGTAGCAGCCGGGCACCGAGATCAGCGGGGCGTCCACCAGCTGGTCGCCGACGAGTTCCGGCACGCCGTAGACGAACCGGTCGGCCAGTTCGGTGGTGCGCTCGGCCTTGGCGTACCAGCGCTGGTGCAGCTCCGGGGTGCGGATGCGGAAGGCGCCGCTGAGGTCGGTCACGCAGGGCACGCGGTCGGCCAGCTCGGCGGCGAGCCGGGCGGACGCCGGGGCGGGCGTCGCCAGGAACACCACGTCGCACTTCTCGGCGACGCGGTCGGCCGTGACGGGCTCGACGGTCAGGCCCAGGTCGAGGCGGAGCCCCGGGTGCAGCTCGGCCGGCCGCCGGCCGGCGCTGGAGTTGCCGCCCAGGAAGGTCAGCTCCATCTCCGGATGCTGTGTGACCAGCCTGATCAGTTCACCGCCGGCGAGTCCGGACGCGCCGACAATTCCCACACGGATCATTCGAGAGTCTCCTGGATGTAACGGACGACGACGGAGGCGATGTCGATCCCGGTCGTCGATGCCACTCCCCGCCAGGCGGGGGCGTGGTTGACCTCGTTGACGAGATAGCCCGACGGCGTCTTGAACAGGTCGACCCCGTAGATGCCGCTGCCGAGGCGGTCCACGACGCCGTCCACGATCTTCTGGACGTCGGGGTCGTGCGCCAGCGCCCGGCTCTGGTTGCCCAGCGCGGCGTTGCTGCGCCAGTCGGCGCCCGCGCTCTCGAACTCGGCGGCGGCGACGATGTCCCGGCCGACGACCAGGCAGCGGATGGAGCCGCCGCCGAGGTAGGGCTCCACCAGGCAGGCCTGCTCGAAGGCGTGGCCGAGGTCCTCGACGTAGTCGTAGACGGAGTGGGCCAGGTCGGCGTCGCGGACCAGCGTCACGCGCTTGCCCATGCCGCCGTAGACCGGCTTGAGCACCACGGGGACGCCCAGTTCGCCGAGCGCCCGCTCGAAGTCCTTGCGGGACAGGGCGAGCCGGAAGTCCGGGACCGGGACGCCGGCTTCGCGCAGTACCGCGCGCAGGACCAGCTTGTTCTCGCAGGCGTGGATCGCCGCGGCGGTGTTGACGACCTTGAAGCCGTCCGCCTCGGCGAGGGTGGCGATCAGGCCGCCGCGGGTGTAGCTGCGGCTGCGCACCATGAGCGCGTCGTAGTCCTTGACGGACACGGCGTCCCGGTGGCCGGCGCACAGGGACTCGTCGTTGACCCAGTCGATCCGGAGGCCCAGGTCCGGCGCGGTCTCGATCAGCCGGCGTTCCTCCCAGCCGATGCGGTCCGCGACGATGGCGACTCGGTTGGCCATGTCACTGACCCCAGTCGCGCAGCTGGACCTCGACCATCTCCAGGGTCAGCCGGCCGTCGTCGATGCCTTCGATCCGCAGGGTGAGCATGCACTCGGGGCAGGAGAGGGTCTCGCCCACGACCATCTCGGGCACGGTCAGGTCGGTCTCGCACTCCGGGCACGAGCCGGTGAGAACAGCGGTGCTCATGGGACAACTCCGATCAGATGATGGATACGGGGGTGAGGAATGAGGCGTTCCCGGGGACGGTCCCGGGGCGGGACGGTCCTGGCCGGGGGGTGGGACGGCCCCGGGGCGGGACGGTCCCGCTGCCGGACGGGGCTCAGACGGCCTGGAAGTCGATGGCGGCCTTGCGGACCGCTTCCTGGTCCAGCACGGGGGCGCCGTTGCTCTCCTGCCGCTCGACGAGCCACGCGGTGAATGCCTCGACGTCGACGTCGATGTCCGAGTCGGTGAGCGCCCACTTGACGAGCGCGGGCGTCAGGCGCGTGCGGACGCGCAGCTCACGGGTGTTGCCGACCAGCTCGGCCGGCAGCGTCTCGTAGGCCTCCGGGTTGGTGAGCTGGCCCGGCAGCTCGTAGGCGAAGGCGTGCGGCGTCGTGGGGCCGGACTGGAAGGCGCTGCCGAGCCCCGCGCCCTTGAGGGCGACCCGCGACAGCTCCGTGAGGTGGCTCAGGTCGAACCGGGTGTCGCCGTGGATGACGCGCAGCGAGGTGAGCAGCTCGGCCAGGGGGGCGTTGCCGCCCCGCTCACCGATGCCGCCGACGGTCGCCGAGATCCACTGGGCTCCCGCGCGGACGGCCGCGAGGGAGTTGGCGACGGCCATGCCGAGCATGTTGTGCGAGTGGATCTCGATCTCGGAGCCGTCGATCGCGGTGAGGTCGGAGATCACTTCCTGCATCTGCCAAGGCGACAGGTACGCGACGGTCTCGGCGAGCCGGAACCGGTCGGCCCCGGCCTCGAAGCCGGCGGTGACGTAGGGGACCAGCCTCTCCTTGGGGGTGCGGGCGCCGTCCTCGCCGCTGAAGGTGACGTGGAAGCCACGCTCCTTGGCCTGCGTGATCGCCGAACGCGCCAGCACGTTCAGGAACTTGGCGCTCGGGGAACCGAGCTTCAGCTTGGCGTGCTGCTCGGAGGTGGGGATGGAGTACATGATGTGCCGCACGCCCAGGCGCTCGGCCTCGTCGAGGGCCTTCTTGACCTGCTCGCGGTCACGCACCACGACGAGGGTCATGCTGCGCTCGGCGCCGATCGTCTCGTGGGTGGCGAGGACCAGGTCGGCGTCCTTGGAGCCCGGTCCGGAGACCATGCCGACCTCGACCAGGTCGATGCCGGTCTTCACCAACAGCTCTGCGATGACTGCGGCGTCCTTGGGGCCGAATTCGACACCGCCCATGTGGGCGGAGTCGCGCAGGGTCGCATCGGACAGATGCGGCAGCCTCGGAAGGCTCCCCCAGTTCTCCGTGTCAGTCATTGCGTTCCCTCCCTATTCCAGAGCCTTGCTTCTCATTCGCCGGGCTCTGCGCTGGATTTGCGCTGCCTCGAACATCCTGCGGGACCTCGTGCAAAGATGCGCTGCGCCCTGTGTCAGAGCTGTGTCAAGAGCTGTCAGGGAATGTCACGCCGAGCAAGGTGTGCCAATAATTCAGGCTTGAAATAAGTCCGGGAAAGTGCTGTTGCCCTCTGCCGGACAACGCGAAACGGCCCGCCGCGGAATGCGGCGGACCGTTTCGCTGGGTATACGGCCGAGGGCCGCCCCCTCGCGGCCGGCCGGGCGGCGAGGGGGCGGGGGCGGCTCACCGTCAGGCGGTGTAACCGCCGTCCACGGCGAGGGAGGTACCGGTGATGTAGCGGCCGGCCGGGCCCGCCAGGTAGGCCACGGCGGCCGCGATGTCCTCGGCCTCGCCGTAGCTCCCCAGCGCGGTGAGGGAGCGCTGCCAGTCGGCGGAGTCGCCGTCGGCCGGGTTCATGTCGGTGTCGATGGGGCCCGGGTCCACGACGGTCGCGGTGATCCCGCGCGGTCCCAGCTCCCGGGCGAGTCCCTTGGTCAGTCCGACGAGCGCGGTCTTGGCCATCGCCTGGAGAACGAAGTTGCCCGCGGGGACGCGGCCGTTGAAGCACGAGCCGATGCTGATGATCCGGCCGCCGTCGCCCATGTGGCGGGAGGCGGCCTGCGCGGCCAGGAACACCGAGCGGACGTCCACGGCGAGCACCCGGTCCAGGTAGTCGGGGGTCACCTCGTCCAGCGGTCCGTAGGCGAGGAAGCCCGCGTTGTTCACCAGGATGTCGATCCCGCCCAGCTCCCGGACCGTCTGCTCCACCGCCTCCGCGGCGGCGTCCGGCTGGGTCAGGTCGGCCTGGATCACCGCGGCCTTGCCGCCGTCCGCCTCGATCTGCTTGGCGACCTCGCGCGCCTGGTCGGCCGCCTGGACGTAGGTCACCGCGACCGCCGCGCCCGCGTCGGCCAGCCGCTTCGCGATCGCCGCGCCGATACCGCGGCTGCCGCCGGTCACGAGGGCCACCTTGCCGGTCAGGTCACTCATCGATCCATCCTCCGTAGACGGTTCGTTCGTCGTTATGCCGCTACGCTAAAAGTTGACACCGGCGTCAGATTCAAGTCCTCCGAGGGCAAAAACGGGGTGTGAGATGCGGATCGGTGAACTGGCCCGACGCAGCGGGGTGAGCGAGCGCTCGCTGCGGTACTACGAGACGAACGGCCTGCTCCGGGCCGAGCGAACCCCCGGCGGCCACCGCGACTACGGCGAATGGGCCGTCGACCGGGTCATCCGCATCCAGGCGCTCTACGCCGCGGGGCTGAACAGCAAGAAGATCGCCCAGCTGCTCCCCTGCATGCGGGACGGTGACGGCACCCCGAGCGAGAGCGCGACGCCCCGCCTGGTCGACGAACTCACGGCGGAGCGCGAGCGCCTGGACCGGATGATCGCCGACCTGGTCCGCTCGCGCGACGTCCTGGACGGCATCATCGACACCGCGTCGACGGGCCTCGGGGACGACGAGCTCTCCGGGGCCGGCGGCGGCCGGGCGGCTCGCTGACCGTGCCGCGAGGCCGGGCGGCTCGCTGACCGTGCCCCGAGGCGGGGCGGCTCGCTGACCGTGCCGCGAGGCGGGGCGGCTCGCTGACCGTGCCGCGAGGCGGGGCGGCTCGCTGACCGTGCCGCGAGGCGGATCCCGCAGCGGCTCAGGCGGCCTGGTCCGTCAGCCCGTCCAGCGTCGTGCACGCGTGGCGCTCCGCCTCGTCGGGGCTCAGCCACGCACCGCGCTCGAACGACTCCTGGAAGGCGCGCACGCCCATGACGGCCTGGGCCGCCGCGGTGACACGGTCGACGTCACCGCGCTCGGCGGGCGGCAGCGGCGCGCCCACACTGCGGCGCGCGGCGTGGGCCGCGCCGAGCAGCAGGGCCGCGCAGGCCGCGCCCGGCCGGTGCCCGTACAGGGTGGCGGTGCCGGCGAGTCCCTCCAGGGACAGGGCGCGGGCACGCGGCTCGTCCAGGGTGCGGGCGATCTCCAGACCGCGCAGATGGTGGGCCGCGGCCTGGGCGGCGTCACCGCGGAGCTCGGCGATGAAGCCGAGTTCGGCGTGGAGGAGATGGTCGCCGGCCGGTGAGGACACGCAGGCGTGCTGGTCACGGATGCGCAGCAGGTGCGCCTCGGCCCCGTCGACGTCGCCGGCGCGCCGCGCGCCGAGGGCCAGGCCCATGTCGGCGTGGATCTCGCCGTACTTGTAGCCCTGTTCGACGGCGATGCGCCGGGCCTGCTCGTGCAGCTCACGGGCGCGGTCGAAATTCCGTTCGAGCAGGGCGAGACGGCCGAGCCCGGACAGCCGCGCCGAGACCTCGGCCTCCAGGCACAGCTCCCGGGCCATCTGCAGCCCTTCGTGCTGGCGGTGCGCCGCCTGCGCGTACTCGCCCTTGATCTCGGCGAGCGCGGCGAGCGGCGAGACGGTCTGCAGTTCCCCCCAGCGGTCGCCCAGGTCGCGGAAGAGGGCGCGGCTGCGCTGCCCGTCACGGGCCAGGCCGTCCAGGTCGCCGCGGACCAGGGCGAGCACCGCCCGCAGACCGAGGGCGGCGGCGATGCCCCACGGTTCGTCCGCGGCCTCGAAATGGTCCAGGGCGCGTGTGTTCCACGCCCGGCTGCCGTCCAGGTCGCCGACGCTGAACATGCCGTAGGCGGTGAGCCAGAGCGCCCGGGCGCGGCGCACCGGGTCGGGTACGGCGTCGGTGGTGCCGATCACCGTGCGCTCCCCGGTCAGCAGCACGAAGGCGCCGTGCAGGAGGGCGAGCTCGGGATCGGTGTCACCGGCGGTGGCCGCGAGAACGGCGGCCAGGCTGCGGCGGGCCTCGGTGATACGGCCGCGCAGCAGCCACCACCAGGACAGGGCGGTGGCCAGTCGGACGGCCTCCGTGCTCCGCCCCGCGGCGGCCCGGCGCACCGCCTCGTCGAGGGCGGCGCGCAGATTGCCCGCCTCGGTGTCCAGGCGGGCCAGCCAGTCCCGTTGGTGCGGACCGCGCAGCCGGCGCTCGGCACGCTCGGCGAGCGCCAGGTAGTGGCGCAGATGACGCTCGCGCGCCGCGGTCTCGTCGGCCGTCTCCCGCAGCCGCTCCACCGAGTACGCGGCGACCGACTCCAGCAGCCGGTAGCGGGGGCCCGTGGGACCGTCCGCGACCACGACGAGGGATTTCTCCACCAGCCGGGTGACGAGGTCGAGCACCGCCCCGCCGGCCACGCCCTCCCCCGCGCACACCGCCTCCGCCGCGGCGAGGTCGCAGCCGTCGCTGTGCACGGCGAGCCGGCCGAGGACGAGACGCTCGGGCGCGTCGAGCAGCTCCCAGCTCCAGTCGATCATCGCGCGCAGGGTCTGCTGCCGGGCGGGCGCGCCGCGCTGCCCCGAGGTCAGCACCCGGAACCGGTCGCCGAGGCGGGCGGCCAGTTCCCGTACGCCCAGGGCGCGTACCCGGGTCGCCGCCAGCTCCAGGGCGAGCGGGATGCCGTCCAGACGGCGGCAGATCTCGGCCACGGCGGCGTGGTCGGATCCGGCCCCGTGGGGGGTTCCCTCGGGCTCGTCGGCGCCGAGCCGGAAGCCCGGCGCGCAGGCGGCGGCCCGCTCGGTGAACAGGCGGACGGCGTCGGGGGTGTGCAGCGGCTCGACCAGGAACACCGTCTCACCGGCGAGCGCGAGCGGCTCCTGGCTGGTGGTGAGGACGCGCAGCTGCGGGGCGCCGCGCAGGAGCAGCGCCACCAGTTCGGCGGCGGCCGCGACGACGTGCTCGCAGTTGTCCAGCACGAGCAGGGTGCGGCGGTCGCGCAGGGCGGCGGTCAGCCGGCGTACCGCGGAGGCGGCTCCGGTGCCGGTGGCGGGCGGGGCGGAGGGAGCGTCGTGCCGGATGCCGAGGGCGGCGGCGACGATCTCGGCGAGGTCGTCGGGGGTGGCGCTGCGGACACCCGCGAACTCGACGAACCAGGCCCCGTCGGGGAGCCGGGCGGCCGTGCCGCCGGACGCGATGTCCTGCGCGGCGGCGACGGCGAGGCGGGTCTTCCCCACGCCCCCGGGACCGGTGAGGGTGACCAGCCGCTGCCGGGCCAGGAGCCGGGCGAGCCGGCCGAGGGCCTGCTCACGGCCGATGAGGGCGGTGAGCGGGACGGGCAGGCCGGCCGGCGGGGCGGGCGCGGGGTCGGGGTCGGGGCCGGGATCGGCGGGGCCGGCCTCGGGCCGGACCGGCGAGGGAAGTGCCGGCGCCGCGTCGGCCGGGGGCGGGGCGGCGGCGGCCAGTCCCGGGTCCTGCCGGAGCATCGCCTGGTGGAGCGTGCTCAGCGCGGGTCCGGGACAGGCCCCCAGCTCCCCGGCGAGGCGGGTGCGCAGATCTTCGTACGAGGCGAGCGCCTCGCCCTGGTGCCCCGCCCGGTACAGCGCCTGCATCTGCACGGCACGCAGGCGCTCGCGCAGCGGGTGCTGGGCCACGAGGGCGGCCAGCTCTCCGGCGAGCAGCAGATGGTCCCCCGCCGCCAGGCGGGCCTCGGCCTGCTCCTCCAGCACGGCCAGCCGCTGCTCGGCCAGGCACTCCCGGGCCGCGCGGACGAACTCCTCGTCGGCGAAGTCCGCGTACGCCGGCCCCCGCCACAGTCCGAGGGCCTCGGTGAGCAGCGCCGCCCGCGCCCGGGGGTCCGTCACGGTACGGGCCTCGGCGACGAGGCCGCCGAACCGGTCGGCGTCGACCTCGTCGGCCGCGTCGAGCCGCAGCCGGTAACCGGGGGGCTGCCGCACCAGCCGCTCGCGGCCGATCACCCGGCGCAACTGGGAGACCTTGGCCTGCAAGGCGCCCGCCGGATTGCCGGGCAGGCTGTCGCCCCACAGGTCGTGGATGAGCCGGTCCGCGGAGACGGGGCCGCCGTCGTGCGCGAGCAGATCCGCCAGCAGGGCCCGGACCTTGGTCTCGGGGACCTGCACCGGCTGCCCCTCGTCGTCCCACACCGCAAGTGGTCCGAGCACCCCTAACCGCATGTACACAACCGTACCTCTTCAGTAAGGCGCCCAGGTCATTCCGCCATCAGCTCCTAAGCGTTCCCGAAGCATTTCCGAAGCATTCCCGAAGTGGCCGCGCACACAGTCGTAGCGCCGGACGGCCTCGCCGCCGGGCGTGCGCGGCGGCCGCACCGCCGTGCGCACCGCCGAACACCCGCGGCGGGCACCGGCATCGGCCCCACGAGATACGGAGTACACCCCCATGAGCGCCTCACCCGACACGGCCGCCGCTGCCGGCAGGGATCCCGGTGCCGCGCCCGCCGCGCGGCGGGAGAGCGAGGAGCAGCGGCAGAAACTGCCGCTGGCGGCACTTCTCGCCCTCGCCACCGCGGTCTTCATCACCAGCCTCACCGAGACGCTCCCCGCGGGTCTGCTGCCCGAGATGAGCCACGCCCTCGGGGTGAGCGAGTCCGCGACCGGGCAGACGGTCACCGTCTACGCGCTCGGCACCGCGCTCACCGCGATCCCGCTGACGGCGGCCACCGCGGGCTGGCGCCGCAAGCGGCTGCTGCTCACCGCCGTGGCGGGCTTCGCCGCGGCCAACACGGTCACGGCCGTGTCGTCCGCCTACGGCCTGACGATGGTGGCCCGCTTCGTCGCCGGTGTCGCGGCCGGCCTGGCGTGGGCCCTGCTCGCCGGCTACGCGCGGCGCATGGCGCCGGTGGCTCTCCAGGGCCGGGCGATCGCCGTCGCCATGGCCGGCATTCCGGTGGCGCTCTCCCTCGGCGTGCCCGCCGGGACCTTCCTCGGCCAGGCCCTCGGCTGGCGCGTGGCGTTCCTGGCGATGACGGCGCTCACGGTGGTGCTGCTGGGGTGGATCACGGCCGTCGTGCCCGACTATCCGGGCCAGGAGCGCGGCGAACGGCCGCGCATGCTGCGGGCGCTGGGGGTGCCGGGCGTGCGCCCGGTGCTCTTCGTCACGCTCGTCTTCGTGCTGGCCCACACCGTCCTGTACGCCTACATCGCCACGTTCCTGGACGACCTGGGGATGGGCGACCGCACCGATCTGGTGCTGCTCGCCTTCGGTGTGGCCTCGCTCGTCAGCATCTGGATCGTGGGCGCGCAGATCCAGCACCGGCTGCGCTCGCTGACCATCGCCGGCACTCTGCTGGTGGGGGCGGCCGCCGCCCTGTTCGCGGCGCTCAGCGGCGGTGGCCCGCTGGTGTACGTCGCCGCCGTGCTGTGGGGGCTGGGCTGGGGCGGGCTGCCCACGCTGTTGCAGACGGCGGCCGGCGACGCGGGCGGCGACCACGCCGACGCGGCGCAGGCGATGCTGGTCACGCTGTGGAACGTGGCCATGGCCGCCGGCGGTGTGCTCGGAGGCGTTCTGCTCGACGCGAGCGGCAGCGGTTCCTTCCCCTGGACCGTCCTGCTGCTCCTGCTGCCCGTGCTCGCCGTCGTGCTCGCCGCGCGCAGCCACGGATTCCCCTCGCGGCGGCCCGGCGTGTAGCCCCGGCACGGGATCCGGGGCGGCCCGGCGACCGGGTCCGGCCAGGCCCCGGCCCGGGGTCCGCGGCGGCCCGGCGACCGGGTCCGGCGCTCCGGCGGACGCCTCCGCCCCGGTTCGGCGGCTCGGCTGACGTTCGCGCCGTGCAACGTGATGTTCACAGACCGTTGGCTGGATGCAGGCTTTCTTTCAGCGGCCTTTCGCCGCCGGTCCCGATCACCGGCGGCAGACCCCGAACACCCGCGGTGACCAGCGGAAATACCCCCCGTCCCGCTGGTCGCCGCGGGGAAGCAAGCGCCTTCCCGGAGCCCCCACGACACGCCGGACCAAAAACCGGCCCCGCAACCTTTTCGCAGGTCAGGGGGCGAAATGTCAAAGTGACAGGCCGACCGGTGAAATCGGCGAACGAGCCGGTAGCTTTGTCCCCCGTACGACTGTCTGCACATCGACACGATGAGGCGACACGACTGCGAGGGGGCGTAGTTCACCATGTCGTCAATGGGAGTGCGCGTCGCTGCCGGGGAGCGCGAGCGCATACAAAAGTTTATTGAAGAAGTATTCAACCCGCTCCACCGTGCGGAACAACGCCGTTGGGCCCGTGAGTACTTGTGGGGTCTGCTCCATACGCCCGGTAAAAAAACACCGCGGCGCATGGCCCAGGCCGGTTTAATGCCGACGGGAGCGGCGCACGGACTGCACCAGTTCATCAACAGCAGTCCCTGGACCTGGGAACCGGTACGCTGCGGACTCGCCCGCACGATAGCGGCGAGCAGGCCGGCGTACGCGTGGACCACCGCGGACCTGCTGATCCCGAAGCAGGGCGAGCATTCGGTGGGGGTGCACCGGCGCCTGGACCAAGCGACCGGACGCACCCTCAACTGTCAGCGCGCTCTCGGGCTCTTCCTGGTGACGGGCGGCCAGTGCTTCCCGGTCGACTGGAACCTCGTGCTCGACGGGGCGTGGGACTGGGACGACCTGCGCAGACGCCGTGCGCGCATTCCGGAGACGGAGACCGGGCGTCCCGTGGGCGCCTACGTCCTCGGCTTCGCCCGCGGTGTCGCCGCGCACAGCCGGCTGCCCGACGCGCCCTGGGCGCTCAACCTGACCCAGCGGTGCGACGACGCAAGCGGTGTCATGGCCGGGATCGCCCGCCGCGGGCTCGACTTCGTGTGCGAGGTCGACCCGGGGCAGATCGTGCTGATCGGACGTCCTTCGCCGCGGGTGATCACCGTCGGGGAACTGATGGAGGAGCCGCATGCGCGGCAGCCGCACGTGCTGATGCGGCAGTCCGAGCAGGGCAGCGCGAAGGCGGTACGGGTCAACGTGTACGGCGGGCCGGTGCGCCTGTCGCAGCGAGGGGCCGGCAAGGACGGGGTGTCGCGTACCTACCATGTCCTGGAACTGCCCTCCGCCGACGGCTCGCAACCCGCCAGATACTGGATCACCAGTCTGCTGCGCCGGGGCGTGGAGGAGGTCCTGGCGCTGGCCCGGACCCAGGCCGTCGCGCGTACGACCGTCGCCACGCTGCGGGAGGAGTTCGGCGTCCTCGATTTCGAGGGCCGCTCCTTCCCCGGCTGGCACCACCACATGACCATGGTCTCGGCAGCGTATGCCTACCAGCAGCTCCACGGCACTCTCGACGCGGTCCCCGCGCCGGCCGTACCGCTGCCCAGGGCGAGCGCCGAGACCGCGAGCCGCTGGGCGGAAGCCGGAGCGAAAGGCCTGGGCGCGTGAAGAAAGTGCTGGTCGTGGAGCCGGACGTCGCCGCGGCCGAGACTACGGCAGGCGACTTGCGACGGCAGGGCTATGCCGCCCACACCGTCGACCGCGGTGCGCGGATCCTGCGGACGTACCACGATGCCGATCTGGTGCTGCTCAGCCTGGATCTGCCGGACATCGACGGGCTGGAAGTGTGTCGCACTCTGCGGGCGGAGAGCGACATCCCCGTCATCGCGTCCACGCACCGTGACAACGAACTGGAGCGCGTGCTCGCCCTCAAGGCGGGAGCCGACGACTGTGTGCTGCGGACCTGGAGTCCGCGGGAGATCGGAGCACGGATCGAGGCGGTGCTGCGGCGTACCCGGCCGCAGGCCGTCGGAGCCGACAGCATCTCGCTCCGTCCCCTGCACATCGATCCGCGGACGCGGGAAGTGCGGCTGCTCGACCGGGTCGTCGAAGTGACGGCCACGGAATTCGAGCTGCTGTACACGCTCGCCGCACGGCCCGACTCCGTCGTCTCCCGCAAGGAGCTGATGGCGAAGGTGTGGGGCAGCAACTGGGTGCGGACCAGCCGCACCATCGACACGCACGTGAGCAGCCTGCGGGCGAAACTCGGCTCCAGCCGATGGATCATCACGGTGCGCGGGGTCGGCTACCGCATGGGACACGTCGGGCAGATGCCCGAGGCGTCCGTGGGCTGAACCGGCCCACTCTCCGTCAGAAGGCCCGGGCACGCGTGATGTCCAGTCGCGCCGCCCGGGCCTCGTTCTCCACCTTCCGACACTCCTAGGGAGTCCTGCCTTGGTGAGCCCTGCCCTTTTCCCGTTCGCCCCGGACGGAGTGAGCGGCGCATGACGAAGCAGATCCACCTCGCCGCGCAGCTGCCGGCCATCCACAACGTCACCGTCTGGTCGGACCCGCGCTCCACCAGCCAGATCGCCGTCGACAACTTCGTGCATCTCGCGCGGACCGCGGAGCGCGGCAAGTTCGACTTCTTCTTCCTCGCCGAAGGACTGCGGGTCCGCGAGCACAAGGGCCACTTCTACGACCTGGACGTGGTGGGCCGCCCGGACAACCTGACCATGCTCAGCACGGTCGCCGCCGTCACCAGGCACCTCGGGGTCGCCGCCACCGTCAACGCCACGTTCAACGAGCCGTACGAGGTGGCGCGCCGGCTCGCGACCCTGGACCACCTCAGCGGCGGGCGGGCCGCCTGGAACGTGGTGACCAGCTTCGACGCCTTCACGGGTGAGAACTTCCGCCGTGGCGGCTTCCTGGCCGAGGCCGACCGCTACACCCGCGCCGCCGAGTTCCTGGCCACCGCGCGTGAGCTGTGGGACAGCTGGGCCGACGACGACGTGCAAGCCGACCCGGCGTCCGGGCGGTTCGTCCCCTCCGAGGCGGGCCGGTTCGCGCACCGCGGCGAGCACTTCGACATCTCCGGACGCTTCACGACCCCGCGCAGCCCGCAGGGGCATCCCGTGATCATCCAGGCCGGGGAGTCTCCCGCGGGCCGCGATTTCGCGGCGTCGGACGCCGAGGTCGTCTTCAGCAAGTACAACCGCCTCGACGAGGCCCGCGCCTTCTACCAGGACGTCAAGGGCCGTCTCGCCCGGTACGGCCGCTCACCGGACGACCTGAGGATCATGCCCACCGCCACCGTCGTCGTCGCCGACACCGACGCCGAGGCCGCCGCGTACGCCGACGAGATCACCCGGGCCCAGGTGAGCCCGCAGACCGCGATCGCCCATCTGGAGGCCGTCTGGGGCCGCGACCTGTCCGCGTACGACCCGGACGGGCCGCTGCCCGACATCGACCCGGAGTCCGAGTCGCTGGTCCTGAAGGGGCATTCCGTGTTCCGCACCGGCCGGGCCGAGACCGCACGGCGCTGGCGCGCCCTCGCCGAGGAACGCGGGCTGAGCATCCGCGAACTGGTCATCGAGGTGCACGGCGGGCAGACCTTCGTCGGCAGCCCGCGCACCGTCGCCGACGCCGTGGACCACTTCGTGCAGTCCGGCGGCGCGGACGGCTTCGTGTTCGCCGCGCATCTGACGCCCGGCGGCCTGGACGACTTCGTCGACCGGGTGGTCCCCCTGCTCCAGGAGAAGGGCGCTCTGCGACGGGACTACACCGGCACGACCCTGCGGCACCACCTGGGCCTGCCCCCGCTGCCGCGCACCCAGCGCACCTCCGGGAACACGAAGGAGGCATCGTGAACGACACCCCGCTGCATCTCGCCGTCGCCCTCGACGGCGCCGGCTGGCATCCCGCCGCCTGGCGCTCCCAGGAGACCCCCGGCGCCCTGTTCACCGCCGCGTACTGGGCGGACCTGGTCACCGAGGCCGAACGCGGGCTGCTCGACTTCGTCACCTTCGAGGACTCCCTCGGCGTGCAGTCGGCCGCGCCGCACCGCCCCGACGACCGGACCGACCAGGTCCGGGGCAGCCTGGACGCGGTACTGATCGCGGCCTTCGTCGCCCCGCTCACCACGCACATCGGCCTGATCCCCACGGTCAACGTCACCCACACCGAGCCGTTCCACGTCGCCGTGGGCATCGCCACCCTCGACCATGCCGCCAAGGGCCGGGCCGGCTGGCGCCCGCAGATCGCCCCACGCGCCGCCGACGCCACCCACTTCGGCCGCCGCTCCACCCCGCAGCTGACCGACGACGACATCCGCGATTCGGAGCTGATCGCCAAGCGGCTGCGCCCGCTGTTCGCCGAGGCCACCGAGGTGGTGGAGGTGACCCGGCGGCTGTGGGACAGCTGGGAGGACGACGCGGAGATACGGGACACGGCGACGGGCCGCTTCATCGACCGCGACAAGCTGCACCACATCGACTTCGCAGGCGAGTACTTCAGCGTCCGGGGCCCGTCGATCACACCGCGTCCGCCGCAGGGACAGCCGGTGATCGCGAGCGTCGCCCACGCCTCGACGCCGTACGAGTTCGCGGCACGCGGCTGTGACGTCGTCTTCGTCACACCCTTCGACCGCGCGGGCGCCAAGGCGATCCTCGCGCAGGTCGACGAGGCCGTCGAGGGAGCGGGCAGGGACCTGGTGGAACGGCCGCTGCGCAGGTTCGCGGAGGTGGTGGTGTTCCTGGACGACGAGCCCGGCGCCGCCGCCCGCCGCAAGGAGCGCCTGGACACGCTGAACGGCGCCGAGTACACCTCGGACGCCGCGATCTTCACCGGCACTCCGGGCGAACTGGCCGACCTGCTGCTCGACTGGCGTACCACCGGGCTCGACGGCTTCCGGCTGCGCCCCGGCGCGGTGCCGCAAGACCTCACCGCGATCACCCGGCGGCTGGTGCCGGAACTACGGCAGCGCGGCGCGTTCCGCACCGAGTACGGCCCCGGGACCCTCCGCGACCGGCTGGGCCTGCCGGCTCCCCGCAACAGGTACGCGCGCGGGGACTGAGGAGCGGAGCCCGGTCGGCCGCCCCGGCCGGGCTCACACCGCCCGCACCGGATGCCGGACCACCGCGTCGAACAGATAGCCCTGCGAGTTCGGGGCGGTGGCGTCCGGCTGGGTCCGGCCCGCCGTGTCGGTGGCGCGGGCCAGCAGGGTGTACGGACCCGGGGCGGGCGGACGCCAGTCGGTGGACCAGCGGACCCAGCCGTCACGGCGCGGCGCGTCGTGCAGCCGGGCCCGCCGCCAGGTGGACCCGCCGTCGGTGCTGACCTCGACCCGGACCACTCCCCCCGCCCCGGACCAGGACCTGCCGGTCAGCCGGTGCCCGGTACCGGCGGCCAGGTTGGCGTCCCAGGCCAGTTCCCAGGCGCTCTTGACGGTCTGCCGGGTCAGCGGCGCGCTGCCGCCGGGCGGGTAGGCCTCGCCGAACAGCCGGTAGAAGTCGGTGTTCCACGGCGAGAAGAGCGGTGTCGCCGACACCTCGATGTCGCCGACCCACTTGATCGAGGAGATGCCGATCCACGAGGGCACCAGCACCCGGACCGGGTGGCCGTGGTCGTACGGCAGCGGCTCGCCGTTCATCGCGTAGGCCAGCAGGACGTCGTCCATGGCCTTGGCCAGGGGCAGCGGACGGCGGACCCGGCCGAGGTCGGTGCCGTCCGCGGTGACGTAGTCGGCATCGAGTCCGCGCGGCATGACATCGACCGCGCGCCGGCTCGCACCGGCCCGGCGCAGTACGTCGGCCAGCCGCACACCCGTCCACCGCGCGGTGCCGATCGCGCCGAGCGTCCACGCCGTGCCGGTGACGGCCTGGCCCTGCTGGCCGGTGAAGAAACTGCGGCCGTTGCCGGCGCACTCGACGAACGCGGTACGGGTGACGGTGGGCAGCTTCTTGAGGTCGGCGAGAGTGAACTCCGCGCTCCGGCCGTGCGCGAGCCCGTCGCCCCACACGGTGAGCGTCCAGTCGTCGGCGTCCAGGACGGGCGTGGACGTGTGGTTGCGGACGAAGAAGTGGTCGACGGGCGTGTGGTAGCCGGTGCCGGCGAGGGAGACGAACTTCGTCTCGGCGTTGGTGCCGCGGACGGTGAACCATTCCTCGGGCAGCGGCTTGACGATACCGGCCGCCGCCGACGCGGACACGGGCGCGGGCGGGCTCGCGGCGGCGGACCCGGCCGGGCTCGCGGCGGCGGGCGGGGCGAGCGCGGCCGGCACGGCACCGGCGGCGAGGCCGGCGGCGGTGAGCAGCCGCAGCATGTCACGCCGGGACACCCCGTCGGCACGGGCGTCACCGGCCAGCCACTGACGCAGTCGACGGCGGTCGTAGGCGGACTCGGGGGTACGCATGGGGGGCCTGCCTTTCCTGGGCGGGAGTCGAGGCGGGAGGCGTCCGGGCGCGGCGGGCACCGCGGCCGGGCACAGGGGAACGAACCGACGCGGCTACCGCGTCGACCGCACGGCCCGAGGGCGGAAGCGGAAAGGGAAGATCAACAACAGCGGCGGGAGACGAGCACGCGGGGCCGCGGAAGAGCGGGGACGACGCGTCGGCTGTGGATCACGGGCGCCATCGTACGTCGGCCGGGGCACGGCCGGCAGGGAAACCGCATGACGACGGTGTGGCGGCAACGCCCGCTCGGGCAAGGGGCGTTGCCCGGGCGGAGGCGCTCTCAGAGGTCGTCGAGGCCGTCCGGGGTGCCGATGCCGGTGAGCGCGCCCACCGGATCGAGGTCCGGGGTGCCGCGGGGCCACCAGTCGTCCTGGCCGGGCTCCGACTCGTAGGCGTACCACAGCCCGTCGCGGCCGAGGCGCAGCTGCACGTGGGCACGGGGGTGGGTGAGGCGGTTGCGCCAGGGGCGGAACGCCGGCAGGTCGGCGGCGAGCAGCAGGGGGCGGGCCCGGTCGAAACGGCCGGCCGGCGGGTCCCACGGCTCCTCCAGGGCGGCCAGCCCCGCCGGTCCGCCCTGTCGCCAGGCCGCGACGGCCCGCGCGAGGTCGGCCGGGGTACGGCCGACGGCGTCGGCGAGTGCCGCGTACAGCGAGCGCGTGGCCGCGGTCAGCCCGGAACCGGGCCGGGCCGCCGCGAGGCGCACCGCGTCCTGCCACAGGCTCAGCTCGCCGACCGGGTCGCGCCCGGTGCCGAGCAGGGCGTGGGCGCGGGCGGCGGCGTCGGTCGCCAGCTGGTCCAGCGCGAAGGGGTCCGGGCCGCCGGGCGCCGACGGATACACCGGAGGCTGCCCGGGATGCGGCGGCACCGGCAACGGCGGGGGCAGCGGCGGCAGTTCACGCGGAGCGAGGGCTTCGGCCGCGCGGACGCCGGGCAGGGTCCCCGACTGCTTCTCCTGCGCGGCACGGGCCGCCCGCGCGGCACTGCGCCGGGACAGCGCGTCGAGCAGCTCCTTCTCGCCCCGGCCGCGGAGCAGGAGCAGCACGAAGGGGTCGGCGTCGAGCAGACGGGCCGTCTGGTAGCAGAGGGCCGCCGCGTGCTTGCAGGGGTGGCCGGAGTCGGGGCAGCTGCACCGGGGGCCGAGGTCTCCGGGGCCGGGCAGCAGGGACACACCGCAGTCGGCGAGGGACTGGGGCAACTCCTTGTCCAGCAACGCCGCGATGTGCCCCGGCCGGTCGGCCGCCGCGTCCAGGAACCGCGCCCAGTCCTCGTCCTCCAGCGTCCGTACCCGCACCTGCACGCGGTACGGACGCGGCCGGCTTCCCCGCACGTACGCCAGCACGAGTCCCGGTGTGACGGTGATCGCGTCCACGTGTCCCTGGTCCGCGTAATCCCGCCCGCGCGCCAGCCGCTTGGCATCCAGCGCCCCCTGCTCCAGCGCCCCGACCCAGGCGTTCCCCCACCAGGTCCCGGCGAACTCCCCGTCCGCCCCGGCACTCTCCCGGGCGGCGAACGCCGGGTAGGTACGCCGCAGTTCGGAGTCGCGGTGGGGCGTGGCCATGGACGCGGGCACGGTGGGCGAAGGTACGTCCTCCGGGGGCGCGGACTCCTCGGGCGAAGGCACGGGGGGCGAGGACGCCGATGCGGGGATGCGCGCGGAGGGCCGGGACGCGGGGGAACGCCCGGGAGCCGGCGGAGCGTGCGGCGACGTGGCCGTGGCCGGCTCGACGGAGGCCGTCGGCGACGTGGAGGCGGTCGACTCGACGGAAGCCGTCGACACCGTGGCCGCGGCCGGCTCGACGGAAGCCGTCGGCGACGTGGAGGCAGCCGGCTCGGCGGAAGCCGTCGGCGACGTGGAGGCAGCCGGCTCGGCGGAAGCCGTCGGCGACGTGGAGGCCGTCGGCTCGGCGGAAGCCGTCGGCGACGTGGAGGCCGTCGGCTCGGCGGAAGCCGTCGGCGACGTGGAGGCCGTCGGCTCGGCGGAAGCGGTCGTGGTGTCGGCCGGCTCCGCCGGCTCGTCGGTGGTCTCCGTCCACGTGGGCATGCGGAAGGCCGTCGCCAGGTAGTGCCGCATGTCCTGCACGGCCTTGACCCGGGCCGCTCCGGCCTCCCGCCCGGGCGAGGTGCGCGGCGCAGCGGGAGCGGAACGCGTCGCCGCCCGCCGCTCGCGCGGCGCCTCCGCCGCGCGCAGCGCTTCCCGCCGGGCCGCACGCAGTGCCTCCCGAGCCGCGTCGGCGGGACGCGGGCCCTTGGCGGGGGAAGCCCCGGAGACCCCGGACACCCCGGACACCCCAGAGGCACCGGAAGCGCCGGCGGCACCGGAGGTACCGGGAGCACCGGAGCCACCAGCGGAGTCCGAACCCTTCGCGCCGGTTTCCGGCTCCGTACGCGCGGCTTCCGGGACAGCCCGCGCGGCCTCCGAGACCGAGCGCGCGGCCTCCGGCTCGACGGCGCCTTCCGTCGCGGGCCCCGTGGACGTCGGCACCGGCTCGGTCAACGGGCCTTCCGCCTCCCGAGGCGTGCCCTCCCGCTGGGCCTCCGCCTCCCGAGGCGTGCCCTCCATCTGGGGCTCCGCCTCCCGGGCCGTGCCCTCCCGCTGGGCCTCCGCCCGCTCCCGGGCCGCCCGCAGGGCGCGACGGGCGGCCTCACCGGGGCGGCCGGTGCCGGTCATGGCGTCCTCCGCAGGGAGACGAGGTCGGACAGCTCGCGGTCCGTCAGTTCGGTCAGGGCCGCCTCGCCGGAGCCGAGGATGGCGTCGGCCAGGGCACGCTTGGCGGCAAGCATCTCGGCGATGCGGTCCTCCACCGTGCCCTCGGTGACCAGACGGTGGACCTGCACGGGCTGGGTCTGGCCGATGCGGTAGGCGCGGTCGGTGGCCTGTTCCTCGACGGCCGGGTTCCACCAGCGGTCGAAGTGGACGACATGGCCCGCGCGGGTCAGGTTCAGGCCGGTGCCGGCGGCCTTCAGGGAGAGGACCAGGACCGGGGTCTCGCCGTTCTGGAAGCGGTCGACCATGCGCTCGCGTTCGGGGACCGGGGTGCCGCCGTGCAGCAGGTCCACCGGGATCGCACGGGCGGACAGATGGGCGGTGAGGAGGCGGGCCATGCCCACGTACTGGGTGAAGACGAGCGCCGAGCCGTCCTCGGCGAGCAGGGTGTCCAGCAGCTCGTCCAGGAGGGCGAGTTTGCCGGAGCGGGCCGCGAGCCGGTCGGCGCGCGCGTCCTCCTTCAGATACAGCGCCGGGTGGTCGCAGATCTGCTTCAGCGCACCGAGCAGCTTCAGCACCAGGCCCCGCCGGGCCATGCCCTCGGCGGTCTCGATGGCCAGCATGGACTCGCGCACCACCGCCTCGTACAACGCGGCCTGTTCCCGGGTGAGCGGCACCGGGTGGTCCGTCTCGGTCTTGGGCGGCAGCTCGGGGACGATGCCGGGGTCGGACTTCCTGCGGCGCAGCAGGAACGGCCTGACCAGCCGGGACAGGCGCGCCACCGCCTCCTCGTCCTCGCCGTTCTCCACCGCGCGGGCGTGCCGGGCGCGGAAGGACTTGAGCGGGCCGAGGAGTCCGGGGGTGGTCCAGTCGAGCAGGGCCCACAGTTCGGAGAGGTTGTTCTCCACCGGGGTGCCGGTGAGCGCCACGCGCGCGGGTGCCGGGATGGTGCGCAGCGCCTTGGCGGTGGCCGAGTAGGGGTTCTTCACGTGCTGGGCCTCGTCGGCGACGACCATGCCCCAGGGCTGCTCGGCGAGGCGGGTCGCGGCGGAGCGCATGGTCCCGTAGGTGGTGAGGACGAAACCGCCGGCGACGTCGTCCAGGGTGCGCTCGGGGCCGTGGAAGCGGCGGACGGGGACGCCGGGCGCGAACCGGATGATCTCCCGCTGCCAGTTGCCGAGGAGGGAGGCGGGGCAGACGACGAGGGTCGGCTCGGTGCGGGCCCGTTTCAGGTGCAGGGCGATGAGGGTGACGGTCTTGCCGAGGCCCATGTCGTCGGCGAGGCAGCCGCCGAGGCCGAGGGAGGTCATCAGGTCGAGCCAGGCCAGGCCGCGCAGCTGGTAGTCGCGGAGGGTGGCGGCGAGTCCGGCGGGCGGTTCGGCGGGGTGCAGGCCGGCCGTGAGACGGTCGCGGAGGGCGGCCAGCGCGCCGGTGGGGACGGCCTCGACGGTCTCGCCGTCGACCTCGGCGGTGCCGGTGAGGGCGACGGACAGCGCGTCGACCGGGTCGAGCAGGCCCAGTTCGCGTTTGCGGGCCTTGCGGACCAGCGCGGGGTCGACCAGCACCCAGCGGTCCCGGAGCCGGACGACGGGGCGGTGGGCCTCGGCGAGGGCGTCCATCTCGGCCTCGCCGAGCGGATCGCCGCCGAGCGCCAGCTGCCAGCGGAACCGGAGCAGGTCCTCGCTCTCGAAGAAGCCGGTGCCGTCGGTCGCCGAGCCGGGTGCCGGGCGGACCACCGCGGTGGCGGTCAGGTCGCGGGCGAGGTCACGGGGCCAGTGCACGGCGACCCCGGCGGCGGCCAGCCGGCCGGCGGCCACGCCGAGCAGGTCACCCAGCTCCTCCTCGGACAGGGCGAGGACGTCGGGCACGTCCTGTCCGGCGAGGCGGTCCAGGGGCGGCCACACCCGGGCGGCGCGCCGGACGGCGAGGGCCGCGTCCACGTGTGCGCGGGGCCCGAACGCCGGGTCGGCCTCCCCCGCCCACAGGGCCGCCGCGTCGGCCACCAGGGTGGGGTCGGCCAGGCTGTGGACCTGTACGACGGCGGCTCCGGCTCCGCGGGCGCCGTCGTGTGCTCCGGCGTCGAAGACGTCGTGCGCGGACAGGTCCAGGCGGAGCGAGATCCGGACGCCCGCGTCCATGCCGGCGGCGACCTCGGCCGCCCATGCGTGGGCCCCGGGCAGGGGATGCGGTGCGTGGCCGGCGAAGGGGCGGCCGACGGCGTGGGGGGCCGCGGGGGTGCGGGGCAGGGTGTCGGCGACCGCGTCCAGGAAGGAGCGGATCAGGGCCTCCGGCTCCGGCAGCCGGAGCGCGCCCGGGCCGGGGAGGGGCACGGCGTGGCCCTCCGGGGGCAGGGCCGCGGCGATCGCCCGGAGGTGGGCGAGGTCGTCGGGTTCCAGAGGGCCGGCCCGCCAGGCGTCGTGGCCGTCCGGGGTCAGGCCGGGCAGCAGCCGGCCGCGGGCGACGAGCCGCAGCGCGTGCAGGGCCGCGGCGCCCCAGCAGGCGGTGGCGGGGTGGGCGGCCGGGTCGCGTCGGGCGTGCACCAGCAGCGGCAGGGCCTCGGTGAGGGGCAGGGTCAGCGCGGGTACCCGACGGCGGCGCACCCCGGCGCCATGACGGCGTACGACCGTCAGCTCCTGCCGCGTGCCCGCGGCGGGGGCGGGCAGCGGGTCGCCGTCGGGGTCCCAGAAGGCGAGGCGGCCCTCGCGCGGCGAAGCCGCGGGCAGGTAGACGGAGGCGAGGCGCACCGGCACCGGGTGCCCGGTCCCGGTCTCCCGGGAACCCCCCGTGCGCTCGGCCACCGCAGCCGTGCCGCTCATACGTCCTGCCACCTCCCGCCCGTGAATCGGATCAGACGTCTCCGACTCTACGGGCGGGGTCTGACAACCGGCTCCGGGGCCCGGTGGGGACCGCCGGTCACGGGACCGTGCGGGAGACCACGAACACCATCGGCTGGGCGGGGTCGGACAGGTTGACGACCACGTCCTGGGTGGGCGCGGGGTTCTTCTGCTCGTGGGTCAGGCCCCACCAGGGGCCCGGCTCGGTGAAGGTCCAGCCGCTGACCTTCCGGTCCCGCTCGCCGATCGCGAGGTCGTCCTTCTTCAGCTGTTCCCGGCGCACGCCCATGGCCTCCAGGAAGCTGTCCAGGCCCGCGGGGTTGGTGCGGAACTGCACGTAGAGGCGGCTGGTCTTCCAGTTGTTCGTCTCGTAGTAGGCGATGTCGTCGGCGGGGTGCGGGACGCTCACCTGGTAGAGGCGGCGCTGCACCTTGGACGGCCAGCCCGCGGTGAGGCCGGTGGCCGAGTACTTCGCCTCCTTGTCCTTGCCGCTGTTGCGGCTCTGGTTCGCGGAGATCACCAGGTACCCGGCCGGCACGCCGATGAGCAGGACGATGATCAGCAGCGTGAGCGCCCGGCGCCGGGCCTTGTGCCGCGGGTCCTCAGCGGGCCGATGCGGCTCGTCCGGCGGGCCGCCCTGGTGGGGCAGCGACGGCGTCATACGCTGTCCCGGTCGCGGCGGGCCTGGGCGTACCGCTCGTAGCGTTCGTGGCGCTCGACCCGGCGTCGCTTGGCCCGGCGGAACCGGCGGGCGACCAGCCGGGCCAGGTCGGCGGCGCCCACCATGCCCGCCTCGGGGCCGAGCTGGGCCCGGGTGATGCGGGCCTCGGGGCGGTAGCCGCGGCCGGTGAGATGGCGCTTGAAGGCGTCCCGGGCCGGACCGATGAGCAGGTCGTCGGCGGCCGAGACCCCGCCGCCGATGACGAAGCAGGAGGGGTCGAGCGCGGCGGCGAGGTTGGCGATGCCGACGCCGAGCCACTGGCCGATGTCCTGGAGCAGCTCCACGCACATCGCGTCGCCCTCGCGGGCCAGCTCGGTGATCATCGGGCCGGTGATGTCGTCGACGTTGCCCTTGACGTGCTCGATGATCCCGTAGGCCACCGGGGAGTCCGCCGCGGCCAGCTCCTTGGCCTCACGGACCAGCGCGTTGCCGGAGCTGTACTGCTCCCAGCAGCCGCGGTTGCCGCACGGGCAGCGGTGGCCACCGGGCACGACCTGCATGTGGCCGAACTCACCGGCGACGCCGAACTTGCCCCGCTTGACCTGCCCGTCCTCCAGGATGGCGCCGCCGATGCCGGTACCGAGGGTGATCATGACGAGGTGGTCCTCGCCGCGGCCGGCGCCGAAGCGCCATTCGGCCCAGGCGGCGGTGTTGGCGTCGTTGTCCACGAGGACCGGGACGGAGAGCCGGCCGGCGAGGCGGTCGCGCAGCGGTTCGTTGCGCCAGGACAGGTGGGGGGCGAACAGGACGCGGTTGCGGTCGGCGTCGACCCAGCCGGCCGCGCCGATGCCGACCGCGTGCACGTCGTGCCGGTCGGACAGGTCCAGCACCAGTTCGACGATGGTGTCCTCGACGACCTTGGGGCTCTTGGACTTGTCCGGGGTCTCCGCGCGGAGCTTCTCCAGGATGTTGCCGTCGGCGTCCACGACGCCCGCCATGACTTTGGTGCCGCCGATGTCGATGCCGACGGTGGGGACACGGGGAGCGGTCAGGTGGGACCGGCGTTCCCTGGTACCGACCGTTCGCAGGACGGGGGCTCGGCGGGAGCCGATGGGGGCCGTGAGGTCGCGGTAGGTGCTCATCGCGCTCGATTGTGCCTCACCGCCGGTAGGGGTGCCGTACGGGGCGCGGGAGGGGGCGCGCGAGCAGCGCCGGGTGCGGCGTGGCTGCTCACGCCTCGTGGCGGGGCCGCACGTGGTCGCGGCCCCGCGCCCCTCAGCCGCGCCGCAGCTCGTGGCGCAGAGCGTCCAGGTCGGACCCGCCGGCCATCTGCCGGGTCAGCTCGTCCAGGGTGATGTCGTCCCGTGTGTGACGGCCCACCATCGTGCCCCTCCTCAGGAGCACGAATCTGTCGCCCACCAGGTACGCGTGATGCGGGTTGTGGGTGATCAAGACAACTCCCAGTCCCTCGTCCCGTGCCGCGGCGACATATTTGAGGACCACACCGGACTGCTTCACTCCGAGTGCCGCCGTCGGCTCGTCCAGGATCAGGACCTTCGCGCCGAAATGGACCGCACGGGCGATCGCCACGCACTGGCGTTCGCCGCCGGAGAGGGTGCCGATGGGCTGGTCGACGTCCCGCAGGTCGATGCCCATGCGCAGCAGCGCCTCGCGGGTGGTGCGGCGCATGAGGTCGGTGTCGAGGCGCTTGAAGGGGCCGACGCCGGTGCGGGGCTCGGAGCCGAGGAAGAAGTTGCGCCAGACCGGCATCAGGGGGACGACGGCCAGGTCCTGGTAGACGGTGGCGATGCCCCGGTCCAGGGCCTCGCGCGGGGAGGCGAGGCGGGTCTCCTCGCCCTCGATGAGCAGGGTGCCGGTGTCGTGCCGGTGCAGTCCCGCGATGGTCTTGATCAGCGTCGACTTGCCCGCGCCGTTGTCGCCGAGGACGCAGGTGATCTCGCCGGCGTGGACCTCCAGGGAGACGCCCTCCAGGGCGCGGACGTTGCCGTAGCGCTTGCCGACGCCGGACAGCTCCACCAGGGCCGTACGCTTCTCGGTCTCGGTCATTTCACGGCCTCCGCGCGCTTGCGGACCCAGGTGTTGAGCAGGGTCGCGAGGAGCAGCATCGCTCCGAGGAAGAACTTGAACCAGTCGGGGTTCCACTCGGCGAAGACGATGCCCTTGCTGGTCATGCCGAACAGGAGCGCGCCCACGGCCGAGCCGACCGCGCTGCCGTGGCCGCCGGTGATCAGGCAGCCGCCGATGACGGCCGCGATGATGTAGATCAGCTCGTTGCCGACGCCTTCGCCGGACTGGACGGCGTCGAAGGAGAACAGCAGGTGCTGGCCGGAGATCCAGGCGCCGAACGCGACGCCCGTGTACAGGCCGATCTTGGTCTTGGCGACGGGGACGCCGACCGCGCGGGCCGCGTCCTCGTTGCCGCCGACGGCGAAGATCCAGTTGCCCGTGCGGGTGCGCAGCAGGATCCAGGAGGCGAGGGCCACCAGGCCGAGCCACCACAGGATGGTGACCTTGACGTCGACGCCGCCGAGGCTGAGCGTCGAGGCGAAGACGGCGTGGGCGCTGGGGAAGCCCTCCATGTCGCCGATGGTCTTGGTGGAGACCGTGCCGTCGATCAGCTTGGTGAAGCCGAGGTTCATGCCGGTCAGCATCAGGAAGGTGCCCAGCGTGACGATGAAGCTGGGCAGCTTGGTGCGGGTGAGCACGAAGCCGTTGAAGGCGCCGATGGCGAGGGTGACCAGGAGGGACACGCCGACGCCGACCCACGCGTTCGCCGTCATCTGATAGCTGAACATCGAGGAGACCAGCGCCGAGGACGTCACCAGGACGCCGGCCGAGAGGTCGAACTCGCCGCCGATCATCAGCAGGGCCACGGGTACGGCCATGATGCCGATGGTCGACGAGGCGTACAGGACCGTGCTGAGGCTGGAGGCGTTCAGGAAGCCGTCGGCGGCGAAGGCGAAGAACAGGAAGACGGCGAGGGCGCCGACGGCCGAGCCCAGTTCCGGGCGGGCGAGCAGCTTCCGCAGCGACGAGGTCCGCAGAATCCTTTCGTCGGCCGTCTCGCCGGCTCCCGCCGGCTCGGCCGCCTCGTCTCCGGTGCGTTCCACGGTGGCGGTCATCGGGTGCCCCGATCGGTGTACTCCGCCAGCGCGGGCGCCTGGTCCTTGGTGATGATCTGCGGGCCGGTCAGCACGGGCCGGCCGCCGCCGAGGACGTCGCCGTTGTACTTGTACAGCCACAGCAGGTCGACGGCCTGGTAGCCCTGGAGGTACGGCTGCTGGTCCACGGCGAAGCCGAGGGTGCCGGCCTTGAGCGCCGCGGCCACCTTGGCGTTGAGGTCGAAGGTGTCGATCTCGGCCTTGCTGCCCGCGTCCGACTTCGCCTTCACCGCCGTGTCGGCGTAGGGCGCGCCGAGGGTGACGACGGAGTCGATGGACTTGTCGGCCTGGAGCTTGGCCTCGATCGCGGACTGCACGTCGGGCATGTTGGTGCCGTTGACGTAGAGCTTGCGCAGCGAGCCGTGGAAGGTCTTGGCGACGCCGTCGCAGCGCTGCTCGTGGCCCACGTTGCCCTGCTCGTGCAGGACGCACAGGGCCTTCTTCTTCCCGCGCTTGTTCAGTTCGTCGCCGACGGCCTCGCCGGCGACGGTCTCGTCCTGGCCGATGTGGGTGAGGGCGCCGAAGTCCTTGGACTCCTCGGAGCCGGAGTTCACCGTGATCACCGGGATGCCGGCCTTCTCGGCCCGGGCCACGGCGGCCTTCATGGCGTCCGGCTTGGCGAGGGTGACGATGATGCCGTCGACCTTCTTGTCGACGGCCGCGTCCACCAGCTGCGCCTGCTGCTGGGCCTCGTCGTCGTGGGAGTACAGGAAGTTGATGTTGTCCTTGAGGGCGGCCTGCTTGGCGCCGCTCTGGACGATGTCCCAGAAGGTGTCGCCGTCTCCCGAGTGGGTGATCATCGCGAAGGTCCAGCGGGGGGTGTTCACCGCCGCCCGCCCCTGGGCGGCGGCGGCCTTGCGGGCGTCCTCCGCCCGTTTGCCTCCGGTGCTGCTGCACGCAGCCAGGGACACGGAGAGTGCCCCCGCCAGCGCTATGCCTACCCAGGTCCGAAACCGTGCCACGAGGCCGTGCCCCTTCTCGCTGTGCTCTTGCTCTGCTCCGACGTGCGTAAGGGGCGGGCGACCTCACCGTGGGTGTGTCCCGGCGGCGACCTCACCAGCCCCGAACACTTCAGTATCGAACACAGGGAACGCGCATGACACGGCCGGGGACCGCGGACCGGTCACATTGTCCGGACATTGCGACGAAGGCCGGGGGCGTCCTCAGGGCCGGACGAGCAGCTGGAACTCGAAGGAGTAGCGGCTCGGGCGATAGGTGTGGTCGCCGAACTCGACCGCGCGGCCGGTGTCGTCGAAGGTGGTGCGCTGCATGGTGAGCAGCGGGGCCCCCTCGGTCTCGGTGAGCCGCTCGGCCTCGGCGGCCGTGGCGCCCCGGGCGCCGATGGACTGACGGGCGCTGTGCAGGGTGATCCCGGCGGACCGCATCAGCCGGTACAGGCCCGTCGCCTCCAGCTGCTCGGTGTCGAGATCGAGCAGGCCGGGCGGCAGGTGGTTGATCAGGTAGGCCATCGGCTCGCCGTGCGCGAGGCGCAGCCGCTCGATGCGGTGGACGTCACTGTCCTCGGCGACACCGAGCGCGGCGGCGACCGTGGAGGAGGCCGGGACGACCGTGTTGACCAGCACCTTGGTCGCGGGGCGCTGGCCGGCCGCCTCCAGGTCGTCGTAGAGGCTGCTCAGCTCCAGCGGGCGCTTGACCTGGCTGTGCACGACCTGGGTGCCCACGCCCCGGCGCCGGACGAGGAGTCCTTTGTCGACGAGGGACTGGATGGCCTGCCGGACGGTCGGCCGGGACAGGCCGAGCCGCGCGGCCAGCTCGATCTCGTTGCCCAGGAGGCTGCCCGGGGTGAGGCCGCCCTGCTCGATGGCGGCCTCCAGCTGCTGGGAGAGCTGGAAGTACAGGGGCACCGGGGAGCTACGGTCCACGCGGAGGTCGAGCGACACGGTCGGGTCCACATCTGGTTTCGGCACGGGCCCGAGCGTAGCCCCGTGCCCGGTTGACGGGAAGTTGTGTAGTCCGGTTGTCCGGACATACCCATTGACAGGGTACGGGGTCCGCCCTCACTTTGATTCCATGCGCATCGGGGTCATCGGTACGGGACGCATCGGCACCCTTCACGCGAGGACGCTCAGCCGCCACCGCGAGGTCGGGTCCCTGATCCTGACGGACGCGGACCCGGCGCGGGCCCAGGCGCTGGCGCACCGGCTGGGCGAGACGGTGGCGCCGGGCGTCGACGAGATCTTCCGGTGGGGCGTGGACGCGGTGGTGATCACCACCGCGACGGCCGCCCACGCGGAACTGATCGGCCGGGCGGCGCGCTCGGGCCTCCCGGTCTTCTGCGAGAAGCCCATCGCGCTCGATCTGCCGGGCACCCTGCACGCGCTCGCCGAGGTGGAGACGGCCGGGACCGTGCTCCAGATGGGCTTCCAGCGGCGGTTCGACGCCGGGTACGCGGGCGCCCGCGAGGCCGTCCGCACGGGGCGGCTCGGCCGGCTGCACACCGTACGGGCCATGACCTGCGATCAAGCACCGCCCCCGGCACAGTGGCTGCCGCTGTCCGGCGGGCTGTTCCGGGACACGCTGATCCACGACTTCGACGTGCTGCGCTGGGTGACCGGCCGGGAGGTGACGGACGTGTACGCCACCGGCTCCGACGCCGGTCCCGCCATGTTCCGCGAGGCCGGGGACGTCGACACCGGCGGGGCGCTGCTCACGCTGGACGACGGCACCCTGGCGACGGCGACGGCGACCCGGCTGAACGGCGCCGGCTACGACGTCCGCATGGAGCTGGCCGGGGAGCGCGACACGGTGGTGGTGGGCCTGGACGACCGTACGCCCCTCGCCTCCACCGAACCGACCGGGCCACCGCCCGCGGACAAACCGTGGACGGGGTTCCTGGAGCGGTTCGGGCCCGCCTACGAGGCCGAGCTGAACGCCTTCGTGCGGGTGGTGCGCGGCGAGCGGGCCAACCCCTGCGACGGCCGGGAGGCGTTGCAGGCGCTGCGGATCGCCGAGGCCTGCGAGATCTCCCGGCGGGAGCACCGCCCGGTACCGCTCACGGAGGTCCCCGACGGGTCGCGGCCGTCGCGGGACTGAGGACGACCGCGTCCGGCACCGGCGGCGCGGACGTACCGGCGGCGGGGCAGGCGGGGGCGATGCCGGGGGGAGATCCCGGCACCGCCCCCCTGCCCGCGGGCCCGACCCGCGGCTAGCGCAGATGCCGGGCGAAGAACGCGGCCGCGGCGTCCCCCGCGAACCGGGGGACGCCGGCGTGACCGCCCATGTTGGCGTGCAGCGTCTTCTCCTGGGAGCCGAAGGCGTCGAACAGGTCCAGGGCCGCCTGCCGGTCGTTGCCCTCGTCGTCCCATTGCAGCAGGACGTGCAGCGGAATGCCGACCCGGCGGGCCTCCTCGAACATGGCGGCGGGCACGAGACTCCCGGCGAACAGAACGGCGGCCGCGATGCGCGGCTCGGTCACCGCGAGCAGGATGCCGATGGAGATCACTCCGCCCGAGTACCCGACCGGACCGCCGATCTCGGGCAGCGACAGGAGGGCGTCCAGGGCGGCCCGCCATTCCGGGACCGACCTTTCGACGAGCGGGAGGACGACGGCGCCGATGATCTCGTCACCGACCGGCTCGCCGGCCTCCATGGCCCGGCGCAGGGTGGCGCGGGCCCGCTCGGCGGCGGCCCAGCGGGGCCGGTCACCGCTGCCGGGGAGTTCGATGGTGGCCGCGGCGAAGCCGTCCGCCGCGGCGTGCCGGGCCCGCTCCGCCAGCCGGGGATGCATCCTGCGCAGTCCGAGCGGAGGGTGGCCGAGCAGGATCAGCGGCGCCGGTGCGGAGGCGGACGCGGACGCGGACGCGGGCGTCCACAGGATGCCGGGGATCTCGCCGAGGGTGAATTCGCGTTCGAGGACGCCGTCGTCGAGGCGCTGTTCAGAGGTGAATCGCATGGTCGTGCCTTTCGGGAATGCGCTTGAACGGCACTCCCGGACGACCTATCGCCCGACCGTGACCCCGGAGGGGAGCACCCATGTCGATACTGCGTTCACGGGTACCACCTCCTCGTCCTCTCGCACGGCCTCCGGGAGATTAGCAACGGCCGCCGTGGCCCGCCAACGGGTTTCCGCGGAACCCCGCGACCGGATGCCGCCTCGCCCCGTAGCACCGACCTCGGCCCTTCTCCCGGCCGAGGTGCAGGGCAAGCTGACCACCCATCACCGGCAGGTCCGGACAGCGGAGCACCACGCCTCGCCGTGCCTTCAGGCCGTGGATGCGGGTGTCGATCGGCACGTCCGCGGGCGGCTTGTCGTCCACCGGCAGCAGGTCGCTCGGCCGCGTGGGCGGCTGCTCGCCCGGCGCGGCCGCACGGCGGCAACACGGCCCCTGAGCCGGCCCTCGGTCAGGACGGTTGCTGCCCGTCGTCGCCGTCCTCCAGGAGCCCCGCGTCATAGGCGAGCAGGGCGATCTGGACCCGGTTGTCGAGGCCGAGTTTGGCGAGGACGCGGGAGACGTGGGTCTTGACGGTGGCCACGCTGAGGAACAGCTCCGCGGCGATCGCGGCGTTGGCGAGTCCGCGGCCGACGGCGACGGCGACCTCGCGTTCGCGGTCGTTGAGGGCCGCGAGCCGTTCCCGCGCGCGGGTCCGCCGGGTGTCGGCGGCGGTACCGGCCGCGTGCCGCATCAGCTGCCGGGTGACGGCCGGCGACAGGACCGGATCACCGGCGGCGACCCGGCGCACGGCGTCGACGATCTCGGCGGGCGGGGTGTCCTTGAGCACGAAACCGGCGGCGCCGGCACGCAGGGCGCGCAGTACCTGTTCGTCGGCGTGGAAGGTGGTGAGCACCACGATCTGCGGTGCGTCCGGCCGCGCCCGCAGCCGCCGGGTCGCGGTGATGCCGTCCACCGACGGCATCCGGACGTCCATCAGGACGACGTCCGGCCTCGTCCGCCGCACGGCCTCCTCGGCCTCCGCACCGTCGGCGGCCTCCCCGACGACCTCGATGTCCCTGGCCCCGCCGATCATCAGCGCCAGCCCGGCGCGTACGAGGGGGTCGTCGTCCACGAGGAGGAGTCTGATCGGCGTCGCAGTCATGGGGGTCACGTAATCACGGGCGGGCGGCGGGGGCGGAGGAATCGGTCCGGGATCCGTGTCGCTCACCCCCGCGGCCACGGCAGCCAGCCGCGTACCTCGAAGCCCCCGTCGGGCCGGGCGCCGTGTTCCAGGCGTCCTCCGGCCAGGGCGGCTCGTTCGGTGAGGCCGATCAGGCCCTGGCCGGAGCCGGGGACGGGCGGGACGTCGGCGGGCGGGGCGGGATGGGTGACGGTGACCGTCAG
The DNA here is from genome assembly GCF_020400595.1 of Streptomyces naphthomycinicus. Taxonomy (GTDB): domain Bacteria; phylum Actinomycetota; class Actinomycetes; order Streptomycetales; family Streptomycetaceae; genus Streptomyces; species Streptomyces naphthomycinicus. Next base: position 130,661 of record NZ_JAINRE010000013.1, on the reverse strand, counting down.
GCCGTCGCCGGGGGTGCCGGCCAGGCGGACCAGGACCTCGGTGCCGGGGGCGTGCTTGCGGGCGTTGGTCAGGGCCTCCTGGGCGATCCGGTAGGCGGTGCGGCCCACGGAGGCGGGGACGGCGGCCGGTTCGGCGACGCGGTGGTCGAGGGTGACCTCCATGCCCGCTTCCCGGCACTCGGCGACGAGCGCGTCCAGCCCGGCCAGCGTGGGCTGGGGGCGCCCGCCGGACGGTTCGTCGGACTCGCCGGCCCGCAGCACACCGATGATCTCCCGCAGGTCCTGGAGGGCCTCGTGGGCACTCTCCCGGATCACCCCGGCGGCCCGCGCGATCTCCTCACGGGGCGCGTCCGGCCGGAACTCCAGGGCACCCGCGTGCACGCTGAGCAGGGTGAGCCGATGGGCGAGCACGTCGTGCATCTCGCGGGCGATGGCCTCGCGGGCCAGCCGCTGGGCCTGCTCGGCGCGGAGCCGGGCCTCGGTCTCCGCCCGGCGAGCGCGGTCCCTGAGACTCAGCATCAGCATCCGCTTGGAGCGGACGAACATGCCCCAGCCGATGATCGTCACCGTGAGCAGCGTGGTGAACGCGACGACCCCGGCGTACGGCAGGTCGGGGTCGGGGCGCAGCCAGTAGAACAGCGGGACCAGCGCCAGCTCGATCCCGCCGACCCAGGCGACGTACCGGAAGGGCCGGTGCACGGTCAGGGTGAACAGGGCGACCAGCTCCGCGCCGCCCGCCGAGTTGGACAGGAAACCGACCGGGATCAGGGCGACGGCGAGCCCGACCGGCCACCGGCGCCGCAGCCAGACCGCCGCGCAGGCGAGGGCTCCCAGGACCTGGTCGAGGAGGGCCAGGGGACGCGGCAGCCCGGGTTCGCGGGCCAGCGTCACGGCGGCGGCCAGCCCGAGGCCGACGGCCAGGAGGAAGCAGGAGAAGTCGACGGCCCAGTCGCGCGCGGTGCGTCGTGGCCGGCGGTCCGCGTCCCCGGCGTCCGGGTCCAGCTCATGGATCAGGGCGGAGGGGAACAGCCACCGGCGGCCCGCGAACTCCTTCGGCGCCCGCGCCTGCTCGTCATTGGTCACGGTGGGCAAATCTACGCACGGATCGCTGCCCGCCGCCGCTTCCTGCCCCGGATCACCGACCGGGCGCCCGGGACCGGCGACCAAAGTCGCGCCGCTGTCGACTTCCGTACCGCACCGCCGGCGCGGAGGCCGTCTTTCGGCGCCGTGCGGGCGCCCGGTGGCCGACGCGCGGAAGGATCCCGCCGGGCGAGAGTCGTCCCGTGAAACAGGTACTGGAATTTCTCGGATTCATCGCCCTGGTGCAGGGCGCGATGGGGCTGGTGCACGAGTTCACGGACTGGCACGTGGGTCTCGTCCAGCGGCTCGGCTTCCTCGACGGCTACGAGATCTACGCGAGCGTGGCGCTCGTGGTGCTCGCGTTCGCACTGTTCGCCCTGGCGGAGAGCCGGCAGTCCGGCTGAGCGGGGTTAACTTCGCGAAAACTCATCGGACTTGCCGGGAGAATCTTCGAAGTTGTCATTGACATGCCATCCTCTACGCGCGTCATCATGAGCCCATGAGATTCCCCCCACGCATCTCCCGTATCGGCGCCGCGGCCGCTGTCCTGTCCGCGCTCCTCGTCGGCGGCACGGTCACCGCCACCCCGGCGGCCGCCGCGGTCGGCGACATCTGCTACAGCGACCTGCCGTCCCAGGCGTACGACACGCTCGGCCTGATCGCCCGGGGCGGCCCGTACCCGTACTCGCAGGACGGCACCGTCTTCCAGAACCGCGAAGGCGTCCTCCCCAAGCAGACCTCCGCCTACTACCACGAGTACACCGTGAAGACGCCGGGCTCCTCCACGCGCGGCGCACGCCGGATCATCACGGGCAAGCAGTACGAGGAGGACTACTACACCTCCGACCACTACGCCACGTTCGATCTCATCGACTTCGGCTGCTGACAACCGGCATCCCCGCATCAGGAGGCCCGGCGCGGGTGCGCCGGGCCTCCTGGCGTGCGCGCACCCGCGCGAAGATCTCGTACGTGCGGCGGCCGCCGGGAGCGGGGTCCGACGTCCTCGCCTCGGGCCCCGCTCGCGCCCGGAACTCGCCGGCTCAGCCGGCGTGCGTCGAGAACAGTCCGCCGGTCGGGCCCTGCTTGTCGCCGCCCTGGGCCTTCTTCAGGGCGTTGGCGAGGCTCTCGATGGTGAGGGACTGCAGGATCACCCGTCCGTTGCCCTCCAGGGTGGCCAGGGACAGGCCCTCGCCGCCGAACACGGCGTTCATGATCCCCTGGCGGTCGAGGCCGCCGACGCGCTGGACGCCGTACTGGATGCCCTCCTCGAAGGCGACGACACAGCCGGTGTCGACCTCGATACGGCCGCCGAAGTCCGCCGGGTTCAGATCGATGAAGTTGCCGGCCCCGGCGATGATCACCGTGCCGTGCCCGGTGAACTTCTCCAGAACGAAGCCCTCGCCGCCGCTCGTGCCGGTCCGGCCGCCGGCGAAGGCGATGCCGAAGTCGACGGTGGACTCGGCGGCCACGAAGGCGTCCTTCTCGGCGAACCAGGCGCGTGTGCCGTCCAGCTCCAGGGCGCGCATCTCGCCGGGGAGCACGCCCGCGAAGCCGACCGTGCCCTCGCCGCCCTGCGCGGTGAAGTACTGGAACGCCAGCGACTCGCCGGCGAGCATCCGCTGGCCGACCTGCATGGCGGTGCCCATGGCCTGGCGCAGCAGGCCGCCCATGCCGCCCGAGCCGCTCTGCTGCTGTCCGCCGCCCTGGGACGGGCCGGACAGCCGCGTCTCCATGGTCACGTCCACCGTCTTGAACAGGAATTTCCCGGCCTCGCAGTACACGGTCTGGCCGGGGCGCAGGTTGACGACCGCCATCTGCATGGCGTTGCCGACGATCTCTTGCTGAAGGGTCACATGGGAGACAACGCGGGAGGTGGACGGAAGAGTTCCGGACCATGGGGACGGGGTCCGCGGGGACGACGCGTGGGGCGCCCCGGTGCTGTCCGGCCGGGGCGTCCCACGCGGGCGCGCGGGCGGGCGGTCAGCCGCCCAGTTCCTGGTGGCGGGCGGCGAGACCGCTCGCGCCCCGCTCGGTCAGGGAGCCGAACAGCCGCAGGCGGGAGATGCCGCCGTCGGGGAAGATGTCGATCCGCGCGTGCGTGCCGACCGCCGGCTCGGGCAGGACGAAGCGGTGGTTGGTGTCCGGCTGGAGGCGGGTGCGCGGGAGGACCTCGGTCCACTCGCCGTCCTCGCCGTCCTTGACGGAGACCGCCGCCCAGCCGGCGCTGTTGCCCTTCAGATAGGCGGTGTCGATCTCGACCGCCCGGATCCGGGACTGGGCGACCAGCCGGTAGCGGATCCAGTCGTTGCCCTGGTCGCGGCGGCGGCGGGTCTCCCAGCCGTCGTCCATCTTGCGGGAGCGGCCCGGCTGGATGGTGTTGGTGGCCGGGGAGTAGAAGAGGTTGGAGGCGTCCTCGACCTGACCGCCGTTCTCCAGGGCGACCACGTCGAGGGTGCCGAGGACCGCCAGCCACTCCGGGTCCGGGACGACCTCGCCGTACACACGCAGGCGGGCGATGCCGCCGTCGGGGTGCTGGTTGATCCGCAGATGCGTGAAGCGCTGCTCGGCCGAGACGGCGAACCCGTTCGCCGCGTGCCCGCCGACCGCGGTGCGCGGGACCAGGGTGGTCCACTTCACGTCGTCGCCCAGCAGCTCCTCCGGGGCGGGCGAGCCGGGTACGGAGGTGCCCTCGACGGAGACGGCCTGCGGGTAGTTGCCGCGGAAGTGGGCGGTGTCGACGACGATCCCGCGGATCACGCCGGGCGCGCCGAGGCGGACCAGCGCCCAGTCGTGGTCCTCGGCGGTCGGCCACGGGTGCCCGGCGGAGGCACCGCGCCGGCGGCGGGTCTCCCAGCCGTCCATGATCTTGCCCTTGTGGCCGAAGTGCTCGGGGTCGAACTCGGCCCGCCCGGGCACCAGCAGGTTCTCCCGCTGGGCGAAGAACTCGTCGTTGGCGGCGATGACACCGGCGCCGAGCTGCCGGTCGGCGAGGTTGGCGTACTGGGTGAAGGGGAAGTCGGCGGTGCGGTAGTCCGCGTACGGGTCGCCGCCTCCGTAGGGGTTCGCGTCGCCGGTGAAGCTGGGTATCGCCGTCACGGTGATCAGGGGGTCCTTTCCGGAGTCGGCCGGGTGCGGGTGCGGGGATGGCTTACTGGGGGCGGGCGAGCAGCGTGCCCTTCGGCTCGGTGAACTCGCCGTCGGCGACGATGCGTTCGCCGCGCAGCCAGGTGGACTTGACGACGCCGTACAGGGTCCTGCCGGCGTAGGCGGTGACCCGGTTGCGGTGCTGGAGGCCGGCCGGGTCGACGGTGAAGGTCTCGTCGGGGGCGAGCACCGCGAAGTCGGCGTCGCGGCCGGCCTCGATGGCGCCCTTGTGGGCGAGGCCGACCAGGGCGGCGGTCCGCGTGGACATCCAGCGGACCACGTCCTCCAGCGCGTGGCCGCGCTCGCGGGCCTCCGTCCACATGGCGGAGAGGCTGAGCTGGAGGCCTGAGATGCCGCCCCAGGCGGTGGCGAAGTCGGGGGTCTTCAGGTCGGCGGTGGAGGGCGAGTGGTCGGTGACGACACAGTCGATGGTGCCGTCGGCCAGCGCCTCCCACAGCAGGTCCTGGTTGGCGGCCTCCCGGATGGGCGGGCAGCATTTGAACTCGCTGGCGCCGTCCGGGACCTCCTCGGCGGTCAGCGTGAGGTAGTGCGGACAGGTCTCCACGGTGAGGCGGACACCCTCGGCGCGGGCCGCGCGGATCAGCGGCAGCGCGTCACTGGAGGACAGGTGCAGCACATGCACGCGGGCGCCCAGCCGCCGCGCCTGCCCGATGAGGCTCGCGATGGCCGTGTCCTCGGCGTCGCGCGGGCGGGAGGCGAGGAAGTCGGTGTACTTCGGGCCGCCCTGCTGGGGGGCGGCCGCCAGGTGGTGCGGGTCCTCGGCGTGCACGATCAGCAGCCCGTCGAACCCGGCGATCTCGGCCAGGGACTGGGCGAGCTGGTCCTGGTCGAGGTGCGGGAACTCGTCCACGCCGGACGGGGAGAGGAAGGCCTTGAAGCCGAAGACGCCGGCGTCGTGCAGCGGACGCAGGTCCTTGACGTTGTCGGGCAGGGCACCGCCCCAGAAGCCGACGTCGATGTGCGCCTTGTCCCGGGCCACGTCCTGCTTGATCCGCAGATGCTCGACCGTGGTGGTGGGCGGCAGGGAGTTGAGCGGCATGTCGACCAGGGTGGTGATGCCGCCGGCCGCCGCGGCGCGGGTGGCGGTCCAGAAGCCCTCCCACTCGGTGCGGCCCGGGTCGTTGACGTGCACGTGGGTGTCGACCAGACCGGGCAGCAGGACGTGGTCGCCGACGTCCTCCAGCCGGGCCGCGGCCGGGACCTCGGCGTCGTACGGCAGGACGGCCGTGATCTTCCCGGCGGACACGGTGACCGTGGCGGCCCGTGTCCCCTCCGGGGTGATCACCCGCGTCGAGCGCAGCACCAGTTCAGCGTCGGACACCCGAACCCCTCTCTACACCGCCGTTTTACGTCCAGGAAACGGGATTTACACCCACGAAACGGATTTCAACGTTCTGTTGAAGGAGTCTTCACTCCCGCTTCTCCGTCGTCAAGAGGCACACTTCCGGGCGGCACGCCGGGAGCCCGCCCTCTGGACGTTTCCACAAAGCGGAATTAGAATTCCAGCAAGCAGAACGTAGCTATGTACAAGCGGGGAGTCAACCGGCTGCCGGGTAGGCTTCTGCCCTCCTGTCAGTCCCGAAAGGAACGCGCCGTGCCGACGTCCAGCGCCAGCACCACCGACTCCGCCAAGCCCTCCGCCGCCGGCGGAGTGCAGTCCCTGGAGCGCGCCTTCGACCTGCTCGAGCGGATGGCGGACGCGGGCGGCGAGGTGGGCCTGAGCGAGCTGTCCGCGGCCAGCGGGCTGCCCCTGCCGACCATCCACCGGCTCATGCGCACACTGGTCGCCTGCGGCTACGTACGCCAGCAGGCCAACCGGCGCTACGCGCTCGGGCCGCGGCTGATCCGGCTCGGCGAGTCCGCGTCCCGCCTGCTCGGCACCTGGGCCCGGCCGTATCTGGCCCGGCTGGTGGAGGAGACCGGCGAGACCGCGAACATGGCGCTGCTCGACGGGGACGAGATCGTGTACGTGGCACAGGTGCCGTCGAAGCACTCGATGCGCATGTTCACCGAGGTGGGCCGGCGGGTGCTGCCGCACTCCACCGGCGTGGGCAAGGCGCTGCTGGCCGGCACCCCCGACGACGAGGTACGGGCGCTGCTGGCGCGTACCGGGATGCCCGCGGCCACCGAGAAGACCATCACCACGCCCGAGGGGTTCCTGGCGGCGCTGGCGGACGTGCGGCGGACGGGATACGCCGTCGACGACAACGAGCAGGAGATCGGGGTGCGGTGCCTCGCGGTGTCCGTGCCGGACTCCCCCACCGCGGCCGCCATCTCCATCTCCGGGCCCGCGGGGCGCGTCACCGAGGCGGCCACGGACAAGATCGTGCCGGTGCTCCAGCAGATCGCCCTGGAGCTTTCCCAGGCACTGGCGAGTTCGGGCGTCTGACGGCCCGGGGGCGATGCCCGTCGGCGGGTACGGGACGGCTCGTCCCGTACCCCGCGCCCCCGGCTAGACCGGGGCGCCCCGCGCCGTCAAGGGCGCGGCGCCTCCCCGAAGAGGTCCACCGCCGCACGCACCCCCCTCAGTCCCCCCGCCAGGGCGCTCATCGAGCCGATCGCACCGGCGATCAGTAACAGGGAGCCGCGCAGCCGCGGGATCTCCGGCAGACCGCCGGCGGCCATCGCGGCCAGGGCCGCCAGCTCGTCCTCGGCTATCCCCCGGTCGGGGAAGTCCGCCGGAAGTGCGGCCAGCTCGCGGCGCAGCCGGGACACCGCGGTCCGCAGTTCCGCCACCCTCGGGTCCTCGTCGCTGCCGGTCACCGGCCTCTGCCCCAAGCTCCGCAACACAGCCCTCCCCCTGGCACGCCGTCGTGCGCGGGCCAGTAAACGCCACGTCGTGCGGGAGCGCCACAGGGCGGACCGAAATTCAGCCCAACGGAATCGGCGCCGGAAAAACCGGCCGGTTCCGTCGCCGTCGGGTATGCAGGACCCATGACGGACAAGCAGGATCTTCAGGGGGATGTCGCGGGGCTGCTGCTCGCCGCCGGCGGCGGCAGACGGCTCGGCGGGCGCCCCAAGGCGCTGCTGCCGCACCGGGGGCGGCTCCTGGTGGAACACGCGGCCGGGGTACTGCGCGCGGCCGGGTGCGGGCGGATCCATGTGGTGCTGGGTGCCCGGTCCGACGAGGTGCGCGAGCGCGCCCGGCTGGACGACTGCGTGCTCGTGGACAACCCGGACTGGGCGGCGGGCATGGGCTCGTCGCTGCGCGCCGGGCTGGCCTCGCTCGCCGGCACGCACGTGTCCGCGGCCCTGGTCGGCCTGGTCGACCAGCCCGGTATAGGACCCGCCGCGGTGGCCCGGGTGCTGGCCGCGTACGAGGACGAGAAATCGCTGGTCTCGGCCGCCTACGAGGGGGTGCGCGGCCATCCCGTGCTGTTCGGCGCCGCGCACTGGGCGGGCATCGCCGAGACGGCCACCGGGGACCGCGGGGCCCGGGCCTACCTCGCGGCGCACGCGGCGGAGATCCGGCTCGTGGAGTGCGCGGACGTCGCCGAACCGTACGACATCGACACCGAGGCCGACCTGAGCCACCTTGAGTGAACGGGGTGGCACCGAGCGCCACCTTCCCTCGACCCAGAGAATCTCGACATCAACAAACCATTGAAGTTCCACGATGAGGAAACTACTATCCACTGCTCAGAAGCGCCTGACCGCACAGCCGGCGCTGTCTGTCCTGTTCGTGCCACTTGGCACCCGGTGCCACCGCTGAAGGAAGTGACAGCTCATGTCCGCACCAGCGCCGTCCCCGCTGGCCATCGTCGACGCCGAGCCCCTGCCCCGGCAGGAGGAGGTCCTCACGGACGCGGCGCTCGCCTTCGTGGCGGAGCTGCACCGGCGGTTCACCCCGCGCCGTGACGAACTCCTGGCCCGCCGGGCCGAGCGCCGCGCCGAGATCGCCCGCACCTCCACGCTCGACTTCCTGCCCGGGACGGCCGCGATCCGCGCGGACGACTCCTGGCGGGTCGCCCCGGCCCCGGCCGCGCTGAACGACCGGCGCGTCGAGATCACCGGCCCCACGGACCGCAAGATGACCATCAACGCCCTCAACTCGGGCGCGAAGGTCTGGCTCGCCGACTTCGAGGACGCCTCGGCGCCCACCTGGGAGAACGTCGTCCTCGGCCAGGTCAACCTGATCGACGCCTACACGCGGTCCATCGACTTCACCGACGAGCGCACCGGCAAGTCGTACGCCCTGCGGCCCCATGAGGAGCTGGCGACCGTCGTCATGCGCCCGCGCGGCTGGCACCTGGACGAGCGGCACCTCGTGGACGGCGACGGCCGCCGGGTGCCGGGCTCCCTCGTCGACTTCGGCCTGTACTTCTTCCACAACGCCCAGCGGCTGCTCGACCTCGGCAAGGGCCCCTACTTCTACCTGCCGAAGACCGAGTCCCACCTCGAAGCCCGCCTGTGGAACGACGTGTTCGTCTTCGCCCAGGACTACGCCGGCATCCCGCAGGGCACCGTCCGCGCCACCGTCCTGATCGAGACCATCACGGCCGCGTACGAGATGGAGGAGATCCTCTACGAACTGCGCGACCACGCGTCCGGCCTGAACGCGGGCCGCTGGGACTACCTGTTCTCCATCGTGAAGAACTTCCGTGACGGCGGCGCGAAGTTCGTCCTGCCGGACCGCAACGCCGTGACGATGACGGCCCCGTTCATGCGGGCGTACACCGAACTCCTCGTGCGCACCTGCCACAAGCGCGGCGCGCACGCGATCGGCGGCATGGCGGCCTTCATCCCCTCCCGCAGGGACGCCGAGGTCAACAAGGTGGCCTTCGAGAAGGTCCGCGCCGACAAGGACCGGGAGGCGAACGACGGTTTCGACGGCTCCTGGGTCGCCCACCCCGACCTGGTGCCGATCGCCATGGAGTCCTTCGACAAGGTCCTCGGCGACAAGCCGAACCAGAAGGACCGGCTGCGCGAGGACGTGCACGTCGAGGCCGCCGACCTGATCGCGGTCGACTCGCTGGCGGCCAAGCCGACCTACCGCGGTCTCGTCAACGCCGTCCAGGTCGGCATCCGCTACATCGAGGCCTGGCTGCGCGGCCTCGGCGCCGTCGCCATCTTCAACCTGATGGAGGACGCGGCCACCGCCGAGATCTCCCGCTCCCAGATCTGGCAGTGGATCAACGCCGGCGTCGAGTTCGAGAACGGCGACAGGGCCACGCCCGAACTGGCCCGCAAGGTCGCCGCCGAGGAACTGGACGCCATCCGCAAGGAGATCGGCGAGGAGGCGTTCGCGGCCGGGCACTGGCAGGAGGCGCACGACCTGCTGCTCCAGGTGTCCCTGGACCAGGACTACGCCGACTTCCTCACCCTGCCGGCGTACCAGCAGCTCAAGGGCTGACCTCTACGCGGATCCCGCCGAGCGGCCCAGGGACTTCCCCGGGGCCGCTCGGTCGCGTACACGCCGCTTCACCCCAGATGCACCGACCAGTCCTGTTCCGCCGCCGGCTTGCCGTGCAGGTCGGGGACCCGCTTGAGCCACTCCGGGCGGCCCGCCTGGGTCTTCGCCGTACGGGCGGCCTCCTCGGCCGCGAGTTCCTCGCGGCTCGGGAAGTCGGTGGGCAGCCACTCCGGGGAGAGCCGGACCCGGTCCAGGAGATAGCCCACGTAGGCGTCCCGGACGTCGTCGGGCGTGGCGAAGCCGGCGTCCTCCGCGAGCCAGGCGTCCGGCACCTCGGCGACGATCCCGCGCAGCAGCTCCTCCGTCACCCGCGGCGCCAGCTCGGCGTCGGCGGCGCGCACATCGGGGCCGTAGTGGCCGAGGGCGTGGTGCCGGAAGTCGTACTTCTTGCCCGGACTCGTGGTGTCCCAGCGGTGGTGGAAGACGAGGGCGGCGCCGTGGTCGATGAGCCACAGCCGCGGGGGCGCGGTGCCGAACGTGGGCCAGACCATCAGGTTGGAACTGTGGACCGTACGGTCGACGTTGACGGTCAGCGCGTCCAGCCACACGATCCGCCCGGCCTCCAGCGGGTCCACCGGGAAGGTCCTGGCGATCTCCGGAGTGAAGTCCCGGGCGCCCGGCAGATAGTCCATGCCCAGGTTGACGCCGGAGCTCGCGCCGTGCAGCTCCCGCACCTCCTGGTGGGGCTCGTCGGCGGCGATCACCGGGTCGAAGTGGACGAGGACCAGTTCGGGGAAGCGCAGACCGAGCGCGCGGGCGAGCTCCCCGACGATGATCTCGGCGACCAGCGCCTTGTGGCCCTGGGCCGAGCCGGTGAACTTCACGACGTATGTGCCCAGGTCGTCGGCCTCGACGATGCCGGGCACGGAGCCGCCTGACCGCAAGGGTGCGACGTAGTGGGTGGCGGTGACTTCAGTCAGCATCTTCCCAGCCGATCCGGCTCTCCGGCCTCGCGGTCGACGACCGGCCTCCGACGAGCGCCCCCTTCGAGGTGGCATGAAGCGTCCATTTTAACCGAGCGTGACAACGGACGACGCGCACCCCCACCCGGACCTCCCGGTCACCGGGGCGTCCGCGCAGGGGGCCCTCGGCGGCGGTGCCGCACCGACCGGTCCGCAGCCGGCGCGGTCCGTCCGCTGGCCGGCGCGCCTTCGCTCAGCGGTCCGCGGCCCGGGCCAGCGGGTTCGGCAACGGCAGATAGCGGGCGTCCGCGCCGTCCGCGCCCGTCCAGCGCAGCAGCAGGTTGGTCTTGCCGGGCAGCGTGGGCGCGGTGAGCAGGGCGGGGATCTCGGGCAGGTCGTGCCGGGCGAGTTCGCGGCGGGCGGCGGGCCAGGGGTCGAGGCCGGGGTGGTGGTCGGCGAGGGCGCCGGCGATCTCGGTGAGGTGGTTGACGACCAGGCAGTACACCAGCCGCTCCCAGCCGGCGGCGCGGGAGACGTCCGGCAGCAGCTTCGTGCCCTCGGCGTCCCGGAACAGCGCCTGTACGGGCGTGCCGGACGCGTCGACGGCGACGAGGGTGTTCTGGAGATGGGCCTCCAGGACGACCCCGTGATCGTCGAAGGCGGCCAGGGCGGGCGGCACGACCTGCCGCAGGTACGCCTCCCACCAGCCGGCCGGATCCGTGGTGGCGGCCAGCGGGCTGCCGTCGAAGCCCTCGGCGAGTCCCGCCGCGAGCAGCGGGGTGGCGCCCGGCAGGAGATGCCCCCGCAGCCCGTCCCGGACGAGGACGGCCAGCTCCTCGAAGGCGAAGGCCGCGGTGCGGTAGCCGCGGTCGCTCAGCCAGGCCGCGGGCGGGCCCATCGCGGCGAAGGCGCGCCCGGCCGCGGTGTCGGTACGGCGCAGCCGGCGCAGGTCGTGGCGCCACAGGCGGCGGATGTCGTTGGTGATGCGCACGTCCAGGCTGAACTTCAGGAACAGATCGCGGCGGGGCTCGTACACCGTGCGGACGGCGGCAGTGGGCCAGGTGTCGGAGGCGGTGGTGCCGAGCCGCAGCAGCCGGCCGTCGGCGAAGGCGGGGGCGAGGTCGCGGCCGGCCAGGTCGAGCTGCCAGGGGTGGGCGGGCAGCAGCCGGTAGCCGGGCGGGGCGGTCCCGAGGGCGTCGAGGGCGGTCGTGTCGCCCTCCTCGGCCACCTGGTCCTCGCGGACGCCGAGCAGCGCCAGCGGGAAGCGGGCGTGCGCCTCGGGGGCGTACGGCAGCCAGGAGGCGACCGGGCCGCCGCCGCGCGCCTTGGGGGCCGGATGGTACGGATGGCCGGTGAGCAGGGACTGCTCGGAGCGCAGATACGGGTCCTCGGGTGCGGTGGCGCGAGCGCGGGCGGCGAGCAGGGCGGCGACCGCGTCCCGGCTGTCGATCATCTCCGCGGGCAGATCGCCGCCGGGCAGCCCGGTGTGCCGGCGCAGCTCCTCGGCGACCAGTTTGACCAGCTCCGGATGGCCGACCGGGTGCCAGGCCCCGGCCGAGTACACCTCGGGGTCGGCGGGCCGCCGCCCGGCACGCACCCGCAGCAGGCGACCGTCCGGCAGCCGGTGCACACGGCGGCCCCCGGTGTCCGGCAGCGCCTCGGCCACCTCCCGGAACAGGCAGTTGAGCAGGGGGGCTGCCGCGTACGCGTCGGCGCGGCGGCCGGTCTCGCCGGTGGGGGGTGAGAGGTCCACGCGTTCCATTCGTCCGTCGTCCAGGGGGCCCGCGGTCGTCCCTGCGCACGCCGGGTGCGCCGTCCGGGAGCCGGTGATGATCAGTATGGCTGTCGTCCCCGGCAGTCCCCGACAATCGTGCCGTGCCCGCGTACCCGAGGAGCCGACAGTGCACCGTTCCCCCACCGCCGAGGCCGAGATCGCCGAGGAGCTGGCCGTCGTCCGGCCCGGTCTGCTGCCCCGGTACGCGGCGGAGCTGCCGGGTGCCCGGGCCGCCGTGCTGACCCGGCTGTGGAGGGCGCTCGCCCACGAGCCGCTGCCGTGGCTCGCCGGCCGGGTGTCCGGGACGAGGGGGCTCGCCCTGCGCCTGGCCGACGGCCGGACCCTCCACGGACCGCACGCGGACCCGTACGCCACGAGCGCGTACGTCACCGCCGTGCGCCTGGACCGGGAGCGGTACGACGATCCGGCGCGGCTGATGACGGCGCTCGGGGTGCCGCACGCGTCCGGGTTCGCGGCGGAACTGGCGCACAGCGTGGCCTCGCTGGCGCTGTCCCGGGCCGGTGCGGACCACCCGAAGGAGTGGCCGGAACAGGACTGGGAGTGGGAGCAGCGGGTGGTGGACGGCCACCCGTTCCATCCCAACTGCCGCTCCCGCCCCGGTTTCTCCGTGGCCGACCAGCTGGCGTACGGCCCGGAGCACGGCCCGGTGGTCGAGCTGGGGACGGTTCCGGTGCCGGCGGCGGACTGCGTGGTCTCCGGACACTGGCCGGCCGGACTCCGCTCGGCCGGCGGCCTGTTGGTGCCGGTCCACCCCTGGCAGGCCGCGCATGTGCTGGGGCGGCCGCACGAGGGCTGGCGCCCGGCCCGGCCGCTGATGTCCCTGCGCACCCTGGCGCTGCCCGGCGGCCCCCATGTGAAGACGGCGCTGAGCGCCCGGCTGACCTCGTCGGTGCGGGACATCTCCGGTTACTCGGTGCGGGCCGCGGCGACCCTGTCCGACTTCGCCGAGGAGCTGGCGGCGCGCACGGACGGTCTGCTGCACGTCACCCGCACGCTGGGGGCGGTCACGGCCCACTCCCCCGACCTGGCCGCGCTGCTGCGGGAGTCGCCGGAGGTGTACGCGGCACCGGGTGAGCGCGTTCTCCCGGTGGCCGCGCTCGCCACCACGGCCCTGCCCGACTCGCCCGCCTGGCTGGCCTCGTTCACCCGGCTGGCGCTCACGGTGGGGCTGCGGCTGCTGGACCTCGGCGTGGCCCTGGAGGCCCACGGCCAGAACCTCCTGGTCGTCCTGTCGGCCGACGGCGCTCCCCTGCGGCTGGTCTACCGCGACCTGGCCGACATCCGGATCAGCCCCGCCCGCCTGGCCCGCCACGGCATCGCCCCGCCCGCCCTCACCGGCCGTCTGATCACGGACGACGAGACCGCCCTGCGCCGCAAGCTGTTCGGCTCCCTGGTGGCGGGCGCGCTGGCCGGCACGGCGGGCTCGGGACCGGCCCTGGCCACGGCCCTGACCACGGCCCTGCCCCACCTGCCGCACACCCCCGACCTGCCGTCCCTGCGCGACGCCCCGGTACCGGCAAAGGCCCTGACCCTGATGCGCCTCTCCCCCGACCGGCCCGGCGACAGCTGGACGGAACTGCCTCACCCTTGCGCCACATCGCTCCCGGACTGACGCTGATTTTGCGTCACATCCTCGGTGAAAAAGGCACGTTGGACTCATCCTCTCCGTCCGGGGGTGTACCCCTGAGACAGCCCGCGCCGACCGGTGTCGGTCTCTGCCACACACCCTGAAGGGAGACCACGTCCCGTGCGAGCGCTGGGGATCGAAGGTGCCTGGGTCCATGAGCCGCAGATCTTCGACGACGCACGCGGAAGCTTTCACGAGTGGTTCCGGCCCGACGTTCTGCACGCGTCCACCGGACGGTCCATGAGCGTCGCCCAGGCCAACCGATCAGTGTCCCGCCGCGGCGTCGTCCGGGGCATCCACTACAGCGCCGTACCACCCGGCCAGGCCAAGTACGTCACCTGTGTACGGGGAGCGGTCCTCGACGTGGTGGTCGACCTGCGCACGGGATCCCCCACCTTCGCGCGCTGGGAGGCCATAGTCCTCGACGACCGCACGCCCCGGTCGGTATTCCTCGCCGAAGGGCTGGGCCATGGCTTCGCCGCACTCACCGACGACGCGACCGTCGTCTATCTGTGCTCCACGCCCTACGTCCCGGAGCGCGAGCACGGCATCGATCCATTCGACGGAGACCTGGCCATCCGCTGGCCGACCGGGACCGGCACTGTCCTGTCCGAGCGGGACCGGCGAGCACCGTCCCTCGCCGAGGCCCATGAGCGCGGACTGCTGCCGCGGTATGCGGCGTGCACGGGGCCGCACCGGATCGATGCTCCGGCAGCACATGTGCCGGCCGACGACGAGAAGGCCCCATGAAGGCACTCGAGCACACCTGCGGCGACGGCCCACGAAGCGAATCCGTCGCTCCGACTCCCGGCGAACCACTTCCTGCCCTCGCCCGCCGACCGGCCCGGCCTCGGGCCATCGGCCGGCGGCGTCGTGACGGGCACCCACGATGACGAGATGGCTGGTCACCGGTGCCGGAGGCATGCTCGGGCAGGATCTGGTCCGGGTGCTGGCCGCCCGGGGGACGGACACCGTGGCCCTGAACCGGCGGGAACTGGATGTCACCGACCGACGGGCCGTGTTCGCCGCGTTGCGCGCGTCCCGCCCCGCGGTCGTGGTCAATTGCGCGGCGTGGACCGACGTCGACGCCGCCGAGCGGGAGGCCGCTCCGGCTCGCGCGGTCAACACGGACGGTGCCTGTCATGTCGCCCGGGCCTGCGCCGTGACGGGGGCTCTGGTGATACAGGTGTCCACGGACTACGTCTTCGCCGGGACCGCCACCGTTCCCCATCCGGAGACCGCCCCGGCCGAGCCCCGCACCGTCTACGGCCGCACCAAGCTGGACGGCGAACGCGCCGTGCTCGAGACACTCCCCGGACGCGGATATGTCGTGCGGACGGCATGGCTGTACGGCGCTCACGGACCCAATTTCGTGCGTACAGTCATCGAACGGGAGGCACGGCAAGCCACCCTGGACGTCGTGGACGACCAGTACGGCCAGCCGACCTGGACGGTGGATCTGGCCGGATTGCTGGTCCGCCTCGGCGAGTCCGCCGACCGTGGTACCGCCCCGCCGGGCGTCTACCATGCAACCGCTTCGGGCGCGACGACCTGGTACCGGCTGGCCCGCGAGATATTCCGGCTGCGGGGCAGGGATCCGGACAGGATCCGGCGAACCACCAGCGCGGCACTGGCCCGCTCCGCACCCCGTCCGTCCTACAGCGTCCTGGGACATGCCCGGTGGGCGGAGGCGGGTCTGCACCCGCTCGGCTCCTGGCAGTCGGCTCTGGCCCGGGCACTGCCCGCTCTCGACGCACTCGACTCACACCCCGGAAATCCCGGCCCACCACGGTGTGACAGGGGAGCGAACGGAAGCGGACGGACGCTCTCTCCGGCAGCTGACAGGGCCGCCGTTTTGAAGTGCGGCCTGTCTGATCAATAGGATCCGGCGATGATCAGAAGACAACGGCTGGCGGCGGGAGTCTGTGCTCTGCTCGCCGCCCTGACGGCCGGGATCGCGTTCCCCGCCGGAGCGGTCGCCGATGAGACGGAACAGGCCGCCCCGAAGGTCGAACTGGTGCTGGACGTCAGCGGTTCCATGCGCACCCGCGACATCGACGGCGGCACCCGGATGGCCGCGGCGAAGCAGGCGTTCAACGAGGTGCTGGACGCCACCCCCGAGGAGGTCCAGCTCGGCATCCGTACGCTCGGTGCCAACTACCACGGCAACGACCGCAAGGAGGGCTGCAAGGACACCGCGCAGCTCTACCCGGTCGGTCCGCTGAACCGTACCGACGCCAAGACGGCCGTGGCCACGCTCGCCCCGACCGGCTGGACCCCGATCGGCCCCGCCCTGCTGAAGGCGGCGGACGACCTGAACGGCGGTGCCGGAACCCGTCGTATCGTCCTGATCAGTGACGGCGAGGACACCTGCCAGCCGCTCGACCCCTGCGAGGTGGCCCGCGAGATAGCGGCCAAGGGCATCGGGCTGACCATCGACACCCTCGGCCTGGTGCCGGACGCCAAGACCCGGGAGCAGCTCAGCTGCATCGCGGACGCGACCGGCGGTACGTACACCGACGTCCGGCACAAGGAGGAGCTGTCGGACCGGGTCGGCCAGTTGGTCGACCGGGCGGCCGATCCCGTGGTGACTCCGGTGGCCACCGAGGGCGCGGACCGGTGCGAGAAGGCGCCGGCCCTGAAGTCCGGGCTGTACACCGACCGCGAGGAGTTCGGGCAGCAGCGCTGGTACAAGGTGGACGTCGAGCCCGGCCAGGAGCTGCGCGCCTCGGTGAGCGTGGCGGACGACCGGGCCGTCGCCCCGAACTACGGGGTGCTGCTGCGGGCGGTGACCCTGCACGGGCGGGAGATCGTGCGCGGTGAGGCCGCGGGCACCGGCCGCACGGACGTCGTCTCCACCGGTCTGCGGTACCCGAAGGCGGAGAGCGACGACGACTCGGCGCCCGCGGAGACCGTGTGTCTCCAGGTCACCCAGTCGTTCTCGGCGGCCTCGGGCGTGAAGACCTCGCCGGGCCTGCCGCTGGAGCTGACCGTCGACGTCGTGGACGGTCCGTCGGGCCACCACGACGTGGCCTCCTTCGGTCTCGGCCGTGGCTGGTGGCTGCTCGGCGCGCTGGTGCTGGTCGGCTTCCTGGCGGGTCTGGTGTGGGGCTGGCTGTCGCGCTGGCGGGTCGCGGTCTGGAGGACGAACTGATGCGGATGACACGAGTGCTGGGCGCCGCCCTGCTGGCGCTGGGGCTGGCCGCGGGACCGGCCGCCGCCGACTCCTCGCCCTCCCCGAGCGCCTCCGGCGACGGCAAGGCACCCACCCAGGCGGGCACGTCGTTCCGTACGGCGACGGAGATCGAGCAGGGGCAGCAGGCCACCGCCTCCGCCTCCGCCGGTGACTACCTCTACTGGTCGTTCCCCGCGGACACCGGTCAGCGCCCCACCGTCAAGGCGACGGTGAAGCTCCCGGACACGCATGCCGCGCAGACCTGGCAGCTCGATGTGTACGACGGGCTGCGGCGCCGCCAGGCGTGCCAGTACGGCGCCACGACCCGCGCCGCCGAACAGGGCTCCTCCTCGGTCGAGCTGGCCTGTGTGCTGCGCACGGTGCGCGGCTGGTCGGAGCCGTGGGCCGACGACCCGCTGCCGGGCACCTACTACGTCCGGCTGACGGTGGTGGACCTCGGCGCCGCCGATCTCGGCAAGCCGGTCGGCGCGGAGGTGCGCGTCGACTCCAAGGACATCGGCGGCGCGGCGGCGGTGGACGGCTCGCTGGGCAAGCCCCTCGTCCCGGGCATCGCCGTCAAGGCCGATGCGGACAAGGACGGTTCGAAGACGGCCGTGCTGTCCAGCTTCGGTTCGGACGACGGCTGGTCGTCGGGCTGGTGGTCCGACCGCTGGGTGTGGACCGCGATCGGCGGTGTGCTGGCCGCGCTCGCCGGCATCGGCGGCTACGCGCTGACCCGCGGGTCGGGACGGCCGTCCGGCGTGCCGCCGGGCGTCTGATCCGTACGGCTCCCGCATCCTGGTCGAAGGCCCGCCGCTCCGGCGGGCCTTCGGCTTGTTCAGGCGTCGCGCAGGGCCTTGGCGAGCGCGCCCTCGCCGGTCACCGTGACGCGGCCGGACCGGACGGCGTCCCGCAGCGTCGACTCGCCCCGGGCCAGGGTCGCGCAGGTCTCCGCGTCCAGCACGAGCCGCGCGTCCGGCTCGCCGGGGGCGGGCCCGTCGCCGTAGACCGGCCCTTCCTCCGCACCGACATGCAGATGGAAATCGCCTTCCTCCAGGGCGACTTCGACGGTCCCCTGCCCGTCCAGGGCCCGCAGCAGCGGCAGGGCGAACCAGTGCGCGCGCACGGCGTCGGTGGGCCTCCGCTCGCCCAGCTCCCCTTCGCCCCAGCTGCCCAGCGCCTGTAGCACGGGCAGCAACTCCCGTCCCCGAGACGTGAGTTCGTATACGTACGCGACGCCCGGCGGGGGCAGCCGCCGGCGGCCGGCGAGGCCGTCGCGCTCCATGTCCTTCAGCCGGGAGGCGAGGACATCGGTGCTCACGCCGGGCAGGTCCGCATGCAGGTCCGTGTAGCGGCGGGGGCCGGCGAGCAGCTCCCGGACGATCAGCAGGGTCCAGCGGTCGCCGACGAGGTCGAGGGCGCGGGCTGCGGAGCAGTACTGGTCGTAGCTTCGGCGAGGTGGCATGCGACGCAGTCTAGACATGTTGTTGGACTTTCCAAGCTCCTACTTGGTAAAACCAAGCAACACGAGTTTCGGAGGGGCGCATGGAGTTCCGGCAGTCCAACAAGCTCAGCGAGGTGTGCTACGAGATCCGCGGCCCGGTGATCGAGCACGCCAACGCGCTGGAGGAGGCGGGGCACAGCGTGCTGCGCCTGAACACCGGCAATCCCGCGGCCTTCGGCTTCGAGGCGCCGGAGGAGATCCTCCAGGACATGATCCGGATGCTGCCGCGGGCGCACGGCTACACGGACTCCCGCGGTGTCCTCTCCGCCCGCCGCGCGGTCGCCCAGCGCTACCAGAACCTGGGCCTCGACGTCGACGTCGACGACGTCTACCTGGGCAACGGCGTCTCCGAACTGGTCTCCATGGCGGTCCAGGCCCTGATCGAGGACGGCGACGAGATCCTCGTCCCCGCACCGGACTTCCCGCTCTGGACGGCCGTCACCACGCTGTCCGGCGGCAAGGCCGTCCACTACCTCTGCGACGAACAGGCCGACTGGAACCCGGACCTGGCCGACATGGCGTCGAAGATCACGGACCGGACGAAGGCCGTGGTCATCATCAACCCGAACAACCCGACCGGCGCGGTCTACCCGAAGGAGGTCGTCGAGGGCATCCTCGACCTGGCCCGCCGGCACGGCCTGATGGTCTTCGCCGACGAGATCTACGACCAGATCCTGTACGACGACGCCGTCCACCACTCGGCCGCGGCCCTCGCCCCCGACCTGGTCGTCCTCACCTTCTGCGGCCTGTCCAAGACCTACCGGGTGGCGGGCTTCCGCTCCGGTTGGCTGGTCGTCACCGGTCCCAAGCAGCACGCCAGGGACTACCTGGAGGGCCTGACCATGCTGGCCTCCATGCGGCTGTGCGCCAACGCGCCCGCCCAGTACGCCATCCAGGCCGCGCTCGGCGGACGCCAGTCCATCCGCGAACTGACCGTGCCCGGCGGCCGGTTGTACGAGCAGCGGAACGTGGCCTGGGAGCGGCTCAACGAGATCCCCGGCGTGTCCTGCGTCAAACCCAGGGGTGCGCTGTACGCGTTCCCGCGCATCGACCCCAAGGTGCACCGGATCCACGACGACGAGAAGTTCGTCCTGGACCTGCTGCTGCGCGAGAAGATCCAGGTGGTCCAGGGAACCGGCTTCAACTGGCCCTCCCCCGACCACTTCCGGATCCTGACGCTGCCGCACGCGGACGACCTGGAGGCGGCGATCGGCCGGATCGGCCGGTTCCTGAGCGGGTACCGGCAGTAGCGGCCCGTCCCGACCGCGCGCGCGAGGACCGCCCCCGCGCCGTGGCCGGCCGGGCCCCGCCGCCGGCCTGCCTCCGTAACGCGGCCCGGCGGGCACACTGCCGGGCGGCCTGCCTCCGTGACGTGGTCCCAAGGGCACACTGCCGGGCGGCCTGCCTCCGTGACGTGGTCCCAAGGGCGCGCTCCCGGACGGCCTGCCTCCGTGACGTGGTCCCAAGGGCACGCTCCCGGGCGGCGCGACACGCCGGCTCCGGGCCCGTTCACGGACTCCGGCGGCCCCGGATCGCGCGCGGGCAGCAGCCGTCCGGCGCAGTCCGCCCTGCGGGCGGCGGCCCCCTGTGACACCGTGCCGTCATGGGTGACCTCTTCCTCGTCCGGCACGGTGAGACCGAGTGGTCGCGGTCCGGGCGGCACACCGGCTGCACCGACGTACCGCTCACCGAGCACGGCCGGGACGAGGCGCGCCGGCTGGTGCCGCTGATCCGCTCGCACCGGATCGGGGCGGCCTTCGTCAGCCCTCTGCAGCGAGCCCGCGAGACCGCCCAGCTCATCGGGATCCCGGACGCACGCGTCGACGCCGACCTGCACGAATGGGACTACGGCGGGTACGAGGGCGTGACCACACCGGAGATCCAGCGGACCCGGCCCGGCTGGTTCCTCTTCACGGACGGTGTCGTGCCCGGTCCGCCGGACCACCCGGGCGAGACCCCGGAGCAGGTCGGGGAGCGGGCCGACCGGATGCTGGCCAAGGCCGACGCCGCTCTCGCCAACACCGAGGGCGTCGTCGTCCTGATCGCCCACGGCCACTTCCTCCGCGTCCTCACCGCCCGCCGCCTGGGCCTGCCACCCCAGCAGGGAGCCCTCTTCCAGCTCGCCACGGGGGCCCTGGGCCGACTGGGCACGGAGCACGGCCGGCCGGTGGTGGCGGGCTGGAACATCCGGCCCCGGGAGTAGGGGCGGCCGGGGAACGGCCACGGGAGCAGGCGCGGCCGGGGAGGAAGGGCGTTGTCGGACCCGGGCCTTACGCTGCGAAGGGGCCGTCTTCCCGGCGGCTCCCGTGGAGACACGGCGCCGGAAGGAGCATTCCGTGACCCGACCGCCGACCGCCGCGCAGCGACGGGTGATCGAGGCCGCCGATCCGGTCACCGGCCGGCTACGCGGTACGCAGACCCAGCTCGCCGCGCTGGTGAAGCGGGGACTCGCCTTCCGCCACCCCCGGCCGCCGCACGACCACTTCCTCACCCCGACCGGTCATCGCCTGCGCGAGGAGACCCCCGAGACGACGGTCGAGGCCGTACCGGACACCGGGGTGTTCACGGCCCGCGTCGGCGGCGAGGAGGAACCGCCCGCCTCCGGTCCGGCCCGGCGGCGCGAGGTGCACAGCGCCTGGCAGGGGCTGCTGGAGCTGCGCCGGATGACGAATCCGGACGGCGCCGTGGACCGGCCGTGCGGGTGGGAGCGGACGCATCTGGTGCGGGCCGCGGCGCTCGCCCTGGAGGCGGCCGGACACCGTCCCGCGGGCGGGGAGGCCGAGGGCTACCGGGTCCGGGCGACCCCCCAGCCGGAGGCGGTCGCGGTGTACGGGCCGGACCCGGAGACGCTGACGGCCTGCGCGGCCACGCTGGCGGGGGCCGGCTGGCAGACCGGGGAGTACACCGAGCCGCGGTCGAGAGCGCGTTACCTGCTCGCCTCGCCCCGCCGGGCGTGACCGGCGTGCCAAGATCGGTCGACCGGAGAACCGAACGCGAGAAGGGCTGGCAGTGGCCGAACCGTATTCCGTCCGTGTGACCGTCCGCGGCTACGAGACCGACACCCAGGGACACCTCAACCAGGCGGTGTACCTCAACTACGCCGAGCACGCCCGCTGGTCGCTGCTCCAGGCGGCCGGGATCAGCCAGGCCCGGCTCGTGGGCCAGGGAGTGGGCCCGGTGGCGCTGGAGACGAACATCCGCTACCGCCGTGAACTGCTCGCCGGTGACGAGGTCGACGTGACCTGTGAGTTCGAGTGGGGCGACGGCAAGACCTTCCGGATACGGCAGGAGATACGCAAGACCGACGGCACCCTGGCGGCCGAGGTCACCGCGGTGGGCGGCCTGCTGCGGCTGGAGGAGCGCAAGCTGGTCGTCGATCCCCGGGAGGTGTTCAAGGAGCTGGCGACGGACCACGCCCTGTTCGGCCTGTAGACGGCGGCCGTGCGGACGGCGGTCGGGGGCGGTGGACTGTGCACGGCGACCCTGTGAAGGCGGTCGGGGGCGGTGGACTGTGCACGGCGACCCTGTGAAGGCGGTCGGGGGCGGTGGACTGTGCACGGCGACCCTGTGGACAGCGGCTTGGAGACGGCGGCCTGGGCACGGCGGCCGCCCACGCGTCGAGCGATCCGTGCCACCGCCCGGCATCGCGGGCCGCCCCCGCCCCCGTCCCGGTGCCGCGTCCGCGGACGGGTCACCCCGCCCCGAAGGCACCCTTGTTGTCCACCGCCCAGGCCCGGTAGGTCCGGGCCGTCCTGCCCAGCACCTCGGGTACGTCCTCGGTGACCAGCGCGTTGCCGCCCCGGCGGACGTAGGTGACACCGGCCAGCACGCCCTCCGCCCGTTCCGCGTCGAAGCCCCAGGCGGTACGGAGGAAGTCGCGCGTCTCGTCGGGCGAGAGATCCCGGGTGGGGACGGGGCGGCCCAGGACCGAGGCGAGCACGGCCGCCTGCTCGGGGACGCTGATCGCCTCGGGACCGGTCAGGGTGTACGTCCGTCCCGCGTGCCGCTCGTCGAGCAGAGCCCGTACCGCCACCGCGGCGACGTCGACCGGGTCGACGACACCGGAGGTTCCCTCACCGGTCATGTTCGGCACCGGCTCACCCGCCCGGAGCGCCGCTCCCCAGCTCAGGGTGTTGGTGGCGAACGAGGAGGGCCGCAGGACGGTCCACTCGGCGCCGCTCTCCCGGACGGCCCGCTCCCCCGCCACGTGCCACTCGCCCGACGGGCCGGACTCCAGGTCGCCGGTCGCGATCGCCGAGAGCTTCACCAGCCGGCGCACTCCGGCCGCACGCGCCGCCGCGACCGTGACGGCGTCGTGCCCCTCGTCCGGGCCGGGGGGCCGGAGCAGGAACACGGCCGTCACGCCGGCCAGGGCGGCCTCCAGGGCGTCGGGGTCGCCGTAGGAACCGCGCACCGCCTCCACGCCCTCGGGCACCCGGGCCCGTCCGGGGTCGCGGGTCAGGGCCCGCACCTTCTCGCCTCGCGACACCAGCTGTCGCACCACTTCGCCGCCGATGGTGCCCGTGGCACCCGTCACCAGAATCATGGCTCCACACTGACTCCCCGACGCCGCCCGGCTCTTGTAGATTCCGGCACGGCCGGCCCGCCCCGCAACCCTGTCGGCGGCCTTACCGTGAAGGCATGCCGCAGCCCATCGCCGAGCAGGACCTGGCCACACCCGAGGTTCTCCGCCCGTGGATCGCCGGGGTACGGACCGCGTCCTACGCCGACCCGCCGCAGGAGGCGCTCGTACGCCTGCCCGACGCGGTGACCAGGGTGGTGCTCCGCGTGGCGGCCGACGGGCACCGTGACGTGCTGGCCGTCGGCCCCCGGGTCCGCGCCTCCTACCACCGGGGGAAGCCGGACCTGACCTGTGTGGAGGTGCGCCTGTCACCGGGCACGGTCCGTCCCCTGCTGGGGGTGCCGGCCACGGAGCTCGTGGGCCGGGTCGTGCCCTTGCACGCGCTGCCGGGCCGGACGCCGCAGCGGCTCGCGGACGCGCTGCGCTGGCTGGACCCGGTCGAGGCCGTGCCCCACCTCGCACGGTCGCTGCCCGGACTGCTCTCGGCATCCGCGGACCCCGCGCGCGCGGAGCTGCTGCGGGCCGCGGTGGCGGCGTTGTCGGTCCGGACGGACCGGGCGCCCGTGCAGGTCCGTGACGCGGCCCGGGAGATCGCGGTGAGCGAGCGCCAGTTGCGCAACCTGTTCGCCGAGGGGGTCGGGGTCTCCCCCAAGCAGTACGCGCGCATCGACCGTGTCCGCGCGGTCGTCACCGGAGCCCCCACCACCCCCTGGTCCCGGCTCGCCGCGGCCACCGGCTACTTCGACCAGGCGCACATGTCGTCCGACTTCCGCTCCCTGATGGGCGTGGCACCGCGCTCGTACTTCACCGGCCGGCTGCCTGCCGTCACCCCGTGCCGGGCGAGCCACCCGGCCCGGGACGGCGGCCGGTGAGGGGGCGAAAGGCCGGGCCGCTCGCCCGCCACGTACGAGGGCCGGGGGTCACGGCGTCGTCCCCGTGTCCCCCGGCCTGCTAAGTCCTGACCGTCGGGTTCAGTGCGCAGCGGCGATCTCCTCCCCCGCCTCCATGGGGTGGGTGACGTCCTGGGCTTCGCGGCCTCTGCCCACGTGGTTGAAGAGCAGGTTGAGCACCACCGCCGTGACGCAGCCCGTGGAGATGCCCGAGTCCAGGACGATCTTCGCGGTCTCGGGGAAGGCGTGGTAGAACTCCGGCGCGGTGATCGGGATGATGCCCACCGCGAGGGACACGGCGACGATCAGGACGTTGTTGTCCTTGTCCAGGCCGGCCCGGACCAGGGTCTGGATGCCGCTCGCGGCGACCGAGCCGAACAGGACGACGCCGGCGCCGCCGAGCACCGGGCGGGGCACGACCGCGATGAGCGAGGCGGCCATCGGACACAGGCCCATCAGGACCAGGAAGCCGCCGCCGGTCGCGACGACGTACCGGCTGCGGATCCTGGTCATCGCCACGAGCCCGATGTTCTGGGCGAAGGCGCTGCACATGAAGCCGTTGAACAGCGGGCTGAGTGCCGAGCCGAGGGTGTCGGCGCGCAGACCGGCCGCGATGGTCTTCTCGTCGGCGGGGCGTTCGACGATCTCGCCGAGCGCCAGCATGTCCGCGGTGGACTCGGTCATCGAGACGACCATCACCACGCACAGCGAGAGGATCGCGGCCAGCTGGAACCGGGGCGCGCCGAAGTGGAACGGGGTGGGGAAGCCGACCACGTCCGCGTGGGCGACGGGGCTGAAGTCGGTGACCCCGAACGGTATCGCCACGAGCGTGCCGACGACGAGGCCGAGCAGGACGGCGATCTGCTTGACGAAGCCGGTGGTGAAGCGGCGCAGCAGCAGGACGATCAGCAGGGTGATGCCGGCGAGGGTGAGGTAGGTCGTCGAACCGTAGTCGCCGGCTCTGGGATCGGGGCCCTGGGCCCAGCCGAACGCGACCGGGAGCAGGGAGACGCCGATCAGGGTGATGACGGATCCGGTGACGACCGGCGGGAAGAAGCGGACCGCCTTGCAGAAGACCGGGGCGGCCAGGAAGCCGAGGAGTCCGGCGACCATGACCGCGCCGAAGATGATCGGCAGGGCGTCGGACTTGTCCTCGGTCGAGGCGACGATCGCGGTCATGGGGGCGACACCGGCGAAGGTGACGCCGTTGACGAAGGGCAACCGGGCGCCGATCTTCCAGAAGCCGAGCGTCTGGAGGAAGGTGGCGAGGCCCGCGGTGAACAGGCAGGCACCGGTGAGGAAGGTCAGGTCGACGGCGGACAGGCCGATGGCCGCGCCGACGATGAGCGGTGGGGCGACGACTCCGGCGTACATGGCGGCCACGTGTTGCAGACCGCTGGTCGCCATTTTGAGGGCGGGGAGTTTCTCGTCAACTGGATGGGCGGCCACGGCGGCTCCTCCGGGCGGGTAACACGTCGTCTTCGACGCGGGTTTCATGGAGGTGGTGCGTGCATGGTCGTGCGGGACCGTGACGGGGGTGACGAACGAGCGGTGAGCGAGCGGTGTGGGGGTGACCGTCTCCGGAGCGCGCGCGTGCGCACGTGCTCCGGAGACGGCTGCCGTGGATCCCGCTCGGATCCACGGTCCCGGCCGGGAGCCGTCCCTCTCGGCCGGAGTCTTCCGTGACCCTGCTACGGGTCGGCCCGGTGGGTCCGGGCGGCGGGTCAGCTCTGTGCGGCGATCCGGGCCAGGCGCTGGGCCTCTTCGCGGGTGGAGCGGGCGACGGCGTCCTCGTCGACGGTGACCAGACGGCCGTGGTCGACGATCTGCCGGCCGCCCACGAAGGAGGCGGTCACCGGGGCCGCGGCACCGAAGACCAGCGCGGTCACCGGATCGGCGATGGAGGCGTGGGCGAGCGTGTCCATCTTCCAGAGCACCAGGTCGGCGAGCTTGCCCGGCTCCAGCGAGCCGATCTGCTCGGCCCGGCCGAGGACCCGGGCGCCGCCGTGGGTGCCGAGCCGCAGCGCCTGACGGGCGTTGAGCGCGGCCTCGCGGTGGGCGCCGAGGCGGTTGATCAGCAGGGCGTTGCGCAGTTCGGTGTGGAGTTCGCCGGACTCGTTGGAGGCGGTGCCGTCGACGCCGAGGCCGACCGGGACGCCCGCCTTCAGCATGTCGGGCACCCGGGCGATGCCGGCCGCGAGGCGGGCGTTGGACGACGGGCAGTGGGCGACGCCGGTCTTCGTCCGGCCGAACGCGGCGATGTCGGAGTCGGTCATGTGGACGCAGTGCGCCATCCACACGTCCTCGCCGAGCCAGCCGGTGGACTCGAAGTAGTCGGTCGGGCCCATGCCGAACAGCTCGTGGCAGAACTTCTCCTCCTCCACCGTCTCCGAGCCGTGGGTGTGCAGCCGGACCCCGAGGCGGCGGGCCAGCTCGGCGCCCTGGCGCATGAGTTCGGTGGAGACGGAGAACGGCGAGCAGGGGGCGACCGCCACCTGGGTCATCGCGTCGAAGGAGGCGTCGTGGTGCTTGCGGACGGTCTCCTCGGTGGCGGCGAGCGCGCCCTCCAGCGTCTCTACGGCGAAGTCCGGCGGCAGGCCGCCGTCCTTCTCGCTGCGGTCCATGGAGCCGCGGGCCAGCGTGAAGCGGACGCCCGTCTCGGCGGCGGCCCGGATGATCGCCCCGGACAGGTCGCCGGAGCCGTGCGGGTAGACGTAGTGGTGGTCCATGGCGGTGGTGACACCGCCGCGGGCCATCATGGCGAGGGACCCCTGTGCGGCCGTGTACGTCATCTGCTCGTCGATGCGCGCCCAGGTGGGGTAGAGGGCGACGAGCCAGTTGAACAGGTTGTGGTCGGTGGCCAGGCCCCGGGTGATCCACTGGTAGAAGTGGTGGTGGGTGTTGACCAGGCCGGGCGTGGCCAGATGGCCGCTCGCGTCGATCCGGCGCACCACGTTCTCCAGGCCCTCGGGGGCCTTGCCCGCGCCGACCGACTCGATCCGGTTGCCGGCGAGGACGAGGTGCCCGGAGGCGTACTCCGTGTCGTCCGCGTCCACGGTCGCGATCGCACAGTTCTCGATGACGATGCGCTGGGCTGCCGATGCTGCCATCGTGCTTCCTTGTCTTTCGGTGGCGGCCCGTGGACCGAAGGGGTGTCCACGGGGGAGGGCACGGCAGGACCCTAGGAGGATTTGAGTGCCGGGGCCGGTTGCCGCCCCCGGGTGCCGAGATGGTGGAAGAACAGGTTCAGCAGGACCGCGACCAGCGCGCCCGCGCTGATCCCGGAGCCGAGCACGGTCTGTGCCCAGGCCGGGAAGTCGGCGTAGAAGGTCGGCGCGGCCAGCGGGATGATGCCGGCGCCGAGGGCCACGGCCACCAGGATGATGTTGGAGCTGTCGTCCAGGCCCGCCTCGGACAGCGTACGGATGCCGCTGACGGCGATGGAGCCGAACAGGACGATGCCCGCGCCGCCGAGGACCGGCATGGGGACCAGGGAGACGACCGCGCCGAGGACCGGGAAGGCGCCGAGGACGAGCAGGGCGCCGCCGGCGACGGCGACGACGTAGCGGCTGCGCACCCGGGTGAGGGAGACGACGCCGACGTTCTGGGCGAAGGCGGAGGTGGGGAAGCCGCCGAAGACGGGGCCGACCAGGGTGGCGATGCCGTCGGTGCGCAGACCGCGGGTGATGGTCCCGGCGTCGGTGCGGCGGTCGCAGATCTCGCCGAGGGCGAGCATCCCGGCGCTCGACTCGGTCATCAGGACCAGCATCACGATGCACAGCGAGAGGATGGCCGCGGGCTGGAACTCGGGGGCGCCGAAGGCGAACGGGGCGGGCAGCGCGGCGATCGGCGCGGACTTCAGGCCGCTGAAGTCGGCCATGCCGAAGGGGAGTGCGGCCAGGGTGCCGATGAGCAGGCCGAAGAGCAGGGCGATCTGCTTGACGAAGCCCTTGCCGAAGCGCTGGATCAGCAGGATGACGGCGAGGGTGAAGCCGGCGAGCGCGAGGTGCCGCATGGCGCCGAAGTCGGCGGCGGTCTTGTCGCCGCCCTGGGCCCAGCCCACCGGGACGGGCATCAGGGTGACGCCGATCAGGGTGATGACGACGCCGGTGACCAGGGGCGGGAAGAAGCGGAGCAGCCGGCCGAAGAAGGGGCCGAGCGCGAGGCAGAAGGCGCCGGCCACCATCACCGCGCCGTAGATCGCGGGGAGCTGGTGCCCCGTGCCGTTGGTCTCGGCGATCGCGAGGATCGGGGCGATGCCGGCGGAGGAGGCGGCGTTGACGAAGGGCAGCCGGTTGCCGACGAACCGTCTGACGCCGATGGTCTGGAGGATGGTCGCGAGGCCGGCGATGAGCAGGCTCGCGGCGATGAGCCGGGTGCGGGCCGCGATGTCGAGTCCGCAGGCCTGGCCGATGATGAGCGGAGGAGTGACGACGCCCGCGTACATCGCGGCGATGTGCTGGAGCGCGGCGGGGACCAGCCGTGTCGGGTGGAGCTTCTCGTCCACCGGGTGCACGGACGTGACGGCGTCCTCGGTGTGCACCGGCGGGGTGGAACACGGGGCTGTGGCGGGCCCCTTCGCAGGCTGTGCCATTTTGTTCCCTCCGGTGTCGCGCGCCCCGGCCCGGGGGGCGGGGCCGGGGCGCGCGTCCCGCGTCAGAGGTTGGTCATGTCGACCGGGATAAGGGCCTCACAGCCGTCCCGCAGGATGGTGGCCTCGATGAGGCCGTAGGGGCGGTCGGCGGCGAAGTAGACCTCGTTGTCGTTCTTCAGTCCGAACGGCTCCAGGTCCACCAGGAAGTGGTGCTTGTTCGGCAGCGAGAAGCGGACCTCGTCGATCTCGCCGCGGTTGTTGATGATGCGCGAGCCCATCTGGTACAGCGTCTGCTGGAGCGAGAGGGAGTAGGTCTCGGCGAAGGCCTGGAGCATGTGCTTCCTGACCTGCTCGTAGGACTTCTCCCAGTGGGGCATCTTCTGCTCGTCGTCGGTCCAGTTGAACCGCCAGCGGCTGGAGACCTGGGTGGCCAGGATGCGGTCGTACGCCTCCTGGAGGGTGGTGTACTTGTCCTTGACGTAGCCCCAGAACTCCGAGTTGGTCGAGTTCATCACGACCAGGTCCTTCAGGCCCGAGACGACCTCCCACTTCTCACCGTCGTAGGTGATCTGGGTGAGCCGGGTCTCCTGGCCCTTGCGGACGAAGGAGTGCTTGACCTCGTCGGCGCCGATGAACTTGGAGTTGGCGTCGGAGGTCTCGATCCGCTCCCAGGCGTACTCCTCGATGCGGATGCGCGCCTGGTGGATGGGCTCCTGGCTGGTGACGAAGTGCCGGGCGAGGTGGATGCCGAACTGCTCGGCGGACTCGATGCCGTACTCCTTGGCGAACGCGAACACCGTGTTCTTGGTGGTGTCGGTCGGCAGGACGTTGGCGTTGGAGCCGGAGTAGTGGACCTCTTCCATGTCGCCGCTCAGCGCCACGGATACGTTGAGGTCCTTGATGTGATGGGTGGCGCCGTCCCGCGTGATCTTTACGACTCGGTTCTCGGCCTTGCCGTACTGGTTCTGTCCCAGGATGGTCGGCATTCGCTAGCTCCCTCGGTAAACGGAGTAGCCGAACGGGTTGAGCAGCAGCGGTACGTGGTAGTGCTCGCCCGGTACGACGGCGAAGGTGATCGCCACCTCGGGGAAGAACACGGACCGCGCATCGCTGTCCCGATTCGCGGGGGCGTCCTGCTGCGCATCGGCTTGCTTCTTCTCGAAGTACGGCTCCACGGCGAAGTCGAGCCGTACGTGGGTCGTCCCTTCCGGCAGCGCCGGCAGGTCCTTGCACCGGCCGTCGGCGTCGGTCGCGGAGCCGCCGAGCGCCTGCCAGTCCGCGTCCCGGCCCGAGCGGGCGGACAGGCGGATGGCGACGCCCTCCGCGGGGCGGCCGATCGAGGTGTCCAGGATGTGCGTGGACACGGAGGCGGTGGTGCTGGTGCTCATGGTGTCAGGCGTCCTCTTCGACGAGTCGGGCCAGTCGGATGCGGTTGATCTTGCCCAGCTCGGTGCGGACGATCTCACGCTCCTGTTCCGGCGCGTTGCCGATCCGCTCCTCGACCGCGTCGCGCATCTGCTCGCCGGTCCGGCCGGTGGCGCAGATGAGGAAGACATGGCCGAACTTCTCCTGGTAGGCCAGGTTGAGTTCGAGCATCTCCGCCTTGAGCCGGTCGGAGGCGCCGGCCATGCCGCGCTGTTCGCGGGCGGAGGTCGGGTCGCCGGGCTTGGGGCGCCCGATCGGCGGGTGCCCGGCCATCGCCTCCTCCAGGTCCGCGCCGGTCAGCTCGGCCATGGCGGCGTCGCTGGCGGTGTAGAGGTCCTCCGCGGTGGTGTACGGGCGGGCGGCGAGCAGTCGCCGGGCCCACTCGGTGGAGGCGCACGCCTCGTGGAGAGCGGCGAGGGCCGCGCGCTCCTCCAGATCGTTGAACCGGGCCAGGCCCGGGGGCGTGGAAGTCGAAGTCACGGGAGCCTCCGTGGCCACGATGGGCCGTCGTGCTGAACGGGCTGCCGATAGCTAACGCCCTTGGAAACATCCCGTCAACACTTTGTTGAAAATTCCGCGTAACAAGCCGCCGGGCTCCGGGGCGGCAGCACTCGCAGGGGCGCGGGGGGCCGCGCGACCAGCCACGACGGCGCGACGGACGCGCGACGGCGCCGCACGGTACTCCCGCCGGCGCGCCGCGCCCTCCGCGGAGTTACACGCCCTTCTCCCGGTTGAGGTAGTTGTAGACCGTGAAGCGGCTGACGCCGAGCGCGCTCGCCACGGTCTCCACGCCGTGCCGTACGGCGAAGGCGCCCCGCGCCTCCAGCGTGCGCACGATCTCCTGCTTGGTCTTGCGGTCCAGGTCGGCCAGCGGCCGGCCCCGCCTGCGCTCCATGGCGGCGAGGATGTGGTCGAGCGAGTCGGCGAGCTGGGGCAGGCGCACGGCGACGACGTCGACGCCATCCCAGGCGAGGACGACGTCCTCGGGGCCCGCCTCGTCGGGCGGGAGCATCGCCCCGCCCATGGCGTCGACCAGCGGCTTCACCGCCGTGATGAAGGGCTCGTCCCCGCTCACCTATCACCCTCCCCGATCCCGTCGCCGATCACGTTGACCTGGAGCGAGACCCGGGTGGCGCCCGCCTGGAGGGACTTGCGCAGCAGCGCGTCCACCGCGGTGAGCACGCGGTCGGCGCCCCCCTCGGCCGTGTTGCCGAAGGGGCCGACGTCGACGGCGTCCAGCTCCGCCGTCTCGATGACCTCCCGCGCCACCAGGGCGTGCGCGGGCGCCTCGTCCAGGTCGAAGGGTTCGGTCGTGAACTCCACTCTCAATCGCACGCGCTCAACCTAACGCCCGGCAGGTCTTTTGGGGCGGCCGGCGACCCACCCCCCTTGACAAGCGGCGACACACGACGGCAATCTTCCATTAAGCAGAAACGAACTTCCGCAATACGGAATATCTACCACGGAAGGGAGCGCGGCCCGAATGGGATTTGCAGACCAGCGCTTCAACGTCAACCTGTCGATCCTCTTCACGGAACTCCCGCTCCTGGAGCGCCCCGCGGCCGCCGCCGCGGCGGGCTTCTCCGCGGTCGAGCTGTGGTGGCCCTGGATCGACTCCCCCACCCCGCCCCAGTCCGAGCCGGACGCCCTGAAGAAGGCGATCGAGGACGCGGGCGTACGGCTCACCGGGCTGAACTTCTACGCCGGGCAGCTGCCCGGCCCGGACCGCGGCGCCCTGTCGGTGCCCGGCGAGGAGTCGGAGAGGTTCCGCGCCAACATCGAGGTGGCCGCCGGCTTCGCGCAGTCCCTCGGCTGCACGGCCCTGAACGCCCTCTACGGCAACCGGATCGAGGGCGTGGACCCGGCCGAGCAGGACGCGCTCGCCCTGGAGAACCTGACCCTCGCGGCCCGCGCGGCCGACCGGATCGGCGCGGTCCTGCTGATCGAGGCCCTCAACCGGCCCGAGTCGCCGCTGTACCCGCTGGTGTCGGCGCCGGCCGCGGTCGAGGTCGTCGACAAGGTGAACGCGGCCACGGGCCTCGGCAACGCCAAGTTCCTGATGGACCTGTACCACCTGTCCATGAACGGCGAGGACCTGCCGGCGGTCATCGAGACCTACGCGGCGCGGACCGGGCACGTGCAGATCGCCGACAACCCCGGCCGCGGCGCCCCCGGGACGGGTTCGCTCCCGCTGGAGGAGCTGCTCGACCAGCTGCGGAAGGCCGGTTACGACGGCTGGGTCGGCCTCGAGTACAAGCCGGGCGACCGCCCGAGCGCCGAGGCCTTCGACTGGCTCCCGCGCGAAGCGCGCACCGCGCGCTGACCCCCCGACTTCGCACAGCAGTGAGAGAGGCACCCCCAACCATGAGCAACCTCCCCAAGATCGCCTGGATCGGCCTCGGCATCATGGGCTCCCCCATGTCCGAGAACCTGATCAAGGCGGGATACCAGGTCACCGGCTTCACCCTGGAGCAGGAGAAGCTGGACCGGCTGACCGCCGCCGGCGGCACGGCCGCCTCCTCGATCGCGGAGGCCGTGCGCGACGCCGACGTGGTGATCACCATGGTGCCCGCGTCCCCGCAGGTCGAGGCCATCGCCTACGGCCCGGACGGCATCCTGGAGAACGCCCGCCAGGGCGCCCTGCTGATCGACATGTCCTCGATCACCCCGCAGACCTCCGTGGATCTGGCCGCCGCCGCCAAGGACAAGGGCATCCGGGTGCTGGACGCCCCGGTGTCCGGCGGCGAGGCCGGCGCCGTCGAGGCCGTGCTGTCGATCATGGTCGGTGGCGAGCGGGCCGACTTCGACCAGGCGAAGCCGCTCTTCGACGCCCTCGGCAAGACCATCGTGCTGTGCGGTCCGCACGGCTCGGGCCAGACCGTGAAGGCCGCCAACCAGCTGATCGTCGCGGTGAACATCCAGGCGTGCGCCGAGGCCGTGGTCTTCCTGGAGAAGTCGGGCGTGGACCTGAGGGCCGCGCTGGACGTCCTCAACGGCGGCCTCGCCGGCTCGACCGTGCTGACGCGGAAGAAGGACAACTTCCTGGACCGCGACTTCAAGCCGGGCTTCCGCATCGACCTGCACCACAAGGACATGGGCATCGTCACCGACGCCGCCCGCAACGTCGGCGCGGCCCTGCCGGTCGGCGCCGTGGTGGCCCAGCTGGTGGCGTCGCTGCGCGCCCAGGGCGACGGCGGCCTGGACCACTCGGCCCTGCTGCGGGCCGTGGAGCGCCTGTCCGGCGCCCAGGTCTGACGACCCTCCCCAGACTTCCGGGCCGCGGCGCCGCTGACACCTGTCCTGTCGCGCCCAGGCGGCGCCGCGGCCCGGAATCCACTTCAACAAACTGTTGACGCTCAGAACGCCCCACTTCTAGGCTCCACAAAGCGGAAACAGGTTTCCGCTGACTCCCGCACGGAAGGTCCACGATGTCGAAGCGCGTGCTCACGACAGAGTCCGGCGCACCGGTCGCCGACAACCAGAACTCCGCCTCCGCCGGCGTCGGCGGCCCGCTCCTGATCCAGGACCAGCACCTCCTGGAGAAGCTCGCGCGCTTCAACCGCGAGCGGATCCCGGAGCGTGTGGTGCACGCCCGTGGCTCCGGCGCGTACGGCCACTTCGAGGTGACGGACGACGTCACCGGCTACACCCACGCCGACTTCCTCGGCGCGGTCGGCAAGCGCACCGAGGTGTTCCTGCGCTTCTCGACGGTCGCCGACTCCCTCGGCGGCGCGGACGCCGTCCGTGACCCGCGCGGTTTCGCGGTGAAGTTCTACACCGAGGAGGGCAACTACGACCTCGTCGGCAACAACACGCCGGTGTTCTTCATCAAGGACCCGATCAAGTTCCCCGACTTCATCCACTCGCAGAAGCGGGACCCGTTCACCGGCAAGCAGGAGCCGGACAACGTCTGGGACTTCTGGGCGCACGCCCCCGAGGCCACGCACCAGGTGACCTGGCTGATGGGCGACCGCGGCATCCCGGCGTCGTACCGGCACATGAACGGCTACGGCTCGCACACCTACCAGTGGACCAACGCCCAGGGCGAGGCCTTCTTCGTCAAGTACCACTTCAAGACGAACCAGGGCATCCGCAGCCTGTCCACCGAGCAGGCCCAGGAGCTGGCGGGCAAGGACGCCAACTCGCACCAGACCGACCTGCTCCAGGCGATCGAGCGGGGCGTGCACCCGTCCTGGACCCTCTACGTCCAGATCATGCCGGCGGCCGAGGCGGCGGACTACCGCTTCAACCCGTTCGACCTGACCAAGGTGTGGCCGCACAAGGACTACCCGCTCCAGCGGGTGGGCCGGCTGGTCCTCGACCGCAACCCGGACAACGTGTTCGCCGAGGTCGAGCAGGCCGCGTTCTCCCCCAACAACTTCGTGCCCGGCATCGGCCCGTCCCCGGACAAGATGCTCCAGGGCCGTCTGTTCGCCTACGCGGACGCCCACCGCTACCGCCTGGGCGTCAACCACACCCTGCTCGCCGTGAACGCCCCGAAGGCGGTCCCGGGCGGCGCCCGGAACTACGGCCGCGACGGCCTCATGGCGGTCAACGGCCAGGGCCGCGGTGCCAAGAACTACGAGCCGAACTCCTACGACGGCCCGGTGGAGACCGGCCGCCCGCTGGCCGCCCCGCTCGCGGTGACCGGCCACACGGGCACCCACGAGGCTCCGCTCCACACCAAGGACGACGCCTTCTTCCAGGCCGGCGAGCTGTACCGGCTGATGTCGCAGGAGGAGAAGTCCCGCCTGGTCGCGAACATCGCCGGCAGCCTCTCGCAGGTCTCCCGCGACGACGTGATCGAGAAGAACCTGGCCCACTTCCACGCCGCCGACCCCGAGTACGGCAAGCGCGTGGAGGAGGCGGTCCGCGCCCTGCGCGAGGACTGAGAACCGGGTGACGCAAGCAGCGTACGGGATCTGACGGGAGGTCACGATCTCCGCACGCGGCCCGCGCGGCACGCCCGGCGGCCCGGATGAGGGGTGGCCGGCGGACGGAGAGCGCGGGCAGGGCGAGGACCGCGGCGGCATGCGAGCCAGTGCGGTGGTGAAGGATCCGAGTCCCCTTCTCGACCAGAGGGAAGGGCTCCCGGCTCCGTCGCATCCGCCGCGGTCCCACCCAGCCCCCTCAGCGGGGGCCACCTGCCCCGTCCGGCGGCGCGAACGATCTGTCGCGCCCAGCCTCGCGCCGTCGGACGGCCACCACGTGACACCGGAGCGCCCCCCTGGTCAGGGGGGCGCTCCGCGCTGTTCCGGCTCCGGCGTGCGCCCCGGGCGCTTCCGCAGGACGCTGATGCCATGGGCAATCCGACGCACCATCCGCACATCGTGGTCCACTCCCCGGCCCTGGACGGCTCCCGGCGGGTCACCGAGGGGGAGGTGACGCTGGGGATCGCCTCGCATCTGGACGACGTCGTGGAGATCCTCCGGCTGGCCGACCTGGACCGCATCGAGGTGGAGGAGGACGACCTGATCGAATGGCAGGGCGGCGGCCCGGACGACTGGCCCGGCCTGTCGGAGCACGAGGTGTAGCGGCGCCGCGTACGGCAGGGGCCGTAGCCGGGCTACGCAACCCTCAAATCAACCTCTGAACAGCGCGGAACAGGCTTCGACGGCCCCGGCGGGCGGGCACATCACCGGCACACACGGGGCCCGTCGGCACGGGGCGGCGGGCCCGGCACCGGGGGGTGTCTTATGGGCCGTACGACGTCCGTTCCACAGGATCCGTGCGCGGTCGCGCTGCTGCGCGGGGGTGACCGCGCCGCCGTGACCGTGGCCGTGCTCGGGCTGCATCTGCGCGGCGCGGTCGAGGCGGGCCGGCCGGGCACGCTGCGCAAGGCCGCGGCGGGCGGCGCCGAGGCCGTCCGGCACCCGCTGGAGAAGGCGGTCCGCACCGGCCTCTACCGGCCCGCCGGCGCCCGGGAACTGCCCGCCCGCGCGGTGGTGCGGCGGGCACTGGCCCGGATGCGGGCCGAGTTGGCGGCCCAGGGGCTGCTGCGCGCTCTGCCGCCCGGCCGTACCCGCGCCGCCCGCCGCGGGCTGGCGGAGCTGCGCGAGCGCCGTCCGCTCCCCGAGGCGCCCGACGGCCTGCCGGAGGAGGAGGTGCTGCTCGCCGTCGCGCTGTACGGCGAGCGGGCCCTGACCGTTCTCGTGCCGCGCTTCGCCCGCGAGGCCGGGCTCACCGGCCGGGGCTCCCTCGCGGACGAGGGCCGCTTCCCGTTCGGCCGGGGCGACGATCTCCGCCGCCTGTACGACGACACGGACCCGACCGGCTGGGACGGCCACGGCCACGGCCACGGTCACGGCCACAGCCACGGTGGCGGTGCGCACGGGGGGCACGGCTACGGCGGTCACGACCACGGGGGCGGGGGCGGCTGCGGAGGCGGCGGGTTCGACTGAGGGACGGCCCGGCCCGGGGGGCGGACATGCCGCAGGGGCGGCCCGTCTCCCCTGGACGGGCCGCCCCTGCTCGCCGGAGGTCCGTCAGACCTTCAGCGTCTTGATCGACGTCGGCGCGTGACCGGGCTCGGTGGCCAGGTCCTCGAACTCGCTGATGTCGCTGATGTCCATGGTGCGGCTCATCGAGATGTTGGTGATCCGCTCCAGGATCGCCTCGACGACCACCGGCACCCGGTACTCGGCGGCCAGCTTCTTCGCCTGCTCGAAGGCGGCGCCCAGCTGGTCCGGCTCGGTGACCCGGATCGCCTTGCAGCCCAGGCCCTCGGCGACCTTGACGTGGTCGACGCCGTACACGCCGATCTCGGGCGTGTTGATGTTCTCGAACTCCAGGTTGACCTGGAAGTTGATGTCCAGACCGATCTGCGCCTGGCGGATCAGGCCCAGGTAGGCGTTGTTGACCAGGACGTGGACGTAGGGGATCCGGTGCTGGGCGGCGACCGCCAGCTCCTCGATCATGAACTGGAAGTCGTAGTCGCCGGAGAGCGCGACCACGGGGGCGTCCGGATCGGCCTTGGCGACGCCGATCGCGGCCGGGATGGTCCAGCCGAGCGGGCCGGCCTGGCCGCAGTTGATCCAGTGGCGCGGCTTGTAGACGTGCAGCATCTGCGCGCCGGCGATCTGGGAGAGGCCGATCGTGGTGACGTACCGGGTGTCGGGGCCGAAGGCCTTGTTCATCTCCTCGTACACGCGCTGCGGCTTCATCGGCACGTCGTCGAAGTGCGTGCGCCGCAGCAGGGTGGCCTTGCGCTCCTGGGTGGAGGCGACCCAGGCGGAGCGGTCCGGCAGCCTGCCCTCGGCCTTCAGCTCCCTGGCGACCTCGACGAACAGCTCCAGGGCGGCCTTGGCGTCGGAGACGACCCCGTAGTCCGGCGGGAAGATCTTGCCGATCTGGGTGGGCTCGATGTCGACGTGGACGAACGTGCGGCCCTGGCGGTAGACGTCGAGCTTGTAGCCGGTGTGGCGGTTGGCCCAGCGGTTGCCGATGCCGAGGACGAAGTCGGACTCCAGGAAGTTGGCGTTGCCGTAGCGGTGCGAGGTCTGGACGCCGACCATGCCGGCGTTCAGGTCGTGGTCGTCGGGCAGGGTGCCCCAGCCCATCAGGGTCGGGACGACCGGGGTCTGGGTCAGCTCGGCGAACTCGGCCAGCAGGTCGCAGGCGTCGGCGCCGATGACGCCGCCACCGGCGACGATGACCGGGCGCTCGGACTCCAGGAGGAAGGAGAGGGCCTTCTCGATCTGGGCCCGGGTCGCGGCCGGCTTGTAGACCGGCAGCGGCTCGTACGTCTCCGGGTCGAACTCGATCTCGGTGAGCTGGACGTCGATCGGCAGGTCGATCAGGACCGGGCCGGGGCGGCTGGAGCGCATCAGGTGGAAGGCCTGCTGGAAGACGCCGGGGACCTGCGCGGCCTCCAGGACGGTCACCGCCATCTTGGTGACCGGCTTGGCGATCGAGGCGATGTCGACGGCCTGGAAGTCCTCCTTGTGGATGACGCTCGTGGGCGCCTGTCCGGTGATGCACAGGATCGGGACGGAGTCGCCGATGGCGGAGTACAGACCGGTGATCATGTCCGTGCCGGCCGGGCCGGAGGTGCCGATGCAGACGCCGATGTTGCCTGGCCGGGTGCGGGTGTAGCCCTCGGCCATGTGCGAGGCACCCTCGACGTGGCGGGCGAGGGTGTGGTTGATGCCGCCACCCTCCTTGAGTGCCTTGTAGAACGGGTTGATCGCCGCGCCCGGCACACCGAAGGCGTCGGTGACGCCCTCGCGCTTGAGGATCTCAACTGCCGCGCGGGCAGCGGTCATACGAGCCATCGAGTACTCCTGCTTCGGCTTCTCGGATGCGTACTCCCGTCGCGCCCCGCGGTGAGCACAGTCTCCAGATGATCGATCTCCGCAATGTTTTCCGTATTGCGGAACTCAACTTCTACTATCTGGAAGCAATGTAGGGAAGTGGGCGGAGGTCGTCAAGAGCGGTCCGGACACCGGCAAGCGCCGGACAGGAGCCGCCGGGGAGGAGCACCATGGGAGCGCCGTCCCGACGCGACGCCTTGGAGTGGGCCATGCCCGAGAGCGTTCCGGTGCGCTGTCCGGTCTGCCGGCGCGCGCACGTCTACACCGCGCCGGCGTATCCCTGCGCCTGCGGGACGCCTGCCGCCCCGCGGCTGGATCCGGCGGCCGAGCCGGCCGTGGCGGCGCACCGCGCCTGGGAGGAGGAGTGGCTCACCGTGCCGTGCGCGGCCTGCGGACGCCACAACCACTGGCCCCGACCGGAGCTGGGCTGCCCGTGCGGCACGGTCCTGCGCGTTCCGGTGACGGGAGCGCCCGCGGGCGGCACGGCGGCGGGACCGGCGCCGGCACCGGCCGCCGATCCACAAGCGCCGGCCGACGTTCCGCACGCACGGGCCGCCGGCCACCGGCCGGCCGACGGCGGCAGCCGGGAACACGGTGACGCCGGGGCGCCCGGGCCGGCCGGGCACCGGCCGCCGTTCCAGCCCCGCACCATCCGCACCGCCCGCGACGCCGTCACCGCCGCCGCGCTCTATCTGCGCTGGCTCGGCTACCAGGGCATCCGCCGGGCGGACCAGCGGCCCCCGAACGGCGTCGGGCTCGCCGCCCGCGGACTGCTCGCCCAGGTGGACCCCAGCGTGCGGCCGGCCGCGCCGCGGGACGTGGAGTGCCTGTGGCTGACGGCGATGGCCGAGAGCGCGCGGTGCGTGCACTTCTCCCTCGCCGGCCACACCCGCGCCGCCCGGGCCGGCGCGGACGCGCTCGGTATCCCGTTGTTCGTGCTGGACCTGGCCGGGGTGCCGCAGCCGGTGAACGACCCGGCCGAGACCCTGCACGTCATGGGGGCGCCGCTCCCGGAGAGGCGGGCGCGGGACGGGCGGGCCTGACCTGCCCGCGGACGCGGCCGGCGCGACGGCCGGCCGGGCGGCCTCCCGACGATCCCCGGGCCGGGTGCGCCACCGACGGCGCGCTCGGCCGGGGACCGCCGTGGAACATTCAGCGCCTGCTCCCTCTCGGGCGTTTCACACCCCGTACTTCTCCCGCAGTTCCACCTTGCGCACCTTCCCCGACACCGTCATCGGGAAGGAGTCGAGGATCCGCAGCCGGCTGGGGATCTTGTAGTGCGCGAGCCGGCCCGCGCAGTAGTCCCGCAGTTCCTCCAGCGTGAGCGGGTCGGCGGGGTCGCGCGGGATGACGCAGGCGAGGACCTCCTCGCCGTAGCGCTCGTGCGGCACCCCGACGACCTGGACGTCCCGGATCTTCGGGTGGGCGTAGAGGAACTCCTCGACCTCGCGCGGATAGATGTTCTCGCCGCCCCGGATGATCATGTCCTTGATCCGGCCGACGATCTCGACGTAGCCGTCCTCGCGCATCACCGCGAGGTCCCCGGTGTGCATCCAGCGCCCCGCGTCGATCACCTCGGCCGTCTTCTCCGGCTCGTCCCAGTAGCCGAGCATCACGCTGTAGCCGCGGGTGCACAGCTCGCCCGCCGTGCCGCGCGGCCGGGTGACGCCGGTGGCGGGGTCGACCACCTTGACCTCCAGGTGGGGCAGGACGCGGCCGACCGTGGCGGTGCGGTGCTCCAGATCGTCCTCGATCCGCGTCTGCAACGACACCGGTGACGTCTCCGTCATGCCGTAGCAGATGGAGACCTGGTCCATGTGCATCTCGGCGACCACCCGCTTCATCACCTCCACCGGACAGGGCGAGCCCGCCATGATGCCGGTGCGCAGGGAGGAGAGGTCGTAGGAGGCGAAGTCCAGCAGGTTCAGCTCCGCGATGAACATGGTCGGGACGCCGTACAGGGACGTGCACCGCTCCTGCTGCACCGCCTCCAGCGTGGCCTTCGGGTCGAAGGACGGGGCCGGGATGACCATGCAGGCGCCGTGCGAGGTGGCCGCCAGGTTCCCCATGACCATGCCGAAGCAGTGGTAGAAGGGCACCGGGATGCAGATCCGGTCCTGCTCGGTGTAGGCGACCGACTCCCCCACGAAGTATCCGTTGTTGAGGATGTTGTGGTGGGAGAGGGTGGCGCCCTTCGGGAAGCCGGTCGTGCCCGAGGTGTACTGGATGTTGATGGGGTCGTCGCAGGACAGCTCCGGGTAGGCGACGTCCGGGGCGGCCCGTCCGAGCAGCGCCTCCCAGCTCGGGTCGCCGATGTACACGATCTCGCGCAGCTCGGGGCACTTGCCCCGCACCTGCTCGGCCATCGCCCGGTAGTCGCTCGTCTTGTGACGGAGCGAGGCGACGAGGAGGCGGACGCCGGCCTGCTTGAGGACGTACTCGACCTCGTGGGTGCGGTACGCCGGGTTGATGTTGACCATGATCGCGCCGATGCGGGCGGTGGCGTACTGGACCAGGACCCACTCCGGGCAGTTGACCGCCCAGATGCCCACCCGGTCCCCCTTGGCGATCCCGCCGGCCATCAGGGCCCGCGCCAGTTCCCCGACCGCCGCGCCGAACTCGGCGTAGGTCCAGCGCCGCCCCGACTCCACGTCGACCAGGGCCTCCCGGTCCGGCCAGGTCGCCACGGCCCGGTCCAGGTCGGCACCGATGGTGTCGCCGAGCAGGACGGTCGGACTCGTCCCGTGCGTGTAGGACTGCCGCGCGGTCACCGGAAGTCCTCCTCGCGGTACTCGTTCCCCGAGCCGGCGGCCGTGGCCTCGCGCAGCTCGATCCGGCGGATCTTGCCGGAGACGGTCTTGGGCAGGGCGCCGAACTCCAGCCTGCGGATGCGCTTGTACGGAGCGAGCACCTCACGGGAGTGCTCGAAGAGCACCTTCGCGGTGTCGGGGCCGGGCGCCCAGCCCTCGGCGAGGACGACGTAGGCCTTGGGCACGGCGAGGCGCAGTTCGTCCGGGGCGGGCACGACGGCCGCCTCGGCCACCGCCTCGTGCTCCAGCAGCGCGCTCTCCAGCTCGAACGGACTCACCTTGTAGTCGGAGGCCTTGAACACGTCGTCGCTCCGGCCGATATAGGTGATATAGCCCTCTTCATCCCTTGATGCGATGTCACCCGTGCGGTAGTAGCCGCCCGCCATGACCTCCGCCGTGCGGTCGGGGTCGCCGTGGTATCCGGTCATCAGGCCGACCGGGCGCTCGGAGAGATCGAGGGCGATCTCGCCCTCGGCGGCGCCGGGCGCGCCGGAGACGGGGTCGAGGAGTTCCACCCGGAAGCCGGGGCTGGGGCGCCCCATGGAGCCGGTCTTCAGCCGCTGGCCGGGGCTGTTGGAGATCTGCACGGCGGTCTCCGTCTGCCCGAAGCCGTCCCTGATGGTCACGCCCCAGGCGCGCCGGACCTGTTCGATGACCTCGGGGTTGAGCGGCTCGCCGGCGGCCACCGCCTCCCGGGGCGGGGTGGCCAGCCGGCCGAGGTCGGCCTGGATCAGCATGCGCCAGACGGTCGGCGGGGCGCAGAAGGTGG
Organism: Streptomyces naphthomycinicus; assembly: GCF_020400595.1. Taxonomy (GTDB): domain Bacteria; phylum Actinomycetota; class Actinomycetes; order Streptomycetales; family Streptomycetaceae; genus Streptomyces; species Streptomyces naphthomycinicus. The sequence continues at coordinate 88,618 of NZ_JAINRE010000013.1, read as the reverse complement.
TGACTCCGGCCCGGTCCATCTCGGCCATCAGCCGGGGCGCGTCGAAGCGGGTGTAGTTGAAGATGAAGACGGTCGCCTCGGCGTTCCACGGCGCGAACAGGTTGGACCAGGCGTGCTTGGCCCAGCCGGGCGAGGAGATGTTCAGGTGCACGTCGCCCGGCCGGAGACCGACCCAGTACATGGTGGACAGGTGCCCGACCGGGTACGAGGTGTGGGTGTGCTCCACGAGCTTGGGGCGGGCGGTCGTCCCCGAGGTGAAGTAGAGCATCAGCGGGTCGTCGGCCAGGGTCGGGCCGTCGGGGACGAAGTCCGCGGGGGCCGCGTACGCGTCCTCGTACGGCTCCCAGCCCTCCTCCGGCAGGCCGCCGACGGAGATCCGGGTGTAGGTGCCGGGCACGTCGGCGAACTTGGCGGTGTCCTCGGCCCGCACGATCACATGCTTCACCCGGCCCCGGTCCACCCGGTCGACCAGGTCGGCCGGGCCGAGCAGCGGCGTGGCCGGGATGACCACCGCGCGCAGCTTCATCGCGGCCAGCGCGGTCTCCCACAGCTCGGCCTGGTTGCCGAGCATGACGAGGATGCGGTCCTCGGCGGCGACCCCGCGCTCGTGCAGCCACCGGGCCACCCGGGTGGAGCGTTCCGCCAGCTCGGCGAAGGACAGCCGGGTCTCGGTGCCGTCCTCCTCGACGATGTGCAGCGCCGTGCGGTCGTTGCCGGCGGCGATCACGTCGAACCAGTCCAGCGCCCAGTTGAAGTGGTCGGGCCGCGGCCAGCGGAAGCCTTCGCAGGCGGTGGCATAGTCCTCGCGGTGCTCCAGCAGGAAGTCCCGTGCGCTCCTGAAGGCATCCGTCGCCGTGGTCATCAGCGTCTCCCCTGCTCGTCTGGTCGTTCCCCTGCGGGCGCTCCCGGCCGGTGCCGAACCCGCGACCGTGCTCGCCCCTCGGGCGCGCTCGCGACCTCGCCATCGGCACGCCCTCGGTTCACTCCCGTGTTCCGGACCATTGCCGGGCGGCTCTCTGGCATCGTCTAATCCGTGATGCAGGTCTCACTACCCCCGAACGGGGGTGTGGGTGGCCGAAGGGGCGAAAGGTGACGGCAGACGCGGTGGGGGCGGTGGAGATCGGCGGCGCGCTCGCCCGGCTGCGGCGCATGACGGGACTCCCCGTCGCCTTCGGGGGCCTGGTGGAGTCGGGCAGACCGCAGATCCGCATCAGCGAGCTGAGCGGCACCACCACGGCAGCCCTGCGCTCGCTCGCGGTGACCTCCGGCAACGGACTGGGCGGCAAGGCGGTGGCGCTGGCCCGGCCCTGCGCGGTCCCGGACTACTCCAGCTCCCGGCAGATCAGCCACGAGTACGACGTGCCGGTGGCCGCCGAGGGCATCCGGTCGGTGCTCGCGGTGCCGGTCGTGGTGCGGCGCCGGGTGCGCGGGGTGCTGTACGGCGCGCTGCGCTCGGCCCAGCCGCTCGGCGACCGCACGCTGACCGCGGCGATGACGGTGGCGCGGGACGTGGAGCAGGTGCTGGTGGTGCGGGACGAGGCGCGGGGGCTGCTGGCGGCGGCCCGCCCGGAGCGGGCCGGCCCCGAACGGGGCGCGGCCTGGGAACAGGTGCGCGAGGCGCACGCGGCACTGCGGGCGCTGGCCCCCCGGATCGGCGACCCGGGTCTGCGGGCGGAACTGCTGGCCGCGTGCGGTCTTCTGACCGCACCGCCGCGAGCCGGGGGCGTGACCCTGGCGCCACGCGAGCTGGACGTGCTGTCCTGGGTGGCGGCAGGGGCCACCAACGCGACGGTGGCCGAACGGCTCGGCCTGCGCCCGGAGACGGTCAAGGGCTATCTGCGCTCGGCGATGCGGAAGCTGGGCGCGCACACACGAGGGGAGGCGGTGACCGCGGCCCGGAGGGCGGGGCTGCTGCCGTAGCCCGAAGGCGGTGAGGAAACCTTCCCATTCATCCAGTGCCGCTTTGAATTTACATATGCTTGACCGTTTGTTATTTCCCTCACCACGGCTTCCGTCCGAATTTCAAGGATCGTTGCCTAGAATTTGGCCCGGACACGACACACGAGGGGAGCGGTGACCGTGCGACGGGACTTCCAGGAGCCTGCCAGGTGCCGCCCCGACCTGGTCATCGGCCGCGAGGAGCTGTCCGCCGGCGCCCGCGGGCAACTCGCCTCCGGGGGCAGTGTGCTGCTCCACGGTCCCGCCGGAATAGGAAAATCCACCGTCCTGCGGGCATTGGCCGAGGAATACGGCGCCACCGCGCGCACCGTCTTGCGCTGCTCGGCGACGGAGTCCGAATCCCACCTCCCCTTCCTCGCCCTCGCCGACCTCCTCGGCCTGGTCCTCGACGAGGTCTCCCCCCGGCTGCCCGCCGCCCAGCGCACCGCCCTGGAGTCCGCGCTCACCGGCCGCGGCGAGTCCAGCCTGCAACGCGACGGCCTCGCCCTGCGCCTCGCGGTGCTGTCCGCGCTGCGCGCGCTCGCCGCCCACGGCCCGGTCCTGGTCGTCGCCGACGACCTGCAGTGGCTGGACCCGGCCAGCGCCGAACTCCTCGGCTTCGCCGCCCGCCGCCTGGAGGGCACCCCCGTACAACTGCTGTGCGCGGTCCGCACCGAGGGGCAGGAGAGCCAGGAGTACGACCGCCACCTGCGCGCCTGTCCGCCGGGCACCCGCGCGGTCCGGCTGGGCCCGCTGACCCGCACCCAGGTCGCCCAGCTGCTCGACCACCGCGGCCACGGCGCCCTGACCCGCTCCACGGTCCGCGAGATCCACCGCACCAGCGGCGGCAACCCGCTGTTCGCCCTGGAACTCGGCCGCGCCCTCGCCGAGAACCCCACCCCGCCCCGGCCCGGCGAGCCGCTGCCGGTGCCGACCTCGCTGCGCGCCCTGGTCCTCAGCCGCCTGGACATGCTGTCGGTGGAGGCCCGCCGCACCCTGCTGGTGGCCAGCGCCGGCGCCCGCCCCACCCCGGCGCTGCTGCTCGCGGCCGGCCGGGAGAACGCCGAGGCCGAGTGCGCCCAGGCCGCCGAACTCGGGCTGCTGGCCACCGAGCCCGACGCCCCGGCCGTACGGTTCGCGCACCCGCTGATCTCGGCCGCCCTGTACGCGGAGGCCCCCGCGCACGAACGACGGGCCGCGCACGCCGCGCTGTCCACCGCCGCCTCCGACCCGATAGAACGGGCCCGGCACCTGGCGCTGTCCACCATCGGCACCGACCCCGAGGTGGCCGCCCGGCTCGCCGAGGCCGCGGCCCTCGCCCGGGACCGCGGAGCGCCGTCGGTCGCCGCCCAGCTGGGGCTGCTCGCCGCCCGGCACACCCCCGCCGACGGCGTCCCGAGCCAGGAGGAGCGCCGGCTCACCGCCGCCGAGGACGCCATCACCGCCGGCGAGGTCGACCTGGCCCGGGACATCGCCCGCGAGGTGCTGACCCGGGCGACCGTGCCCGCCGACCGGGTGCGTGCCTGGATCATCGTCATCGACACCGCCGGCCACACCATGGCCGAGGTCGACGCCGTCTTCCCGCAGGCGCTCGCCGACGCCGGCGACGACCCCCGGCTGCTGGCCCTCGTCCACTACCAGCTGGCCTGGCGGGCACTGATCGTGGAGGGCGACTTCACCGAGGCCCGGGAGGCCGCCGCGCACGCCGCCGAGCTGGCCGCCCGCGGCCGGGAGCGGCGCACCGAGCTGCTCGCCCTCGCCTTCCAGGCCCAGACCGAGACCCTGATGGGCCATCCGGAGGCACCCCGCACCATCAAACGGGCCCTGAGGGAACCTCAGGACCCCCGGGTGGCCTGCCATCACAACGGCGCCGGCAGCGCCCGGTTCCGCTGGCTGGTCATGGGCGACCAGCTGGCCGAGGCCCGGGCCACCGTCACCGCGCTGCTGCGCGAGGTCCGCCGGCGCGGTTCGGTGGAGAGCGAGGTGCACTTCCTGCGCGGCCTCGCCGAGACCGAACTGCGCGCCGGGCACTGCGGACGCGCCCTCGACCTGGCCCGGGAGAGCCTGCGGCTGGCCCGGGACTCCGGGATCGGCGAGACCGCCTCGGCGATGCTCACCTCGCTCGCGGAGGCCTCCGGCGGCGACGTGGACCGGGCGCTGGTGCTGGCCCGGGAGGCGGTGGAGCACGCCGAGGAGGACGGTGACCAGATGTACCTCTCCCGGGCGCTGGGCGCCCTCGGGTACGCCCAGCTGGTGGCCGGGGACCCGGCGGGCACCGTGCGCTCGCTGCGCCGGGTGCGCAGCCTGGAGCTGGGGCTCGGCATCACCGACCCGGCCCGCGGCCGCTGGCACGGCGACCTCGCCGAGGCGCTCGTCCGGATCGGTGAACCCGCCGAGGCGCAGGACGTCATCGACGTCAGCCGCGAGCACGCCCTGCGGCTCGGCCGGGAGAGCGTGCTGGCCGTGCTCGACCGGTCCGAGGCCCTGGTGCGCGCCGCCCAGGGGGATCTGGAGGCGGCCGTCGCCCAGCTGACGTCCGCTCAGGACCGGCTCGGCAAGCTCGGCTACGGCCTGGAGGAGGCGCGGGCCGCGTTCGCGCTGGCCCGGCTGCGGGGCCGGCGCCCGGCCGAAGGGGCCCGTCCGTGGCAGGACGGGACCGAGCACGGCCGGTACCCCGCCACGGGCTTCGGCCCCTCGGACGCCCGGAAGGGCACGGCCGCGGCGGCCTTCGACGAGGCCACCCGCATGTTCCGGCGCTGCCGGGCCCTGCCCTGGCTGCGCCAGGTGGACGAAGCCCGCACGCGCCGCGAGCCGGAACCGGCGCCGGCCGTACCGGAGGCGCTGGGCGCCCTGGACGCGCTGGCCGCGATGGAGCGTCAGGTCGCCGCGCTCGTCATGGAGGGCGCCACCAACCGGGAGATCGCGGCCCGGCTGTTCATCAGCGTGAAGACGGTGGAGGCGACGCTGACCCGGGTCTACCGCAAGCTGGGGATCCGGTCGCGCGTCGACATCGTCCGATTGGCGGCGGCTCGCCGCGCGCCCTGAGCGGCGCTCTTGTTAACTGAACCGGACCGAGGGTTTTCCCTCACCCCACCCCCTAGGGGGTTCCCTCATTGGGAGCCGAGGGTTCCGGGTCCTAGCGTAAAGGGCGTGCCGCTCGCCCGGGCACATGGGGGTCGGTCCCGCGGCCCCCATGCAAAACCCCCACACCCGCGCGACCCCCCACCGGTGCAACCCCCACTGAGGAGACTCATGTTCGGGCTCAGACGTGCCAGAAAGACCGCCGCGACCCTGGTGGCCACCGCCGCCGCCGCGGCGACCGCGCTGCTCGCCTCCCCCACGGCGAACGCCGCCCCTCAGCCCATCGTCGGCGGTACGACCACCACGACGACCGCGTACCCGTTCATGATGCAGATCACGGACGCGTCCCAGAACCAGTTCTGCGGCGGCACCCTCGTGGCACCCAAGAAGGTCGTGACCGCCGCGCACTGTATGGTCGGCGAGACCACGAGCAGCGTCCGCGTCGTCGGCGGCCGGACGTATCTGAACGGCACCAACGGCACGGTGAGCCGGGTCAGCAAGATCTGGATCAACCCGGACTACACGGACGCCACCAACGGCGACGACGTGGCCGTGCTGACCCTCTCGACGTCGATGCCTTACACCACGGCGTCGTACGTCTCCTCCTCCCAGACGAGCGTCTACGCGGCCGGCACCACGGCCCGGATCCTCGGCTGGGGGACCACCTCGGAGAACGGCAGCTCCTCCAACCAGCTGCGGACCGCGACCGTCCCGATCGTGTCCGACTCCAGCTGCCGTTCCTCCTACGGATCGGACTTCGTCCAGTCCGACATGGTGTGCGCCGGATACACATCCGGCGGCGTAGACACCTGCCAGGGCGACAGCGGCGGTCCCCTGCTCATCGGGGGCGTCCTGGCAGGGATCACTTCTTGGGGCGAGGGGTGCGCGGAGGCGGGTTACCCGGGTGTCTACACCCGGCTGACCACCTTCTCGAACCTGGTGACCGCACAGGTCAACTCGTAACCCGGAAGATTTCCCGAGCACCCCTCGGGTGATTGCCAGGGGGCGTTGCGAGCCACCACGAGCGGCCCGCAACGCCCCCTATCCAATGTCCGGCCCCGCCGGACGGCCCCGCCGGACGGCCCCGCGTGCGCACCGCCGCCGGGTCTCACCGCGGCAGGACCTCCCCGAACCGGATGTCGTACGACGCCCCCGGACGGAGCACGCGCAGCATCCGCTCCCCCTCCGCGGCCACCTCCTCCCGCTGGGCCTTCGTCAGCTCGCCGAAGACCTCGACGACCAGGGCGCCGGGCTCCTGCTTCCACAGGCCGGCCAGGAAGCCGTCGACCAGCAGGACGCGAGCGGCCTGGTTGCCCCGCCAGTTGCGGCCCCGGTGGGCGGGCGGCACCACCCGGGCGCGGTCGGCGTGCGCGAGCAGAAGGTTGTCGAACTCGGGCAGGAAGCGGGGCGGCGCCGGGGTGGCCGGGTCGGGGCGCGGGGCGTCGGGCAGATCGAACAGCTCCACTCCGCCGGAGTCACGGAAGGTCAGCAGCCGCGGCCGCAGACGTTCGAAGGCGGGCCGCAGACGGGTGAGTCCGGCCCAGGTCTGCATGTCCTTCACGGACGCGGGGCCGAAGGCGGCGAGATAGCGCAGGACCACGGACTCCGGTGCCGGGGCCGGCTCGGCGGGGCGGCCCAGCCACCGCTCGACGGTGGTGAGGGCCACCCGGCCGCTCTCCTCCCACAGACCGCGCGGGGTGACCTGGACCAGCGGGAGCGTGCAGCGGGCGGCCACCGCGAGGGCCGCCGGGTCGGCGTCCGGCCACTCGGCGGCCAGCGCCTCGCGCAGCTGGGCCATGGTCCTCGGCTCGGCCTCGACCAGGTCCCGGGCGACGGCCGCGAGCCGGTCCGGGTCGACGCCGGCCAGCCCCTCGCGGAAGGCCCCCAGCTCGCGGTCGCGGGCCGGCTGGACCAGGGGCCGCAGGGTGAGGCAGTCGTCGGCGGTGTGGGTGTGGATGGTGGACCGCAGGGTGACGATCCGGGCGACCTCGCGGCGGGCCATGAGCCCGGACAGCTCCTCCGGCGCGAAACCGTCCAGGCGGGCGGCGAGGGCGTGGTACGGGGGTCTGGTGTTCTGCGCCTGAAGGCCGACGAGGTGCGCGACCGCGTCGCGGGCCGACCGCCCGGAGCGGCGCAGCAGGAGCTGCCGGGCGAGGGTGGCACGGTTCAGGGCGCGGGCGTCCAGGACCGGGGCACTCACCGTACTCCTCGCGCCGCCCCCACGAGCGCTGCCCCGCGTGGTTCTGCTCTCCGTCATGCCCGCACGCTAACGCCCCTTGCGGACAGGGGCTGTCCGCAAGGGCGGAAGCGGGGGCGGGGGCGGCCGGGGTCGGCTTCGGCGAACCGCACGAGTGCCGGCCCGGACTTCGTGGCCTCGGTCCGGCACGGTGGCCGCCCCCGGCCCGTCGGCGGGCGGCGGGCGGCGGTCGGCGGTCGGCGGTCGGCGGTCGGCGGTCGGCCACCGTGGGCGCGCGCCGCACGGTCCGATGTCCGGGTGCGCCGGGGACCGGCCGGGGCGGTCCTGGATATCGTCGTCAGGGATCAAGGACGTGGTGGAAGGGGTGGGCATGACCGAGGCGTTGGTGCTGGGTGGCGGAGGAGTGGGTGGGATCGCGTGGCTCACGGGGCTGCTGGCGGGGCTCCGCGATGCCGGGCAGGACGTGACGGGGGCCGGTCTGCTCGTGGGGACCTCCGCCGGGTCCACCGTGGCGGCCCAGGTGGGCAGCGGGCTGAGCCTGGAGGAGCTGTACGCGCGGCAGACGGACCCCGCGTTGCAGAGCGCCGAGATCATGGCCGAGATGGATCTGGAGAAGTTCGCCGCGGAGATCGGTGCCGCCACGGAATCCGCCGCCTCCGTCGCGGACTTGCGGCGGGCGGTCGGCCAGGTGGCGCTCGCGGCGCGGACGGTCTCCGAGCCGGAGCGGCGCGCGGTGATCGCCTCACGGCTGCCCTCCCACGGGTGGCCGGAGCGGAACCTGAAGGTCGTCGCGGTGGACGCGGCGAGCGGAGAACCCCGCGTCTTCGACCGGTCCTCCGAGGTGCCCCTGGTGGACGCCGTCGCGGCGAGCTGCGCCGTGCCGGGCGTGTGGCCGCCGGTGACGATCGGCGACCGCCGGTACGTGGACGGCGGGGTGCGGTCGATCGCCAACGCCGATCTCGCCGCCGGCGCCGACCGGGTGCTGGTGCTGGTGCCGCTGGGCGCCGTCGAGCCGTTCCCCAGCGAGCAGCCGCTGGAGCAGTCCGTGGCCCGGCTGCGGGCCCGGGGCGCCGAGGTCGTCGTGGTCGCTCCCGACGAGGCGTCGGCCGCGGCGATCGGCGACAACCCGCTGGACCCGGGCACCCGCCGGCCCGCCGCGGAGGCGGGCCGGGCGCAGGGGCGTACGCTCGCGCTCCCCTGGGGGCGCGGCTGAGCCTGCCGGCCCGTCCGCGCCGCCGGGCGTACGGCGGCGCGCGCCCGGGTTCACGGCGAGCGGTCGCACACCGACGGCAGCCAGGTCAGGCCCCGGGACCGGCTGAGGGTGTCCAGGGAGCGCAACAGGGCTTCCAGGTGCCGGGGGTGGGCGAGGAACTCGATCGTCGCCTCGGCGAACGCGTCGCGCACCGCGGGCGGCATCGCGTCGGAGGCGTCGAAGCAGTGCACCGCCCGCTTGTCGCGGAGGGTGAGCGCGAGCGAGCGGTGCCAGGCGGAGGCGGCGTCGCCGGGGTCGGGCCGGACGTCCGCGTGGACGGAGAAGCCGGACTCCTTCTCGCTCCAGGCGCGCTGGGTGCCGGCGGAGGCGAGGTGGCGGATCAGCTTCTTCGCCTCCGGGGTGGCGTGCAGCAGGGCGACCAGGTCTCCGGAGACCTCCCACGCGCGGGCGCCGGCGGCCCCGAAGATCAGCTGGGCGGAGGACTCGTAACGGCCGTCGGCGTGCTGCCACACGGGCCGTTTGCGGATGAACGACGCCTGGTGCTCCAGCGTGCAGCCCCGGGGGGACCGGGCGACCGGCAGCGACGCCGACTCGTACGGGGTCTTCAGGGCCCGCCGCACCAGGCCGGGGTCGCCTCCGGCGCCGACGAGGCCGCCCCAGGCGGTCCATGCCGCCTTCACCTGCTTCGACCGCCAGGACAACTCGCCGCGCGCCCAGCGCTGGTAGACGCCGGCGCCGTACCGCTGGAGCAGGATGTCCTCGATCCAGTCGGTGCCGGGCCAGCCGCTGGTGGCGCCGGAGCCCATGCCGACGCACCACGCGGCCGGCCGGCGCACCGCGCGTTCGCGCTGCCGCTCACCGACGTCGGCCGGATACCAGACGATGCTCTTCAGATCGGCCTTGAGCGGGAACCAGTAGACGTGCCCGTCCGCCAGCCGGGTGGCCCAGGACGCGCCGAAGTCCGCGCTGTCCACCAGCCCTTCGAGCGGCAGCAGTTGCTTCTGCCTGGCGTACTGGGCGAGTTCGCCGGGGCCGGTGAGCACCACCACGTCGGGCGGCGTCCCGGCCTCGACGTCGGCGCCGAGCACCTGGCTCTCGGCGTTGCTGCCCTGGTAGTCGACGTTGATGTGGTACTTCCGCTCGAAGGGCGCGATGACCGCCTCGCGGAAGTTCGTCTCGTCGTCACCGGTCCAGTTGGCCAGCAGAGTGACGGTCGGCTCCTCCTCCAGGGCGCGTACGCCCGCCACGAGAGCCGCCGCCAGGACGGCCAGGCAGCTCGCCACCACGGTGACGGTGCGGACCAGCCGGCGGCCGGGCCGGGACGAGGGGCCGGGGGCGGCCGTGGCGGGCCCGCCGGGGTACGCGCTCACCGGGGCCTGAACCGGTAGTCGTCGATGTGCCGCCGCAGGCCCGTTTCGGCCAGTGCCATGAGCAGGACGCCTCCTATCAGGATCCACACCGCCGCCGCCGCGCGGAAGCCGGTGTGCGCCAGGTACGAGGCGGTGCGCCGCCCCGCGTCGGGGATCAGCCGCCCGGACAGGGGGCGGTCGAGCAGGGCCCGGGTGTCCGCCATCCCCTGCTGGGTCCAGACGGTGAACAGCACGGTGACGACGAGCCCGCCGAGCAACAGGACGGTCGCGGCGATGAGCCGGCGGTTGTAGCGGCGCCGGAAGCGGTGGCGCAGGAACCGCTGGGTCTCCAGCAGCGCCGCGCCGAGGGCGAGGGTCAGCAGCGCGGTCGCGCTCCAGGCGGTCCACAGCAGCGGGCCGAACGAGGTCTGCCGTTCCACGGCGGCACGCTGCTTTCGTTGCAGGTCCTTCAGGCGGGCCTGTATCCCGGAGCGCTCCTCGGTCAGGATGCTGGTGGCGTAGCTGAGGTAGGCCTCGCGCAACACGCTTCCGTCGGGCTGGAGCTGGGACTGCTGGACCTTGACGGCGTAGACGGTGATCAGCCCGGCGACCGTCTGCAGGGCCTGCCGGCCCGCCGGCCGGCCGATGTCGTCGTCGGCCGCCGCGGCGGCCAGGCTCTGCGCGGCGACGGAGATCTGCTTCTGGAAGTCGCTGGTCGGGGCCGGCGCTCCGGCGTCCTGCTGGGCCTGGCCGAGTGCGTACAGCGCGGTGTCGAGCGACAGTACGGCCGGGGCGCTGGAGGTGCGCAGCGGGTTCGCGTCGGCGTGCACGCCCTGGTACGACAGGAACAGGGACAGCGTGAGCAGGGCCGACAGGGCCAGCAGCAGGCGGTGCCGGACGGCGAGTTCGTGGGCGGTGGTGCTGCCGTCCGCCGGCGGACGCGGCCCGGCGCCGGTGAGCCGGGCGAGCGGCGCGGCGAGGCGACGGGCGGCCCGGCCGGGCGCGCGCCGGCCGGCCGGGCGCACCCGCGGCCGTGTCGGGGCGGTGGTAGCGCTGCCGTCCCCCGCGCGGGGCGTCATGCCTCCGCCGTTCCCCGCGCGGAACCCCGGACCGCTGCCGTCACCCGCGCGGAACCCCGGACCGCTGCCGTCGCCCGCGCGCGGTGTCGTGCCCCGGCCGGCGGTCATGCGGGCGTCCCGCGCAGCACGCGCCCGCAGTCGCCCCCGCAATAGACCGCGTCGGCCGGGCCGAGCCATTTGCAGTCGGGGCATTCGACGAGCCCGTCGGGGCGGACGGGTACGGCGGAGCCGGAGACGCCGGACGGGAAGTCCGCGCCGGGCGGGGTGACGGTGCCGGGCGGGAAGTCCGCGCCGGGCGGGGTGACGGCGTCCGGCGGGGTGGCGGTGCCGGGTGGGGGCGGCCCCGAGGAGGATCCGTCGCCGGCTCGCGCGGCGGCGCCCGCTCCGCCCGGTTCCGCCGCCGGCGGCGCGGGCGCCGGGGCCTGCGGCGGGGTCGTCAGGGCGCTGGAGAGGATCAGGTGCTGCCAGTCGACGTCCCTGAGACCGGCCCGGACCCGGCCGGAGCCCGGTGCCGCCTCGATCAGCCGGAGCGCGCGGAGCAGCTGGGCGTCGCCCAGTTCGCCGGCTAGGGCCAGCGCGCGGGCGAGTGCGCGGTCGGCCGTGTCGCGCCCCTCCGTGCCCCGCAGCCAGGCGCGGTAGGCCTGCGCGACGGCGGCGCTCGCCTGCTGGTACAGCTCGTGCCGGCGGACTCCTGGATGCTGCCGGGAGGCGTCGAGCGGGTTGTCGGTCCAGCGCACCAGGACGGGCTGCGGCGCGGGCAGCCGTACCGGCCGCCGGGCGTCGGGTACGGCGATCTCCACGGCGGCCAGCTGGAGGTCCTCACCGGTCTCGCGGCCGGTGGGGTCGGCGGTCAGCACGACCTGGAAGTGCCGTATCTCGTCCCCCCAGGCGCGGGTGACGTACTCCGCGCCCCGCCCGCCGGGGCCGGCCGGGACGGGTGACAGCTCCTGCTCGTTCGGCACCACCTGCTTGACCTGGCGGATCATCGTGCCGGGGGTGGGAGTGATCCGGATGCGCAGCTCGGGCACCGCCGTACCGAGCAGTCCGGCCACCAGCTCCTCGTAGGCCGCGGCCAGTTCCGACTCGGCGCGGACGGCTCGGGCGCGGCCGTCGAGCCGGCGGGTGATGCGCAGCAGCAGTTCGGCGTCCCAGTCGTCGCCGATGCCCCAGGCGTCGCAGACGAACCGGCCCGCGCAGGCGTCGAGGACGGTGTCCAGCGGCCGGTCGGAGCGGTCGTCGTGTTCGTTGCGTCCGTCGGTGAGCAGCAGGACGTGTGTGACGGGCGCGGGCTGGTCCTTGAGCAGGCGCCGGGCGAGGTCGAGCCAGGCGCCGACGGCGGTGCCGCCGTCCGCGTCCAGGATCCGTACGGCTCGCTCGGCGGCCTCGCGTTCGCCGGGTCCGGCGACGGCGAGCACCTGGCGGCCGGGCCCGGGATGGACCACGGTGGCGTCGAACCGCCCGGAGAGCACGGCGAAGGCGGTGCCGTCGGGCAGCATCCGTACCGCCGCCACGGTGGCGTCCTTGGCCGCGTGCAGCTTCGCGGCCGGGTGGAGCATCGAGCGGGAGGTGTCGACGATCAGCACCTCGGCGAGCGCGGGCCCGGTGCCGGGGGCGGGCGCGCCGGTGTGTTCCGCGCCGCCCGGGCTCCTGACCCCGATCTCCAGGATGGCGTGCATCTCCCGGTCCGGTGGCTGCCCGGCCGCGTCCGGCACGGCGGGCAGCTCCTTCTGCTGGCCGACCGCGAGTGTCACCTCGGTCTCCTCGGCCACGGTCATCGCCGCCTCTCCCCCGGGCTCGCGGGTGTGGTCAGAAGGTGGTCATCGGCCGGACCGCGTGGGCCAGGTCGAGCAGCCGGCCGTGTTCCCCGGCGGTGCGGGCCTGCGCGGCCAGCTGCCGGAAGGAGTGCTCCAGCCGGACCCGCAGGCCGTCCTCGTCCCCGGGGCCGAGCAGGTCCCCGGCGGGGAAGTCCGGTCCCCAGCCCTGGACCGGCCGGCTGTGCAGGGCGTTCTCGCGGACCTCGGCGACCAGCCTGGCCCGGGACTCGCCGTCCGCGGCGCCGCCGTCCAGGCGCAGTTCGGGCAGCCGCCGGGCGGCGTCCCGCAGGCCGGCCGGGGTGGGCGGGCCGCCGTGCAGGATGCCGGCCCGGATGCGGACGGCCGCGATGCGGGCGGCGTCGTGGTGGCGGGAGGTGGCGGGGACCTCGTCGAGGACGCGGACGGCGGCGTCCCGATCACCGCCGGCGAGGTGGCCGCGGGCCAGGCCGAACGCGGCGGCGGTGTGCGCGGAGTCCCGTTTCCAGACGGCCTCGTGGTACCGCATGGCCCGGGCCGGGCGTCCGTCGCCGGTGTGCTCGGCGCAGTGGCCCAGGGCGAGCTTGGGCACGTACTCGCCGGGCAGGGCCTGGTACACGGCGTCGAAGCGGGCGCCGGCCCGGTCCACCTCGCCCTTGCTGAGGTGCAGGACGCCGTGGTGCCAGGCGATGCGCCAGTCGTGGGCGGCGGCGCGTTCGCCGAGCTGGGTCTCCGCCTCGGCGAGCCAGCTCTCCGCCGCGTGCAGCTCGCCCTTTCTGAGGTAGGCGCGGCAGAGCCACAGCGCGGTCTCGGGGGTGCCGAGGCGGGATTCGCGGGGCCATTGCCGGGCGACCCGGTCGGGGGCGTCGGGCGGGAAGGTGTCCAGGAGCAGGGCTGCGCCGTCGTCGGGGTCGGGGACCGGTTCGGGCAGGGCGCCGGCCACCTCGGCGGGCGGGGGCGGGGTGACGTCCAGGCCGGCGGGGTGGTCGCCCGTGCGGCCGGTCCAGTGGGCCAGGGCGGGGATCGCGCCGAGCCCGGCGTCGAGGCTGGCGCCGGACGCGCGGAACCGGGTGGAGCTCTCCGGCAGCTGCTCGCCGAACTGGAGCGAGCGGAACTCGCGCAGTACTTCCCAGAGCTGGCGGGACATCTCGGCGGCCGAGCGGAACCGGGCGCGGGGTTCGGCGTGGGTGGCGCGGGCGATGAGGCGGCGGAAGGAGTCGGGGGCCAGGCCACGGGCGGGTTCGGTGCCGCGGGCCAGGGCCTGGAGGGTCGTGCCGACGGTGTAGAGGTCGCTGTCGACGTGCCAGCCGCGGCGGTCGATCTCCTCCTTGGGCGGGGCGAAGCCGGCCGTGTAGACGTAGGCGGAGGCGCGGTCGCCGATGGCGCGGACGGCGCCGAGGTCGATGACCTTGACGGCGCGGCCGAAGTGGATGACGTTGGCGGGCTTCATGTCGCAGTAGAGCAGGCCCCGTTCGTGCATGTACTGGAGGGCGCCGAGGATCTTGCAGCCGTAGGTGAGGACGTGGTCGAGGCGGGGGCGGCCGTGGAAGATCCGCTCGACGTCGCCGGCGTCGAAGAGCTGTTGCAGGGAGCGTCCGCCGATGTAGTCCATGACGAGGTAGCCGCCGGGCGGGCGGCCGGGGACCTGGTGCTCGGTGTAGGTGATGATGCGGACGATGTCCGGGTGGTGCAGATCGGTCAGGGAACGGCGTTCCTCGACGGCGGTGCGGCGGGCGAGTGTGTCGTTCACGTTGATCTGGCCCTTGAGGACGACCCGGTGGCCGTCCGCGTGGATGTCCTCCGCGAGGTGGACCCAGCCGAGGCCGCCGTGGGCGAGGCAGCCGAGGACCTCGTAGTGGTCGTCGACGACGGTGCCCTCGGTCAGCTCGGGCAGGAGGGAGTAGGGGGTGCCGCAGCGGGGGCAGCGGCCGGTGGGGCGGGCGGGCTGGCCGCCGTAGCCGATGCCGATGGTCATGGTGCAGCCGTCGGCGCCGCAGCGGCGGCCCCCGGTGGGCGGGCGGGGGTCCTCCAGGAGTACGTCGTCGGGGACGGGGACCTCGGGCAGGACGACCAGTCCGTGCTGGTCGAGTTCGCCGATTCCGGCGACGGCGTGGACGGCCGCCGGGCCGGGGGGATCCTCGACGGTGCCGGCCGGGGGCCGGGCCGGGGGCACGGTGTGCGGCTCGGCGTGCCGGTGGCCGCAGGTGTCGCAGTAGCCGGTGGCCATGATGCGGCCCGCGCAGCCGGGCCGGATGCACGAGGTCATGAGGCGCCCTCCTCTCCGGAGGCGGTGGAGGTGGCGGTGGCGGAGCAGAAGCCCACGAACCGCTCGACGGCTGCCTCGGCCCGCTCGATGTCGCAGGGGGACTGCCGCAGCAGCGACACGGCGTGCTCGTAGAGCCGGTAGGCCGCCATCACCCGGTCGCCCTGCGCGGCGGCCCGCTGCCGGCACAGCGGCCATTCGGCGCCGACCCGGCCGAGGAGTTCCGCGCGGCGGCGCAGCCGGGCGTCGAGCAGGCCGATGGCCTTCTCCAGGCGCCGGCGGCGGCGGCCGACGGCGTCCTCGAAGGTGAACAGCAGGTCGGCGCGGCCGGGTTCGCGTTCCTGGTCGGGGGCGTGGGCGAGCCAGGCACGCAGCATCCGGGTGCGCCGTACGCCCGCCTCGGCCTGGTCGAGCAGGGCCCCGGGGCCGGGGCCGGGCAGCACGCGGTCCCGGCGGACGTCCAGGGCGGGGCCCAGCTCGTCGGTGATCCGCCCGAGTTCGGCGTGCAGCCGGGTCCAGCGGTCGCGCAGCGGGCGGTGTACGAGGGTCTCGGCGGTCCGGGTGACGCGCTCGCCGGGGCGGCGGAACGCCAGCAGCAGCCGGGCGCCCTGCCGGGCGAGCCGGTCCAGCAGGGCGAGCAGGGCGTCGGGGTCGTCCGCCCGGTCCACGGCGACCAGTACGGCGGTGAGCGGGACGCGCAGGTCGCCGAGTCGTTCGGGACGGGGGTCGTCGCGGATGCCGAGGCGTTCGGCGATCCGGTCCATGACCTCCACGACGGTCATCCCCTCGACGTCGAGGGCGAGGTCGTGGGCGCCGGCCGGGGGCACGGTCTCGGGCGGGTCGTGGCTGACGGCACTGGTGTTGCGGTGGGTGCGCAGCTCGCGGTCGGCGAGGGTGACGGCCCGCTGGAGGGTCCAGGCGCGGTCGCCGCGGGCGGGGACGACGGTGACGAGCACCGGCCAGCCCTCGCCGCGGAACCAGCAGGCGAGCTGGGTGGCGAAGGGGACGTCGAGCCGGCCGGCGGCGGTGCCGGTGCCGTCGCGCAGCCGGGGGTCGACCGCCTCGGCGCCGTCGGTCCAGGCGGCGACCTGCGGCAGATGGCTGAGGACCGTCTCGGTGGGGCTCATGTAGCTGAAGGCGGAGCGCGGTCCCTCGTCCACGCTGAGGACGATCCCGATGACCTGGTCGGTGGCGTGGTCGACGACTCCGCCGCCGCTGAAGCCGGGGGCGGCGAGTTCGCCCGCGCTGAGCGGCCTCAGTTGCACCTGGCTGTCCCGGCCGCGGGCGGCGACCAGGGTGGCGCCGTGCCAGCGCCCCCCGTCGTCGCCGTCCGGGAAGCCGTACATGCTGACGGGTCCGTGCGGGGCGGCCAGGCGGTAGAGCCGGGTGGTGTGTTCGGCGGGCAGGGGGGCGGCCAGGCGCAGCAGGGCGAGGTCGCCGCTGCGGTCGCCGAAGGTGTCCTCGCGCTGCGGCACGTGCTCGTCGGGGCGGACGGTGGCGGCCACGGCGGCCAGGCCGGGTACGCCGACCAGCCGTACGGTGTAGGGCCGGCCGGGGGTGACGACATGGGCGGCGGTGAGGACCCGCCCGGGAGCGAGCAGCACGCCAGCGCCGAGGACCCGCCCGTCCGGCGCCTCGATGCGCGCGATCCAGGACGGTGTCCGCAACCGTGATGTGACGACTCGCTCCCCCGTGCGCGTCATGGTCCCGAGGTTACTCCGCGTACCCGTCCGGTACCACTGGTGTGCACGGGGTTGTGACGGCGGCCCGGGGCCGGGCGGCGGGTGCCGTACGGGACGGCGCCGGCGCCGGCCGTGCCGCACCGGGAGAGGGCCGGCGCGGGCGGGGACGCGGTGGCCTCAGAACTGCCGCAGGGCGGCGAGCACCTGGGCGTCGCCGACCTGGTCGAAGTCCTCGTACCACTGGCCGACCGCGGCGAAGGCGGCCGGGCGGTGGGGGCAGACGACGGTGTCGGCCTCGGTGGCGAGGGAGGCGAGGGAGTCCGGGGCGCCGACGGGGACGGCGAGGACGAGGTGGGCGGGGCCGTGGCGGCGGACATGGCGCAGGGCGGCACGGGCGGTGGCGCCGGTGGCCAGCCCGTCGTCGATCACGATCACGGTACGGTCCGTCAGCTCCGGCGGGGGCCGGTCGCCGCGGTAGCGCCGCTCGCGGCGGCGCAGTTCCCGTCGTTCGCGGTCCACGGCCGCGGCGAGGGCGTCCTCGCTGAGGCGGAGGCGGCCGAGGGTGTCGTGGTCGAAGAGCGGCGGGTCGTCCGCGGCGAGCGCGCCGACGGCGAACTCCCGGTGCTGCGGGGCGCCGATCTTGCGGACGACCAGCACGTCGAGCGGGGCCCCGAGGGCACGGGCGACGGGCTCGGCGACGGCGACTCCGCCACGGGGCAGGGCGAGGACGACGACCGGCTCGGCGAGGGCACCCTCGTCGCGCAGGGCGACGAGGAGCCCGGCGAGCCGCCGGCCGGCTTCGGCGCGGTCCCTGAAGCGCATGGGCGGTCCTTCCGCGAGGGGCGTCCGCCCCCTCTTCCCATGGTGCTACGGCTCCGGTGCCACCCGCCGGAATTCGAACGCATGCACTATACACACAGTGTATAGTCCCGGCATGCATCCATCGACCGACACGATCTCGACGCAGCACGACGCGACAGGGAAGATGCGCGGAACGGCCCGGAGGTTGCGCGGCCGGGCCCTCGCGTCCGCGGCGGCCTGCCTGGCGTTCGCGCTGTCCGGCTGCGCGCAGGTCGACACGACCGCCCCGAGCAGCGCGCGTGCCGAGGCGGCGCACGGGGCACCCGCCCGGTTCGGCACCGTCGACTGCCGCGAGGCCAAGTGCATCGCGCTCACCTTCGACGCGGGCCCCAGCGAGAACTCGGCACGGCTGCTCGACATCCTCAAGGAGAAGAAGGTCCCGGCCACCTTCTTCCTGCTCGGCAAGCGGCACATCGAGAAGTACCCGGAACTGGTGAAGCGGATGGCGGCCGAGGGGCACGAGGTCGCCAGCCACACCTGGGACCACAAGATCCTCACCCGCATATCCGACGCCGAGATACGCAGGGAACTGAAGCGGCCCAACGACGCGATCGAGCGGCTCACCGGCCACAAGCCGACGCTGATGCGCCCGCCGCAGGGCCGTACCGACTCCGACGTGCACGAGATCTGCAAGGAGCTGGGCCTGGCGGAGGTGCTGTGGAGCGTGACCGCCAAGGACTACACGACCGACGACTCGGCGCTCATCACCAAGCGCGTCCTCGACCAGTCCTCCCGGGACGGGATCATCCTGCTGCACGACATCTACCCGGGCACCGTGCCGGCCGTGCCCGGCATCATCGACGCGCTGAAGGCACGCGGCTACGTCTTCGTGACGGTCCCTCAGCTGCTGGCGCCCGGCAAGGCCGAGCCCGGCAAGGTGTACCGCCCCTGAGCGGACGGCGGGCGGCCGCCGGCCTCGCCGGTCACAGTCCGCCGAGCCCCGGCGGGTCGTCGACGACGTACTCGGGCTGCGGGGGCGGGGGCGGGGGCGGCGGAGCGAGCACATGGCGGGGCGGCAGCGCCCGTCTGCCCCCGAGGGCGACCCGGCCGAGCCGCTCCGCGTCGCCCCGGTCCGGGCCGGGATGGGGGTCGGGCGCCCAGGTGCCCTGCTCCGCCGGCCGGACGGCGCGCCGGCCCAGCGGGGTCGGTCCGGGGTGCCGGCGGCTGTCGCGCCGCCACAGGACGCACGGGGCCACGAGCAACGGCGCGTACCAGAGCAGGATCCAGTAGGAGCCGGCGAACCGGGCGAGCACGGCGGCCGCCGCGGTGAGCGGCCAGGACAGCCCGATGGCCAGCGCGAGGTACCCGGAGGCGTCCCGGGCGGCCCCGGCGCGCCCGGGCTCGTTCAGCAGGCCCTCCCGTACCAGGCGTTCGGTGATGCGCCCGACGCGGGCGTCGTCAGGTGCCCGCTCCGGCAGGCCGTACCCTCGCGGCGACTCGGTGTGCAGCCGTGCGGCCGCGTCGGTGAACGCCGCCTCGACGTCGTCCTGCGGCCGCAGCGCACCCGGGTCCGGGACGATGTCGCCCCTCGCCCGCACCCGGAGCCGGCCGGTGTCGCTCATGCGCACCGCCGCCACCTCGAAGAGCCGGCCGGTGCCGCCGCGCAGGCAGGCGATCTCGTACGCGTCGGCCAGGGGCTCCGGCCGGCGCGGCGAGACCGGGACGGCGCGCACCCGGTGGGCCGCGCGGGCACTGTGCAGGGCGCCCACGGCCAGGAGGGCGACGGTCGTTCCCAGGACGACGAAGCCGACCTGCTCCACCGACATGGCGCCTCCCCGTCCGACTCCGCCTCCACGGCGGCCTGCCCGGTGCCGTGCAGCCTCCAGGGCGGCCTGCCCGGTGTCGTACAGCCTCCAGGGCGGCCTGCCCGGTGTCGTACAGCCTCCAGGGCGGCCTGCCCGGTGTCGTACAGCCTCCAGGGCGGCCTGCCCGGTGCCGTGCACCGGAACGCCGCTTTCCGCGCGACCGGCGGAATCCGACGGCTGCCGGAGCCGGCGCCCGGTGGCCCACGGGGCGTCGCGACGGCGGGCGGGCGTTGCTCCGAACCGGTGTGCCGGGGACGAATGCCCGGGCCCGGGGCGCTCCCTGCCTACGATCGTGCCGTGCCCTTCTTCTCGCTCGAACGCACCGTGCCGCTCCCCGCAGACGAGGCGTGGCGCCGGCTCACCCGGTGGCCCCGCCACGCCGACGCGGTCCCGCTGACCCGGATCGAGGTGCTCACGCCCGAGCCCACCCGCGAGGGCACGCGCTTCGTGGCCCGCTCGGGGCTCGGCCCGCTCACCGTGGACGACGTCATGGAGGTGACGGTCTGGCGGCCGCCCTCCGACGGCGAGGGCGGCCTGTGCCGGCTGGAGAAGCGCGGCCGGGTGGTCCTCGGCTGGGCGGAGATCGAGGTCCGGCCGGGCCCCGGGGGCCGTAGCCGGGTGGTGTGGCGGGAGGAACTGCGGATCCGGCTCCTGCCCGGCGCCTTCGACGGCGTACTGGAACGGACGGCCCGCACCATGTTCGGCCGGGCGGCGAACCGGCTGCTCACGCGGCCCTGACACACCGTCGGTCCGTCGGTCCGTCGGTCCCCGCGGGGTGTCACGGCAACCGTCGGCCACGCCGCCCGTCCCGACGACCGTCGGCTCTGGGCCCTTCATGGCCACCGTCAGTCCTTGCGGCCCGTCACGGCCGCCGTCAGTCCTTACGGCCCGTCACGGCCACCGTCAGTTCTCACGGCCCGTCACGGCCACCGTCAGTCCTTACGGCCCGTCACGGCCACCGTCACGCCCAGGCCGATCATCGTCAGCCCGCCCGCTCCGCCGACCGCGGCCAGCCGCCGGGGCGAGCGGGCGAACCAGTCGCGGGCGGCCGAGGCGGCGAGGCCCCAGACGGCGTCGGAGACCACCGCGATGGCGTTGAAGACCAGTCCGAGCAGCAGCATCTGCGCCGGGACGTGCCCCTGCTCGCGCTCCACGAACTGCGGCAGCACGGCGGCGAAGAACACCATCGTCTTGGGGTTGGCGACGCCGACCGCGAACCCCTCCCCCAGGGTGCGCAGACCGCCGTGCGCGGGGCCGGGCTCCGCGACCGCGGCCCGCAGCGAGCCCCGCTGCCGCCATGCCTTGACACCCAGGTGCACGAGATAGGCGGCGCCCGCGAGCTTCAGGACGGTGAAGACGAGCACCGAGCGCTCGACGACCGATCCGACGCCGAGCGCCACGGCCACGACGAGCAGATACGCGCCGAGCGTGTTGCCGACGACGGTGGTCAGCGCGGCGCGGCGGCCGTGGGCCAGGGCCCGTCCGATCACGAACAGCACGCTGGGGCCGGGCACCACGATGAGCAGGAAGGACAGGGCGGCGAAGGCCGCCAGCCGGTCGGGGGACACCATGGCCTCATGCAAGCACGGGGACGGCACCGTACGGCAACCGCTTTTCCCGGGCCCTCACCGGTCAGGCTCTCTCGCCGAGCCCGCCGACACCGCCGCCCGCCGGCACTCCCGCCGCACCCGCTCAGGCCACCGACCCGATCCGCCCCGCCGGCCGCGCGGCCGGCTCGTGGTGGATGGGGGTGTGCGCGCCGGTCAGCGAGAGCCCGCTGCCGCCTCGCCGGCCGGCGACGATCTCCGCCGCGATGGACAGCGCCGTCTCCTCCGGCGTACGGGCACCGAGGTCCAGGCCGATCGGGGAGCGCAGCCGGGCCAGCTCCAGCTCGGTGACGCCGACGGCGCGCAGGCGCTCGTTGCGGTCCAGGTGGGTGCGGCGGGAGCCCATCGCGCCGACGTAGGCGACCGGCAGCCGCAGCGCGAGCCGCAGCAGCGGTACGTCGAACTTGGCGTCGTGGGTGAGGACGCACAGGACGGTGCGGCCGTCGACCTCGGTGCGCTCCAGGTACTTGTGGGGCCACTCCACGACGATCTCGTCGGCCTCGGGGAAGCGGGCGCGCGTGGCGAACACGGGGCGGGCGTCGCACACCGTGACGTGGTGGCCGAGGAACTTGCCGACGCGCACCAGGGCCGAGGCGAAGTCGATGGCCCCGAAGACGATCATGCGTGGGGCGGGGACCGACGACTCGACCAGGAGCGTGAGCGGGGCGCCGCAGCGCGATCCCTGCTCGCCGATCTCCACGGTGCCGGTGCGGCCCGCGTCCAGGAAGGCACCGGCCTCGGCGGCGACCGTGCGGTCCAGTTCGGGATGGGCGCCGAAGCCGCCCTCGTACGACCCGTCGGAGCGCACCAGGAGGGCCCGGCCCCGCAGCTGCGCCGGGCCCTCGGCGATCCGCGCGACCGCCGCCGCCTCCCCACGAGCGGCTGCGGCCAGCGCGGCCGCGAACACCGGCCGGGCGGGACCGTCCGCCCGGACCGGCGTGACGAGGATGTCGATGATGCCGCCGCAGGTCAGACCGACGGCGAAGGCATCCTCGTCGCTGTACCCGAAGCGTTCGAGGACGGTTTCCCCGTCTTCGAGCGCCTGTCGGCACAGCTCGTACACGGCGCCCTCCACGCACCCGCCGGAGACCGAGCCGATCGCCGTGCCGTCGGCGTCCACCGCGAGGGCGGCGCCGGGCTGGCGCGGGGCGCTGCCGCCGACGGCCACCACGGTGGCGACGGCGAAGTCACGGCCCTGCTCGACCCACCGGTTCAGCTCCTCGGCGATGTCCAGCATCTGTCGGTCTCCTTAGCGGGTTCGTGGTCGGGGGCGGGGGGAGGGGGCTAGTGAACGCCCAGCCAGCCCTCGATGGGATGAAGGGCGAAGTAGATGAGGAACACGACCGTCAGACCCCACATGAAGGCGCCGATCTCGCGGGCCTTGCCCTGGGCCGCCTTGATGGCGACGTAGGAGATGACGCCCGCGGCGACACCGGTGGTGATGGTGTACGTGAACGGCATCAGGACGACGGTCAGGAAGACGGGGACGGCGGTCGCGCGGTCGGCCCAGTCCACGTGCCGGGCGTTCATCAGCATCATGGCGCCGATGACGACCAGGGCGGCGGAGGCGACCTCCTGCGGGACGATCGCGGTGACCGGGGTGAAGAACAGACAGGCCGCGAAGAACAGACCGGTCACCACGGAGGCCAGGCCGGTACGGGCGCCTTCGCCGACGCCGGTGGCCGACTCGATGAACACCGTCTGGCCGGAGCCGCCCGCCACACCGCCGATCGCGCCGCCGGCGCCGTCGATGAAGAGCGCCTTGGACAGGCCCGGCATCCGCCCCTTGTCGTCGGCGAGGTTCGCCTCGGTGCCGACGCCGATGATGGTGGCCATCGCGTCGAAGAAGCCGGCCAGCACGAGGGTGAAGACGATCATGCCGATCGTCATCGCGCCGACCTCGCCCCAGCCGCCGAACTCGACGTGCCCGAAGAGCGAGAAGTCGGGCATCGAGACCGCGTTGCCGGGCAGTTCGGGGGCGCCGTTGGCCCACTGCTTGGGGTCGATGACCCCGAGTCCGTTGAGGACGGCGGCGACGACGGTGCCCGAGACGATGCCGACGAGGATGGCGCCGGGGATGTTCCGGGCCTGGAGCATGAAGATCAGCAGCAGGGTGCCGGCGAAGAGCAGCACCGGCCAGCCGGCGAGTTCACCGGTGGGGCCGAGGGTGACCGGGGTGGCCTTGCCCTGGTGCACGAAGCCGGCCTTGTAGAAACCGATGAGGGCGATGAACAGGCCGATGCCCATGGTGATGCCGTGCTTGAGCGCGAGCGGGATCGCGTTCATGATCATCTCGCGCAGGCCGGTGACGACGAGCAGCATGATGACCACGCCGTACATCACACACATGCCCATGGCCTGCGGCCAGGTCATGTTGGGTGCGACCTGCGAGGACAGGACGCCGGAGACGGAGAGGCCGGCGGCGAGGGCGAGCGGCACCTTGCCGACGAAACCCATCAGCAGCGTGGTGAAGGCCGCCGCGAACGCGGTCGCGGTGATCAGCGCCTTCTGGCCGAGCGTGTCCCCCGCCGCGTCCTTGCCGGACAGGATGAGGGGGTTGAGCAGGAGGATGTACGACATCGCCATGAAGGTGGTGATGCCGCCGCGCACCTCACGCGCGACCGTGGATCCTCTTCTGGATATGTGGAAGTACCGGTCGAGCCAGGACCGCCCGGCCGGGACGCGGCTGCCATCGCCCGCGTCGTCGGCTGCGGTCCTGGGCTCCACTGACTGCTGGGTCATGGTGCCATCTCCCAAGGTTCACAGGGGCACCCGTGCAACCGCCCTGACGGTCACGGGATTTGGGAATGGACGACCCGGGGGACGGCCCGAGACGAACGAATTTCCTGGTACTTCAAGGACCGCGAGCGGAGCGGAACTCAAAGGGGTTCCCCCGGGCGGCGCGGCGGAGTGTGTGACGTTCCCTGCGCCGCCCGGAGAGCTTCGGTGTTACGCGGTTCCCGTGAGGTGCTCGGGCCGCACCGGAGTGCGGTTGAGCTCCAGCCCGGTCGCGTTCCGGATCGCCGCGAGGACGGCCGGGGTGGACGACAGGGTCGGGGCCTCGCCGATGCCGCGCAGCCCGTACGGGGCGTGCTCGTCGGCGAGTTCGAGCACGTCGACCGGGATGGTCGGCGTGTCGAGGATGGTGGGGATCAGGTAGTCCGTGAAGGAGGGGTTCCTGACCTTCGCCGTCTTGGGGTCGACGATGATCTCCTCCATCACCGCCACGCCCAGGCCCTGGGTCGTGCCGCCCTGGATCTGGCCGACGACGGAGAGCGGGTTGAGCGCCTTGCCGACGTCCTGGGCGCAGGCCAGTTCGACGACCTTGACCAGGCCGAGTTCGGTGTCGACCTCGACCACGGCGCGGTGCGCGGCGAAGGAGTACTGGACGTGTCCGTTGCCCTGGCCGGTGCGCAGGTCGAAGGGTTCGGTCGGCCGGTGCCGCCACTCCTCCTCGACCTCGACGGCCTCGCCCTCCAGGACGTCGGCCAGGTCGCCGAGGACCTCGCCGCCGTCGGTGACGACCTTGCCGCCCTCCAGCAGGAGTTCGGCCGTCGCCCAGGCGGGGTGGTAGGAGCCGAACTTGCGGCGTCCGATCTCCAGCACCTTCTCGCGGACCACCTCGCAGGCGTTCTTCACGGCGCCGCCGGTGACGTACGTCTGCCGGGAGGCCGAGGTGGAGCCCGCGGAACCGACCTGCGTGTCCGCCGGGTGGATGGTCACCTGGGTGACGCCCAGCTCGGTGCGGGCGATCTGCGCGTGGACGGTGACACCGCCCTGGCCGACCTCCGCCATCGCGGTGTGCACGGTCGCGACCGGCTCACCGCCCACGACCTCCATGCGCACCCTGGCGGTGGAGTAGTCGTCGAAGCCCTCGGAGAATCCGACGTTCTTGATGCCGACCGCGTAGCCGACCCCGCGTACGACGCCTTCGCCGTGGGTGGTGTTGGACAGACCGCCGGGCAGCTGCCGTACGTCGGAGCCCTCGCTGGACTCCCACTGGCGCTCGGGCGGCATGGGCATCGCCTTGATGCGGCGCAGCAGTTCGGCGACCGGGGCCGGGGAGTCGACCGGCTGCCCGGTCGGCATGATGGTCCCCTGCTCCATCGCGTTCAGCCGCCGGAACTCCACCGGGTCCATGCCGAGCTTCTCCGCCAGCTTGTCCATCTGCGCCTCGTAGGCGAAGCACGCCTGGACCGCGCCGAAGCCGCGCATGGCGCCGCAGGGCGGGTTGTTGGTGTAGAGGGCGATGGCCTCGATGTCGACGTCGTCGATGACGTACGGGCCGACCGAGAGGGAGGAGGCGTTGCCGACGACCGCCGGGGAGGCGGAGGCGTAGGCGCCGCCGTCCAGGACGATCCTGCACTTCATGTGCGTGAGCTTGCCGTCCTTGGTGGCGCCGTGCTCGTAGTGGAGCTTCGCCGGGTGCCGGTGGACGTGCCCGAAGAAGGACTCGAACCGGTTGTAGACGATCTTCACGGGCTTGCCGGTGCGCAGGGCCAGCAGACAGGCGTGGATCTGCATCGACAGGTCCTCGCGGCCGCCGAACGCGCCGCCGACGCCGGCCAGCGTCATGCGCACCTTCTCCTCGGGCAGACCGAGGACGGGCGCGATCTGGCGCAGGTCGGAGTGGAGCCACTGGGTGGCGATGTAGAGGTGGACGCCGCCGTCCTCCTCGGGCACGGCGAGGCCGGACTCGGGGCCGAGGAAGGCCTGGTCCTGCATGCCGAAGGTGTAATCGCCCTTGACGATCACATCGGCGCGCCGGGCGGCCTCGTCCGCGTCGCCGCGGACGATCGGCTGACGGTGGACGATGTTGGGGTGGGGGACGTGGCCCGCGTGGTGGTCGTCGCGGCCCTCGTGGACGAGGATCGCGTCCGGGGCGGTCGCGGAGGCCTCGTCGGTGATGACGGGCAGCTCCTTGTACTCCACCTTGATCTTGGCGGCGGCGCGGCGGGCCGTCTCCGGGTGGTCGGCGGCGACGATCGCGACCGGCTCGCCGTGGTGGCGTACCTTGCCGTGCGCGAGGACCGGGGTGTCCTGGATCTCCAGGCCGTAGTTCTTCACCTCGGTGGGCAGGTCGTCGTACGTCATGACGGCGTAGACACCGGCCGTGGCGAGGGCCTCGGAGGTGTCGATCGAGACGATCTCGGCGTGCGCGACGGTGGAGCGCAGGATCTGGCCCCACAGCATGTCCTCGTGCCACATGTCGGACGAGTAGGCGAACTCGCCGGTGACCTTGAGGGTGCCGTCCGGGCGGAGCGTGGACTCGCCGATGCCGCCCTTGGTCTGGGAGCCCTGCGTGATCTTCGTAGGAGCGCCGTTGGTCGGCATGTCTGTCAGACCCCCTCGGACTGGCGGGCGGCCGCCAGGCGGACCGCGTCCATGATCTTCTCGTAGCCCGTGCAGCGGCACAGGTTGCCCGACAGCGCCTCACGGATGTCGGCGTCGGACGGGTTCGAGTTCCGCTCCAGGAGTTCGTCGGAGGCGACGAGCAGGCCCGGGGTGCAGAAGCCGCACTGGACGGCGCCGGCGTCGATGAACGCCTGCTGGATCGGGGAGAGCTCGGTGCCCTCGCCGGTCTGGGAGTCGGTGCCCTTGGCCGCCCACTGCCTGGCCTCGTCGAGCGAGGTGCCCGCCGTGCCGCAGGAGTCGCCGCAGGTGCGCTGCTTGGCGAAGTCCGCGAGGCCCTCGACGGTCACGACCTCCCGGCCCTCCGCCTGGCCGGCCGCGACCAGGCAGGAACACACCGGCACGCCGTCGAGGCGCACGGTGCAGGAGCCGCACTCGCCCTGCTCGCAGGCGTTCTTGGAACCCGGCAGGCCGAGGCGCTCGCGCAGCACGTACAGCAGGGACTCGCCCTCCCAGACGTCGTCGGCTTCCTGCGGACGTCCGTTGACGGTGAAGTTGACGCGCATTACGCAGCTCCCTCCGAGGCGCGACGGGTGCCGCGGTACGACTCCCAGGTCCAGGTGAGTGTCCGGCGGGCCATGACGCCGACCGCGTGCCGGCGGTAGCTCGCGGTGCCCCGGACGTCGTCGATCGGGTTGCAGGCGGCCGAGCACAGGTCCGCGAACTGCTTGGCGACCGACGGGGTGATGATCTTTCCGTTGTCCCAGAAGCCGCCCTCCTCCAGGGCCGCGTTCAGGAACTCCTCGGCGGCCCTCGCCCGCACCGGGGTGGGGGCGGCCGAACCGATGCCGGTGCGCACGGTCCGGGTCCCGGGGTGCAGGGCGAGCCCGAAGGCGCACACGGCGATGACCATGGCGTTGCGGGTGCCGACCTTCGAGTACTGCTGCGGGCCGTCGGCCTTCGCGACGTGCACGGCCCGGATCAGCTCGTCGGGCTGGAGCGCGTTGCGCTTGACGCCCGTGTAGAAGTCGTCGATCGGGATCAGCCGGGTGCCCCGGGCCGCCGACTCCACCTCGACCTCCGCGCCGGCCGCGAGGAGGGCGGGGTGGGCGTCGCCGGCGGGCGAGGCCGTGCCGAGGTTGCCGCCGACGCCGCCGCGGTTGCGGATCTGCGGGGAGGCGACGGTGTGCGAGGCGAGCGCCAGACCCGGCAGCTCGGCACGGAGGTTCTCCATGATCCTGGTGTACGGGACGGAGGCACCGAGCCGTACGGTCTCCTCGCCGACCTCCCATTCGTAGAGGTCGCCGACGCGGTTGAGGTCGAGGAGGTACTCGGGCCGGCGGTGGTCGAAGTTGATCTCGACCATCACGTCGGTGCCACCCGCAATCGGCACAGCTGTGGGGTGCTCGGCCTTCGCGGCGAGCGCCTCCTCCCAGCTGGCGGGGCGAAGGAAGTCCATGACCGGCTCTCTTCTTCTTCGTCTCGTGGGTCGTTCAGATTGAGCCAATCCGTGTGCGGCGGGCCCGGCTCGTTCATGTCCTGTTAACGCGGAGTGGACTCAGTACACCGCTCCGTACTCCAGCGGGGTCAGTCACCGAA
This sequence comes from Streptomyces naphthomycinicus, assembly GCF_020400595.1. Classification (GTDB taxonomy): domain Bacteria; phylum Actinomycetota; class Actinomycetes; order Streptomycetales; family Streptomycetaceae; genus Streptomyces; species Streptomyces naphthomycinicus. The sequence goes on along the minus strand of NZ_JAINRE010000013.1, from coordinate 60,802 downwards.
ACCATGAAGGAGTTGGCTGGCCAGGCCGGGCATCTTGTAGATTCGTATGAACGGAGGTCATCGGTAACCTCTCCGTTTTCCCGGGGAAACGCGAGAAACGGCACGGAGGCCACGCACCGCGTCCCCGACGTCCGGTGCCGGGTGGCTGCCCGCCCACCCTCCAAGATCCATCGTAGGTTTCGAGACAAAGAACGGCGGCGACGAGATGCGGCTGCGCGCACTGCTGGACACCGATGCGCTGGGCCTGCGGCTGCTCGGCGGCGAGGACGAGCTGGACCGCACGGTACGCGGGGTCATGACGACCGACCTGCGCGACCCGAGCCGCTACCTCTCCGGTGGCGAGCTGGTGCTGACGGGGCTGGCCTGGCGGCGGGACGCCGCCGACGCCGAGCCGTTCGTCCGGATCCTGGTGCAGGCCGGGGTGGCGGCCCTCGCGGCCGGCGAGGCCGAGCTGGGCGATGTGCCGGACGACCTGGTGCTGGCCTGCGCGAAGCACCGGCTGCCGCTGTTCGCGGTGCACGAGTCGGTGGCGTTCGCGACGATCACCGAGCATGTCGTCCGGCAGGTGTCCGGCGAGCGCGCCGGTGACCTGGCGGCCGTCGTGGACCGGCACCGCCGGATGATGACCTCGGGTCCGGCGGGCGGCGGCCCGGACGTGGTCCTGGACCTGCTCGGCTCCGACCTGGACCTGCGCGCCTGGGTGCTCTCCCCCACCGGCCGGATGATCGCCGGCTCCAAGGAGGCGGGCCCGGCGCTGCCCGCCGAGACCTGCGCGCGGCTCGCCGCCGAGCATCTGGCGGCCACCCGCACCGGCCGCCGCGGCCCGCACCGGGTCCTGCTGCACGGCACCACGTACTCCCTCTTCCCGATCCGCTCCTCCGGCCGCTCCCCGCAGGCCGCCCGCGACGTCCGGGAGACGGTCCTGTCGGACTGGCTGCTGGCCGTGGAGGCGGACGCGGGCGACTGGCCCGGGGAACGGCTGGATCTGCTCCAGGGCGTCACCCAGCTGATCGCCGTCGAACGGGACCGCCGGGACGCGGCCCGCACGGTCCGGCGCCGGCTCGCCCAGGAGGTGCTGGAGCTGGTGCAGACGGGCGCCGCGCCCGCCGAGATCGCCGCCCGCCTCCGAGTGGCGGCGCCGGTGCTGCTGCCCGGCCTCGGAGCGGCACCGCACTGGCAGGTCGTGGTGGCCCGCGTGGAGTGGGAGGGCGAGGAGGTCGACGGCGGCCCGGTCGCCCAGTCCCTGCTGGAGGAGATGCTGGTCGACCCGCTGGCGACCGGCCCGGAACCCTCGGACCGCATCGCCGTGGCCCACTCGGGCGGCGAGGCGATCGCCCTGGTCCCCCTGCCCGCGGTCGCCGCCGAGCACGACGGCTCCGAGACCGGTCTGCTGGCCGACTCCCTCCTCCAGGCGGTACGGGAGCCGCTGTCGGCGGGCCTGAACGACGACGGCCGGCTCACCCTCGGCGTCAGCGCGGCCGTGCACTCGGCGGAGGGGCTGCGCGGCGCCCTGGAGGAGGCCCGGCACGCCCGCCGGGTCGCCGCCGCCCGCACCGGGCGGGTCTGCGCGGCCGGCCACCAGGAGCTGGCCTCGCACGTCCTGCTGCTCCCGTTCGTCCCCGACGACGTCCGCCGCGCCTTCACGGCCCGGCTGCTGGACCCGCTCCAGGACTACGACCGCCGGCACCGGGCCGAGCTGATCCCGACCCTGGAGGCGTTCCTCGACTGCGACGGCTCCTGGACCCGCTGCGCCACCCGCCTCCACCTGCACGTCAACACGCTGCGCTACCGGGTCGGCCGAATCGAGCAGTTGACGGGACGCGACCTCTCCCGCCTGGAGGACAAGCTCGACTTCTTCCTGGCGTTGCGCATGAGCTGAGGTCACAGGGGGCGCGCGGGGGCCGGACTCGGTCACGCGCGCACCCCTCCACTTTGTGAAATCTTTCACCCACCCTCTTGGCCCGGCCCCGCGATTGGTGCTGGAATGCCGCCACCACTCAACAGCTCGATGGCGCGCTCGGGGAGGGCAACGTGGCGTATACCGCCATGTCTGGTAACGGCACGACCGGTGACGATCCCCTCCAGACCGCGGTATGGCGGCTGCGAAGCCGGGCCTGCTGGGTCGACGCGGCGGCCCTGCTGCCGGCCGGCGAACCCGCGCCCGCGCTCCAGCGGGCCGCCCTGCTGGCCGAACGGTGTCTGTACACCGAGCGGGGCTGGGAGGACGCGGAGGACGCGCTACGGACCGCGGAGGCGGTGGCGCACAGCGACGAGGAACGGGGGGCCGCCGCCTGCGAGCGGGGTTACCTGGCCTACGCCGCCACGCTGCTGGGCGTGCGCGACCGGGCCGACGAGGCGCGGGCCGCGCTGGGCAGGGCGGCCGCGCTGATCCCGCCGGGGGCCGCGGGACGGGCCCAGCTGGACTTCCGGCGCGGGCTGGTGGCCCAGAACCTGGCCGGGGTACCGCAGGCGGCCCGCGCCGCGTTCCGCCGCGCCCACGCGGGCGCCACGGCGCACGGCGACCAGCTCCTGCTGTCGTTCACCTGGCGGCACCTGGCCGGACTCGCGCTGCGCGAGGGGGAGTTGGCCGAGGCGCGGCACGGCTTCAGCGAATCCCTGCGGATCCGCGAGGAGTTGGGTTATCTGGTGGGCACGGCACCGGCGCTCGCCTCGCTGGCCGACACGGAGGAGGAGCCGGAGGCGTCCCGCCTGCGGGAGGAAGCGCGCCGCCTGTTCCGGCTGCTCGGCGGGGTACCCACCTGGCTGGCCCGGCAGCTGACCCCACCGGCGCCCGGGGCGGCGACGGCGTAGGGGCCCGGTGGGCGGCGGCGGGGAACGGTGGCGACGGCGCAGGGGGCCGGTGGGCGGCGGCAGCACGGGGAGCGGTGGCGACGACGTAGAGGGCCAGCGGGCGGCGGCGGGGATCAGTGGCGGCGGCGAAGGGGGTTGGCGGGTGGCGGTGGCGCGGGGGGCGGTGGCGGTGGCGGTGGCGGTGGCGGTGGCTCAGCTCGCGCCCGCGAAGTGGTCTTCCATCAGGCCGCGCACGGCGTCCGGGTCCCCGGCGGCCAGCGCGTCCAGCAGCGCCAGGTGTTCGGCGGCGTCCGCGACCAGGCCGGCCCGGCCGTGCCGGACCGGCGGCCACTGGGCCCGGCGGTGGAGGTCCTCGGCGATGCGGACCAGCTGCTGGTTGCCCGAGAGGGCGAGCAGCGCCCGGTGGAAGGCGCGGTCGGCTTCCGCGTACGCCGCCGCGCAGCCGGTGGCCGCCACCCGTACCGTCTCCTCGGCCAGGGGCCGCACCTCGGCCCACCGCTCGGCCGGCACCGTGCGCGCGAGCCGCAGCATCACCGGCACCTCGATGAGCGCGCGCACCTCGGCCAGCTCGGCCAGCTCCCGCGCCCCGCGCTCGACCACCCGGAAGCCGCGGTTGGGCACGACCTCCACGGCGCCCTCCAGCGCCAGCTGCTGCATGGCCTCCCGCACGGGCGTGGCCGAGACACCGAAGCGTTCCCCGAGCACCGGCGCCGAGTAGACCTCGCCCGGCTTCAGCTCGCCGCCGGCGAGCGCCGTGCGCAGCGCGTCCAGGATCTGCCCGCGCACCGAGGAGCGCTGCACCGCGGCCCGCGGCCCGGGGAAGGGCCGCTCGGCGTGCGTGTGCTCACCCCGCGCGTCGCCCGGCACCGCGGCGTCCCGCTCCCGGCCGGGCTCGGCCTCGGCCGCCGGGCGCTGCTGCGCCGGCACCCGGGCGGCGACCGGCGTGCCCGGGGAGCCCTGCACGCCCTGCTTCACGGGTCCTCCTGGCGGCTTGTCGGCACTTGGGGTCATTAACGACGGGTTGTCGCTTGTCCGTCAAGCACCTTAGGCGCACCCGGCGGTAGTTCAAACTCCGACAACGACGGGTAAGGTAAGGCTTACCTGCGCAAGCCTGTCCGTGTTCGCGGACGCGTCCAAGGATCGGTGGTTCCGCCATGCCCGCTGCGGCCTCGCCGCTCACCGCCGCGTACGACCGCCTCGGCGCGGCCTTCCCGGGGCTGACCGTGACCGAGCTGGGCCCGGACGACGCGGCGCCCTCGGGCGAGGGCTGGGTCGGCACCGCGGGGCTCGCGGCGGGCGGCGCGGCCCTGGACGCCTTTCTGGCCTGGGACGCGGCCCAGGTGGTGCGGGACCACGGCCGGCCGGCCCGCCCGGACGTCGTCGCGAGCTTCGGCCTGCACCGCTACGCCTGGCCCGCCTGCCTGCTGATCACCGTCCCGTGGTTCCTGCACCGCCGGGTGCCCCGGCTGCCCGTGACGCATGTCTCGTACGACCGCACCGCCGGCCGGATGGCCGTGCGCCCCGCCTCCGTCGCCTGCCTCCCGGGCGACCCCGCCGCCGCGCTGCCCGGGACCGTCGTCGTACCGGACGAGGAGGCGCTGCGGGCCGAGGTGCGGGCCGCCGTGGCCGAGCACCTGGAGCCGGTGCTCGCCGCCTTCGGCCCCCGGATGCGGCGGCGCGGGCGGGCCCTGTGGGGGATGGCGACCGACGAGGTCGTGGAGGGGCTGTGGTACGTCGCCGGGCTCTTCGGCGAGCGGGAGGCGGCGCGGGCCGTGCGCGAGCTGGAGCTGCTGCTGCCGGGGACGACCCTGCCGTACGCCGGTTCGGCCGGGTTCCGGGTGCTGGCGGCACCGGACGGCTCGGCGCTGCCCACCCGGGACCGGGCGAGCTGCTGCATGTTCTACACCGTTCGACCGGAGGACACCTGTGCGACGTGTCCCCGTACCTGCGACAGTGCGCGCATCGCCAAACTCACCGCCGCCGCAGCCGCTTGACGGACCCTCAGGTCGGCAGCACCGCCTCCGGTCCACTAATATCGCCGCCACAGGACCTCCCGCCCGCGCACCGGCTCACGCACGGGTGCGCGGACCGGCTCCCGGAGCGCCTCCGGACAGGTGATTCACCACTTCCTCACCTGCCACGGGAACTTTCCGTGGAACCACCCGTACGGGTAGTCTTATTCGAACTCAACTCCCGCCCCTCACGCGGCAGTTCGAGCAGAACGCCGCCCTGGGCATTCCCTTGCACCTCCTTGGCGGCCTCTTGCCCCGAAACCCCCTGAGGGCCCTCGGGAGTGGGCCACTATGGCGGGCGTTACGCCCTGATCCCAATGCAAGGGACCCCTGATGAGACTGACCGACATATCGCTGAACTGGCTGCTTCCGGGCGCCGTACTGCTCCTGGGCGTGCTGGCGGCGGTGGCGGTGCTCGCGCGCGGCAAGCGCTCCTCCGGGGAGAGCACGAGCGCCGACGACTCGTGGGAGCGGAGCGAGGAGCGCCGCAGGCGCAAGGAGGCCATCTACGGCACGGCCTCCTACGTGCTGCTGTTCTGCTGTGCGGCGGTGGCGGCGGCCCTGTCCTTCCACGGCCTCGTCGGCTTCGGCGAGCAGAACCTCGGGCTGACCGACGGCTGGCAGTACCTGGTGCCGTTCGGCCTGGACGGCGCGGCGATGTTCTGCTCCGTCCTCGCGGTGCGGGAGGCCAGCCACGGTGACGCGGCGCTCGGCTCCCGGATACTCGTGTGGCTGTTCGCCGCGGCGGCGGCCTGGTTCAACTGGGTGCACGCGCCCCGGGGCGTGGGGCACGCCGGTGCGCCGCAGTTCTTCTCCGGCATGTCGCTGTCGGCGGCCGTGCTGTTCGACCGGGCGCTGAAGCAGACCCGCCGGGCCGCGCTGCGCGAGCAGGGTCTGGTGCCGCGTCCGCTGCCGCAGATCCGGATCGTGCGCTGGGTGCGGGCGCCCCGCGAGACCTACAGGGCCTGGTCCCTGATGCTCCTGGAGGGCGTGCGCAGCCTCGACGAGGCGGTCGAGGAGGTCCGCGAGGACAAGCGGCAGAAGGACGAGACCCGGCAGCGGCGGCGCGACCAGCAGCGTGTGGAGCGGGCCCAGCTGAAGGCGATCAGCCGCGGCCACCGCGGGTTGGCGGGCCGGGGGGCCGGCCGGCAGGTCGAGGTCCAGGCGGTGGAGCGGGGACCCGCCCCGGCGACCGCGGAGCCTGCCATATCGACCGCGGAGCCACTGCCCGTCCGCGCCCGGCCCTCCCTTCAGCCGGTCCGCAGCGGGGCTGAGCCGGTGACCGTCGACCTCACCGCCGAGGACGACACGATGGCTCTGCCGCGCCTGGACTCCCTGGAGCGCAAGCTCAAGGACCTGGAGCAGCAGTTCGGCTGAGAGCCGGCGCCTGCGGTACGACCGCAGTACGGGACGGGGGCGTGACCGCGCGGGTCACGCCCCCGTCCCGTTCCCGTCCGCGCGGTTCCTCAGGCCGCTTCGGCGCCGAGTTCGAACCACACCGACTTGCCCACGCCGTGCGGCCGTACCCCCCAGGCGTCGGCGAGGGACTGCACCAGCACCAGGCCCCGGCCGTGGGTGTCGTCGTCCGTGTCCGGGCCGCGCAGCTCGGGTCTGCGGGCCACGAAGTCCCGTACCTCCACCCGCAGTCCGCCGGTTCCCACGACGGCGATGAGGACGGCGTCGTCGTCGGTGTGGACGAGCGCGTTGGTGACGAGTTCGCTGGTGAGCAGTTCGGCGATCTCCGAGCGGCCCGGTCTGCCCCAGTGCCGCAGCAGTTCGCGCAGCTCCCGGCGGGCCTCCGGCACCGCCTTGAGATCCGCCCGGCCCAGCCTGCGCCGGAGCCGCCGCGCGTGTTCCGTGATGGTGTCGGTCTCTTCCCCCGTTGTCGCCGAGGAGGCCCCTATGGTCACGGGACCGCCCCCTCGCGCCTGCCTCTTCATGACCCCCGCCCGCACGCCGCTGGACCCTGTCCCTCCTGGTCGAACACGTTCACGGGGGATGCTTGCCCAGCACGCTCGCGGGCAGTCCTGGCCCCTGCCCGAGGCCCGGCGGTTCGGCCATGTCCGCACCCCGCCCCGGCCGGCCACCGGACTCCGCTTTCCCCGCGCCTCGGGCACCCCGGGCGGCGCTGGACGCCACGGACGCCCCGTGACGACGGTCCGGCTCCGTCCGGCACATGCGGTCGGCACGTCGTCACGTGCCGTGAAACTGGCCGAAATCCACTCCCTGCGACCCCTGCTCAGGGACGCGGTACGTTGCGCAGGTTGGAGCGGGCCATCTGGACCATCCGGCCGACCCCGCCGTCCAGCACCATCTTGGAGGCCGACAGCGCGAACCCGGTGACCATCTCGGCGCTGATCTTCGGCGGGATGGACAGGGCGTTGGGGTCGGTGACGATGTCCACCAGGGCCGGTCCCTTGTGCTTGAAGGCGTCCCTGAGCGCCCCCGCGAGCTGCTTGGGCTTCTCCACCCGCACCCCGTGGGCACCGCAGGCCCGGGCCACGGCGGCGAAGTCGGGGTTGGTGTTGGCCGTGCCGTACGAGGGCAGTCCGGCGACGAGCATCTCCAGCTCGACCATGCTCAGCGAGGAGTTGTTGAACAGCACCACCTTGACCGGCAGGTCGTACTGCACCAGCGTCAGGAAGTCGCCCATCAGCATGGAGAATCCGCCGTCGCCGGACATGGACACCACCTGCCGCCGCCGGTCGGTGAACTGCGCGCCGATCGCCATCGGCAGCGCGTTCGCCATCGAACCGTGCGAGAACGAACCGATGACCCGGCGGCGGCCGTTGGGGGAGATGTAACGGGCGGCCCAGACGTTGCACATGCCGGTGTCGACGGTGAACACCGCGTCGTCCGCGGCGACCTCGTCCAGGACGGCGGCGACGTACTCGGGGTGGATGGGGACGTGCTTGTCGACCTTGCGGGTGTACGCCTTGACCACGCCCTCCAGCGCGTCGGCGTGCTTCTTCAGCATCCGGTCGAGGAAGCGGCGGCCGGTCTTCTCCCGCACCCGCGGGATCAGGCATCGCAGCGTCTCGCGCACATCGCCCCAGACGGCCAGGTCCAGCCGGGAGCGGCGGCCGAGCACCTCGGGCCGCACGTCGACCTGGACGATCCGCACGTCGTCGGGCAGGAAGGCGTTGTAGGGGAAGTCGGTGCCGAGCAGGATCAGCAGATCGCACTCGTGCGTGGCCTCGTAGGCGGCGCCGTAGCCGAGCAGCCCGCTCATGCCGACGTCGTACGGGTTGTCGTACTGGATGTGCTCCTTGCCGCGCAGCGCGTGGCCCACGGGGGACTTGATCTTCCTGGCGAACTCCATGACCTCGGCGTGCGCGCCCGCCGTGCCGCTGCCGCAGAACAGGGTGACCTTGCCGGCCGCGTCGATCATCTCCACGAGCCGGTCGATCTCGGCGTCACCCGGCCGCACGGTGGGACGGGAGGTGACGAGCGCGCTCTGCGCGGCCTTCTCCGGGGCGGGTTCGGCGGCGATGTCGCCCGGGAGGGACACCACGCTCACCCCGCTCTGGCCGACGGCGTGCTGGATGGCGGTCTGGAGCAGCCGGGGCATCTGCTTGGGGCTGGAGATCAGTTCGCTGTAGTGGCTGCACTCCTGGAACAGCCGGTCCGGGTGCGTCTCCTGGAAGTAGCCCAGGCCGATCTCGCTGGACGGGATGTGCGAGGCGAGCGCGAGCACCGGGGCCATCGAGCGGTGTGCGTCGTACAGGCCGTTGATCAGGTGCAGGTTGCCGGGGCCGCAGGAGCCGGCGCAGGCGGCCAGCTTCCCCGTGATCTGGGCCTCGGCGCCGGCCGCGAAGGCGGCGGTCTCCTCGTGGCGGACGTGGATCCAGTCGATGGCCGCGTTGCGCCGGACGGCGTCCACGACCGGGTTGAGGCTGTCGCCGACGACTCCGTAGAGGCGACGCACCCCGGCCCGGACGAGGATGTCGACGAACTGCTCGGCGACGCTCTGTTTTGCCATGGCTCTCGTCTGCCCCTTCACTGTCCCGGGATACGTCCCTCCCGTTCCATGAATCCACAGAGGCCGCGGTCACGCCTCCCACACGGCCGCCGCCGTACGGTCGTCGGCGTACCCCTTCACCCGTACCTGGGAGTCGGCGAGGAACCCGGCGAGACCGGGCGGGGTACGGCCGGACCAGCGGCGGGCCAGGTAGGCGCAGAGGGCGGGCTCGCCGCGCAGCGGGTCGGCCAGGCCCCCCGTGCACATCACCAGCGCATCACCCGGCCGGGCTACCGAGGCACGGAACCGGAAGGGCTCGCGGGACGGCTCGGGGGCCGGTTCGAACGGGCTCGGCGGGGTCGGGATGCCGAGGTCCATCGTCAGCCGGTCGCCCGCGGGCGTCCGTTCCGGCGGGGAGCCGAAGCCGACGACGGGGTCGCCGCCGGTGCCGTCGGGTGACACGCGCGGTTCGATGTCCTGCCAGGCGCCGTCCCGCAGCCGGAACAGGCCGCCGTCGCCGACGCCGAAGAACACACGCGTACGGCAGTCCGGGTCGGCGGGCAGCAGCAGACAGCGCAGGCTCGCGGTGTACTCCTCGGGGCCGACGCCGTGTTCCGCCGCGCTCGCCCGGAGCTTGCCGAGACTGCGGTCCGCGAGCCGGTGCAGACCCGATTTCAGATCGCCGCGCCGGGCCGCCCGGAGGTCCTCCACGAGCCGCTGGTGGCTGCGGCCCACGGCCCGCGCGATCCCCCGGCACGCCTCGGCCGCCGCCAGGTGCGCGCCGGGGGCGCCCCGCGCGCCGGTCGCCATCGCGACGAGGAGCAGCGCCTGCTCCCCCGTGCCGAACCGCGCGGTGAGCAGCGCGTCCCGGCGCGGCTCGCCCCGGTAGCGGGCCGAGTCCCCGCGCAGCGACACGGCCCGCAGCGTGCACGCCCCGTACCGGGCACCGTCCAGCACGGTGTCCGCGACCAGCTCCCCCAGCTCGTCCGGATCGGCGAGCGGAAGCGCGGTGGGCTCGGGATCGTAGGTGGGAGGCCCGGAACCGACGTAGTCGACGGAGGGAGCCGGGGGCACCAGGGGCGCCGGCGCCACCGGGGGCTCGGAAACCCCCGGGGCCACGGGGGACTCGGATACCACCGGGGCTTCGGGCATCACCGGCACCACCAGGGCTTCGGGGACCACCGGCGTCACCGGGGCCTCCGGCGGCGGGGCGGGCGGAACGGCGTCGGCGGCGACGGACCGCTCGGCGGAGCGCTCGGCGGGCGGAACGGCGTCGTTCGGGGAGGGTGCTGCCCGCGTCGGCGGCGCGGGCGGATCGGCCGGTGGCCTCGGTGGCGTCGATGGCGTCGGTTCCGTCCGCTGTGCCGGCACCCCCGCTCCCGGGGACGGTGGCCGGGCGGAAGCCGGTTGCGGTGGCGCCGGATCCACGGGCGCCGGTTCCCGGGCCTTCGCCGACCGTCCCGCCACCGTGTTGCGGGCCGAGGCGAAGCGGTCGTCCAGGGAATCGGGCGCCGCCGTGGGACCCGTGTCCTGGGTGGAGTCGTCGTACAGCTGCCCCCACCAGTCGTCCTCATGACGGGCGGGTCGTCCCCCCTGCTGGCTCATGCCCCTGATTGTCCACCGCACGGGCCGTAGGGAAACGGGGCATCCGGAAAATCCGGCCCACCGGACGTCCCGCAGGGCGTGTCGGGTGAGCGGCCGAACAGCCGTACGCGGCACGGTTGATGGCCGCCGGGCGGCCCCACCCCCCACGGGAGGACCGCCCGGCGGCGTCCTGAGTGACCCGGCCCGCGTCCCCTTCGCGCGCTCGCGCACGCCCGGGCCCGGGCCGCGGTCCCCCGACCGGGCGGCACCGGTCGGGACGGCGGAGTCATGGCTGGGTTTCCCGGGACGCGACGGTGAAACGGACGCCGTCGGCGCGTCCCCCCGGTGCTGCCACCTTGGCAGACACGCCGGCGGAACGGCGATGATGTTCGGCGGCGGGTTTGCGCCTTGGCCGGTTTCCGCCAGGCCGCTCCGCCTCGGTCGGGGTGTTCGCAGCGGAGGGACGCGGGGCGATGCTGGCAGCGATAGGGCTGGACGAGACGCACGAGGCGGCGTACCGGGCGCTGGTGGCCGTGGGCGCGGCCGAGGTGGCCGACCTGGCGCGGCGCCTGACGCTGACCGAGCACGACACCGAGCGTGCGCTGCGCCGGCTGGAACGGCAGGGCCTGGCGGCCCGGTCCTCGGCACGGCCGGGCCGGTGGCTGGCGGCGCCGCCCGGGGTGGCGCTGGGCGCGCTGCTCACCCGGCAGCGGCACGAGCTGGAGCAGGCGGAGCTGGCGGCGGCGCTGCTCGCGCAGGAGTACCGGGCGGCGGCGGCCGAACCGGCGGTGCACGACCTGGTGGAGGTGGTGACCGGCGCCTCCGCGGTCGCCCAGCGCTTCCTCCAGCTCCAGCTGGGCGCGGCCGAGGAGGTCTGCGCGCTGGTGACCGGCAATCCGGTGGTCGTGTCCGGCAGGGAGAACGACGCGGAGGAGCAGGCGGCCGGACGCGGGGTGCGCTACCGGGTGGTGGTGGAGCGGGCGGTGCTGGACCTGCCGCACGGGCTGACCGAGCTGACCGCCGCGCTCGGCCGGGACGAGCGGGTCCGGGTGGTCGACCGGGTGCCGACGAAACTGGTGGTGGCCGACCGCTCGCTCGCGATGGTGCCGCTGACCTCGAAGACCGCGGAGCCGGCCGCGCTGGTGGTGCACTCCAGCGGGCTGCTGGAGCTGCTCGCCGGGCTGTTCGAGTCGGTCTGGCGGGATGCGCTGCCGCTGCGGCTCGGCGCCTCCGGGGTGACCGAGGAGCAGCCGGACGCCCCGGACACCACGGATCTTGAGGTGCTCTCGCTGCTGCTGGCGGGGCTGACCGACGCCAGCGTGGCCAAACAGCTCGACCTGGGCCTCAGGACCGTGCAGCGCCGGGTGCGGCGGCTGATGGAGCTGGCCGGGGTGACGACCCGGCTCCAGCTGGGCTGGCACGCCCGGGAGCGGGGCTGGGTGACCCGGGAGGAGCCTCGCTGACCTGCGCCGACGCCCGTTCTTCGGCACTCTGGGCAGATGGGAGTGTGGGAACTCCTGCTGGTCGGCGTGGTGATCATGCTGGGCCTGTGCGGAGTGCTGGTCCCCGGGGTGCCGGGATCATGGCTGGTGTGGGCCGCGGTGCTGTGGTGGGCGCTGACGGATCCGCGGCCGGTGGCCTGGGCCGTCCTGGTGGGCGCCACCGGGGTGCTCCTCCTGTCGCTGGTGGTGCGCTGGGCGCTGCCGCCGCGCCGGCTCCGGGAGAGCGGCGCCACCGCGCCGATGGCGGTGTACGCGGGCGCCGGGGCCTTCCTGGGTTTCGTCCTGCTGCCGGTGGCGGGGGCGCTGCCGGGCTTCATGGCCGGGATCTACCTGGAGGAACGGCTGCGGCTCGGCGGGCACGGGGAGGCGCTCGCCGCGCTGCGGACGGCGATGCGGTCGGGCGGTTCCAGCGTGCTGGCGGAGCTGTTCACCTGCCTGCTGATCGCGGGGGCGTGGCTGGGTGCGGTGCTGTGGGGGTGACGGGCCCGGCCGGGCGGGAGCGGCCCGACGGGAGGGGCCCGGCCGGGCGGCGGATCAGCACGCGGTGGACGGTGTCGGCGACGACGGCCATGCCGGTGTCGTTGAAGTGCAGATGGTCGCCGGGGTCGTAGGCGGGCAGGATGCGGGCGGGGTCGGCCGGATCGCGGACGGCGGCGTCCGCGTCGGCGACCGCGTCGAAGACACGGCCGGTGCGGATGAAGCCGTTCACCTGGAGCCGCACCGCCTCGCGGGCGGGGGTCCAGGCGGAGTAGCCGCCGTAGGGGGTGAGGGTGACGCCGACGACCCGGACGCCCCGGGCGTGGGCGCGGGCCACCAGCGCCCGGTAGGCGTCCGCGTAGGCGGTGGCGTCGCTCGCCTCCGGGACTCCCTTGATGTCGTTGATGCCCTCGAAGACGACCAGGACCCGTACCCCGGCCCGGTCGAGCGCGTCCGTGTCCAGGCGGGCGAGGGCGCTCGGTCCCGTGCCGTCGTGCAGCAGGCGGTTGCCGGCGATGCCCGCGTTGAGGACGCCGAGCCGGTACGGGCGCAGCCGCTGGGCGAGCCGGTCGGGCCAGCGGCGGTTGGCGTCGGGAGTGGAGCCGTTGCCGTCGGTGAGCGAGTCCCCGAACGCGACGACGCTGCCGGCGGCGACACCGCGGACGTCGACGCCGGTGACGTAGTACCAGCGGTTGATGGCCGCCGTGTACGCGGCGCCGTCCTCGTCGGCGGCCCGGCCGGCGCCGGCCCGCGCCAGGTAGCTGGTCTGGAGGGCGGTGCGGTGGTAGGTGGCCGGCCCGGAGTCGTCGGGGGTGTGGACGGTGACGAGCAGGTCGGCGGCGGACGGTACGGTCAGCCGCACCGGATCGGTGACCGCTTCCGCGCCCGGCGGGACGGTCACCTCCCGGGCGCCGTGGAAGGTGGCGGTGCGCAGGCTGCCGGGTACGGCGTCGGGGCCGGCCGCCCGGCGCAGCGCGACGGTGACGGTGCCGAGGCGCAGGGGCCTGGTGCCGAGCCGGTTGCTGAGCCGGACGCGGACGGCGACGCCGCCGACGCTGAGGTGGACGACGTTGCGGACGGCGGCGCCGGGGAGCGCGGCGGCGGTCCCGGAGGGCGCGGTCTCCCAGCTGCCGGTCCAGGGCAGCGGGGCCGGTTGGGCGACGGCCGGCACCGTCAGGCCCGGCAGCAGCGCCGGGAGGAGAACCGCGAGGACCCGTACGACCGTGGCCATGTGTGCCCGCCCTTCCCGGTGGCTCGTCGGAGGTGACCGTGCCACACGGCGGGGCCGCGCCACCGGAACGTCGGCACCGGTCCACCCGCTCGGCGCAATGCCTCCGGCGGGCGCACCGGCCCGCACGGGAACCCCGCCTCCGGCCGGGCACCGCCGCCCTGCCGGCACCGGCACCGCTGCGGCTCGGCAACCGGTGCCCCAGCGCGGGATGCCTCAGCGCAGGACGCCCTCCAGCGTGAGCAGCCACGTCTTGCGTTCGAGGCCGCCCGCGTATCCGGTCATCGATCCGTTCGCGCCGATCACCCGGTGGCAGGGGCGCAGGATCAGCAGGGGGTTGGCGCCGATCGCCCCGCCCACGGCGCGGACGGCCGCGCGGGGGGCGCCGATCCGGGTGGCGATCTCGCCGTACGTGGCGGTGGCGCCGTACGGCAGCTCGTCCAGCGCGGCCCACACGCGCTGCCGGAAGTCGGTGCCGGACGCCCGCAGCGGCAGCCGGAACTCCCGCAGTTCGCCGGCGAAGTAGGCGGCGAGCTGGTCGGCCGCGGCGCGGAACGGCCCGGGGTCGTACCGCCAGTCGTCCTGGACGGTGCGCCCGCCCTTCTGCCCGGGTACGGACAGCGAGGTGAGCACGCCGTCCGCGTCCGCGGTGAGCAGCAGCCGCCCCACGGGCGCGGCCAGGTGGGTGCAGTAGACGGTGGTCATCGGATCGGCTCTCCCGCCACGCGCAGGTGTTGAAGGGCGTACGACCGCCAGGGCCGCCAGCTGTCGGGGACGTCGGCGCCGGGCGGGGCGACGTCGGGGTCGCCGAGGGCGCGGACCCGGACGGTGGCGACGGTGGCCGGGTCCATGCCGTCCAGCGCGAGCAGGGCCTCCTCGGCGTCGTGCCGGTCGGCGCCCGGGTCCAGCCGGACGTCGCCGTCGGCGAGGGCCGCGGCGAGCGCGCCGAGCGGGCCGTCGGGCTCGGCCTCGGCGAGGACGGCGGGCTCCGGGAAGAGGTGGGTGAGGCTGCCGTGGGGCGCGTCGAGGACCTTGCCGTAGCGGTGCACCAGCCGCTCGGCGCCGGCCCGGCCCACCAGGGCGTGGACGGCGGGCTCCAGCGGGTCCACGGTGCCGGGCGAGCGCAGCCCGGGGCGGGCGGCGACCAGCGGGGCGAGCCGGGGGTCGGCGCCGAGCCGCTCGTCGACGGCGTACGGGTCGGCGTCGAGGTCGAACAGCCGGCGCAGCCGCTGCACGGCGGTGGTGAGGTCCCGGGGGTCGGTGAGGTGCAGCCGCGCGTCGAGCCAGCCGCCGAGGTGGGTGCCGGTGCCGGTCCGCGGGGCGTGGGTGCGTTCCTGGACGGCGGCGAGCGCGGTGCCGTACGGCAGCCGGAGGGTGCGCCGGTAGGTGCGGGCGCCGGGGACTCCGGTCACCTCTTCGACGCCCGGCACGGCCTCCCGGGCGAGCTGGTCGAAGACGGCGGCGGCCTGGTAGGGGCCGCGGTGGGCGAGCCGCAGGGGGATGCCCGCGCCGGGTGCGGCACGGCGGGCGGCCCGGCCCCGGGGGGCGGTGGCGCGCACCTCGGTCGGCGTCCCGGCGTACACCTCGCGGATGGTGTCGTTGAACTGCCGCACGCTGGCGAACCCGGACGCGAACGCGATCTCGGTCACCGGCAGCTCGGTGGTCTGGAGCAGTACGCGGGCGGTGTGCGCCCGCTGGGCCCGGGCGAGCGCCACGGGTCCGGCGCCCAGCTCGGTGGTGAGCTGGCGCTGCACCTGCCGGGCGCTGTAGCCGAGCCGCGCGGCGAGCCCGGCGACGCCTTCGCGGTCCACGACGCCGTCGGCGATCAGGCGCATGGCCCGGCCGACGACGTCCGCGCGGACGTTCCACTCCGCCGAGCCCGGTACGGCGTCCGGCCGGCACCGCCGGCAGGCCCGGAAACCGGAGCCCTGCGCGGCGGCGGCCGTGGCGAAGAACCGCACGTTGCGCCGTTTCGGTGTCACGGCCGGGCAGCTGGGCCGGCAGTAGATCCCGGTGGTCTCGACGGCGAAGAAGAACACCCCGTCGAACCGCCCGTCGCGGCTGCGCACCGCCTCGTACCTGCTGTCTTCGTCCTTCACATGTTCCAGTGTGGGCCGCGGCCGAGGGGGCGGGCCAGCGGAAATCGGACGTGACGTTCGCCCCCGCGCCCGCCACCCCCGCCCGGCCCCGGACGCGGCACGGGACGCCTGTCTCCGACGCCCTCGTGAGCCGCCCGGTCCCGGCACCGGGCGCCCGCCCCGGCCTCCCGTGTCCCGCCCGGCCCCGGCGCGGCGGTCCCGCCTACTTCCAGCGGCCCCGCTTGGCCTCCATCGCGGCCCTCCCCTCCGCTCCCTTCCGCTTCCAGTCCCTCTTGATCTCGGCCCGGAGCCGGGCGTCGGTCTTGGCCACGATCCACTGGTTCTCCCGCAGGAGCTTGTGGTAGCTCTCCAGCCGCCGGACCGGAAGCTCCCCGCTGTCCACGGCGGAGCGCACCGCGCAGCCCGGCTCGGACGCGTGGGAGCAGTCGTGGAACCGGCACCGTGCGGCCAGTTCCTCGATCTCGGCGAACACCTGTCCGACGCCGCTCTCCGCGTCGAAGAGGCCGACGCCCCGCAGCCCGGGGGTGTCGATGAGCACCCCGCCGGTGGGCAGGGCGAGCAGGTTGCGGGTGGTGGTGGTGTGCCGGCCCTTGCCGTCGACGTCCCGCGCGGCCTGCACGACCATGACGTCGGTGCCGACGAGGGCGTTGGCGAGGGTGGACTTGCCCGCGCCGGACTGGCCGAGCAGCACGCTGGTGCCGGAGCCGACGAGCGCGACGAGCACGTCGAGTCCGTCGCCGTGCAGGGCGCTGACGGTGAGCACGGGCACGCCGGGGGCGCTGGTCTCCACGTCCTGCACGAGATGGGCCAGCGTGGCGGGGTCGGGCACGAGGTCGGCCTTGGTGAGGACGACGACGGGCTGGGCGCCGGACTCCCAGGCGAGGGCGAGGAAGCGCTCGACGCGGCCGAGGTCGAGTTCCACGGCGAGGGACACGGCGACGACGGCGTGGTCGACGTTGGCGGCGAGGACCTGCCCCTCGGAGCGCTTGGAGGAGGTGGAGCGGACGAACGCGGTACGGCGCGGCAGACAGGTCCGCACGTACCGCGGGTCGCCTTCGGGGTCGACGGCGACCCAGTCCCCCGTGCACACGACCTTCATCGGGTCACGGGGCACGACGAACTCGGTGTCGGCGCGGACGGTGCCGACCGGTGTGACGACGTCGCACTGGCCGCGGTCGACCCGGACGACCCGTCCGGGCAGCAGCCCGTCGGCCTCGTAGGGGGCGAACGCGTCGGCCCAGGCCTCGTCCCAGCCGTAGGGAGCCAGCGCGGAGGACACAGCAGAGGTGGAAGTCAAGGGAGACCCTTCACAGGGTGGCCCCGGGCAGGCGCGTACGGTGCGCGGTGGGTTCAGCCGGTGGCCACGGAGGTGGACTTGAGGAGTTCCTGGATGAGGGCAGCGCCCAGCACAGTGACAGCCATCGGTCGACACCTCCTTGTCCTCGCTCGCGTGTGCGCACACCACCTCGGCGTGCCCGGCAACTGTAGCCCGGGGGCGGGGACGTACGTCAACGTATTTTCCGCGCGCCCCCGGCCGTCCCTCCCGTCGGCCTCAACCGGCGGTGCAGGGCTCGCCGTTGAGGGTGAAGTCCCGCGGTGACCGGTTCTGGTCCCGCCAGGAGCCGAGGAAGCCGAAGGACAGGCTGGAGTGGGCCGCGACCGCCCTGTCGTAGTCGGCGGCGGTGGCGGTGACGCGGGAGCCGTCCTGGTGGACGGTGGCGTCCCACATCTGGCCGGCCCGCTGGCCGTCGGGGAAGGTCCAGGACACCTGCCAGCCGGTGAGGGCGCGGTCGGTGGTGACGGTGACGGTGGCCTGGAAGCCGTCGGACCACTGGCTGTCCAGGTCGTAGGCGACGCGGCAGGCGGGGGCCGGCTCCGTCGTGGGACCGGGACCGGGGGCGGTGCCGGCGGTCGCGGAGGAGGTGCCCTGGGGTTCGGGGTCCGGCTTCTTCCGGCGGGGCGTCCGCTGGGTGGTGACGGTCACGGAGGGCCGGGCGGAGGGCCGGGCGGACGGCCGGGCGGAGGGCGTCTCCGTCGCGGTGGGGCGGGCGGCCTCGGTGCGGGAGAGGTCCGGGTCGGCGACCGGCTGCCGCTCGTCCTGGGCGGCGGCGGTGTCGTCGCCGGAGCCGTCGAACGGCATCATCGACACTCCGAGCGCCAGCGCCGACAGCAGGACCGCCGTCACGAGCAGCCCGCCGCGCAGGACCCGGCTGCGGCCCGCGCCCTCCTCGGGGTCGGCGGAGGCGGCGTCGGGGCGGACCGCGCCGAGACGGACCTCGGTGGCGCGGCGGCGCCGTTCCAGGTAGGCGAGGCCGCCCCAGCCGACGACCCCGCCGGCCAGTGCGGCGGGCAGTCCGCCGCCGTGCAGGCGCAGACAGGCGGCCGCCTCGGCGCACTGGACGCAGGTGGCGAGGTGCCGCGAGAGGTCACCGGGGGTCTCCGCGGAGGGCGAGCGGGTGACGGCGTCCAGGAGGCGGGCGTAGCTGCGGCACTGCGCGTCCATCGGGGAGTCGAGGTGGGCGCGGTGGCAGCGGTCGCGGAACAGGGTGCGGACCTGGTCGAGTTCGTCGGTGACGCTGGCCGGGTCCAGGCCGAGCCGGCGGGCCACGGCGGGCAGCGGCAGGGCCTCCACCTCGGCCAGCCAGAGCAGCGCGGCGTCCGCCTCCTGCATGTCCCGCAGTGCGCGCAGCGCGACCGGGCGCCGCAGCGGCGGTCCCGAGAACCGGGCGGCGCCCTCGGAGTTGAGCCACAGCCGAAGGTCGGGGTCGAGCCGGTGCCCCTGCCCGTCGGCCTCCCAGGCGGCGGCGGTGTTGCGTACGGCGGTGAGCAGCGCCGGGATCGTCGGCAGCCGTGCGGTGCGCCGGCCGCCGCGCACATGGGTGCTCGCGGCGGCGCGGACCTCGCGCATGCCGAGCGTGAACGCCTCGGTGGCGAGCTGATGGGCCGTCAGGGATCCGGAGGTGCACAGGTCCGCGTACGAGAGCACCGCGTCCCAGCACTCCGAGAACAGTGCGGCCTCGGTGTCGTCCTGAGGGGTCGGCAGGTCGGGCATGGGACTCCTGCATCCACGAGCGAGGTCAACTCACCAAAGGAATAGGGGAGTTGTCGGGAACCCCGCGGCAGGCACAGAGCCTTTCACGTCTCCGTCACAACTGACAAGCGGCCTGTTCACATCCGGTTACCCTGGGTGGCGACCCGGGCGCGCGTCGCGACAAACCCCCGACTCCGGTCTCTCGTACGGACGCGGAGCCGGTTCCGCTCACCGCCGGGCCGGCTTCCCGGGCCGGATCAGACCCGCGCCGGCACCTCCGCCGCCTCCTGCGCCGAGGTGTCCGCGGGGAGGCTGTCCATGAAGGAGCTGACGGAGAACACCGCGCGGCCGGGGCCGGGCGGGCCGTAGCCGGGAGGGGAGGACAGGCCGAAGTCGTCCATCGTCCGCCGGTAGGCCTCCAGGAGCCGGATGTGGTATTCGAGGGGCGCGCCCTGCGGGTTGGCCTTGCCGAGGGGGGTGGTGGGCTCCGGGCACCAGGTGGTGAAGCGGGGGGTGATGCCGTGCGACATGAAGAAGCGCAGGCCCTCGGTGGTGGAGGCGATGGCCTCGTCGACGGTGGTGAAGCCGAAGGGCTCGGCCATCTCGACGCCGGCCACGAAGTTCGGGATCACGTTGCGCGCGCCGAACACCTCGGCGGAGTCCAGGATCCGGCGGTGCCACTCGTCCCGGCCCACGTACCGCTCCTTGCCGGGGCAGTACAGCTCGAACAGCCGGCGGTCCCACACCTCGAAGTTGGGGTGGTAGATCTGCACGCCGTAGTCCTTGAACCGCTGCACGTCCGCCTTGGGCAGCGCCTGTGCCACGACCTTGCCGATCCAGCGGCCCGGGAAGCGCTCCTCGATGGCCTTGGCGTAGTGGCCGTAGAAGTCGGCCTCGTCCCGGCCGGCGACGGTCTTGGTGATCGCGCCGCCGGTGAGGGTGTAGGCCGTGGACGCCTTCTGGGTGTCGTACCGGTCGATGATCTCCAGCGCCTCCAGGACCTCCTCCACGTCCTTGACGCCGGTGTAGGGCCGGCCGGCGGCCTTGTGCTGGCGCCAGTTGTGGTTGATGTCGCAGTACTGGCACTCCTCCTTCGCGCCGAAGTACTGGCAGACCCGGAAGACGGTCAGGTAGATCAGGTAGCCCCACTGGATGGTGGGTGCGACCTCCATCACGGACTTTCCGTTGGAGAGGGTGTGCCGGTAGTACTCGGGCATCGGCGGCACCCCGACGTCGGCGATCCGCTTCCCGTCGAGGTACAGCCCGAGCAGCCCCTCCTCGTCGGCGGCGACCCGGTACGGCGAGGCGGGGTTCACCCGTACGGAGACGACCGTACGGCGCAGGTCGTAGGGGCCGCCGGTGAGGATGATCTCCTCCGGGGGGCGGCGCAGCGCGGCCTCGCCCAGCTCGGGCAGGGTGCCGTGGTCGAAGGAGAAGATGAAGTACGACTTCGGCTTGACCTCGCCGCTCTCGTTGTCGCTGAGGGCGGACGGGTCGAAGGCGACGCCGCCCCGGAGCAGGTCCTCTTTGAAGACGGCCTCCCGCGGCACGTGCGGGAACCGCTCCATCAGATCCTCTACCAGCGCGGTACGACTGCCCATCCGTCTGTCTCCTCCCGGCTCAGGCGTGCGTCTCTCACCGTATGCCCCCGTCCCCGCGTCAGCCGTGGCGGGTCCCCGCACGGCGCGCGATGTGCTCCGGTACGGGGGTGCCGGGCGGCAGCGCCGGGTCGGGTACGGGCTCACCCCAGGCGGCGGTCAGCGGCAGGACCCCGGCCCACAGCCCCAGCGCCGCGTCGGGGCCGTCGCCGTCGTCGGGCGCGCCGGTCCGGATCTTGACGGAGGCCTCTTCGAGGGAGAGGGCGAGGAGGGTGGTGGCGGCGAGTTCCCTGCGGTCGGGGAGCCGGGCGTAGGACCACTGGCCGGGCGTCGCGTGCTCGGTGAGCCGCCGCAGTCCCGCCAGTTTCTCCTCGGGCCCGGTGACCTTGCGGGCCGTGCCGTGGATCATGGCGCTGCGGTAGTTCACCCCGTGCTCGAAGACGGACCGGGCGAGCACCAGACCGTCGACGTGCGTGACGGTCACACAGACCGGGACGTCCCCGGCGAGGCTGCGGCCGGCCACCGAACCGTGCAGGTACAGCCACCGCTCGTCGCGCCCGTAGACGGTGGGCACGACCACGGGCCGCCCGTCGGTCACGACCCCCAGATGGCAGACGAACCCCGCGTCGAGGATCGCCTCCAGGTCCGCCCGCTCCAGACTGCCCTGCTCGCGCAGCCGCCGGTGCCGGGTGCGGTCGGTGACGGGCAGAACGGCGGGAAGAGGTTCCGAGGCCATGGCCGCACGCTACCGATTACGCGTTCGGCAGGCCAGAGGATTGCGAATTTAGCGCGTGCGCATCCTTCAGGCAACGAAATCCGCAGATCCGCTCCGTGTCACGGCGCCCGGTCGCGCAGTCCGTCACGCCACCCGGCCCAGCTCCGCCTCGTCGACCGCGTACCGCAGTCCCTCCCCCGCCGACAGCCGCTCGGCCTCCTCCACCACCGTGCGGCCGAGGCGGGCCACCTCGTTGCCCTGCGAACCGGCGAGATGCGGGGTGACGAAGGCGTTCGGCAGGTCGTACAACGGCGAGTCGGCGGGCAGCGGTTCGGGGTCGGTCACGTCCAGCACGGCGTCGAGGCGTCCGGTGCGCAGTTCCGCGATCAGCGCCTCGTGGTCGACCAGGGCGCCGCGCGCGGTGTTGACCAGCACGGACCCGGTGGGCATCAGGGCGAGCGCGCGGGCGTCGATCAGATGCCGGGTCTCGGGGGTCTGCGGGGCGTGCAGGGTGACGATGTCGCAGATGCGCAGCAGTTCGTCCAGCAGCAGCAGCTCGACGCCGAGGCGGGCGGCCTCCGGCGCGTCCACGTAGGGGTCGGCGAGGGCGACCACGAGGTCGAACGGGCGGAGCAGTTCGATCAGGCGGCGCCCGGTCCGGGAGGCGCCGACGACACCGACCCGGCGGCCGTGGTTCCCGATGCCGGGGAGGATGCCGCCGGGGGGAAAGGCGCGGCGTTCGCGCAGCCGGTCGCGGTGGGCGAACACGTCCTTCCCGGCGAGCAGGATCACGGCGAGCGTGTACTCGGCGACGGGCAGGGCGTTGGCGTGGGCGGCCGAGGAGACGGCAATGCCCCGCCGCCAGACCTCGGGCGTGGTGAACCCCTTCACCGAGCCGGCCGCGTGCAGCACGGCGCGCAGCTTCGGGGCGGCGTCCAGGACGGCCGCGTCCAGGCGGGGGCAGCCCCAGCCGGTGACGAGGATCTCGGTGCGGGCCAGGGTCTCCCGCAGCCCGGGATCGGTGAGGTCCTCCGCCACCAGGGCGGGATCGATGTCCACGCACGCCTCCAGCCGCGCGAGCAGCTCCGGCGGGAAGACGTGCGGCACGTTCCGGGCCGTCATGGCGAACAACGCGGGCGGGCGCTCGGTCACGGACCTGATCCTCCGGCTCGGCGACGCGGTGGCAATCGGTTTCTACCGTAGGTCGCGGCAGATGAGAGGGTCAACGCACACGCAACTCTCCCGGAGGGACGTCAGGATGACGGACACGGTGACGAACTGGGCCCGCACCATCACGTACACCGCGAAGGAGTACCGGCGACCGCGCACGCTCGACGCGCTGCGGGCGGTGGTGGCCGCCGCCGAGCGCGTGCGGGTGCTGGGCAGCGGGCACTCCTTCAACCGGATCGCCGATCCGGGCCCGGACGGCGTGCTGCTGTCCCTCGCCGGGCTGCCGCAGGTGATCGACGTCGACACGGCGGCGCGTACGGTCCGCGTGGCGGGCGGGGTCCGCTACGCCGAACTGGCCCGTGCGGTCCACGCGCACGGTCTCGCCCTGCCCAACATGGCGTCCCTGCCGCACATCTCGGTGGCCGGTTCGGTGGCGACCGGTACACACGGCTCGGGTGTGCGCAACGGCCCGCTGGCGTCCGCGGTCCGGGAGGTGGAGATGGTCCTCGCGGACGGCGGGGCCGGGACGATCGGCCGGGACGACCCGCGGTTCGACGGTGTCGTGACCTCCCTCGGCGCGCTGGGCGTCGTCACCGCGCTCACGCTCGACCTGGAGCCGGCGTACGGGGTGGAGCAGCGGGTCTACACCGAACTCCCCTTGCGCGGACTGGACTTCGAGGCCGTCGCGGCCGCGGGGTACAGCGTGAGCCTCTTCACGGACTGGCGGGAGCAGGGGTTCCGGCAGGTGTGGGTCAAGCGGCGCACGGACCGGCCGGCGGTGGAGTTCCCGTGGGCGGCACCCGCGGCCGGGCCGCTGCACCCGGTACCGGGGATGCCCGCGGTCAACTGCACCGAGCAGCTGGGGGTGCCGGGGCCCTGGCACGAGCGGCTGCCGCACTTCCGGGCCAGATTCACACCGAGCAGCGGGGAGGAGATCCAGTCGGAGTATCTGCTGCCGCGGCCGGCCGCCCTCGACGCGCTGAACGCGGTCGACGGCATCCGGGAGACGGTGGCCGGGGTGTTGCAGACCTGTGAGGTGCGTACGGTCGCCGCCGACGCCCAGTGGCTGAGCCCGGCCCACGGACGGGACTCGGTGGCGCTGCACTTCACCTGGGTACGGGACGAGAGCGCGGTGCTGCCCGTGGTGCGCCGGCTGGAGGAGGTGCTGGATCCGTTCGACCCGCGCCCGCACTGGGGGAAGGTCTTCGGCATCCCCTCGGCCGTACTGCGCGGGCGGTATCCGCGGTTCTCCGACTTCCGCGGCCTGGTCCGCGCCCTGGACCCCGCCGAGACGTTCGCCAACGCCTTCCTGCGGGACCTCCTCGACCCCTGAGGACCGCTCTGACGGAGACTTCCTCCACCCCCTTTCCTAACCCCTTGTCGAACCTCCCTCCCAGCCCATAGCCTGACGTCGCGCCGGGTGCCGGTCCCGCCCCGGCCCGAGCTGGTCCGGACGGGACGGGAGGGACGGCCGTATGAAGCGCACATCACGTGACATCCGCACCGCGAACCGCTACGAGGTGCTGCGCCAGATCATCGCCGAGTCTCCCACCTCCCGTCAGGAGCTGGCGGCGGCCACCGGACTGAGCCTGGCCACGGTGGCCACGCTCGTCGGCGAGCTGCTGGACCTCCGCGTGATCACCGAGGTCGGGTTCGAGGACTCGGCCGGCGGCCGGCCCCGCGGACTGATCGCCGTCAACGCCTCGGGGGGCGCGCTGATCGGCGTGGACATCGCGGAGACGTACGTCCACGCGGAGCTGTTCGACCTGGCGCTGAACGTGCTGGCCCGCGCCGACGAGGCCGTGCGGCCCGGCGAGAGCCGGCCCGAGCAGGTGGTCGGGCATGTCGCCGCCGCGGTCGGCTCGGTGATCGACCGGGCCGGCGTCGAGGCGGCCCGGGTGCTCGGCGTGGGGGTGAGCATGCCGGGCCAGGTGGACCGGGACACCGGGGTCGCCGAGTACGCGCCCAACTGGAACTGGCACGACGTGCCGCTGCTCGATCTGCTCGCCGAGCACCTCGCCCATCCGCTGTACCTGGACAATCCGCTGCGCGCCTGCACGGTGGCCGAGCTGTGGTTCGGGGCGGCGCGGGGCCGCGGGGACGCCGTGGTCGTCAACCTCGGCACCGGGGTCGGCGCCGGTCTGGCCCTCGGCGGCGGTCTGCACCGGGGCGTGAGCAACAGCGCCGGCGAATGGGGGCACACCACGCTGGTGCTGGACGGGCGGCTGTGCCACTGCGGCAATCACGGCTGTGTGGAGACGTACGTCGGCGCGCCCGGCATCATGCGGAATCTGCGGGAACTGAGCCCGCGCTCCACGCTGCTGCACCCCGAGGACCAGACCGCCACCATCGACGCGCTGGCGCGCGCGACGGCGGAGAACGACCCGGTCGCGCTCGAGGTCCTCCGGGACACGGCCCGGTATCTGGGCGCGGGCATCTCCGACCTGATCAACCTCCTCAACCCCGAAGTGGTCGTCCTCAGCAGCTGGGTGGCCTCCCGGCTGGGCGAGCCGCTGCTCGCCGAGGTCCGCCGGGCGGTCGCCGGGCACGCGCTGCGCCGGCCGCTGGCAGCCACCGAGATCGTCCTCTCCCCGATCCCCACCGACCCGGTGTCCCTCGGGGCGGCGACGTTCGCGCTGGAGGGGGCCCTCCGGTCGGCCGGGCAGCGGACGGCCAGGCGCACCACCGCAAGGAGCCGTGCCGCACATCCCGCCTGACGCCGGAAGAGACGCACGTGTGCCGGGCCGGGGAGGCCGTACGGGTCCCCGACGGAACCCGCGGGGGCGGCACGCGCGGACGGGCTCGGCCACCGGGGCGCGCACCGGCGTGTCGTGATGCCGAACCCGCCGGACTTCTTCGCGGCGATCGCCACGATCACCTTCACCAAGGGCTGAGCGAGGAGATCCATGTCATTCCGTACCACTCCATCCGGCTATGTCGAGGACGTCTCCCCGGGCAGCGGCGCCCTGCCGCCGCGCGCCTGGTACGCGGCCTCGGACAGCGCGTCCCTGTCCCTCGCCGGCCGCTGGCGCTTCCGGCTGTCGGAGACGGCCGACGCCGAGGACGACTCCTTCGCCGCCTCGGGGTACGACTCCGGCGACTGGGCCGAGATCACGGTCCCCGGCCACTGGGTATTGCAGGGTCACGGCTCGCCCGTCTACACCAACCACCTCTACCCGTTCCCCGTCGACCCGCCCCGGGTACCGACCGAGAACCCGACCGGCGACCACCTGCGCGTCTTCGACCTGCCCGCGGACTGGCCGGCCGACGGCGGCGCCGTGCTGCGCTTCGACGGCGTGGAGTCCTGCGCCCGCGTCTGGCTGAACGGCACGGAACTCGGCGAGTTCAAGGGCTCCCGGCTGCCGCACGAGTTCACGGTCGGTCATCTGCTGCGGCCCGGCGGCAACGTCCTGGCCGTCCGCGTCCACCAGTGGTCGGCGGGCTCGTACCTGGAGGACCAGGACCAGTGGTGGCTGCCGGGCATCTTCCGGGACGTCACGCTGCTGCACCGTCCGGCGGGCAGCGTCCGCGACTTCTTCGTGCACGCCTCGTACGACCACCTCGCCGGTGCGGGCACCCTGCGGGTCGACTCCGACGTGCCCGGCCGGGTGAGCGTGCCGGACCTCGGCATCGACATCGCGACCGGTGAGCCGGCGACCGTCCCGGTGGAGCCGTGGTCGGCGGAGTCGCCGCGGCTGTACGACGGCGTGCTGGCCACCGAGGGCGAGCGGGTACCGCTGCGCGTCGGCTTCCGCACGGTGGCGCTGGCGGACGGGCTGATCAAGGTCAACGGCAGGGCCGTCCTGTTCAAGGGCGTCAACCGGCACGAGTGGCATCCCGAGCGGGGCCGGGCGCTCGATCCCGCGACCATGCGCGAGGACGTGCTGCTGATGAAGCGGCACAACGTCAACGCGGTCCGCACCTCCCACTATCCGCCGCACCCCGCCTTCCTGGACCTGTGCGACGAGTACGGCCTGTGGGTGATCGACGAGTGCGACCTGGAGACGCACGGCTTCACCGAACAGGGCTGGCGGGACAACCCCGTCGACGACGACCGCTGGACCCCGGCCCTGCTCGACCGGGCGGCCCGCACGGTCGAACGGGACAAGAACCATCCGTCGGTGGTCGTCTGGTCGCTGGGCAACGAGGCGGGCACCGGCCGGGGACTGACCGCGATGGCCGAGTGGATCCGCGGCCGCGACGGCTCCCGGCTGATCCACTACGAGGGCGACCCCGACTGCCGTGACACCGACGTCTATTCACGGATGTACGCCGGCCACGCCGAGGTCGGGCGCATCGGCCGGGGCCTGGACGGCGGCCCGCACCGGCGCCGGGAGCTGCCCTTCATCCTCTGCGAGTACGCGCACGCCATGGGCAACGGGCCCGGCGGACTCGCCGACTACCAGCGGCTCTTCGAGGCGCACGACCGGCTCCAGGGCGGCTTCGTCTGGGAGTGGATCGACCACGGCATCGCCCATCCCGAACTGGGCTTCGCCTACGGCGGCGACTTCGGCGAGGAACTGCACGACGGCAACTTCGTCTGCGACGGCCTGCTGTTCCCCGACCGGCAGCCCTCCCCCGGCCTGGCCGAGTACAAGAAGGTGATCGAACCGGTCGCCCTCACCGGCGACGGCGCGGACGGCACGGTCCGGATCACCAACAAGTACGACTTCGCGGATCTGTCGGCGCTGGCCTTCGCCTGGTCCTACGAGGTCGAGGGCGAGAGTGTCGAGTCCGGCACGCTGTCGGTGCCCCCGCTGGCGCCCGGCGAGTCCGCCGAGGTCAAGCTGCCCGCCATCCCCGCCGGGGCGCCGTCCGGCGAGGCCCGGTGGACCGTCCGGGCGCGGCTCGCCTCCCCCACCTCGTGGGCGCCGCGCGACCATGTCGTCGCCTGGGGCCAGATCCCGGTGTCGGGCCGCCCGGCGCCGTCCGTCGCCGGCACCGCCCGGCCGGCCCCCGGCGACGGGCTGATCACCCTGGGCCCGGCCGCCTTCGACGCCCGCACCGGAGCGCTGCGCGGCATCGGCGGCGTGTCCGTCACCGGTCTGCGCCTGGACGTGTGGCGGGCCACCACCGACAACGACGACGGTGCCGCCTGGCAGAGCGACCTGCGCTACGGGCTGCTGTGGCGCAAGCTCGGCCTGCACCGGATGCGGCACCGCCTGGACGCGGTGGAGGTGGGCGAGGACGCGCTGACGGTCCGGACCCGGGTGGCGCCGGCCGCCCGGGAACTGGGGCTGTCGACCGTGTACCGCTGGACGTCGGACGGAGACCGGCTCCGGCTGACGGTGTCCACCGTCCCCGACGGCGACTGGACCGTGCCGCTGCCCCGTCTCGGCATCCGCTTCGGGCTCCGCGCCGCCGACCGCGTGCGCTGGTACGGCGGCGGTCCCGGCGAGGCCTACCCGGACACCCGGGAGGCGGCCGCGATCGGCCGCTGGGAGTCGACCGTGGACGCTCTCCAGACCCCGTACGTGCGCCCCCAGGAGAACGGCGCCCGCAGCGACGTCCGCTGGGCGGAGCTGGGCGGCCTGCGCGTCGAGGGCGACCCCGTCTTCCACCTCACCGCCCGCCGCTGGACCACCGAGCAGCTGGACGCCGCGGCCCACCGCTCCGATCTGGTGGCCGGGGACACGGTCTGGGTCCATCTCGACCACGGCCTGCACGGCATCGGTTCCCAGTCCTGCGGCCCGGCCCCGCTGCCCCGGTACCACCTGCGGGCCGAACCGGCGGAGTTCTCCTTCGTCTTCGCCCCGTCCGGTTCCCCGGAGTCCGGCTGACCGGTACGTCCCGACCCGGCCCCGGCCGGCCCTTCACCCGGCCGGGGCCGGGCGGGAGCCGGCCCGAGCGCGGCCGCGGGTGCCGTGCGGGACGGCGCCGAGCGTCTGCACACGCCCGTTTCCTAGATGGTCTAGGATTCTTCCTAGACATCCAAGGAGGTGGGACCGTGGTCCGGGCGGGAATCACCGTCGAGCGGCTGGTGGCGGCCGCCGCGGAGCTGGCGGACGAGGTCGGTTTCGACCATGTCGGCCTCTCCGCGCTGGCCCGCCGCTTCGGCGTCAAGGACGCGAGTCTGTACTCGCACGTCCGCAATCTCCAGGACCTGCGCACCCGGCTCGCGCTGCACGCGGGCGGCGAGCTGATCGACCGGATCGCGGCGGCCGTGGCCGGGCGGGCGGGCAAGGAGGCGCTGACGGCGTTCGCCGGTGCCTACCGTGACTACGCGCTGGAGCACCCCGGCCGGTACGCGGCCACCCAGATCCGCATCGACCAGGCCCTGATCGCCGACTCCCCCGCGCTGCGCCGCACCGCGGAGATCACCTACGGCATGCTGCGCGCGTACGGCCTGGAAGAACCCGACCTCACCGACGCCGTACGCCTGCTGCGCAGCACCTTCCACGGCTACTGCGTTTTGGAGAGCGCGGGCGGCTTCGGCGCGGAGCGGGACGTACGGGCCTCCTGGGACAAGGCGGTCGACGCCCTGCACCTCGCCCTCGCGCACTGGCCCCGGGAGACGGACAACGATGACTGACACGCCGTACCACGACGTCACGGGCAGCGGTCCCGTGCTGCTGATCGTGCCGGGCGGGGCCGGACACCCGATGGGCCTCGGGCCGCTGACCGAGCGGCTCGCGACCCGCTTCACCGTGGTGACGTACGACCCGCTGGGCCTCGCGCACGGCCGGCTCGGACGGCCGGTCGCCGAGCAGCGGGTGGCCGACTGGAGCGAGGGGGCGCGGCGGGTGCTGGACGCGGTGCTGCCCGAGGGCGAGTCGGCGTACGTGTTCGGCACCAGCTCCGGCGGCATCGCGGTCCTGGACCTGCTGGCCCGCCACCCCGAGCGGCTGGCGCACGTGGTGGCGCACGAGCCGCCCTGCGTGACGGTCCTGCCGGACGGGGCGGCGCTGCGGGCCGGGCTGATCGCACAGCTGGACGGGCCCGGACGGCCGCCCGCCGAGGGAGAGTCGGCGACCCCGAAGGGTGTCTTCCTGGCCCGTGTCCTCGGTCCGTTCAGCCGGTACGCGCCCGCGGTCGCCCCGCCCCCGGGCCGCCTCACCATCGCCGTCGGCGCCGCCTCACGCGGTCAGCTCCTGGACCGCACGGCCCGGTTCCTCGCCGAACGGCTGGGCAGCGCCTGCGCCGAGTTCCCGGGCGGCCATCTCGGCACGCTGGATCACCCGGAGGAGTTCGCGGACGTGCTCGCCGGGACACTGCGTCCGAGCGCGCCGACGTCGGCGTAGGAGGGGGTCGTGCCGCCCGGGACGCGCCCGGCCGCGATGTCGGCCACCGCGTCCAGGGCCGCGCCGAGCGCCCTGCGGTAGAGCAGCGAGCCCAGGCTGACCCGGCAGACGCCGAGGTCGGCCAGGCGGGCGAGCGTGGGCCCGGTGGGCGAGTAGAGCACGTTGAGCGGGACGGCGGTGTGCCGGACGAGGGCCGCGATCCGCTCCGGGTCGGTCAGGCCGGGCACGAACACCCCGTCCGCGCCCGCCTCCTGATAGGCGTCGAGCCGGCGCAGGGTGTCCCGCTCGTCGCCCCGGCCCGCCCAGGGGGTGTCGGTGCGGGCGTTGACGAAGAGGCCCGGTACGGCCGCCTTCACGGCCGCGATCTTCGCCGCGTGCCGGCCCGCCGGGCCCAGGCCGTCCTCCAGGTCGACACCGACGGCCCCGGCCGCCCACAACTCCCCCGCCAGTCGCGCGACGTCGTCCGGGTCCTCGCTGAATCCGTCCTCGGCGTCGACCGAGAGGAGGTACGGCCCGGAGCCTCTGCGGTCATGGGGCCACGCCAGGCCCCCGTCGTTTCGGCGCCCGCCGAAACGTGCGCGGAGAGCGCCGGCCCGGGACGGCGCGGCCGCTCATGAGGGCGTCACCGACCACGACGGCTCCCCGGACCCCCCGTCCCACGCCGTGAACCGGAAGACGGCCACCGGGCCCGCCGCCCAGTCCACGCGCACCTCGTGGCCCGCGTGAGCGTCGCCGGCCGCCCGCACCGCCACGGACACCAGCTCGGTGAGGGGCGGCGGATCCTGCTCCCCGGTGAGCCGGGCGAGCGCCACGAACAGCGTGGGCCCGCTCTCCCCGGTCGTCCCCGTCAGCTCCGCCGACAGGCCGTTGACCGGCACGAGTTCGGCCCGGGCGCCCTGGCCGGCCGGCCAGCCCGTCACCCGCACCGGCGTCCCGGGGGCCGCGCCCGCCACCAGATGGGCCCGCACCTCCACGGCGCCCCGGACGGCCACCAGGCTGGTGACCGTGCTCCCGGCGCCCCCGGTGTGCCGGGAGGCGATCCACCCCTCACCCGTGCCGAGCGGCTCGATCTCCGTACGGCCCGGATCACCGCCGACGATCACGCTGTTGTCGTACGAGGGCACGGGCGCGGTGGCGGTCGAGTAGGCGAGCCGGGTGTAGCAGGGGTCGTAGCGGACGTCCTCGCTGCCGTGGTTGTGCAGCCGGACCAGACCGTCCGCGCGGGTGGACTGCACCAGCCAGTTGGGGGACGGCACGGGGTGTGCCCGGTCCGCGCCGTCGGCCGGGCCCGGTTCCTCCCGGGCCGTCCACACCTCGTGCCCGGGCGGCAGCAGCAGGCCGAGGAAGCCCTTGCCGGCCCAGTACGGGGAGGCGGGGCCCGAGTAGTTCTGCACGAGCGAGGTGTCGGGGCCGAGCCAGCCGAGCGGCAGCAGACCCCGTTCGTCGACCGCGCCGCCGTCGAGGAAGTAGCGCAGCGCGCCGGAGGCCAGCCGCCGTGTCTCGCCCGGTGGCAGCGGGGTGTGTCCGGTCAGGGCGCCGAGCCACAGGGGGGCCGTCGTCGCGAAGCGGTAGGTGAGGGAGCGGCCCTGGCGCAGGGGGGCGCCGTCGGCGCCGAAGAGGCGGGCGTAGTCGGTGAGGTGGCGCGAGAGCCGGCGGCCGTAGCGGGAGAGCAGGCCGGCGTCGCCCGCGAGCCAGGCGTGCAGGACCGGGTAGAGGTGCAGGGCCCAGCCGTTGTAGTAGTCGAACTTGCGGCCGTCGCCGTCCGTGTACCAGCCGTCGCCGGCGTACCAGTCCTCGATCCGCTGCAACCCGCGGTCGATCGCCTCGCGCGCCGCGTCCTCCCGGTGGCCGATCTCCGCGAGGAAGCCGCCGACGGTGACCGGGAACAGCTCCCAGTTGCACGGCCAGGGTTCGGCGGTGAGGGCGTCCGCGAGCCAGTCGGCGGTCCGCTCGCGTACGGCGTCGTCCAGGCGGTCCCACAGCAGCGGACGGGTCAGCCGCAGGGCGAGCGCGATCGAGGCGGCCTCCACCAGCGGCTGGCCGCGGTCGGTGACCCGCGGCCAGACCCCGCCGGGACCGGCCGCGAGACCCTCGGCGTAGCGCCCGAGCACGGTCTCGTCACGCCGGAAGGCGGCCGGCAGCAGCGTGCGCGCATACCCCTCCAGGCCGTCGGAGAGGTGTCCGGACCGGCTCACATGGTCGCCGGGCAGGTGGTACAGGGCGCGATCGGGGGTGGCGTACGGCTCGACGGCCGCGAGCAGCGCGTCGGCGGCGGCCTCCCAGTGGGCGCGGGTGTATCCGGTGTACGGGCTCGACACCCGGTCGTCGGCGGG
This sequence comes from Streptomyces naphthomycinicus, assembly GCF_020400595.1. GTDB lineage: Bacteria > Actinomycetota > Actinomycetes > Streptomycetales > Streptomycetaceae > Streptomyces > Streptomyces naphthomycinicus. The sequence continues at coordinate 29,040 of NZ_JAINRE010000013.1, read as the reverse complement.
CAGTTCGATCACGGCGGTGGCAGTCCTTCCTGGCGGGCGGAATTCACCCGATCACCTGGGACGAGGAGGCGAAAGCGTTTCCGTGACGACGACTCGGACCGCGTCGTCGACACCCGCGCGGCCGCGCGCACGGCGACCGGCGCGACCGGCCTGCCGGCCCGGTGCGTCAGGGGGCGGCGCGCTCGTCGTACTCCCGCTGGGCGGTCTGGATGGCGGCGATGTTCGCCTGCGACCAGTCGGTGACGGTCTGCACCAGCCCGCCCAGCTGCCTGCCCAGTCCGGTCAGCCGGTACTCCACGCACGGCGGCACGGTCGGATACACACGGCGGTCGAGCAGGCCCGCGCGCTCCAGCGCGCGCAGGGTCTGCGTCAGCACCTTCGGCGTCACGCCGTCCAGGCGCCGGCGCAGTTCCGCGAACCGCATGGGCCGCCCGTCCTCGAGCGCCACCAGGACCAGCATGGTCCACTTGCCCGCGATCAGTTCGAGCACGGCACGGGTGGGGCAGTCACGGAGGAAGATCTCCACACCGCCGTGCTTCCTCAGGTCGAAGCCGGTATCCATGAGGAACCTCGATATCAGACAAGTGCCTTCTTCCGCAGGGGCATCGCCCGGCCCGAGCATGGAACGCACCGCGATCCCCTGCCGAGGAGTCCTGATGTCCGCCCGTATGCACGCCGTCGTCCAGACCGAGTTCGGCGGCCCGGAGGTGCTCACCCACACCGAGACCGCTGTGCCGGAACCCGGCCCCGGGGAGGTGCTGTTGCGGGTCGCCGGGGCCGGGGTCAACCCCGGCGACGCGGTGCTCCGCTCCGGGCGCGTGCCGGAACTGGTGCCTCTGCCGTGGACGCCGGGCAACGACGTGTCCGGCGTCGTCGAGCGGGTCGGGGAGGGGGTGACACGGTTCGTGCCGGGCGACGAGGTGTACGGCATGCTCGCCGTCACCCGGCACGGCGCGTATGCCGAGTTCACCGCCGTGCCCGCCGACGCGCTGGCCCTCGCACCCAAGAACCTCGACCTGGCGCACGCGGGAGCCGTGCCGCTGGTCGCGATCACCGCCTGGCAGGCGCTGGCCGTGCTGGCACGGGTCCGGCCCGGCGACCGAGTGCTCGTGCACGCGGCGGCGGGCGGCGTCGGCCATGTCGCGGTGCAGCTGGCCAAGGAGCTCGGGGCGCAGGTCGTCGGCACCGCGCGGGCGGCCAACCACGACTTCCTGCGCGGGCTGGGCGCCGACGAGCTGATCGACCACACCACCACCGACTTCCGGACCGCCGTCGCTCCGGTGGACACCGTGCTGGACCTGGTCGGCGGCGCCTACGGGCCCCGGTCCCTCGACGTGCTGCGGCCGGGCGGCCTGCTCGTCGGCGCCTCGATCGACCCGGGCACCGACGAGCGGCGGGCCGCCGCCCGCGGCCTGCGCTACACATGGGTGACGGCCGAGCCCTCCGGGGAGTCGCTGGAGCGGATCACCGAGCGCATCGAGGCCGGCCGGCTGCGAGTCTCGATAGGGCACGTCCATCCGCTGGCCGAAGCGGCCGAGGCCCACCGCAGGATCGAGGAGAGGCGCACCAGAGGCAAGATCGTCCTCGTGCCGTGATCCGGCGGCCCCGGCCGCCCGCTCACGCGCGGCGGCCCGGCTCTCACGCACTCTCCCTCACACGGTCGGCGACGGACCCGCCGACGCCGGGGGTGCCGTCCGCCCTCCGGCCGGGTTCCCGGACCCGGGTGTGCCGGCCGGAAGCGGGGCGGCCGGGAGAAGGCGCGGGAAAGCACGGCCCGGGGCGGGCCCGCCCCCCTCCTCACCTGCTGGACACCGGGACCACGCGCGTTCCGCTTCGACTAGCGTCGGGACATGACCAGCGACACCTCCCCCAGCCTCGCCGACGCCCTCGCCGCCGGGACGGTCGTGCTCGACGGCGGCATGTCCAATCAGCTGGAGTCGGCCGGGCACGACCTCGGCGACGAGCTGTGGTCGGCGCGGCTGCTCGCCGAGCGGCCCGAGGCGATCACCGAGGCCCACCTCGCGTACTTCCTCGCGGGCGCGAGCGTGGCGATCACGGCCAGCTACCAGGCCACCTTCGAGGGCTTCGCCAAGCGCGGCCTCGGCCGCGAGGAAGCCGCGCTGCTGCTCGCCCGCAGCGTGGAGCTGGCCCGCACGGCGGCCGGGCGGGCGGCGGACGCGGGCGTCGGACGGCCGCTGTGGGTGGCGGCCTCGGTCGGACCGTACGGGGCGATGCTCGCCGACGGCTCCGAGTACCGGGGCCGGTACGGGCTGAGCGTGGCCGAGCTGGAGCGGTTCCACCGGCCCCGGATCGAGGTGCTGGCCGCCGCCGCGCCGGACGTGCTGGCGCTGGAGACGGTCCCGGACACCGACGAGGCCGCCGCGCTGCTGCGAGCGATACGGGGGCTGGGGGTGCCGGCCTGGCTGTCGTACACCGTCGACGGCCCGCGCACCCGGGCCGGTCAGTCGCTGGAGGAGGCGTTCGCTCTCGCCGCCGACGCGGACGAGGTGATCGCGGTCGGCGTGAACTGCTGTGCGCCGGCGGACGCCGGGCCCGCCGTCGAGATCGCGGCCCGGGTCACCGGCAAACCGGTCGTGGTCTATCCCAACAGCGGTGAGGGCTGGGACGCGCGGACACGCGCCTGGCAGGGGCGCACGACGTTCAGCGCCGCGGAGATCACGGCGTGGCGCGAGGCGGGGGCGCGGTTGATCGGGGGCTGCTGCCGGGTGGGGCCGGAAGCGATCGCCGCCATGGCGCGGGTGGTCTGAGCGGCGTGCCCCCGCCGCGGAGGGCGGCCCGTCCGGTCAGTGACGCAGGGCGCCCACCGAGCGGCGCAGCCGGCGCATCGCGGCGGCGAGTTCGGCGCCGGGGGCACGGGGCACGAGGGTGCGCGGCGGTTCGGGGACGGCGGGCGCGGCCGACCACAGGGCCATCTCCGCGTCCCGGGGACCGTGGGCGAGCTCCGGGGCGTCGAGGTCGAAGATCCGTACCGGGTGCGTGGCGTCCCAGGCCGGCCAGCCGGGGTCCCCGGTCGCCGCGAACCGCACCCAGGCGGCGTGCATGACGTCGCACAGCTCCTGCGGGGCACCCTCGCCGGCCAGCTTCTTCGACTCGGGCGCGTCCCCGGTGCCGAAGACGAAGCCCAGTTCCAGGGCGTGGCAGGACCCCAGGCCGGGAATGCCGGAGGGCCAGGCGAACTCGTACAGGTAGGAGCTGCCGGGACGGGCGTCGGCGAGCCGGTGCAGCGGCCCCCGCAACAGGTGGTCGGTGACCATCTGGCCGACGGTCTCGGCGGCGCCGGCGTCGGGGTGCAGGGTCCGGTAGCCGCGGGGAACCTCGTGACCGGCATGGCAGCGGGCCATGGCCCCGGCCAGGGCGACGGCACCGAGCCGGTCGACGCGCTCCAGCAGCCCGCCGGGCACCAGCCACAGCCGGTACTCGTCCCGGGTCCAGCCCATGAGCAGTTCGACGTCCCGGGCGGCGGTGCCCTCGGTCAGCGCCTTCAGCGGGTCGCGGGGCACCAGGTCGCCGTCCACGACGATGCCGAACGCGGGCCCGCCCAGCACCGGACTGCTGAGCCGGCCGGCCTCGGCCTGGGTGCGCAGCAGCAGTTCCCGGTCGACTGCGGCGAACGCCTCGGCGGTGGCGGGGATCCGGAGCCGGGTGGCCATGCGGCGCACCAACCGCCGTACCTTCTCGCGCTCGCAGACCTCGGGCGGGCCGCTCTGCAGCACGGCCCGCCGGATCAGGCCCTGTGTCCCGGGCGCGGCGAGCAGGGCACCCACGCTGATGGCGCCGGCCGACTGGCCGCACAGGGTGATCCGGCCGGGATCACCGCCGAAGACCTCGATCGTGTCGTACACCCAGCGCAGGGCGGCGAGCTGGTCGCGCAGTCCGGGGTTCGGGGGCGCGTCCGGGAAGAGTCCGTAGCCCTCGACCCCCAGCCGGTAGTTGACCGAGACGCAGACGACCCCGTCGCGTGCGAACGCGCTGCCGTCGTACACCGGCACTGCCGAGGAACCCCTGGTCAGGGCGCCGCCGTGCAGCCAGACCAGCACGGGGAGGCGGGCGCCGGGCCCCGGCTCGGGGGTCCAGACGTTGAGGTTGAGGCAGTCGTCACCGGGTATGTCGGGGTCGGACAGGTACTGGGCGAACGCCTCGGAGTACGGCGGTTTCGGCGCGGTCGGCCCGAAGGCGCCGGCGTCCCGCACCCCGTCCCAGGGTTCGGGCGGCTCGGGCGGGCGGAACCGGCGGGGGCCGAAGGGCGGAGCGGCGTACGGGATGCCCCGGAAGACCGCGACCCCCCGCTCGTACCGGCCGCGTACGGCCCCGTGGGGCGTTCTGACCACGGGGCCCGTCTGGTCTGCCGTCATCGCCCACCAGCCCTTCGCCGCGCTCCTGCATCCGCGCGCGCCGGCACCGCGGCGCGGTGCACCGTTCACATCAGAGCACCACAGGGCGCCGGGGTATTCCGGTGCAGGGGCCGTTCACTGGGCCGTTCGGCGTACCCCGGCCGTGTGCCGGGCCGCCCGGCACGTGCCGTGCCTCCCGGCCGCGGCGCGTACGCCGGGGCCGCTTCGCGTACGCCCCCTCCACCGGCCGACTGCGTGACACCGAGGCCCCGTTCGGAGGCGCGGCGGTGACATGTCCCGGCGGAGCTCGTTCGCCGGGCATGAACCACACCACGCGTACCGCAGGGGCCCTGGCCGGGGCGGCAGTCGCCCTGGTCACCGCCTACGGCACGGCCCACGCCGCCTGCCACACCCTCGCCCCCGGACAGCAGCGCGCCACCGTCGCCGGACTGCAGCGCGCCACCGTCGCCGGACCCGCCGACGAACACGACCCGAAGGAGGACGTCGAGGTCGACGAGAACGGCCGGCCCGACCTCACGGAGGACTGAGAAGCGGGAGCACACGGGCCGCACGGCGGCGGCCGGCCACCGCCCGTACGGGGTGCCCGGCCGCCGTCCCGCCCGGATGTTCCTCAGTCCTCCTCGCCCTGGCCGGTGGCCCCCTGCTCGCCCTGGCCGGTGGCCCCCTGCTCGTCCTCGCCGGTGACGCCTCGGCCGGTGACGTCCGGCTGCCGGCCCTGGCCGGTGACCTCCGGCTGCCGGTCCTGGCCCGTGGGGTGCGCCGTGTCCCGGACGGGGGTGTCCTCCTCGTCGCGGCCGGCGGCGGCGAGGGCCTCCACCACGTCCACGGCGCTGCCGTCGTGGTCGCTGCCGGCGGTGCCGCTGCCGTTCTGGACGTTGGCCGCGCGATCGACCTCCAGCCAGGAGTCGGCGTGCGAGTTGTCGATCACGGTGATCAGGCTTCCGGACGCGCCCGCGGGCGCGGCACCGGCCCCGAGCAGTGCGGCCGTCGCCACCGCCGCGAGCCCCAGCCGGGACACGGCACCGGTCACACGCCCACGCCCTCGGGAGTGAGCCGCTCGGGGGCGATGTTGCGCTCCAGCAGGCTGGTGGACGCCTTCACGCCGATCCCGCTCGCGGGATCGACCTCCGGCAGCCGGCCGTCCGCCGCCTTCAGACCGGAGAGCGCGGAGTCCATCGCCTCGTGCGCGGCGAACAGGCACGGGGTGCTGTAGATGGCGACGTCCACGCCGAGCTCGGACAGTTCCCCCAGGGACAGCCGGGGCGACTTGCCGCCGGCGATCTGGTTGAACAGCAGGGGCTTGTCCCCGACGACCTTCCGGATCCGCTCGATCCACTCGACGCTGCGCACTCCGTCGACCAGGACCACGTCCGCGTCGGTGGCGGCCAGCCGCTCGGCGCGGTGCAGGATGTCGTGCTCGTCGGTGGCATCCGTACGGGCGACGACGACCAGGTCCTTACGGGTCTCCAGGACCTTGTGCAGCTTCTCCAGGTACTCCTCCAGCGGCAGCACCTGCTTGCCGTCGGCGTGCCCGCAGCGGCGGGGCCGCTTCTGGTCCTCCAGGATCACCCCGGAGGCGCCGATGCGTTCCAGTCCCTCGACGACGTGGCAGGCGACCTCGGGGTCGACGTACCCGTCGTCGATGTCGACCAGCAGATGGTGGTGCGGGAACGCGCCCCGCAGCCTCTGGACGAAGGCCACCATGTCGGGCCAGGCGATGAACCCGATGTCGGGCAGCCCGTAGTACGAGGCCGCGAACCCGAAGCCCGATACGAACATCCCGTCGTAGTGCTTGGCCGCGATCGACGCCGAGTACATGTCGTACACGCCGATCAGCGGTGTGGTCCCGGGCCCGGCGATGCGCTCGCGCAGCTTCTTCCCGTAAGTCAAGGTCCGGCTCCTCCTGTGGGTGGGTGACGCGGGGCGGGGGCCACGCGTCTCGACGCCCTTTGCCAAGACAAGAGCATCTCTAGATAGTCACGTGACCTTCCTCCTACGCGAGCTTTACTCACCCCAATGGTGGAACCGGTTCACCGCAGAAACGTCACTTGGTCCGCTCAACCGCCCTCGCCCACGCTGTTGTCGGGCGCTCCGTCGCCGTACGACGGGAGGTCGCCGCGCCGCACGGGAGCCGTCGCGGTGCGGGCCGGCGGCAGGAGTCCGACGAGTTCCGCCGGGGCGGGCCGGTGGACGGCGGCCGCGGCCTCGCGGAGCACCCCGGACGTCACCTTCTCGCCGTAGATCCGCACCACCCGGCCCTTCGCCGGGGCCACGCAGACGTGACCGTCGGGGCAGTCGCCGGCACTGCCCCGCTCGGCGTAGAGGTGCAGTACGGAACCGTCCTTCGCCCAGTACGAGGCGGAGAACCCGTCGTCCCCGTTCACCCCGATGGACTGCTGCGCGAGCGTGAAGCCGGGCACGTCGGTGAGGTAGACGAGTTCCGGGGAGATCCCCAACGCACGCAGGCGGGCGTCGAGTTCGGCCCGGTCCGTGGCGGCGGGCGAGGGCTTGCCGGTGGCGCTGGCGTCCGCAGTCGCGGTGGCGGGCGCCGTCGCGGTGGCGGGCGCCGGCTCCCGGGCGTCGCCGGCATCCGCCTTCTCGGTGCCGCACGCCGCGAGCAGCGCGGGCAGGAGCAGGAGCGGCGGCAGGGTGCGTACGGTACGGATCATGCGCCCATGGTGCCGCAGAGGCGCTCCGCGGGGCGGCGCCGATCCCGCACCGTGACCCGCCGAACGGCCCGGCCGGCTTCGGCGGCTCCGCGGACGTGCGCCCGCGTCGTCCGGCCCTGGCGTGGACCGGGCCCGGACCAGGAATCGCGCCGCACATTTGAACATGTTCAATTGCGTCTCTAGTATCGGGCCCCTCGCCGTCGCGCGAAGGAGGGGGCCTGCGCATGGAGGAGAGGTCCGGCACGAGCGGAGTCCGGTACGGGCTCGGGCAACTCGTGCGGTTCGGGGTGGCACAGGCCCGCGCCTGCGCCTTCGCCGTGGCACTGCTGGCCGGGATCGGCGCGTCCCGGCTGCTGCCCCCGCTGCCCGTGGCACGTTACGACCTGGTCCTGGTCTACGGCGTGCTGCTCACGCTGGCCGCCCGCCGGATGGGCTGGGAGACCCGGCGGGACACCGCCGTGATCGCCGCCTGCCACCTGCTGGGGCTGCTGTTCGAGCTGGTCAAGGTGCGTCTGGGGTCGTGGAGCTACCCGGAGGACGCCCTCACCAAGGTCGCCGGAGTCCCGCTGTACGGAGGCTTCATGTACGCGGCGGTCGCCAGTTACATCTGCCGGGCCCGTCGCCTGATGCGGCTGCGCTACACCCGCTACCGGGCCGCCGCCACGACCGTGGTGGCGGCCGCCGTCTACCTCAACTTCTTCACCCACCACTGGATACCCGACCTGCGCTGGCCGCTCGCCCTGGCGATGACCGTCGCGACCGCCGGCACCTGGGTGGGCTTCAGCGTGGGCGCTCACCGCTACCGCATGCCCCTGGCCGTCTCCTTCGTACTGATCGGCTTCTTCCTGTGGGTCGCCGAGAACGCCGCGACCTACGCGGGCGCCTGGAGCTACCCCCAGCAGCTCGGCGGCTGGCAGCCGGTGCCCCTGACCAAGTTCGCCGCCTGGTCCCTGCTGATCAGCGTGACCTTCGTGCTCGCCGAACACCTCTCCGCGCGCGGCCCGGACCGCCGCGCGCCGCGCCCGGAACCGGGGCGGCGCCCGCCGCCGGTGTCCGATTCCTTCAAGACCGGCTGACCGGCCACTGCCTACGGTGGCCGCATGACCGAACAATTCGCCGTGATCGGCCTGGTCACCTCCGACCTCGCCGCCTCGCTCGCCTTCTACCGCCGCCTCGGGCTCGTCTTCCCCGAGGGGGCCGAGGACCAGCCGCACGTCGAGGCCCGGCTGCCCGGCGGCCTCGTCCTCGCCCTCGACACCGAGGAGACCATCCGCTCCTTCCACCCCGGCCGGCAGCCGCCCGCCGGCGGCGGGCGGATCTCGCTCGCCTTCCGCTGCGACTCCCCCGCCGGCGTCGACGCCCGCTACGAGGAGCTGGTGGCCGCCGGCCACCACGGCGAACTGGCACCCTGGGACGCCTTCTGGGGACAGCGGTACGCCATCGTGCACGACCCCGACGGCAACGGCGTCGACCTGTTCGCTCCGCTACCCGCCCCCGCCGAGTAGCTCCCCCAGCGGCATTCCCGCCAGGGCCCGCACCTCCCGCGCCAGATGGGGCTGGTCCGCATAGCCCGCGCGGACCGCCGTCTCGGCGTACGGCGTCCCGGACCGGACCAGGGCCAGCGCCCGCTGCAACCGCAGGATCCGGGCCAGGGTCTTCGGCCCGTAGCCGAACGCGGTCAGGCAGCGGCGGTGCAACCGGCGTTCACCGAGGCCGAGTTCGCCGGCCGTCGCGGACACCGGGCGCCCCTCGTCCAGGCACTCCACCAGCCGCCGCAACAGCGGATCCGGGGCTTCCGCGCCCGCCGCCCGCTCCAGGGCGATGTCCTCCAGCGCGCTCGCCGGGTCGGACGCCGCAGCGATGCGCTCGCGCAGCCGCCGGACCCCGGCCGCGGGCCAGAGGTCGGCCAACTCCACCCGCAGATCGCGCAGTTCGTTCGCCGGGACACCGAGCAGGGCGGGCGCGGCGCCGGGGCGGAAGCGGATGCCCGCCCAGGAACGGTCCGGGCCCTCGGGAAGGTAGGCGCGGGTGTCGGGACCCGCGACCAGCAGCCGGCCATCACTCCACAGCAGGTCCATGCAGCCGTCGGGCAGCACGGGCCGGACACCGGCCCCGGTCGGGGAGTTCGTCCACACGACCGCGCCCGCCAGCCGGGACCCCCGCTCCGCGTACACGGGAGCCAGGGTACGACGCCGGCACGGCGCGGAGGCCGACGCGAGGCGTGAGACCGACGCGGGGCGTGAGACCGACGCGGGGCGTGAGACCGACGCGGGGCGTGAGACCGGCGCGGGGCCGGTCCGTGCACTCGTCGACTTCCCTGATTTCCTGGACACCTGTCCATGTATTCTGGACATCTGTCCATAAAATTAGGGGAGTGGAACCGCTGTGGAGATGACCGCGAAGGTGCTGGTCGGTCTGGTGGCCGCGCTGCACGCCTACATCCTGGTGCTGGAGATGTTCCTGTGGGAGAAGAAGCCGGGGCGGGCGCTCTCCGGTTTCGATGCGGCCATGGCCCGTGCGACCGCACCGCTGGCCGCGAACCAGGGTCTCTACAACGGGTTCCTGGCGGCGGGGCTGGTCTGGGGGCTGATCGCCGGCGATCCGACCGGGTTCCGGGCCCAGGTGTTCTTCCTTGCCTGCGTGCTCGTCGCCGGCCTGTACGGCGGTATCACCGCCAACCGGCGCATCCTGCTCGCCCAGGCGCTGCCCGGGGCGGTGGCGCTGGCCGCGGTCCTGGCGGCGGGGTGAGCACGGCGCCGGGGGATCCCCGCGCGGCCCGGACCCGGGCCAGACTGCGCGGGGCCCTGTGGGAGGAGTGCGCCCTGCGCCCGCTGACCGAGGTCAGCGTCGCCTCGGTGGTGCGCCGGGCCGGGGTCGGCCGCGCCACGTTCTACGTTCACTACGCCGACCTGGAAGCGCTGGCCGTCGACGCCTGCGCCGATGTGGTCCGTGACGCCGTGGACGCCCTGCACGCCTGGCGCGGCACCCCCGACCCCGCCGCTCCGCCGCCCGCCCTGCTCGCCTTCTTCGACGGCCTGGCCCCGCACGCCGGGCTCTACCGGGAGCTGCTGCGGCCGGGCGGCGGCGGCCCGCTCGGCCTGGTGCTCCACCAGGACCTGCGCGCCCGCAGCCACGCCGAGCGCACTCTGGCCGGCGCGCCCGAGCCCGGTCTGGTCGCCTCGGCCGTGGCCGCGACCTTCACCGGGGTGCTCGCCGACTGGCTGCACGGCCTCATCCCGGCCGCCCCCGCCGAGATCACGCACCGGGTCTGGCGCCTGCTCGTCACCCTGCACCGCACCCCGCTGCCCTGACGGGCCGGCCACCCCGACGGCCGGCGTCCGCGGTGCGTCCGCCCCTCCGCGCGGCGCGTGCGCCGTCCGCGGTGAGTGCCCGTCCGGACCGGTCGATCAGCTCGGGCGCGGGGTCGGGGCCGGGTCGGGCGAGCGCGCCGGGACGGGTCCGTCGCCGGGTGCCGTCGCCGGCGTGGGGGCGCCGAACAGCGGGAGGACGTGGCGTATCCGGAAGCGGCGGGCGTAGGCCGCGGTGGCCCCGGCGGCCAGAGCGAGAAGCACGAGGGAGAGGACCCGAACGAGCAGCGGCACGGTGTCGGCCGGCAGCGTGGCGGCGGCCAGTGCGCCCAGTCCGCCGTCCAGCAGCTGTTCGGTTCCCCAGACCAGGGTGAGCACCCGCAGTCCCCGGCGGAACGCGGCACACTCCCGCCAGATCCTGGTCCGCTCGCGGGCCACGCCTCCCGGGTGCAGCCGCTGGCCGAGCTGGAAGGCCAGCGGTCTGCCGGTGCATGCCGTGCCGAGGATCCAGCCGCCGACCACGAGGGACAGCGCGGCGTCCTTGAACAGCAGCAGGCGGGGGCCGCCGCCGATCAGGGACACCAGCGCGGCAGCGGCCAGCAGGACCGTGAAGAACAGGTCCACGCCGTCGATCCTGCGGTGCCGTACCGCGCCCGCGAGCAGACGCAGGGCCGGTGGCGCGCCGCTCAGCAGCAGGGCCGGTCCCTGACCGGCGCCGAATGCGCGGCTCGCGTAGTAGACGAGGAGCGGGAAGGCGATGTCGACGGCGAGGGCGAGCAGCGGGCCGCGGGCGACTCCGGTCGCACCACCGCTGCCGGCCGCGCTCCCCCTCGTACCGCGGGGTCGTGCGTGCTTCGTCGGGTCCGCCATGTCCGCCGCCTCCTTGCCCGGTGCCGGTCCGTGCCGTGCGACGCGACGACGGCGGCGCCCGGCGGTACTGCTGCCGGCCGGACGGCACCGGCCCGCGCGACCACGCTAGGCGCGGGGGCGGGTCCGGCGGATCGGAGCACGGGTGGAGTGCCGGGTGGAGAGAGGGAGGACGCGCACGGCCGTGTTCTCCACCGACGGGCCCGGACCCGGGGGTGGAGACGGCTCACCCTCACTGATCCGGGTGCGCCGAGTCTCCCGTGGTCCCGCCGGGTCCACCGAACCCGTTCGGTCCCCCGGCGCCGTTGACCCCACCGGCACCCCCCGCACCTCCGGCTCCGCCAGCCCCGCCGAACCCGTTCGGCCCACCGGCACCATCGACCCCACCGGCGGCACCACCAGCACCACCAGCGCCACCAGCGCCACCGGCACCGTTCACCCCGCTCGCGCCGTGGCCCCTGTGTGCGTGGTGCGGGTTCTTCGCGTGGGTGCGGAGGCGGGCCGTCACGTCCTCCGGGGGGAGGAAGCGGGACCAGCGCTCGGGGAACTCGGAGGGCATGTCGAGGTCGTCGGGGTCGGCCTCCCGGGCCGCCGCCGCGCGGGCGACGTACTCGGCGACCTGCACCTCCCGCAGCCGCTCGTTGGCCTCGCGGGCGGCCGCCGTGGCCGCGGCCGGCCAGACCCGGTCGATGGCCGCGTTGACCGCCGCGCCCACGAGCACGGCGAAGGCGGACACCCCGATCCACAGCAGGACGGCGACGGCGGCGGCGAGGGAGCCGTAGATCGTGGCGCCCTCGATGGTGTGCGTGAGGTAGATGCGCAGCAGGAAACTGCCCAGGACCCACATGGCGAGGGCGACCAGCGCGCCGGGGACGTCCTCGATCCACGGGGAACGTACCGGCACCGAGACGTGGTACAGCGTCGTCAGGAAGACGATGGACAGGACGATCACGACCGGCCAGTACAGGACCTGCACGACCGTCTCCGACCAGGGCACCACCCGGACCACCGCGTCCGGCCCGGCCACCATCAGCGGCAGCGCCACCGAGCCGATCAGCAGGGCCACGATGAACAGCAGGAACGCCATGATCCGGGTCTTGACGATGCCCCGGACGCCGTCCAGGCCGTACATGACGGTGATGGTGTCGATGAAGACGTTCACCGCGCGCGAGCCCGACCAGAGGGCGAACAGGAAGCCGATGGAGATGACGTCGGGCCGGCCGCCCTGCATCACGTCGTGCAGGATCGGCTCGGCGATCTCCTTGACGCCCTTGTCGGACAGCACCGTGCGGGAGGCTTCGAGGAGGTTGGTCTCCAGGCTGGAGATGGTGTCGGCGCCGGTCCAGTCGTCCACGTAGCCGAGCAGTCCGATCAGGCTCAGCAGCAGCGGCGGCACGGACAGCAGCGTGAAGAACGCCGCCTCGGCCGCCAGGCCCAGGATGCGGTACTCCATGCAGGAGTTGACGGTGTCCTTGAGCAACAGCCAGGCGGTCCTGCGCTTGGAGACGTTCCGGTAGAGGGCTCTGGCCCGGTGGAGCCGGCCGGCCGGCCGCTCGGGGGTTTCACTTGCTGGCTGCACGACCCAAAGGTATCCGCAGCACGGGACCGCACTCACCTTTCGGGGCCGACGAACGGTCCGGCACACGTCCCGGCGCCGCTGTGCCACTCTGGAGGTCATCAGCGCCACCGTCCCGGGTAGGTTCGCAATCATGGCAGGAATCTCCACCCACACCGTGACGAACCAGCCGCCCCCGCTGGTCGGCTACGACGTCTTCACCGCCGACCGGGCCCTCACCGAGGCCGTGGACCGGCACACCGCCCCCGACGTGCTGGACGAGGTCCGTACGGAGCTGTCCGCGCTCGGCCGGGCCGCCGGCTCCGCCCAGCTGCACGAGTGGGCGGTACAGGCGGACGAGCACCCGCCCCGGCTGCGCACGCACGACCGGTACGGCCACCGGATCGACGAGGTCGAGTTCCACCCCGCCTGGCACCGGCTGCTCGGCAAGGGCGTCTCGGCCGGGCTGACCGCCGCCTGGACGCGGCCCGCCGGCCAGGTGCGCCGGGCCGCCGGATTCCTGGTCTGGACGCAGGTCGAGGCGGGCACCTGCTGTCCGCTGTCGATGACGCACGCGGCCGTGCCCGCGCTGCGCACCGACCCGGAGCTGGCCGCCGAATGGGAGCCCCGGCTGACGTCCACGGTCTACGACCGCGAGCTGCGGCCCCCCGGGCAGAAGCCCGGCGCGCTGTTCGGAATGGGCATGACCGAGAAGCAGGGCGGCAGCGACGTCCGCGCCAACACGACCGAGGCGCGGCCCCTCGCGGAGGCCGGCACCTACGTGCTGACCGGGCACAAGTGGTTCTGCTCGGCCCCCATGTCGGACGCGTTCCTGGTGCTCGCGCAGGCCCCGGACGGGCTCACCTGCTTCCTGGTCCCCCGGATCCTGCCCGACGGCAGCCGCAACGTCCTCCTCCTCCAGCGGCTGAAGGACAAACTGGGCAACCGCGCGAACGCCTCCGCCGAGGTCGAGTTCGCCGGCACCTGGGCGCGCCGGGTCGGCGAGGAGGGGCAGGGGGTGCGCACGATCATCGGGATGGTCGCCGCGACCCGGCTGGACTGCGCGCTGGGTTCGGCGGGCCTGATGCGGCAGGCGGTGGCCCAGGCCGTGCACCACTGCACCCACCGGGAGGCGTTCGGCGGGAAGCTGGCCGACAAACCGCTGATGCGCAACGTCCTCGCCGATCTCGCGCTGGAGTCGGAGGCGGCCACCGCGCTCGCGCTGCGGCTCGCCGCGGCCTGCGACGACGGCGGCGAGCAGGAGCGCGCCTTCCTGCGGCTCGCGGTGCCGGCCGCCAAGTACTGGATCACCAAGCGCTGTACGCCGGTGGTGGTGGAGGCCGCCGAGTGCCTGGGCGGCAACGGGTACGTCGAGGAGTCCGGCATGCCCCGGCTGGTGCGGGAGTCGCCGCTGAACTCCGTCTGGGAGGGCGCCGGGAACGTCCAGGCGCTGGACGTGCTCCGGGCCCTGCAACGGGAGCCGGGCGCGCTGGACGCCTGTCTCGTCGAGATCGGCCGGGCGCACGGCGCCGACCACCGGCTGGACCGGGCGGTGAAGGACCTGTTCACCGAACTCGCCGACCTGGACGGCATCGAGGGGCGGGCCCGGCGGCTGGCGGAGCGGCTCGCGCTGGTCCTCCAGGGTTCGCTGCTGGTGCGGCACGCGCCCCCGGAGGTCGCCGACGCCTTCTGCGCGTCCCGGCTGGGCGGCGACCACGGCGCGTCCTTCGGCACCCTGCCGATGGGCCTGGACCTCGCCTCGGTGGTGGACCGGGCCCGGCCGGCGTTCTGATCCCGGCGGTCATGGCCGGACCCGGGGGCCGCGGGCAACCCTGCGACCGGTGCCGAGGAGCCGGCGGAGACCGTGCGCGCGCCGCTGACGAGGGAGCCGGCGAAGACCGTGCGCACGCCGCTGACAAGGGAGCCGGCGGACGTCGTGCGCACGCCGGTGACGAGGAGCCGGCGGCCGTCGTACGCCCCGAGCCGCACCCGCTCTCGCGGACGCGGCGAACCCGCGGTGGGGGTGGTGCTGCGCCGACACGGCACCACCCCCGCCATCTGGGCCCGTCGAGCCCGCGGACGCGCAGTGCGTCAGGGTCAAGTCTCGGCCACCCCCGGAGGGTTCACCAGGGTTGCAGGGGGTTGCAACTTATGGGGGCACATGCGCGGAGTCTGTGCCTCCGCCATGCCCGGAACGGCAGTATGAGAGGGACAGCCGGACCGGAAACCGCCGCCCGGACGGCTTGACAAGAGTGTTCGACGCCCTTTTCCGGGAGGACCGCCGTGGGGAACCCGCCGATGAACGTCGCGCGCCTGGCCGTCGTGGACGCGGCGCGGGCGGCGCGCGTGCTGAGCGAGGTGCGCGAGGCCACGCTCGCCGGGCACCGGGCGCGGGTCGCGCCCCGGCCGGTGATCGAGCAATCGTGGGGGCGGATGCTGCGCAACGGCGTCGATCCCGAACGGGATCTCAGATCCCGTCCGCTGCCCTCCGAGGAGGTACGGCGCCGACGGGAGGAGTCGCCGCTGCGGCACGTCCTGCCGGTGCTGCGCGAGGGGCTGCTTTCGGTCGCGGACGTCGCCCAGCACATCATGGTCGTCGCGGACGCCGAGGGGCGTGTGCTGTGGCGGGAGGGGGCGGCTCCGGTACTGCGCAAGGCCGACGGGCTCGGTTTCGAACTCGGCGCGGACTGGCGCGAAGACGTCGTCGGCACCAACGGGGTGGGCACCCCCGCGGTGGTACGGCGGCCCGTGCAGGTGTTCGCCGGCGAGCACTTCGTACGGTCGCAGACCTCCTGGACGTGTTCGGGCGCCCCGATCACCGATCCGCGGGACGGCCGGCTGATCGGGGTGGTGGACGTCAGCGGCCCGCTGGAGACCATGCATCCCGCCACCCTCGCGTGGGTGGACTCGGTGGCCAAGCTGGCCGAGGCCCGGCTGCGGGAGGTGCACACGGCCTCGCTGGAGCGGCTGCGCGCGGTGGCGGCGCCGGTGCTGGCCCGGCTGGACGGGCGGGCGCTGGCGGTGGACGGCAACGGCTGGACGGCCGCCGTGGCCGGGATGCCGTACCAACGGCGGGTGGCGCTGCCCAAGTCGCTGACGCCGGGCCGGCGGTGGCTGCCCTCGCTCGGGCCGTGCGCGGTGGAGCCGCTGGCCGGGGGCTGGCTGCTGCGGGTGGGGGACGAGCCGTCCGCCGCCGCCCGCCGGGTCCTGCTGGACCTGGCCCGGCCGGGCCGCTGCACGGTGACGGTCGCGGCCGCCGCGGGCTCCTGGTCGCGGGAGCTCAGTCCGCGCCACGCCGAACTGCTGTTCCTGCTCGCCGAGCACCGGACCGGACGCGGAGCGGCCGGTCTGGCCGAGGACCTGTTCGGCGATCCTTCCAGGACCGTGACCGTGCGGGCCGAGATGTCCAGGATCCGGCGGTATCTTGGGGAGCTTCTCCAGCATCGGCCGTATCGTTTCTGCGACGACACGGAAGTGGAAGTTCTCCTACCGGAGGATCTCCGTGACCTGCTCCCGCAGTCGACGGCACCGGCGGTGGCCCGAAAACGGAATGCCCCGCGGAGCAGCCGGGCCGAACTGCCCTGAGCAAGGGCGACCGTTCGCCCGCACCCGGCTCCGCACGCGCGCCCGCCACCCGTCTGCCGGACTTGGCCCTGCGCGGCCCGTTCCTGCCGTAGCATCCCGTACGGGCCTCCCCACCTGCTCCTCGCGTCAACGTACGGATCAAGAGGCGCAGTTGGCCCGCCGTCTGGAGGAGAGATGAAGCATCGCGGCAGACACCGCCGACGCAGACGGGGCGCGGCCCTGCGCGCCGTCCTGGCCGGGACCGCGCTGGCGCTCACCGCCACCGCCACCCTGATCAGCGCGTCCCAGGCCGAGATCACCGAGGGTCCGGGGGCGCTCAAGCCGCTGACCTCCACGGCGGACACCGGCCGGCTCCGCCTCCAGGAGCATCCGGTCCCCGCACGCACACTGGACCGCCTCGCCGCCGGCATGGGCAGTCCGGTCGGCGTGGACGCCGTTCTCCAAAGCGCCGACCGCGGCCTGCGGGAGGCCGCCGACTGCTCCGCCGGCGACCGGGCGTCCCTGCCCGTCGCCCCGGCCGCCGCCCGCGCCTACTGCTGGGACCCGGCCGACACCGCCACCGACTGGCGGCCCGCCTCCGTGACCACCTCCGGGGACGCCGACGACGACGGCGTCTGGGGCACCCACCGGGTCGTCCTCGCCGGCGCGACCCACAGCACCACCACCGGCCGCACGGCCGAGCGCGGCCTCGCCAAGGTCGCCTTCGTCGACGCCGACGACCCCGCGCACCTCGACTACCGCTGGGCGCTGCTGGTGGTACCGGTCGACGGCGGGCGGGACTACCGAGGTCTGGCCTCGGGCGTCTCCGGCATGGTCTGGTACGAGAACAAGCTGCTCGTCACCACCACGGCCGGCAGCGCCGACGCCCTCTACGTGTACGACCTCGACCGCATCCAGCGCACCTCGGTCGACGGACCGGGGATCGGCCGGGTGTCCGGCGGCTGGTCCGCCGACGGGTACGACTACGTCCTGCCCGCGGTCGGCTCCTACCGCTTCGCCGCCGGCCGTTGCGGGCCCTCCGGACCGCCCTGCCCCGGCACGCTCGCCCTGGACCGCGGCACGGCACCCGACAGCCTGGTCGCCGCGGAGTGGACCGCGCCCGGCGAGGACCGGCCCGCCCGGCTGTGGCGGTATGCCTTCAGCACCGATCCGGCGCGCGCCGGACTGCTCGCCACGGACGCCGCGGGGCGGGCGGACTCGGTGGAGGCGTACCGGACCCGGGCGGACGGGATCCGGGGCGTGCTGTCGTACCGGAAGCCCGGGGCGGACGGGCCGTCCTGGTATGTGGGACGGCTGCCCGGCACGCAGGACGGTCACGGCGGGCTGTGGCGGCAGAACACCGACCGCGCCCGGGCCGCCCGGTGCGGCGCCGACGCCTCGGACCGCTGCTGGGCGCAGGGAGCAGGCTCCCTTTCCTACTGGCAGGAGACGGGTGAGGTCTGGTCCTTGTCGGACCGCATGCTGTTCGCGCTGCCCCTGGCCGACCTCGACCGCTCCCTGGACTGACCCCGGGCCGGCCGGCCCCGGGACGAGGGGTCCGGCCGCCGCCCGCGGCCGCCCCGGACCCGATCGACAGACCGGGCGGCGGGATGATTCCCTGGCCCGCATGAGCAGCGTTCCTGTCACCACCTGGTCCCTGGAGCAGACCTCCCCGGCCGACCTCCTGCCCGCCGCCGCCCCCGAGGGCGACGTCCGGATCGTCCGCGCCGAGGTGCCCTCCCCCGAGTTCAGCCGGTTCCTGTACGCCTCGACCGGCGGCGACATCCGCTGGACCGACCGCCTGGGATGGACGTACGCGCGGTGGCGGGAGTACCTGGAGCGGCCCGGCGTGGAGACCTGGGTGGCGTACGACCGGGGCACCCCGGCCGGCTATGTCGAGCTGGAGCCCCAGGACGAGGGCGTCGTCGAGATCGTCTACTTCGGACTGATCCCCGCCTTCCGCGGCCGGCGCATCGGCGGCCATCTGCTGTCGTACGGCACGGCCCGCGCCTGGGAGCTGGCCGAACGGTGGCCGGGGCGGACCCCGACGAAGCGGGTATGGCTGCACACGTGCAGCAAGGACGGCGAGTTCGCGATGGACAACTACCAGCGGCGCGGCTTCAAGCTGTTCGACACCAAGGTGGAGCTGGAACCGGACGTGGCCACCCCCGGCCCCTGGCCCGGGGCATACCCCGTCTGACCTGCCGGGACAAGCCCTCCGGCAGAGCATGTGAGCGACGACACCCTCGTCTCGAATTTCGGGACACCGATGTCCACATGATGGATAAAGCTGGACTGTGTCCAGATCGCCGTGACACGCTTCCGTCATGTCTGGAACTGGAATTGCCTTGGTGAGTCGGCGGCACGTCGACCTCGGCCGCATGTCCAGCGCCATCTGTCCGGCGAGCTGACACCCTCAGCGCCGCCGCCCCTTCCTCGCACCTGATCACGCGTGCGCAATGACGCGCACTCATGCCCGCATGAGCATGTATGCGCAGGTCAGAACCGCTTGCCCGGCCCCCGCCCACCGCCCTCACCGACGGCGCTACGCGCCGGCCCCATCCGTCGCTGTCCCGAAGGACGTACCACCATGGCCGCCACCCCGCAGGATCCCGCCGCTTCCGCGCCCCGCCGCAAGGTGAGTCGTCACCGCGGTGAGGGCCAGTGGGCCGTTGGCCATTTCACGCCGCTCAACGGCAACGAGCAGTTCAAGAAGGACGACGACGGTCTCAATGTGCGGACACGCATTGAGACGGTCTACTCCAAGCGGGGCTTCGACTCGATCGACCCCAACGACCTGCGTGGCCGGATGCGCTGGTGGGGGCTTTACACCCAGCGCAAGCCCGGGATCGACGGCGGCAAGACCGCGATCCTGGAGCCGGAGGAGCTGGACGACTCGTACTTCATGCTGCGGGTCCGCATCGACGGCGGGGCGCTCACCACACGGCAGCTGCGGGTGATCGGCGAGATCTCCCAGGAGTTCGCGCGCGGCACCGCGGACATCACCGACCGGCAGAACGTCCAGTACCACTGGATCCGGATCGAGGACGTGCCCGCGATCTGGGACCGGCTGGAGGGCGTGGGCCTGTCCACGATCACCGCCTGCGGCGACACCCCGCGCGTGATGATCGGCTCCCCGGTGGCGGGCATCGCCGAGGACGAGATCATCGACGCCACGCCGGCGCTGGAGGAGATGAAGCGCCGCGTCCTGAACAACAAGGCATACTCGAACCTCCCCCGGAAGTTCAAGACGGCCATCTCGGGCTCGCCGCTGCTGGACGTGGTGCACGAGATCAACGACGTCGCGTTCGTCGGCGTACGGCACCCCGAACACGGCCCGGGTTTCGACGTATGGGTCGGCGGCGGCCTGTCCACCAACCCCAAGCTGGGCGTGCGGCTCGGCGCCTGGGTGCCGATCGACGAGGTCCCGGACGTCTACGAGGGCGTCATCTCGATCTTCCGTGACTACGGCTACCGGCGGCTGCGCAACCGGGCCCGGCTGAAGTTCCTGGTCGCCGACTGGGGCGCGGAGAAGTTCCGGCAGGTGCTGGAGGACGAGTACCTCGAGCGCGAGCTGGTCGACGGGCCCGCCCCGGAGCAGCCGGTGCAGCAGTGGCGCGACCACATCGGTGTGCACCGGCAGAAGGACGGCCGTTTCTACGTCGGTTTCGCGCCGCGGGTCGGCCGGGTCGACGGCGCCACGCTGACGAAGATCGCCGACCTCGCCGAGGCGCACGGATCGGGCCGGGTCCGCACCACCGTCGAGCAGAAGATGATCGTCCTGGACGTCGAGCAGGACCGGGTCGACTCGCTGGTGGAGGGCCTGGAGGCGCTGGACCTCACCGCCCGGCCGTCCTCCTTCCGGCGCGGCACCATGGCCTGCACCGGCATCGAGTTCTGCAAGCTCGCCATCGTGGAGACCAAGCAGCGCGGCTCCCAGCTGATCGACGAACTGGAGCGCCGCCTGCCGGACTTCGACGAGCCGATCACCATCAACCTCAACGGCTGCCCGAACGCCTGCGCCCGTATCCAGGTCGCGGACATCGGTCTCAAGGGGCAGCTGGTCCTCGACGACCGGGGCGAGCAGGTCGAGGGCTACCAGGTGCACCTCGGCGGCGCGCTCGGCCTGGAGGCGGGCTTCGGCCGCAAGGTGCGCGGCCTGAAGGTGACGTCGGAGGAACTGCCCGACTACATCGAGCGGGTGCTCAAGCGCTTCCAGGCGGAGCGCGGGGACGGCGAACGGTTCGCCGCCTGGGCCGCCCGCGCTTCCGAGGAGGCCCTGTCGTGAGCGAGCGGGCCGCACCTTTCCACTGCCCCTACTGCGGTGACGAGGACCTGCGTCCGGGCGAGCAGGGCCACGGCGCCTGGGAATGCGGCGCGTGCAACCGCGCATTCCAGCTCAAGTTCCTGGGGCTGCTGGCCCGGGGGCTGAAGCGAGCCGACAACGGAGGGGACGACCGGACATGACGACGGCTCAGGAAGAACGTACGACCGACGAGCTGAAGGCACTCGCCGAGCAGGCGGGCCGCGAGCTGGAGGACGCCTCCGCACCGGAGATCCTCCAGTGGGCGGTGGACACCTTCGGGGCCAGGTTCTGCGTCACCTCCTCCATGGAGGACGCCGTGGTCGCCCATCTCGCCTCGCGCGTGCTGAAGGGTGTGGACGTCGTCTTCCTGGACACCGGTTACCACTTCCCGGAGACCATCGGCACCCGGGACGCCGTGGAGGCCGTGATGGACGTCCGCGTCATCACCCTCACGCCCCGGCAGACGGTCGCCGAGCAGGACGCGGAGTACGGCCCGAGGCTGCACGACCGCGACCCCGACCTGTGCTGCAGGCTGCGCAAGGTGCAGCCGCTGGAAGAGGGCCTGAAGGACTATCAGGCGTGGGCGACCGGCCTGCGCCGCGACGAGTCCCCCACCCGGGCGAACACCCCCGTCGTCGGCTGGGACGAGAAGCGGCGGAAGGTCAAGATCTCGCCGATCGCCCGCTGGACCCAGGACGACGTGGACGCGTACATCACCGAGCACGGCGTGCTCACCAACCCGCTGCTGATGGACGGCTACACCTCCGTCGGCTGCGCCCCGTGCACCCGCCGGGTCCTGGAGGGCGAGGACGCGCGGGCCGGCCGCTGGGCGGGCCGCGGCAAGACCGAGTGCGGGCTGCACGGATGACGAACGACCAGATTCAGGAGAACCACGTGACGACCGGAGCCACCGTCTGGCTCACGGGTCTGCCGAGCGCCGGCAAGACCACCATCGCGTACGAGCTGGCGGGCCGGCTGCGTGCCGAGGGCCACCGTGCCGAGGTGCTCGACGGCGACGAGATCCGCGAGTTCATCTCGGCGGGCCTCGGCTTTTCCCGCGAGGACCGGCACACCAACGTGCAGCGCATCGGCTTCGTGGCCGAGCTGCTGGCCCGTAACGGCGTCAAGGCGCTGGTGCCGGTGATCGCGCCGTACGCCGACAGCCGGGACGCGGTACGCAAGCGGCACGAGGAGAACGGGACGCCGTACCTGGAGATCCATGTGGCGACCCCGGTCGAGGTGTGCAGCGTGCGCGATGTGAAGGGGCTGTACGCCAAGCAGGCCGCCGGTGAGCTGACCGGGCTGACCGGTGTGGACGACCCCTACGAGGAGCCCGAGACGCCCGACCTGCGGATCGAGTCGCAGCACCAGACCGTGCAGGAGTCCGCGGCGTCCGTGCACGCCCTGCTGAGCGAGAGGGGACTGGCATGACGACCGTCGCGAAGGCCACGACGGGCGGCGAGGGTACGCACACCCCCTACGCCCTGTCGCACCTGGACGCCCTGGAGTCCGAGGCGGTGCACATCTTCCGCGAGGTGGCGGGCGAGTTCGAGAACCCGGTGATCCTGTTCTCCGGTGGCAAGGACTCGATCGTCATGCTGCACCTCGCGCTGAAGGCGTTCGCGCCGGCCGCGATCCCCTTCTCCCTCCTCCATGTGGACACGGGACACAACTTCCCCGAGGTCCTTGAGTACCGCGACCGTGTGGTCTCCGCACATGGGCTGCGCCTCCATGTGGCCTCGGTCCAGGACTACATCGACCGCGGTGTACTCAAGGAACGTGCCGACGGCACCCGTAACCCGCTCCAGACCCTTCCCCTGACGGAGAAGATCCAGAGCGAGAAGTTCGACGCGGTCTTCGGCGGCGGACGCCGCGACGAGGAGAAGGCCCGCGCCAAGGAACGCGTCTTCTCGCTGCGCGACGAGTTCTCCCAGTGGGACCCCCGCCGCCAGCGCCCGGAACTGTGGAACCTGTACAACGGCCGGCACGCCCCCGGCGAGCACGTCCGCGTGTTCCCGCTGTCCAACTGGACCGAGCTGGACGTCTGGCAGTACATCGACCGCGAGGGCATCGACCTGCCGCGGATCTACTTCGCGCACGAGCGCGAGGTGTTCCAGCGGGGCGGGATGTGGCTGACCGCCGGCGAGTGGGGCGGCCCGAAGGACGACGAGACCGTCGTACGGCGGCAGGTGCGCTACCGCACCGTCGGTGACATGTCCTGCACCGGCGCCGTCGACTCCGACGCGACCACGCTCGACGCCGTGATCGCCGAGATCGCCGCCTCCCGGCTGACCGAGCGGGGCGCGAC
Source organism: Streptomyces naphthomycinicus (assembly GCF_020400595.1). Lineage (GTDB taxonomy): Bacteria > Actinomycetota > Actinomycetes > Streptomycetales > Streptomycetaceae > Streptomyces > Streptomyces naphthomycinicus. The sequence continues at coordinate 6,090 of NZ_JAINRE010000013.1, read as the reverse complement.
CCGTGCCGACGACAAGCTGTCCGAGGCCGCGATGGAAGACCGCAAGCGCGAGGGGTACTTCTAAGCATGAGCACGACCACGACCGAGGCACTCTCGGCCACCACCCTGCTGCGGTTCGCCACCGCCGGCTCGGTCGACGACGGCAAGTCCACGCTCGTCGGACGGCTGCTGCACGACTCCAAGTCGGTCCTCGCCGACCAGCTGGAGGCCGTCGAGCGTGCCTCCGCGAGCCGTGGCCAGGAAGGTCCGGACCTCGCACTGCTCACCGACGGCCTGCGCGCCGAGCGGGAGCAGGGCATCACCATCGACGTCGCCTACCGCTACTTCGCGACCCCGCGCCGCCGGTTCATCCTCGCCGACACCCCCGGGCATGTGCAGTACACCCGGAACATGGTCACCGGCGCCTCCACCGCCGAGCTGACCGTGATCCTGGTCGACGCCCGCAACGGCGTCGTCGAGCAGACCCGCCGGCACGCGGCCATCGCCGCCCTCCTGCGCGTCCCGCACGTCGTCCTCGCCGTCAACAAGATGGACCTCGTCGAGTACGAGGAGCAGGTCTTCGCCGCGATCGCCGAGGAGTTCACGGCGTACGCCACCGAGCTGGGCGTCCCCGAGGTCACCGCGATCCCGATCTCGGCGCTGGCCGGCGACAACGTGGTGGAGCCGTCCGCCCACATGGACTGGTACGGCGGTCCGACGGTGCTGGAGCACCTGGAGACCGTGCCGGTCAGCCACGACCTGGCGCACTGCCACGCGCGGCTGCCCGTCCAGTACGTGATCCGGCCGCAGACCGCCGAGCACCCGGACTACCGGGGTTACGCGGGCCAGATCGCGGCGGGCACGTTCCGGGTGGGCGAGCGGGTCACCGTCCTGCCGTCCGGCCGCACGACGACGATCGCCGGCATCGACCTGCTCGGCACCCCGGTCGACGCCGCCTGGACGACGCAGTCGGTGACGGTGCTGCTCACGGACGACATCGACGTCTCGCGCGGCGACCTGATCGTGCCGACGAAGGACGCGCCGGCCACCACCCAGGACGTGGAGGCGACCGTCTGCCACGTGGCCGACGCCCCGCTCACCGTCGGCCACCGGGTGCTGCTCAAGCACGGCACGCGCACGGTCAAGGCGATCGTGAAGGACATCCCGTCCCGGCTCACGCTCGACGACCTGTCCCTGCACCCGCACCCCGGCCGGCTCGTCGCCAACGACATCGGCCGGGTGAAGATCCGCACCGCCGAGCCGCTGCCGGCCGACTCCTACGCCGACTCGCGCCGCACGGGCTCGTTCATCCTGATCGACCCGGCCGACGGCACCACGCTCACCGCGGGCATGGTCGGCGAGTCGTTCGCCTCCCCCGAGCCGGTCAAGGACGAGACCGACGCCGACGGCTGGGACTTCTGATCATGAACTCCACCGACTTCTACTCGACGTTCGCGAAGGAGGGCGGCCGCGTCGGCAGCGGCGCCCTCGGCAGCGGGCAGGGCGGGGTGGCGCGATGTGTGCGCTGACGTACGCGCACCGCTTGCGCGCCCGCACCCCCCACCGCCGTAGACGAAGACCTGCCGACCTCCCGGCCACGACCTGAGAGACCGTGACCGCCGGGCCTCCGAGAGGAACACCTCCCGTGCCTGCCACACAAGCCTTCCGTCGTACCTTCGCGGTGATAGCCGCGCTCCCCCTTCTCACCCTTGCCGCCTGCGGTTACGGCTCCGAGGCCAAGGACGACAACACCGCCAAGATCGCCGCTGGGGCCAAGAAGACCGACGGTCTCGACAACGTCCGGATCGGCTACTTCGGCAACCTGACGCACGCGACCGCCCTGGTCGGCGTGCAGAAGGGCTTCTTCCAGAAGGAACTGGGCGCCACCGAGGTCAAGCCCGCGATCTTCAACGCCGGACCCTCCGAGATCGAGGCGCTCAACTCGGGTTCGATCGACATCGGCTGGATCGGCCCGTCCCCGGCCATCAACGGCTACACCAAGTCGGACGGCAAGAGCCTGAAGATCATCGGCGGTTCGGCCTCCGGCGGGGTCAAGCTGGTCGTCGACCCAAAGAAGATCAAGTCCCTGAAGGACGTCAAGGGCAAGAAGATCGCCACCCCGCAGCTGGGCAACACCCAGGACGTGGCGTTCCTCAACTGGGCGGCGGAGCAGGGCTGGAAGGTCGACGCGCAGAGCGGCAAGGGTGACGTCACCGTCGTCCGCACCGACAACAAGGTGACCCCGGACGCCTACGCGTCCGGTTCGATCGACGGTGCGTGGGTGCCGGAGCCGACCGCCTCCAAGCTGGTCGCCGAGGGCGCCAAGGTGTTGCTGGACGAGTCGACGCTGTGGCCCGACAAGCAGTTCGTGATCACGAACATCATCGTCCGGCAGGGCTTCCTCAAGGATCACCCGAAGGCGGTCGAGGCCGTGCTGAAGGCAGCGGTCGCGACCAACAAGTGGATCAACGCCAACCCCGACGAGGCGAAGGCGGCGGCGAACAAGCGGCTGGAGACGGACTCCGGCAAGGCGCTGCCGGCGAAGGTCCTCGACCCCGCCTGGAAGTCGATCCGGTTCACCGACGACCCGCTGGCCGCCACCCTGGACACCGAGGCGAAGCACGCGGTCAAGGCCGGTCTGCTGGAGAACCCGAACCTCAAGGGCATCTACGACCTGACCATCCTCAACAAGGTGCTCGAGGCCGCCGGCCAGAACCCGGTCGACGCAGCCGGTCTCGGCACCAGCTGACCGCGGTCCCCGATGAGTTCCCAGGAGGTGACGACCATGTCCACGACCCTCGCCAAGTCCGACGCGACCGTTGACTACGCGGCACGGCTTGAGCACGTCTCGAAGTCCTTCTCGGGACCCGGCGGGCAGCAGCTCGTGCTGGACGACATCAGCATCGATGTCGCGCCGGGCGAGTTCGTCACCCTCCTGGGGGCCTCGGGCTGCGGCAAATCCACGCTGCTGAACCTGGTGGCGGGCCTGGACCGGCCGACCGCGGGTGCCATCACCACGGACGGCCGTCCGGCCCTGATGTTCCAGGAGCACGCCCTCTTCCCGTGGCTGACCGCGGGCAAGAACATCGAACTCGCGCTCAAGCTGCGCCAGGTCCCCAAGCCCGAGCGCCGCGGCAAGGCGGAGGAGCTGCTCGAACTGGTCCGGCTGAAGGGCGCCTACGACAAGCGCGTCCACGAACTGTCCGGCGGGATGCGCCAGCGTGTGGCCATGGCCCGCGCGCTCGCCCAGGAGAGCAGTCTGCTGCTGATGGACGAGCCGTTCGCGGCACTGGACGCCATCACCCGGGACGTGCTGCACGACGAGCTGACCCGGATCTGGCAGGAGACGGGCCTGTCCGTCCTGTTCGTCACGCACAACGTGCGCGAGGCGGTCCGCCTGGCCCAGCGCGTGATCCTGCTGTCCTCCCGTCCGGGCCGGGTCGCGCGGGAGTGGACGGTCGACATTCCGCAGCCGCGCCGCATCGAGGACGCGCCCGTGGCGGAACTGTCCCTCGACATCACCGAAGTCCTGCGTGGGGAGATCCGCCGCCATGGCCAGCACTGACACGACCCAGTCCGTCCGGTCGGACGCCGGCAGCGTCGAGGCGGGCCTGGACGCGCTGGAGAGCGGTGTCGTCGGCCGTACTCCGCTACGGCAGACGCTCACCGGCAAGATCCTGCCTCCCGTCGTCGCCATCGCCGTGATCCTGGCGGTCTGGACGCTGCTGTACCCGGTGGTGGACAACCCGACGAAGCTGCCCTCGCCGGCGGCCGTGGGAGACGCGTTCAAGACCGCCTGGCTCCGCGGCGATCTGCTCGGGTACATCTGGACCAGCGTCTCGCGCGGCCTGCTGGGCTTCGCCTTCGCGGTGCTCATCGGCACCCCGCTGGGTCTGCTGGTCGCCCGGGTGAAGTTCGTGCGCGCGGCCATCGGCCCGATCCTGTCCGGTCTCCAGTCGCTGCCGTCGGTGGCATGGGTGCCGCCGGCGGTGATCTGGCTGGGCCTGAACAACTCGATGATGTACGCGGTGATCCTGCTCGGCGCGGTCCCGTCCATCGCCAACGGCCTGGTGGCCGGGGTCGACCAGGTGCCGCCGCTGTTCCTGCGCGCCGGCCGCACGCTCGGGGCGACCGGCGTCCGGGGCATCCGGTACGTCACCCTGCCGGCCGCGCTGCCCGGATACGTGGCCGGCCTGAAGCAGGGCTGGGCCTTCTCCTGGCGGTCGCTGATGGCCGCGGAGATCATCGCGAACTACCCCGACCTGGGCGTGGGCCTCGGCCAGTTGCTGGAGAACGCCCGCACCGCCGCCGACATGGCCATGGTGTTCGAGGCCATCCTGCTCATCCTGTTCGTCGGCATCGCCATCGACCTGCTGATCTTCAGTCCGCTGGAGCGGCGGGTGCTGCGCAACCGCGGCCTGCTGGTGAAGAGCTAGTCCCATGCACGACAAGCCCGTTCTTCTCGTCGTCGCCCACGGCAGCCGCGATCCGCGGCACGCGGCGAGCGTGCACGCCCTCGTGGAGCGGGTACGGTCGCTGCGGCCCGGCCTGCGCGTGGAGACGGGCTTTCTGGACTTCAACGTCCCCTCCGTGCACGGGGTGCTGGAGTCGCTGGCGGCGGAGGGGGTGCGGGACGTCGTCGCCCTGCCGTTGCTGCTGACCCGGGCGTTCCACGCCAAGGCCGACATCCCGGCCGTGCTGCGGGAAGCGCCGGCCCGGCTGCGGATCCGCCGGGCGGAGGTGCTCGGGCCGTCCCCGCTGCTGCTGTCCGCCCTGGAACGGCGGCTGTACGAGGCGGGCCTGACGCCCGCCGACAAGTCCTCGACCGGGGTCGTCCTGGCCTCGGCGGGGTCCTCGGACCCGGAGGCGATCGCAGTGATCGCGAGAATCGCGCGGGAGTGGCGGCACACCGGTTGGTGCGCCGTGCGGCCTGCGTTCGCCTCCGCATCCCTTCCCCGGACCGAGGACGCGGTGCGGGAGCTGCGCGCCCTGGGCTGCGAGCGGGTCGCCGTCGCGCCGTACGTCCTGGCCCCCGGTTTCCTGCCGGACCGCATCGCACGGGGCGCGGCCGGGGCGGACGTGCTCGCCGAGGTGCTCGGTCCGGCCCCGGAGGTGGCTCGTCTCCTGCTGGAGCGGTTCGACGAGGCGGCGCTGCGGCATTCGCTCCGGCACATCGCCTGACATTCCCCGCGCAACGGCCCGTCACCTGGTACGGCGCAACCGGCTGTTGTGACATATTCACGCGGACATCGACTGCATAAATTCCGCGGAAAACGGAACCTCAGAGAACACTCAACTCGGTTGCCGCCCCACTCGTTCACGCGGAAGGATGATCGCACAAGCCGAAGAACGGGGAACACGGTGAACATCAGCAAGAAATGGCTGACCACTTTGGCGACTCCGGTCGCCGCCGGAATTCTTTTGACCGGCATGGCGGCCCCGCAGGCGTCCGCCGCCACGCACAAGGCGGACGCCACCTGTTCCGCCTCGCTGACGCCCACGGCGGACGCCAAGATCAAGGTGCGGACGTACTACACGAAGAAGACGAGCACGACCTGGCAGCACCTGAGCCGGTACTTCTACCCGAGCAGCCACGGCATCAGGAAGTCCCGCTCCGACACGGACGTGGCCAGCTGGCTGCTCGTCGGCTCCAGCCGCAAGGGCTGGGAACACGAGAAGCCCGGTTCGATCCGCTGGGACATGATCTCGTACGGCTACGCCTTCCCCAACGGCCAGCGTCCCGTGACCAAGAAGGGCAAGACCCGCCTGGTCGTCCACGGCTGGTACGCGCTCGACACCTGGCCGACCGAGTGCAAGGCCCAGTCCTGGGTGTTCTAGTCCGCCGGCCGTCGCGTGGGTGCGCGGCGCCGTCGCGCACCCACGCGGTGTCCCTGACACCGGGAAACGCATGAGCACCCAGAAACACCTTCTCGCACTGGCTTCGGTATTGAGCGGACTTCTTCTCGCCACCGGATGCACTTCGGCGTCGCCGAGCGGGAAAGCAGCGCCTGCCGGAAACCATTCCATCGCGCTGGCCGACGGGGATTCCAGCGGGTACATCACGTACGACACGAAGCACGAGGTACTTGCCGGATATACGAGCGACGGCAC
>NZ_JAINRE010000139.1 GCF_020400595.1 Streptomyces naphthomycinicus | reverse complement strand
CTCAGTGGGTGGCGAGCATGCCTTCGCGCAGCCGGGACAGCAGACGGCTGATCAGCCGGGAGACGTGCATCTGGGAGACCCCGAGCCGTTCGCCGATCTGGGCCTGGGTGAGCTCCTCCACGAAACGCCAGTGAATGATCTTCCGCTCGCGTTCGTCCAGCTCGGCGATCATCGGCGCGAGCACATGGAAGTCCTCCACCAGCTCCATGGCCGCGTCCTCGGCGCCGAGGAAGTCCTGCAACGCCGCCTCGCCGTCCTCGCTGCCGCCGATCGCCGCGTCCAAGGACGCCGACTTGTAGCCGTTGGAGGCCAGCTGCGCCTCCACCACCTCGTCCTCCGGCAGCGACATCAGCTCCGACAGCTCCCGCGTGGTCGGCGTCCGCCCCAGCCGGCTGCGCAGCTCCTCGTTGGCACGGGCCAGCTGCACCCGCGCCTCCTGAAGCCGGCGCGGCACATGCACCGCCCAGGAGGTGTCACGGAAGAACCGCTTGATCTCCCCCACGATGTACGGCACGGCGAACGAGGTGAACTCCACCTCCCGGGACAGCTCGAACCGGTCGATCGCCTTGATCAGACCGATCATGCCGACCTGGACGATGTCCTCCATCTCCTCCGGCCCCCGGCTGCGGAACCGGCCGGCCGCGTAACGGACCAGGGACATGTTCATCTCGATCAGCGTGTTCCGCGCGTACTGGTACTCCGGAGTCCCCTCCTCCAGCACCGCCAGCCGGTCGAAGAACGGCTTCGACAGCTCCCGCGCGTCCCTCGGCGCCACCCGGGTGGGGTCCGCCACCTCCGGCACCGCGGGCACGTCCGTCGCCTGCCCGACAGTCTGCACGGTCGTCGTCGCC
>NZ_JAINRE010000138.1 GCF_020400595.1 Streptomyces naphthomycinicus | reverse complement strand
AGACGGTGTCCTATGTGGTGATCGCTCGTTGGGCTGTCTATGGGGCGGGGTACATGGAGTTGGATTGTTCCGGACGGGTTGTGGGAGATCGCCGAGCCGCTGATCCCGCCGTCGAAGGTGCGGCCGCAGGGCGGCGGAACGCAGGACACGCCTGATGAGACGCTGTTTGCGGCGATCATCTACGTGCTGGTCAGCGGTTGTGCCTGGCGGGCCCTACCGCCGTGTTTCGGGATATCGAAGTCGACCGCGCACCGCCGGTTCCTGATCTGGTCGCGGGCCGGGGTGTGGGGCCGGCTGCATGAGGCGGTGCTGCACCGACTCGATGACGCCGGCCTCATCGACGTCTCGCGGGTGGTCCTCGACTCCGCTCACGTGCGGGCTAAAAAGGGGGCGAACTCACAGGTCCGAGCCCCGTGGACCGAGGTAAGCCGGGTTCCAAGATGCACGTCCTGTCGGACGCGAACGGACTGCCCCTGGTCGTCGGCGTCTCGGCCGCCAACACCCACGACAGCGAAGCGCTGAAGCCCATGGTCGAGGGTCACCAAACGAGACACGACCCTCACCGCGGCCGCCACTTCAAGCCTCAGCGCCTGCATGCCGACAAGGCGTATGACATCCCCCACCTGCGAAAATGGTTACGCGGCAAACGCGTCGGCGTGCGCATCGCCCGTAAAGGCATCGAGTCCAGCGAACGGCTGGGGCGCCGAAGGTGGGTGATCGAGCGGACGATCTCGTGGCTGTCCGGCTACCGCCGACTCAGCCCACGCTACGAACGCCACCCCCGCAACTACCTCGCCTTTCTCGGCCTCGCCGCAGCACTGTGCTGCTACAAGCGACTCCTCCGCCTCGCCACATAGGACACCGTCT
>NZ_JAINRE010000137.1 GCF_020400595.1 Streptomyces naphthomycinicus | reverse complement strand
ATGAGCCGACGGACGCGGCGTGGGAGCGGACAGCGCCACCCCCCGCCGTCGCCGTCACGCTCCGCTCCGACCCCAGCCGTCCGCTGACGCTCGGCAAACCCGTGCCCGTGGACCGTTGCGTCAACTCGATCCGGTCGCTCGCGTTCAGCCCGGACGGCCGGGTGCTGGCCGTCGGCGGCCACACCGGCAACAACGGCGACGCCGGTTCCGGCGGATTCGCCGACCCGTGGAGCCTGACCAGCCCCAGCCACCCCGTCCTGCTCGGCCGGCTGAAGAGCCCCGCCACTCAGGGCTGGGACGCCTAGCCTCCATCGAATCCCTGGCGTTCAGTCCGGACGGGCGCACAGCCTCCTGCCGAGCTCCGTCTTCGCCGCCTCCACCCGCGCCCGCGCCTCCTGCGCTCTGGGGCCGCCCAGCACGCCCGGGGTCCTGCCTGCCGGAATCGCTTGCCCTCCGCTTGGCTCGGGGCCGGACGATGGCCAAGTGGTGCGCGGACGCACTCAATCTGTGGCAATCTATCTTCCGTTGGGGGGATCAACTGATGACCGAATATGTATGCACCGCATGCCCCTTCCAGGCTGACAGCCTCGAAGATCTGCAGCGGCACTCACTGGAGACGGGCCACGTCGGCATCTGCAAGAGCGAGGCCCCGCCAGCTGGAGGCAAGCTCTCCAAGCTCACCAAGCGTCTGGTGGTAGCTCAGGGCGTGACCCTTACCGCCCTCGGAGCCACCATCGGGGCGTGCACGTACCTGTACGCCAAGTGGCAGGCTGCGGAGGCGGAGAACGCCTACCTGAAGTCACCGAGCGGCGCAGGCCGCAACCTGAAGAGCCATGACAAGGGCCGCGACAAGCAATGAACTGAGACTCGT
>NZ_JAINRE010000136.1 GCF_020400595.1 Streptomyces naphthomycinicus | reverse complement strand
CGGGGCTGGTGGTGGTGACGGTGTTGAAGGTCGTCAGGAACTGGTGGTCGCTCTGCTCGGTGCCGCTGCACGAGTCGGAGAGCTTGCCGGTGTCGGGACACGCCTTGTCCCGGCCCACCGCCCAGAACGACAACTGCTGGATGCCCTTGTCCACGGCGAACTTCGCCAGCCGCTCGGCGTCCTGGGTGGTGAACACCTCACCCGGGGTGTCGTTCACCCCGATCATCGGCGTGTTGCCCTCCATCGCCCACAACTCCTCGGGCGACTTCGACGTCCAGATCTGCCCCAGCTGGTCGTGCAGACCCGTGGCCGCGTCGATCGCGGCCTGACCCATGTCGTCCACCGCGGAGCCGTAGTCCATCGTCATGATGTTCACCAGCGACACCCGCAGCCCCACGCTCTCGGCGTCCTTCAGCAGCGCCACCCCGTCCGCTTCCAGACCGTGCGTGCCCGACGGCAGCGTGAACTGCACGTCCAGCCGGTGCCCGCCCGCCTCGGACTGCTGCTGCAACGCCGCCAGCGCCTGGTTACGACGGTGATTGGCCGCGCTGTCGGCCAGCGCCGCACCCTCGATGTCGAAGTCCAGCCGGGACAGATCCAGAGCGTCGACCACCGAACCGTACTGCTCCTGCAACGCGGCCACCGCATCACAGCCCTGGGCCAGTTCCTTGCCGGAGGCACCGCCGAAGGAAGCGATCACCTCACCGCCGGAACCACGCAGCCCCTGCACCGCGGAGAGCCACTTCTCGTCCGTGACCGGGGTGTTGCCGTTGAAGGCGGCCTTGCAGCCGCCGCCGTCCAGCACGAACGCCAGCGTGGCGTACCTCAGCCCCGCCTGACGGGCCTTCTCCAGCTCGTCGGGCGACCCCCACGTCTCCAC
>NZ_JAINRE010000135.1 GCF_020400595.1 Streptomyces naphthomycinicus | reverse complement strand
CGCCACCGCGAACAGCCGCACCCGCAGGGGGGTGTCGACGGTCACGTCGAAGCCGCGGGTACGGAAGACGGATACGGCGGCTTCGAGTTCGTGCTCGGTGACCGGTACCACCTCCATGCCCGTCCAGGCCTGGTCGGTGCCGAGAATCTGCTGGTAAGGGGTGCCGTCGGGGCCTTCGGGGAAGACGGTCCGCAGGCTCTCGTGCCGCTCCACGACATCCCGCAGCGCGGCAGCGAGCGCGTCCCGGTCCAGGCCGCCGGTGAGCCGCAGGGTGATGGGCAGGTTGTACGTGGCGGTCGCCGCGCCCTCCAGGCGGTTCAGGAACCAGAGCCGACGCTGGGAAAAGGACAGCGAAATCATCAGTTCTCCTCGGGACGCGGCATCCGCCGCAGTGCGGGCCGTTGCGACTTGCGCGCGGTTCCCAGCTGTTCGGCCAGCGTGGCAACGTTCGGCGATTCAAAGAGGGTGCGGAGGGGCAGCTCGACGCCCAGACGGGTGCGGATGCGGCTGATCAGGCGGGTGGCGAGCAGGGAGTGGCCGCCGAGGTCGAAGAAGCTGTCGTCGATGCCGACGCGCTCCACGCCCAGTACCTCGGCGAAGGTCTCGCACAGGAGCCGCTCGCGTTCGTCGCGCGGGGCTCGGAACGCCGAGGCCGCGGCGTAGTCCGGGGCCGGCAGCGCGCGCCGGTCCAGTTTCCCGTTCGCCGTCACGGGCAGGGCGTCCAGTGTCACCACCGCGGCCGGGACCATGAACTCGGGCAGGCGCTCGCCCACGTACCGGCGCAGCTCCCGGTTGGCGAGGTCGGTGCCACCGGCTGTCCGCTCCGGACCGGCACCGGTGCCCGGTACGACGTAGGCGACGAGGCGTTTGTCGCCGGGCCGGTCCTCCCGGGGGACG
>NZ_JAINRE010000134.1 GCF_020400595.1 Streptomyces naphthomycinicus | reverse complement strand
GGCCCTGTTCGAGGGGCCCACGGTCGAACAGCTGGACCGCGCTGTCGAACGAGCCGGTACCGCGCGGGCCGCGTTGGTGCCGGCCGAGCGGCCCGCTCACGTGCCGCTGTCGTACGCGCAGCGCAGGATGTGGTTCCTGAACCGCTTCGAGGGAGCGACGGCCGCCACGTACAACATGCCCGTGGCCCTCAGGCTCAGCGGCCGGCTGGACCGCGAGGCGCTGCGCGCCGCCCTGCGTGACGTCGTCGCGCGCCACGAGGCTCTGCGCACGGTGTTCCCCGAGGGCCCCGACGGGACCCCTCACCAGCAGGTGCTGGACGTCGAGGCGTGCGATGGCAGCCTTGACCTCCCCGTGGAGACGATCGTGGGTGACGCCCTGCCGGCGCGCCTCGGCGAACTCGCGGCCCAGGGCTTCGACCTGACGGCCGAGATACCGGTGCGCGCACGGCTGCTCGCGCTGGACGACACCACCCACGTCCTGGTGGTCGTCCTCCACCACATCACCGGCGACGGCTGGTCGATGGCCCCCCTGGCGCGCGACCTCGCGGCGGCCTACGAGGCGCGGGCGGAGGGGCGTGCCCCGCGATGGCAGCCGCTGCCGGTGCAGTACGCGGACTACGCGCTGTGGCAGCGTACGGTCCTGGGCGACGACTCCGATCCGGACAGTCTGATCAGCCGGCAGCTCAGCTACTGGACCGGACAACTGGACGACCTGCCGGAGGAGTTGCGGCTGCCCGCCGACCGGCCCCGGCCCGCCGTCGCCGGTCACCGGGGCGGCCGGGTGATCTTCGAGCTGGACGGGGAGCAGCACCGTCTGCTGGCTCGTATCGCGCAGCAGACCGGTGCCAGCCTCTTCATGGTCCTGCAAGCGGGCTTCGCGGCGCTGCTGTCCCGGCTCGGTGCGGGCACGGACATCCCCATCGGTACGCCGGTGGCGGGCCGTACCGACGAGGCGCTGGACGACCTG
>NZ_JAINRE010000133.1 GCF_020400595.1 Streptomyces naphthomycinicus | reverse complement strand
TCGTGCCGTCCGGACGCCAGCGGGCCAGATCACCCGTCCGGTACATCCGCTCCCCGGACCCCTCCGCGAACGGATCCGCCACGAACCGCTCACCCGTCAGCGCCGGCCGGTTCAAATACCCCCGCGCCACCTGATCACCGGCCAGATACAGCTCACCGGCCACCCCCGCCGGCACCGGCCGCAGCCGCTCGTCCAGCACGTACACCCGGCTGTTGGCCACCGGACGGCCGATCGACGGCGACACCGGCCACCGGCGTGCGTCGCCCTCCAGCAGCAGGGACGTGACGCCGTGGGTCTCCGTCGGCCCGTAGTGGTTGTGGAGCCGGCGCCCCGGTACCCGGGCGAAGAAGTCACGCACCCGGTCTCGCACGGTCAGCGTCTCACCGCCCTGTGCGATGTCCCGCAGCCGCGGGAGGACGAGGCCGAGTTCGGCGGCCGCTTCGGCGACCGCCTCGATGACGAGGTTGGGGGCGAACAGCCGGTGCACGTCGTGCCGGTCGAGCCAGCGCACCAGTTCCGCGGGGTTCCTGCGGACGTCGTCCCGGGGTACCGCGAGGGTTCCGCCGGACCACAGGGTGGAGAAGATCTCCTGTGCGGCGACGTCGAAGCTGATGGACGTGAAGTGGGCGGTGGTCGCACCGTTCGTGCGGTGGTCCGCGTGCCAGGCGAGGAGGTTGGCCATCGCCCCGGCCCGGAACACCACTGCCTTCGGGCGGCCCGTCGACCCCGATGTGTAGATCACGTACACCGGATGCTCCGGCAGCAGCTCGCCGCCGCGTTCACCGGCCGACAACTCGCCCTGCGCGTAACCGTCGAGGGCCGGCACGGCGATGTCGACGGCACGCTCCGTCCAGTCCTCGGGCACCTGCGGAAGAGTCTCCGCGGACCCCAGGACGCACACCGGATCCGCGTCGGCGAGCATGTAGGCGATGCGTTCGGCCGGATACTCCGGATCGATCGGCAGATACGCCGCCCCCGTCTTCACCACCGCGAGCAACGCCACCGGCAG
>NZ_JAINRE010000132.1 GCF_020400595.1 Streptomyces naphthomycinicus | reverse complement strand
CCGTCCCGTCCGGACGCCAGCGGGCCAGGTCGCCCGTCCGGTACATCCGCTCCCCGGACCCCTCCGCGAACGGATCCGCCACAAACCGCTCACCCGTCAGCGCCGGCCGGTTCAAATACCCCCGCGCCACCTGATCACCGGCCAGATACAACTCACCCGCGACCCCCACCGGCACCGGCCGCAACCACCCGTCCAGCACATACACCCGGCTGTTGGCCACCGGACGCCCGATCGACGGCAACACCGGCCACCCGGCCACATCACCCTCCAACGTCAACGCCGTCACCACATGCGTCTCCGTCGGCCCGTAATAGTTGTGCAACCGCCGCCCCGGCACAGCCGCGAAGAACTCACGCACCGCACCACGCACCGCCAACGCCTCACCCGCCTGCGCCACATCCACCAGCGCCGGCAGATCCACACCCAGCTCCGCCGCCGCCTCCGCGACCGCCTCCACCATCGGCATCGGCGCGAACAACTCCCCCACGCCCCACCGGCCGAACCAACGCACCAACTCCACCGCACTACGACGAACCCCGTCCGGCGGCACCACCAACGCCTTGCCCGACCACAACGCCGAGAACAACTCATGCGCCGCCGCGTCAAAACTCAACGCGGCGAACTGACCCGTCCGCGAACCCACCCCACCCGGCATCACCCGCCCATGCCACGCCAGCAGATTCACCATCGCCCCGGCCGGAAACACCACACCCTTCGGACGACCCGTCGAACCCGACGTGTACATCACATACACCGGATGCTCCGGCAACAGCACCCCACCACGCTCGACAACCGACAGCTCTCCGTCCGGCAGGGATTCGGACGGCTCCGTCAGCCGGTGGGTGACCTCCGTCAGCGGCAGTTGGGACCTGTCGCCCAGGACGGCCTCGCTCACGCGTTCACCGGTGACGACGGCGACGGGGTCGGCGTCGGCGAGCATGTAGGCGATGCGTTCGGCCGGATACTCCGGATCGATCGGCAGATACGCCGCCCCCGACTTCACCACCGCGAGCAACGCCACCGGCAA
>NZ_JAINRE010000131.1 GCF_020400595.1 Streptomyces naphthomycinicus | reverse complement strand
AACAGTCCCCCGGTCAAACACATCAACCGAGAAACCGAACACACCCGACAACCCAGCCGGCCCACCCACACCATCGAAAACCTCGCCGAGGTGGACCGAAAGGTCGAACTTCACCGCACCCGACGCGGCGGACTCGCTGTGGAGAGCGAGACCCGGCAGGCGGAGCTCCGGCGCGGTGTTGTTCTGGAAGGTCAGCATCACCTGGAACAGGGGGTGCCGGGACATGGAACGGACGGGGTTGAGCACCTCCACCAGGTGCTCGAACGGCACGTCCTGGTTGCCGTAGGCGGAGAGGTCCGCCTCCCGTACCCGGTCGATCAGTTCGCGGAAGGTCGGGTCACCGGAGAGGTCGGTGCGCAGCACCAGCGTGTTCACGAAGAACCCGACCAGGTCGTCCAGCGCCTCGTCCGTACGGCCGGCCACCGGGGTACCGATCGGGATGTCCGTCCCCGCACCCAGCCGGAACAGCAGCGCGGCGAACGCCGCCTGCACCACCATGAACACACTCGCGTCCGACTCCCGGGCCAGTTCCGCGATGCTCCGGTGCAGTTCCGCATCGAGGGTCACCGGAACGGTCCCGCCCTGGTACGAGGACGCGGCCGGTCGGGGTCGGTCGAAGGGGAGGGCCAACTGGTCCGGCAGGTCGTCGAGTTGCTCCGTCCAGTAGGCGACCTGCTTGCTGAGCAGGCTGTCCGGGTCGGAGTCGTCGCCGAGCAGGTCGCGCTGCCACAGCGCGTAGTCCGCGTACTGCACCGGCAGCGGCCTCCAGGCCGGGACGCGGCCACCCACGCGGGCCTCATAGGCCAGAGCCACGTCACGGGCGAGGGGGGCCAGCGACCAACCGTCACCCGCGATGTGGTGGAGGACGACCACCAGGATGTGCGTGCTGTCCTCGACGGCGAACAGTGCTGCTCGCAGCGGGGTCTCGGAGGTCAGGTCGAAGCCACGGCGCGCGGTCAGTGCGACCGCCTCCGGCACGTCCTCTTCGCTGATCTTCCGCACGGGCAGGTCGACCGTGGATTCCGCCACGTCGAGCAC
>NZ_JAINRE010000130.1 GCF_020400595.1 Streptomyces naphthomycinicus | reverse complement strand
CGCCACCGGCGTACCGATCGGGATGTCCGTGCCCGCGCCCATCCGGGACAGCAGGGCCGCGAACGCCGCCTGCACCACCATGAAGACACTCGCGCCCGACTTCCGGGCCAGCTCGGCGAGTCCGGCGTGGACGTCGGCGTCCACCTCGAACGCCACCTGGTCGCCCCGGAAGGAGGCCACCGCGGGGCGCGGCCGGTCCACGGGCAGCTCCAGCTGCTCCGGCAGGCCGGCGAGTTGTCGCCGCCAGTAGGTGACCTGCCGGCTGAGCAGGCTGTCGGGGTCGGAGTCGTCGCCGAGCAGGTCGCGCTGCCACAGCGCGTAGTCCGCGTACTGCACCGGCAGCGGCTCCCACACGGGTGCGCTTCCGCCGGTCCGGGCCTCGTAAGCCCTCGCCACGTCCCTGGCCAGGGGGGCCATCGACCAGCCGTCACCGGTGATGTGATGCAGCACCACCACCAGCACGTGCTCGTCCTCGGACAGCGCGAACAGGCTTGTCCGTAGGGGTACTTCGACGCTCAGGTCGAAGCCGAGCGCGACCTGGGCCGCCACCAGCGCGGGCAGCGTCTCGGCGGTCGCCGGGGTCAGGTCCAGGGTGGGGGCGACCCGTTCGCCGTCGAGGACCTGCTGGTAGGGGGTGCCGTCGGGGCCTTCGGGGAATACGGTCCGCAGCGACTCGTGCCGCTCGACCACGTCCCGCACGGCGGCGGCCAGGGCGCTCTGGTCCAGGGTGCCGGTCAGCCGGAGGACGACGGGCATGTTGTAGGTGGCGGCCGCCGTTCCCTCGAAGCGGTTCAGGAACCACATCCTGCGCTGGGCGAAGGAGAGCGGTATCTCGGCCGGCCGGTCCATCGGTGCCAGGGCGGCTCGCGCGCCCGCGGCTTCCGCGAGCCGTTCGGCGAGGCGGGCCACCGTGGTCGCCTCGAAGAGGGCGCGCAGGGGCAGCTCCACACCGAGGACCGTGCGGACTCGGCTGACGACTCGGGTGGCGAGCAGGGAGTGGCCGCCCAGGTCGAAGAAGCTGTCGTCGATGCCGACCCGCTCCACGCCCAGCACCTCGGCGAAGATCCCGGCGAGGGCCTCCTCG
>NZ_JAINRE010000012.1 GCF_020400595.1 Streptomyces naphthomycinicus | reverse complement strand
TGAGCCCGAGGATGCGGTGCGGCTGCGAGTGCGGTCCGGTGAGCCCGAGGATGCGGTGCGGCTGCGAGTGCGGTCCGGTGAGCCCGAGGATGCGGTGCGGCTGCGGTGCGGGTGAGACCGGCCGCGCGGCCGTCCTAGCCCACGGCCAGCAGGATCGCCAGCAGTACCGCCCCGGCGACCGCGGGCGCGGCCACCTCGTAGGCCCAGCGCACGGTGACCTCCCCCTGCGCCGACGCCTCCTTGCCGCGGCTCTCCAGGAGCTCTCGCAGCTCGTCGATCACCTTGTCGGTCTCGGCACGGGCCGACCCGGCGTCCGCGCCCCGGCCGTACCCGCCGAGGCCGCCCGCGCCGAATCCGCCGCCCCGGCCGCCCCGGCCGCCCGGCATGCCCCCGCGGGCCGCCTCCGCCGCCGCCCGCTGCCGTCGGCGGGCGGCCTTCTTGCGGGCCCGCAGCGAGACCGGGATGGCCCACAGCTGGTACTTGGCGCCGGACTCGGTCACGACCTCGTTGGTGTAGCCGGAGCGCAGGGAGGCGACCTCGCCCCAGGGCAGCGTGATCACCCGGAACGGGTTGCGGACGCGCAGCCGGTCCGCGTTCGCGAAGACCGCCGGGCGCAGCGTGAAGGCGAGGATCAGCGGCACGACCAGGATCAGACCGGCCAGCGCCAGCCACGGCGTTCGGCCGTGACCCTTGAACAGCGCGTCGAAGCCCAGCCAGAGGACGAGCAGGAGCAGCAGCACACCGCCGGTCATGCCGAGGGGCGAGCGGTAGATCCGGTCCCTGGCGGCGGGCGCCGGCGGCTGTGACGCGGGTGACGGGTGGTCCGGGGTGGTCATGGCCCGATTCTGCCCGACACCGTCCACGGCGCGACGAGACCCCCGGGAACCGGCGCTCATCCGTGATCTCCAGACCCGTGATGAGCAGCGGGGGTGTACAGCCGCTACGCGCGTAGATATGCTCGTCTGGTGACCATGCCCACTACCGCACCCACAGCACACGCTCTCTCGGATGTCACCGCGTCCGACAGCACGCTGCGCCGCTTCCTCCACGGGCTGCCCGGCGTCGACGCGGTCGGCCTGGAGGCGCGCGCCGCGTCTCTCGGCACCCGTTCCATCAAGACCACCGCGAAGGCGTACGCCATCGACCTCGCCATCTCGATGGTCGACCTGACGACGCTGGAAGGCGCGGACACCCCGGGCAAGGTCCGGGCGCTCGGCGCCAAGGCGGTCCACCCCGACCCCACGGACCGGACGACCCCCACCACGGCCGCGGTCTGCGTCTACCCCGACATGGTGGCCGTCGCCAAGGAGGCCGTCGCCGGCTCCGGCGTCAAGGTCGCCTCGGTGGCCACCGCCTTCCCGGCCGGCCGGGCCGCTCTCGACGTGAAGCTGGCCGACGTCCGCGACGCCGTCGCCGCCGGCGCCGACGAGATCGACATGGTCATCGACCGGGGCGCGTTCCTCGCCGGCAGGTATCTGAAGGTGTACGACGAGATCGTCGCCGTGAAGGAGACCTGCGGGACGAGCGCCCGGCTGAAGGTCATCTTCGAGACCGGCGAGCTGTCGACGTACGACAACATCCGCCGCGCCTCCTGGCTCGGCATGCTGGCCGGCGCCGACTTCATCAAGACCTCCACCGGCAAGGTCGCCGTCAACGCGACCCCCGCGAACACCCTGCTCATGCTGGAGGCGGTCCGCGACTTCCGGGCCCAGACCGGCGTCCAGATCGGCGTGAAGCCGGCCGGCGGCATCCGCACCACCAAGGACGCGATCAAGTTCCTGGTCCTGGTCAACGAGACGGCGGGCGAGGACTGGCTGGACAACCACTGGTTCCGCTTCGGCGCCTCCTCGCTGCTCAACGACCTGCTGATGCAGCGGCAGAAGCTGGCCACCGGCCGCTACTCCGGTCCCGACTACGTGACGGTGGACTGATCCCCCATGGCATTCGAGTACGCACCCGCCCCCGAGTCCCGCGCGGTCGTCGACATCGCGCCCTCCTACGGCCTCTTCATCGACGGCGAGTTCGCCGAGGCCGCCGACGGCAAGGTCTTCAAGACGGTCTCCCCGTCGACCGAGGAGGTCCTCTCCGAGGTCGCCCGGGCCGGCGCCGAGGACGTCGACCGCGCGGTGAAGGCCGCCCGCAAGGCGTTCGAGAAGTGGTCGGCGCTGCCCGGCTCCGAGCGCGCCAAGTACCTCTTCCGCATCGCCCGTATCGTCCAGGAGCGCAGCCGTGAGCTGGCCGTCCTGGAGACGCTGGACAACGGCAAGCCGATCAAGGAGACCCGCGACGCGGACCTCCCGCTGGTCGCCGCGCACTTCTTCTACTACGCGGGCTGGGCGGACAAGCTGGGCCACGCCGGCTTCGGCGCCTCCCCGCGGCCGCTGGGCGTGGCGGGCCAGGTCATCCCGTGGAACTTCCCGCTGCTGATGCTGGCGTGGAAGATCGCCCCGGCGCTCGCCACCGGCAACACGGTCGTCCTGAAGCCGGCCGAGACCACCCCGCTCTCCGCCCTGTTCTTCGCGGACATCTGCCGCCAGGCCGGCCTGCCCAAGGGTGTCGTCAACATCCTCCCCGGCTACGGCGACGCGGGTGCCGCGCTGGTCGCGCACCCCGACGTGAACAAGGTGGCCTTCACCGGCTCCACCGCCGTCGGCAAGGAGATCGCCCGCACGGTCGCGGGCACGCGGAAGAAGCTCACCCTCGAACTGGGCGGCAAGGGCGCCAACATCGTCTTCGACGACGCGCCGATCGACCAGGCCGTCGAGGGCATCGTGAACGGCATCTTCTTCAACCAGGGCCAGGTCTGCTGCGCGGGTTCCCGCCTGCTGGTCCAGGAGTCGGTCCAGGACGAGCTGCTGGACTCCCTCAAGCGCCGCCTGTCCACGCTGCGCCTCGGCGACCCGCTGGACAAGAACACCGACATCGGCGCGATCAACTCCGCCGAGCAGCTGGCCCGGATCACCGCGCTGGCCGAGCAGGGCGAGGCGGAGGGCGCGGAGCGCTGGTCCCCGGCCTGCGAGCTGCCCTCCTCCGGCTACTGGTTCGCGCCGACGCTGTTCACGAACGTCACCCAGGCGCACACCGTCGCCCGCGACGAGATCTTCGGCCCCGTGCTGTCCGTCCTCACCTTCCGCACGCCGGACGAGGCGGTCGCCAAGGCGAACAACACGCAGTACGGCCTGTCCGCGGGCATCTGGACCGAGAAGGGCTCGCGCATCCTGGCCGTCGCGAACAAGCTGCGCGCCGGCGTCGTCTGGTCCAACACGTTCAACAAGTTCGACCCGACCTCGCCGTTCGGCGGTTACAAGGAGTCGGGCTTCGGCCGCGAGGGCGGTCGCCACGGCCTGGAGGCGTACCTCGATGTCTGACCGACTCAGTGTGTTCAAGACCTACAAGCTGTACGTCGGCGGGAAGTTCCCGCGTTCCGAGAGCGGCCGGGTGTACGAGGTGACGGACCCCAAGGGCAAGTGGCTGGCCAACGCTCCCCAGTCCTCCCGCAAGGACGCCCGTGACGCGGTGGTCGCCGCGCGCAAGGCGTTCGGCGGCTGGGCCGGCGCGACCGCCTACAACCGCGGCCAGGTCCTCTACCGCGTCGCGGAGATGCTGGAGGGCCGCCGGGAGCAGTTCGTGCGCGAAGTGGCCGACGCGGAGGGGCTGTCCAAGTCGAAGGCGGCCGCGGTCGTGGACGCCACGATCGACCGCTGGGTCTGGTACGCGGGCTGGACCGACAAGATCGCCCAGGTGCTCGGCGGCGCCAACCCGGTCGCGGGCCCGTACTTCAACCTCTCCTCCCCCGAGCCGACCGGCGTGGTCGCCGTCCTGGCCCCCCAGGAGTCGTCCTTCCTCGGCCTGGTGTCGGTCGTGGCCCCGGTGATCGCCACCGGCAACACGGCGATCGTGATCGCCTCGGAGAAGGCCCCGCTGCCCGCCCTGTCCCTGGGCGAGGTGCTGGCCACCTCCGACGTCCCCGGCGGTGTGGTCAACGTCCTGTCCGGCCGTACGGCGGAGATCGCGGCGCCGCTGGCCGCGCACCAGGACGTCAACGCGATCGACCTCGCGGGCGCGGACGAGGAGCTGGCGAAGGAGCTGGAGATCGCGGCGGCCGACAACCTGAAGCGCGTCCTGCGTCCACAGGCTGTGGATTACTTCGAGACGCCCGGCATCGACCGGATGACGGCGTTCCTGGAGACGAAGACGGTGTGGCACCCCACGGGCTCGCTGGGCGCGTCCGGTTCCTCCTACTGACGCGCTCCCGGCAGGGACCCCCGACGGGGAACCGCCGCCGGCCGCCGGTGAACCGGTGACCGGCGGCGGTTCCCCGCACCCTTTCCGGGGGTGCCTCAGCGGCCCAGGGCTCCCAGGGGCGGGCCCGCCACCGGCAGCGCGCCCAGTGAGTCGGCCTCGGCGACCGGAGCCGTCAGCATCCGCGAACCGACCGGCTTGAAGTCCGCCACCTGCGTGCCCACGCCGTTGTCCAGCGGGTCGACCCCCGTGCCCGCGAGCGGGTTGGGCTTGAGGCCGGCGACCGGGCCGGTGACATGGCCGACCGCGCCCGCCGTGGCGGCCAGCCCCGCCTGCGGGTCGACGTTGCCCAACAAGGGGGGCGCCGACGGTACTTGCACGAGCCGCGGGCCGGCGTCCGCGTGAGCCGCGGCCGCGCCGGCACCCAGAGCCGCGCCGACGGTGGCGAGGGCGATCAGGGTGCGCTGCGCGGCGGGGTGCCGGGGGGAGGAGTGTCGGGCCATCGCTGATGCCACCTTCTGGTGCGCAGGGTGATGATGTCGATACTTAGGGTAGTTGAGGTGAGACTCACGCTCAAAAGCCGACCCGCGGGGTCGGCAAGGCGCCCCCCATGCGTCAAACTGGTGTTCCGTGAGCATTCATCCCCCGCCCCCCGCCCGCGTCGTACTGCTGTGCGGCCCCTCGGGCTCGGGCAAGTCCCTCGTCGCCGCCCGCTCCGGGCTCCCCGTCCTGCGCCTGGACGACTTCTACAAGGAGCGTGACGACCCGACTCTGCCGCTGGTGCAGGGGAGTTCGGACATCGACTGGGACCACCCGCGATCGTGGGACGCGGACGTCGCGGTCGAGGCCATCACCCGGCTGTGCGCCACGGGGGCGACGCCGGTGCCGGTGTACGACCTCTCGCTGAGCGCCCGTACCGGTGAGGAGACGCTGCACATCGGCCGTACCCCGGTGTTCATCGCGGAGGGCATCTTCGCCGCGGAGATCGTGGAGCGCTGCCGGGAGCTGGGGGTGCTCGCGGACGCGCTGTGTCTGAGGCG
The DNA here is from genome assembly GCF_020400595.1 of Streptomyces naphthomycinicus. Lineage (GTDB taxonomy): Bacteria > Actinomycetota > Actinomycetes > Streptomycetales > Streptomycetaceae > Streptomyces > Streptomyces naphthomycinicus. The sequence continues at coordinate 259,125 of NZ_JAINRE010000012.1, read as the reverse complement.
CGGCCCGGTCACCACGTTCCGGCGGCGTTTCCTGCGCGATCTGAAGGAGGGCCGCAAGTCGGTGGCGTTCCTGCTGCGCCGCGGCTGGCGGCTGATGCGCACGGAGCGGTCGATCGTCGGCCGCCAGGTGTCCCTGGGCGCGCACCCCTGCGACCGGGACGAGGCGCTGGGCCGGCTGGCGGCAGCGGCGGCGGGCCGGCAGGTGCGGCAGCAGACGGCGGCGTAGGGCTCGCACCCTTTTCGGACACACGGAGAGCGGGACCGGCCGGGACACACAGAGAGCGGGAGCGGCCGGGACACACGGAAAGCGGGACCGGCCGGGCCCCCCGGCCCACCAGTCCCGCTTCTCTTGCTCCCCCGTTTCCCCCCGTGTTTCCCCCGTGGGTCCACCCCCCAGTGGTCCCCGGTCCCCCGGTCCTCCCCCGTTTCCCCCGTGCTTCCCCCAGGACGCCCCACCCCCCGGTGGCCTCCTGGTTTCCCCCGTGTCCCCCGGACCCTCAGGCGACCAGTTCGCCGAAGGCGTTCTCCTCGTCACGGCCGAAGCTGAGCGCCTCGTCCTCGCGCAGCCGGCGCAGCGAGCGCCAGATGCTGGACTTCACCGTGCCGACGCTGATGCCGAGGATCTCCGCGATCTCCGGGTCCGTGCGGCCCTCGTAGTAGCGCAGGACCAGCATGGTGCGCTGGAGTTCGGGCAGCCGGACCAGCGCCTGCCACAGGACCGCGCGCAGCTCGGTGCCGCGCATCGCGTCCGTCTCGCCGGGCGTCTCCGGCAGTTCCTCGGTCGGGTACTCGTTGAGCTTGCGGCGCCGCCAGGCGCTGATGTGCAGGTTGGTCATCGTGCGGCGCAGGTAGCCGCCGACCGCCGCCTTGTCGCTGATCCGGTCCCACGCCTTGTACGTCGAGAACAGCGCGCTCTGCAGCAGGTCCTCGGCCTCGAAACGGTCGCCGGTCAGGTGGTAGGCGGTGGCGTACAGGGAGGCGCGGCGCTCCTGGACGTAGGCGGTGAACTCCGCCTCCGTCAGCGAACGGCGCTGCTCCCCCGAGTCCTCCCTGTACGCGGCTCCCCCGTGAGCCTCCCCGCGGGTGTCAACCACCGTCATGTAGGCGGTGTGCTGACGCCCGGTGCCGCGAGCGCACCCCCGCCCGCTCACGGCACCGGACTTCTCGGATCCCCGGTGCACGTCGTGCAGACGCGTGACCACTGCGCTGGTGCTGATGCTGTGCAGCGTGTTCATCTCGCGCTCCCCGTCGTGGACTTCCGGTGATTCGTTCGTGCCGGGCCGGTTTCACTCCCCGTCCGGCCCGTGACGAAAAGATTGCCGTGGCCACTTCATGGACGTGTCCGCCGACTGTCACAGACCTGTCACAGGGGCCCGGCACACCGCTGTCACAGACGGCACACAGCTGGTGGCGGTACGCGGGGATCGGTCCCGCAGGTCGTCCGCCGGGCCCTCCATGGGCCAGAATGAGCCCGTGCCTTCCCTGTTGCTGATCGAGGACGACGACGCCATCCGCACGGCCCTGGAGCTCTCCCTGACGCGCCAGGGACACCGGGTGGCCACCGCTGCCAGCGGCGAGGACGGTCTGAAGCTGCTGCGCGAGCAGCGGCCGGACCTCATCGTGCTGGACGTGATGCTGCCCGGCATCGACGGGTTCGAGGTGTGCCGGCGCATCCGGCGCACGGACCAGCTGCCGATCATCCTGCTGACCGCGCGCAGCGACGACATCGACGTCGTGGTCGGCCTGGAGTCGGGGGCCGACGACTATGTCGTCAAGCCGGTGCAGGGCCGGGTGCTCGACGCCCGGATCCGGGCCGTGCTGCGGCGCGGCGAACGCGAGTCCAGCGACTCGGCGACCTTCGGCAATCTCGTCATCGACCGGTCGGCGATGACCGTCACGAAGAACGGCGAGGATCTCCAGCTGACCCCGACCGAGCTGCGGCTGCTGCTGGAGCTGAGCCGGCGGCCCGGCCAGGCGCTGTCCCGGCAGCAGCTGCTGCGGCTGGTGTGGGAGCACGACTATCTGGGTGACTCGCGCCTGGTCGACGCGTGCGTGCAGCGGCTGCGCGCCAAGGTGGAGGACGTGCCGTCCTCGCCGACGCTGATCCGGACCGTCCGTGGTGTCGGCTACCGCCTGGACTCGCCTCAGTGACCGATAAGCAAGGGGGGCTCCGCGGCTGGACCGCGGGGCGCAGGGGAAGTCTGTCGCGGCTGCGGTTCACCAGCCTCCGGCTGCGACTGGTACTGGTCTTCGGTCTGGTCGCGCTCACCGCCGCGGTGTCGGCGTCGGGCATCGCCTACTGGCTCAACCGGGAGGCGGTGCTGACCCGCGCCCAGGACGCGGTGCTGCGCGACTTCCGGCAGGAGATGCAGAACCGCGCGGGCGCGCTGCCCGAGCACCCCACGCAGGACCAGCTGCAACGCGCTGCGGGCCAGATGGCCGCCAGCAGCCAGCGGTTCAGTGTGCTGCTGGCCGCCACGGACGCCGACGGCAAGACGGTGTACGGCAACTCGGGCGGCATCAACGGCTTCGCGCTGGAGGACGTGCCGAAGTCGCTGCGCGCGGCCGTGACCAAGCGGCAGAAGGTGAGCGACTCCAACAAGGAGCCGTACCACCTGTACTGGCAGCGGGTCACGGACCACGGCACGCCGTATCTGGTGGCCGGCACCCGGGTGATCGGCGGGGGCCCGACGGGCTACATGGCGAAGTCCCTGGAGCCGGAGGCGAAGGACCTCAACTCGCTGGCCTGGTCGCTGGGCATCGCCACCGGGCTGGCGCTGATCGGCGCCGCGCTGCTCGCGCAGGCCGCCGCCACCACGGTGCTCAAGCCGGTGCACCGGCTCGGCGTGGCCGCCCGCCGGCTCGGCGAGGGCAGGCTGGACACCCGGCTGCGGGTGTCCGGCACCGACGAACTCGCCGACCTCTCGCGGACCTTCAACAACGCGGCCGAGGCGCTGGAGCAGCGGGTCGCGGAGATGGCCGCGCGGGACGAGGCGTCCCGCAGGTTCGTCGCCGACATGTCGCACGAGCTGCGCACCCCGCTCACCGCCATCACCGCCGTCACGGAGGTGCTGGAGGAGGAGCTGGAGGCGGAGACCGGCAGCATGGACCCGATGATCGAGCCCGCCGTCCGGCTGGTGGTCAGCGAGACCCGGCGGCTGAACGACCTGGTCGAGAATCTGATGGAGGTGACCCGCTTCGACGCGGGCACCGCCCGGCTCGTCCTGGACGACGTCGACGTCGCCGACCAGATCACCGCCTGCATCGACGCCCGTGCGTGGCTGGACGCGGTGGAGCTGGACGTCGAGCGCGGCCTCCACGCCCGTCTGGACCCGCGCCGCCTGGACGTCATCCTCGCCAACCTGATCGGCAACGCGCTCAAGCACGGCGGCTCGCCGGTGCGGGTGTCGGTGCGCGAGGTGGAGGAGGACATGGTGATCCAGGTCCGCGACCACGGGCCCGGCATCCCCGAGGACGTCCTCCCGCACGTCTTCGACCGCTTCTACAAGGCGAGCGCCTCCCGGCCGCGCTCCGAGGGCAGCGGGCTGGGCCTCTCCATCGCCCTGGAGAACGCCCACATCCACGGCGGCGAGATCACCGCCGCCAACTCCCCGGAGGGCGGAGCGGTGTTCACGTTCCGGCTGCCGCGGGACGCCTCACGGCTGACCGAGGAGGACGGCGGAGGCACCAAGGACAGCAAGACCGAGCAGGACAGTTCAGGAAAGGAGGGGTCATGACCGTACGACGCCTGCTGGCGCTGCCCCTCCTCGGCGCGCTGCTCGCCGGCTGCGGCATCCGGGCCACGGAGGTGCCGACCGACTTCGGGGCGGCGCCGTCCCGGGTGCCGTGCTCGCTGGCCGGGCCCGATCAGACCGCGCAGTCCGCGCACGGGGTGCCGGTGCAGGTCTTCCTGCTGTGCGGGGCGTCCCTGGTGGCCGTCGACCGCACCGTGCGGGTGCCCGAGGGCACCCCGGACGCCCGGCGGCGGGTGATCGTGGCGCAGGGGCTGCTGGACCAGCTCGCCGCGTCGCCGTCCACCGCGGAGCGCTCCGCGGGCTACACGACGTACGTGCCGGGCGCCCTCGGTGTCGGCGGGCCCGGCCCGAAGGACCCCGAGGACGCGCTCCGTCTGAGCACGGCACCGTCGCGTCTCACCTCCTACGCCCTGGGCCAGCTGGTGTGCACCCTGTCCGACTCCGCGGCGACGGAGGGCGACGGAGCGGTCATCCTGGGCGGCCCGGTGCCGGGCCCGCTGCGGCGCTACGAGTGCACGGACGACGTCCGCGACCGCCCGGGCACGACCCAGCCGCCCTCCGGCGAGGTGACGGGCGCCTAGCCCGTCCTCGGGGCCCACCCCCGGCACACTCGTGCCGAAACGTTTCCACTGCGGAACCATTCGCCCCTGCCCCCGCGTCTAGGGGGTCGTGCAGCGTCAAGGCTCCATCGGCGGCAGCGCCGCGATCCGCATCCGTGTGACGGGGGGTGTCCTCCTCGTCGCGCACCTCGCTCTCGTCGCCTGGCTGATGCTGCGTCCCCTGGACGTCCCCTGGGTGATGCCCCCGAACCTGCGCCCGCTGGCGGGGATCCGGGGCGATCTGGCGCTGGGCTGGCCGGCCGCGGCCAGACCGCTCGGCGAGGGACTCGCGCTGCTCGCGCCGCTGGGCGTGCTGCTGCCGATGGCGCACGGCCGGCTCGCCGTCTCCCCGCTCGCCTCGCTGGTCCGTACGGCGGCGGCCGGTGCCCTGGTCTCCCTCGGCATCGCCCTGTTGCAGACCGGCGTGCCGGGCCGGGTCGTGGACGTCGACTCGTTGCTGCTGAACACGGCCGGGGTCGTCCTGGCCCACCTGGCCGTCGTACCGGCGGGCCGGGCCTGGCTGCGGCGGCGGGACGCTCGGGAGCCGGGGGCGGCCGGTCCGGCGGTCACCGTCCAGGAGGAGCTGTCTCAGGGCCGTACCCCGACGATTCCCAGGGTCGGTATCGCCCCGTAGAGCGATGCTTCGTCCCCCTTCGTCTTCGTACCGTGGAGAACAGTTGAGAGGTCCCGCCCGGGGCCCGACAGCGGCTCCGCAGTGAGCCGACGACCACGGAGGAACCGACATGACCGCCCTTGCCCGCCCCACCCACGGCCGCATGATCGGCGGAGTCTGCGCAGGACTGGCCCGGCGCTTCGGCACCTCGGCCAAGACGATGCGGGTGATCTTCCTGGTGTCCTGTCTGCTGCCGGGCCCGCAGTTCCTGGTCTACATAGCGCTGTGGCTGCTGCTGCCGTCCGAGGACAAGGCCCGCACCGCCTGGTGACCGGGCGCCGCGACGCACACACGCGTCGGTGCGCCCCGGATGGTCCGGGGCGCACCGACGGCGGCGTACGGCGGGCGGTGTCAGCCGAGCGGGATCCCGTTGACCGGCACCCCGTGCGTGGGCAGGCCCGTCTTCTGCACCGGGAGTCCGCCGAGCAGACCGGCGGCCGGTGCCGTCGGCCCCTGCGCGAGGGCCTTCTGCACGGCGGGCCGGGTGGCGGCCAGGCCGGCGCCCACGGCGCCCTTCCCGCGGGCGAGCGCCCCGGTGGTGCCCGGCATCGCCTTGCCGACGTTCTCGGCGGGCAGCGTCGTGGCGACGACGCCCAGGGCCTGCGAGGCGCCCGGGACGACCGGGGCGGCGTTGGCCGCGCCCGCGCCGACGGCGGCGATGGCGGCACCGAGGGCGCTGACGCCCAGGGTCTTGGCAGCAGACTGCTTCATGGTGAATGCGTCCTTGAATGGGGAGACGGGTGTTCGCAGGGGATAGAGCGGTGCCCGACCGTAAACACGCCGGACCGCGACCCGCAAACACCGAAATGCGGACGCCTTGTGAAAGCAGGTCCGCAGGGCGCCCCGGAGGCGCCGCCCGACTATGCCTCCGAACCGGCAGAACCCCTGGTGGACGCGGTCTGCTGGAACAGCCACTCGGATTTCAGTTCCGCATATCCGGGCTTCACGACGTCATTGATCATAGCCAGCCGTTCATCGAAAGGAATGAACGCTGATTTCATCGCATTGACGGAGAACCACTGGAGGTCGTCGAGCGTGTAACCGAATGCATCGACGAGATGCTCGAATTCCCGGCTCATGCTGGTGTGCGACATCAGCCGGTTGTCGGTGTTCACGGTGGCCCGGAAGTGCAGCCGGCGCAGCAGCCCGATCGGATGCTCGGCGTAGGAGGGCGCGGCCCCGGTCTGCAGGTTGGAGCTGGGGCACAGCTCCAGGGGGATCCGCTTGTCCCGCACGTAGGAGGCGAGCCGGCCGAGCCTGACCGAGCCGTCCTCGCGGACCTCGATGTCGTCGATGATCCGCACCCCGTGCCCGAGCCGGTCGGCGCCGCACCACTGCAACGCCTGCCAGATGGACGGCAGCCCGAAGGCCTCGCCGGCGTGGATGGTGAAGTGGTTGTTCTCCCGCTTGAGGTACTCGAACGCGTCGAGGTGCCGGGTGGGCGGGTAGCCGGCCTCGGCACCGGCGATGTCGAAACCGACCACGCCGGAGTCCCGGTGGCGGTTGGCGAGTTCGGCGATCTCCAGGGAACGGGCCGCGTGCCGCATGGCGGTCAGCAGGGCGCCCACCCTGATGCGCCGGCCGTTCTCCCGGGCGAGCCGCTCGCCCTGCCGGAACCCCTCGTTGACGGCCTCGACCACCTCCTCCAGGGTGAGCCCCCGGTCGAGGTGCTGCTCGGGCGCGTACCGCACCTCGGCGTAGACGACCCCGTCCTCGGCGAGGTCCTCGGCGCACTCCCGCGCGACCCGGACGAGGGCCTCCCGGGTCTGCATCACGCCGACGGTGTGCCGGAAGGTCTCCAGATACCGTTCCAGCGAGCCGGAGTCGGCGGCCTCCCGGAACCAGATCCCCAGCTTGTCGGGGTCGGCCTCGGGAAGCCCGGCGTAGCCGGACTCCCGGGCGAGTTCGACGACGGTGCCCGGGCGGAGCCCGCCGTCGAGATGATCGTGCAGCAGTACCTTGGGCGCCCGGCGGATCTGGTCCGGCGTCGGAACGTGGACCGGCACGGTCCCCGGGACGGCCCCCGTCGGTGCAGTCTGGCTCGTCATTTCCGCACTCTAACTCCTACGCGCGTAGAGCGCCTGGTGCGCACGTCGGCTGTTTTCCGGCGCTTTTCCGTCGATACGCAACGGTGACCGCACGTACGGGTTTCGTACACCACGCCTTCTGACACTGTTCTGCCATGGGACAGCAAGCGACGCCGGTCCGAACGGCCAGGCTGGGGAAGGCAGTCGGCCCGGAGCCGACCTCGGTGAGCGGAGCGGTGCTGCTGCTCCCCGGCGGGGAGGAGGTCTCCGCCCGCCGGCCGTCCCCCGTCTGGGCACCGGCCCTCATCCGCTCCCTGGGCCGCGCCCTCGCCCGTGCGGGCCGGACCGAAGGACTGGCCGTCCATCCCGTCCACTACCGCTACCGCGGCTGGAACGGCAGCGAGGCGCATCTGGCGGCGGACGCCGAATGGGCCGCCGACGAGGTCGTACGACGGTACGGGGACGTGCCCGTGTGCCTGGCCGGCGTGGACATGGGCGGACGCGCGGCGCTGCGGGCCGGCGGCCACGAGGCCGTCAACTCGGTCGTGGCGCTGGCCCCCTGGCTCCCGGAGGACGACGTCGCCGCGCCCGCCGAACCGGTGAAGCAGCTGGTGGGCCGCCGGGTGCTGATCGCGCACGGCACGAACGACGAACGGACCGACCCCGAGCTGTCGTTCCGCTTCGCGGCGCGGGCGAAGAAGGCGAACCGGGAGGTGTGCCGGTTCGAGGTGCACTCGGACGGGCACGGGCTGCACGGGCACCGGGAGGAGGTCCTGTGCCTGGCGGCCGACTTCGTGCTGGGGGCGCTCTTCGGGCGCGCGGTCTCGCGGCCGGTGGAGGACGCGCTCGCCGCGCCGCCGCCGATCGGGCTGCGGATGCCCCTGGCCGCCGGGTTCGGCAAGTCGCTGAGGCGGTAGGCGCTCAGGCGGGCAGCAGGCCTCCCCTCCTGGAGAGCAGGAACTTCTTGAACGCGGCCACCGGGGGTGTGTCCGGGCGGTCGGCCAGCCAGGCCACGCCGATCTCGCGGGCCGCGCGGGGAGCCGTGACCGCCAGCTCCCGCACCCCCGGTCGGGGGACGGTCGGCGGCGGCAGGAGGGCCACGCCCAGCCCGGCCGCCACCAGGCCCCGCAGCGTCTCCGCCTCCTCGCCCTCGAACGCGACCCGGGGCTTGAAGCCGGCCTCGCGGCACAGGGCGTCGGTGATCCGGCGCAGGCCGTAGCCGGGCTCCAGGGTGACGAAGGTTTCCTCCGCCGCCTCGGCCAGCCGGACACGGCGGCGGGCGGCCAGAGGATGGTCGGCGGGGACGACCAGACGGAGTTTCTGCTCGTCCAGCCGGCGCGCGACCAGGTCGGGGGCGTCGGGGACCGGCGAGGTGAGACAGAGGTCCAGTTCGCCGGCCCGCAGCCCCTCCAGCATCGCCTCGCCGTGGTTCTGGACCAGGCTGAAGCGCACACGCGGGTGGTCGGCGCGGAAGGCGTGCAGCAGACCGGGTACGGTCTCGGCCCCCATGGTGTGCAGGAAGCCGAAGGCCACCTTGCCGGTGGCGGGGTCGGCGTCCGCGCGGACCTCCTCGGCGGCGCGCTCGACCTCGGCGAGAGCCCGCTCGACGGAGGCGAGGAACGTACGGCCCGCGGGGGTCAGGGAGACCGTGCGGCCGTGCCGGGCGAACAGCTCGACGCCCAGGTCCTGCTCCAGCCGGGCCATCGCACGCGACAGGGTGGACTGCGGGACGTTCATCTCCAGCGCGGCCCGGGTGACGTGTTCCGTACGGGCCACGCCGGCGAAGTGGGCGAGCCGGGGCGCGAGCACGCGCGCCATGTTGCTCATGTCTTCTGTGTCACCGAACGGTGACAGCCGCGCCTGTGACCTCTGCTGATGCACCATGGGATCGATTATGGCGATTCCATGCATTGGACGGATGAGAGGTGCCGTACCTACGGTCGAAGCATGTCTCCCGCCAGTACCGGGGCGTCCACCAGCGTGGACGCCGTTGCTCCCGTCTCCGTCCCCGACTCCGACTCCCGGTCCGACTCCCGGCTGACCCCGGGCGGCCCCGGCTACCGCCGGATGAGCCTCGCCCTCTTCCTCGCCGGAGTCGCCACCTTCGCCCTCCTCTACTCCACCCAGGCCCTGCTGCCGCTGATCTCCGGCGAGTTCGGGGTCGCGGCGAGCGAGGCGAGCTGGACCGTGGCGGCCGCGACCGGCGGGCTGGCCCTGTTCGTCCTGCCCATGAGCGCCCTGTCGGAGCGCTACGGCCGCCGTGCGGTGATGACGGGCTCGCTGGCCGTCGCCGTCACGATCGGCATGCTGGTGCCCTTCGCGCCGTCGATCGGCGCGCTGGTGGTGCTGCGGGGTCTCCAGGGCGCGGCGCTGGCCGGTCTCCCGGCCTCGGCGCAGGCCTACCTGGCCGAGGAGGTGCGGCCGAAGGCGCTGGTCACGGCGATCGGTCTGTTCGTGGCGGGCAACAGCGTCGGCGGCATGAGCGGCCGGGTAATCACGGGCTGGGTCGCGCAGGAGTGGGGCTGGCGGGTCTCGGTCGGGGTGATCGGCGCGCTCGCGGTCGCCTGCGCGGTGGCCTTCCGGCTGCTGCTGCCGGCCCCCCGGCACTTCACGGCGGGCTCGCTGCGCCCCCGGGTCCTGCTGGGCACCGTCCGCGGCCACCTCTCCGACCCGCTGCTGCGCCGCCTCTACGCGATCGGCGCGCTGTTCATGACGGTGTTCGGCGGGGTCTACACGGTGATCGGCTACCGGCTGACGGCGGCGCCGTTCGGGCTGCCGCAGGGCATCGTGGGCTCGATCTTCCTGGTCTACCTGGTGGGCACGGTCTCCGCGTCCACCGCGGGCCGGCTGGTGGGCCGGTTCGGCCGCCGCGGCGCGCTCTATCTGGCGGGCGGTACGACGGCGGCGGGCCTCCTGCTGTCCCTGACCGCGTCCCTCCTCCTGGTCCTGCTGGGCCTGGTGCTGATCACGGCGGGCTTCTTCGCCGGGCACGCGGTCGCCTCCTCGGCGGTCAGCAGGACGGCCACCCACGGCCGGGCCCAGGCCTCGGCGCTGTACCAGTCCGCGTACTACGTCGGCTCCAGCGCCGGCAGCACGGTCGGCGCGCTGGCCTTCCACGCGAACGGCTGGACCGGCACGGTCGGCGTCGGACTCCTCGCGGTCCTCGGCGTCGTCACGATCACGGTGCTCGGCTCCCGGGCGGCCCGGGTCGCGGCCCGTCGGGAGCCGGTGCCCGCGCACTGAGCGGACGGCACACCGCTCCGCCGTGCGAAGCGACGCGTCTTCGCGGGGGAACCCGTCTCCGCGGAGCAGCCCGTCTCCGCGGAGCAGCCCGTCTCCGCGGAGCAGCCCGTCTCCGCGGAGCAGCCCGTCTCCGCGGAGCAACGCTTCTCCGCGGAGCAACGCCTCTCCGCGGAGGCAACTCGTCTTCGTGGAGCACCTGTTCCGAGCTGGGTGTTTCCGTACTCCGGGGGCCATTGTCAGTGGGCTGCGGTAGCTTCCGGAGTGCTGGGGCGCGAAGGCGCGCCCCGGGGACGGCCGCAGGGGTGGGTGGACGATGGGCAACGGCACGGCGACGGCGGATCTCGACGTCGTACTGGAGAAGCACCGGACCGAGCTGACCGGTTACTGCTACCGCATGCTCGGCTCCTCCTTCGAGGCCGAGGACGCGGTGCAGGACACCCTGGTGCGGGCCTGGCGGAGCTACGACAGGTTCGAGGGCCGTTCCTCGGTGCGCTCCTGGCTGTACCGGATCGCGACGAACGTGTGCCTGGACATGCTGACCGCGGGCAACAAGCGGGCGCGCCCCGTGGACCTGACCGAGTCGACCCCGCTGGCGCAGGCCGCGCTCTCCCCGCGCCCCGACAGCACCTGGCTGGAGCCGGTGCCCGACGCGCGTGTGCTGCCGGCCGTGGCGGACCCGGCGGAGGCGGCGGTCGCCAAGGAGTCGATCCGGCTCGCCTTCATGGCGGCCCTCCAGCAGCTGCCGCCCAAGCAGCGGGCGGTGCTGATCCTGCGCGAGGTGCTGGCCTGGAAGGCGAGCGAGGTGGCCGAGCTGCTGGACACCACGGTCGCCTCGGTGAACAGCGCGCTCCAGCGGGCCCGGGCCACGCTCGCGGAGCGCGCGGACGCGGGCGCCGAGGGAGTGGTGTCCGACCCGCTGGACGAGGAGCAGCAGAAGCTGCTGGAGCGGTACGTCAAGGCCTTCGAGGGCTATGACATGGCGGCGCTGACGGCGCTGCTGCACGAGGACGCCGTCATGACAATGCCGCCGTTCGACCTGTGGCTGCGCGGCACCGCCGACATCACCGGCTTCATGACCACCATCGGCGCCTCCTGCGCCGGCTCCCGTCTGCTGCCGGTCCGGGCCAACGGCCTGCCGGGCTTCGCGCACTACAAGCCGGATCCCGAGAACGGCGGGTTCAGCCCGTGGGCGGTGCAGGTGCTGGAGATCTCAGACGGCCGGATCACCGGATTCCACTGCTTCCTCGACACCCAGCGCTGGTTCCCCCTCTTCGATCTGCCCCTCCACCTGGAAGCGGAGGCCGACGAGGTCGAGAAGGGCGTGTAGCGCGGGGTCGGCGTCCCGCAGCCGTATCCGCCCGCCGGCCCGGCGGGCGGTCAGCTCCAGCCGGGCCAGCAGATCGACGGCAGCCAGCCCCGGCGGCCCGAGCCCGCCCACGTCACAGACGACCACCCCGGCTCCGCCGCCCCTCAGCAGTGCCCGCACGTCGGCGCAGAGCCCGGGCACCTCGTCACGACGGACGGGACCGGGCAGCACGAGGACGGCGGGAGTCTTGGCATCCACGTCCGGGTAGACCGGCGGGGCGGCCGGAATTCATCGGGCGCTCCCCCCTCACCGGCGTCCGGGCACCGCCCCCGCGTGCGCGCGCTCGCGCCGGGCCCGGTGCCGCGCGCGGGACGCCGCCCCTGAGCCGGTCACCGCGCGTCTCCGGACCCCGCGCCCGCCCCTGGCCCGTGGGCCGTCCCAGATCACATTGACCGGCCCGCCTCCGGCCCCGGAGGGTGGGCCCTGTGACGGGGGTGCTGAGCGGGTTCGCGGTGATCGCGGTGGTGATCGGGGTGGGCTATGTGCTCGGGCGGCGGGGGACGCTCGGCCCGCAGGGCGGTGAGGTGCTGACCCGGCTGGCCTTCCATGTGGCCGGCCCCGCGCTGCTGTTCACGACACTGGCGCGGGCCGACCTGTCGGTCCTGTTCTCCGGCCGGCTGCTGGTGACGGCCCTGAGCACGGCGGTGGTCTCCGGGATCTTCGTGACGGTGGGCGTGCTGCGGCACTGGGGGGTGGGGCGTACCACGATCGGCGCGCTGTGCTCCGGCTACGTGAATTCGGGCAACCTCGGCATCCCGATCGCCGCGTATGTGCTGGGCGACGCGTCCCTGGTGGCGCCGGTGCTGCTGTTCCAGGTCGTGCTGGTCGCCCCGGCCGCCCTCACGGTCCTGGATCTGTCGGGCACGGGCGGGAAGGGCTCGGTGTGGCGGCGGCTGCTGACGCCGCTGCGCAACCCGATAGCGGTCGGCTCCCTGTGCGGGGTCGTGGTGTCGGCGGCGGGCCGGCAGCTTCCCGGTCCGGTCATGAACCCCGTCGCCCTGATCGGGGACATGTCCGTGCCCGCGGCCCTGCTGGCCTTCGGCATGTCCCTGCACGGCAACCCGGCACCGTGGCGCGGACGGGACCGGGAGCCGGTCCTGCTGTCCGTCGCGCTGAAGTCCCTGGGCCAGCCGCTGGTGGCGTGGGTGCTCGCGCGGGGCGTCTTCGGCCTGCACGGCGCCTCGCTGCTGGACGTGGTGGTGACGGCGGCCCTCCCGGGCGCCCAGAACCTCTTCACGTACGCCAGCCGCTACCGGGTGGCCGAGGCCCTGGCCCGCGAGTCGGTCCTGCTGTCGACGGTGGTGTCCGTACCGGTGCTGGTGGGGGTGGCGGCGGTGCTGGGGTGAGGCGGAGTCAGCCGGCGGGGAACCCGACGGTGCCGGTGTCCGGGGGCGGTGTCCGGGGTCGGGCAGCATGCCGAACGGGACCGGCGGAGGTCCGCCGGTCCCGTTCGGCCGAGAGAGCCGTGCCGCCGGGACGGTCCGGCCGGGGGGCAGGTCAGGCGATGCGCTCCAGCACCACCGGCGACGGCGTGAAGTCCGTGCCCGGGGCCGCGATGTCGTAGGAGCCGGTCACCGCCTGGAGCGCGTACTCGAAGCGCTCCGGGGTGTCGGTGTGCAGGGTCAGCAGGGGCTGGCCCTCGGTCACCGTGTCGCCCGGCTTGGCGTGCATCTCCACGCCCGCCGCCGCCTGCACCGGGTCCTCCTTGCGGGCGCGGCCGGCGCCCAGGCGCCAGGCGGCGATGCCGATGTCGTAGGCGTCGAGGCGGGTGACCACACCGGACGACGGGGCCTTGATCACGTGCTGCTCCTTCGACGTGGGCAGCACGGCGTCGGGGTCGCCGCCCTGGGCCGCGATCATCCGGCGCCAGACGTCCATCGCCGAACCGTCGGCCAGGGCCTTCGCGGGGTCCGCGTCCTTGATGCCGGCCGCGTCGAGCATCTCGCGGGCCAGGGCGACCGTCAGCTCCACGACGTCCGCGGGGCCCCCGCCCGCCAGGACCTCCACCGACTCGCGGACCTCCAGGGCGTTGCCCGCCGTGAGGCCGAGGGGGGTGGACATGTCGGTGAGGAGCGCGACCGTCTTCACGCCGTGGTCCGTGCCGAGGCCGACCATCGTGGACGCCAGCTCGCGGGCGTCCTCGATCGTCTTCATGAAGGCGCCCGTGCCCACCTTCACGTCCAGGACCAGGGAGCCGGTGCCCTCGGCGATCTTCTTCGACATGATCGAGGAGGCGATCAGCGGGATCGCCTCGACGGTGCCGGTGACGTCACGCAGGGCGTACAGCTTCTTGTCCGCGGGGGCCAGGCCGTCGCCCGCCGCGCAGATCACCGCGCCGGTGGTGTCGAGGACGTGCAGCATCTCCTCGTTGGAGAGCAGGGCGCGCCAGCCGGGGATCGACTCCAGCTTGTCCAGGGTGCCGCCGGTGTGGCCGAGGCCCCGGCCGGAGAGCTGGGGGACGGCCGCGCCGCAGGCCGCGACCAGGGGGGCCAGCGGCAGGGTGATCTTGTCGCCGACGCCGCCCGTGGAGTGCTTGTCGGCCGTGGGACGGGACAGCGAGGAGAAGTCCATGCGCTCACCGGAGGCGATCATGGCCGCGGTCCAGCGGGCGATCTCGCGGCGGTTCATGCCGTTCAGCAGGACCGCCATGTTGAGCGCGGCCATCTGGTAGTCGGCGACCTCGCCCCGGGTGTACGCGTCGATGACCCAGTCGATCTGCTCGTCGGTCAGCTCACCGCGGTCCCGCTTGGTGCGGATGACGGAGATGGCGTCCATGGCCATGGCTGATGACTTCCTTCCGGGAGGTGCGAAGTGCGCGGCCCCCCTGAGCGGATCAGGGGGGCCGTGCGGGAGTTACTTGGTGAGATGGTCCGGGCCGAAGGCCTGGGGCAGCATCTCGGAGAGCGACAGGACGCCCTCGGGGGTGTCCAGGAGCAGGTCCGGGCCGCCGAACTCGTAGAGGAGCTGGCGGCAGCGGCCGCACGGGACCAGCAGGGCGCCGGTGCCGTCGACGCACGTGAAGTGCGTCAGCCGGCCGCCGCCGGTGCGCTGGAGCTGCGAGACCAGGCCGCACTCGGCGCACAGGCCGAGGCCGTAGGAGGCGTTCTCCACGTTGCAGCCGGTGACCGTGCGGCCGTCGTCCACCAGGGCCGCCACGCCGACCGGATAGCCGGAGTACGGGGCGTACGCGTGGGTCATGGCCTCGCGCGCCTCGGCGCGCAGCGCCTCCCAGTCGAACCCGGCGGCCGGCGTCGTCACTTGCCCTGACCCTTCCGGTAACGCATGCCGTCCGCCTTCGGCATCCGCAGGCGCTGCGCGGACAGCGACAGCACGAGCAGCGTGACGACGTACGGCGTGGCGCCCACGAAGTCGCTCGGGACCTCGTCGGTGAACAGGTACCAGAGCAGGACCAGCGCGGCCGTGATCAGGCTGACCCCGCCCTGCCAGTGGGCCTTCTTGTACAGCTTCCAGCCTGCCAGCAGCACGAGCAGGACGACCAGGAGGAGGAGCAGCGCGTGGACCGTCACACCGCCGTTGCGGAGCTGGAGGGCGTCGGAGTAGCCGAACAGGCCCGCGCCCATCGCCAGACCGCCGGGGCGCCAGTTGCCGAAGATCATGGCGGCGAGACCGATGTAGCCGCGGCCTCCGGTCTGGCCCTCCAGGTAGGTGTGCGAGGTGACCAGCGCGAGGAAGGCGCCGCCGAGGCCGGCGAGGCCGCCGGAGACGGCCACGGCCGCGTACTTGTACTGGTAGACGTTGACGCCGAGCGACTCCGCGGCGATCGGGTTCTCACCGCAGGAACGCAGCCGCAGCCCGAACGGGGTCCGCCACAGCAGCCACCAGCTGCCGACGAACAGCACGACGGCCAGGATCGTGATCACGGACAGGTTGGTGACCAGACCGCCGGCGATGCCGGCCAGGTCGGAGACCAGGAACCAGTGGTGCTTCTCGATCGACGCGAGAGCGTCGGAGAGGCCGGGGACGGTGATGTCGGGCAGCGAGTCCGCGGGCGGGGACTGCTTGGGGTTGCCGCCCGCCTCCGCCGCCTTGCCGCCGGCGAAGAACAGCTTGGCGAGGTACTGGGTGGCGCCGAGCGCGAGCAGGTTGACGGCGACACCGGAGACGATGTGGTCGACGCCGAAGGTGACGGTGGCGACGGCGTGCACCAGGCCGCCGAGGACACCGAAGCCGATGCCGCACAGCAGGCCGAGCCAGGGGCTGGTCTGCCAGCCGATCCAGCCGGCGCCGAAGGTGCCGAGGATCATCATGCCTTCGAGGCCGATGTTGACCACGCCGGCCCGCTCGGACCACAGGCCGGCGAGGCCGGCGAGGCCGATCGGTACGGCGAGCCCCAGCGCGGCGGCGACCTGGCCGGCCGAGTCGAGCTGGTTGGAGCCGGTGATCACGCGCACCGCGGCCAGGAGCAGCAGGGCGCCGGCGACGATCATGAGGATCTGGCCGAGGGAGCGGCCCGAGCGCCGGGGCGCGTCCGCCGCCTTGGGCGCCGCGGGCGGCGGCGCGTCGGTCATCGTGGCAGTCATCACGCCACCTCCTGCTTCTTCGTCGGGGCGGCGGCCTGCGCGGCGAGTTCGGCGCCGACCTTCTGCTGCTGGCGCTTGAGGCCGTAGCGACGCACGACCTCGTAGGCGATCACGACGCAGAGGACGATGACGCCCTGGATGACGCCGAGGATCTCCTTGTCGTAGCCCTGGAACTCCAGGTGGTTGGTGGTGCGCTCCAGGAAGCCCCAGAGCAGGGCGCCGAGCGCGATGCCGATCGGGTTGTTGCGGCCGAGCAGCGCGATGGCGATGCCGGTGAAGCCGATCCCGGCGGGGAAGCTGTTGTCGTACTGGTAGCTCTCGTTCAGCAGCGTGGGCATGCCGATCAGACCGGCCACCGCACCCGAGATGATCATGCTGGTGGCGATCATCTTCTTCACCGACACACCGCTGGCGGAGGCGGCGCTCTCGGACTGGCCGACGGTGCGCAGGTCGAAGCCGAACCGGGTGCGGCCGAGCACGAACCAGTACGCGATGCCGACGACCACGGCGACGACGACGAAGCCGTCCAGGACGCCGGCCGGGCCGGTGTCGATGTTGAAGAAGTGCGAGGACGACGGCAGCGGCTTGGTGGAGACGAGCGTGCCCGCCTCGTCGAGCTGGCCGAGCTTTCCGGGCTGGAGCAGGTAGCCGATGATCGCGGTGGCGATCGAGTTCAGCATGATGGTCGCGATGACCTCGCTGACGCCCCGGGTCACCTTGAGGATGCCGGCGATGGCCGCCCACAGGGCACCGGTCGCCATGGCGCAGACGATGATCAGCGGGATGGCGAGCCAGCCGGGCACGGTCAGCGCCCCGCCGAGGACGGCGGCGACGAACGCGGCGAGCCGGTACTGGCCGTCGACACCGATGTTGAACAGGTTCATGCGGAAGCCGATGGCCACCGCGACACCCGCGAGGTAGTACGTCGTCGCCTTGTTCAGGATGAAGACCTGGCTGTCGCTGGCGAAGCCGTACGTCACCATGTCGTTGAAGGCGGGACCGGGGTTCTTGCCGGTCGCGAGGATCACCAGGGCGGTGACGACGAGCGCGGCGACGACCGCCAGCACCGGCGCGGCGATGCCGAGGAGCAGCCGCTCCTTGTCGATCCGGGAGGTCAGCTTGTTCATCGCTCGTCGTCCTCTGTGTGCTCCAGGTGGCCGGTGGCCGCACCCGTCATGGCGGAGCCCAGCTCTTCGGGGGTGATGGTGGCGGGGTCGGCGTCGGCGACCAGGCGGCCGCGGTACATCACCCGCAGGGTGTCGGAGAGGCCGATCAGCTCGTCCAGGTCGGCGGAGATCAGCAGCACGGCCAGGCCCTCGCGGCGGGCCTCGCGGATGTAGTCCCAGATGGCCGCCTGGGCGCCGACGTCCACACCGCGGGTGGGGTGGGCGGCGATGAGCAGCTTGGGGTTGTGGCTCATCTCGCGGCCGACGATCAGCTTCTGCTGGTTGCCGCCGGACAGCGAGGCGGCGGTCACGTCGATGCCGGGGGTGCGGACGTCGTAGGCCTCGACGATGCGCTGGGTGTCGGCGCGGGCGGCCTTGAGGTCGAGCAGTCCGCCGCGGGAGTTGGGCTTCTCGGTGACGTGGCCGAGGATGCGGTTCTCCCACAGCGGTGCTTCCAGGAGCAGGCCGTGGCGGTGGCGGTCCTCGGGGATGTAGCCGATGCCGGCCTCGCGGCGGTCGCGGGTGGCGGCGCGGGAGAGGTCGGCGCCGTCGAGGGTGACGACACCGGTGTCGGGGTGCCGCATGCCCATGATCGCCTCGACCAGTTCGGACTGGCCGTTGCCCTCCACACCGGCGATGCCGAGGACCTCGCCCTTGTGGATGGTGAAGGAGATCTCGTCCAGGATGATCCGCTCGACGCCGTCGAGGTCGGTCTGCGACAGGTGCACACCGTCCAGCTTCAGCATCGGGACGTCCGTGACGGTGGACTCCTCGGTCTCCGGGGTGGGCAGCTCGCTGCCCACCATCAGCTCGGCGAGTTGCTTGGGCGTGGTGCCCTTCGGCTCGACCGTGCCGACGGTGGTGCCGCGCCGGATCACGGTGATCTCGTCGGCGACCGACAGCACCTCGCCCAGCTTGTGGGAGATGAAGATGACGGTGAGGCCCTCGGCCTTCAGCTCGCGCAGGTTGTCGAAGAGGGCGTCGACCTCCTGGGGCACGAGCACGGCGGTCGGCTCGTCCAGGATGAGGGTCTTGGCGCCGCGGTAGAGGACCTTGAGGATCTCCACGCGCTGGCGGTCGGCGACGCCCAGCTCCTCCACGACGGCGTCGGGCCGGACGTTCAGGCTGTAGGCGTCCGAGATCTCCTTGATCTTGGCGCGGGCCTTGCCGCCGATGCCGTACAGCTTCTCCGCGCCGAGAACGACGTTCTCCAGGACGGTGAGGTTGTCGGCGAGCATGAAGTGCTGGTGCACCATGCCGATGCCGCGGGTGATGGCGTCGCCGGGGTTGTGCAGGACGACCTGCTCGCCGTTGACCGTGATGGTGCCCTCGTCCGGCTGCTGCATGCCGTAGAGGATCTTCATCAGAGTGGACTTGCCGGCGCCGTTCTCACCGCACAGGGCGTGGACGGTGCCCGTGCGGACCGTGATGTCGATGTCGCGGTTGGCGACGACGCCGGGGAAACGCTTGGTGATGCCGCGCAGTTCGACGGCAGCGGGAGGGCTGGACGCGTTGATGGCGCACTCTCCTCGGGGAAAGGGGCTGCGTAGGGGAGGTGGCAGGCGTCGGCGACGCTAGCGCGGCAACTCCGCGCTACACGCGTAGAGTTGACACATTGTTATGGCTCGGCGGGGGGCTCCGTCAGGCGCCCCCGCGCCGAGCCTCAGGTCCGGCGGGACCCGTCAGGTCACGGGGTGGTCTTGACCTTGATCGAGCCGTCGACGATCTTCTTCTTCGCCGCGTCCAGCTTGGCCTGGATGTCGTCGATGAAGCCGCCGCTGGTGGACAGCGAGACGCCGTCCTTGGCCAGCGAGTAGGTGTTGGTGCCGGTCAGCGGCTTGCCGTCGTGGACCGACTTCACGAAGTCGTAGACACCGACGTCGACGTTCTTGACCATCGAGGTCAGGATCGCGTTCTTGTACTTGGACAGACCCGGGATGTTGTACTGGTCCGAGTCCACGCCGATGGCCCAGGCGCCCTTCTTGCCCGCGACGGCCTCGATCGCGCCGTTGCCGGAGGAGCCGGCCGCCGTGTAGATGACGTCGGCGCCGTTGTCGAGCATGCCCTGCGCGGCTTCCTTGCCCTTGTCGGGGCTGGCGAAGCCGGAGGTGTCCGAGCCGTGCGACAGGTACTGCGTGTCGACCTTGATCTTCGGGTTGGTGTCCTTGACGCCCTGGACGTAACCCGCCTCGAACTTCTTGATCAGCGGGACGTCGACACCGCCGATGAAGCCGACGTGCTTGGTCTTGGTCTTCAGCGCGGCGGAGACGCCCGCCAGGTAGGAGCCCTGCTCCTCGGTGAAGTTGATGCTGTCGACGTTCTTGCCGTTCACGACCGAGTCGACGATGCCGAAGGTGGTCTTCGGGTACTTCGCCGCGACCTTGGCCATGGAGGCGGCGTAGGCGTAGCCGACACCGACGATGGGGTTGTAGCCCGCGTCCGCCAGGTCCGACAGGCGCTGCTCGCGGTCGGCCTCGGTGTCCGAGGTCTTGGCGGTCAGCTCCTTGACGTCGCCGCCGAACTCCTTCTTCGCCTTGTCGACACCGCGCGCGGCCGAGTCGTTGAAGGAGCGGTCGCCACGGCCGCCGACGTCGAAGGCGAGACCGACCTTGACACCCTTGCCGTCACCCGAGGTGGACGAACCGTTGTTGTTGTCGGAGGAGGTGCTGCCACAAGCAGTGGCAGTCAGTGCGAGTGCTGCGGACGCGATACACGCAGCGGAAAGCTTGGCTACCCGGCGCACGGGAAGGCTCCTTCACCTGACCTGAGCGCCATGTCGGCGCTTGATGTGAGCACCATGTCAGCGCTCCAGCCGGGACGCCCCTTCGGCGTCGGCTTCGCGGCATCGTAACGCGCGTAGATGTCGCAAAAAACCCCCTCAGGGAGCCGTTATCGATTCGAGGCAAACAGTGCCTGAACTCTGGGTCCGGGGCATGTTCCGCCGTTGTTGCGGACAGTGCACACATGGCTTGCGTGTGTATTGCGCCGGCCAGGGGAACGGCCCCCGCAGGGGCCGTCCGGTCAGCTCCGCGGCACGTCCGGGTCCAGGAAGACGGCGGCGGTGAACATCTCCACGCCGACCGTGATCGCGTGCTCGTCGGCGTCGAAATCGCCCTGGTGGAGGTCGCGTACCGTGCGCTCGCCGGGGCGGCGCACCCCGAGACGGGCCAGCGCGCCCGGCACGTGCTCCAGGTACCAGGAGAAGTCCTCGCCGCCGAGACTCTGCTCGGTGCTCTCGACGGACTGCATACCGCGCCGGGCGACCATGGCGCGGCGCAGCAGCTCGGTGGACTCCCGGTCGTTGACGACGGGCGGCACCCCGCGCATGTAGTTGATCTCCGACTTGGCCCGGTGCAGGCTGGCGATCTCGTCGATGGCCGCGTGCAGGATGTCGGGGGCCTGCCGCCAGGCCTCCAGGTCCAGGCAGCGCACGGTCCCGGACAGCTCCGCGTGCTGCGGGATCACGTTCGGGGCGTGGCCGGACTCGATCCGGCCCCAGGTGACGGCGAGACCCACACGGGTGTCGACCCGGCGGGCGATCACCGCGGGGACGTCGACGGCGACCCGGGCGGCGGCCGTGACCAGGTCGGTGGTCAGGTGGGGGCGGGCGGTGTGGCCGCCGGGACCGTCGAGCGCGATCTCCAGGCGGTCGCAGGCGCTGGTGATCGGCCCGTGCCGCAGCCCGATCCGGCCCGCGTCGACCCGGGGGTCGCAGTGCACGGCGAGGATCCGGCCCACCCCGTTGAGCGCGCCGTTCTCGATGACGTCCAGGGCGCCGCCGGGCAGCACCTCCTCGGCGGGCTGGAAGATCAGCCGCACCGGGCGGGGCAGCAGGCCCTTGGCGCACAGGTCGGCGAGGACGAGGCCGGTGCCGAGGACGACGGTGGTGTGCACGTCGTGACCGCACGCGTGCGCCCGGTCCGGCACGGTCGACCGGTACGGACAGTCGGCCTTGGTGTCCGGGATGGGCAGCGCGTCGATGTCGGCGCGCAGTGCGAGCAGCGGCACGGTCGGCCGCTTACCCTCCGTGATGCCGATGTCACAGACGAGTCCGGTTCCGGTGCTGAGGACCCGGGGCCTGAGCCCGGCCTGCTCCAGCCGCGCCTTGATCGCGGCGGTCGTACGGAACTCCTGGTTGCCCAGCTCCGGATGCATGTGCAAGTCGCGGCGGAAGGCCACGAGTTCGGCGTGCAGGGACTCGCTCAGCACGCCGGGGAGCACATCCCCCGAAAGGCCGGCCTCGGACTCTAGGGACATCAATTGCTTCACCCTCTGAAGGGTAGGACGCCCGACTGATCAACTACCCCTCGATCAACAAAAGTTCAGCCCGTTAGGGGAAGAAAATCTGACCGGCGTACGCATGGCGGCGGACTGTGATGGGTAAAACCTCTGTTTCCTCCTTCCACGCATACCACGCATCACGGGGGTCACGCGCGCGATGTCCAGGAAGTGAGCCGGACGGGAAGGCGGCGGGCCCCGGCGGGAAGGCGGCGGGCCCCGGCACGACGCTCGGCGCGCCCGGACCGTGCCGGTACGACGCGCCGGGCACGCTCACGGCACCCGACCGGGTGACCTCGCCCTTCACCACCGGGCCACCGATCCGACCCACGGGCACGAGACCGCCGGCCGGTCAGAAGTGCTCGACCTTCTGGCCCTCGGGCACTTTGTAGCAACCGGAGACGAGGGTCAGGCTGAGCTTGGGCCGCTCCCTCTTGGTCATCTTGGCGATGTGCACTCCGGCCTTCTCCTGATCGTTGTCGGCGACCAGGACGATGTTCTTGTTCTTGCTGGTGTCCGGGCCGTACTCGACGATCTTCCAGCCGTGTTTCGGCAGTCTTTCCTTGAGGTTCTGCATCGCCTCGTCGAGATCACTCGCCGACGCGGGGTAGAAGCTCCACGGGTGAAAGACCTTGAAGTGCGTGTCCCTGTCGTGGTCGGGGCACTCCTCGACGCCGGCACGGCCGTGGGACGCCTCGCCTTTGACGCCGATCAGATCGTAGATGCCGCTGGATACCGCCTCCAACGCGTCGGCGGCGTCGCTTGAGGTGCTGGTGCCGACTTGCGTGACGTCGTCGGACTCTTTGTCAGTCATGCTGCATCCGGTCAGGGTGGTGAGTGCGATGGGCAAGGCAACCGCGAAGGCGCTCAGTTTTATCTTCACGTCAGGTGCTCTCCTACTTCACACGCGCCCAGTAACCGGGCGGATCGAAGGTACCCGGGCGCGGCTTCAGCTCCGCATCGTCTCCCCTCCCGACGACGACCAATGCCTGGTTCAACAGGCTCTTGGAACCGGGCGTCCAGTAACCGCCGTGTCCATGGGTGTCGGTCGCCATCTGGTTGGCGCCGAAGTCCGGGTCGCTCGGGATGACGAAGCCGTCTCCGCCGTGGCCGTAGCGGCCGATGTCCGGGACCGGGTCCGAGCCGCCCTCCTCGTTCCACACGTGCCCCTTGGGGACGTCCATCTGGTCGGCGCCGGACACCCTGACGCCGGGACTGCCGGCGAAGACGACGTCGTCGGCGTTGAGAGTCCCCTTCTCGGCCGCGGCACCGATGAGTGTCGTCCCGTACGAATGGCCGATCACGGTCCGGTGCGGTGGCGTGTCACCGGAGTGCGACGCCTCCAGCCCGTCCAGGAACTTGTTGAACGCCGGCGCGCCGTCGTAGGCGTAGTGGCTGAACGGCGCGTCTTTGACGACGTCGTCCGGTGCGTCGTAGCCCAGCCAGGTGATCGTGGAGACGGCCTTGCCGTCGGCCTCGTTGTCGGCGCGGCGCCAGACCTCGACCATCCGGTCGACGTTGCCGCCGATACTGTTCAGGTCCGACGTCGTACCCGGCACATAGACGGCCTGGTGGTCCGCGGTGTCCGGGTTTCCGTTGGCCACGATCGCGCGGCCGTCGTCGTCGGCGCTGAAGCCCAGCAAGTAGGCCTCGGGAAGTCCTCGCTCACCGGTCTTGTCGAAGCGCTCCTGGATGCTCTTCATGCCGTTCAGCGACTTGTTCAGATGGTCGTAGCGCTCGCCGTACTTGTTGTACCAGGCCATCCATTCGTCGGTGTGCACCTTGGACGCGTAGCCGTTGCCCGCGATGTAGGTCCACTCGTTCATGGGCGGCTTCGGCGTCGAGTCCAGTTCCAGCTGGTAGCGGGCCCGGGTCTCGTCGAACACCACCCGGTTGGCCTCGTCGCGGACCGTCGAGGGCAGGCCGTCCAGTTTGCCGAGCGAATCCGGCTGGAGGGAGAGCCATGCCGACTGCTGCTCCGGAGTGAGCTTCTTCCACCACTCCGCGTTGTCCTTCGGATCACCGTCCTTGGGCGGGTGCGGCAGCGAGTCGAGGTACTTCTTGCCGGCCTCGCCCACCCCGTCCTGGTCCGACTTCACGTCCGACCAGTCCCGGTCCGAGACCTTCAGGTCGTCGTCGGCCTTCAGCGCCCGCAGCTTCGGGGCCCACTTCGCGTCCGCTTCCGTGGCCTCTTGCAGGGCGTCGCCGATGCGGTCCGCGAATCCCACGGCCTTGCCGAAGTTCGGGTTCGGGTGCATGTTGACGGCCTGACGCTCGATCGCCGCCGACGTCGGGTCGGTCATGCTCGTGCTGGGCGAGACCGTGCCGCCCTCCGGCACCTTGCCGTCGGTCTCCTTGCCGCCCGCCGGGAAGGACACGGAGCCGTCCGCGCCCACCGTGCAGCCGGCCGCCTTCGCGTCCTCCAGTGCCGCGTCCAGCTTGCGCTTGGCCGCGGCCATGTCGGAGGCGAAGGCGTTCAGCGCGGTGCTGACCAGAGCGCACTCGGTCTGGGTGTAGTGGAAGTCCTTCGACAGTTCCGCCAGCTCCCCCAGGGCGGCTTTCGCCGCCTGGCCCTCCAGCTTGTTGCGGATGCCGGCCGAGACCTTGTTGTCGACCGTTTCCCTGGCCGCGTCGGCCATCTCACTCACGGCCCGGTAGCCGTCCGCCGCCTCCTCGTACTCGGACGGCTTGAAAGCCTTCAGCGTCGCAAGATCCATGAGCGCCGATCACCGGCCCTTCGCCTGGCCGCCGACCGCCTCGGTGTCCTTGTACTTGGCGCTGATCTTGTCCAGCTCCGCCTTCACATCCGCGTCGGACATGGCCAGGTCGAGGCCCGTACGCTCCAGCAGTCCGCCCAGGTCGCCGCAGCGGCCGCTGACATCGGCGACGTATTTCTTCCAGGAGGCGAACAACTCCGCCTGCGCCGCCGCCGACTCGCACCCGGCGGTGTCACCGAGCCCCGTCTGTCCGGCGTCCAGCTTCCCCAGCGCCTTGCCGATGTCGCCCTTCAGGCCCGAGACGCCTTCACCGGCTGTCGACCAGGCCTTCTTGTCCGACTTCAGACGGTCGTAGCCCACCCCCACGGGGTCCGGGACGTGATTCAGCTGGAGGTGAGCGGAGCCGCGCGCCGCCGCATCGGCCTTCAGTTGCTCCCACTCGTCCCACGCCATGCGTAATGACCTCCCCGTTTCCCCGATTTGGGCGTTCCTCCGCCACCTCGTGCATGGTCCGTGCACAAGGTGAAAAACCTTACTGTCATGCGATCACTTGGCGCCTGAGTACGCGTACTCACACCGGCGGGGAATCAGGGTGGACGGTCGGATCGGCTACGCCGGGCTCACCGCCGCCAGCCGGTGGACGTCGCGGGCCGTGCCGGTCACTCCGGAGAGGAAGCCCTGGGCCCGCGGGGAGGCGGTGTCCGTGAGCCAGGTCGGGTCGATGTCGCAGACGGCCACGCGTACGCCCGTGCCGGCCAGGGCCAGCGGGAGGGTGTGGACGACCGTGGAGGGGAAGCTGAGGATCGTCCGCCCTATGGGGCCGCGGCGGGCGATGAGTTCGAGGGGGAGG
The DNA here is from genome assembly GCF_020400595.1 of Streptomyces naphthomycinicus. Taxonomy (GTDB): domain Bacteria; phylum Actinomycetota; class Actinomycetes; order Streptomycetales; family Streptomycetaceae; genus Streptomyces; species Streptomyces naphthomycinicus. The sequence continues at coordinate 233,910 of NZ_JAINRE010000012.1, read as the reverse complement.
TCCGGGCGGACTATCTCCAGCCCCGTCTCGGCGGCCAGGCGGTGCAGTTTGTCGGTGCTCTCGCGGCGGTGCGCGAAGTAGCGGGTGGCCCCGTGGGCCCTGGCCAGGTTCCGGACGGCCTCCAGATAGCGGTCGCCGTCCACGACCCCGGTCTCCACCAGGGAGGTGCCGACCATGTCCGCGCTGCCGGTGATGCGCGGCGGGCCGAAGCGGGCGCGGGTCCAGGCGAAGTCGTTGGCGGTGACCGTGACGCCCTCGGGGGTCTCCGTCACCGGCATGGAGGAGAAGACCTCGACGCGCCGGCCGTCGCTCGGGGTGAGGCGGCGCCGGGCGGAGGAGGAGACCGGCGCGAAGAGCAGGTCGCGGGCGCCGGGCCGGCCGCCCTTGCGGTGCCAGCGGACCAGGCGTTCGCCGCGGGCCAGCTGGGCGACGAACTCCATCGTCGCGGTGCCGTCGTCGACCACCACCAGCTCGCGGGCCCGGGTGATGGTCAGCAGCAGTTGCACGTAGCGGGAGAACGGGTCCCCCATGACGATGCGGTCGGCCCGGCGGAGGGAACCCGCCAGGCCGCCGATGGTGTGGAAGGGCGCGGTCGTGCCGCCCCGCGCCTCCTCCCAGCGCACCCCGTACCCCTCGTCCCGGGCCAGGTCCGCCATGCGGCGCAGCTGGCCCCGGGTCATGGGGTCGGTCGGGGACAGGACGACGACGGTGAGCTCCGCGTCGGCCGGAGGCGAGCCGGCCGGCAGCCGCCGGGCCTGCGCGGGCACGGCGGGCCGGGGCGGCTCGGCGGCGTCGCGCAGGCCGTGCAGATGCGCCCACTCCAGTACGTTCAGCAGCTGGACCGGGCTCTCCACGAAGGCGAGCGTGCGGGCAGCGTGGCCGGCCTGACCGGCGCGGGGGCTCATCGGCGTACGACCGTCCCGTCGTAGGGCAGTTAAGGCAGTCAGGATGCTCAGACCGAGACCGGCTCGCCCGCCGCCGCGGCGATCTCCGCCTCGGCGACGACGCCCGCGACGCGGCGCAGCTTCTTCATCGGGCCCTGCTCGGACTCGTAGACCTTCTTGACGCCGTCACCGAGGGAGGCCTCGATGGTGCGGATGTCGCGGACGAGGCGGACGAGGCCCTGCGGCTCCACGGAGGCGGCCTGGTCGGAGCCCCACATGGCACGGTCCAGGGTGATGTGACGCTCGACGAAGGTCGCCCCGAGCGCGACCGCGGCGAGGGTGGTCTGCAGGCCGGTCTCGTGGCCGGAGTAGCCGATCGGGACGTTCGGGAACTCCTTCTCCAGCGTGTTGATCACGCGGAGGTTCAGCTCCTCGGCCTTGGCCGGGTAGGTGGAGGTGGCGTGGCACATGAGGATGTTGTCGCTGCCCAGGACCTCGACCGCGTGGCGGATCTGCTTCGGGGTGGACATGCCGGTGGAGAGGATGACCGAGCGGCCGGTGGCACGCAGGGCGCGCAGCAGCTCGTCGTCCGTGAGGGAGGCGGAGGCCACCTTGTGGGCGGGGACGTCGAACTTCTCCAGGAAGGCGACGGCCTCGGTGTCCCACGGGGAGGCGAACCAGTCGATCCCCTTCTCCTTGCAGTACTCGTCGATCCGGCGGTACTCGTCCTCACCGAACTCCACCCGGTGGCGGTAGTCGATGTAGGTCATCCGGCCCCAGGGGGTGTCACGCTCGATGTCCCACTGGTCGCGGGGGGTGCAGATCTCGGGGGTGCGCTTCTGGAACTTGACGGCGTCACAGCCGGCCTCGGCGGCCACGTCGATCAGCTTGAAGGCGTTCTCCAGCTCACCGTTGTGGTTGATGCCGATCTCGCCGCAGATGTAGACGGGCTTGCCGGGGCCGACCTCGCGCGAACCGAACGTGCGCAGACGGGAGTTGGTGCTCATCAGGGGAGTGTCCTTACTTGGGGAGGGAATCGAGAGAGGGGCCGAGGATCCAGCTGGCGATCTCTCGGATCGCGCCGTCACCGCCGGGGACGGTGGTGACCGCGCGTGCGGCGCCGCGTACGACGTCATGAGCGCTCGCGACCGCCACGGGCCAGCCCACGAGGGCGAAGCACGGGAGGTCGTTGACGTCGTTGCCGACGTAGAGCACGCGCTCCGGCGCGATGCCCTGCTCCTCGCACCACTGCTTCAGCGCGAGGTCTTTCCGGTCGATGCCGTGCAGCACGGGGATCTGCAGCTTCCGTGCGCGGGCGGCGACGACCGGGTTCTGTTCCGTGGACAGGATCAGCATCTTCAGGCCGCTCCTGCGGAGGGCCGCGATGCCGAGTCCGTCACCGCGGTGCACGGCGACGAACTCCCGTCCGTCGGAGTCGATCAGCACCCGGTCGTCCGTCTGGGTGCCGTCGAAGTCCAGTACGACCGCGTCCACGTCGCCGGCGGTCGGCAGCGAACCGGGGCGGTCCGCGTCGAAGAGGGGCGCGAGGGCCCGGGCCCGGGCCAGGTCGTGCGGGTCGTCGATCTCCAGCACCCGGGCCGGGTCGGTGCGGACCAGCTCGGTGTGGCCGAAGAAGCGGTGGCCCTGCTCACGGAAGCCGGCCGCGTCCATCGCGTAGGCGGCACCGGTCTCCAGGAAGTCCTGGGGGCGGTCCTGGCGGCGCGGGCGGTACGACTTGTCGTGGTTGACGCCCACGCCGCCCTCGCCCTGCTCGTCGCCGGCGCGCCAGACGAAGCCGTGGAAGGGGGCCACGGTGACGGCGGTGTCGGCGCCGTTCTCGGCGACCGCGGCGGCCACCGCGTCGATGTCCTCGCGGACGATGAACGGGCTGGTGCACTGCACGAGCAGGACCACGTCGACCGGGGCGCCGTGCAGCGCCTCGTGGGTGTCCATGGCGTGCCGGACGGCGGCCTCTGAGGTGGCCGTGTCACCGGCGATGGCGGCCGGGCGCAGCACGACCTCGGCGCCGGCCTCCCGCGCGGCGGCGGCGATGGCCTGGTCGTCGGTGGAGACGACGACGTCGGTCACCAGCCGGGTCGCCCGGCACTCGCGCACCGCGCGGGCCACCAGCGGGACACCGCCCACGGGGGCGAGGTTCTTCGCGGGCACGCCCTTGGATCCGCCGCGCGCGGGGATCACCGCGAGCACCCGCCGGAACGAGGCTCCTGGGCCGGCTTCCGGGTTCGGCATGGGGTCTACTCCTTGCAGTGAGGTCACAGCTCGCCCATCCGCCGGATCACGGGGGCGACCCGCTGGACGCCGTGCCGGTAGGCGCCGCGCGCGGCCCGGCGCACGATCTGCCGTACGGGGCCGGGCGCCTTGTCGGCGGCGGGCGCGCCGGGCAGCGGTACGCCGTCGGGGCCGAGGTGGTGGCGGGCGAGGATGCCGGGCAGATAGCCGGGCGCTGTCTCGGTGGTGTAGTAGGGGTTCAGGGGCGGGAGGCCGCCGGGGCGGTCGAGCAGCTTGGCAATGCGCTCGCGGGCGGCGTCGAACGCCGTGGCGTACGTTCCGCCCCCGGCGGCCACGCCCTGCCGTGCCACCCACGTCTCGTCCGGCACCGGCCGGTGCCCGGCGTCGAGCTGCTCCCAGGAGGCGAGGCAGCCGGAACCGGTGAAGTGGTGGTTGCCGAGCACCTCGCGGACCCCGAGGTCGGTGAGGACGGCGGTGGGGATCCGGCGGTGCAGGGCTTCCAGGGCGGCCGTGGAGCTGACCGTGACGAGCAGGTCGGTGCGGTCCAGCACCTCGCCCATGTGCCCGTACACGAGCCGGAAGTTGGCCGGCGGGTCGATGCCCTGGACCAGCTTCTGGTACGGCAGTTCCTCGATGTGGGTGGTGTGCTCGCCGGGCTTGGAGCGCAGCTTGAGCAGCACCTCGCGCTCGGGGTGCTTCCGGGCGTGGTCCACCAGGCGGTTCAGCAGGTACATGCGGTCCCGGCGGTTGTCCGGCACGGACGGCTGGGCCGCGAACACCACGGTGTAGGGCTGGTGTTCGCCGGGGTACGGCTCGCCGCCGAGGAAGGGCAGCGCGACCTCGGTGACCGAGGAGGCGTCGGCGCCCACGCCCTCGTACACGGCCCGGAACCGGTCCGCGTCGTGGCGGGAGTTGGCGAGGACGAGGTCCGCGCCGTGCCGCAGCAGCAGCCCGTCGGCGAGCTTCTCGTAGACGACGCCGACGTAGCCGGTGACGACCACGGGGCGCTGCCCGGAGCCCCAGCCGGCGCGCAGTCCGTGGAGCATCGCCTGGACGCCGCCGCCCACCAGGGCGAGCACGAGGACGTCGTAGGGGGCTTCGGTGCCTTCGGTCATCGCGCGCAGGAACTCGACGGCGGTGACCTCGCGCAGGGTGTCCGCCTGGACGCCGACTTCTCCGAGCTGGCGGGCGGTGGGGGTGGCTCGTCCCCGCAGCAGGTAGCCGTCGAGCCGGACCTCGGCAGCCGTGGGAGTGAGGCGCTGCGCGGTGAGCGCGCCCCACTTCCACCGGGTGTCGGAGTCCGCCAGGACGGCGACCCGCAGGGACTTCGTAGCACTTGCTGGCACGTCGAAGACGCTAGGAAGCGATTCCAAGGTTCCACCCAACCCGAATGCAACAAACGGTTAACAGCACATCGCCGAATGGCGAATCAGGCCGCGATCGGGCCTGGAAACAGCCTGGTTCACAGCTTTGCCACGTGTAGTTCATCTGAAATCCAGCAGTCGGTCAGGATGCGGGCCGGGCTTCCCTCTAACGTCATCCGCGTGGTGAAGCTCTCGGTCATCGTGCCCTTCTACAACGTCCAGCAATACGCGCCAGACACGCTGAAGAGCCTGCGTGCGAACACGCGTGAGGATTTCGAATTCATTCTCGTCGACGACTGTTCGCGCGACGAGACTCCGGAGATCCTCGCGCGCGCGGAGCGCGAACTGCCCGGCGCGGTCCTGGTCAGACACGAGGAGAACGGAGGGCTGGCGACCGCGCGCAACACGGGTATCGACCACGCGCGCGGCGAGTACCTGACGTTCCTGGACGGCGACGACTGGCTCGCCCCCGGCTACTACCCCCAACTGGTGGCGGCCATGGACGAGCTGGGCTGTGACTTCGTCCGCACCGACCATGTGCAGTGCACCGGCCGGGCCCGCTCCATCCACCGGGTTCCGCAGGGCCGCCGCGGTGTCGTGCTGAACCCGCGGGAGGCGATCCTGCCCGCGGACCGGTCCACCTCCGTCGACTACGCGTACGCCTGGGCGGGCATCTACCACCGCCGGCTCGTCGACCGGGGCCTGCTGCACTTCACCCACGGGCTGCGCACGGCGGAGGACCGGCCGTGGATCTGGAAACTGCACCGGGAGGCGGAATCCTTCGCCGCCGTCGGACTGCTCGGCGTGTACTACCGGCGCGGTGTCGCTTCGTCACTCACCCAGATCGGTGATGTCCGTCAATTGGATTTCATCCGCGCATTCGATCAGGTGATCGAGGAAACGGCGCGGGATCCCGAGGCCGATAAGCTGCTGCCGAAAGCCGTGCGCACGTATTGCGCCATCATGGCTCATCACCTCGGATCGATCGAGAGGTTCGAACCCGCCGTGGCTCGACAATTGCGTTCCATGAGCGCGGCCGCGCTGAGAAGGCTCCCGCAGGACCTGCTGGCGCAGGTCCTGGACTCGATGGACCCGGAGCGGGCGAGCCGGCTGAGGCGGCTGCGGCGCCGGCCGGCGGCCACGCGGACGGTGGCCGCCTGATGCCCCGTACCACCCACATCTTCTGCGCGTCGACGCTGTACGGCGCGGCCACCCTGGCCGCCGCCCTCGACGCCGGGCTGTTCGGGCCGGCCGACCGCCGGCTGCTCGTCGTCACCAACAACGCGGCCAACCCCGAGACCACGCCGTCCGTCGACCGGATGCCGGGTTTCCGGAGCATCGGCGACCGCTTCGACGGGGTGCTGTCCTGGAACGAGACCATCGCGCCGCTGCATCCCAGCGGCTGGGGTCCGCGCGCCAACGACATCCCCATGTGGGAGCGGTACGTACGGCTGCTGTGGGGGCTCGGTGACGACCGGATCCGGCTCACCGTGGAGTCCGTGCAGGTCAACCCGGCGCTCGCGCTGTGCCAGCTGTTCACCGGCGCGCCCGTCGATGTCTATGCCGACGGCCTCATAAGCTATGGCCCCACGCGCGACAAGATCGACCCGCTGGTCGGCACGCGCGTCGAACGCCTCCTCCACCTCGACCTGGTTCCCGGGCTGACCCCGCTGCTGCTCAGCGAGTTCGGCGTCCGCCCCGAGCTGGTGCCCGCCGAGGTGTTCCTGAAGGTGCTGGAGGAACTGGCGGAGGACGAAACCGGGTTGCCGGGCACCGGCGAGCCGCGGCCCGCCCTGCTCCTCGGCCAGTACCTCTCCGCGCTGGACATCCTCAGTGCCGCCGAGGAGGAGGAGCTGCATCTGCGGATGGTGCGCGGCGCGGTGGCGCTCGGCCATCGCAGGCTGGTCTTCAAACCGCACCCGGTGGCGCCCGCCCACTGGTCCCGGCTGCTCCAGGAGGAGGCGTCCCGGCTCGGCGCCGAACTCGTCCTGCTGGACGTGCCCGTGCTCGCCGAGGTGGCCTTCCGGCGGCTGCGTCCGGCGCTGGTCGTCGGCTGCTTCTCCACCGCGCTGTTCACCGCGGCCACGCTGTACGGCCTGCCCGTGGCCCGGGTCGGCACGGACACCGTCCTGGCCCGGCTCGCGCCCTACCAGAACAGCAACCGGGTCCCGGTCACCATCGCCGACGCGCTGCTGCCCGACCTCGGCGACGGCGCGGGCGTGTCCGGCTGGTCGATGCCTTCACGGGAGCGCGTGGAGGAGCTGGCGGCGCTGCTGCGGGCGGTGGGCTTCGCCATGCAGCCCAAGATCTATCCGGAGTTGCGGGAGGCCGCCGAGAGCTACCTCGCCCGGCATCTCGACCCGCACACCTGGCGCTATTTCAAGCGCCGCCGGCTGACCGCGCTGGCCCTGCCGGGAGCGGTGCCGGCACAGCTGTCGTTCATCCCGCGCAACGCCACCGTGCGCCGGCTCGCCCGCCGGGCCCGGGCCCTGGGACAGCGCGCCCGGCGCTGACCCGCCCCGGCCCGCGCGGCACCGCCGGCCCCCGTCCCCGTTTCCCCGGGGACGGGGGCTTTCGCGTGCGCGCGTCACCGTCCCGAGCGATGCGTCATCCCGGCGACATGCGTGCGATTCGGCGGGATGGGGACGGCGTCCGCGGGTAGACGTCCGTCGCCCTCGTACCCCCACACCGAGGCCCCCACCCGTCCCCCCGCAGAGAGCCCCGCGATGAGCGCGTCCGACCTCGTCCTGCCCGCGCCCCCTCCGGCCCCCGCTCCCGCCGCCCCTCCCCCGCCCCGCCCGGACCGGCCCGCATCCCGGCTGCGGGCGCTGGACGGTCTGCGGCTGCTGGCCGCGCTGATGGTGTGTCTCTACCACTTCGCCGGGAAGAACGGGCCGGTGGCCGACTCCTGGCACGAGTCCCCCGGCCGGCTCTTCCCCACGCTCTCCCAGGCGGCCGTCTACGGCTGTCTGGGCGTCCAGTTCTTCTTCGTCATCAGCGGCTTCGTGATCTGCATGAGCAGCTGGGGACGGACGCTCGGCCAGTTCTTCCGTTCCCGGGTCGCCCGCCTGTACCCGGCGTACTGGGTCGCCCTGCTGCTGGTCACCGGCGCCTCCCTGCTGCTGCCGGTCGTCGTACGGCCGCTGCGGCTGGACGAGTTCCTGGTCAATCTGACGATGCTCCAGCAGCCGATGGGCGTGCCCCGGGTCCTGGGCGTGTGCTGGACGCTCTGGGTCGAGGTGCGCTTCTACGCGCTGTTCGCCCTGTTCGTGGTCTGGCGTGGCGTCACCTACCGCCGGGTGGTGCTGTTCTGCTGCCTGTGGACGCTGGCGGGCGTGTTCGCCCGGGTCGCCCACAACCCGCTCACCGACGAACTGGTCATGCGCGACCACGCCCCCTTCTTCATCGGCGGTCTCGCCCTCTACCTCATCCACCGCCACGGCAGCGACCTGCTGCTGTGGGGGATCGTCACGGTCTCCTGGCTGCTCGGACAGCGCTACTCCGTGACGGGCCTGTGGCATCCCGGGGCCCACGGCGGTGACTTCCACCGCGATCCGTATGTCGTCCAGGCGGTCGTCACCCTCGCCTTCGCGGCCGTGGCGGCGGTGGCGCTGGGATGGACGCGCTGGGCGAACTGGCGCTGGCTGACGGTGGCGGGGGCGCTGACGTACCCCTTCTACCTGGTCCACGAGCACCTGGGCTGGTTCGTCCTGCGGCTGCTGCACCGGGATCTCGGCCTGGGTCCGTGGCCGACGCTCACGGTGACGGTGGCCGGTCTGCTGGGGCTGGCCTGGCTGATGCACCGTTTCGTGGAGCGGCCGTTCGGGCCCCGGCTGAAGCGGGCGCTGGCAGCGAAACGGCCGGGGCTCGCCGCCGTGTCCTGAGCGGGCGGGGAGCCCCGGCCGTGCGCCGACGACGACGGCCGGCGGGAGCGGATCGCTCCCGCCGGCCGTGGGGGTTCGGCGGGCGCGCTACCGCTGGCGGGCCCGGATCTGCTTCACGGCCTTGCGCACGGCGGGGTGGCGGCGCAGGGCCTCGGCCCGTACCGGACTGCCCCCGGGCAGGCGCAGCGCGGTCAGGCGGCGCTTCTTGAAGTACTGCGGGTACTCGGCGAGGTGCGCGGCGAGCCAGGCGGCCGCCTCCGCGTGCAGGCCGGGGTGCTTGCGGGACTGCATGCAGTAGCCGACGGTACGCACGAGCGGGCCCAGTTCCCCGCTCAGCGAGCCGAGCGGGAGCGGGGCGCCGACCTCGTCGTGTTCGGCGTCGGGCAGGGCCGCGTCGATGATCGTGAGCGGGATCCGGTTGCTGTTCTCGTACGGGGTGATGCGGTCCAGGAGCAGCTCCGTGCCGACACGGGCGACCGGGATGCCGTAGAAGGCGGCGGCCGTCATCAGGGCGGTGGAGAAGCAGCCGATGACCAGTTCCGGTGCCAGCCGGCTGAAGACGGTCTCGGCGAGCACGGGTTCGCTCAGGACGGTGAGCCGCACCCCGAGTTCGTCGGCGCGGGCCTCCAGCGTCTTGTTGTAGACGGACGGGGCGCTGGGGTGGGGCTTGAAGAGGACGCTGCGGTGTCCGGCGCGGGCGGCGGCGCGCAGCATGCGGACGTGGAGCTCCTCCTCCTCGTCCTGGGTGATCAGGTTGATGGCCGACAGGTACTGGCCGAGCAGCACCGCGGTGGGGCGGTCCTCGGCGGGGACGCGGTCGGCGAGGATGCCGGCGCCCTCCTCGCCGATCTCGGCGAGCACCTCGACGATGGCCTCGTTGGGCACGGCCTCGGGCTCGACCCCGTACTCGGCCAGGAGCATCGGGCGCAGCCCGGGTATCAGGTCGAGGTGGAGCACGCGCGCGACGCGGCTGCTCATGGGGTGCGGTATGCGGTTGCGGGTGGGGCCGTAGCTCATCAGGCCGTCCGCGTACACGTGGATGGGGCTGTCGGCGAAGATGTCGGCCACCGCGCGGGAGGGGTTGGCCTGGATCGACTCGCACGCGATCTCGACCGGCTCGTCGCCCAGGTTCCAGGCGAGGCGTACGGCCTTCTCCCACAGCACCAGGTCCTGGCCGCGCGGCGACCAGCCGGCCGGGTGGTGCGGGGAGATGAAGTCGTTCCAGGAGCGGACCTCGTCGAACTCGGGGCGCAGCCGCTCGAAGCCGGCCATCCGGTCCAGCGGGGTGCCGACCTCGGGGACGGCGGCGGTGTTGCTGACGACGAGGATGCGGCGGTGCTCGGCGCGGGGGCCGAAGAGTCCGGCGCGCAGGGCGGCGGTGACGGTGGCGGCCGCGTACTGGGTGGCGGAGAAGAAGATCTGGGTCGTGCCGCGCCGGGGCGTGCCCCCGGTCGTGGCCGGGGCCGTGCCCGCCGCGGTGTCCGCCCGGTCCGTGCCGCTCATGCCGCGACTCCCTTCATGCCGCCGCGTATGCGCCGCAGGACGTGTACGCGTTCCTCGCCCATGCCGACGAGGGCTTCGTTGAGTTCTTCCTCCGTCATCCGGCCCAGCGCCTCGGCGGCCAGCTGCCGCAGCCGGGCGGCGACGCTCCGCTCGAAGCGGCCCCGGCTCAGGAGCTGGTGGGCGATGACGACGCAGTAGTTGCGCAGCGCCTTCTTGCGCAGTGTGGCCACTTCGGGGTCGTCGGCGAGTTCGCCGAGGACGAGGTCGAAGGAGCGGAAGAAGTCCAGCTGGCGCACGTCGCCTATCTGGGTGAGGGAGCTGGTGACGCCCCTGCGGTAGAAGACACCGCGCAGGCTGGCGACGGCGTAGGACTCCGCCCTGCGGTGCAGGTCCCAGATCCAGGGGCGGTCCTCGGCGGTGCGCAGCCCGTCGTGGAAGCGCAGCATCCCGCGGTCGAGCAGGCGCCGGTGGTAGATGCCGGCCCAGGCGTAGGGGTAGTCGACCATCGTCGTCTCGCCGACGGGGAGGATCGAGCCGCGCGGGTCCAGCGGTGTGTGCCGGCGGCCCTCCGGGGCCCGGTGGACGGCGCGTTCGACGCCGGTCACCTGGACGTGGTCGGTGCGGACGAAGTCGACGTCCAGGCGTTCGATCCAGTCCACCAGGTCGGCGAGATAGCCGGGGGCGAGCCAGTCGTCACCGTCGAGGAAGGTGAGGTAGCGGCCCTCGGCCATGTCGATGCCGGTGTTGCGCGCGGTGGCCAGGCCGCCGTTCTGCTCGTGCCGGACGACCCTGCTGTTCTCCAGTCCCTTCGTCAGCTCCAGCAGCGCCTCGTACGTCCTGTCCTTGGTCGACCGGTCCTCGACGAAGAGGAACTCGAAGTCGCTTCGAGCGTTGTTGGCGAGACTGGCGACCGTCTCCGGGACGTATCCCTCGATGTTGTAGCAAGGGATGATCACCGACAGTCTCGGGGCGCGATTGGTCACACGTACACCTGGGCTCTCTCAGGGGGAGGTCGCTGCGACCGTAGAAAGCGTTCGACGCCGGGCAGCGACCCCCACCGGAACACGCGGTGAACGCGAGGTGGCGGCATGGAGTTCGCCCTCGGGGCGCCCCGCTTCAGCCGATCCCGTACCGGGCCTCGATGCCCGCGATCACCAGTGCCAGCCCCTCCTCGAACTGCCGGTCGTAATCGTCGAAGAGCAGCTTCCCGGCCTCGGCGGCGAGCGGGAAGCCGGACAGGAGCCGGGCGCGTTCCGCCAGGTCGTATCCCTCACGGCGCTCGCCCGGCAGGGGCCGCACTCCCTGCTCCTCGGCGACGAAGCCGAGGGTGTACACGGTCGTGGTGCGGCCGGCGTCGACGGCCTGGGCGAGGGTGAAGCCGGCTTCCGTCAGCAGGCGCAGGTTCGCCTCCAGCTCGCGGGCGTGGTCGGTGCCGGTGAAGCGTGAGCCGCTGTAGACCCGGGCGCCGTCGCGGTAGCCGAGCAGCGCGGCCCGCAGTCCGCGGCCGGTCTTCAGCAGCCGCTCCTGCCAGGTGTCGGCGGCATCGAGCGCGACGCCGGCGGCCATCCGCCGGTACATCTCCGTCGCCATCTCGTCCAGCAGGGCCTGCTTGTCCTTGAAGTGCCAGTACAGAGCGGGCGCCTTGACGTCCAGCTCGTGGGCGATGGCCCGCAGGGTCAGCCCGTCCAGGCCGACCTCGTTCAGCAGCCGCAGCGCGGTGCCGGCGACTCGCCTGCGGTCCAGGGGCGTGCGTTTCTCGGGGCTCACACTTGACAGCTTAACAGCGTTAAGGGCACTGTCGTCGGCGACGGAACTTAACGACGTTAAGGAGATGTGGGATGGATGTCGTGATCGTGGGCGCGGGTCCGACGGGTCTGACACTGGGCATCGACCTCGCCCGGCGCGGGGTGGAGGCGCTGGTGGTGGAGCGGGCGGACGGCCTGTTCCCCGGCTCGCGCGGCAAGGGGATCCAGCCGCGCACCCAGGAGGTCTTCGACGACCTGGGCGTCCTGGACGCCGTACGGGCGGCCGGCGGCCCGTACCCGGCCCGGCTTCTCTGGCGGGACGGCGAGCCGGTGGGCGAGCAGCGGATGTTCGAGGAGATCCCCGCGGACGAGGGCACGCCGTACACCGAGCCGCTGATGGTCGCGCAGTGGCGGACCCAGGAGGTGCTGTACGCGCGGCTCGTCGAGCTGGGCGGCCGGGTCGCGTTCGGACACGAGGTGACGGGCCTGGCGGAGGACGCGGACGGCGTGAGCGTCCGGTTCGCCGACGGTACGGCACTGCGCGCGGGCTACGCCGTCGCGGCCGACGGCGGCCGCTCGGTGATCCGGCGCGCGCTGGGCGTCGCCATGGCCGGGGAGACGGTCGACCCGGCGTCGTTCCTGGTCGCGGACGTCGCGCTGACGGGACTCGACCGCGACCACTGGCACACGTTCCCGGCGGCCGGGGACGACGGCCTCGCGCTGTGCCCGCTCGCCGGCACGGACTTCTTCCAGTTGCAGGGGCGCTTCCCCGCGGGCACCGGGACCGAGCTGTCCCCGGCCGGTGTCCGCGCCCTGGTGGCCGCGTACACCCACCTGACCGCCGACCAGGTCACCGAGGTGCGCTGGATCTCCGACTTCCGGCCGCGCACCGGTCTGACGGACCGGTTCCGGGTGGGCCGGGTGTTCCTCGCGGGCGACGCTGCGCACGTCCACTCGCCGGCCGGCGGGCAGGGCCTGAACACCAGCGTGCAGGACGCCTACAACCTGGGCTGGAAGCTGGGCGCGGTGCTGCGGGACGGGGCGCCGGAGGCGCTGCTGGACACCTACGAGGAGGAGCGGCGGGCCAACGCCGCGGCCATGCTGGACCTCTCGACGGGGGTGCACCGCGGGGAGGTGCGGCGGGGGCGGGCGACGGTGCAGCTCGGCGTCGGATACCGGGAGTCGTCGCTCAGCGTGGACACCCGCACGGCCCCGGCCGGGCTGCGCGCGGGCGACCGGGCCCCCGACGGCACGGTGGCCGGCGTGCGGCTCTTCGACGCGTTCCGGGGTCCGCACTGGACGCTCCTGGGAGCGACGGCACCCGGGGTCCGCTCGCTCCCGGCGGCCCCTAAGTCCTACGGTCCGGGCGTCTTCCTGGTCCGGCCGGACGGGTACGTGGGCTGGGCGGGCGACACGGCGGACGGGCTCGGCGCCCATCTCACCCGGGCCGGCGTCCGCTGAGCGCCCCCGGCTACGCGCTCGCCAGCGACAGCTTCACCGCGAACCCGAGGAACAGGGCCCCCGCCGCCGAGGTGGCCGTCGCCGACAGCCGCTTGCGGCGGCGGAAGGCGGCGGCGAGGCGGGTGCCGCCGAATATCAGCGCGCTCAGGTAGAGACAGCTGGCCAGCTGGGCGAAGGAGCCGAGGACGACGAAGGACAGGGCGGGGTAGGCGTAGCCCGGGTCCACGAACTGCACGAAGAAGGCGACGAAGAACAGGATCGCCTTGGGGTTGAAGAGGCTCACCACGAAGGCGCGGCGGAAGGGCCGCTCCTCGGTGACCGTGGCGGGCACGGCCTCCTCCACGGCCAGCTCCCGCCGGGTGCGCCACATCACCCACGCCGACCGCAGCATCCCGATCGCCAGCCAGGTCAGATATCCGGCGCCGGCGTACTTCACGATCCCGAACAGCAGCGCGTTGCCCTGGAGCAGCGAGGCGACTCCGGCCGCGGACAGTGTCATGAGGACCGTGTCCCCGCACCACACACCGGCGGCGGCCGTGTATCCGGGCCGCACGCCGCGGCGGGCGGCCACGGACAGGACGTAGAGGGAGTTGGGGCCGGGCAGCAGGACGATCAGGATCAGTCCTGCGAGGTAGGTGGGGAGATCGATGACGCCGAACATGGCAAGGAGTGTCGCACGGGGGTACGACAGGCCGGTCCGGGGGCGGCTTCCCCGCTCAGCGGTGTGCGGCCACGGTCCGGCTCAGAACGCGTCCGACGGCACATGGCTCCCCCAGACCTCCCGCAGCGCCCCGCACACCTCCCCCACCGTCGCCCGCTCCCGCAGCGCCTCCTTCATCGGGTACAGCACGTTCTCCTCCCCGGCCGCCGCCCGCTTCAGCGCGGCCAGCGCCGCGTCCACCGCACCCTGGTCCCGCCCGGCCCGGAGCCCGGCCAGGCGTTCCCGCTGCCGCTGCTCGATGGCGGGATCCACCCGCAGCGGCGCGTAGGGCTCCTCCTCGTCCAGCCGGAAGCGGTTGACGCCCACGACCACCCGCTCACCGGAGTCGGTCTCCTGCGCGATGCGGTACGCGTTCCGCTCGATCTCGGCCTTCTGGAAGCCCCGCTCGATCGCCGCCTCCGCCCCGCCGAGATCCTCGACCCCGCGCATCAGGTCCAGCGCGGCCGCCTCCGTCTCGTCGGTCAGCCGCTCCACCGCGTACGAGCCCGCGAACGGATCCACCGTCGCCGGTACGTCCGTCTCGTACGCCAGCACCTGCTGCGTCCGCAGGGCCAGCCGTGCGCTCTTGTCCGTCGGCAGCGCGATCGCCTCGTCGAAGGAGTTGGTGTGCAGGGACTGGGTGCCGCCCAGCACGGCCCCGAGGGCCTGCACCGCCACCCGGACCAGGTTCACCTCCGGCTGCTGGGCCGTCAGCTGGACCCCCGCCGTCTGGGTGTGGAACCGCAGCATCCACGACTTGGGGTCGCGGGCGCCGAACTCCTCCCGCATGACCCGCGCCCAGATCCGCCGCGCGGCGCGGAACTTGGCGACCTCCTCCAGCAGCGTCGTACGGGCCACGAAGAAGAAGGACAGGCGCGGGGCGAAGTCGTCCACGTCCATCCCCGCCGCCACCGCCGTACGGACGTACTCGATGCCGTCGGCCAGGGTGAAGGCGATCTCCTGCGCCGGGGAGGCGCCCGCCTCCGCCATGTGGTAGCCGGAGATCGAGATGGTGTTCCACCTCGGCATCCGGGCCGCGCAGTACCGGAAGATGTCCGCGGTCAGCCGCAGCGAGGGCTTGGGCGGGAAGATGTACGTGCCCCGCGCGATGTACTCCTTCAGCACGTCGTTCTGGATCGTGCCGGTCAGACGGTCCGCCGGGACGCCCTGTTCCTCCGCCACCAGCTGGTACAGCAGGAGCAGCGGCGCGGCCGGGGCGTTGATCGTCATGGACGTGGAGACCTCGTCCAGCGGGATGCCGTCGAACAGCACCCGCATGTCCTCGATCGAGTCGACGGCCACACCGACCTTGCCGACCTCGCCGTGCGCGAGGGGCGCGTCGGAGTCGTGGCCCATCTGGGTGGGCAGATCGAAGGCGACGGACAGGCCCGTGATGCCGTGGGCGATGAGCTGCCGGTACCGGGCGTTGGACTCCGCCGCCGTGCCGAAGCCGGCGTACTGGCGCATGGTCCAGGGGCGGCCGGTGTACATGGTCGGGTACACCCCGCGGGTGAACGGGTACGCGCCCGGCTCGCCCAGCTTCCGGTCCGGGTCCCAGCCGGTCAGGTCGGCCGGCCCGTAGACCGGCTCGATCGGCAGGCCCGACTCCGACTCACGTGCCATGGATGCCTCCGCAGGACGACCGGTACTCCTCACCATGCCCCGGAGTCCGGCACGGGTCACGCGGGAAGCATCCCCGGCATGAGGATTCCGGGGAGACCCGCCGCCCTGCTCGCCTCGGCCGCCGTGCTCGCCGCGCTCTGCGGATGCACGGTGCAGCCGACCGACACCGAGGGAAAGCACGGCCTGCCGGCACGCATGCGCTCGCCCGGCACCCGCGGCCCCGCGCCCGCGGACAGTCCCGCACCGCCCGCGCGCGGCTCCGCACCGCCCGCGCGCAGTCCCGCACCCGCCGGCACACCGGCGCCGCGGGTGCTGTGGTCGCGCGGGGACAGCGGGCCGGCCGTGCGGGAGCTCCAGGCGCGGCTGCGCCAGGTGGCCTGGCTGACCGCCGGGCCGACGGGTTCGTACGGCCGGCTCACCGAGCAGGCGGTACGGGGCTTCCAGGGCAGGCGGGGGCTGCCGCGGACCGGTGCCACGGACGCCGAGACCTGGCGGCGGCTGCTGGCGATGACCCGTCCGCCCCGCACGTGGGAGCTGTATCCGATGGGCGGTCAGCCGGCCGCCGCGCCGGATCCGCGCTGCCGCACCGGACGGGTGCTGTGCATCAGCAAGAGCAGCCGGACACTGCGCTGGATGATCGACGGGCGGACCCTGTCCACGATGGCCGTGCGCTTCGGCACGCAGTACACCCCGACCCGCGAGGGTGTCTTCTCGATCTACTGGAAGTCACGGCACCATGTGTCGACTCTCTACGACTCGCCGATGCCGTACGCGATGTTCTTCAGCGGTGGCCAGGCGGTGCACTACTCGTACGACTTCGCGGCCCGCGGCTACGCGGGCGGCTCGCACGGGTGTGTGAACGTCCGGGACGAGGCGGCGATCGCCCTGCTCTTCGCCCAGGTACGGGTGGGGGACAAGGTCGTCGTGTCCTGGTGAGCTGCGGGGCGCGGGCGGGGCCGGGGGAACGTGTCCCCCCCGCGCCAGGTGCACGAGCCACGGGTACGGGGGGAACCCTGGCTCAGTGCGACGGCCGATGACCAGTCGGCTCACTCAGTACTGCGTCCCGGGCTCCAGAAACGTCACACCTTGGGCCAAGAAATTTTCCCGGCCCATGAAACCGCAGGTCAGAGGGCGGTGTACGAGGGATTCGGGGAGGGGATCCCCTGGTTGGCGTCCCGCTGCGCGGGGTCCGGGGCGAAGGCGGAGGGAGCGGGTGCGGCACCGCCGCGGTGCCGGCCGCCGTGGGCGTGGCCGTGACCCGGCCGGACGGAACCACCGTCGTCCCGGCCCCGGTCCTCGCCCCGGCCGTCCTCGTCCCCGCCCTTGTCCCTGCCCCGGCCGTCCTCGTCCCCGCCCTTGTCCCTGCCCCGGCCGTCCTTGTCCCCGCCCTTGTCGCCGCTCGTGTCTCCGCCCTTGCCGCGGTCCCCGTCCTCGCCCCGGCCCTTGCCACCGCCGGCCGTGCCGCCGTTCGCGGTGCCGGCGGCGGAGCCGCCGGTGGCCAGCAGCACCTTGCAGTACCTGGTCACCCGGGCGGAGCCGCCGGCCAGGTTCTCCAGCTTCCGCTTGCGGCCGGCGTCCAGACCCCTGCCGTCCCGCAGGGCCCGGCAGGCCTCGGCGACGCGCAGCCGGCCCGAGCCGGACGTGGCGGAGGGCGCCCCGGAGCCGGGAGCGGCGCTCCGGCCGGTGCCGTCGCCGTTGCCGGCGGCCTCGTCGGAACCGGTGCCGCGGCGCCCCGCGGTACCGCCGTCCGGGGTACTCGTGCCGGTCCCGGCGCCCGGTGTGGCCGACGGCGACGCCGGGGTGAGCGGCTGCCCGGAGGTCGTGCCGGCGGAGACGGAGGCGCCGGGGCGGGGGTGGTCGTCATGGAACGGCGTGGGCAGCACCCCGCTGCCCGCGGCCATGGCGACCCCGCCGAGCATGCCCGCGGCCATCGCGGCGGCGAGCGCCAGCCGGACCGGCCGGGCCCAGCGGGGGCGCCCGGACGGGATTCCGGAACGGGGCGGGGCCCCGATCCGGACCAGGCCGGCGTCGGCGCCGGGTGCCGGTGCGCGGGAGGCGGGGGCGGCATGGGCGGCGGCGGCGCGCTCCGCCTCGGCCGCCTCCCGGGCCTTGCGGAACGCGGCCAGGGCGCCCTGCTCACCAGGGAGTTCACCGGGGGCGCGGGCCGCCTCCGCGGACAGCGCGCCGAGCGCTTTGGAGAGACGTTCGGCCTGGTCACGGGCGGCAGGGCCGACGGCTTCCAGTGACTCGCCGCGCAGGAGACGTTCCGCCGTCTCACGGTTCAGCCACTTGTGCTGCTCGTCGGCCATCACATGTCCTTCTGCGTCCGCGCACGCATTTGCGTCACAGTTGCGGACGTCACCGCGTCGCGCCGCGGTTCTCTCTGTGGGGGGAGCGCGTCGAGCACACCCGCCGATTCCGGATCCGCGCCGATCAGCTCCGCGAGCCGCTTCAGACCACGGTGTGCGGCGGTCCGGACGGCACCCGCGCGTTTGCCCAGCGTCTCGGCCGCGGTCTTGGCGTCCAGGCCCACGACCACGCGCAGGACGACCGCCTCGGCCTGGTCCTGCGGGAGGCGGGCGATGAGGGAGAGGGTGCTGTCGGTGGCCAGGGCCTCGATGGCCTCGCCGGCCGTGTCGGACTCGGCGGGCCGGCCGGTCAGTTCCGTCTCGTCGCCGCCTATGGCGGGACGACGGCCGCGCATGCGTATGTGGTCGAGGGCGCGGTTGCGGGCGATCCGGGCGGCCCAGCCGCGGAACCGGTCGGCGTCACCGCTGAACCGGTCGAGGTCGCGCGCGATCTGGAGCCAGGCCTCGGAGGTGACGTCCTCGGCGTCCGGGTCGCCGACCAGTGTGCGCACGTATCCGAGCAGCCGGGGATGCACGGCGCGGTACACCGTACGGAACGCGGTCTCGTCCCCGTCCTGTGCCGCACGCACCGCGGCGGTCAGCTCCGCGTCGTCCCCCAGCACCGCACTCCCTTTACGCCTGTCTTCGGTCGGCGCGAAAGGCACGTTACGGCGTTAAACCGCTGCCCGTCCATGTCTGTAGAAGATGCAACTAACTCGTGACCGGGTCCGGATGTGCGCAGGGTGAGGACGGGACGTGGCCGGGTGTGACAGAAACCGCACTCACGGCGCTGAAGGGAGTACGGGCCGTGCGCGGCCCGTCCGCGCGACGGCCGGGGCCTCTCCTGTGGGGGGTGGCGGCCCCGGCCGTTGCTTCGACGAACCTATCCGACCTGCGGCGATGCGGGCACCGTCCGCATCGGCAGGCGGCCGGGACAGGGCCGCCCGCCGCGGCCGGTCCGGCCCACCGTTTCCCGGCACGTCCGAACGCGCCAGGATGGCGGCCTCGCCCGTCGCCTGCCGGAAGCCGGCCGGTGCCTAGTGCTTGCCGCCGGCGGACCGTCCGCCGGCCGTCTTCCCGTTGCCGCCGCCCTTGTCCGCCCCCTTGTCCGCCCCCCTGCGGGCGGTGCCGGAGCCGCCCGTCGCGCCGGTGTCCTTCTCCCGCGCGGGTGCCGTGCGGGCGGCGCAGTAGGCGGCGACGTTCTCCCGGCCGCCCGCCGCCGCGACGAGCCGCTGCCAGGCCGTCGCCTCCAGGGCGCCGCCCCCCTTCCCGGCCTGCGCCCAGGCACGGCAGTGGGCCAGGGTGTCCCGGGCGGTGGCCGGAGGTGCGGGGGGCGCGGGCGGCGTGGAACGCCCGGCGGAGCCGGTGTCCGAGGGCCGGGCCGCCAGGCCGTCGGCCGGGGCGGCCGGGCCGGCCGAGCCGAGCGGGGCGCTCGCCGAGGGGCGTGCGGACCGCGAGGCCGTACGGCCCCCGTCGTCCGCGCCGGACCCGGCGGAGCCGATCGCCGCGACGGCGACGCCGCCCACGGTGAGGCTCGCGAGCGCGAGCGAGAGAGTGGTCCGCAGCGAGCGGCGGGCACGTACCGGCCGGCCGGGCCGCCAGTCGTCCCGCGCACGGGTGCGCGCGTCGTGCGTCCCCGCCTCGCGGGCGGCGCGGAAGGCGGCCAGGGCGCCGCGCTCGGCCTCGGGGTCGACGTCCCCGGCGCGCAGAGCCGCGCCGAACCGCGACTCCAGCCCGGAGATCCCGCCCGGCTCCGGCCCGGAGATCCCGCCGGACGGGCCGCCCCGATCCGGCGCGGCGACGGTGCCGTCAGGGTGCGCGCTCCGGCGGCCGGGCGGCCCGTCGCCGCTGTGCCGTTCACCCATGCCCGTTCCCGTCCTCGTCCGGCCCGCCCGGAATTCCGTACGCCGGGGCACCGTGCGCGCCTTCCCCGGCACCACGCGCCGCTCCCGTGGCGGAGGCGCGGTACGCCGTCTCATACGTCCCGCGCCCGCCGGCGTTCATCCCGACTCACCCAGCGCCGGGGGATCGCCATCCGTCACACCGCCCTGGGCGCCGAGCTGGCGGGCCAGGCGGCGCAGTCCCCGGTAGGCGGCCGTGCGGACGGCGCCGGGGCGCTTGCCGAGGACACGGGCGGCGGCGGGTCCGTCGAGGCCCACGACCACCCGCAGCAGCACCGCCTCGGCCTGGTCCCGGGGCAGCGCGCGCACCAGTTCCAGCGCGCGTTCGGTGGAGAGCGACTCCAGCGCCTGGTCGTGGGTGCTGTGCCGGCCGGGCAGCTCCAGGGCGTCCTGTTCCAGCTGCGCGGCCCGGGGCCGTACCCGCTGCCGGCGCAGGTGGTCCAGCGCGCGGTGCCGGGCGATGGTCGCGGTCCAGCCGCGGAAACCGGCGCCGTCCCCGCGGAACCGCCCGAGATCGCGGGCGATCTCCAGCCAGGCATCGGAGGCGACGTCCTCGGCGTCGTCGCCGACCAGGCCCCGCAGGTAGCCCAGCAGGCCGGGCTGCACGATCCGGTAGGCCACCGCGAAGGCGGTCTCGTCACCGTCCTGGGCCCGCGCGACGGCCGCGCCCAGCTCCCCGTCCCGCGGCTGCGGGCGGCGGGGTTCCCCTCCCTGGCCCAAGACCGTCCTCGTTCGTGCCGAGTTCCTGGCCACTGCGTGGCGCTTCCCTCACGGTGCGACACGCTCCGGCCGTGTCTGTCGCCCTCCACGATCATCAGCGTCGGGTCCGGCGGAAGTGTCACAGCCGCGCGGCACCCCGGCGGCCGGGGCCGGTCGGCCAGGGCGGGCGGCCGGTGCGGGCGGCCAGGGAGGGCAGCCGGGGACGGTCGGCCAGGGCGGTCACCCGGGGGACCGGTCGGCCAGGGTGGTCACCCGGGGGGCTGGTCGGCCAGGGCGGTCACCCGGGAGACCCGTCGGCCAGGGTGGTCACCCAGGGCTGGTCACCCGGGGCCGGTCAGCCGGCGCCGGTCGCGTCCCGGCACAGCAGCCGGAGCGAGCCGTGACCGCCGTAGCAGCGGCGGGCCTCGTCCACGGGGTCCCACAGCCTGCCGTCGGGCGTGCGCAGCCAGTGCTCGCCGCCGGTCGCCCACCACTCGGCACCGGTCTGGCGGGCGATCACCTCGCCGGCGTAGGCCCCGAAGCCGCGCAGCACGCTCTCCACGGCCGCGTAGGGCGGCCCCTCCCGGCGTATCTCCTCGATCATCCGGTCCACCCGCCACAGGCTCTGCGCCGAGTAGTCGAGCCGCACCCGCGCGCCCTCGCGCATCGCCGCCACCGCGTCCGCCGCCCACCGCACGGGTTTCGCCGCGGCGTGCGGCCTGGTCCGCTGCTGCGCCGTCCCGTACTCCGCCGTCCCGTACTCCGCCGTCCCGTACTCCGCCGTCGTGTGGGCCGCCGCACGGGCCGCCGCACGAGCTGTCACATCGGCTGTCACATCGGCTGTCGCATGAGCTGTCACATCGGCTGTCACATAGGGAAGAGCGAGCCGGGGCCGGGTTCCGTCACCGGGTTTCGAAACGTTTCTCCGACGTTTCGCCAACCGCCGCAGGACCGCCCCACGTCCCCCGCACGAAGGTCACAGGACGTCCTCACGCCCCCGCTTCCGCGGCGCTGCGGGCCCGGCGGGAAACCACCGCGCGCAGCACCCGGCGGCCCTCCACCGAGACGTCCAGGGCCCGGCGCAGCCCCTGCGCGCCATGGCCCGCGAGAAGCTCCAGGACGGCCGCCTGGCGGCGCAGCTCGGCGGCGACGAGCGGCGGCAGGTCCGCGGTGTCCCCCGCGCGCCCGTCGAGGCCGTCCGAAGCCGGGCCACCGCCGGAAGCCGGACCACCGTCGGAAGCCGGGCCACCGCCGGAAGTCGGACCGCCGCCGGGAACCGCGCCGCCGTCCGCGGCCGGGTCGAGCAGCCGGTGGATGCGCAGCGAGGCCACCGAGCAGGCGTCCGCCCAGGGCCGTACCGCGTCGGCGGTGCGCTCGGCCGGGGCCGACTCCAGCATGCGGTGGGCCAGCCGTGCGGCCTCGTCGCCGGCCGGTTCCGCGGAGCAGAGCGCGTCGCGGGCCCGGTCCAGGCCCGCGGACCAGTCGGAGCCGTCGGCGAGGCTCGCCCACAGCGGGCGCAGCAGCTCGTCGTCGCCGCCGAGCAGCGGCAGACACCGATCCAAACAAGCCAACCCACTGGCGGCCAGTCCGCGTTCGTCGGCCTGTGCGATCAGTTCCACCAGGCTCATGAATGTCTCCCTCGCCAGGGCGCCGACCGGAACGGAGCCCGCATTTCCCCTTACTGCGTGCGACGGCGCGGGAGTGTCACAGTGATGCGTTTTCAGCCAAGCGCCGGTGTCGGCAGCTCGCCGGAGAGGACCTTCCGCTCCTGCATGCGGGTCAGGCGGACGACCACCGCGATGGCGAGGGCGGCCGCGGCGACGTCGAGGGCGTCGGAGAGGAGCATCGCCTTCGCGGCCTCGCGCATGTCGTCCGCCGTCTCGGCGTGGCGCGAGCTGGTGGACGCGAACCGGCCCACGACGATGCCCACGAGCCACAGCGTCCACCAGGCGTTGATCACCCCGTGCGCGTCCCGGTCCCCCCAGGGAGCGCTGGCGTCCCAGGTGTCCGCGACGATCCGGCGCGGGAACCACAGGTTCACGATCGGGCAGAACCAGCCGCCGATCGTCCAGCCGCGCTTCATGCTGTGCCGGGAGGCGTCGAACACCTCGGCGTTCACCCGTACCCGCCACAGCCAGCACAGGTAGACGACGGCCGTGGCCACCAACGCCACCCCCTGGGCGATGCCGGACGCGTTGTAGAGCGCGTCGGCGTGGTCGGCCCGGTCGATCACGTCGGCGCCGAGGGCGCCGTCGGCGATGTCACCGGCAACATTCATCTCCAGCACGTCCGCGAAGCAGGCAAACAGGTCGGTGGCGACGACGAGTCCGAGCAGGGCAACGGTGGCCCGGCCGAGCCCGGCGGGCGAGCGCAGCCAGGGGCCGGGCGGGACGGCGTAGGGCGGTGCGGGCATGGGTGAGGTCATGGCGAGGTTCCCCCGTGAAGCGTGAGAGCTGGGACGGCGCGCGGCACTCCCCGGGCCGGGCGCGCGGACACCGGAACATACGGTCGGACGCCGCGCCGAGTCCACCCGGTTCTCGGCCCGGCCGTCCCGCCGACAGTTCTCGGCCCGGCCGTCCCGCCGACGGCTCTCGGCCCAGCCGGTCCGCCGACAGTTCTCGGCCCGGCCGTCCCACCGACGGCTCTCGGCCCAGCCGGTCCGCCGACGGTTCTCGCCCCAGCCGGTCCGCGGGCGGTTCTCAGCCCAGCCGGTCCGCCAGCTTCCGGAAGTCGGTCCAGGACAGTGCGGGCCGTCCCGGGTCCCACAGTTTCTGGGCGGTGGCCCGCAGGGGCATCCGGATGCCCGCGGCGACCTGGGCCTGCGTCTGCGCGCCCGCGAGGTCGCACCAGACGGCGAACGCGCCGCCGAGGATCTGCCCGTCGTAGCGCGCCGGCACGGCGGTCGTGCCGCGCAGCACCCGCGGGTTCCACTGCTCGTAGATGCGCTGTCCGGTCGGATAGACGAAGGTCTGCGGCTGGCCGAGCACGTAGTAGAGGAACTCGTCGTTGTAGTTGATCACCTTGCGGCCGGCGCTCAGATACTCCGCCGGCTGCCGGGCACCGATCTCCTTGCCGGTCCAGTAGGCCACCTGGAGGTCCTGGGCGGGCCGCACCGCGGTGTCGCGGAAGAAGCCGTCGTTCCAGGCGCGCAGGGTCCGGTCGTGGGCGCGGACGGTGGCGGCGCGGTCGTTCAGCCAGCCGGTGGCGAGGTCGGCGACGGTCGCCGCGGAGCCGTACTTCCGCCGGGCCGCGGCGGCCAGCTGCGGATAGGAGGCCCCCGGGTCCGACACGGTCAGCGCCTGGTACTCGTCGCCGCCCAGATGCCACCGGCCGCCGGTGAACAGGCCGGCGTACTCGTCGAGCAGATCGTCGACGATCTTCGCGGAGGCGTCCTTGGAGATGTCGATCGCGCCCCGCGTCGCGACCCCGTTCACGTTGCGCAGCTGGAGGTCGGGGTGGGCGGCGATGACCGCGCCCAGGTGTCCGGGCGAGTCGATCTCGGGCACGACGGTGATGTGCCGGCTCGCGGCGAGGTCCACGATCTTCCCGACCTGCGCCTTGGTCAGATGGTCCGGGGAGACGATCTCGGGGTGGGTGCTGGACTCGATCCGGAACGCCTGGTCGTCGGAGAAGTGCAGCCCCAGCTCGTTGTACTTCAGGTCCCCCAGTTCGCGTATCCGGTCCTCGATCCAGGTCTCGTCGAACGGCTTGCGCGCGATGTCCAGCATGAAGGCGCGCACCGGTTTGGCCGGCTCGTCCCGTACGACGCCCTCGGGTGCCGTGCCGCCGCCGTGGACCTCCTGCTTCAGGGTGCGGGTGCCGTAGAAGACGCCCGCCTCGCCGGGCCCGCTGATGTCGACCCGTCCGTCCCGGACGGTCAGGGTGTACGACTCCTGGCCGCCGCCCCCGCCGCCCCCGCCGCCGAGCGCGAGCCGTACGTCACCCGCCCGCGCATCGGCCTTCCGTCCCGCGTAGGCCAGCCCCAGCTCCCCGGCCAGCAGCCGTCCCTCGTCGGCCAGCGCGTCGTCGTCCACCACCACCCGCGCCCCCGGCCGGGGCTGCCAGCCGGGTCCGCGCGCCGGGGTGTGGGAGCGCACCGCGGGGATCGTGCGCGGCGCCCGCGACAGCGGATACGACCTGCTGGGGCTGGGGCTGGCCGAGGGGGTGGCCGGTGAGTCGCCGCCGGACAGCCGGCCGGACGACGACTGCCGCGCGCTCCCCGGCGCGTCCCCGCCGCCCTCGTCCGATGCCGCCCACACGCCGACACCGGTGCCGAGCGCGATCGTCCCGACGACCGCGGCGGCCACCACCGCCCGCTTCCGTACCACCTGCCGCGCCACGCCCCGGCGCCTGAGCCTGTGCTGGGTCACCCCGCCAACGTACGACCAAACGAGCGCTCACCTGTCATCCAGGCGTTCCGAAACTCTCCCGTCCGGGTGAATTTCAGGCATCCCTCGGACACACCATGACCACTCTCGATAACCTGACGACACACCTTTCACAGCATCCCCTGCCACACCACATGTGACGCGAGGACCCACGCTGCCCGCCCACCGCCTGCCGCATCTCCCCCGGCCCCTCGACGCCTTCAACACCCTTCCCGCCGACGAGGCGCGCGCTCTTCTCCTGCGCTGTCTGCACAGCCCGCGCTGGTCCCGGCGGATCGCCGACCACCGGCCCTACCCCGACCTGGACGCCCTGATGGCGGCGGCGGACGAGGCGGCGTACGACCTGTCCCCGGCCGATCTGGCGGAGGCCCTGGCGGGCGAGGCCCTCCCCGAGCTTCCCGAGGACACCTACTCGGCGGCCCACATGGCGATCGGCGCGGCCCACGCCGCCTACGAGGCCCGGTTCGGGCACGCGTTCGTCGTCTATCTGGGCGACGTCCCCCCGGACGAGGCGATCGACCACCTCCTCCAAGCCGTCCGGTCACGATTGACGAACGATCCCGAGGAGGAAAGGGTCATGGCCGCGGAGGAACTGCGCCGCCTGGCGAAGGGGAGACTGGCGGCGCGGCTGCGGTGCGCGAGAAACCACGCGACCAGCCACAACGCCCCCGCAGTCGGCACATGAGCGCGCGTATCGCCCCGGATGCCGCATTTCTAGCCCGTCCGGTGCCACTTTGATCACACCGGTAGGCCCCCCGTAAGCCTCGCCGCGCCGCATGGATACGATGCTGGGGGCCGGTGGACCGTACCCGGCCGGGCCCGACCGACAGTGAAGCCGGCGCGGCCCTAGTCCCCGCTCCCGGAGGGTTCTTCCGTGCCGGCTGGAACGCTGTACCGCGGCCGGGAAGGAATGTGGTCCTGGGTGGCTCACCGAGTCACCGGCGTCCTCATTTTCTTCTTCCTGTTCGTTCACGTGCTGGACACCGCTCTCGTGCGTGTCTCCCCCGAGGACTACGACAAGGTCGTAGCCACGTACAAGACGCCGATCGTCGCGCTGCTGGAGTACGGCCTCGTCGCCGCCATCCTCTTCCACGCGCTCAACGGCCTGCGTGTCATCGCCGTCGACTTCTGGTCGAAGGGCCCGCGCTACCAGAAGCAGATGTTCTGGGCCGTGATGGGTGTCTGGATCGTCCTGATGGCCGGGGCGATCTACCCGGTCCTCGGTCACGCCGCCCGTGTCCTCTTTGGGAGCTGACGCCGATGTCCACGACTGAAACCCCCGCGTCCGGAGTCGGCCCCGTCGAGGGTGCCCCCGTCTACACCGTCGACAGCCCGGCCCCGCTGATCGAGGCGCCGCGCAAGCGCACCAAGAAGACCCCGAAGTCGACCCGGGGCAACTTCGAGCTGGCCGCGTGGCTGTTCATGCGCCTGTCCGGCATCGTGCTGGTCGTCCTCGTCATCGGCCACCTGCTCATCCAGCTCGTGCTGGACGGCGGCGTCTCCAAGATCGGCTTCGCCTTCGTGGCCGGCCGCTGGGCGTCCCCGTTCTGGCAGGTCTGGGACCTGCTGATGCTGTGGCTCGCGATGCTGCACGGCGCCAACGGTCTGCGCACGGTCATCAACGACTACGCCGAGCGGCCGAACTCCCGGCTGTGGCTGAAGGCTCTGCTCTACACGGCCACGGTGTTCACCATCCTGCTGGGCACGCTGGTGATCTTCACCTTCGACCCGAACATCCGCTAGGCACGGGGCTGCGAGAATCATGAAGATCCACAAGTACGACACCGTCATCGTCGGCGCCGGCGGCGCGGGTATGCGCGCGGCCATCGAGTCGACGAAGCGCAGCCGCACCGCGGTCCTGACCAAGCTCTACCCCACCCGCTCCCACACGGGCGCCGCGCAGGGCGGCATGGCCGCCGCGCTGGCCAACGTGGAGGAGGACAACTGGGAGTGGCACACCTTCGACACGGTCAAGGGCGGTGACTACCTGGTCGACCAGGACGCCGCCGAGATCCTGGCGAAGGAGGCCATCGACGCCGTCCTCGACCTGGAGAAGATGGGCCTGCCGTTCAACCGGACGCCCGACGGGACGATCGACCAGCGCCGCTTCGGCGGTCACTCCCGCAACCACGGCGAGGCCCCGGTCCGCCGGTCCTGCTACGCCGCGGACCGCACCGGCCACATGATCCTCCAGACGCTGTACCAGAACTGCGTCAAGGAGGGCGTGGAGTTCTTCAACGAGTTCTACGTCCTGGACCAGCTGATCACCGAGGTCGACGGCGTCAAGAAGTCGGCGGGTGTCGTCGCGTACGAGCTGGCGACCGGCGAGATCCACATCTTCCAGGCCAAGTCGGTCATCTACGCCTCCGGCGGCACCGGCAAGTTCTTCAAGGTGACGTCGAACGCCCACACCCTGACCGGTGACGGCCAGGCCGCCGTCTACCGCCGCGGTCTGCCGCTGGAGGACATGGAGTTCTTCCAGTTCCACCCGACCGGCATCTGGCGCATGGGCATCCTGCTGACGGAGGGCGCCCGTGGTGAGGGCGGCATCCTCCGCAACAAGGACGGCGAGCGCTTCATGGAGAAGTACGCGCCGGTCATGAAGGACCTCGCGTCCCGTGACGTGGTGTCCCGCTCCATCTACACGGAGATCCGCGAGGGCCGTGGCTGCGGTCCCGAGGGCGACCACGTCTACCTGGACCTGACCCACCTGCCGCCGGAGCAGCTGGACGCCAAGCTCCCGGACATCACCGAGTTCGCCCGGACCTACCTCGGCATCGAGCCCTACACGGACCCGATCCCGATCCAGCCGACCGCGCACTACGCCATGGGCGGCATCCCGACGAACGTCGAGGGTGAGGTCCTGGCGGACAACACGACGGTCGTCCCCGGCCTGTACGCCGCCGGCGAGGTCGCCTGCGTCTCGGTCCACGGCGCCAACCGCCTGGGCACGAACTCGCTGCTGGACATCAACGTCTTCGGCCGCCGCGCGGGCATCGCCGCCGCCGAGTACGCCCACAAGGCGGACTTCGTCGAGCTGCCGGAGAACCCGGAGTCCGTCGTCGTCGAGCAGATCGAGCGGCTGCGCAACTCCACCGGCACCGAGCGGGTGGCCCAGCTCCGTCGCGAGCTCCAGGAGACCATGGACGCCAACGTCATGGTCTTCCGCACCGAGCAGACGATCAAGACGGCGGTCGAGAAGATCGCCGAGCTGCGCGAGCGCTACCGCAACGTCGCGATCCAGGACAAGGGCAAGCGGTTCAACACGGACCTGCTGGAGGCCGTCGAGCTGGGCAACCTGCTCGACCTGGCCGAGGTCATGGCGGTCTCGGCCCTCGCCCGCAAGGAGTCCCGCGGCGGTCACTACCGCGAGGACTACCCGAACCGCGACGACGTCAACTTCATGCGCCACACCATGGCGTACCGCGAGGTCGGCGCCGACGGCTCGGAAACCGTCCGTCTCGACTACAAGCCGGTCGTCCAGACCCGCTACCAGCCGATGGAGCGTAAGTACTGATGGCTACCCCTGTTCTGGACAAGGCGGACGCGGCCGGCCGGCCCGAGCCCGGTTTCGCCGACTCCCCCTACATCACGGTCACCTTCCGGGTCCGCCGGTTCAACCCGGAGGTCTCGGCGGAGGCGGTCTGGGAAGACTTCCAGCTGGAGATCGACCCGAAGGAGCGTGTCCTCGACGGCCTCCACAAGATCAAGTGGGACCTCGACGGCACCCTCACCTTCCGCCGCTCGTGCGCGCACGGCATCTGCGGCTCGGACGCGATGCGGATCAACGGCAAGAACCGTCTTGCCTGCAAGACGCTGATCAAGGACATCAACCCCGAGAAGCCGATCACGGTCGAGCCCATCAAGGGCCTGACGGTCCTGAAGGACCTGGTCGTCGACATGGAGCCGTTCTTCCAGGCGTACCGGGACGTCATGCCGTTCCTGGTCACCAAGGAGACGAACGAGCCGACCCGTGAGCGGCTGCAGTCCGCCGAGGACCGCGAGCGCTTCGACGACACGACGAAGTGCATCCTCTGCGCGGCCTGCACCTCCTCCTGCCCGGTGTTCTGGAACGACGGCCAGTACTTCGGTCCGGCCGCGATCGTGAACGCCCACCGCTTCATCTTCGACAGCCGGGACGAGGCGGGCGAGCAGCGCCTGGAGATCCTCAACGACCGCGACGGCGTGTGGCGCTGCCGCACGACCTTCAACTGCACGGACGCCTGCCCGCGCGGCATCGAGGTCACGAAGGCGATCCAGGAGGTCAAGCGCGCGCTGATCACGCGTCGCTACTGATCCGCCGTACGCCTGCGGCACGTCGGGCCCCGTCCTCCGGTATCGCACCGGAGGGCGGGGCCCTCGCCGTACAACTGTTGCCCGGGACCGTGCGTCTCCTGAATACGCGATCAAGGAGACACATGCGTACGCACAGACAGCTCGCCGTGGCCACCGCCACGGCCCTCGCGCTCACCGGCGGACTCCTGGCCCTGACGGCCGGGCCGGCGACCGCGGCGACCCCCGCCAAGTACGCCGACGACTTCAACGGCGACGGCTACCGGGACTACGCCTCCGGCTGGGGCGGGGAGGTCACCGTCACCTACGGCACGACGACCGGGCCGGGCCCGAAGTCGGTGACGTTCACCCAGGACAGCCCGAACATCCCGGGCAAGGCGGGCGACGCCGGGGGGTACGCGGACACCTTCGGCGACCATGTGGCCAACGCCGACTTCAACCGCGACGGATACGCCGACCTCGCCGTCGGCGACGCCAGCGAGAAGGTCGGTACGACGGCCGCGGCAGGCGCGGTCACCATCCTGTGGGGCGCCAAGTCCGGCCTGGGCACGAAGGCCACGCGCATCCCGGCCAAGTCCAAGGTCGCCTTCGGCGCCGCCCTCGCCGCCGGCGACTTCAACGGCGACGGCAAGCCGGACCTGGCCGTCACCGATGTCACCGGCACCCTCTTCGTCTACCGGGGCGGCTTCTCCCAGACCGGTACGACCGGCAGCGTCACCCGGCTGGAGGTCAGCCCCAGCGGTGCCCATGTGCTGGAGCCGACCGAGATCGTCGCCGGCAAGGTCACCAAGGACAAGGCCACCGACCTGTACGTGCTCGGCCAGGGCTACGAGAACGGCAGGATGACCGAGGCCGCGTGGTTCGTGCAGGGCGGCTCCACCATCAAGCGCGGCAAGTACACGACGTACAACGCCTCGCAGTTCGACTTCGGCTCCACCGGAGTGATCGCCGACTTCGACAAGAACGGCTACGGCGACCTGGCCGTCAGCGACAAGCCCTACAACAAGGGCGCGGGCTCCGTGCTGGTCCTGCGCGGCGGGGCGAGCGGCCCCACCACCTCCTACCGTCTCTCCCAGTCGACCGCGGGCGTGGCGACGGCGGCCACCAGGAACGACCGCTTCGGCTACTCCCTCTCCGCCGGCGACACCAACCGCGACGGCTACCCCGACCTGGCGGTCGGCGTGCCCGAGGAGGAGGTCGGCTCGGTGCAGAACGCGGGCGGCGTGCACGTCCTGCGGGGCGGCAGGAGCGGCCTGAGCGGTACCGGTTCCCAGTGGTTCACCCGCGCCACGGCGGGCGTACCGGGCAGCCCCGAGGACGGTGAGGCGCTCGGCCTCTTCGTCCGTCTGCGCGACTTCGACCGGGACGGCGACGCGGACCTGCTGGTCTCGGGCGATCCGTACCGCACCGGCGTGCTGCTGCGCGGCACCGCCTCGGGCGTCACCACCAGTCACGCGGCCGAGACCGGTCTGGACCCCGCCTTCCCGCAGTAGTCCGCTGCCGGGACCACGTCAGAGCCCCACCGGAGGTCCGCTCCGGTGGGGCTCCTCGCTTCCGGGAAGCGGGGATCCTAATGTGACGACATGTCAGACGAAGAGTCGTACGAACTGCTCGGCTTCGACAACGTGCTGCTCCCCGTCGGTGACCTCGACGAGGCGGTCGCCTTCTACGAGCGGGCCGGGTTCACCGTGGGGTTCCGGTTCGACGAGGCCGGGATCGCGATGCTGAAGGTCGGCGCCGAGACGCCCGGCATCCTGCTGCGCGCCGAGGAGGGACTGCGCCCCCGGCCGCCGCACTGGCCCTCGCCGCGGCTCTGGCTGGAGGTGCCGGACGCGCGGGTGGCGGCGCGGGAGCTGGCCGCCGCCGGTGTCCGGCCGCTGGACGAGATCTTCCAGGCGGCCACCGGCTGGACCGTGGAGATCGCCGACCCCTGGGGGAACGTCCTCGGCTTCACCGACTACACCAAACGCCCGGCGCTGGGCCGCAGAAGCTGACCCGACCCCGGAGTTGAACGCGTTCAAAATCAGGTCTACAGTCGTTCCTGTCAGCGTTTTGAACGCGTTCAAGAAGGGGTGGGGCATGGACCGCACCGTCATCGCCTACGTCATCTACCTGGTCGTCAGCGTCGCACTGACCGTCTGGGTGGCCCGCACGCTCAGCCGGAACGGCCGGATCTTCCTGGCCGACGTCCTGCGCGGCAACGAGAAGCTCGCGGACGCCGTCAACCACCTTCTGGTGGTCGGCTTCTACCTGGTCAACCTCGGCTTCGTGGCGCTGTACCTGAGCGGGGACGAGACGATCGAGGACACCCGCGGCATCTTCGAGGCCCTGTCGACCAAGCTGGGCGTGGTCCTGCTGGTGCTCGGGGCGATGCACCTGGGCAACGTGTACGTGCTCAACAAGATCCGCAGGCGCGGACTCATGGAGCACGAGCAGCTGCCCCCGGTGGGCCCCCAGGAGTGGATCGCGCCGACGGCCGGGGCGTGACCGGCATGACCGGCGTGACCGCCGCTCAGGGCCGGGGTGCCACGGGCACCCCGGTCCGCGGGCTGACCGTCCTGTACGACGCCGAGTGCGCCCTGTGCGGGCATCTGCGCCGCTGGCTGGCTCGGCAGTCCCAGCTGGTGCCGCTGGAGCCGGTACCGGCCGGCTCGGCCGAGGCCCGCGCCCGCTTCCCCGGGCTCGACCACGCCGGCACCCTCGACGAGGTCACCGTCGTCGGCGACTCGGGGCAGGTCTACCGGGGCTCGCGCGCCTGGATCGTCGTCCTGTGGGCCCTGCGCGAACACCGGCCGCTCGCCCACCGGCTCGCCACCCCGGCGGGCGCCAGACTGGCCCGGGGTGCCGTGCTCGCCGCGGCGAAGTGGCGAGGGGCCACCCAGCGGCGCGGCGCTCAGTGGGGCGGCCAGGCGTACCACCGGGCCGACGGCTGGTCGTACCATCCGCACACGGGCTGGTCCTACTCCCCGCCGTCCTGCTCCGGACCCGCCTGCGCCACTCGTTAGGCTCTTCTACCGTGCCCGCGAAGAACGACGGCCCCGAGGCGGCCGGCCCCCAGAGCAGCAAGTCCGAGCAGACCCGTGCGCTGATCCTGGAGACCGCGATGCGGTTGTTCCAGGAACGCGGGTACGACAAGACGACGATGCGGGCGATCGCCACGGAGGCCGGGGTCTCCGTCGGCAACGCCTACTACTACTTCGCCGGCAAGGAGCACCTGATCCAGGGCTTCTACGACCGGATCGCCGCCGACCACCAGGCGGCGGTCCGGGAGGTCCTGGACCGGGAGACCGACCTGGAGGCACGGCTCGCGGGCGTGCTGACGGCGTGGCTGGACATCGCCCGGCCGTACCACGAGTTCGCGGTCCAGTTCTTCAAGAACGCGGCCGACCCCGACAGCCCGCTCAGCCCCTTCTCGCCGGAGAGCGAGCACGCGCGCGAGCAGGCCGTCAGCGTGCACCGGGAGGTGCTGGCCGGCTCCAAGTCCAAGGTGGCCCCCGAACTCCGGGACGTCCTGCCGGAGCTGATGTGGCTCTCGCAGATGGGCCTGGTGCTGTACTGGATCTTCGACCGCACGGAGGACCGCGAGCGCAGCTACCGCCTGGCCCGCCGCGGCGCCCGCCTCACCGCGCGCGGGGTCTCCCTGGCCCGCTTCCGTGTCCTGCGCCCGCTGGTCCTGGAGGTCCACGAGCTGTTCACGGACTTCCTGCCCGGCATGACGAAGGCGCTGCCGGATCCGCGGCGCAAGCGGGACCAGTGACTCAGATCCAGTTCAGCCGCCACAGGCGGAACACGCCCGTGCCGTCGGTCAGGTACTGGCCGCCGCCGACGTCCTCGGTGCTGACCACGTACTCCTTGCGCTGCCACAGCGGGATCAGCGGGACGTCCCGGGTCACGTCGGCCTGGATGCCCTCGAAGTCCTTCGCGGCCCGGCTGCGGTCGGCGAACTGCCTGCTCTCCAGGACGAGATGGTCGACCAGCTTGTTGCTGTACCCGGTGCCCATCGTGGAGCCGGTGCCGACGAGCGCGGCGCCGAAGGTGTCCGGATCGGGGTAGTCGGCCACCCAGCCGACCGACCACGCGTCCATCTTCCCGGCGGCCCAGCGCTTCTGGAAGTCGGTCCACTCGTATCCCTTGACGTCCACCTTGAACAGGCCGCTCGCCTCCAGCTGCCGCTTCAGCTCCGCGGCCTCCTCCGCGCCCGCGCCGCGGCCGATGCCGTAGCCGAGGGTGAAGCGCACCGGCAGGCTCGCCCCGGCCTCGGTGAGCAGCTCACGCGCCTTCCGGGGGCTGCGCTGCGGGTAGTTGTCGAAGAACGACGTGGTGTGGCCGGTGATGCCGGTCGGGATCAGCGAGTACAGCGGGTCGACCGTGCCCTTGTAGACCGTCGCGGCCAGCTCCTCGCGGTTGATCAGCCAGGCCATCGCCCGGCGCACCCGCGCGTCGTGCAGCGGGGAGGCGGAGCGGGTGTTCAGGTACAGGTTGCGGGTCTCCGAGCTGTCGGACTCGGTGAGCCGCTGGCCGGGGTCGCTCGGGTTCAGCCCGGAGAGCACCTCCGGCGGCAGGGTCCGGGTGGCGACGTCGATCCGTCGGCCCTTCCAGGCGCCTTCGAGCTTCGCGGAGTCGGCGTAGTAGCGCACCTCGACCGGGCTGCCGGTGCCGCTCAGGTAGCCCTTGTAGCGCTTGTTGGGCGCGAGGCCGGCCTTCTCGTCCTTGGTGTACGCCGTCAGCGTGTACGGCCCGGTGCCGTCGACGGCGGCGTCCGTGCGCAGGGCGTCGGCCGGGTACTTGTCCCGGTCCACGATCGAGCCCGCGCCGGTGGCCACCTTCAGCGGGAAGGTGGCGTCCCCGGAGGAGAGGTGGAAGGTGACGGTACGGGCGTCGTCGGCGGTCACCGAGGCGAGCGTGCCGAACAGGGAGGCCGGGCCGACATCGGAGTGGATCTTCCGGACCCGGTCGAAGGAGTACTTCACGTCCTCGGCCGTCATGGCGCGTCCGCTCGGGAACGTGATCCCCGCGCGCAGGGTGCACCGGTACGTCCTGAGGCCGCTGCCCTCGAACGCGCAGCCCGTCGCCGCGTCCGGGACCGGCTCGACCCCGCCCGGTTCGAACGTCAGCAGCGACTGGTACACGTTGCTGAACAGCGCCCAGGATCCGGCGTCGTAGGCGCCGGCCGGGTCGAGTGCGGTGACCCCGTCCGTCGTGCCGACGGTGATGGTCCTGTTCTCGTTCCCCTGCGACGGCAGCAGCTGCCAGCCGCCGATCCCCACGACGGCGAGTACGAGCAGCGTCACGAGAATCCGCATGCGAACAGATCGCATGGTGGTGCCCTCCCCGGGCCCGTCAAGGCCCTACCCCTGGCCCAGCACGAATCGGCCACTTCCCCTGAGTGGCGCGGCTCACCTAATCACACGGCTTTCACCCCGGGGAAGGGCTTTCTGACCAGTTGTGGAAGAACTTACCCGGGCGCGGTCCCCGCCGGGTTCCACAGCTCCTTCACAGCCATGGGAGCGGTTCCGTCACGCGCTCCTGGCGGCCAGTTCGATCACCGTCACGTCCGACGGCGCCCCCACGCGCGTGGGCGGGCCCCAGGCACCGGCGCCCCGGCTCACGTACAACTGCGTGTCGCCGTAACGGTCGAGGCCGGCGACGGTCGGGTTGGCCGCGGCGGCGAGGAGACCGCCCGGCCAGAGCTGGCCGCCGTGGGTGTGGCCGGAGAGCTGGAGGTCGACGCCGTACCGGACGGCCTCGTGGATCTGCGCCGGCTGGTGGGCGAGCAGCACGCACGCGCGTGCCGGATCCCGGTCGCCGAGGGCCCTGCCGAAGTCCGGTCCCTGCCCCTCGCTCTCGCCCTGGAGGTCGTTCACCCCGGCAAGGTCGAAGAAGGGCAGTTCGGTGCGGGCGTTCTCCAGGGGGTGCAGGCCGAGGTCGCGGACCTCTTCGACCCACTGTGCGGCGCCGGAGAAGTACTCGTGGTTGCCCGTGACGAAGTAGGCGCCGTGGCGGGCGTCGAGCAGGGCGAGGGGGGCGGCGGCCGGGCCGAGGTCCTTGACGCTGCCGTCCACCAGGTCGCCGACGACCGCGATCAGGTCCGGCCGGGTCGCGTTGACCGTGTCGACGACCCGCTGCGCGAAGCCGCGGCCGAGGACCGGGCCGAGGTGGATGTCGCTGACGACGGCGATACGGAAACCGTGGGCGGCGCGGGGGAGTCTGGCCAGGGGGACGGTGACGCGTCTGACGCGGGGACCGCGGAGGACTCCGTAGGTGCCGGTGGCGACGGTGGCCGTGGCCGCGGTGGCGGCTGCGCCGGCGAGGAGGCGGGAGACGAGGAGTCGGCGGGTGGGGTCCTGGGCGGCCGGTGTCCCGGGGGGCGTACCAGGGGGCTCCGCCCCCTGGACCCTCGTCCCTCGCCCACCCGCCACCCGACTCGGCCCGCCGAGAGGTGACCCCACGAGATCCCGGCTCGGGAGGCCGAGAGGCGAGGCGGACTCGGGGGAACGGCTCGGGAGGCCGAGAGGCGAGGCGGACTCGGGGGAACGGCTCGGGGGGCCGAGAGGCGAGGCCGGCTCGGGGGAACGGCTCGGGAGGCCGAGAGGCGGGGTGGGGGGCGGGGAGAGGGGCGGGGGGCCGGGGGGTGCGGGGCGGGGGGCCCGGGTCGGGAGGCGGCGCAGGAGCGGCCGTACCGCCTCCCCCGCCACCACTCCCAGCAGCAGGTACAGCGAGAGGGCCATCCACAGGAAGCCGGGCCAGGCCAGGACGCGCTGGAGCCAGAAGGGGGCGCCCGTGCGTTCGGCGGCCAGGGCCCCGATCATCACGGCCGGGCCGGCCACGAACAGCGCCGTACCGGCGCGGCGGGCCGGTCCCGGGCCCCGCGTGGTGTCGCGGACCAGCCGCCGCCACACGTACCGGTACAGGGCCGCCACGGCGGCCAGGACGGCCAGGGCCACGAGCAGGAAGACGACGACCACCCCGACCGGTCCCCCGCTATGAATTCCGGCGCAGTGCGCGCAGTCCGCGCAACCCGATGACCCCGATGACCGTCCCCAATACGAAGGAAACGACCGCCAGCAGCAGATGCACCCAGAAGTACGCGGTCGGGTGACCGTCGTCGAAGGCGAGTCCGCTGCTGTCCTTGACCAGGTTCTTGACGAAAGTGACCCAGATGATCCAGCTCCACACCCCGAAGGCGAGCAGGAACCAGGAGACCGGGCGGCTGAGCTTCATGACATCAGTATCGCCGTCGCCTGTCCGGTTCCGTGCCGGGGGTGGGACGGCGGAGGGGACTTCACCGTCCGATGCGGATACGTTCTCGACCGTGCCCGCACCGAAGCGAACCGGCCGGCGATCCTTGCTGGTCACCTCCGCCACTCTGCTGTCCCTGTCCGTCACCGCGCCCGCCGCGCTCGCCGCGCCGACCCCCTCGACGAGTCCCACCGCCACTCCCCCGGCCCGGATGTCGACGCTGGGCGGCGCCCGGCTCGGGCAGCCGGGCACGCAGGTCGCTCTCGCCCCCGGCGTGCCGGTGCTGCCCAAGGACCTCACCGCCCGCTCCTGGATCGTCTCCGACGCCGAGTCCGGCCAGGTCCTCGCCGCGCACAACGCGCACTGGCGGCTGCCCCCCGCGAGCACGCTGAAGATGCTGTTCGCGGACACCGTGCTGCCCCGCTTCCCCAAGACCACCCGGTACAAGGTGGCGCCCAAGGACCTCAAGGGCATGGGGGCCGGCTCCAGCGTGGTCGGGATAAAGGAGGGCGGCACCTACTCCGTGCACGACCTGTGGCTCGGGGTCTTCCTGCGCTCGGGCAACGACGCCGTGCACGTGCTGTCGTCGATGAACGGCGGGGTGAAGCAGACCGTCGAGGACATGCAGGACCACGCCGAGGAACTCCAGGCGCTGGACACGACCGTGGTCTCCCCCGACGGCTACGACGCGCCGGGCCAGGTGTCGTCGGCGTACGACCTGACGCTGTTCGCCCGCTCGGGCCTGCAGAAGAAGGACTTCCGGGAGTACTGCTCGACCGTGAGCGCGAAGTTCGGCTCCGCCGAGATCCGGAACACCAACCGGCTGCTGAGCGGCGACAGCGACGTCCCCGTCTACCAGGGCATCGCGGGCGTGAAGAACGGCAACACCACGCACGCGGGCGCCACCTTCACCGGAGTCGCCGAGCGGGGCGGCAAGGTGCTGCTGGTCACGGTGATGAACCCGGCGAAGAACGAGCACAACGAGGTCTACAAGGAGAGCGCGAAGCTGTTCGACTGGGGCTTCAAGGCGGCCGGCAAGGTCGATCCGGTGGGCGAGCTGGTGCCGCCGAAGAGCGCCGGGTCGAGCACGGCCGGGCCGGACGCGGCCGCGTCGGCCGGGCAGGCGGGACAGGACCCGGGACAGACATCCGGCGGGACCGGCGGAGCGGGTGCGAAGCCGGCGGCGAGCGCCCCTGCCGAATCCGGGACGAGCGGCGTGGGGACCGCCCTGGCCGTCGCGGGCGGGCTGCTGGTGCTGCTCGGGGGCGGGGTGTTCCTGGTCAACCGCCGTTGGCCGCTGCCGGACCTGATGCGCCGTCGGACGCGCTCCTGAGGCCGGACTCCGCGTCCCCGTCGCCCGCCTCGCCGGCCTCGCCCGCCTCTGCCTCCTCTGCCTCCTCTGCCTCCTCTGCCTCCTTGCTCGGCGTAGCCGTCCACGCGGCGCAGAAGAGCACGAGTTTCGCGGTGAAGTTGATCCACAGCAGCAGGGCCACGGGGACCCCGAACGCGCCGTACATGCTCTTCGCGGCAACGCCCTGGATGTAGCCGCTGAGCAGCAGCTTCAGCAGTTCGAAGCCGATCGCGCCGAGCAGCGCGGCGACCAGCAGGCGGCGGCGCTGCGGCTCGACCCCGGGCAGCAGGGTGAGCACGTAGAGCAGGACCAGGAAGTCGGCGAGCACGGCGACGACGAACGCCGCGATCCGCAGCAGCCAGCTGCCCCAGCCGTGCTCGTCCAGGCCGATCTGCCCGGAGAGCCAGCCCACGGCTGCCGAGGCGAGGGTGGACGCGGCGAGCGTGACGAGCAGGGCGCCGCCGAGACCCAGCAGGATGCCGGCGTCCTTGGCCTTGGCGAGGACGGGGTTCTCGTCGTGGTCCGGCAGCTCCCACACCGCGCGCAGACAGTCCCGCATCTGGCCGACCCAGCCGATGCCCGTGAACAGCAGCACCGCGCCCGCGATGACACCGACCGTGCCCGCGTTCTGCACCAGGGAACTGAGGTCCAGCTGGTCGGAGAGGCCGGGGAACTGGTCGGCGATCCTGCGCTCGACGGTCTTCTGCCGGTCCGAGCTGAGCGTGGCCGCGGTGATCGCGGCGGCCACGGTCAGCAACGGGAAGAGGGCCACGAAGCTGACGAACGTCATCGCGGCGGCCAGCCGGGTCCACTTCACCCGGTCCAGCCGCTCGTAGGACCGCCACGCGTGCGTGAGGATCAGCCGGGTGACGATCGGCCCGATGACGGGAAGCTTCTTCAGCCAGTCCATGATCCGACTGTGCCCGCTGCACGGACACGCCAACACCGCGTTTCTTCGCCGAAACGGTCATATACGGGCTATACGGTCGGCTGTCATGAAGGATGCCACCGCACCGCCCACCGCACTGCCCCGGTCCCTGCTCGTCCTCGGCGGCACGTCCGAGATCGCGCTGGCCACCGTGCGCCGGCTGATCGCCCGCCGCACCCGCACGGTGTGGCTGGCGGGCCGCCCCTCCCCCGCGCTGGAACAGGCCGCCGAGAGCCTGCGCGCGCTCGGCGCGGACGCCCGTACCGTCGCCTTCGACGCGCTCGACGCCGAGTCCCACGAGACGGTCCTCGGCAAGGTCTTCGCCGAGGGCACGGTCGACATGGTGCTGTTCGCCTTCGGCATCCCCGGCGACCAGGCGCACGACGAGCGCGACCCGGTCCGCGCGGTGCGGATCGCCCGGACCAACTACACAGGGGCCGTCTCGGCCGGCCTGGTCGCCGGCCGCGCCCTCCAGGCCCAGGGCCACGGCTCCCTCGTCGTCCTGTCCTCCGCCGCCGCCGAGCGCGTACGCCGCGCCGACTTCATCCACGGCTCCAGCAAGGCGGGTCTCGACGCGTTCGCCCAGGGCCTCGGCGACGCCCTGTACGGCACGGGCGTGCATGTCATGGTCGTACGCCCCGGATTCGTCCGGACGCGGCGGACGGCCGGACGGCACCGGCCACCGCTCGCCACCACGCCGGAGGCGGTCGCCACGGCGATCGAGCTGGGACTGCGCCGGCGTTCGGAGACGGTCTGGGTGCCGGGCGCGCTGCGGCTGCTGATGGCGGCACTGCGGCACACGCCGCGGCCGCTGTTCAGGCGGCTGCCGGTCTAGCCGCCCTCACGGCGCCTATCCGCGCAGCGCTCCGCGCTCGACGTCGGGCTGGCCGGGCTGGGGCGGTACGACGGAGCCCCCGAAGGTGTACTCGCGCAGCTTGCGCCACACGCCGTCGGCGCCCTGCTCGTACAGCGCGAAGCCGGTGCACGGCCACTGGGCGTCGTAGCCCGCCAGATCCTCGAAGGCGCGGTCCATCGCCGCCTCGTCGATGCCGTGCGCGACGGTGACATGCGGGTGGTACGGGAACTGCAACTCGCGTGCCACCGGCCCGGAGGCGTCCCGGACCCGCTGCTGCAACCGGGCGCACGCCTCGGCGCCCTGGACGACCCGCACGTACACGACCGGCGACAGGGGCCGGAAGGTGCCGGTGCCCGACAGCCGCATCGGGAACGGACGGCCGGCCGCGGCGACCCCGGTGAGGTGCGCCTCGATCGC
Source organism: Streptomyces naphthomycinicus (assembly GCF_020400595.1). Classification (GTDB taxonomy): domain Bacteria; phylum Actinomycetota; class Actinomycetes; order Streptomycetales; family Streptomycetaceae; genus Streptomyces; species Streptomyces naphthomycinicus. The sequence continues at coordinate 194,076 of NZ_JAINRE010000012.1, read as the reverse complement.
CGGCAGGTCGGCCGCCTCCACCTCGGTCGGCGGCAGCAGCGTGACGTGCGTGGGGATACCGTGAGCCGCGGCGTCGCCGAAGCCCGCGCGCAGCTCCTGGAGCAGGCTGCCGTGGGGCTCCGGGACCGCGATCGACACGCCGATCGTTACGGTCCCCACGTGGTCTCCTGTCGTCGCGTCTGTTGTCGTCTCGGCCGTCTCGTCCCGGCCGTCGGATATCGACTGTACGGCCACGGATGTCCTGTGGGCAGGCGCAGCGGAAGTGATGTGCAGCGCTCTGCCCGCGCGGACCCGTGCGGTCGTACGCCTCAGTGCTTGGCCGGGAGGAAACCCACGCGGTCGTACGCCTGCGCGAGGGTCTCGGCGGCGACGGCGCGTGCCTTCTCCGCGCCCTTGGCCAGGATCGAGTCCAGCGTCTCGGCGTCGTCCAGGTACTGCCGGGTGCGCTCGCGGAACGGCATCACGAACTCGACCATGACGTCGGCGAGATCGGTCTTGAGCGCGCCGTACATCTTGCCCTCGTAGTCCTGCTCCAGCTCGGCGATCGACTTGCCGGTGAGCGTGGAGTAGATGGTGAGGAGGTTCGAGACGCCGGGCTTGTTCTCCGCGTCGTAGCGGATCACCGTGTCGGTGTCGGTGACCGCGCTCTTGACCTTCTTGGCCGTGGTCTTCGGCTCGTCGAGGAGGTTGATGAGGCCCTTCGGCGTGGACGCCGACTTGCTCATCTTGATCGACGGCTCCTGGAGGTCGTAGATCTTCGCCGTCTCCCGGAGGATGTACGGCTTCGGGACCGTGAAGGTCTGGCCGAACCGGCCGTTGAACCGCTCGGCGAGGTCGCGGGTCAGCTCGATGTGCTGGCGCTGGTCCTCGCCGACGGGGACCTCGTGGGCCTGGTACAGCAGGATGTCGGCGACCTGGAGGATCGGGTACGTGAACAGGCCGACGGAGGCGCGGTCGGCGCCCTGCTTGGCGGACTTGTCCTTGAACTGGGTCATGCGGCTGGCCTCGCCGAAGCCGGTGAGGCAGTTCATGACCCAGGCCAGCTGGGCGTGCTCGGGGACATGGCTCTGCACGAAGAGGGTGCAGCGGTCCGGGTCGAGGCCGGCGGCCAGCAGCTGCGCGGCGGCGAGCCGGGTGTTGGCCCGCAGCTCCTTCGGGTCCTGCGCGACCGTGATCGCGTGCAGGTCGACGACCATGTAGAACGCGTCGTGGGACTCCTGCAGGGCCACCCACTGGCGGACGGCGCCGAGGTAGTTGCCGAGGTGGAACGAGCCGGCGGTGGGCTGGATGCCGGAGAGCACGCGGGGTCGGTCAGTCGCCATGCTTTTCATTGTCGCAGAGTGACGGGTGAGTTCGGTGCGTGGGGAACCGCGGGCCCGTTGTGGCTGAGCGCGCGGTTCCCCGCGCCCCTGGCGGGGCGTTTCAGCCGAGGTCGACTTCCGGGTACAGCGGGAAGCCCGCCACCAGGTCCGTCGCCCGCTGGGCGATCTCCCGCGCGATCTTCTCGTCCAGGACGTGGGCCGCCTTGGAGGGGGCGCCCGACTTGGTGGTGCCCGCCTCGGTGGTGGTGAGGACGCGGTCGATGAGGCCGGCCACCTCGTCCATCTCGGCGGTGCCGAGGCCACGGGTGGTCAGGGCCGGGGTGCCGACGCGGATGCCGGAGGTGTACCAGGCGCCGTTCGGGTCGGCCGGGATGGCGTTGCGGTTGGTGACGATGCCGGAGTCGAGCAGGGCGGCCTCGGCCTGGCGGCCGGTGAGGCCGTAGGAGCCGGCGACGTCGATCAGGTTGAGGTGGTTGTCCGTGCCGCCGGTGACCAGGGTGGCGCCGCGGCGCATCAGGCCCTCGGCGAGCGCGCGGGAGTTGTCGACGACGCGCTGGGCGTAGTCCTGGAAGGCGGGCTGCCGGGCCTCGGCCAGGGCGACGGCCTTGGCGGCCATGACGTGCGGGAGCGGGCCGCCGAGGACCATCGGGCAGCCGCGGTCCACCTGGTCCTTGAGGGAGTCGTCGCACAGGACCATGCCGCCGCGCGGGCCGCGCAGCGACTTGTGGGTGGTGGTGGTGACGATCTGGGCGTGCGGGACCGGGTCGAAGTCGCCGGTGAGGACCTTGCCCGCGACGAGACCGGCGAAGTGCGCCATGTCGACCATGAGGGTGGCGCCGACCTCGTCGGCGATCTCGCGCATGATCCGGAAGTTCACCAGACGGGGGTACGCGGAGTAGCCGGCGACGAGGATGAGCGGCTTGAACTCGCGGGCCTGGGCGCGCAGGGCCTCGTAGTCGATGAGGCCGGTGGCCGGGTCGGTGCCGTAGGAGCGCTGGTCGAACATCTTGCCGGAGATGTTCGGGCGGAAGCCGTGGGTGAGGTGGCCGCCGGCGTCCAGGGACATGCCGAGCATGCGCTGGTTGCCGAAGGCCTGGCGCAGCTCGGCCCAGTCGGCCTCGGTCAGGTCGTTGACCTGGCGGACGCCGGTCTTCTCCAGGAAGGGTGCCTCGACACGGTCGGCGAGGACGGCCCAGAAGGCGACGAGGTTGGCGTCGATGCCGGAGTGCGGCTGGACGTAGGCGTGGCGGGCGCCGAAGAGTTCGCGGGCGTGCTCGGCGGCGAGGGCCTCGACGGTGTCGACGTTGCGGCAGCCGGCGTAGAAGCGGCGGCCGATCGTGCCCTCGGCGTACTTGTCGCTGAACCAGTTGCCCATGGCGAGGAGGGTCGCCGGGGAGGCGTAGTTCTCGGAGGCGATCAGCTTGAGCATCTCGCGCTGGTCGGCGACCTCCTGGCCGATGGCGTCGGCGACGCGCGGCTCCACGGCGCGGACCACGTCGAGCGCGGCGCGGAAGGCCGTGGACTCGGCGGAGAGGGGGGCGGAATTCTCGGGCATCGGTGACCTCCGGACGGTGTGCGTGCAGCGTTCACGTTCGGCCCAGGCGCACGGCACTCTTCCCGCTCGGGCCGCTCCCTGATGGTCCGTCCCATCCCAGCGCGCCAGTCACGGCCCGCTCGTCAGCCTACCGGGCGCCCCGGACGGCGCCCACGCGGTGGTGGCCCGCATGTCGATCGCGGCCCTCGTCCCCGGTGCGCGCGAGGATGGGAAGGGGGTCACCGTCGTATCCGGGAGAGGCCGTGACCAGTGCAGAAGACCTCATCGCCGCCGCCGACGCGCACTGCGCGCCCACCTATCACCCCCTGCCGGTGGTGATCGCCACCGGTGAGGGGGCGTGGCTGACGGATGTGGCGGGGCGCAGGTACCTGGATCTGCTGGCCGGATACTCGGCGCTGAACTTCGGGCACGGCAATCCGCGGCTGATCAGGGCGGCCAAGCGGCAGCTGGACCGGGTGACGCTGACCTCCCGCGCCTTCTACCACGACCTGTTCGCGGCCTTCTGCACCGAGCTGGCGGAGCTGTGCGGGATGGAGATGGTGCTGCCCGCGAACACGGGCGCGGAGGCGGTGGAGAGCGCGCTGAAGACCGCCCGGAAGTGGGGGTACCGGGTGAAGGGGGTCCCCGGGGAGATGGCGAAGATCGTCGTGGCGGGCGGCAACTTCCACGGCCGTACGACGACGGTGATCAGCTTCTCCACGGATCCGGAGGCGCGGGCGGACTTCGGGCCGTACACGCCCGGTTTCGAGATCGTGCCGTACGGCGATCTGACCGCGATGCGGGCGGCGCTCACCGAGAACACGGTCGCCGTGCTGCTGGAGCCGATCCAGGGCGAGTCCGGGGTGATCGTGCCGCCGGCCGGCTATCTGGCGGGGGTGCGGGAGCTGACGCGCGAGCGGAACGTCCTCTTCGTCGCCGACGAGATCCAGTCGGGGCTCGGGCGGACCGGACGGACCTTCGCCTGTGAGCACGAGGGCGTGGTGCCGGACGTGTACGTGCTGGGCAAGGCGCTGGGCGGCGGGATCGTGCCGGTGTCGGCGGTGGTGTCGAGCGCGGCGGTGCTCGGGGTGTTCCGGCCGGGCGAGCACGGGTCGACGTTCGGCGGGAATCCGCTGGCCTGCGCGGTGGCGCTGGAGGTGATCGCGATGCTGCGCACCGGCGAGCACCAGGAGCGGGCGGCGCGGCTGGGCGAGCGGCTGCACGGGCTGCTGGGCGAGCTGCGCGGCGCGGGCCGGGTCACGGCGGTGCGGGGGCGCGGTCTGTGGGCGGGGGTGGACGTCCCGCGGGCGGCGGGCAGCGGACGGGAGGTCTCCGAGCGGCTGCTGGCCCGCGGGGTCCTGGTGAAGGACACCCACGGGTCGACCGTCCGGATCGCGCCTCCGCTGGTGATCGGCGACGAGGAACTGGAGTGGGGGGTGGAGCAGCTGCGGGAGGTGCTGTCCGGGGGGTGATCAGTGCAGCGGGATGCCGGTGCCGTGCTCGGCGGCGGGCCGGGGACCGAAGATGCGCCGGTCGGTCTCCTCGATGGGCACGTCGTTGATGCTGGCCTCGCGGCGGAGCATCAGGCCGTGCTCGTCGAACTCCCACAGTTCGTTGCCGTAGGAGCGCCACCACCGGCCGGCGGCGTCGTGGCACTCGTACTGGAAGCGGACGGCGATCCGGTTCTCGTGGAAGCTCCAGAGGCTCTTGCGCAGCGCGTAGTCGAGTTCGCGCTCCCACTTCTCGGTGAGGAAGGCGACGATCTCGTCGCGGCCGGTGAGGAAGCGGTCGCGGTTGCGCCAGACGGAGTCCGGTGTGTAGGCCAGGGCGACCCGGTGGGGGTCGCGGGTGTTCCAGGCGTCCTCGGCCGCCTGGACCTTCTGGCGGGCGGTGTCGGGGGTGAAGGGCGGACGGGGCGGGCGGTCTTCGGGCACGGTGGCCTCCTCAAGTTGAGAACGAGCGTTCTCCATCGCTGCGACTAAGATAGAGAACGGCCGTTCTCAGCGTCAAGGAGACCCGCATGCCCGCCCCGATCACCGAGGAACAGAACCGACTGGACCGCGAGTCGCTGCTGGACGCGGCGGAGACGCTGTTCTACGCGCACGGCATCCAGGCGGTCGGGATGGACCGGGTCCGCGAGGCGTCCGGGCTGCCCCTGAAGCGGATCTACCGGTTCTTCGCGACCAAGGAGGACCTCGTGGTCGCCGTGCTCCGGCGGCGCGACCGGCGCTGGCGCGAGAGCCTGACCGCGCACGTGGAGAGCGTCGCCGAGCCGCGCGAGCGGGTCCTGGCGGTCTTCGACTGGCTCGCCGGGTGGTTCGCGGAGCCCGGCTTCCGCGGCTGCGCCTGGATCAACGCCCATGGCGAACTCGGCCCGTCCTCCGAGCCGGTCCTGGCCGAGGTCCGGTCCCACAAGCGGGCCTTCCACGACCAGCTGGCGGCATGGGTGTCGGCCACCGGCACACCGGTCGCCGAGCCCGTGTTCCTGCTCGCCGAGGGCGCCATGGTCACCGCGGGCATCTCCGGCGACCCGGCCCCGGCGGCACAGGCCCGGGCGGCGGTGGAGGTGCTGCTGGGGCACTAGCGGTGGAGGTGCTGCCGGGGGCGCTGGAAGGCGCCCCCCGGACAGCACCCGGACGCGCCGGAGCGGAGCACGCCGGCCTCGGCGCCGCGGTGGCCCTAGAGGATCACATGCGGCAGGAAGCGGGCGTACTCGTCCGTGATCAGGCCCGTGGACTCGCGGATGCCCAGGCCCGCCGGGTCGTCGCGGACGACCCAGGCGCCGAGGACGACGTGGTTGCCGTCGAAGGCGGGCAGCGGGGCCAGTCGCTGGTAGCAGCAGGGCTCGTCGCGCCGGACGGGCGGCGCGCCCGGCTGGTGCACGGTGACACCCGCGCCCTCGCGGCCGAGCAGGGGCTTGGCGACGTAGCCGCCGGACTCCGCCAGCTCGCGCGGGCCGTCCAGGTAGGCGGGCAGGAGGCTGGGGTGGCCGGGGTGCAGCTCCCAGAGGATCGCCAGCAGCGCCTTGTTGCTGAGCAGCATCTTCCAGGCGGGCTCCACCCACAGGGTGCTGCCGGTGCCGCCGCCGTTGTCCAGGGTGTCCAGGACGTGTCCGCCGAAGGCGTCGGTGGTGAGCCACTCCCAGGGATACAGCTTGAAGATGCCGCGGATGAAGCGGAGCCGGTTGTCGACGAAGCGGCCGGAGAGGGAGTCCCAGCCGATCTCCTCCATGGCGAGCCAGTCGGTGGCGAGCCCGGCCTGCTCGGCGGTCTCCTTCAGGTAGGCGACCGTCATCAGGTCCTCGCCGAGCTCGTCGGCGGCGGAGTGAGCGAAGTGCAGGGGGCTGCCGGGGGGCAGCAGGGCGGCCTGGGACCGCCAGGCCTCGACCAGGCGTTCGTGCAGGGAGTTCCACTGGTCCGCGCCGGGGAAACGATCCTGCATCCAGAACCACTGCGGGGACGCGGCCTCCACCAGCGAGGTGGGGGTGTCGGCGTTGTACTCCAGCATCTTCGCCGGCCCCGTACCGTCGTAACGGAGGTCGAAACGGCCGTACACGGAGGGGAGTTCGGCGCGCCGGTGCCAGGACTCGGCGACCGCGGCGGCCACCCGCGGGTCGGTGATGCCGAGGTCGGCGAACCGGTCCTCGGCCACGATGTGCGCGGCCGCCGCGAGGCACATGCGGTGCAGTTCCTCGACGGTCTCCTCCAGCGCCTCGACCTCGTCCAGGGAGAAGACGTAGTAGGCGCTCTCGTCCCAGTAGGGACGCAGGGAGCCGTCGGGGTGGCGGGTGAGCGGGTAGACGAGTCCCTGCTCCTCGACGGTCTGCTGCCAGCCGGGGCGGGGGGTGGCGGTACGGCGTTCCATGCGTGTCCTCCGGTCAGCCGCCGGAGCTGCCCTTGCCGCCGCCGAAGCCGCCGCGGTGGACCCCGCTGTGGCCTCCGCCGTAGTGGTCGTCATCGTCGTCGTGGGAGGAGCCGCCGCCCGAGCCGCCGCCGGGCTTGGTGAAGGAACCGCCGTCGACCCAGCCGTCCTCCTCCTCGCCCTCGTAGTACCAGGCGGCGTCGGTCTTCTTCTTGAGGGTCGTCTTCTTGCCGGTCTTCGTGACGCTCTTGCCCACCGTCGCGGTGGAGGTCTTGCAGTCCTTGTCGGAGACGACCTTGTAGCCCTTGGTGAGGTTGTAGCTGTCACGGTCGACGCAGCGCTTGTCCGGTTCGGACGAGCAGGCGGTCAGCGCGGCGGCCAGCAGGCCCATGCCGCCGAGGACGACCGTGCCGGACCGGAGCTGCCGGCGTGTGTCCGCCATGGTGGTGTCTCCCCCGTCAGGTGTGATGTTCGGCGGTCAGCCTAGGCACTGCCGTGGATCTCCGCCCAGTGCCCCCCGCGATCTCCCGTTCCCCTAGAGTCGCTTCGTGCTTTTTGGAATGGTGTGCGCCCTCGGCGCCGCGGTCTGCTTCGGTACGGCGACGGTCCTCCAGGCGGTGGCCGCGCGGGCCGCGAGCGCCGAGGAGGGGCCCGGCGGGGACGCGGCGCTGCTGCTGCGCGCGCTGCGGCAGTGGCGCTACCTCGCCGGTCTGGCGCTGGACGGGCTGGGCTTCCTGCTGCAGATCGCGGCGCTGCGGTCCGTGCCGATCTACGCGGTGGGCGCGGCGCTCGCGGCGAGCCTCGCGGTGACGGCCGTGGTGGCGGCGCGGCTGCTGCGGGTCCGGCTGAGCGGCCTGGAGTGGGGCGCCGTGGGGGTGGTGTGCGCCGGGCTGGCCATGCTGGGGCTGGCCTCGGGCGCCGAGGGCGACCGCGGCGGGCCGGACTGGCTGAAGTACGCGATGGTGGCCGCGGCGGCGGGCGTGCTGCTGCTCGGCGCGGTCGGCGGGCGCCTGTCCGGCCGGACGCGGGCGCTGCTGCTGGGGCTCGGCGCCGGCCTCGGGTTCGGGGTGGTGGAGGTGGCGGTACGGCTGATCGACTCGCTGCGGCCGGCGGACCTGCTGGCCAACCCGGCGACGTACGCCCTGCTGCTGGGCGGCGGCGCCGCGTTCCTGCTGCTCACCTCGGCCCTCCAGCGGGGCTCGGTGACGACCGCCACGGCAGGCATGGTGATCGGCGAGACCCTGGGCCCGGCGGCGGTGGGCGTGGTGTGGCTGGGCGACCGGACACGGGAGGGCCTGGAATGGCTGGCGGCCCTGGGGTTCGCGGTGGCGGTGGCGGGAGCGCTGGCGCTGGCGCGGTTCGGGGAGGCACCGGCCGCCGGGCCGCCGGCCGTCGAGGCGACGGCGGTCGAGGAGGGGTGACGGCCCGTCCGGTGCCATGAGGCCGTTGGCCCCGGCGCCGAGGCGCGCACCGGGGCGGACGTGCCGAGCCGCCGTCAGGGCAGCACCCGGCACAGTGCCGCGAGCGCCCCCGCCCAGGCGCTGTCCGGCGGTGTGCCGTAGCCCACGACCAGGGCGTCCAGGGGTTCGGCGACGGCCTCGGGGTGCCGGTGGAAGGCCAGGCCGTGCAGGGCCAGGCCCTGCCAGGCGGCGGCCTGGACCACCGACTGCTCCGTGCCGGGCGGCAGCCGCAGCATCGCGTGCAGCCCGGCGGCGATCCCGGTGACCCGCACCCCGGGCGCCCATTCGGTCACGGCGGCGGCCAGGGCGTCACGGCGGCGCCGGTAGCGCAGCCGGGCGGAGCGGACGTGCCGGTCGTACGCCCCGGACGTGAGGAACTCCGCCAGCGTCAGCTGCTCCAGCGCCCCGACGGTGTCGATACGGCCCTTGGCCGCGGCCACCTCCGCCGCCAGGGGCGGCGGCAGCACCATCCAGCCCAGCCGCAGCCCGGGGGCGAGGGACTTGCTGGCGGTGCCCAGGTAGACGACGTGGTCGGGGTCCAGGCCCTGCAACGCGCCGATCGGCTGGCGGTCGTAGCGGAACTCCCCGTCGTAGTCGTCCTCCAGGACCAACCCGCCGGTGCGCCGCGCCCAGTCCACGACGGTGGCCCGCCGGTCGGGGTGCAGGGGGGTGCCCATGGGGAACTGGTGGGCGGGCGTCAGCAGCACCGCGCCCGCCTCGCCCAGCGCGCCGGGGTCGGTGCCGAGTCCGTCGTACGGCAGGGCGGGCGTGGCGCAGCCCGCGGCCCGCAGCAGCGCCCAGTGGACGTCCAGCCCGTACGACTCCACCGCCACCGTCCGCACCCCGCGCCCCCGCAGCACCCGGCCGAGGAGGCCCAGGGCGTGCGAGAAACCCGCGGTGATCACGACCCTGTCGGGGTCGGCGCGGACGCCCCGGGCGCGGGCGAGGTAGCCGGCGAGGGCGGTGCGCAGTTCGGGGCGGCCCCGCGGATCGCCGTAGCCGAGGGCGTCGAAGGGGGCCGTGGCCAGGGCGCGGCGGGCGGCCTTGAGCCACTCGGTGCGCGGGAAGGCGGCGAGGTCGGGGGTGCCGGGGACGAGGTCGTAGGCCGGGCGGGCGGGGGTGCGGCTCGGGGCCGGACCGGGGCCGGCGGGCGGCGGGGTGCCGGTGGGCGCGCCGGCCGCCACCCGGGTGCCGGAGCCCTGCCGCGCGGTGAGCCAGCCCTCGGCCACCAGGTCGGCGTAGGCGTCGGCGACGGTGTTGCGGGCGATGCCGAGGTCGGTGGCGAGGGAGCGCGAGGACGGCAGCCGGGTGCCGGGGGCGAGCCGGCCGGAGCGGACCGCGTCCCGCAGCGCGTCGGTCAGGCCCCGCCGCAGGCCGCCGGAACCGCTCGGTTCGAGATGCAGGTCGACACCCAAAGTGGCCCAGGAACTCACCATGGAAATGGACCATACTCCTGGGCTGCCTCGCTCCTAGGGTCGAGAACATGACCACTGCACAGGACACCGTCGAATACGCCGCCGAAGAAGCCCCGCGACTGCGCTGGGCCGAGCACGCCCCCGAGGTCTACAAGGCGATGATCCGCCTGGACACCGCCGCCCGGCGCGGGCTGGACCCCAAGCTGTACGAGCTGGTGAAGATCCGCGCCTCGCAGCTCAACCACTGCGCGTTCTGCCTCGACATGCACAGCAAGGACGCCCTCGCGGCCGGCGAGAGCGTCGAGCGGATCGTGCAGCTCAGCGCCTGGCAGGAGTCGCGGCACTTCTACACCGCGAAGGAGCTGGCGGCGATCGAGCTGACCGAGGCCGTCACCGTGCTGACGGACGGCTTCGTCCCGGACGAGGTGTACGAGCGGGCCGCCGGGCACTTCGAGGAGGCCGAGCTGGCCCAGCTGATCGCCGCGATCACGGTGATCAACGCCTGGAACCGGTTCGGGGTGACGACCCGGATGACGCCGGGCCACTACCGGCCGGGGCAGCACAAGTGAGGCGTACCCGGCTGCTGGACCCGCAGGTCGGCCGGGCGATGTCCGCGGTGAGCGCGGCGGCGAAGAAGGGGCTCGGCGATCCGGTCCTGGCCGAGCTGGTCATGATCCGCGCCTCGCAGCTCAACCACTGCGCGTTCTGCCTCGACATGCACCTCCGCCTCGCCCGGGAGAACGGGGAGCCGGAGGACCGGGTCCGGCTCCTGGACGCCTGGGAGGAGACCGAGGACCTCTACAGCGAGCGGGAGCGGGCCGCGCTGGCGCTGACCGAGGCGGTCACCGTGCTGACGGACGGCTTCGTCCCCGACGAGGTGTACGCACGGGCCGCCCAGCACTTCACCGAGGCCGAACTCGCGCATCTCATCGGCCTGATCACCGTCATCAACGGCTGGAACCGCCTGATGGTCAGCCGTCGCGTCGCACCGGGGGGTTACCAGCCGTGAGCAAGGTGGACGAGTTCCGCGCCCTGCACCGGGGGCGCGCCCCGGGCGACCCGCTGGTCCTGCCCGGCCCCTGGGACGCGGCGAGCGCCCGGGTGTTCGAGGCCGCCGGTTTCCCGGCGCTGGCCACGCCGAGCGCGGGCGTCGCCGCGTCCCTCGGCTACGCGGACGGCGAGACCCCGGCCGACGAGATGTTCGCCGCGGTCGCCCGGATCGCCCGGGCGGTGGACGTGCCGGTGTCGGCGGACGTCGAGGGCGGGTACGGGCTCGCGCCGGAGGAACTGGTGGAGCGGCTGCTGGCGGCGGGGGCCGTCGGCTGCAACCTGGAGGACTCCGCCGGGGGCGCCCTCAAGGACCCGCGCGAGCACGCCGAGTTCCTCGCCGAGGTGCGCGGGGCCGCCGCCGACCGGCTGTTCGTCAACGCCCGCGTCGACGTCTTCGTCCACGGCGACGGCGATCCCGAACGGGCCATCGAGCGGGCCGCGCTGTACGTGGCCGCGGGCGCGGACTGCGTGTACCCGATCCTCGCGCCGGCGGACCTGCTGCCCCTGCTGCGGTCCGGGATCCAGGGCCCGCTGAACGCCCTGTCCCGGCTGGACGGCGAGGGCCCCTCGCCCGCCGCGCTCGGCGGGCTCGGGGCCACTCGGGTCACGTTCGGACCGGGACTCCAGCGGCGGTCCGCCGCCGCGCTGCGGGAGATCGCCGCCGGCCTGCGGGCCTGAGGCCGCTCAGGACAGCCACCGCTTCCACACGTCGGGGTGGCTGTCCACCCACTTCTTCGCCGCCTCCTGCGGGCTGAGCTTCTGCTCGGCGATCATCAGGGAGACCTCGTTCTGGTCCTCCGTCGTCCACCTGAACTTCTTCAGGAAGGCCGCGGCCCTGCCGCCGGAGTGCGCGAAGCCGGCGTTGAGGTACTTCCGCAGCGGAGTGCGCGGATAGGCGCAGGCGACCTTCGCCGCGTCCGTGTCGCAGCCCTCCTTGTACGGGGGCAGCTTCACCTCCGTCATGGGCACCTTCTCGAACAGCCACTGGGGTGCGTACCAGTACGTCAGGAAGGGCTTCTTCTCCTTGGCGAACTGCTTGATCTGGGTGATCTGCGCCGCCTCGGAACCGGCGAAGACGACCTGGTAGTCCAGCTTCAGGTTCTTCACCAGCGCCTTGTCGTGGGTGACGTAGGACGGCGAACCGTCCATCAGCTGGCCCTTGCCGCCGCTCTCCGCGGTGCGGAAGAGCGAGGCGTACTTGTTCAGGTTCTTCCAGTCCGTGATGTCCGGATGCTGCTTGACCAGGTACGTCGGCACGAACCAGCCGATGTGACCGGTCACCCCGAGGTCGCCGCCGGGCGCGATCGTCTTCTTGTCCTCGACGTACCGCTTCTGCTGGTCCGGGTGGCCCCAGTCCTCCAGGAGGGCGTCGACCCGGCCCTGGCTGAGCGCGTCCCAGGCCGGCACCTCGTCGACCTGGACGGTGTCGACGCGGTAGCCCAGCTTGTGGTCCAGGATGTACTGGGCGACGGCCACGTTGGACTGCGCGCCCACCCAGGACTGCACGGACAGGGTGACCGTCTTCGCGCCCCGGGCGTTGGCGAACGGGCTGGCCTGCTTGGTCATGTCGGCGGCGCCGCAGCCGGTCAGCAGCGCGAGCGCCGAGGCTCCGGCGGCCACCGTGAAGGTCGTACGGAATCGCATGTCAGGCTCCCTTCCGCGCGCGGCGTCCGGTGGGCTGGGTCACCCGGTCGAGCATCAGTCCCAGGCAGACGATGGCGGCACCGGCCACCAGGCCGGTCGCCAGGTCGCCCTGGGCGAGGCCGAAGGCGACGTCGTAGCCGAGGGCGCCGCCGCCGACCAGGCCGCCGATGATGACCACGGCCAGCACCAGCACCACGCCCTGGTTGACGGCGAGCAGCAACGACCGCCGGGCGAGCGGGAGCTGCACCTGCCACAGCTGCTGGCGGCCGGTCGCGCCGAGCGAGCGAGCGGACTCCAGCGCGGCCGGGTCGACCTGGCGCAGGCCCTGCGCGGTGATCCGGACGACGGCCGGAAGCGCGTAGACCACGGCAGCGGCGACGGCGGGCGCGCGGCCGACGCCGAACAGCGCGACGACCGGGATCAGGTACACGAACTGCGGCATGGTCTGGAAGACGTCCAGGACGGGGCGCAGCGCGCGTTCCACACGGTCGCTGCGGGCCGCGGCGATGCCGGTCGCGAAGCCCAGGACGAGGGTGACGGCGACGGCGGCCAGCACCTGGGAGAGGGTGTCCAGCGACGGCTCCCACACGCCGAGCACGCCGATCGCGGCCATGGCGAGGACGGCGGTCAGCGCGGTGCGCCAGGTGCCGATCAGCCAGGCCAGGGCGGCGACCACGAGCAGCACCGACCACCAGGGCAGCCACTGGAGGCCGTCCCGGAGGGGGTCCAGGATCCAGGTGGTGAAGTGGCCCGCCCAGTCGGCGGTGCCGCCGACGACCGGGACGCCCGAGTAGAGGTGGGCGACCATCCAGTCGACGGCGCGGTCGACCGGTTCGGCGATGCCCAGGACCCAGCCGGCGGGCCAGTCGAGGGCGCCGAGGAGGCGGGTGGCGAGGGCGGCGGCCACGGTGACGGCCAGGGCGTAGGGCCAGCCGATCGTGCCGGGGCGGTCGGCGGCGGGGGTGCCGTTGCCGGCCGCCGCGGTGACGCGGTCCAGGACCACCGCGAGCAGGACGAGCGGGATGCCGGCCGCGAGGGCGGCGCCGACGTCGACCGAGGCGAGGGCCTGGTAGACGCGGTCGCCGAGGCCGCCGGCGCCGATGACGGCGGCGATGACGGCCATGGACAGCGCCATCATGATCGTCTGGTTGAGACCGAGGAGGAGTTCCTTGCGGGCCAGCGGGATACGGGCGGTCAGCAGCCGCTGGCGGCGGGTGGCGCCGAGCGACTCCACGGCCTCCAGGACTTCGGGGTCGGCACCACGCAGGCCGAGCGCGGTGAGGCGGGCCATCGGCGGGGCGGCGTACACGACGGTGGCGAGGACGGCCGCGGGGACGCCGATGCCGAAGACCAGGACGACGGGGAGGAGGTAGGCGAAGGCCGGGAGCACCTGCATGGTGTCCAGGACCGGGCGCAGGGCGCGGTCGAGGCGGTCGGAGAGCCCGGCGGCGAGACCGAGGAGCATGCCGACGAGTACGGAGGCGAGGACCGCCACGACCATCAGGGCGAGGGTCTGCATGGTGGGGATCCACATGCCGAGGGCACCGCAGGCGAGGAAGGCGACCGCCGTGCCGGCGGCCAGGCGGGGGCCCGCGACGCGCCAGGCGAGCAGGGCGCCGAAGGCCGTGACGCCCGCCCAGCCCGCGGCGAGCAGGGTGAGGTAGACGGCGCGTACGGCGAGCACGACCGCGTTGCTGACGTGGCCGAGGAAGTAGAGGAACAGGGGGTGGCTGTCCCGGTTGTCGATGACCCAGTCGCTGGCCGTGGTGAGGGGTTTGTCGAGGCTCACGGTCAGGGCGTGCGGCCAGGCGGCGCCGGGCCAGCGGGTGGCGGCCCAGGGGGCCAGGACCGCGGCGACGAGGGCGAGCAGGAGGAGTTTGCCCGCGGCCCGGCTGCGCAGGACGCGGGGCGTGGCGGTACCGGAGGTCGGGACACTGAGGGTTGCCATCAGACGGCCTCCGGGCTGGTGCGGGGGCCGGGCGGGGTCGCTTGTCCGCGCCGGTCGGGGGCCGGCCTTCCGGTGGCGGAGGCCGCCTTTCCAGCGGCGGAGGCCGCCTTCCCGGGGGCGGGCGCCGGCTTCCCGGCGGGGGACGAGGTCCCGGCGGTACGGCTGTCCGGGGTCGCGGCGGGGCTGTCGGGGGTCGCGGCGGGTACGGCGGTGGCCCCGGCCGGGGCGGCGCCACCCGCGGTCCCGGCGGCCTCCGCCGTGGTGGCGCCGCCCCCGGTCTCCGCGTCCACGCCCGCGACGACGCCCAGCAGGCGTTCCTGGTCGACCACTCCGAGGCAGCGGCCCGCGTCCATTACCCGGGCCGGTTCGCCGGCCCGGGCCACCGCCTCGATCGCCTCCGCGACCGTGGCGTCCGGACGGACCGCCGGACCGGTGGCCGTCTCCGCCGCGGAGGCGGGGCGCATGGCCGTGCGGCAGGTGAGCACCTGCTCGCGCGGGACGTCCCGGACGAACTCGCGGACGTAGTCGTCGGCCGGGGAGCCGACGATCTCCTCCGGCGTGCCCAGCTGGACCACGCGGCCGTCGCGCATCAGGGCGATGCGGTCGCCGAGTTTCAGGGCCTCGCTCAGGTCGTGGGTGATGAAGACCATCGTGCGGCCCTCCTCGCGGTGCAGGCGGGTCACCTCGTCCTGCATGTCACGGCGGATGAGCGGGTCCAGGGCGCTGAACGGCTCGTCGAAGAGGAGGACCTCGGGGTCCACGGCCAGGGCGCGGGCCAGGCCGACGCGCTGGCGCTGGCCGCCGGAGAGCTGGCCGGGCCGGCGCTTCTCCATGCCTTCGAGGCCGACCTTGGCGACGAACTCGGCGGCGCGCTCGCGGCGTTCGGACTTGCCGACGCCCTGGATCTCCAGGCCGTAGGCGACGTTGTCGAGGACCGTGCGGTGCGGGAGCAGGCCGAAGTGCTGGAAGACCATGGCGGCCCGGTGCCGCCGCAGTTCGCGCAGGCGGGCCCGGTCCATCGCGCGGACGTCCTCGCCGTCGATGGCGATCGTGCCCGCGGTCGGTTCGATGAGACGGGTCAGGCAGCGTACGAGGGTGGACTTGCCGGAGCCGGAGAGCCCCATGACGACGAAGACCTCGCCCTTGCGGACGTCGAAGGAGACGTCCCGGACGGCCGCCGTGCACCCGGTGCGGGCGCGGAGGCCGGCCGGGTCCAGCGTGCTGAGCTCGGGGTCGGCGGGGATCCGCTCCGGCTTCGGGCCGAAGACCTTCCACAGGCCGGACACCGAGAAGACGGACTCGGTCGTGGTGGGGGGCTTACGGGTGGGGACGGTGAGAGTCATCGCAGGTCGCCTCCGATCAGGTCGACGGCCTTCTCCCCGACCATGAGGACCCCGATCATCGGGTTCACGGCGGTCATGGTGGGGAAGACGGACGCGTCGGCGATACGTATGCCGGACAGACCGCGGATGCGCAGTTCCGGGTCGACCACGGCGAGTTCGTCGTCGGCGGCGCCCATCTTGCAGGTGCCGGCCGGGTGGTAGACGGTGTGCGCGACCTTGCGGGCGTACTCGCTCAGCTCGGCGTCGCCGAGGATCTCCGGGCCCGGGCACACCTCGCGCTTGAGCCAGCCGGCCAGCGGTTCGCTCTTCGCGATCTCGCGGGCGATGCGGATGCCGTCGACCAGGGTCCGCGCGTCGTAGTCGTCCTCGTCGGTGAAGTAGCGGAAGTCGAGGGCGGGCTTCACGGACGGGTCGGCGCTGGTCAGGTAGAGGCGGCCGCGGCTCTTCGGCTTGGGGATGTTGGGGGTCATCGAGACGCCGTGGGCCGGGCGTTCGTAGCCGAGGCGCTCGGGGTTGTCCGTGAAGGGGATCTGGTAGAAGTGGAACATCAGGTCCGGGCCCGCTTGTCCGGGGTCGCGGCGGACGAACAGGCCGGCGTCGGAGTCCATCGCGGAGTTCTCCGGGATCGGGCCGTGGGTCTCCCAGACGATGACCGACTCGGGGTGATCGAGCAGGTTCTCGCCGACGCCCGGGAGATCCCGGACGACCGGGATGCCGAGGGCTTCGAGGTCCTCGCGGGGGCCGATGCCCGAGTGGAGCAGCAGCCGCGGGGAGTCGACGGCGCCGGCGCACAGGACGACCTCGTTGCGGGCCCGTATCAGCAGTTCCTCGCCGTCCTTGGTACGCACGTGGACGCCGTGGACACGGGTGCCGTCCAGCTCCAGCCGGTACGCCCAGGTCTCCAGGAAGATGCGGAGGTTGGGACGCTCGTCCATCACCGGGTGCAGGTAGGCCACGGAGGCGGAGGAGCGCTTGTTGTCCTCGGGGTGGTAGGCGAGGTCGAAGAAGCCGACGCCCTCGGTGAACGGCTTCTTGTTGAAGCCCTCGACCCGGGGTACCCCGAGCGCCGACCGGGCCGCGTCGACGAAGTCGCGGGCGATGGCGTTCCGGTCCTTCTCGTCGACGGAGACGATGTTGTTCTTCAGGCGGGCGAAGTACGCCTCCATGGGGACGGCGCCCCAGCCCTTGGCGCCGTTCGCCTCCCACTCGTCCCAGTCGGAGGGCAGGGGCTTGAAGGAGATGAGGGTGTTGTGGGAGGAGCAGCCGCCGAGGACGCGGGCGCGGCTGTGCCGGATGTGGGAGTTGCCGCGGGGCTGTTCCACCGTGGGGTAGTCGTAGTCGAGTTCGCCGCCGAGCAGGCCCATCCAGCGGCGCAGGGTGAGGACGTCGTCGCGGCCGACGTCGCTCGGGCCGCCCTCGATCACGGCGACGGTGACGTCGGGGTTCTCGGTGAGGCGGGAGGCGATGACGGAGCCCGCGGTGCCGCCGCCGATGACGACGTAGTCGAATTCCTGGGTGTGGTCGGGCATCGGGTGGTTACTCCTGTGGGGTGGGAGGACGTACGGGGTGCGTCAGCTGGTTCGCCGGCGGGGCATGTGGGGGCTCAGCCGGCGAACCAGCGCACCGGGCGCGGCGCGAGGTTCTCGTAGACGTGCTTGGTCTCGCGGTATTCGGCGAGACCGGCGGGACCCAGCTCGCGGCCGGTGCCGCTCCTGCCGAAGCCGCCCCACTCCGCCTGCGGCAGGTAGGGGTGGAAGTCGTTGATCCAGACGGTGCCGTGGCGCAGCCGGGCCGCGACCCTGCGGGCCCGCGCGGTGTCCGCGCTCCAGACGGCGCCGGCGAGGCCGTACTCGGTGTCGTTGGCGAGGAGGACGGCCTCCTCCTCGGTGCGGAAGGTCTCGACGGTGAGGACCGGGCCGAAGACCTCCTCCCGGACGACCTTCATCTCGCGGTGGCAGGCGTCGAGCACGGTCGGCTCGTAGAACCAGCCGGACTCCGGGCGGGCCGCGGCGGGCGCGGGCTGCTTGCCGCCGCAGCGCAGCACCGCGCCCTCCGCCAGCGCGGACGCGACGTACGCCTCGACCTTGGCGCGCTGCTGTTCGGAGACGAGCGGGCCGCACTCGACGCCGTCCTCGGTGCCGCGGCCGAGCCGGATCCGCTGGGCCCGGCGGGCGAGTTCGGTGACGAAGCGGTCCCGCACGGACTCCTCGACGATGAGGCGGGAGCCGGCCGAGCAGACCTGGCCGCTGTGGATGAAGGCCGCGTTGAGGGCCTGGTCCACGGCGGTGTCGAAGCCCTCTTCGGTGGCGCAGGCGTCGGCGAAGACGACGTTGGGGTTCTTGCCACCGAGTTCGAGGGCGACCTTCTTGACGGTGGGCGCGGCGGCCTGGGCGACCTTGGTGCCGCTGGCCAGGCCGCCGGTGAAGGAGACCAGGTCGACGTCGGGGTGTTCGGCGAGCCGGGCGCCGACGGTGTGGCCGGGGCCGGTGACGAGGTTGGCGACGCCCGCGGGCAGGCCGGCCTCGGTCAGCAGCCCGATCAGGGCGACGGTGGTGAGCGGGGTGATCTCGCTGGGCTTGATCACGAAGGTGTTGCCGGCGGCGAGTGCCGGGGCGATCTTCCAGCTGGCCTGGAGCAGCGGGTAGTTCCAGGGGGTGATCAGCGCGCAGACGCCGACCGGCTCGTGGACGACCACGCTGTGGATGTCGGGCGAGCCCGCGTCGATCACCCGGCCGGGGGCCTCGGCGGCGACCAGGTCGGCGAAGTAGCGGAAGGCGTCGGCGACACAGTCGATGTCGACGCGGCCCTCCTCGACGGTCTTGCCCGCGTCCCGGCTCTCCAGCAGGCCGAGCGTCTCGCGGTCGCGCAGGAGGAGGCCGGCGACGCGGCGCAGCAGGGCGGCGCGTTCGGCGACCGGGGTGCGCGGCCAGGGGCCGTGGTCGAAGGCGTGCCGGGCGGCGGTCACCGCGCGCTCTGCGTCCTTCTCGTCGCCCTCGGCGACCACGGCGAAGGGCCGGCCGTCCGCGGGGTCGAGGATCTCCCGGGTCGCGCCGGAGATCGCCGTCAGCCACTCGCCGCCGGCGTGGATGGTCGCCCCGGCCTGTCGTTCGGTTCTGTCCGCCATGATCGGTATTGCCTTCCGTTCCTGTTCCGTTCCCCTGTGTCACACGGATGTCACGCTCGGGGACCGGCATCGCCTGCCCCGGGCCTCGCATCGCATGCGCAATCGGTGGCCGAAAGTGCGCCGCGTCACTGAAAATGCGGTCGAAAAGGGACAAAAGTAGGCCGAGAGTGGTGGATCGAAGGGGGTACGACGGCCGCACGATCCGCGTCCTGTGCGGCGGCAAGCGTTCTCCCCCTCACCGCCTCCCCCTGGGCGGTCGAGGCGGGCGCGCGCCCGCGGCGGTCAGCCGGTGCCCGACTCCCGAAGCATCAGCTCCCGTACGCAGCCGCGCAGCCAGGCGTGGGCCGGGTCGGCGTCGTGGCGCGGGTGCCAGGCGAACCCCAGCTTCACCGCGGGCAGCCGGAGCGGGATCTCGAAGGTGACCAGGCCCAGCGTGTCGGCCAGCGGGCGTCCCCACTTGCTGACCAGCCCGACCAGGTCGGTCTCGCGCAGCACGAACAGCGAGGCCGGATAGGTGCCGACCGTGCCCACCACCCGGCGCTCCAGGCCGAGTTCGGCGAGGGCGTCGTCGATGGGCCCGTACTGCCTGCCGCGCCGGGAGACGATGAGGTGACCCGCCTCCGCGGCGAACCGCTCCGGCGTCAGCTCGCCCCGCAGGAGCGGATGCCCGGCCCGTACGACGCCCAGCATGCGGTCCTCGTACACCGACTCCACACGCACCTCGGGCGCGGCCGAGTCGATCACCCCGATCTCCAGGTCGACGGTGCCCTGGCGCAGGAACGGGGCGTCCACGTGGCTCTCGCTCAGGAAGCGCAGGCGGATGCCGGGGGCCTCGCGGGCGGCGCGGGCGAAGAGGGCCGCGCCGTGGGTGGCGGCGATCGCGTCGTGGCCGAGGATCGTGAGGGTGCGGGTCACCGTGCGCAGGTCGGCGTCCCGGCCCGGCGCGAACAGCGCCCGGGCCCGCTCCACCACCGCGCTCACCTCGGCGCGCACGGCCAGCGCACGGGGGGTGGGCACCATCCGGCGGCCGGCCCGGACCAGCACCGGGTCGCCGAGCGCCTTGCGGATCCGGCCCAGGGTGCGGCTCATCGCCGGCTCGGACAGATGCAGCCGGCGGGCGGCGCCCCGCACACTCTGCTCCTCCAGCAGGACATCCAGCGCGACCAGCAGATTCAGGTCCAGCCCGGTGGATTGCGTCATGCGCAGGTGTTCCTTGCAAAGGTTGCACTGGAAGGCAGGTCGGTGCCGAGCCTACGGTGAGAGCGCATCCCACACCACCCACCAGCTCCCGGGAGGAGCCGTGCCCGCGCACGCCCTGAAACGCCCCACCCTGCTCGCGCTGTGCGCCTGCGTCCTGGTCGCGCAGAGCATGGTGGCCGCCATCAACCTGCTGATACCGCAGCTGGCCTCGTCCGCCCTGCACCCCTCGCACACCCAGGTCCTGTGGACGGTCGACGCCTACGTCATCACCTTCGCCGGCCTGCTGATCCCGGCCGGCGCGCTCGGCGACCGGTACGGCCGCAAGGGCGCCCTGCTCACCGGTCTCGCCGTGTTCGCCGCGGGCGCCGCGACCAGCGCGCTCGCCCCCGGCCCGGCGCTGCTGATCGCGGGCCGGGGGGTGTCCGGCGCCGGGGCCGCGCTGATCACTCCGGCCACCATGTCGATCCTGGTGCAGCTGGCCGGCCCCGAGCGCCGCGCCCAGGCGATGGCGTCCTGGACGCTGGCCATCGGGCTGGGCGGCCTGGCGGGCAACCTGGGCGGCGGTCTGGTCGGCCAGTTCCTGTCCTGGCGGGCGCTGTTCGCCGCGATGGTGCCGCTGGCGGCCGTCCTCGCCGCCGTGGTGGCGGTGACCATCCCGCGCACGGCCCGCTCCGCGCAGGGCAGCCCGGACCCGGCCGGCACCCTGCTGCTCACCGCGGGCCTGGTCGCCGTGCTGTTCGGCATCATCGAGGGTCCCGGCCACGGCTGGACCTCGCCGCGCATCCTCGCCTCGTTCGGGGCGGGCGCGCTGCTGGTGGCGGCCTTCACCGTGCACGCCCTGCGCTCCCGTGCCCCGCTGTTCGACCTGCGCGTCTTCGGCTCCCGCGGGCTGCGCGCGACCACGCTGGGCCTGGGAACCGGCTTCTTCGGCCTGTTCGCGCTGTTCTTCGTCAACTCGCAGTACCTTCAGGAGGTCAAGGGGTTCGAGCCGGCCGTGACAGGGGTGGCGATCGTGCCGCTGATCGTCGGCATGGCCCTGGTCCCCAAGTTCGCGGCCCGCTGGTCGGCGCATCCGCGTCCGGTCGTCGGCACGGGGCTCGCGCTGATCGGCGTGGGCCTGCTGGCCGCGTCCACGGCGGACGCGCACACGCCCTACGCGCTGTACGCGTGCTGGCTGCTGGTGATCTCGGCCGGGACCGGCCTGGCCATGCCGGCGCTCACCCTCGGCGTCGTCGTGTCCCTGCCTCCGCACCAGGCGGGCCTCGGCTCCGGCCTCGGCACGTCGGCCCGGGAGATCGGCGCGGCCCTCGGTGTCGCCGTCGCCGGCACGACCCTGGCGGGGCACGCCGACTTCGCCGGCGGCATGGGGCCGGCGCTGCGGGTAGTGGGCGTCACGGTGCTGGTGGCGACGGCGGCGGTGGTGACGGGCTACCGCGGCTCCGGCCGCTCGCCGCGGGCGACGGCGCAGGGCGCGCCGGAGCCGGTCCGGGAACCGGTGGCCTGAAAGCGTCGGCGGATCCCCGCCGGTGACGCAGAATGCAGGCTCCGACCCGAGAGGACCCGCCGTGCCCCGTATCCCGACCTGTGTGCTGAGCGACGCGGGTCCGCCGCGGGTGACCGGCGGCCACGCCGTGGACCGGTACGTGGAGATCGGGTCCCTCACCAAGGCGCTGACCGGCACACTGCTGGCCCGGATGGCGCAGGCGGGTGTCGTCGGGCTCGACGACCCCGTCGAACGGTGGCTCCCGGCGCCGCCCGGCACCGGTGTCACCCTGCTGAACCTGGCCCGGCACACCTCGGGACTCCCCCGGCTGCCACCGCGTCTCGGGCGCCGGGACCCGTACGCGGCCTTCGGCCCGGACGAACTGCTGGTGCTGGTGCGCGGCCTGGACACCCTCGTCGTCCGGCCGCCGGGCGACGAGGAGTACTCCAACCTCGGGTACGCCGTCCTCGGCGCGGCGCTGTCCGCCGCGGGCGGGGCCGGCTACGAGGAGCTGCTGCGGACGTACGTCCTGCGGCCGGCGGACGTCACCGAGGTCACCGCGCACCCGCCCGCGGGACGGCGGCTGACGGCGCCGGGCCGGCTGCCGGGGACGCGGCGCCGTCCGTGGACGATGGACGGGGCGATCCTCCCCGCGGGCGGCCTGTGGGCGACGCCGTGTGCCGTCGCCGATCTCGTCGTACGGCTGCTGCTGGAGCGGCGCCTCGGCGAGCCGTCCGTCAGCTGGCAGTCGGCGGGGCCGCTGCGCTGGCACAACGGCGCCACCGGGGACGCGTCCGTGTTCGCCGGCGCGACGGCGGACGGGCGGTGGGTCGTGGTCCACCGGCTGAACGGACGGCCGGAGCAGACGGACGAGGCCGGGATCGAGGTGCTCAAGCGGGAGAGGTGACCTTACGGACCCGCGTCCTTACGGCTCCGCATCCTTACGGCTCCGCATCCTTACGGCTCCGCATCCTTCGGGCTCCGCGTCCCTCCGGCTCCGCGTCCTCGCGGCCCCGCGTCCTCGCGGCCCCGCGTCCTCGCGGCCTGTCGTCCCGTCAGCCTGTCGGCCTGGCGTCCTGTCGGCCTGGCGGCCCGTCGGCCTGGCGTCCGGCACAACGCAGAAGTCCCCTCCCGCGTGCAGCGGGAGGGGACTTCTCGTGGAGCGCCGGGCAGGCCTTGCACCTGCATTTCCCCGCAGGAAGCGGGGCGTCTTTCCTTGGACCACCAACGCATCACCTGGTGCCGGGTTTCCGGCGGCCGGTGCGTGATCAACTATAGCGCACCGGCGCCGGAGTCACACCACGTCAGGTCAGATGAGGCCGAGACCGCGAACCGCGTCGCGCTCCTCCGCCAGCTCCTGGACGGAGGCGTCGATGCGGGCGCGGGAGAACTCGTTGACGTCCAGGCCCTGGACGATCTCGTACGTGCCGTTCTTGGTGGTGACGGGGAAGGAGGAGATCAAGCCCTCCGGGACGCCGTAGGAGCCGTCCGACGGGATGCCCATGGAGGTCCAGTCACCCTCGGCGGTGCCGTTGACCCAGGTGTACACGTGGTCGATGGCGGCGTTGGCGGCGGAGGCGGCGGAGGACGCGCCACGGGCCTCGATGATCGCGGCACCGCGCTTGGCGACGGTCGGGATGAAGTCCTCGGCCAGCCACTTCTCGTCGTTCACGACCTCGGCGGCGTTCTTGCCGGCGACGGTGGCGTGGAAGATGTCCGGGTACTGGGTGGCGGAGTGGTTGCCCCAGATCGTCAGGCGCTTGATGTCGGCGACCGTGGAGCCCGTCTTCTTCGCGAGCTGGGTCAGCGCGCGGTTGTGGTCCAGGCGGGTCATCGCGGTGAAGCGCTCGGCCGGGACGTCCGGCGCGGCGGCCTGGGCGATGAGCGCGTTGGTGTTGGCCGGGTTGCCGACGACCAGGACCTTGATGTCGTCCGCGGCGTGGTCGTTGATGGCCTTGCCCTGGGGCTTGAAGATGCCGCCGTTGGCCTCCAGCAGGTCGCCGCGCTCCATGCCCTTGGTGCGCGGACGGGCGCCCACCAGCAGGGCTACGTTGGCGCCGTCGAAGGCGACGTTCGGGTCGTCGGTGATCTCGATGCCCTGGAGCAGCGGGAAGGCGCAGTCGTCCAGCTCCATGGCGGTGCCCTCGGCGGCCTTGAGGGCCGGGGTGATCTCCAGCAGGCGCAGCTTGACCGGCACGTCCGCGCCGAGCAGCTGGCCGGAGGCGATGCGGAAGAGCAGGGCGTAACCGATCTGGCCGGCCGCGCCGGTGACGGTGACGTTCACGGGAGTGCGGGTCATGGCGTTCTCCGTATGACAGCTGGCGGTGGGGCGTCCCTGCCCCGGGCGGATGATCGATCTCTTGGTATCAAGAGAGATCCAGCGGTCAGGCTATCGCGCATCCGGCATGCGAGACGTCCGGGGCCTTGTGGCCCACCCCACAAGAGGACCGGTCCGGACGTATCGCCGGCGGGCCGGACAGGAAAAGGCGGCCGTCCGTCGTCCGGGAGAGGGAAGGACGAGGACGGCCGCCGTTCGGGACACCGTCGCCGGACTCCCGTGGGGGTACTACTCGCGTGCCCACTTTCCCGGCGGCCATTCCTGTGCGTACGAATCCGTGAGCGAGCGTACGGATCGGTGAGCGAGCGGACGGATCGGTGAGCGAGCGGGTCTTTGTCCGCCGAAGGTGAGGTGATCACGTATCGATCACCTCACCGGTCCGGTCGCCTACCGGGTGCAGCCCGTCCGCCCCGAGGCGAGCGTGGCGCAGGCACGGGCCTCCGCGGGGTCCTTCACCGCGATCATCGGGGTGTACGCGATGGTGTCCCCGGCCACCGTGATGTCCCCGGACTGCCGGACCTTGCCCGCGGTGAGCCGCACCGTGTCACCGGGCGCGCCGCTGGTGATCCGACCCCAGGCCGTGCCGCACGCTCTGCTGTAGCGGACCTCCAGGGTGGTGGTCCCGAGGGCGACGGTCCGTGCGGTGGTCACCAGGTCGCCGCTGCACCCCATGGCCTCGGCGTCCTTGCCGGTGCAGGCGGAGCCGGTGCACTTGACGCCGGGCGGCGGGCTCGTCCGGGTACGGGCCGAGGGGGCGGGCGACTTGGCGGCGCCCTCGTTCTCGTGTCCGCCGCCGCCCCGGTGGGTGATGAGGAAGACGCCGGCTATGAGGACGAGCACGCCGACCAGGCCCGCGAAGAACATCGTCACCTGCTGGCGGCGCGCGGACCAGTGGGCCACCCGCGACCCCCGCGGGACCGCCGCGGCCTGCCGGCCGTCGGGGCTCGGGGTGTCCGGGGAGGGCACGGAGCCGGAGACACCGGAAGTATCGGAAGCGCTGGGAGTACCGGAAGCGCTGGAAGTACCGGAAGCGCCGGACGCGTTCACGGCACGGGACGGGCCGAAGGCGCCGGAGGTGCCTGATGCCTTTACGGCGCCGGATGCGCCGGAGGTGCCCGGGGTGCCGGTCGCGCCGAGGGGACGGGGCGGGGCGGGCGGGCCGGCGGGCTCCGCGGGGGTGCCGGCGGGGTCGGCGGTTCCGGCCGGGGGCCGGGGGCCCGGGCGGGCGCTCCGCTGCGAGGGGCCCCGGTAGCCCGCCAGTCCCCAGGAGTTCCTGCCGGCCGGGGTGTCCCCGTCGTCCGCCGGGCCGTGCGCGCCGTCGGCGCCCCTGCTCCCGTCCTTCCCGGCGCTCTCGCCCCCGCCCTTCCCTGCGTTCTTACCCCCGTCCTTCCCGGCGTTCTTACCCCCGTCCTTCCCGACGTTCTTGCCCCCGTCCTTCCCGACGTTCTTGCCCCCGTCCTTCCCGACGTTCTTGTCGGTGCCCTTCCCGGCGTTCTTGTCGGTGCCCTTCCGGTCGGCCGGACCGGCCGTTCCGCCGCCCGTGCGGCCGGTCCTGCCCGCGGACGCGCCCCCGCCCCCCGCCGGCTCCGTCGCCGTGCCGAGGTCGCCCAGCGCGGCACGTGCCTCGGAGACACGGATCGCCTCCATGGTGCGGTCGTGCCGCATCTCCGCCCGGCTCCACGTCCGTTCGGCCAGCTCCCACAGGGTGGTCAGATGGACGGGGCTGGTGCCGGTGGCCTCGGCCAGCGCGATGACCGCACCCTTGGGCGCGAGCAGCCGGCCGCCCAGATACCGCTCCCAGGACGTCGTGCTGTAGCCCGTGCGGTCGGCCAGTGTCGCGACGCTCAGGCCGCTGCGGTCCACCAGTTGCCGCAACTGGCCGGTGAACTCCTTGATCTGCGGGTCCAGATCCTCCGGCAAGGTTTTCCATCGAGGCATGGGTTCCCCCTCTTCCCCCCGGTCGTGCTGTCGAACGCGCGCAGGACCCCCGGCCACCCACAGGGATGCGCTGACCAAGGATCCCAGGTCCCGGGGCGGGGTGTACACGCGCGGGGCCGGGACCCGGACGCCGGGTCGGCCGCCGGGAACCACCAGCCCCGTCTCGGAGGGCGGTGCGCAGCGAGCGGACGGAGGCCACGGTGTACGGGGCGAGCACGGCGCCGAAGGTGCACACCAAGGCGGTGGCCCGCGTCCCCGGGGGGAGACGCGGGCCACCGGCCGTACGGAAGCCGCTATTTGGCGAGCGTGAAGTGCAGGACGTCCTTCAGGAACGGCATCTTCAGCAGCGGGTCGGGCTGGATCATCAGTGCCAGCAGGCAGATCACCACGCCCAGCACGCCGTAGGTGGCGATGTCCGTGAAGCGGGAGCGCACCGCGAGCATGCCGACGTCCGGCAGCAGCCAGCGCAGCACCGCGCCGCCCAGCAGCGCGACCGCGATGATCAGCGTCCCCGGGCGGAGCGCGTCCAGCGCGGTGACCAGCAGCCCGATCGCCACCAGGCCGGTGACGACGAGCATCGGCCACTGCCGGGCGGGCGCCGGTGCGTCACCGGCCGCGGCCCGGCCACTGCCCTCGGGGCGGGCGGTGTCCCTCGTGAAGAGCGGGAAGCGGCGGGTGACGCGGCGCGGGCGCCCCTCGGAGTCGGGGGCGCTGATCGCGTCGCGGACAGTCGGTTCCGCGTGCTCGCGGGCGTCCTCAGCCGGCACTGCGCTCCGCCGCCTCGACCACGTTGACCAGCAGCTGCGCCCGGGTCATCGGACCGACGCCGCCGGGGTTCGGGGAGATCCAGCCGGCCACCTCGGTCACGCCCGGGTGGACGTCGCCGACGATCTTGCCCTCGGCGTTGCGGGAGACGCCGACGTCCAGGACGGCCGCGCCCGGCTTGACGTCCTCGGGACGGATCAGGTGCGGGAAACCGGCCGCGGCGACGATGATGTCGGCCCGCTTGAGGTGGGCGGAGAGGTCACGGGTGCCGGTGTGGCACTGGGTGACGGTGGCGTTCTCGCTGCGCCGGGTGAGCAGCAGCGGCATCGGGCGGCCGATGGTGACGCCGCGGCCGACGACCACGACCTCGGCGCCCTTGATCTCCACGCCGTGGGCGCGCAGCAGGCTGATGATGCCGTTGGGGGTGCAGGGCAGCGGGGCCGGCTCGTTCAGGACCAGGCGGCCGAGGTTCATCGGGTGCAGACCGTCGGCGTCCTTGGCCGGGTCCATCAGCTCCAGGATGCGGTTCTCGTCGATGCCCTTCGGCAGCGGCAGCTGGACGATGTAGCCGGTGCAGGCGGGGTCCTCGTTCAGCTCGCGGACGACCGCCTCGATCTCCTCCTGGGTGGCGGTGGCCGGCAGCTCGCGCTGGATGGAGGCGATGCCCACCTGGGCGCAGTCGCGGTGCTTGCCCGCGACGTACTTCTGGCTGCCGGGGTCGTCCCCGACCAGGATCGTGCCGAGTCCGGGCGTGACGCCCTTCTCCTTCAGCGCCGCCACGCGGGCGGTCAGATCGGACTTGATCGCGGCTGCGGTGGCCTTGCCATCGAGAATCTGGGCGGTCATGCCCCCATCCTCGCGGATGACCGGGCCCCGGTTCCAATCCGGGTGTCACAGCATGATCAGTGATGTTGCACTTGCACAACACCTCATGCTTCCGGCTGGACAAGTAAGAGCGTGTTAAAGAACGATGAGCACACAGTGCCGCGGGCAGTGCCGGGGGGACGGACCGCATCTGTAGAACTCTCCTCCGAACCGTGCCGCGCGCCGTCCCCGCACTTGAGCAACGCAACGGAGGAAAACCGCCATGAGCTTTGGCGACCCGAACAACCCCTACGGCCCTCCGCAGGGCCAGCAGCCCGGCTACCCGCCGCAGCCGCCGCAGGGCCAGCAGCCGGGCTACGGCTACCCCGCCGCTCCGCAGGCCCCGGCCGGCTACGGCTACCCGTCCGCCCCGCCGCTCGGCCAGCCCGGCTACGGCGTGCCGATGGAGATGCCGGGCCTGATGAAGACCGCCCGGGTGCTGCTGTTCATCCTGGCCGGCTTCCAGCTGCTGTTCGGTCTCATCGCCGGCGTCGCCATCGGCGCCCTCCAGGACGCGTCCAACGGTGTGGGCACCGGTGACAGCACCGACGGCCTTGCCGGTCTCGGCTTCCTCATCGTGGGCCTGCTGCTGGCGCTGGGCGCGCTGTCGATCTTCCTGGGCGTGAAGTTCAAGAACGGCGGCAGCGGCATCCGCATCACCACGATCATCTACTCGGCTCTGATGATCCTCGGTGGCATCACCAACATCGCGAACGGCGCGAACGGCTCCGCCACCTTCGGCGGGCTGATCTCGCTGGCCATGGCCGGCATCATCCTCGCGTCGATGGTCACCAGCTCGGCCTCGACCTGGTTCAACCGCCCGCGGTACTGAGCCGCCAGGGCACCTGACACTCCCGGGCCGCGTCCCGTCCGCCCGGACGGGACGCGGCCCGGCGTCTTCTGCATGTCCGGGGGCGAGTTCACCGGTCCAGGTAGGCGAGCACGGCCAGTACCCGGCGGTTGTCGGTGTCCGTCGCGTGGAGGCCGAGTTTGCCGAAGATGTTGCCGATGTGCTTCGCGACGGCCTTCTCGGTGACGAACAGGGCCTGTGCGATACCCGCGTTGGAACGGCCTTGCGCCACGAGTTCGAGGACTTCGCGTTCGCGTCCGGAGAGGCCGCCGACGGAGGCGTCGCGCTCCTTGCGGACCATCAGCCGGGAGACGACCTCGGGGTCCATGGCGGTGCCGCCCGCGGCCACCCGCCGGATGGAGTCCAGGAACCGGGCGCCGTCGGTGACCCGGTCCTTGAGCAGGTAGCCGACGCCCCGGCCGCCGCCGGCGAGCAGTTCACGGGCGTACAGGGGCTCGACGTACTGGGAGAGCAGCAGCACCGGCAGCGCGGGGTTCCGCCGGCGCGCGGCCAGGACGGCACGCAGCCCCTCGTCGGTGAAGTCCGGCGGAAGCCGGACGTCGGCGATCGCGATGTCGGGCCGTTCCCGCTCCAGCGCTTCGAGCAGATCGGTGCCGTTGTCGACCGCGGCCACCACGTCGTGTCCGAAGGCCCCGAGCAGGCGGATCAGCCCGTCCCTCAGGAGAAAGTGGTCTTCGGCGAGGACAATTCGCACGGGATCTCCATCGTCACCATCGTCGGCCCGCCTTCCGGACTGCTCACCGCCGCCACACCGTCGAACGTGGCGAGCCGGCGCTCGATGCCCCGCAGACCGGTGCCGCGGGCGGCGTCGGCGCCGCCCCGGCCGTCGTCGGTCACGGTGATGCGGAGCGCCCCGCGTTCGTGGCGGAGGTCGATCCAGGCGCCGACCGCTCCCGAGTGCTTGGCGACATTGGCGAGGATCTCGGAGACGGCGAAGTAGGCGGCGGACTCGACGGGCATCTCGGGGCGGCCCGCCAGCTCGGCCCGCACCTCGGTGGGCACCGGACAGGTCATGGCCAACGCGCGTACGGCGTCGGCGAGTCCGCGGTCGGCGAGGACCGGCGGGTGGATGCCGCGGACCAGGTCGCGCAGTTCCGCCAGCGCGGCCGAGGACGACCGGCGGGCCTCCACGAGCAGCGCGCGTACGGCCTCGGGGTCGGTCTCCAGCAGGTGTTCGGCCGCGTCCAAGGTCATGCCCATCGCGACGAGGCGGGCCTGTGCGCCGTCGTGCAGATCGCGTTCGATCCGGCGGATCTCCGCCATCTGCGTGTCCACCGCGTCGGAGCGGGTGGCGGCCAAATGCCGGACCCGGCCGGCCAGCAGTTCGCTCTCGCCGGGCGCCAGCATCGCCCTGGAGTACAGGGC
Organism: Streptomyces naphthomycinicus; assembly: GCF_020400595.1. Classification (GTDB taxonomy): domain Bacteria; phylum Actinomycetota; class Actinomycetes; order Streptomycetales; family Streptomycetaceae; genus Streptomyces; species Streptomyces naphthomycinicus. Next base: position 164,551 of record NZ_JAINRE010000012.1, on the reverse strand, counting down.
GTGGCGGCGGACGGCACGCGGGGCCGCCCACAGGGCCAGGGGCAGCTGGAGCAGGCCCAGGACGCCGGCGAGGACCGCGGTGGTCCACCCCTCGATCGGGATGAACTGGTACCACAGGCCGTCCCACTCGGCGGACAGCGGAACACCGAAGAAGGCGAGGAAGACGCCCCAGACGCCGCTGAGGACCAGCGCGAGCGGAAGGAAGGCCAGGAGGCCGCCGGCGATCGGTTCCGTGAGCACCCAGACGTACTCCCGCCGGGTCTGCGGGTCGCTCATGATCCAGCGGTAGCGAGCGACGATGCCCGAGGCGCCCGCGGGCGCGGGCGGCAGCGGCCCGGGGGGCGCCGGGATCTCCACGCCCGCCCAGCGCCGGGCGAGTTCCCGCTGCCGCGCGGCCAGGCTCCGCACCCCTTCCATGGCCCGCGGCACCAGGCCGAGGCCCGGACCGGCCAGGCCGAGCGCGCCGGACACGGCCAGCGAACGGCCGAAGGCCGCCACCGACAGCCCGCACAGCGTCGACGCCCGCCGCAGTCCCGTCAGTCCGGCCGACACCGAGAATCCCCTGATCGCGTCCGGCGGGCGGGTACCGCCGAGCCCCGTTCTGCGGTCGTCCATCCGACTCGTCCCCCTCCTCGCCCCGCTGCGCCGCGCGCGGAGCCGGTGCCGTAGCTGCGGGCCGGAGCGGCCCGCCCCTCATTGTGGCTGCTCAGGGGCGGCGGAATCGGTAGTGAAAACTCCCCTCTTGCACACGGCGGGCGAGGAACTTCCGCACGGCACGGACCGGTTGGGCGGCCGAGGGGTCGGGGCGCCGCCGGGCCGCGCACACGCGTGTGGTCCCGTCCGTCGGCCGACGGGCGGGACCACAGGGCGAGCGGACGGGCCGCTCGACGGGGCGGCGGGAGGTCAGTGGAAGAAGTGGCGCGTGCCCGTGAAGTACATGGTCACGCCCGCCTCCTTGGCGGCCTCCACGACCTGCTCGTCCCGGATCGAACCGCCCGGCTGGACGATCGCCCGGACACCGGCCTCGATGAGGATCGCGGGACCGTCGGGGAAGGGGAAGAAGGCGTCCGAGGCCGCGAAGGCGCCCCGGGCCCGCTCCTCACCGGCCCGCTCGACGGCCAGCTTGCAGGAGTCCACGCGGTTGACCTGGCCCATGCCGACGCCGACCGAGGCACCGTCCTTGGCGAGCAGGATCGCGTTGGACTTCACCGCGCGGCACGCCTTCCAGGCGAAGGCCAGCTCCCGCAGCTCCTCGGCGGAGAGCGCCTCGCCGCTGGCCAGCGTCCAGTTCGCCGGGTCGTCGCCCTCGGCCTGGAGCCGGTCGGCGACCTGGAGCAGCGCGCCGCCGTCGATCGGCTTGACCTCGACCTCGTGTCCCGGGCCGTCGGGGCAGCGCAGCACGCGGATGTTCTTCTTCTTGGTGAGGGCCTCCAGCGCGCCCTCCTCGTAGTCCGGGGCCACGATGACCTCGGTGAAGATCTCGGCGACCTGCTCCGCCATCTCCTTGCTGACCGGCCGGTTCACGGCGATCACGCCGCCGAACGCGGACAGCGGGTCGCAGGCGTGCGCCTTGCGGTGCGCCTCGGCGACGTCCGCGCCGATCGCGATGCCGCACGGGTTGGCGTGCTTGATGATCGCGACACAGGGCTCGGCGTGGTCGTACGCGGCACGGCGGGCGGCGTCCGTGTCCGTGTAGTTGTTGTACGACATCTCCTTGCCGTGCAGCTGCTCCGCCTCGGCGAGACCACCGGTGCCGTCGACGTACAGGGCGGCGTCCTGGTGCGGGTTCTCGCCGTAGCGCAGGGTGTTCTTGCGCGCGTAGGAGGCGGCCGTGAAGTCCGGGAAGCGGGACTCGTCGACGGGGGCGTAGGACGAGGCGAACCAGGAGGAGACGGCGATGTCGTACTCCGCCGTGTGACGGAAGGCCTCCGCGGCCAGGCGCTTGCGGGCGGCGAGGTCGAAGCCGCCGTCCTGGACCGCGGCGAGGACGTCGGCGTACCGCTCGGGGCTGGTGACCACGGCCACGGACGGGTGGTTCTTGGCGGCGGCGCGGACCATCGAGGGGCCGCCGATGTCGATCTGCTCCACGCACTCGTCGGGCGTGGCGCCGGAGGCGACGGTCTCCCGGAACGGGTAGAGGTTCACGACGACCAGGTCGAACGGCTCCACGCCCAGCTCGGCGAGCTGCTCGCGGTGGCTGTCCAGGCGCAGGTCGGCGAGGATGCCCGCGTGCACCTTGGGGTGCAGGGTCTTCACCCGGCCGTCCAGGCATTCGGGGAAGCCGGTCAGCTCCTCGACCTTGGTGACGGGGACGCCTGCGGCGGCGATCCGGCCGGCCGTGGACCCGGTGGAGACCAGCTCCACACCGGCCTCGTGCAGCCCGCGGGCCAGCTCCTCCAGGCCGGTCTTGTCGTAGACGCTGACGAGCGCGCGACGGATGGCCCGCTTGTTGCTCTCGGCGGTCACTGGATAACTACCTTTCGTCCCTCAATGCGATAGCCGTTGCGGGCGAGCCGCCCCACGACCTCGGCGAGCAGCCTTCGCTCGACGTCCTTGATGCGCTCGTGCAGCGCGCTCTCGTCGTCCTCGTCCCGGACCTCGACCACGCCCTGAGCGATGATCGGCCCGGTGTCGACGCCGTCGTCGACGAAGTGGACGGTGCAGCCGGTGACCTTGGCGCCGTACGCGAGCGCGTCACGGACCCCGTGGGCCCCCGGGAAACTGGGCAGCAGGGCCGGGTGGGTGTTCACGAACCGCCCGCCGAACCGGGCGAGGAACTCCTTGCCGACGATCTTCATGAAGCCGGCGGAGACCACGAGGTCGGGTTCGTGGGCGGCCACGGCCCCGGCCAGGGCCGCGTCCCACTCCTCACGGGTGGCGAAGTCCTTGACCCGGCACACGAACGTCGGCAGCCCGGCCCGCTCGGCCCGGGCGAGCCCCTCGATGCCGGTGCGGTCGGCCCCGACGGCGACGATCCGCGCGCCGTACGACTCGGCTCCGGCGCGCTCGATCTCGTCCAGGAGCGCCTGAAGGTTGGTGCCGGATCCGGAGACCAGCACGACCAGGCGCTTGACCGCTGGGCCAGGGGTGGTGGCGGCCACGGTGGGGCCCTTTCTCGGGTTGCGATCCATGTACGGTCGGTTTGTACAGTCGTACGAATGCTTCGCGCCCCCGGATACGGGGAAGTCTACGAAGCGGCCGACCGTCAGCAACGATACCGGCACTCCAGCAGGGGTCCTCGGGACGGGTGGCCGGCCGGACGGTAGCGTTCGCGGGGAATCACGAAAGAGCACCCCCGGGAACGCGGTCGTCGTGCGGCACGTTCACGGGGTGGTAGCTCACGCCGGACTGCCGTAGTCACCTAGGGGAAGACGCTCTTTTGATGCCCGATCGCAGCCTGCGAGTCCTCACGTTCCCGCCGCGCCCGGTCCAGGGAGGCGAGCGTGGCGCCGCACTGCTGCGGGAGCGGCCGAGCTCGCCCCCGGCGGACCCCCTGCGGGGCGGCCCGGGCGGATCGGGGCAGGGCGGGTCGGGGCACGGAGGCTCGGGGCAGGGTGGTTCCGGGTTCGGCGGTTCCGGGTTCGGCGGTTCCGGGTCCGGCGGTTCCGGGCGGGGCGACTCCGGCCGCGGTGGCGCCGGACAGGGCGGATCGGATCAGGACGGATCGGGTCAGGACGGCACCGGGCAGGGCGGCGAGCGGCAGGACGACAATCCGTTCGCGCCGCCGGCGGAAGGAACTCCGGACCGCCCCTGGCAGCCTCGCCATCCCGGCGGCCCGGCGGGTCCGGGGTACGGGCCGGGTCCTGGATACGGTCCGGGTCCGGGGTACGGGCCGGGTCCGGGATACGGGCCTGGGTTCGGGGCGGGGCCGGGTTCCGGTCAGGGGCAGGGTCAGGATTCCGGTGCCGGTCACGATCACGGTCAGGGTTCCGGTCAGGGGCAGGGTCCGGGGTACGGCCATGGCCCCGGGCAGGGCCACGGTCCAGGTCCCGGTGGCGGTTCGCCCTGGGGCGGCCAGTGGAGCGACCGGCAGCCCGGCCGTTCCCCCGGCGGCTTCGGCGAGCGGCCGGGCGGCGGCCCGCAGGGCCCCGGCGGACCGGCCGGCCCCGGCGGCATGCGCTGGGACCCGACGGATCCGGCCCAGCGGCGTGCGCGGTACGCCCTGCTCTCCGGCATGTGGTCGGTCTTCTTCGTCCTCTTCAGCTGGCCGTACGTGGCCCTGCTGCTGGGCGCCCTCGCCCTGTACTGGGGCATCAGCGCGCTGCGCGCCAAGCCGCGCCCCCCGGCTCCGGACGCCCCGGCGGTCCCGGCCGGCCGGCCCCAGACGACGGCGGCCGTCGGCGGTCTGGTCACGGCATCCCTGGCACTGGTCCTGGTGGCCTCGACCTTCACCGTCCAGCTGGTCTACAGCGACTACTACACCTGCGTGAACGACGCCCTGACCCACGAGGCCAAGCAGTCCTGCGAGACCCTGCTGCCGCGCGAGCTGCGTGGGGTGCTGGGCGCGGAGAACAGCTGAGGGGTCCGGGCCCCGGCTCTCGACCGCCCGTCCGCTCACCCCTGGCCCGCCCCTCGCTCACCCTCGGCCGCCGTCCGGCCGCCGTCCGGCCGCCCACGCTCCCCGACCTCGCTCACCCTCCAGCCGCCCCGGCGGCCCATGCCCCCCCGACCTCGCTCACCTTGCAGCCGCCCCGGCTGAGCACCCCTCGCTCTCCCTCACCTCTCCGCTCACCGCCCCCTCGCCCTCGGTCGTGCCTCGCCCTCGGTCGTGCCTCGCCCGCCCTCAGTCGGCAGAGTCCGGGCCTCGGCCGGAGCGGGGTTCCGGCCGAGGCCCGGGGTGGGGCTCCGGGCACGTCTCGGGCTGCGGTCCGGGCGGTGCCGAGGGGGCCTCGTCCGCGGTGCCCCGGGGTGCGGTCGCGTTCTTCAGCGCCGCCCACCGGGAGGCACGGACCACGTCGTCGTGCCAGTTCCCGGAGAAGGGCTCGGTCAACGGGGCCGGGAACGGATCCACGGCGGGAAGGAAGTCGTACAGGTCCCCCTCCTCGGCCTTCGCCCCGCCCGCAGCCGACCCGGCCTCACTCGCCCCGGCCCCGGCCGGCCCCGGCCCCGCCTTGCCTGCGCCGGCACCGTCCGCGACCGGCGCCGCCTTGCCCGTCTCCGGCGCTTTCGCGGCCTCGCCGGTCTCCCCCGCCCGCGCCGAGAGTGCCTTCGCCGCGGCCGCCGACGGTACGGCCCCGTTCCCGCTCGTGCCCGCCACGCCCTCCGGACCCTTCCCGTCCTTCGCGCCTCTCGCGTCCTTCGCCGCCGTCGTGCCCTTTGCGCCTCTCGCGTCCTTCGCCGCCGTCGTGCCCTTCGTGGCCGTACCCCCCGCCTCCGCGCCCTGCGCCGGAATGCCGCCCCGCTGCGAGCGCCGCCCGCGCAGCCGCCAGAGGCGGGCGATCAGCGCCACCGGCAGAGCGAACACCAGCGTCCAGGCACCGGCCGCGCCTCCGGTCTGCCACCACAGCGGGCCGAGACGGGCCAGCGCGGCCACGCCGAGGGGGCCGCCCGCCAGCCCGGCGAGCAGGGCGAGGACCGCCGCGCAGACCATCGCCGTCAGCAGGACCACACTCGCGGTACGGCCCGCCGACCAGCGGGCGCGCGCCGCTTCCCCGGCAGCCGGCCGCCGGACGGCCGCCCGGGCCACGAACCACCCCGCCGTCATCCCGGCCACCGCCGGCACCACCCCCGCCGCCCAGTTCAGCTCCGTGCCGACGCCCGGGTCCGGGACCGCGGCCAGCAGCGGGAACGGCGGCAGCAGCGGGGCGGGATCGGACGCGAACGGGTGGACCAGGTGTCCGGCGCCGAGGGCGAAGCCGGGGCCGAGCGCGTAGGACGCGGCCCACACCGCCGCGTTGGGGATCAGCGCGATGCCGAGCAGCAGCACGGCGAACCGCCCCGTCCAGCCCTCCGTCAGCTCCAGGAAGGACGCCCGCGCCGGCCCGCCGTGCCACACCAGGGACACCCCGACCAGCAGGGCCCCGCCCCCGAGGAGCACCGCCGTCGCGGCACCGGCGGCCCGTACGGCCGCGCCCAGCCGGGCCGGCTCGTCCGTGCCGAACAGCAGCCGCCGCACCACTCCCGGCAGCACCGCCAGCGCACTCAGCACGGGTTCGCGCGGACGGCCGTACGCCACCCACACCCCGGCACCGGCCGCGGTCGCCGCGACCCCCGGCAGACACACCGTCACCCATGACCACTGCGGGCGCAGTTCGCCGCCGGAGCAGTACAGCGCGGCGGCGACGCCGACGCCCAGATAGCCGAGGACCACGCCCGTCCACGCCGTACGCGCCGGGACCGGCGGCGGTCCGTCCGGGTCGGCGGAGGCGTCGGTGGCGTCCCGCGCGGCCCGGTACACCAGCCACACCGGCAGAGCGAGCAGCAGCAGCGGAGTGACGCCGACGGGCATGGCCGCGCCGGAGAGCGTGTCGGTACGGTCCAGTTCCACGCCGTGCGCCAGCAGCCACAGGGCGGCGGCGACATGCAGCGCCCCGCCCGGTCCGCTGTCCGGGTACGGCGAGCTGACCCACAGCATCATCACCAGCACGGCGGACGAGCCGAGGCCCAGCCCGGCCGCGACGGCACCGCCCAGCATGCTCGCGGCGAGCCCCGGCGAGCGGTCGCGCATCCGGGAGACCAGAGGCGACAACGACGAGCGGCGAGCGGTCATCTGCATCACGCACGCCATGCTCCCAACGACACGCGCTTTCACGGCGTAACAGGCGAACTCAGGACGTGTCGCCCAATATGTGTTTATGTTCTTTTTCGTACGAAAGGGTGCATGGTGACGATGAAGAACCCTGCCGCCCCGCCGCCCTCGCCGCCCGAACGCCGACGTCCGCGCAGATCCCGCTCGCTGACGCCGGATCAGGCGGCGACGGGGACGGCGGGCTTGAACACCGAAGAGGGGGATCCGGAGCAACCGGCCGGCTCGCCCGGCACGTCCGGCCCGGCCCCCCTGACCGGCACATCCGACTCACCTGGCTCGCCCGGCACGCCCAGCTCGCCCGGCTCGCCCTGCTCGCCCGGCACGCTCGTCGCGACGGATCGCCCCCGGACCCTGACACCCGATCAGGCCTTCGACGCGCTCTACGCCTTCTGCGCCCCCGCCCTCGTACGCCAGACCTATCTGCTGACCGGGCGCCGGGAGCTGGCCCGCGAGGCAGTGGAGCAGGCCTTCCAGCTGGCCTGGCAGCGCTGGCCGGAGGTGGCCCGGGACCGGGATCCGGGCGGCTGGGTGCGGGCGGTGGCGTACGACTGCGCGCTCTCGCCCTGGCACCGCCTCCGCCGCCGCCACCGGTCCCCCGAACCCCCGCCCGCCGATCCCGCCGACCGGGCGCTGCTGGACGTACTGCTCGATCTGCCGCCCTCCTACCGGCGCACGCTCGTCCTGTACGACGGTGTGGGGCTCGATCTGCCGGAGACGGCGGCGGAGACGGAGGCGAGCACCCCGGCCGCCGCCAACCGGCTGACCCACGCCCGCGAGGTGGTGGCCGCGCGGCTGCCGGAACTCTCCGACCCCGCCGAACTGCACCGCCGTCTGCTCGTACTGGCCTCCGCCGAGCGGCTGCTCTCGGCCCGGCCGACCACCGTACGCACCGGCTGCGAACGCCGGAACGTCTTCTGGACCCGGGCGGCCATCGCCTTCACGGTGACGATCGTCGGCGCGACGACGCTCACGCTGAGAACAGCCCCGACCCACTACGAGGCCCCCCTGGCCCCGCCCCAGGCCGTACGCGGCGTCCCCCCGCCCCCCGCCCTGGGCCCGCTGTCCCCGGAGGAGCAGGCATTGCAGGCGAAGCTCCGGCGGGAGACGCGCGACGGCCCGCTGCGCCTGGCACCGGAGACCCGCTGAACGCCCGGCGAACCACCGCGGCCGGACGGCGGCCGTAGCCGCGGTCGGCGGCATCCGTGGCGGCGGTCGACGGCAGCCGTGGCCGCGGTCGACGGCAGCCGTGGCCGTGCCCGGCTCGGGTCGGCTCAGGTCGGCTCGGGTCGGCTCGGCTCGGGTCGGCTCGGCGAGCGGAAACGCCGGCAGGCCCGCCCCGTGGAACGGGACGGGCCTGCCGGAACCGGTCGTGACGATCAGGCGCTCAGGATCTCCCGGGCCAGCTTCGCCGTCTCGGTCGGGGTCTTGCCGACCTTGACGCCGGCGGCCTCCAGGGCCTCCTTCTTGGCCTGTGCGGTGCCGGAGGAGCCGGAGACGATGGCGCCCGCGTGGCCCATGGTCTTGCCCTCGGGCGCGGTGAAGCCCGCGACGTAGCCGACGACCGGCTTGGTCACGTTCTCCTTGATGAAGGCCGCGGCCCGCTCCTCGGCGTCGCCGCCGATCTCACCGATCATGACGATCAGGTCGGTGTCGGGGTCGTCCTGGAAGGCGGCCAGGGCGTCGATGTGCGTGGTGCCGATGATCGGGTCGCCACCGATGCCGACAGCGGTGGAGAAGCCGATGTCGCGCAGCTCGTACATCATCTGGTACGTCAGCGTGCCGGACTTCGAGACCAGGCCGATACGGCCCGGCTTGGTGATGTCGCCCGGGATGATGCCGACGTTCGACTGACCCGGGGTGATGATGCCGGGGCAGTTCGGGCCGATGATGCGGGTCTTGTTGCCCTTCTTGCCGGCGTACGCCCAGAAGGACGCCGTGTCGTGCACGGCGATGCCCTCGGTGATCACGACGGCCAGCGGGATCTCGGCGTCGATGGCCTCGACGACCGCGTCCTTGGTGAACTTCTCCGGCACGAAGATGACGGAGACGTTGGCGCCGGTGGCCTCGATGGCCTCCTTGACGGTGCCGAAGACCGGTACCTCGGTGCCGTCGAAGTCGACCTTCTGACCGGCCTTGCGCGGGTTGACGCCGCCCACGACGCTGGTGCCGTCACCGAGCATGAGCTTGGTGTGCTTCATGCCCGTGGCGCCGGTCATGCCCTGGACGATGACCTTGCTGTCCTTGTTGAGCCAGATAGCCATGGTGTGTTGTGTCCTCGTCCTGAGTGCTTACTTGGCGGCGTGGGCCAGCTCGGCGGCCTTGTCGGCCGCGCCGTCCATGGTGTCGACGCGCTGCACCAGCGGGTGGTTGGCGTCGGTGAGGATCTTCCGGCCCAGCTCGGCGTTGTTGCCGTCGAGGCGGACGACGAGCGGCTTCTCGACCTTCTCGCCGCGGTCCTCCAGGAGCTTCAGGGCCTGCACGATGCCGTTGGCGACCTCGTCGCAGGCGGTGATGCCACCGAAGACGTTGACGAACACGGACTTGACGTCCGGGTCGCCCAGGATGATCTCCAGGCCGTTCGCCATCACCTGGGCGGAGGCGCCACCGCCGATGTCCAGGAAGTTGGCGGGCTTGACGTTGCCGTGGTTCTCACCGGCGTACGCGACGACGTCCAGGGTGCTCATGACGAGACCCGCGCCGTTGCCGATGATGCCGACCTCGCCGTCGAGCTTGACGTAGTTGAGGCCCTTCGCCTTGGCAGCGGCCTCGAGCGGGTTGGCCGCGTCCTTGTCGTGCAGCTCCTCGTACTCGGGGTGGCGGAACTCGGCGTTCTCGTCGAGCGACACCTTGCCGTCGAGGGCGATGACGTCACCGGAGGCGACCTTCGCGAGCGGGTTGACCTCGACGAGGAGGGCGTCCGACTTGATGAAGGTGTCCCACAGCTTGACCAGGACGTTCGCGACCTTGTCGGCGACCTCGGCCGGGAACTTGGCGGCCGCGACGATCTCGCGGGCCTTGGCCTCGTCCACACCGTCGATCGGGTCGATCGGCGTCTTGGCGACGGCCTCCGGACGGGTGGCCGCCACCTCCTCGATCTCCATGCCGCCCTCGACGGAGGCGATGGAGAGGAAGGTGCGGTTGGCACGGTCGAGGAGGAAGGAGACGTAGTACTCCTCGACGATCTCCGGAGCGGTCTCGGCGATCATGACCTTGTGGACCGTGTGGCCCTTGATGTCCATGCCGAGGATGTCCGTCGCGCGGGCGACGGCCTCGTCCGCGGAGGCGGCCAGCTTGACGCCACCGGCCTTGCCGCGACCACCGACCTTCACCTGCGCCTTGACGACGGACTTGCCGCCCAGCCGCTCGGTGATCTCGCGCGCCGCCTCAGGCGTGTCGATGACTTCACCGGCCAGCACCGGTACATCGTGCTTGGCGAAGAGGTCCCTCGCCTGGTACTCGAACAGGTCCACGCGCTTCCGTCCCTATCAGTGATCTCGCGGTTCGTTGGATGCGTGGGCGTGCCGCGAAGGGCAACGTGACGTCCGCTTTGTCACTAGGGGGGCGCACACGGTGTCCGAGCGCGCGGCATGTCCGTCTCGCAGGTTATCGCTGCTTGCGGGGGGCCTCTAAATCGCGGGTCACACCTGAGCGGTGATACCTGTCACATGATGCCGCGTTCCCTGGCACAGCGTGCCGTCCCATGGGTGCCCTTGCGTATCCACGGGCGATCTGCGAGGCCTCACCGGGCTGGGGTGGACCCGGTGAGACCCCTTGGGCGGCCCCGGTCCGACCGGGGCCGGGGCGCTTGATCCCCACCCCAATGAGGACCACCCACCCCATCCGCGAGGTTCCGCCCGAACGGGCCGACGGCGTTCGGCCGCTCGGGTACGGCCACCCCACGGAGCTGTCCGCGCCGCTTTACTCCGCTACCGGGTGCCCCAGCCGGAGCGATGTCACGCCGGCTCACGGGTCACATCCGGCTCACGATCTCGCGTGGCCCACGATCTCGTGCGGCTCACGATCTCGTGCGGCTCACGATCTCGCGTGGCTCGCGGTCGGCCCTGGCTCCCGGTCGGCTCCGGTCCCCCGTCACGCCGGGTCCGGTATCGGCAGGGGCCGCTTCTCCAGCGCCGCGGCCATCACCTCGGGGAACAGGTCGGGGGTGCAGGCGAAGGCCGGTGCGCCGAGCGCGGCGAGCGCCGCCGCGTGGTCGCGGTCGTACGCGGGCGCCCCCTCGTCCGACAGCGCGAGCAGCGCCACGAACTGCACCCCGGACGCCTTCATCGCCGCGACCCGCTTGAGCATCTCGTCGCGGATGCCGCCCTCGTAGAGATCGCTGATCAGCACGACGACGGTCTCGGCCGGCCGGGTGATCCGCGCCTGGCAGTAGGCGAGCGCCCGGTTGATGTCCGTGCCGCCGCCGAGCTGGGTGCCGAAGAGCACGTCGACGGGATCGTCCAGCTGGTCGGTGAGGTCGACGACGGCCGTGTCGAAGACGACCAGCCGGGTGCTGACCGACCGCATGGAGGCGAGGACGGCACCGAACACCGACGCGTACACCACGGACGCCGCCATCGACCCGGACTGGTCGATGCAGAGCACGACCTCCTTCTTCACCGACTGCGCGGCCCGCCCGTGGCCGACGAGCCGTTCCGGTACGACCGTGCGGTACTCGGGCAGGTAGTGCTTGAGGTTGGCCGCGATGGTGCGGTTCCAGTCGATGTCGCGGTGGCGCGGGCGGTGGATCCGCGCGCTGCGGTCCAGGGCACCGGTGAGGGTGGCCCGGGTGCGGGTGGCGAGCCGCTTCTCCAGGTCCTCGACCACCTTGCGCACGACCGCCCGCGCCGTCTCCTTCGTCGTCTCCGGCATCGCCTTGTGCAGGGACAGCAGCGCGCCGACCAGGTGGACGTCGGCCTCCACCGCCTCCAGCATCTCCGTCTCCAGCAGCAGCGAGGCGAGGCCGAGCCGGTCGATGGCGTCGCGCTGCATCACCTGGACGACGGAGGACGGGAAATAGCGGCGGATGTCCCCGAGCCAGCGCGCCACGGACGGCGCCGAGGCACCGAGGCCCGCCGACCGGTCCCGGCCCGGCTGCGGCCTGTCCCCTCGGCCGTAGAGCGCGGCCAGGGTGCCGTCCATCGCCGCGTCCCGGCCCGACAGCGCGTATCCGGTGCCGTCGGCCTGCTCGCCGCCGAGCACCAGCCGCCAGCGCCGCAGCCGCTCCCGCGCCGGGTCGCCGCCGGTCTCCGTCCCCACCGGCCCGGCCGTCGTGTGCGTCATGTGCCCACCCCCGCGAGGCTGTCGTGCTCCGTCGTGCCGTGCTCTGTCCTGTCGTGCGCCGTTCCCTGGGCCGGGTCGCGTGGCGTGCCAGGGGCCGGGGCGCGGGATGTGCCGTGGGCCGGGCCGTGGGATGTGCCGTGGGCCGGGCCGGGTGGAGTGACGGGTGCCGGGCCGGCGGGATACGGGTCCGGGTCCGGGTCCGGGTCAGGGCCGAGCAGCAGCCGCAGCACCGGCAGCACGGCGTCGGCGCGCGCGGTGTCCGCTTCGACGGCGAAGCCGGGGATCGCGGCACCCTGCGCGGCGGCCCCGCCGGACCGGTCACCGGGACCGCGCCGGACCAGCTCGCCGAGGGTTCTGCGCACCCCCGGCTCGTACGCCGAGAAGGTGCGCCGCAGCAGCGGCAGTACGTCCGTGAAGGCCTCCGCCGGCACCCCGGTCAGCCAGCCGTCGAGCAGACCGAGCAGCCGCTCGTCGTGCACCAGCAGCATTCCGCCGCCGCCCCCGGCGAAACCCTCGATCCAGGCGGCGGCAGCGGCGGGCGGTGTGCCCGGTGACAGCGCGAGCCCCATCAGCCGGGCCGCCTCCTCCGGCCGCAGCGCGCCGTCGTCCAGCAGGAGCCGCACGGCCCTGCCCCGGACGACGCCGGGCGCGGCCTCCCGCAGCGACAACGATCGCAGCACGGCCCGCCAGCGCTCCCGCAGCCCGCCGCCACGGCTGTCCCGGTCACCGTGTCCCGGACGGTCGCGAGGTCCGGCCAGGCTCTCCGCCAGCAGTCCCACCGCCGTGTGCACGGCGTCCACGTGGGCGCGCATCTCGTCCGCCGCGTCGGCGTCGAGCCCGGCACAGGCCGGGGGCAGGCCGACGAAGACGCGCTCGGCGAGGCCCGCGGCGACGCCGGCCAGCGCGCCGGTGTCGGTGCCGCGCACATCGCCGTAGCGCAGCGAGCGGACCAGAGCGGGCAGCGCCTGGGCGAGGTGTCCGACGTCGGTGTCGAGGGCCGCCCGGTCGGCGAGCGCCCGCATGACCACCGTCAGCGCCTCCGGCAGCCCGGCCAGCAGACACTGTTCGGCGAGCGCGGTGACGTCGGCGAGCGCGGTCGCCGACGTCGCGTCCGCCTCCGCCTTGGCCTGGGCCGCCGCCCGCACGGTCGTCCCCCACACGCCCGCCTCGGCGACCCGCACCGCCAGCTCGGGTTCCCAGCACAGCCGCCAGGTCTCCCGGAAGGTGCCCGTGCTCCCCCGCGACCGGGCCGGCTCGCCCCAGCCGACGCCGAGCAGCCGCAGCCGGTGCAGCAGCCTGCTGCGGCCGGCGTCGGTGTCCCCCCGCAGGTCCAGCTCCAGCTCGCGCTCCAGCGCCTCGGGCCTGAGCCGCAGCGAGCGCTGCCGCCGGGTCAGGTCGCGCTGGAGCGGCACCGCGGGCGCCGACTCCGGGACCTCGCCCAGGACGTCCCCGACCACCAGCCGGTCGTGCACCAGCGCCAGCGGCACGTCCGAGCCCTCGCAGAGCACCGCGCGCACCGCGTCGGTGGTCTCGCCCAGGCCGGGCAGCGGGCGGCCGCGCAGGGCCGCGAGGGTCTCCGCGAGCCGTACGGCCTCGATGACGTGCGCGGAGGACACGATCCGGTCCTCGGCGCGCAGCAGTCCGGCCACCCTGGTCAGCCACCGCTCGACCGGCCGGTCGGGTGCGTGGAACAGATGCGCGTACCAGCCCGGCGAGTCGATGCCCGCGCCGTAGCCCCCGGACCGGGCCAGCCTGCGGTGGGTCCACGGCACCCAGGTCAGGTCGATCTTGGTCTTGGGCAGGCCCTTGAGCAGGGCCCGGTCGGCGGTGACGGTGGTCTTCTCGCGCAGCGCGGGCACGTGCCAGGCTCCGCAGACCACGGCCACGGCGGGGCCGTACTCCTTGCGCGCGTCCCGCAGCCGGAGCCGCATGTGCGCCTCGCGGACCAGGTCCCGGGGGCGCCCGCCGGCGCCGTACCGCTCGCGCAGCGCGCCCATGGCCTCCGCCACCGCCGCGAACGGTGCGAAGGGGTCGCGGGTGCCCGGTCCCCGGTGTTCGACGACGTCCTCCCACCAGCGCTCGGGATCGTCGTATCCGGCGGCCTCGGCGAGCACGGCGAGGGGGTCGACGCGGACCTCGTCGCCGGGAGCGAAACCGTCCGTACCGGCGCCGCCCCCACGGGCCTCCGCACCGCCACTGGCCCCGCCCTCGCGAGCCTCCTCCGTACCGGCACCGCCCCCGCGAGCCTCCGCGCCGCCACGGGCCCCGGCCTCGCAAGCCTCCTCGGCGCCGCCGGCCCCGCCCCCGCGGGTCTCTTCACCGCTGCCGCCCCCGCCCCCGCGGGCCTCTTCACCACCGCCGGTCCCGCTCCTGGGGTCCTCCTCCTGGCCGCCGGGTCCCACCTCGGGCAGTGCCTCTCCCCACGCGAGCGTGTGCGTGGCCGGCAGGTCGATGAAGCGGGCCGGGACGTCGTGCTCCAGGGCCCAGCGGATGGCCACCCACTCGGGGCTGAACTCGGCGAACGGCCAGAAGGCCGAGCGGCCGGGCTCGTCCACGGCGTGGGCGAGCAGCGCCACCGGGGGCCGCAGGTCCGGATCGGCGGCCAGCGGGATCAGCGCGTCGGCCTCGGGCGGGCCCTCGATCAGCACGGCGGCGGGACGGGCGGCGTCCAGCGCGGCCCGTACCGCGCGCGCGGAACCGGGCCCGTGGTGCCGGACACCGAGCAGCAGCGGCCCCGGGTCGTACGCCTCGCCCCGCTCGGTGCCGGTCATGCGCCGGCCTCCCGGCAGGCCCGGTAGAAGTCGGTCCAGCCCTCGCGCTCGCGGACGACCGTCTCCAGGTACTCCTGCCAGACGACCCGGTCGGCCGCCGGGTCGCGGACGACGGCGCCGAGGATGCCGGCGGCGATGTCGCCGGGGCGCAGCACGCCGTCGCCGAAGTGGGCGGCGAGGGCGAGTCCGCTGGTGACGACGGAGATCGCCTCCGCCGTGGACAACGTGCCGCTGGGCGACTTCAGTTTCGTCCGGCCGTCGGCGGTGATGCCGCCGCGCAGCTCGCGGAAGACGGTGACGACCCGGCGGATCTCCTCGATGCCGTCGGGCGCGGCCGGCAGGTCGAGGGAGCGGCCGAGCTGCTCGACCCGGCGGGTGACGATGTCGACCTCGGCGTCCGCGCTCTCCGGCAGCGGCAGCACCACCGTGTTGAAGCGGCGGCGCAGGGCGCTGGAGAGGTCGTTGACCCCCCGGTCGCGGTCGTTGGCGGTGGCGATGAGGTTGAAGCCGCGCACCGCCTGGACCTCTTCGCCCAGCTCCGGGACGGGCAGGGTCTTCTCGGACAGGATCGTGATCAGCGTGTCCTGCACATCGGCCGGGATGCGGGTCAGCTCCTCCACACGGGCCGTCATCCCCTCGGCCATGGCGCGCATGACGGGGCTGGGCACGAGAGCGTCGCGGCTGGGGCCGTGGGCGAGGAGCCGCGCGTAGTTCCAGCCGTAGCGGATCGCCTCCTCCGGGGTGCCGGCCGTGCCCTGCACCAGCAGCGTCGAGTCGCCGCTGACGGCGGCGGCCAGGTGCTCCGACACCCAGGTCTTGGCGGTGCCGGGCACCCCGAGCAGGAGCAGCGCGCGGTCGGTGGCGAGCGTGGTGACGGCGACCTCGACGATGCGGCGCGGCCCCACGTACTTGGGTGTGATCACCGTGCCGTCCGGCAGGGTGCCGCCGAGCAGGTAGGTGGCCACCGCCCACGGGGACAGCCTCCAGCGGGCCGGGCGCGGGCGGTCGTCCTGGGCGGCGAGCGCGGCGAGTTCGGCCGCGAAGGCGTGCTCGGCATGCGGTCGCAACGCCTGTGCCTTGTCGTCGCGGTCGGTTTCGGCGGTCGTCGGTCGCACGGACACAGTCATGGCTGAGGCCCCCTCCAGCTCGGCCGGTTCGGATCTGGCACCCACCGTGCACCACGCCACTGACAATCGCTCTGACCTGCACATATGTGCTCGTCGGAGTGATTGTCAGTGGGGGGACCTACCGTCGGTGGCATGACTGAGCAGGGGGTGCGCTGGACCGCGGAGCAGGTGCTGGCACTGGCGCCTGACGCCGCGTCACGCAAGGCGGGGAGCAGGCTCGGCGCGGCCGGACCGTGGTCCGGGACGGGAAGCGGAGAGGGGGCGGTGTGGGGACTGTGCAAGGGCAGTGGCAGCAGGCCGTACCAGACGGTGGTGGACCTGGCCGACGCGGCCGGCCCGGCGTACAAGTGCAGTTGCCCGAGCCGTAAGTTCCCGTGCAAGCACGCGCTCGGGCTGCTGCTGCTCCGGGCGGCCGACGACGGTCCGGTGCCGGCCGCCGCGCGGCCGCCGGACTGGGCCGGGCAGTGGCTCGCGAGCCGGCGCGGACGCGCCGAGGCCAGGAAGGCACGGTCCGGGACGGGTTCGGGCGCCGGACCCGCCGCCGATCCGGAGGCGGCCCGGCGGCGGGCCGAGCGCCGGGCCGAGCGGGTCACGGCGGGCGCGACCGAGCTGGAGCAGCGCCTGACGGACCTGCTGCGCGGCGGGCTGGCCGCGGCCGAACAGGCGGGGTACGGCCTGTGGGACGAGACGGCGGCCCGCATGGTCGACGCGCAGGCGCCCGGGCTGGCGGCGCGGGTGCGGGAGCTGGGAGCGATCCCGGCGTCCGGCGCGGGCTGGCCGGCGCGGCTGCTGGAGGAGTGCGCGCTGCTGCACCTGCTCGACCAGGGCTGGCTGCGTCGCGACCGGCTGCCGGACGCGCTCGCGGCCACGGTCCGCTCCCGGCTCGGTCTGCCCGCCGCGCCGGACGGCCCGCCGGTCCGCGACCGCTGGCTGGTCCTCGCCCAGTACGACGCGGTGGACCCGAAACTGACGACGCGCCGGATATGGCTGCACGGCGCCGCGTCCGGCCGGACCCGGCTGCTGCTGTCCTACGGCGCGGCGGGCCGGGCTCCGGAACTGTCCCTGCCGGTGGGGCTGGCCCTGGAGGCGGAGCTGACGGCGTATCCGGGCGGCGGGTCCCGGGCCGCCCTGGGCGAGCGGTTCGCCGCGCCGGCGCCGGCCGCGTTCCGGCCGCCGGGCACGAGCACGGCCGAGGCGGCGGCGCGGTACGGCGAGGCACTGCGCGAGGACCCCTGGCTGGATGCGGTCCCGGTGACCCTGGACCGGGTGGTACCCGTCCCGGACGGGGACCGGTGGCAGCTGGCCGACGCCGACACGGACACGGCCCTGCCGCTGACCCAAACCGCCCGCTCCCGGCCCGGCCTGTGGCGGCTGGCCGCCCTGTCCGGTGGCGCCCCCGTCACCGTGTTCGGCGAGTGCGGCCACCGCGGCTTCACCCCGCTCACGGCCTGGCCGGAGGGGGCGGGCGAGGCGGTGCCGCTGTGCTGACCGGCCGTACGGACACCCATGCGCGGACGAGTGAGAGGGAGGGCACGTGAGGGACGGGGCATCGGCCGGCGAGGGCACCACGACGCCGGAAAGTTCCTGGGAGGAGCTGGTCACCACCGCGCTGCTCGGCACGGACCGGCGCACCCCGGCGCACTCCGCGCCCGGACGCACGGCCCCGGCCGCCCTGCTCGACGCGGCGGCCGTGGCGACCGTGCGCAGACGGGCCGGGCTGCGCCCCGCGCCGGCGGCCCGGCGGCCCGAGCGGGCACCCGCCGATCCGCGCCCGGTCCTGCCCGCGGCGGCGGCTCGCCGGCTCGCCGCCCTGCTGAGTGACCGGTCGGGCGGCGTGCCCGGTGGCCGGCGCGGCAGCTCGCCCGACCTCATGGAGCTGCTCCCGCAATGGCTCGCGACGGCCAACGCGCACGGGTACGCGGCACCCCCGCAGACGCTGCCCGCCCTGCTGGACGCGGCCCGGGGCCGTACGGACCTGCGCCCGGCGGCACTGGCGTTCGCCGGTCCGCGCGCGCTGTGGCTGGCCCGGCTGAACGCGGACTGGCGGTTCGCCCTGCGCGCGGCTCCCGGCGGCGGCGCGGCGCTGCCTGATCCGCAGGACGCCGAGGCGGTGCGCCGGCTGTGGCAGGAGGGGCTGTTCGCCGAGCGGGCGGCGCTGCTGGGCGCGCTGCGTGCGCGGACTCCCGGGCCGGGGCGTGAGCTGCTGGCGTCGACCTGGCCGACGGAGCGGGCCGAGGACCGGCTGATGTTCCTCGACTCGCTGCGGACGGGTCTGTCGGACGCGGACGAGCCGTTCCTGGAACAGGCGTTGGGCGATCGCAGCCGCAATGTCCGGGCGACGGCGGCGGAGCTGCTGTCGGCGCTGCCGGGCTCGGCGCTCGCCGCGCGGATGGCCGTACGCGCCACGGCGTGTGTGGCCCTGGACCGGACGGGGGACCCGTCGGCGATCGTGGTGGAGGCACCGCACGAATGCGATGCCGGCCTGGAGCGGGACGGTGTGGTGGCGGCGCCGCCCGCGGGCCGGGGGGAACGGTCCTGGTGGCTGGGGCAGTTGGTGGAGGCCGCCCCGCTCGGCGTCTGGCCGGAGCGGCTCGGCGGGCGGACGCCCGAGGAGATCGTGGCGCTGCCGGTGGCGGACGGCTGGCAGGGCGAACTGCACGCGGCCTGGTGCCGGGCGGCGGTGCGGCAGCGGGACGCGGCCTGGTCGCGGGCGCTGCTCGGTTCGCCGTCGGCGCCGGAGGCGGGCGGCCCGGGCGCGGTGTCCCTGGCGGAGCGGGCGAAGCTGCTGGCCGCACTGGAGCGGGCCGAACGGGCCGCGTGGGTAGCCGGGTTCATCGCCACGCACGGTCTGTCCGAGGCGTTCCAGCTGCTCGGGGTGTGCGCGGTGCCGTGGGCTCCGCCGCTGGGCCGGTCCGTCGTGGACGCCCTCAACATCGCCAGGGACGCGGGCAGTTACCCGTGGAGCTTCAGCGGGGTGATGGGGCTGGCGGAGCGCTGCCTGGATCCGGCGGAGGCCGTCCGCCTGGAGGCGCTGCTGGCGATACCCGACGAGCGGGAGGACGCCGCGCCGGGCGCCGGCGGGTACTGGGCGGAGGCGTTCCAGCGGCTGGTCACCACGCTGCGGCTGCGGGCGGCGATGACCCGGGAGCTGACCCCGCCCGCACCGCCCGCGAAGCCGCCGGAGACGGCCGCTCAGCCCCCGGACGCGGCCGGCTGACGGACGTTCTCGCGGACCCACTCGACGATCGACGTGGTCGTCGCGCCGGGGGTGAAGATCTCCGCGACACCCTTCTCCTTCAGCGGAGCGATGTCCTCTTCCGGGATGATGCCGCCGCCGAAGACGAGGATGTCCTCAGCCTCCCGCTCCTTGAGCAGGTCGATGACCGCGGCGAACAGCGTGTTGTGGGCGCCGGAGAGGATGGACAGGCCGATCGCGTCGGCGTCCTCCTGGATGGCGGTGTCGACGACCTGCTCCGGTGTCTGGTGCAGGCCGGTGTAGATGACCTCCATACCGGCGTCGCGCAGGGCGCGCGCGATGACCTTGGCCCCACGATCGTGGCCGTCGAGCCCCGGCTTGGCGACCACCACGCGGATCGGACCGGCTGCCACACCCATCACTGCCTCCATCAAGCGACCACGGAAGCGATCGCTTCCGTCCGTATCGACAAGTACCGCACTTTTGGCGCGTTCCGCCACTGTCGCGAAGTGAACGAACGTTATCTCCAGCATCCCGCAACCGGCAGTTTTACGGTGCGCGGCGAGGGGGAAATCACATGGTGGGACATGAGGGCACACGGGGGACCGAGCCGTCCTCCGGTGTGCCGACAGGAGGTCGGCCATGAAGGTCACCGGGGTATTTCCGCTCTTTCTCCCGCTCTGCCGCCGATTCTGGCCGGGCAGACTGGCCGGACTGTCCGTGACGCTGCTCAAGGCGACCGCCCTGGAGGCCGCGATCCTGGCGGGCCATCTCCTGCTGTATCCGACGGGCCTGACCCAGGAACGCCGCTGTGCCGCCCTGCCCGCCGCCGACGGCACCGCGCGGCTGCCGGTCCGCCCCGGCACACCGGTCGTGCTGCTGCACGGCTTCATCGACAACCGCTCGGTCTTCGTCCTGCTGCGCCGCACCCTCGCCCAGCACGGCGGACAGCGCGTCGAGTCGCTCAACTACTCTCCGCTGACCTGCGACATACGCACCGCGGCCGAGCTGCTGGGCCGGCACATCGAGGAGATCTGCGAGCGGACCGGCAGCGCGCGGGTCGACATCGTGGGACACAGCCTCGGCGGCCTGATCGCTCGCTACTACGCCCAGTGTCTCGGCGGTGACCTGCGAGTGCGCACGCTGGTCACGCTCGGTACCCCGCACTCAGGGACCCGGGTGGCGCCGCTGGCGGACGCGCACCCCATCGTCCGGCAGATGCGGCCGGGCTCGCCGGTGATCGAGGAGCTGGCCGGCCCCGCGCCCGGCTGCCGGACCCGGTTCGTGAGCTTCTGGAGCGACCTGGACTCCCTGATGGACCCGCTGGAGACGGCCTGTCTGGAGCATGCCGACCTGGACGCGCAGAACGTCCGGGTGACCGGCATCGGTCACCTCGCCCTGCCGGTGCATCCCGCCGTGGCGGCCGGGATACGCGAGGCGCTCGACGCCCCGCTCCCCGCGGACCCGGCCGCCGACGGACTGACCGTGGCCTGAGACCGGCAGGAAGGGAGGCAGGAAGGGAGGCCGGAAGAGAGGCCGGGAGGACGAGCCGGCGCGGGCGCACAGCCCGCGCACAGCGGACGCATCGCCGCTCGACATCGAACATTCTTCGAACGCAAGACCAAAGTCGCGTCCGGGGTCCCCCGAAACACGGCCGAATGCCCGTTTCCGGCCCACGCGAAACAGGCTGAAGATTGTCGCGCCCAGGTACTGCCGGGTACAGTCGCCGCACTGCTCTGGCAGCCCCTGTTGTCGAGGCGAAAGAGAAGTTGGTGAACGACCGTCACACGTCGGGGACCATGACCACCCCGGCCGCGGCTTCCGACGCCTCCACCGGGACTTACGCGTCGTACGGAGCACAGGAAGCCCTCCACGACGACCTCACCACGTACGGCGGTTACGAGGCCACCGGTTTTACCGGTGGGTCCGTGAGCACCACGGCGTTCCACACCGACCCGCTCTTCGGCAGCCTCCCGGGCGACGCACAGACCACCGGCGCGTACAACGCCACGCAGTGGCAGACCGGCAGCATCCACCAGACCCCGGCCTACGACCCGTACGCGGCCCAGCACCACGCGGCGTACGACTCCGGTGTCTACGACAGCACCGCCTGGTCCATCCCCGCCCAGGCCACCGGGAACGACGTCAGCGGCCAGTGGGACGCGGGCGCCTGGCTACAGCCCGAGCAGGCCGGCGGCGCCGATCCCGCCCAGCAGTGGGACTGGGGCACCCAGACCTTCGACACCGGCACGTACGACGCCACCCAGTGGAACTCCGCCGGGCAGCCCGTGCCGGCGGAGGGCGAGCCGGTCGGCGAACCCTTCGACCAGCAGGCCACCGCGACGTTCGAGGCGGTCGGCGATCCGCAGGCGGCCGCGGCCTTCGAGCAGGCGCCGTACGCGGACATCGCCTTCGACGAGCAGCCGTCCGGCGAGGACGAGCCGGACTCCACCGGTGAACTGCCCGCCGTCACCGACCTGCTGGACGACCAGGAGGAGATCACCCCGGCGCCGGCGCCCCGAGCGGGTTCGCGCAGCGCGAATCGCTCCCGGCGCCGTACGCCCGCCAAGCGCTCCGCGCTGCTGACCGTCGCCGTGCCCTCCGCCTGCGTGATGGGAGTCGCCGGGATCGCCGCCGCCTCGGTCGGCGCGCTCACCGACGGATCGAAGGACGACACCACCGCCACCGCCTCGGACGCGCACTCGGTCCAGCCGTCGGTCGCCAACAGCAAGCTGGACACCCAGCTCAAGACGCTCTCCGCCGGCGCCGACGACTTCGCCGACCGGGCGAGCCGCACCCAGGAGCGGATCGACCTCAAGGCGCAGCAGGAGCTGGAGAAGAAGAAGGCGGCCGCGGAGGCCGCGCTGAAGGAGCGGCTGCGCCCCAAGTTCGCGCTGCCGGTCGGACAGCACGGGCTCAGCGCCTACTTCGGCCAGGCCGGCATCAACTGGATGTCGGTGCACACCGGCATCGACTTCCCGGTCTCCTACGGCACCACGGTGATGGCCGCCACCGACGGCACCGTCACCACCAAGTGGAACAGCGCCTACGGCAACATGCTGATCGTGACGGCGAAGGACGGCACGGAGACCTGGTACTGCCACCTCTCCAGCTACCGCGTCGCCTCCGGTACGACCGTCAAGGCCGGCGATCCGGTCGCCTTTTCCGGCAACTCCGGCAACTCCACCGGCCCGCATCTGCATTTCGAGGTACGGCCGGCGGGCGGAGCGGCCATAGACCCACTGCCGTGGCTCCGCAGCCACGGACTGGATCCCACGTAGACCCCGGGGCCCCGCTCTTCAGCGGGGCCCTTTCGGTCCGCTACAGCTTCTCCACCGGCGCGTACCGCAGCAGCAGCCGCTTCGGCTTGGTGTCGCCGAAGTCGATCGTCGCCTCCGCGTTCGCACCCGTGCCCTTCACCGCGACGACCGTGCCGAGCCCGAACTGGTCGTGGGTGACCCGGTCCCCGACGGTCAGCGCCACCACGGGCTTCTCCGCCGTGCGCCGCGTGGCGAACCCGGACGCGCCCGAGGCCGAGGAGCGCGAGCGGGTCGAGGACAGCGAGGCCGCGATCCCCGACGCCGGCCCCGAGGACACCGGCGCCGCGGCTCCCGTCCGCTTCCACGCCACATGGGTGGGCGGGATCTCCTCCAGGAAGCGGGAGGGCGGGTTGTACGACGGCTGACCCCAGGCGCTGCGCATCGCCGACCGCGTCAGGTACAGCCGCTCCCGCGCGCGCGTGATGCCGACGTACGCCAGGCGCCGCTCCTCCTCCAGCTCCTTGGCCTGGCCGAGGGCACGCATGTGGGGGAAGACGCCGTCCTCCATGCCGGTCAGGAACACGACCGGGAACTCCAGGCCCTTCGCGGTGTGCAGCGTCATCAGGGTGATGACGCCATCGCCGTCCTCCTCGTCCGGGATCTGGTCGGAGTCCGCGACGAGGGCGACCTGCTCCAGGAAGTCGGCGAGCGTGGTCGGCTCGCCCTCCGCGCGCTCCTGCTCGAACTCCAGCGCCACGGCCGCGAGTTCCTGGAGGTTCTCGATCCGGGTCTCGTCCTGGGGGTCGGTGGACGCCTGCAGCTCGGCCAGGTATCCGGTGCGTTCGAGGACCGCTTCGAGGACCGTGGCCGGTCCGGCGCCGGACTCCACGATCGTGCGCAGGTCCTCCATCAGCGTGTTGAACCGCTTGACGGCGTTGGTGGAGCGCGCGGCCATGCCGTACGCCTCGTCCACCCGCTTCAGGGCCTGCGGAAAGCTGATCTTCTCGCGCTGGGACAGGGCGTCGATCATCGCCTCCGCGCGCTCGCCGATGCCCCGCTTGGGCACGTTGAGGATGCGGCGCAGCGGCACCGAGTCCTCGGGGTTGGCGAGGACACGCAGGTAGGCGAGGACGTCCCGGACCTCCTTGCGCTCGTAGAAGCGGACACCGCCGACGACCTTGTAGGGCAGGCCGACGCGGATGAAGACCTCTTCGAAGACACGCGACTGGGCGTTGGTGCGGTAGAAGACGGCGACGTCTCCCGCGCGCGCGTCGCCCGCGTCGACCAGGCGGTCTATCTCGTCGGCGACGAACTGGGCCTCGTCGTGCTCGGTGTCGGCGACGTACCCGACGATTCCGGCGCCCTGGCCGGCGTTGGTCCACAGGTTCTTCGGGCGGCGGGACTCGTTGCGCTCGATGACCGCGTTGGCGGCGGACAGGATGGTCTGCGTGGAGCGGTAGTTCTGCTCCAGCAGGATCGTCGTCGCGTTCGGATAGTCCTCCTCGAACTGGAGGATGTTGCGGATCGTCGCGCCCCGGAAGGCGTAGATCGACTGGTCCGCGTCACCCACCACGCACAGCTCGGCGGGCGGGATGTCGTGCTCGTTCGGCGGGACGTCCTCGTCGTGGCCGGCGGGGCCCACCAGCTCGCGCACCAGGGCGTACTGGGCGTGGTTGGTGTCCTGGTACTCGTCCACCAGGACGTGCCGGAAGCGGCGGCGGTAGTGCTCGGCGACGTCCGGGAAGGCGCGCAGCAGATTGACCGTCGTCATGATCAGGTCGTCGAAGTCCAGCGCGTTCGCCTCGCGCAGCCGCGACTGGTACAGCGCGTAGGCCTGCGCCAGGGTCTTCTCGAAGCCGTCGGCGGCCTGGGCGGCGAAGTCCTCCTCGTCGATCAGCTCGTTCTTCAGGTTGCTGATCTTGGCGCTGAAGGACTTGGGCGGGAAGCGCTTGGGGTCGAGGTCCAGGTCACGGCAGACCAAGGCCATCAGACGCTTGCTGTCGGCGGCGTCGTAGATCGAGAACGACGAGGTGAAGCCGAGCTTCTTGGACTCGCGGCGCAGGATCCGCACGCACGCGCTGTGGAAGGTCATCACCCACATCGCGTTCGCGCGCGGGCCGACGAGCTGCTCCACGCGCTCCTTCATCTCGCCCGCGGCCTTGTTGGTGAAGGTGATCGCGAGGATCTGGCCCGGGTGGACGTCCCGCTCGCCGAGCAGGTGGGCGATGCGGTGGGTCAGCACGCGGGTCTTGCCGGAGCCGGCGCCGGCGACGATGAGCAGCGGGGAGCCGGCGTGCACGACCGCGGCGCGCTGGTTCTCGTTCAGCCCGTCCAGGAGGGCCGCCGCGTCGAGCGCGGGACGCGGGGCACCGTTGCGGTAGTAGGCGTCCCGGTCCGGCGGCACGTCGAACTTCCCGCCGAACAGATCGTCCGGAATCGGCTCCGGAGCGTGATCGTCCTCGGGCGGCGGCGGGGGCTCCTCGTCGCGCCCGCGCGAGGGCTGGAGGTCCGCCAGGAAGCTGTCGTCAAAGAGGCTGCTCATCGCTCTACGAGTCTAGGGCGCCCCACCGACAACCGGTCGCCGTCCCCGGAACATGGCCCGCTTCCCGGCCAGTTGATCTTCGCGTCAATAGCGCCCGCCGACCGCTCACCCAGCGGAAGTGCCTGGTCACGCACATGTGAAACCTCGCCCAGGTCACGGAAATGTATCGGACAAACCGCGCACCAACCTTCACAGAAGACACACGAGTTGGCTAGTTTGCCGTCAGGCCGCACGACCCCTCTCCGGCGAACGTCGCCGGGCCATGTGGCCTCCGCCGAGTCCGGCGCACCCCGCACGGTGCCCGGAGCCGGGGACCCACCGTTCCTGGGGTGAATCGGCCGACTCCCGCCAGGGACGACGCCGTAGGGCAACCCTTCCACCCGCCCGAACCCGACAGCTAACCCGGTAGGCGGCAGCACGGAAGGAGTCGCCACCCTTGGCGTCGCACCGCAAGCCGCGCCCCGGCGGAACCCAGGGGGCGGGCATCCGCACCCCCGCCCTCGCCACCGCCGCTCTCACCTCCGTGGCCGTGTTCTCCCAGACCGCCGAGGCCACGCCCGCGGCCGGTCATGGCAGGCCGAGCCTGGAAGAGGTCGAGCGGAAGATCGACGACCTGTACCGCCGGGCCGAGTCGGCGGCCGAGACATCCGTCACGTCCGGCGCGGGCAGGGAGCGGGGCGAGAGGACCGAGCGGGCCGAATGGGTCCAGGAGGCCGAGCGGGCGCGGCAGGCCGAACGGGCCGAACGGGCGCAGCAGGCCGAGCGGGCCGAGTCCGCGCGGCGCCGCGCGGACAGCCTCCAGCGGCTCCGCGACGAGGTCGCCCGGCGCGCCCAGGACCGCGGGCTGCCCGTCCAGCGCGGCGCCGCCCAGCGGGACACCCTGTCCGTCCGGCACGGGGCGATCCCGGCTCAGCGGGGCGCCGGCAAGGCCGGGCCCGGCACCGCTCCGGCCCCGGACACCGTCCCGGGCGCTCCCGTACGGGGCCCGGGCGCCACGCCGTCCGCACCGCCCGCGCAGTCGGCGCAGTCCGCGCAGGCCGCGCAGGCCGCGCAGGCCGCGCAGGCCGCGCAGGCCGCGCAGGCCGCGCAGGCCGGACGGAACACGAATCCCACCTCGCCGGTACGGGACCGAGGCATCACTTCATACGTACGGGACGCGGGGATCACTCAGCCCGTGCGGAACGCGCACATCGCCTCGTCCCCCCGGGCCACCGGGGGCGTTCCCCTCGGGGGCACCGGGGGCACTCCGCGGGTCCGGGACGAGGGCGACGCACCGGCCGGGCCCGGCACCGCCGCCGTGACGCCGGCGGACGGCCCGTCGGAGGCCACCGCGAACGGCCCGAAGGCGGCCAAGGCCAGGATCCGGAAGAAGATCGCCCACGCGCGCGTGCTGCTGGCACAGCGGACCGCCCAGGGCGCCGGCACACCGTCCGGCACGGACGCGAGCAAGGCCAGGAAGGCGATCGCCTTCGCCCGTGCCCAGATCGGCAAGCCGTGTCTGTCGGGCACCGCGGGTCCCGGCTCCTACGACTGCTCGGGCCTCGTCCAGGCCGCCTGGAAGTCCGCCGGTGTCACCCTTCCGCGTACCGCTCGGGAACAGGCCGAAGCCGGCACCCCGGTCCCGCTGGACGAGGCCAGCCCCGGCGACCTGGTGTTCTTCCACGACGACCTCGGCCATGTCGGGCTCTGGACGGGCGACGGCATGGTGATCCACGCCCCCAGGCCGGGTGCGTACGTCCGCGAGGAGCCGGCCTCCGGCGTCGGCGGGGCGGCCGTCCACAGCGTCGTACGGCCGGGCTGAGCCCGGGCGCGGCGGGGGCCAGGCCCACCCGGGCGCGGCCGGGATCAGGCCCGCCCGGGCGCGGCCGGGATCAGGTCCACCCGGGCGCGGCCGGGGTCAGGTCCAGAGGACGGCGATGAAGACGTTGGCCGTGGTCAGCAGGCCGACCAGGCCGAACACGCCCTTGTCGATCCGCTCCTCGTCGCGCTTCACGTAGACCAGGCCGAGGATCACGATCAGCAGCGCCAGCTTCACACCGATCTTGACGGTGTTGACGTGGTGATCGTCGGCCTGGTTCAGACCGACCAGGGCCACACCGGTGACCAGCATGGTCACCGCACCGTGCAGCATTCCCGGCACGAACCGGGCCGTGCCCCGGCCCATCGCCTTCATCTGGGTGAGGAAACCGCCGAGCAGCGCGGCGATACCGACGATGTGCAGGCCGACGAAGAGATGGATGAGTACGTCCATGGGGCCGGAGCCTAACCAGGACCCTCCGGCCCTCCGGCCACCGGCCCCACCCTCGGACCCGGCCCGCCGACCCGATCCCGCCCGCGCGCCCCCCGTAGCCGCGACCACACCGCCGCACTGCGCGCCGCGGCACGGGGGCACGGTGGCACCCGCGGCACGGCGGTCCGGCGGCACGGCGGCGCACGGCGGCACGGCGGCACGGCGGCACGGCGGCACGGCGGCACGATGGCACCCGGCAGCACGGCGGGGGTCCGTGACGCTGCGCTACCTCCGGCGTTCGCCGACAGGACGGATCTCGCATATATCCGTCCCATAGCACCCCACGACTCACGCCGGTCCCCCTTTCCGCGCTTCGGTCACCACGCTGCGTGAAGGCGACGACTCCGGGCCGGAGACGCGATCACATACGGTCACTTCCCGCTCCGTCAGGACCAGTTCCGTACACCGCGTTACCCGCTCGTCACCGTCCGGCCTAGCGTCCTCCCCCAGGTGACCGGCTCCCCACCGCCGCCCTGACCAGGGGCGGCCGTCGGCCACCACCGCCGAGAAAGGCCCGGCGGCGGCCCGTCCCCCTGTGCGGGCCGCCGCGGGGCGTACCGACCGCTCGGTCGTACGAGTCGCACGGAAGGAACGTGACGGTCCAGGTGGCAGCCCACCGCAAGCCCCCACAGCGCCCGCTCGGCCCTACGGCCCGGACGGCCGCCACCCTCGCCCTGGCGGGCGCGGCCACCGCGGCCGGCTTCGACGGAACGGGGCACGCCGAGCCACAGCTGACTCCGGCACAGGTGAAGGCCGAAATGGACACGTTGTACCGAGAGGCCGAGGTCGCCACCGAGAAGTACGACGGGGCGAAGGAGAAGGCGGACACCGCCGGCCGGCGGCTGAGCGCGCTCCAGGACGAGACCGCCCGCAGGCAGGAGAAGCTCAATTCGGCCCGGGACGCGCTGGGGACGATAGCGGCGGCGCAGTACCGGGACGGCGGCATCGACCCTGCCTGGCAACTGGCCCTCTCCAGCGACCCCGACCACTACCTGGCCGGCGCCGCCCTGGCGGAGCGAGCCGGTGACCGGCAGGCCGCCGCGGTGTCGGGAGTGCGCCAGCAACTGCGGGAGATCGAGCGGCTGCGGGGCGCCGCCCGTATCGAGCTGAGGTCGCTGCGGTCACGGCAGGCCGAGCTGAAACGGCAGAAGAAGACCGTCACCGGCAAGCTGGACGAGGCCAGGCGGCTGCTGTCGCGGCTGACCCCCCGGCAGCGCACCGAGGTCACCGGTGCGGACGGCACGGGCGGACGCGCCTCCCGGTCGGCCGTGGACCCGCGCGAGCCGCTGGAGCCGGCCGGATCGGCTGCCGCTCCCACCGCCCGCGCCGCGGCGGCCGTCTCCTACGCCTACGCCAAGCTCGGCAGCCCGTACGTGTGGGGCGCCACCGGGCCGAACGCCTTCGACTGCTCTGGCCTGGCCCAGGCCGCCTACCGCTCCGCCGGCATCTCCCTGCCCCGCACCACCTACGCCCAGATCAACGCGGGCCGGCGGGTCTCCCGCTCCGAACTCCAGCCGGGGGACCTGGTGTTCTTCTACTCCGGGATCAGTCACGTCGGCATCTACGTGGGCGACGGCCGGATGATCCACGCCCCGAACCCCTCCGCACCGGTACGCCTGGCCCCGATCGACGAGATGCCGTTCGCGGGGGCGACCAGGGTGGCCTGAGGTGCCGCGGAGCGAGAGGCCCGCTCGGCCGGCCCCACGACAGGCTCAGACGAGCCGGCGCGCGGTGGCCCAGCGGGTCAGCTCGTGCCGGTTGGACAGCTGGAGCTTGCGCAGGACCGCCGAGACATGGGACTCGACCGTCTTGACCGAGATGAACAGCTGCTTGGCGATCTCCTTGTAGGCGTAGCCACGGGCGATCAGGCGCAGCACCTCTCGCTCCCGCTGGGTGAGGCGGTCCAGGTCCTCGTCCACCGGCGGGGCGTCGGTGGAGGCGAAGGCGTCCAGGACGAACCCGGCCAGCCGGGGCGAGAACACGGCGTCGCCCTCCTGGACCCGGAAGATCGAGTCGACCAGGTCGGCGCCGGTGATGGTCTTGGTGACATAGCCGCGGGCGCCGCCGCGGATCACCCCGATCACGTCCTCCGCCGCGTCCGACACGGACAGCGCGAGGAAGCGGACGGGCTGTTCGGCGGCGGCCGTCAACGGGGCACACCGGCGGAGCACTTCGACACCCCCGCCGCCCGGCAGATGGACGTCGAGGAGGACCACCTCGGGCCGTGTGGCGGTGATGACCGAGACCGCCTGGTCGACGTCCGCGGCCTCGCCGACCACCTCGACCCCGGTCTCGGCGGTCTGGCCGATCTCGGCCTGGACGCCGGTGCGGAACATCCGGTGGTCGTCCACGAGCACCACCCGTACGTGCCGTCCGTCCTCGCCGCCGTCGGCCGCCCCGGACCCGCCCGCCCCGGCCGCTCCCGCCGTGCCGTTCGCCTCGGTCGCGTCGCTCATGACGTCTTCTCCGCCCTCTCCATCTCCAGCTCGACCTCGGTGCCGCCGCCCGGCACCGACCGCAGCCGGGCCGTGCCGCCGTTGCGTTCCATGCGGCCGATGATCGATTCTCTAACGCCCATGCGGTCGGCGGGTATCGCGTCGAGGTCGAAGCCGGGGCCGCGGTCCCGCACGGACACGAAGACCGTCCTGCCCTCGACTTCGGCGTAGACCTGTACGGCACCGCCCTCGCCACCGTACTTGGCGGCGTTCACCATCGCCTCGCGCGCGGCCTGCATCTGCGCAGCGGTTCTCTCGTCGAGCGGGCAGTCACCGACGATCACGACCTCGATGGGCACCCCGTGCTTGTCCTCCACCTCGGCGGCGTTGCGGCGGACCGCCTCCGCGACCGTGTCCGGCTCGTCGGCCTCGTCCTTGCCGGTGCCCTCCGGCTTGTACAGCCAGGTGCGCAGGTCGCGTTCCTGGGCGCGGGCGAGGCGGCGCACCTCGCTCGCGCTGTCGGCGTTGCGCTGGATCAGGGTGAGGGTGTGCAGCACGGAGTCGTGGACGTGGGCGGCGACCTCGGCGCGCTCCTGGGCGCGGATGCGCATCAGCCGCTCCTCCGACAGGTCCTGGGTCATGCGGACCAGATAGGGGCCGGCGAGCAGGGTGATGCCGACGAGGACGGCGAGCGCGGCCTGGAGGACCGCGCCGAGATGGGCGGCCGAGCCCTGCATCACGAAGATGGCGGAGACACCGGCCGTGACGAGCAGGACCCCGCCGGCCGCGCGCAGCAGGGTGAGGGTGCGGCGGCGTCGGCCGGCCTCGACCCAGCGGGCCCGCCGGGCATTGTCCGCCTGGCGCCAGACGAGGGCGACACCGGCCGCGACGAGCACGGCCGGCACCAGATACGCCTTGGCCGCGCTGCCCAGGTTGACGCTGCCCACGAAGACCATGGACACGATGACCATGAGGAGCAGCGCGACGATCTGTCCCCGGTCCGGCTTGCGGGCCACCAGTTTGCGACGGCCGTCCGGCGAGGTCTCCGTGGCCACCAGCGACGGCTTCTGGTCGCCGACGCCGCCGATGCCGAGCGGGACGAAGAACCAGAACGCCGCGTACAGCAGCGCGCCGAGGCCGTCGGCCATGAACAGGCCGACGAAGACGAGCCGGACCCAGACGACGGGCAGCCCGAGGTGCCCGGCGAGGCCCCGCGCCACTCCGCCGAGCCAGCGTCCGTCGCTGCTGCGGTAGAGCTTGCGCGGGGGCCGCGGATCGTCGAGTGGCAGGCTTGCGGCTTCCGGCATGCCAACGATGGTCACACGAGCGGCGGGACCGGGCATCAGGGTCGGCCCCGGAGACGCCCCTGATCTTCGCCGGAGCCGGTCGGGGTGGGCGGGTCGTCGGGCGTGCCGCGCCCGTCGGCGCCGCTCGAACGTCTCCCCGTCCCGTCTCAGGGCCGAATTCAGGGTTGGCCCAGGGTCGTCCCGACTGCCGCGGCGACGGCCGGGCCGTCACCATGGACACATGACGGATCACGAGCACGCCGCGACGGGTCCGGGACCCGGCCCCGGCCCGCGCCCGGTCCCGGGCACCGGGCCGACGGATGCCGCGCCCGCCGCGACGGGAAAGACGGGAGCGGCCGGGACCGGCATCGGCGCCGACAGCGACACCGGCACCGATGCCGGTGCCGGTGCCGGCACCAGTGCAGGCGAGGGCGGGAACGCCGGAGGCACCGACGCCCCCGCCGGCTCCGCCCCCCGCACCGGCACCCGGTCCCCCGCGGACGAGCCGGATCAGCAGGAGGACCCCCGGGTCCCCGGCCGGTTCCGGCGCGACCGCCGGCACAAGATGATCGCGGGCGTGTGCGCGGGACTGGGGCGGCAGACCGACATGGACCCGGTGATCTTCCGGATCACGCTGGCCGTGCTGGCCGCGACCGGCGGCCTGGGCCTCATCTTCTACGGCTTCGTCTGGCTCCTGGTGCCGTACGAGGACGAGGAGGAGAACGAGCTCCGCAAGCTCTTCACGGGCCGGGTCGACGGCCAGGCGCTGGCCGCCGTGCTGTTCGCGCTGGTGGGCTGCGGGATCTTCCTGACCATGCTGAGAAACGGCGGCGTGCTGGCGTTCGCCACGGTGCTCTCGCTGCTGCTCGCGGGCGCGGGGTACTGGTCGCGGCGCCGGGGCGCCCCCGACCCCGACCCCCTGGCCGCGCAGGCCGCCGCCGACGCCCCGCCGGAGGCCCAGGCGCCGCCGGTCGTCACCACCTACCCCTCCTGGTGGCGGGACCCGATAGTCAAGGACGGCACCCATGTCGGCGGCACCGGCTATCTGTGGGGGCCCGGCGACGCCCGCCGGTGGGACCTCACCTCGGTCCTGGACGTCGGCATACCCGACCCCTGGACCCACCCCGGGGAGACACCCCCGCCGCGCACCGCGCCGCCGGGACCGCGCGGCCCACGCTGGATCGGCGGCTGGGTGTTCCTGCTGGCCCTGCTGGCGGGCGGCCTGGGCACCGGCCTCAGCTGGGACACGCACCCGCTGGGCGTCAGCCTGCAGACCGGTCTGGCGTGCGCGCTCGCGGTGTTCGGGCTGGGCCTCGCGCTCAGCGCGTTCCTCGGCCGGACCGGTGCCGGGACGGTGTTCCTGGCGCTGGTCACGGCGGCACTGCTCGCCGGGGCGGCGGCTCTGCCCGGGGACATCACCACCCAGTGGCGGGAGAGGTCGTGGAAGCCCGCCACGGCGAACCAGGTGCGCTCCGCGTACGACCTCGGCACCGGGCGGGGCACCCTCGATCTGACGCGGGTGCGCCCCGGCGAGGGCCGGACGGTCGCCACGGACGCCCGGGTGGGCGCGGGACAGCTGAAGGTGATCGTGCCGGCGGACGCGACGGTGAAGATGAGCATCGATGTGGGAGTGGGGGACATCCGGTTGCCCGAGGACAGCCGAAAGGACGTGGACGTGCGGCCCGGCAGGCACAAGGACGTGACGCTGGCACCGGCCGAGGGTGCCGCGAAGTCGGGCACGCTGGATCTCACGCTCGGCGTCGGAGTGGGACAGGTGGAGGTCAGCCGTGCTGCGTCATGAGTTCCAGCCCGGGAAGCTGGTCGCCGGGCTCTTCCTCACCGCCACGGGCGCGGTCTACGCGGGGGACGCGGGCGGTCTGTGGGACACGCCGTGGTTCGCGGTCGTGCCGCTGGTCGTGGGCGGGCTGTGCCTGGCCGGCGCCACGGCCACCCTGGCCCGGGGGATCCGCAGACGGGGCGGCGGGGAGGGCGGTTAGCGGAGACCGCGGAAGCGGCGCCGGGCCCGCCAGACCGCGTCCAGCGAGAGGTAGGGCGCGCCGGCGAGGATCAGGGGGAGCCAGGCCATCAGGTAGGCGAGATCGTTGCCGTAGTAGTAGGGGGTGGTCGCCCAGCTCACCGTCAGCCAGAGGCTGAGCGAGATCAGCGCGCCGCCGAGTGCGGCCAGCCGGCCGAACAGACCGAGCAGGGTGCCGATGCCGACGGCCAGTTCCCCGAGAGAGATGGCGAAGCCGAAGCCGACCGGGTTCTTCAGGGCCAGGTCGATCAGGGCGGGGACGGCGGCGGAGTCCCGGGCCGCGCGCATGGTGTCACCGATCGAGCCGGCGCCGCCGGACTTCAGGAACGCGCTGTCGGTGAGCTTGTCCAGGCCCGCGTAGATGAAGGTGACGCCCAGGAAGACGCGCAGCGGAAGCAGGGCGTAGTGGGCGGCTGTGTCCCGCCAGCCGCGGGGGCCTTCCAGCCGGGCGGACATGTCCGTCCGCATGCCGTGAGTCATCACTGCCAGCCGCCTCTCGCCCACCGTGCCCTCACCTGACGATACGTATGACGAAGGGAGACAGTTCAATCCTGTCCCGGACGATTTTCCGGATTTCGGGCGTCCGAGCGGCCTCTCCCGGCGCTCACTCCGTCACCTGGAGGGCGTACCGGTTGGTCGCGACGCCGGCCGCGGTCACCACCTGGACGTCCACCGCGCCGGGCTCGACGTCCGCGGGCACGGGCACGGTCAGGGCGGTGTCCGTGGGGTTGCGGAAGCCGCCCGCGACGGGGACCAGGGGGACGTGGACGTCGACCGCGCCGATGCGGACCACCATCCGGGAGAGCCGGTCGGCGCTCTGGGCGCCGGGCGGGACGAAGCCGGATCCGCGGATCTCGATGTCGTCGCCGGTGCGGACCGGGCCGTCCAGGTCGCCGGGCTCGCGGGCACGGACCACCGAGAGGATCACCGGCCGGCCGCCCTCGGCGTACTTGCCGGCCAGGTAGGTCGCGGCCGAGATCAGCACGATCACGCCGAGACCCCAGGGCAGGTCGGGCAGCCGGTCGGGGCGGCGGGCCAGCCGTACGGCGGCGAACAGCAGGGCCACGGCGCTGATGGCGACGTACTGGATGTCGGCGAAGGCGCCCCGGCCGGAATCGTCGGTGAGCAGGTCGGCGGCGCGCGGGCGGTGGGCCGGCACCTTCTGCAGGCGCTGTCCGAGGATGCGCAGGCCCACCACGCGGCGGACGAGGACGGCGATGCCGCACACCACGGCGAGGACGGTCACCACGCCCGCGCCGCGCGCCAGATCGAGGCCGGCGATCAGCGCGTCGCGTTCGGTGCGGCCGGAGGCGGCGGCCAGGCGGGCGGCCAGCAGCAGGACGGCGTAACCGACGAACAGCAGCCAGCAGGCGGCAACGGTACGGGAGGTGGAGATGCGATTGTCCTCGCCGATCACCGGTGCGAGCGCGCCGCCGCGCGCCCGGTGGAAGAAGCAGGCGGCGGTCAGCGCACCGGCGACGGCGAGCGCGGCGAGCAGGGCGGCGGTGCGGGCGCCGGTCCAGCCCGCGCCGATCGCGGTGAGCGCCTCGGCGAGCAGCAGTGCGATCACCGCGCCCCACACCGCGCACACCGTCCGCAGCCACAGCCGGGCGAGCCGGACCGCGCCCTCGGCCCGGCCCTGTTCGGCGACGGCCTCGGCCCGCTGGGTCAGTTCCTCGGAGACCCACTGGCGGGACGCCGAGGCCGAGTGGGCCACGGCCGTCGGCAGTCCCCGGCCGGCGGCGAACTCGTCGCGCCGGCGCAGGAACGCGGCGACGGCCCGCCGGTGGCCCTGCCGTGCGCCGTGCGGACAGTCTCCGCAGGTGCAGCCGCCCTCGTGGACGCCTTCGGC
Organism: Streptomyces naphthomycinicus; assembly: GCF_020400595.1. Classification (GTDB taxonomy): domain Bacteria; phylum Actinomycetota; class Actinomycetes; order Streptomycetales; family Streptomycetaceae; genus Streptomyces; species Streptomyces naphthomycinicus. Next base: position 129,729 of record NZ_JAINRE010000012.1, on the reverse strand, counting down.
ACCCGTGTCCCCTCTCGCCTCCTGCACCGCCACGCCCGACGCCCGCCTTCCCCACGACCTGCCGAGTCGGCCGCCGGTGCCCGTGGTGGGCGCGACGGACGGACAACTCCCCGGTGTTGACAGCGAATTGTGCCCTACGCCGGGCCGTCCGGGGCGGCTGGGCCGGGTCACCGCGGGTGAAGCCGGGGCCGCCGTGTTGACCCGGCCGCGGGAATCACCGTCGGGCCGGGATCATCCAGCGGGACGGGACCTGGGCCTTCGGCGGCGGCACGGCCGACGGCGGCCAGGTGGTGCGTGTCGGCGGGGCGGGGCGAGTGCGGGGTCCGTGGCCGGGGCGGGTGCGGGGTCCGTGGCCGGGTCGGGTGCGGTGTCCTGCCGGGCGGCTGCGGCGGCGGTCTCAGCTGAGCAGGTCCGGTTCGCTGCGGCTGATGTCCTGCCACAGCGGCTGGTAGTTGATCCAGCCCACCAGGTCACCGCCGAGCTGTTCGCGGGTGGCGACGGCCGCCTTGTGGTCGATGAGGACCGGCCGGCCCGCCGCCTTGGCCAGCAGCTGCACCTGGCAGGACCGGTCCAGGGAGAGGAACCACCAGGCCGCCGCGTCCACCGAGTCGCCGACGGTGAGCAGTCCGTGGTTGCGCAGGACGAGCGCCTTGCGGGAGCCCAGGGCGGCGGCGATCCGGCGGCCCTCCTCGGCGTCCACGGTGACACCGGTGTAGGTGTCGTACAGGGCGAGGTCCTCGTAGAAGGCGCAGCTCTCCTGGGTGATGGGGTCGATGAGGTCGCCGAGGGCGGCGAGGGCGCGGCCGTGCACCGAGTGGCAGTGGGCGACGGCGACGACGTCGGGGCGGGCGGCGTGCACCTGGGCGTGCACGGTGAACGCGGCCTGGTTGACGTGGTAGCGGCCCTCGACGACCTGGCCGTCCTGGTTGACGAGGACCAGATCGCCGACGGTGACGTGCTTGAACGGCATCCCGAAGGGGTTCACCCAGAAGCAGTCGGTGAATTCCGGGTCCCGGGCCGTGATGTGCCCGGACACCCCGTCCTCGAATCCGGCCCGCCCGAAGATCCGCAGGGCGCCCGCGAGCCGTTCCTTGCGGTGCCGGCGTTCGTCCTCGGCCGAGTCGTGCATCGGCGGCATGGCGAACCGCAGCTGGGCTGTGGGCAGCGGCAGGGGCGGGGTGGGCCCGTGCATAGATCCTCCCGTACTTGCATGGCGTACGGGCCGGAAGGTACCGCCGGGCGGCGCAAAAGGGCAGAGCCGGTTTGTAAAGATGCCGTACGCGGCGCATACCCGACAGAGGATGTCGGGATTCACGGTGAGACTGGCGCGCATGAACTGGGCATCCTTCAGCAGCGCCGCACCCGAACTGGCGAGGATCGCCGAGGAGCGCTTCGGCGCGTATCGGCACCACGTCCTTGCGACCCTCCGCGGGGACGGCTCGCCCCGCACCTCCGGCTTGGAGGTGCGGTTCCTGGGCGGGGAGCTGTGGCTCGGCATGATGCCGGGCTCCCGCAAGGCCCTCGACCTGCGCCGCGACCCGCGTTTCACCCTCCAGGCCAACCCCGGCGACGGGACCGACACGAGCGGCGGCGGGGACGTGCGGGTCGGCGGGCGGGCGTTCGAGGTCGAGGAGGGCCCGGCCAGGGCCGCGTACGTGAAAGAGGTGGAACCGCCGCAGCCGTTCCACCTCTTCCGCACCGAGCTGACGGAGGTCGTACGGACCTACGTCGAGGACGACACGTATCTGGTCGCCCAGGTCTGGAAGCCCGGAGAGCCGGTGCGCGCTCTCAGGCGGACGTGACCTTCACCCGCGGGAGGACTACTCCCACTCGATGGTGCCCGGCGGCTTCGAGGTCACGTCGAGGACGACCCGGTTGACGTCGCGGACCTCGTTGGTGATGCGGGTCGAGATACGGGCGAGGACGTCGTAGGGCAGCCGGGACCAGTCCGCGGTCATGGCGTCCTCGGAGGAGACCGGGCGCAGGACGACGGGGTGGCCGTAGGTGCGGCCGTCGCCCTGGACGCCCACGCTGCGGACATCGGCGAGCAGGACCACCGGGCACTGCCAGATGTCGCGGTCCAGGCCGGCCGCGGTCAGCTCCTCGCGGGCGATGGCGTCGGCGTCGCGCAGCAGGTCGAGACGGTCCTTGGTCACCTCGCCGACGATCCGGATGCCGAGACCCGGGCCGGGGAACGGCTGGCGCTGGACGATCTCCTCCGGCAGGCCCAGTTCCTGGCCGACCATCCGGACCTCGTCCTTGAACAGCTTGCGCAGCGGCTCGATCAGCTTGAACTCGAGATCCTCGGGCAGACCGCCGACGTTGTGGTGCGACTTGATGTTCGCGGTGCCGGTGCCGCCGCCGGACTCGACCACGTCCGGGTACAGGGTGCCCTGGACCAGGAACTCCACGGCCGGGCCCTCGTCGGCGATGATCTCGGCCTGCGCCTGCTCGAAGACGCGGATGAACTCCCGGCCGATGATCTTGCGCTTCTCCTCGGGGTCCGAGACGCCCTTGAGGGCGTCGAGGAAGCGCTTCTCGGCGTCGACGACCTTCAGCTGCACGCCGGTGGCCGCGACGAAGTCCTTCTCGACCTGCTCGGTCTCGCCCTTGCGCATCAGGCCGTGGTCGACGTAGACGCAGGTCAGCTGGGAGCCGATGGCCTTCTGGACGAGGGCGGCGGCGACGGCGGAGTCCACGCCGCCGGACAGGCCGCAGATCGCGCGCTTGTCGCCGACCAGCTCGCGGATGGCCTCGACCTGCTCCTCGATCACATTGCCGGTGGTCCAGTTCGGCTCCAGGCCGGCGCCGCGGTACAGGAAGTGCTCCAGCACCTGCTGGCCGTGCGTGGAGTGCATGACCTCGGGGTGGTACTGGACGCCGTAGAGCTTCTTCTCGTCGTTCTCGAACGCGGCGACGGGGACGACGTCGGTGGACGCGGTGACCGTGAAGCCCTCGGGGGCGGCGGAGCAGGCGTCGCCGTGCGACATCCACACGTGCTGCTCGCCCGGGGTGCCCTCGAACAGGGTGGAGGAGTTCCGGGAGACGTGCAGGTCGGTACGGCCGTACTCGCGCGCGCCGGTGTTGTCGACGGTGCCGCCGAGGACCTGCGCCATCAGCTGGAAGCCGTAGCACATGCCGAAGACGGGGACACCGGCCTCGAAGAGCTCGCGGTCGAGGCGGGGGGCACCCTCCTCGTACACCGACGAGGGGCCGCCGGAGAGGATGATCGCCGCGGGGTTCTTGGCGAGCATCTCCTGGACCGGCATGGTGCTCGGCACGATCTCGCTGTAGACCCGCGCCTCGCGGACGCGACGGGCGATGAGCTGGGCGTACTGCGCGCCGAAGTCGACGACCAGGACGGTGTCGGGGGTGGCGGCAGTGGGAGTCGCTGATGACACGGGGTGCCTTCTGGTGGTCGGGCGGGGGTCTGTGCTACCGAGTCTAACGGGGGTGGGCGGGAAGGCCCTCCCCCGTACGGGGCCGTGGCATACTGGCCGTATGCGCAAGCACTCGACCTTCGTCTTTACCTATGGCACCCGGCCCGCCGGCTGCCATGGTCGTGCTGCTTGAGCTGACGCCAAGCGACTTCCCAGGCGCCCCGGGCCGACAAGGCCCGGGGCGCCTGTCGTTGTTCCGGGTTCTGCCGTTCCAGGGGCCTTCCGCCGTGACCGACCGAGGAGCCCGACATGACCACCACCACCCCGGAAGCGACCGCCGCCCCGCAGGGCGCCACCCCGCCCGCGCCGGCCACCCCGCCCACGGCGGCCTCCGGCCCCGAGGCGACCATCGCCGGTGCCCGGGAGCGCATCGACGCGCTGGACGACCGGATCATCGGTCTCATCCAGGAGCGGATGGCCGTGTCCGCCGTCGTCCAGCAGACCCGGATCGCCTCCGGCGGCCGGCGGGTGCACCTCTCCCGCGAGATGGAGATCCTCGGCCGCTACCGGGACGCCCTCGGCAAGCCCGGCACCTCCCTCGCGATGACCCTGCTGGAGCTGTGCCGGGGTCGCATCTGAGTTCGGTCCCGGTCTCACCCGTACGGCGCGTGACCGGCCCGCGCACCGCTTCGTTGAGGGGGATGTCCGTGCCAGCCAGGGGCGGGCCCGACAGAACCACGCGTGGCTCGCCGGAGCGATGAGGCGTACGGGTCGTGCCGTACGCCGTGGGACCTCGCTCCGGAAAGTGACCGGACGGCAGGGGACAGCAGCCCGGTCACCCAAGAGAACGGCCGGCTCCGGGGACGCCCGGGGCCGGCCGGCGGAAAACCGCATACAGGTACAGGGCACATGAACAAGCGGCGCAACCCCCCGGCGCCGTTCCCGGGCACCGGCGCCGCCCTGAGCCGGTGCTGACTGCACGAAGGGCCCCGCGGCCTCTCCGTCCCGCGGGGCCCTTCGTCATGCCCGTACCCGGAGCGAGGTCATGTGACCCACATCACAAGGAAACCTCGCGGATCCGGAGCAACCCTTCACACTTTTCGCTGATCAAACCTGCCGGATCAAGAAACGGTGTGAGGGACCTGCCTTCGGAGGGGGATGCAGGTCCCTCCACGCCTTTTCCGGTCACTTCTTCGGCGGCACCGCGGGCATCCCCAGGAACGGCAGCCGCAGCGCGCCGAACGCGTCCGCCGGAACCACCGGGGCCTGCGGCTCCACCGGCTTCAGCCGCTCGTACGCCGCTCCCGGCGCGGGCCGCGGGTCCTCCTCGCCCTTGTTCGGCCAGAACGACATCGCCCGCTCGGCCTGCGCGGTGATCGTCAGCGAGGGGTTCACCCCCAGGTTCGCCGAGACCGCCGCGCCGTCCACGACCGAGATGCCGGGGTGGCCGTGGAGCCGGTGGTACGGGTCGATCACACCCGTCTCGGCGGAGTCCCCGATGGGACAGCCGCCGAGGAAGTGCGCGGTGAGCGGGGTGCCCATCAGCTCGCCGACGTTGCTGCCGGCGAAGCCGTTGATCTCGGCGGCGAGCGCGGAGGCGGCCTCGGTCGCGGCCTTGATCTGCTTGGGGTTGGGCGCTCCGTGCCCCTGCCGGGCGGTGAGCAGCCCCTTGCCGACGCCGCCGGGCTTCAGCGAGGTGGTCAGCGAATTGTCCAGGGACTGCATGACCAGGCCGATGATGGTCCGCTCCGACCAGCGCCGGTTGGACAGGGACCGGGCGACCAGCAGCGGATGCCGGGCCGCGTTCGTCAGCCAGGCGAGCACCCGCGAGGAGTCCTCCGCGTACGGCACCTGGAGGATCGACAGACCGCCCATCGAGTTGGAGCCCTTGCCGTAGCGGACCGGCTCGATGTGGGTGTTCTCGTCGGGGTGGATCGAGGACGTGATGGCGACGCCCCGCGTGAAGTCGGCCCGCGGCGTGCCGGTCGCCCTGCGGTAGCGGCGGTCGTCGGTCTGCGCGCCCACCAGCGCCTCGGAATTGGTGCGGGTCAGTTCGCCGAGCCGCGGCGACAGGTACGGCAGCTGACCGCCGGCCTTCATGCGGTGCAGCAGGGTCTGGGTGCCGTAGGTGCCGGCCGCGAGGACCACCTTGCGGGCGGTGAAGATCCGGCCCTCGCCCTTCTTCCTGCGGTCCGTCGGCAGGGTCGCCACCGCGTGACCGCCCCGCGAGTCGTCCGTGACGGACACGACCGTCGTCATGGGGTGGACGACCGCGCCCGCCTTCTCGGCGAGGTACAGGTAGTTCTCGTTGAGGGTGTTCTTCGCGCCGTGCCGGCAGCCCGTCATGCACTCGCCGCACTCGGTACAGGCCTTGCGGCCGGGCCCGGCCCCGCCGAAGTACGGGTCGTCCACCTGCTCGCCGGGGGCGGCCTTCGCCTTGCCGTCCGCGTCCTTGCCGTCGCCGAAGTACACGCCCACCGGCGCGAGGTGGAAGGTGTCGCCGACCCCCATCCGCCGGGCCGCCGCCTTCAGATGGACGTCGGAGGGGGTCATGGTGGGGTTGAGCCGGACGCCGAGCATGCGCTGGGCCTGGTCGTAGTACGGCTTCAGCTCCTCCTGCCAGTCGGTGATGTGCCGCCACTGGGGGTCGTCGAAGAACGCCTTCGGCGGCACGTAGAGGGTGTTGGCGTAGTTCAGCGAGCCACCGCCGACACCCGCTCCGGCCAGCACCATGACATTGCCCAGCAGGTGGATCCGCTGGATGCCGTACATGCCGAGCTTCGGGGCCCAGAGGTAGTTCTTCAGGTCCCAGGAGTTCTTCGGGAGGGTGGCGCGGGTGAAGCGGCGGCCCGCCTCCAGGACGCCCACCCGGTAGCCCTTCTCGGTCAGGCGCAGGGCCGTGACCGAGCCGCCGAACCCCGATCCGACCACGATGACGTCGTAGTCGTACCCGTCCTCGTCCCGGGTCTGGACAGACTTCTCCTGCGACACGTGCTCTCCTCGTCGGGAACGGGTGTGTGCGAACGGTGTCCCTAACGGAACCGGAATGCCTTCATGACCCGGAGACTCGTGCTCATGAACCGGGCGTACTTCTCGTCGTCCATCCCCAGCGACGGCGCCATCGGCAGCAGGCGCTGCTGGGCCACCGTCTGGGCCTCGGTGTACTTGAGGATGCCCTCGGAGCCGTGGCGGCGGCCGAGGCCGGAGTCCTTCATGCCGCCCATCGGGGACTGCACGCTGCCGTAGGCGGGCGCGTAGCCCTCGTTGACGTTGACCGTGCCGGTGCGCAGCCGGGCGGCGACGTCCCGGCCTCGGCGGGCGTCCGCCGTCCAGACGGAGGCGTTCAGGCCGTACGGGGTGGCGTTGGCGCGCTCGACGGCCTCGTCGTCGCTGGTGAAGCGGTAGACGGAGACGACCGGGCCGAAGGTCTCCTCCTCGCAGACGGCCATGGAGGTCTCGACGCCGTCCAGGACGGTGGGCTCGAAGAAGTAGGGGCCGATGTCGGGACGGGCCACGCCGCCCGCGATCACCTTCGCGCCCTTGGCGACGGCCTCCCTCACATGCCGCTCGACGGTCTCCAGCTGGCGTGCGCCGACCAGCGAGCCCATGTCGGCGCCGTACGCGAGGGAGTTGCCGAGCCGCATGGCCCGGGTGCGGGCGGCGAACCGCTCCAGGAAGGCGTCGGCGACGGACTCGTGGACGAACAGCCGCTCGATGGAGATGCACAGCTGGCCCGCCGAGGAGAAGCAGGCGCGGACGGCGCCGGCGGCGGCCTTCTCGATGTCGGCGTCCTCCAGCACCAGCATGGCGTTCTTGCCGCCGAGTTCCAGGGAGACGCCGACCAGGCGGGAGGCGGCGCCGGCGGCGACCTCACGGCCGGTGCGGGTGGAGCCCGTGAAGGAGACGTAGTCGGCGCGCTTGACCAGCTCCGGGCCGACGACCGGGCCCTCGCCGAGGACGACCTGGAAGACCCCCTCGGGCAGCCCGGCCTCGATCAGCAGGTCACGTGCCCACAGCGCGGTGAGGCAGGTCTCCGTGTCCGGCTTCATCACCACGGCGTTGCCCGCGACGAAGGCGGGCAGGGCGTCGCCGACGGACAGCTCCAGCGGGTAGTTCCAGGGCGCGATCTGGCCCACCACGCCGCGGGGGTGGCGGAGTTCCGTGACCTTCGTCAGGGTCGGCATGGCGCCCATGTGCCGCTTGGGCTTCAGATACGCCGCGGCCCGGCGGCCGTAGTGGCGGGCGGCGACGGCGACGGCCTGCACCTCCTCGTGCGCGTGCAGGCGGGCCTTGCCGGTCTCCAGCTGGATCAGGTCGAGGACCTCGGCCTGCCGCTCCAGCAGCAGGTCGTGGAAGCGGAGCAGGGCGGCGGCCCGCTGCCGTACCGGGGTCTTCGCCCACACGGCCTGGGCGGCGCGGGCCGCCTCGAAGGCCCGGTCGACGTCCTCCGGGGTGGACTCGGGCAGGTCGGCCAGCTTCTCGCCGGTGAACGGGGTGTGGTTCGCGGTGCGGCCGGAGCCGACGACGCCCTTGGTGAGCTGGGCCACCAACTCCGGGGTCACGACGTCGGCGGCGGTGCGGGCGCCTTCGGGGGCGGGCGCGAGCGGGTTGGTGCCGGCGATGTCCGGGGCCTGCGTGTCCGTCATGACGCGCAGGGTATGCCGGAGCGCGGGCTTTGTGTACCCGTCGGTAACGCGGTTTCACGGCACGCTCACACACTGCCAGTGATCACTGGCAGCAAATGCGCTGATCAGGGCGTTGAGGGGGTGATGATCAGTCGGCCTCGGGTTTTCTCGCGAGGATCAGGCCCAGGGCGGCCAGGGGGGTGCGGCGGGGCGCGGGGGCCGGGACCGGGGCGCGGCCGGCGGGCAGGGGGCGGGGATCGGGGGCCGGCTCGGGCGGCGGCTCCGGTACGGGGGCGAGGCCCAGGTGGCCGCGGAGCGCGGCGTCGACCTCCGCCGCGTGCGGCCGGGCCGCCGGCTCGTCGGCCCGCAGCCGGTCCAGCAGCGGGGCCAGCGAGCCCGGGTCCGTGTCTCCCAGGGCGGCGCGCAGCAGCGCGCCCAGGGACCACAGGTCGGAGGCCGGACCGGCGCCGGGGCCCGCCGCCCGCTCGGGGGCGGCGAAGCCGGCGGGCGCCTCGTCCGGGCGCCCGTCGCCGATGCCGAAGTCGGTGAGGACCACCCGCCCGGTGCCGGACTCCAGCAGGACGTTGGCCGGTTTGAGGTCCCGGTGCACGATGCCGACGGCGTGGGCGGCGCGCAGCGCGCCGAGGACGGCGAGCCCGATGCGCGCGGCCTCGGCGGCCGGCAGCGGCCCGCGCCGCAGCACCTCGCGCAGCGACTCGCCCGCCACCAGCTCCATGACGATCCAGGGGATCCCGTCCTCGGTGACGACGTCGTACACCGTCACGGCCGAGGGGTGCCGCACCCGGGTGGCGGCCCGGGCCTCGTGGTGCAGCCGGTGCGCGATCCGCCGGCTCTCCTCGTCGGCGGCCGGATCGCCGGGCAGCCGCGGCTCCTTGACGGCGACCAGGCCCCGCCCCCGCTCGTCCCGGGCCCGCCACACGGTCCCGGCCGGACCGGACCCGAGGCGTCCGGCCAGCCGGTAACGGCCGCCGATCAGACGTGCGTCGGGCGGGTGTTCGCCGTCTTCAGTCATGTCACATGAGTACCGTGCGCACCACGCCGTTGTCGAAGCGGGCGGTCAGACGGCCCAGCGGTGCAGGCCGAAACCGGACCCGGCCGCGCGCACCTCCACCGCACCGGCCCCGCCGAAGTGCGCCGGCACCACCAACGCCCGCTCCTCGGCCGCCCGTTCCAGCACGCGCCGCCGGGTCCGGGCCGCCTCCTCCGGATCGAGGCAGAAGCAGCTGCTGCACTCGGGCCGCAGGATCTGCACCGGACTGTGCAGCAGGTCGCCGACGAACACCGCGCGTTCACCGCGGGACTCGACGCGCAGGACGGAGGAGCCCGGGGTGTGCCCGGGGGCGGCCTCCAGCACGAGGTGCTCGTCGATGCGGTGCGTGTCCTGCCACAACCGCGCCTGCCCGGCGCGGTGCACGGGCGCGACGCTGTCCTCGTAGACCAGCCGGTCCATGGGCCGCGCCCCGCCCGCGTAGCCGCCGGCCGGGCCGAAGTGGTGGTCGTCGGCGGCCGGGAAGAGGTAGCGGGCCCGCGGGAAGGACGGCACCCACTCGCCGTCGGCGTCCCGGGTGTTCCAGCCGACGTGGTCGGCGTGCAGATGGGTGTTGACGACGACGTCGACGTCCTCGGGCCGGATGCCCGCCCGCTCCAGCCGGCCCGGGAAGTCGCCCTGCCGCTGATGGAAGAAGGGGCTGCCGGGCCGCTCCCGGCCGTTGCCGACACCGGTGTCGACCAGCACGGTCCGTCCGCCGGTGCGCAGCACCCAGGTCTGCAGCGCCACCACGGCCCGGTCGCCGCCGGCCTCCCGGTGGTCGGGGACGAGCTGCGCCTCGTGCGCGGCCCACACCTCCGGCCCGCACCCGGGCACCAGCTCGGCGACGGGCACGTGCGGCCCCCGCCACTCGACGATGCGCAGCACCTCGACGTCACCGATCAGGAATCGCTGTACGTGATCATCTGTCATACGAAGGACTCTAGATTTCCGATGTGAGCGTCCCAATGCCTGATCGGCGCAGGAAGATACGCTGCCGTCTCATGGATGTGGTCAGCGATGCGATCGCCGCCGTCCGGGCGGGCAGCCCCTCCTCCAGCCGGCTGCGGGTGGGCGGAGCCTGGTGCGTCCGGCTGGCGCCCTACGAGGGCGCGGGCTTCCATGTCGTCCTGAGCGGCACCTGCCTGCTCCTGCCGGACGGGGGCGGCGAGCCCGTGACTCTCGGGCCGGGGGACGTGGTGCTGCTTCCGCACGGCGCCGGGCACGTGCTGGCGCACGCGGCGGCGGGGGCGGTGGAGGTGCGGCGGGCGGTCCCCTTCGAGGAGGTGCGGGACACGGACGTACGGCGGCCCGGGCCCGGGCCCGAGGTGGAGTTGCTGTGCGGCAAGTACCGGCTCGACCGCAGCCGTACGCATCCCCTGATGGCGGAGCTGCCGCAGGTCGTGCATCTGCCCCACCGGTTCGGCGGCCACCCGGAGCTGCGGGCGGGCGTGGACCTGCTGGCGCGCGAGCTGGAGGAGCGCCGTCCGGGCGGCTGCCTCGCCCTGCCGAGCCTGCTGGACCTGCTCTTCGTCTATCTGATCCGGGCCTGGATGGCCGAGGCGGAGACGGGGGCCTGGCCGGCGGTGCTGAACGACCCGGTGACCACGGCCGCGCTGCGGGCCCTGCACTCCGACCCGGCGGCCCCCTGGACGGCCGGCCGGCTGGCCGCCGAGGCGGGCGTCTCCCGGGCCACCCTGGCCCGCCGCTTCACCGCGCTGGTCGGACGGCCGCCGATGGCGTACCTCACCTGGTGGCGGCTGACGCTGGCGGCGACACGGCTGCGCGAGACGGACGCCTCGCTCGCGACGGTGGCGCGGGAAACGGGGTACGGCAGCCCGTACGCCCTCTCCCACGCGTTCAGCCGGGAGTTCGGGATCACACCGGGCAGGTACCGCGACCGCGGGGCGGCATGACGTCCGGGGCCGGGGACGCCCGGGACCACGCGTCTCAGGGCCTGGCGATGTCCAGGTTGGCGATCGCCGCCTTCGCCACCTCCCGGCCGCGGGCGGTGAAGTCGCCCCTGCCCGGATAGCCGACGGCCAGTTCGTACATGTCCCCGGACTTCGTGCGGTAGTAGAAGATCCGGAGTTCGCGCGGGCGGCCGTCCGAGTCGTCCGAGGGGCAGGTGACCGTGTTCCCGGCGGCCTGCCGGCCCTGGTACGTGGCGTCCGTGTCCGGGACGGTCCTCGTGGCCCTGCCCATGCCCAGTTCGTAGTCGCCCTGGCTCTTGAACCGCTCGTTGGCGTCGTACATCTGGGCCCGCGCGCTCGATCTGATCCGGTCCAGGGAGTCCTCCGACCGGCGGTCCAGGTGCAGCCGGATCCAGATGCCGCCGCTCCAGTCCGTGTACGTCACCCAGTTCTTGTCGCTGTCGTCCTTCTCCGGCCGGGTGACCTGGTAGCTCGCGGGGACGGCGAGAGTGACGCCCAGTCCGCTCGCCGGCCGCTTCGCCCAGCCGTCGGGCAGGGGCCCCGCGGAGGAGTCCGCGAGGACGAGACGGGCGGTGACGGCCACCGCGGCCGCCGCCGCGACCGCCGCAGCGCCGGCCGCGAACCAGGCGACACGGCCCCGGCGGCGCGAGCGGGGCACGGCCGGGGTGGCCGGGGCGGCCTGGGACGGCGAGGGGCCCGTGGGGGGCAGGGGCGCCGGAGAAGGGGAAGGGGGCGAGGACGAATACGAGGACGGGGGCGAGGACGGGGACGAGGACGGGGACGAGGACGGGGACGAGGACGGGGACGGGGACGGGGACGGGGGCGAGGACGGGGACGGGGGTGCGGGGGGTGCCGGGGGGCTCGCGGCTTCCCGGAGCAGGGCGCGGACCCGGTCCGCCGTGGGGCGGTGCGCGGGGTCCTTGCGCAGCAGCCCCTCGATGACCTCGGCGAGCGGGCCGGAGGCGGACGCGGGCGGCGCCGGAGTGGCGTTGAGGACGGACTGGAGGGTGGCCGGCGTGTTGCTGCGGCGGAACGGCGACACGCCCTCCGTGGCCGTGTACAGCACCACGCCCAGCGACCACAGGTCGCTCGCCGGGCCGGGCCGCTGCCCGAGCACCCGCTCCGGCGCGATGAACTCGGGCGAGCCGACCAGGCCGCCGGTGTCCGTGAGCCGCGGGTCGCCCTCGATCGAGGCGATGCCGAAGTCCGTGAGGACCACCCGGCCGTGCCGGCCCAGCAGGATGTTGTCGGGTTTGACGTCCCGGTGCAGCACGCCCGCCGCGTGTGCCGCCTCCAGCGCGCCGAGGACCTGAAGCCCGATCCGGGCCGCCTCCCGCGCGTCCAGCGTGCCGTCCTCCAGCGCGCTGCCGAGGGTGCGGCCGTGCACCAGCTCCATCACGATCCAGGGCCGGCCGCCGACGACCGCGACGTCGTGCACGTTCACCACCGCGGGGTGGTCCAGCCGGGCCGCCGCACGGGCCTCGCGACGCATCCGTTCGAAGACGTGGGACTGTTCGCGCTCGGGAAGGTGGTCCGGTACGCGGGGTTCCTTGACGGCGACCTCACGGTCCACCGTCTCGTCCTTGGCCCGCCACACCGTGCCCATACCGCCGTGGCCCAGCTTGCCGAGCAGCCGGTAGCGGCCCGCGACGAGCCGCCCGGCCCCCGGCTCCACGGCGGAGGACGCCGGGTGAGCGGCGGGACCGGCCGAGGCGTGGTCCACGACCGAAGGTGCCGGGCTCCCGGCCGGAGCGGCCCAGGCGTGGTCCACGGCGGAGGACGCCGGGTCCTCTGCCCGAGCGGCCGAGGCGTGATCCAGGGCCGAAGGTGCCGGGCTCCCGGCCGCGGCGGCCGGGGCGTGCTCCGTTGCCGGGGTGGCGGCCGGGCCCGGCGCCGCGGGGGCCGCGTCGCCCGGAGCCGGCCGCGGTCTCGGCGGTTGCAGAACAAAACTCGTCGTGTCGTCGGCCCCGCGGCCGGTTCCCCCGTCACTGCTCATGCGTCATCTCTACCGCGCGCCCGGCGTCCGCAGCCACAGGGGCGGCGAACCGGTCACACACCCGTGACCGAGAACGTGTCGAGGGCCACGTCGAAGTACTCCCGGCCCTCCCGCACCTTCCCCACCGGCGCCGACACCCAGACGTCGTACAGCAGCCCGCCCTCCTCCCAGCACAGGTCGTAGGTGTGGCGGGGCCCCTCCGCCGCGCTGAAGCCGTTCCAGGTGAACTCCCAGAGCGCGGCGGGGTGACCGTGGTGGGCGGCCGAGGAGACCTTCCCGTCGTGGTAACCGGGGTTGGTGGAGGGGCCGTCGGCGGCCGACCGGTCCAGCACGCCCCGGGGGCCGCCGCGTTGCGGTGCGCCGACCTTGACGCCCAGGCGGTAGGTCCCGCCGGGCGAGAGGTAGAAGACCCGCTCGCCCTGGGGGCTGCGGACGAAGTCCTCCGGCACGGCGAGGGAGAAGCCGGCCGGGTCCCGGGCCGTGCGATAACCCGAGGGCGCGGTGTGCGAGTCGGCGCCGGCCGGGCGGGACGTGCCGGGCGTGGCCGTCGGCCCCGTTCCGCTCGCCGTCGGGGACGGCGTCGTACCCGTCGTGGGGCCCGTGCCCGCCGTCGTACCCGTGGAGCCCGTGCCGGTGCGGGTCGCCGGGGTCGACGCCGGGGACGACGCCGTGCCGCCGGGGGTGCCGCCGCCCCCGTCCCCCTCGTGGTGCCACAGCAGCGCCGCGGCCGACACGCCGGCCCCGGTCAGCGCGGCGACGAGCAGCGCCGCCACCAGCACCCCGCGCGGCGACGACCGGGCCGGGGGCGGCTCGGCCGGCGTCCCGGCCGGGGCGGACACCGCCGGGCCGCCGTGGGGCAGGTCCGGCTGGGTCGGTGTGTAGGGCGCCGGGGGCTTCGCCGCGAAGCTTCCGCCGATCCGGTGGATGAGCCCGCCGCCATGGCCCCCCACGGTGCTCTGGCCGCCCGGCGCGTCCGGGGTGCGGCCGGTCTCCAGATAGACGCGCAGCATCCGCTCGGCGTCCGCCGCGTCCAGCCGCCGGTCGGGATCGCGCTCCAGCAGGCCCCGGACGACGGGCAACAGGGGTTCGGCCTCGAAGGGCGGGCGGATCTCGGCGGCGACGACGGCGTGCAGGATGCCGCCGAGCGAGTCGCGCCGGAACGGCGACTCGCCGCTGAGCACCGTGCACAGCAGCGCGCCCAGCGACCACAGGTCGGACTCCGGCCCGGTGCGCACCCCGGACATCCGCTCCGGCGCGGTGTACTCGGGCGAGCCGACGAAGGAGCCGGTCTCGGTGAGCGTGGTGGCACCGGCGACCTGCGCGATACCGAAGTCGGTGAGGACGACCCGGTCGGTGCCGGACTCGATCAGCACGTTCGCCGGTTTGATGTCCCGGTGCAGCACCCCCGCCTCGTGCGCGGTGCGCAGCGCGCTCAGCAGGGCGATGCCGATCCGCGCGGCCTCGGCGGCGTCGACCGGACCGTGCCGGGCGACCCGGTCGGCGAGCGAACCGCCGTCGATCAACTCCATCACGAGGTACGGCCGTTCGTCCTGCTCCACCACGTCGTGCACGACGATGATGTGCGGGTGCCGCAGCTGGCAGACCGCGCGGGCCTCGCGGAACGTCCGGTCACGGCGGCGCCGTGTGTCGTCGTCCGGGAGCGAGTCGTCCGGCAGGAGTTCCTTGACCGCCACCTGACGGCCCAGCACCTGGTCGCTCGCCCGCCACACGACGCCCATGCCGCCGCGCCCGATGCGTTCCTCCAGGCGGTAACGGCCCGCGATCAGCCGGAAGCCGGCTCCCTCGGTCCCCATGCGCCCCATCATGCCGCACGGGGGCCCCGCCCTCCGGGGCACCGCTCGGCCAAGACACACCGCGCAGCCAGCCATTTTCGGCCGACTCGGCCCTCCTCCGCACCGGTTGGCCGACCGGCCCGGCCTTGGTACGGACCGGGTGACCGACCGACTCGGCCCCGGTCCGGTCCGGTCGGCACGGCGACTCGGACCACGCTCCGGCCGGATCGCCGACCGGCCCGGCCTCCGTCGCGGCCGGACCGGCCCGCCGATTCGCCCGGATCGGCCCGCCGATTCACCGGATCAGCCCGCGTCCGGCTCCTGCCAGCTCCGCAGCACCCACTGGAACTGCTTGGCGGCCGTGGGCCAGTCCTCGGCGGGCGAGGACATGTAGATCGCGTACTCGGTGCCCTCACGCGAGAAGTACGTCTCCTCGGTCGCCCGGCGCGGTCCGGCCCCGTTCGGCGAGTCCTTCTTCAGCGCGGTCCAGGTGTACTCCCACAGCGCGCCCTTGCGGTCGCGGTAGATGTTCTCCTTCATGGTGACGCGCTGATAGTCGACCAGCCGGTGGAGCTGCTGCTCCAGGTCCTCCTGGTGGGAGAGCGGGTCGGCGAAGTCCGGCGAGCTGTCGATGGCGATGCGGACGAAGTGCCTGTCGTCGTCGGGCGTGTAGTCGATCTGCTGGAGGCCGCCGCCTGTGTCGAACACCTTGCGCTTCCAGCCCTTGGGCAGGGAGAGGCGGAAGCCCAGCGGGTCGTCGTACGTCTTCCAGTCGGCGGGGATCGTGCCCTCGGCGCCGGGGGAGCCGCTTTCGGCGGGCGCCGGTGCCGGGCTCGTACCGCCGCCGGCCCCGGAGTCCGTCCGCCAGCCGCCCCACTGCTGGATCGCCACTCCCGCGCCGCCGCCGAGCACGGCCGCGAGGGCGACGACCAGCACGAGGGTGCGCAGCCGGCGCCGGGGCCGGCCGGCCGCCGTCCGTCCGGTCGCGAACGCGTCGGCCGTGGGGGCCGCCGCCGTCGGCCCCGTCGCGGAACGGCCCGCTCCGCCGTGGCCGGCCGGGGCCGTCCCGGACCCGTACCCGGCCGCCGGGGCGCCGGACCCGTAGGTCCCGCCCGAGGGCGGCGCGCCGTAGCCCGTGCCCGAGGTCCCGCCGGTGCGGCCGGGCGGGACAGGACCGACGCCCGTGTGCGTCCCCGAGCTCTGGGTCGGTACGAACGCCTGCGCCTCGCGCGGCCGGCGGCCCTCCGCCGCCTCGGCGAGCATCTGCTCCGCTTCCTCGGCGCCCGGCCGCCGGGCCGGATCCTTGTGCAGCAGCGCGGCGATGACCGGTCCGAGCGGACCGGCCTGGCGCGGCTCCTCCGCGCCCTCCTCGACGATCGCCTGCATGGTGGTCAGCGGCGAGGTGCGCCGGAACGGGGAGCGTCCCTCGACCGCCGTGTACAGCGTGGCGCCGAGCGCCCACAGGTCGGAGGACGGGCCGGGATCGTGGCCGCGCACCCGTTCGGGGGCCAGGTAGTCGACCGAGCCGACGACCTCTCCGGTGCGGGTGATGGTGGAGTCGCCCTCGATCTGGGCGATGCCGAAGTCGGTGAGCAGCACCCGGCGGTCCGCGCCGAGCAGTACGTTGCCGGGCTTGACGTCCCGGTGCAGCACACCGGCGGAGTGGGCGGCGCGCAGCGCCCGCAGCACCCACAGCCCGATCCGCGCGGCCTCCGTCGGCTCCACGCGGCCGCGTTCCTTGACCGCGTCGGCCAGCGACTCGCCCTCGACCAGCTCCATCACGATCCACGGGCGGCCGTCGTGCTCCAGGACGTCGTGCACGGTGACGACGGCGGAGTGGTTGATCCGCGCGGCGGCCCGTGCCTCGGCCCGGGTGCGGGCGAGCAGGACGGCCTGGTCGCTGTCCGAGACGTAGAGCGCGGCGGTCAACTCCTTGATGGCGACCTTCCGGTGCAGCACCTCGTCGTGGGCGCGCCACACCCGGCCCATGCCGCCGCTGCCGATGGAGTCGGCGAGCCGGTAGCGGCCCGCTATGAGCAGGCCCTGCATCTGATTCACGTTGCCCCGCAATGCTCTTGACAGGGTCAGACTAGGGACCGGTCCTCGAACAGGGAACCGGCGGGGTACCAAGGACACCGCACTGTGACGATGGTCATTTCCACGCGAGAACGGGAACCGGACCGGGGGTGCCTCTCCCCGTGTACGCGCTGCTCAACCGGTGTAGCGATACGTCGCCGTAGCCTGCTCGTACAGCCGTGTCACCTCGTCCCGTTCGGCGTCCGGGCCGCGCACCTGGACGATGTGGTAACGGCCGTTCAGGAGCAGCGCCATGTTCCGCACGAACAGGTCCCGTCCCTGCCCGTCGGTCCAGGTGAACTGCCCCTCGGCCATGGTCCGTCCGCCCACCTCCGTGGTCCGCAGACCGGTGGCGGTGGCCCAGCTGGAGTCGCGGTACGGCTGGAGTTCGCGCTCCTTGTCCCGCTGGTACACCATCGGATCGCTGCCGTACGCGGACGTGCCGTCCCGCCCCGGCACGACGATCAGCTCGAAGTTCCCGTGCGCGTAGACCACCTGGCCGCTGCCGTTCTTCGGGGTACGGTCCCAGCCCTTGGCGACGGCGACCCGGAAGCCGTCCGGATCCTTGCGCAGGGTGAACCCGTCGGCGACGGAGGGGTCTCCGCCGGTCTGGGTCTCGGTCGCGGGCGCGGACGCCGTGCCGTCTCCGTCCGGCGCGCTCTGTCCGGCGGAGGGCTGCCGGGTGCGGGTGGGCGCGGGGCTCGCCTGCCCGGCGCCGCCGGCGGGATTCCCGCCCGCCGCGCCGCTGTCCTTCTCCTTCGGCATGAAGAGCATCGCGTAGGCGATACCGCCGGCCAGCAGGAGCAGGATCAGCACGAGCAGGGTCCGGCCGAGGCTGCGCGGCGAACGGGCGCCCTCCCGGCCCCGCTTGTGCCGGCCGTGCGGGTGGGTCGCGGGCAGCCCGGCGCGCCGCCGCCGCACCAGCTCACCGCGGCGCCGGACGATCGGCAGCCGCCGCGGGTCCGGGGGCGGCACGGAGACGACATGGGTGCCGGCCTCCGGCTCGGGCGCGGACCGCACCAGCGAGCGCAGCCAGCCGCTCAGCTCCTCGACGTCCGGCCGCTCGGTGGGGTCCTGGCGCAGCAGCGACTCCACGACCGGCCGCAGCGGGCCGCACTCCTCGGCGAAGGCGGGCGGCTCGGCGCACACCAGCTGCACCAGCTCGGCCGTCGACTCCTCCGGGTACGGCGCGTGTCCCTGCACCGCCCGGAACAGCAGCGCCCCCAGCGCCCACAGGTCGGTGGCCGGGCCGATCGGCGCCGCCAGCTGCCAGTTCTCGTGCACGGGCCCGGCCTGTTCCGGCGCCCACCGCTCGGTCACCGGCCCCACCACGGTCATCCGCACCTGTCGCGCCCGCTCGGCCGCGAGCGCGGTGCCGGGCCCGCGGCGCACGGCACCGGGCTCGTCCCACCCGCCGTCCGACCGCGCGGGGACCGCGGGTACGGCGGCCGGTGCGGAGTGTCCGGGAACGGCATCCGGGCGGCCGGACACGGGCGCCGGCCGCAGCTGCCGGCTCGGCTCCTCCTCCGGTCCCCGCACCGGGTCCCCGGGGCGGTGGGCCTGGCCCGGCACGGACACGTGTCCCGTAAGGGCGTCCCCCGCGGGAAGGCCGGGCCGCTGCGGACCGCCGTCCAGCGCCGGGGGCGTGACACCGGCGCCGCGCGGTACGGCACCGTGCCACGGGGCGCCGCGCACTCCGTAGGGGTCGGCTATCCGGCCGGGCGGCGACGCGGTGCCCGCCTGAGGGGAGTACGGCGAGGGCGCCGGGCCGTCGGTCCGGGCGGCGCCGGTGTCGTCCTCGGCGGGCGGACGGGCGCCGGGCAGGGCGGGGCGCCCGCTCTGCTGGGCCTCGTGGACCCGGGCGGCGGCACGGGCCCCGGCCCGGTACGCGGCGATGGCCCCGGCCCGGGCGGCCCGGACGTCCGCGCCGGTCTCCAGGGCCGGCTGTCCGGCCGGTCCGGCCGCGCCGGACACCCCGTCCGCCCCCGGCGGCAGTCCGCCGGCCGCCCGCGCCTGGATCGCGGCGCGCCGCGCGGCCTCGGGGTCGACGTCCGCGGCGGCCGGGCCGCCGGGCGCGGTGCCGTCGGTCACCCCCGCGGCTCCGGTGCCGGCACCCCGGCTCGTGGCCGCGCCGCCGCCCGTGACCGGGGGCGGCCCCTGCTGGCCGCCGACGGAGACCGGCGCGGCGCCGGGCACCCCGCCCGGGTCGTCGGCGAATCCCTCGGGAGCGGGCACCGGGTCGTACCCGCACAGCGCCTCCTCCGCCGCGCCGGCCGCGAGGCCGGTCAGCATCACGCGGCCGTCGTCGCAGACCAGGACCGTGCGGACGGTGATGTTGCGGTGCACCCAGCCGTGCGCGTGCAGCACCCGGAGCGCCATCAGCACATCGGAGGCGACCTCGGCCGCCCGGTACGGTGTCAGCGGCTTCTCGGTGAGCAGGGCGGCCAGCGGGCGCGCGGCCACCCACTCGCTGACGATCCACAGCGAACCGCCCTCGGCGAACACGTCGAAGACCTGGTCCAGGCGCGGATGGTCGGGGATGCGGGCCGCCGCCTGCGCGGCCTCCACGGCGCGCCGCACCGCCGGATCGGCGGGCCGACGGGTGGCGGTCCTGGTCTCGGGCGCCCGGCGGGAGACCCGCTCCCGGGCGGTGAACCCCTCGGGCAGCCCCTCCGCGTCGAGCACTTCGGCCTCGACGACCTCCGGCAACGGCACCTGCCGGACGAGGACCTCCTGACCGCTGTAGGTGTCGAAGGCGCGGGTCTCGGTGAGTTCGTACTCGTCGGACGGCGGCAGGGGCAGGCGGTAGCGGTCGGCGAGCACCCGGCCCGCGTAGTCGTCCACTTTGCCTCCCCCGGCCGCCCGGCTGGTCACATCCGTTCGCCTCACGATCCGTTTCGCACACGCATGCGGCTGCGTACGGTCCGCGACCCTTCACGATACGTGCCGGAGGCAACCCGCATTGAGAGGATGACGGATTCTCATGCGGCAAACCGGCTTACAAACGCTATGACTTGGGTTCGAAGGACTTCGTCAGCGTCTTCCAGGTGTCCTCGCGCAGGTCGCCGTGCCACTCGGCGTCCTTCGCGGTGTACATCAGCGCGTAACCGAGGTGGCCGTTCACCACGAAACCCCGGTCGATCGTGCGGAACTTGGTGCCGCCCTCCACATAGGTGAACTCCCAGTCGGCGGTGTTCCAGCCGCGGTAGCCCACCTTCTCGATGCGGACCCTGTGGTACTGGGAGCGCACCATGTAGCCCTCCTGGTTCTTCCAGTCCGCCACGGGGTCGCCCTTGGGCGTGCTGGTCCAGGCGACGAGCAGCTTCTGTCCGTCCGGCCCGGTGTAGCGGTCGCCGGCGCTCGCGTTGCGCTGGTACTTCCACCCCTCGGGCAGCCCGATCGAGTAGCCCTGGCCGCCCTTGCGGGTGGTCACCGCCGGCGCGGCGCCGCCGTCCTCGGAACCGGAGGAGTCGTCGGAGCCGGAGTCGTCGGACGCGTCGGAGTCTTCGGCGGACCGGCTCGCGTCGTCGTCCGCGGTGGCCTCGGACGCCGCGCCGGTGCCGGTGGACGCCGGACTCGCGGCGTCCTTCCCGGTCCCGGTGCCGGTGGCACCGCCCGTGCCCTTGTCCTTCTTGGCGGACGCGTGGGCGCTCGCCGCGGCCTTGGCCCCGCTGCTCTTGTCGCCGTCGCCGTCGCCGTTCAGGGCGAAGGCCAGCACGGTACCGAGCACCGCGAGCACCACCACCACGACGATGACCACCAGGGTGCGCCTGGGCACCACATCGGTCAGCGGCGCCCTGGGCACCGGCCGCGGCGGCAGGTCCAGATCCGGCGGCGGCATCACGGGCCAGCCGGAACTCTGCCGGTTCGTACCGGAGTTCGGCACACCGGTGGCACCCGACGCCGGGCCGCCGCCGGGCCGTGCGGCGGATCCGGCGGCCGGCCCGCCGGCCGCACCGGGCCGCGCCGCGCCGGACGCCGCGCCCCCGGCACCGCCTCCGACACCGTTTCCGGCGCCCCGGGGGCCCGCCGTGGCGCCGGTGCCCGGCGCGGCCGGCTCGTTCGCGTTCTTCGTCCGCGCCGTCGCCGCCGCCGAGGCCGCACCGGCCGCCTTGCGCACCGAACGCAGCGCGCCGCGCAGCTTCTCCCCGGCCTCCTCGCCCCGCCGGCCCTCCGGCCCTCCGGACTGCACCGGCAGCGGGACCACTCGCGTGGCGTCCATCGGCTCCGGCTCGGGCGCGTGGATCACCGCGTTGAGCATGGTCCGGGCCCCGGCGTCGTCGAGCCGCTTGGCCGGGTCCTTGGTCAGCAGGCCGTAGATGACGTCCCGCAGCGGCCCCGCGTGCTTCGGTTCGTCCAGCTGCTCGGTCATCACCGCGGTGAGCGTGGCGATCGCGGAGCCCTTGTCGTAGGGCGGCGCGCCCTCGACCGCCGCGTACAGCAGGCCGCCGAGCGACCACAGGTCGGCCGCCGGTCCCGGCTTGTGACCGCGGGCCCGCTCCGGGGAGATGTAGGAAGGGGCGCCGACGAGCATGCCGGTGGAGGTGATGGACGGGTCGCCCTCGACCTGGGCGATGCCGAAGTCGGTGAGCACGACCCGGCCGTCCTCGGCGATGAGCACGTTGGACGGCTTCACGTCCCGGTGCAGGATGCCCTCCCGGTGCGCGGAGCGCAGCACGTCGAGGACGGCGAGACCCACCTCGGCGGCGCGCTTCGGCTCCAGCAGGCCGTCCTCGCGGATGACCTCGGCCAGGGACTTGCCCTCGACCAGCTCCATGACGATCCAGGGCCGGTCGTCCTCGTCGACCACGTCGAAGACCGTCACCGCGCTGTTGTTGCGGATCCGGGCGATCGCCTTGGCCTCGCGCAGGGTGCGCGTGATCAGGCGCCGCTTCTCCTCCTCGTCGATGTTCGTCGGGAACCGCAGTTCCTTGACGGCCACCGTCCTGCCCAGGGTTTCGTCCTCGGCGCGCCAGACCGTGCCCATACCGCCGCGGCCCAGCACGTCTCCCAGCCGGTACCGCCCGGCGAGGAGACGCCGCTCGCTCTTGCCCTGACGAGTCTCCTGACGGGATGCTCCCGCCCGCTCCGCCTCCGACATGCGTCCCCTCATACAACCCGCCCTGACAGAGCCTCCATTGTCTCTCACCCGACAAGTGCCCGACGCCCAGGGTGCCCCTGGGCGGGACCCGCGCCTCCAGCCCTCCGACCCCCCTTGAATCAGGCGTTCCGCTTACCGGGATGATGGGTCGTAAGAGGGGAGGAACCGGTATGCCGACGCTTCGGACAGTCCTGTCCATACCGGTGTGCCTGGCGCTGCTGCTCGCCCCGGCCGCCTCCCAGGACACCTCCCCGGTCGCGGCCACGGACACGGTCCTGCCGCTGTTCGTCACCGACGGCAGGGCGCCCGCCGCGGCCCTGCCGGCCCGGGACACCGAGGGCGACGGAGTCCGCCTCCGCTACGCGACCGCCGGCCGGGGCATCCGCCGCGCCGACCACTTCCGCGCCGGCAGCATCACCAAGACCTTCATCGCCACGGTCGTGCTCCAGCTGGCCGCGGAGCACCGGCTCACCCTGTCCGACACCGTGGAGCGGCACCTGCCGGGACTGCTCCGCGGGCGCGGCACCGACGGCCGCCACATCACCCTGCGGGCCCTGCTCACCCACACCAGCGGGCTGGCCGACTTCACCGAAACCACCCGGGGGCTCGTCCCCCTGACCGCGCCTCAGGCCGTCCGCATCGCCCTCTCCCTCCCTCCTGCCCGCCCGGGCCGCTACTCCTACTCCAGCACCAACTACGTCCTGCTCGGCCTGGTCGTCCGCCAGGTCACCGGCCGCTCCCCCGCCGCCGAGGCCGAGCGGCGCATCATCGCTCCGCTGGGTCTGACGGGCAGCGCGGCCACCGCCGACGGCCGCCGTGTCCTCACCTTCCGGGCGAACACGGACGAGATCGCGGATTCCCGTCTCGAACCGGCGCTTCTCGCCGCCGAGTTCTGCCCTCGCACCCCGTAGAACGACCGGGCTCCGGGCGGAGATCCCGGCCGGGCTCACTCGTTCGGGTGAAACCCGGTCCGGGGCCCGTGAAGGCGGGCGTCACAGCGGCACGATGTCCGGCGCCCCGAGGCGTGCCGCGTCCGCGGTCAGGTCGTCCGGCTGGAGCTGCGACTCCCGCTCGGCCTCCACCCGCTTCTCGTAGTGCTCGACCTCGCGCTCGATCTGGCCCTTGTCCCAGCCGAGGACCGGCGCCATCAGCTCCGCCGCCTCGCGGGCGCTGCGCGTGCCCCGGTCGAAGGTCTCGATGGAGATGCGGGTGCGCCGGGTGAGGACGTCGTCCAGGTGCCGGGCGCCCTCGTGCGACGCGGCGTACACCACCTCGGCGCGCAGGTAGTCGTCGGCGGCGCGCAGGGGCTCGCCGAGCGCGGGGTCGGCGGCGATCAGGTCCAGTATCTCCTCGGCCAGCGAGCCGTACCGGTTCAGCAGGTGCTCCACGCGGACCACGTGCAGTCCGGTGCGGGCGGCGATCCGCGCCCGCGCGTTCCACAGCGCCTGGTAGCCCTCGGCGCCCAGCAGCGGGGTCTCCTCCGTCACGCAGTCGGCGACACGCATGTCGAGCCCGTGCACGGCCTCGTCGACGGCGTCCTTGGCCATCACCCGGTAGGTCGTGTACTTGCCGCCCGCCACGACCACCAGCCCCGGCGCCGGGTGGGCGACCGTGTGCTCGCGGGACAGCTTGCTGGTGGCGTCGGACTCGTCGGCCAGCAGCGGGCGCAGTCCGGCGTACACGCCCTGGACGTCGTCCCGGCCGAGCGGCACGGCGAGGACCGAGTTGACGCGTTCCAGCAGGTAGTCGATGTCGGCGCTGGACGCGGCCGGGTGGGCCTTGTCGAGGTCCCAGTCGGTGTCGGTGGTGCCGACGATCCAGTGCCGTCCCCAGGGGATGACGAACAGGACGGACTTCTCGGTGCGCAGGATCAGGCCGGTGGTGGAGTGGATCCGGTCCTTGGGCACGACCAGGTGGATGCCCTTGGAGGCGCGGACGTGGAACTGCCCGCGCTCACCGACCATGGCCTGGGTGTCGTCGGTCCACACGCCGGTGGCGTTGACGATCTGCTTGGCCCGGATCTCGTACTCCCCGCCGGCCTCCACGTCCTGCACCCGGGCCCCGACGACCCGCTCGCCCTCGCGCAGGAACCCGGTCACCCGGGCGCGGTTGGCCACCTTCGCGCCGTACGACGCCGCCGTGCGCACCAGGGTGGCCACGAAGCGGGCGTCGTCCATCTGCGCGTCGTAGTACTGCAGGGCGCCCACCAGGGCGTCCTTCTTGAGGCAGGGGGCGACGCGCAGCGCGTGACGGCGGGTCAGGTGGCGGTGCACGGGCAGGCCCCGGCCGTGGCCGCGGGCCATGGACATCGCGTCGTACAGCGCGACGCCCGAGCCCGCGTACAGCCGCTCCCAGCCCTTGTGCTGGAGCGGGTAGAGGAACGGGACCGGCTTGACCAGGTGCGGGGCGAGGCGCTCCAGCAGCAGGCCGCGCTCCTTGAGGGCCTCACGGACCAGCGCGAAGTCGAGCATCTCCAGATAGCGCAGGCCGCCGTGGACCAGTTTGCTGGACCGGCTGGAGGTGCCGGACGCCCAGTCGCGGGCCTCGACCAGGCCGGTGGACAGGCCGCGGGTCTGGGCGTCCAGTGCGGTGCCCGCGCCGACCACTCCGCCGCCGACCACCAGTACGTCCAGCTCGCGGTCCGCCATCGCCGCCAGAGCCTCGGCGCGCTGCACCGGACCCAGAGTCGCTGTCCTCACCGCTGCCTCCCGCTGTCGAAGAACTCGCTCGCGTCGGCCGCACCCGGAGGGCGAAGCCCGGCTCATCCCCTCCTCATGCCCAAATTCTGACCGGCATGCCCGACTTCAGCCACCACGGGCGCCCAACCTGTGGACAACGGGAACGCAACCCCCGGAAGACACACGAACACAATCCCACATAACGGTCATATTTACTCCTAGTGTGACAGTGCGCTGGCTCTTGCTGTTCACAGCGGTTGCGCATCTGCCCCACGTCGGTTACTGGGAAGGACGGCCCACGCCATGCCCGCAGACCTCGCCGTCATCGGACTCGGCCCCTACGGACTGCCGCTCGCCCAGGCCGCCGTCGCCGCCGGCATCCCCACCGTCGGCTATGCCACCGGCCCCGAGGCGGGCTCGCTCAGCCCCGCCGAGCTGCGCCGGATGCACGCCGCCGGTTTCCGGCCCGCCACCGACCCCGCCCTGCTCGGCCGGGTGCGCACCGCGGTGATCTGCGCGCCCACCCCGCGCGGCGCCGACGGCGGACTCGACCTCGGCCAGGTCGAGGCGGCGGCCCGCGCCCTGGCCGCACGGCTCCGCCCGCACACCACGGTCATCCTGGAGTCACCCGTGCTGCCGGGGACGACGGAGGAATTCCTGCGCCCGCTGCTGGAGGAGGGCTCGGGCCTCACCGCGGGGCGCGACTTCCACCTCGCCTACTCCCCCAGCCGGGTCGACCCCGGCAGCCGTGACCACACCCCCGCCGCCACCCCCAAGGTCATCGGCGGCCTCACCTCCGCCTGCACCGAGTCGGCCGCCGCGTTCTACGGCCGGCTCACCGACAAGGTGGTGCGCGCGCGGGGGCTGCGCGAGGCCGAGACCGTGCAGCTGCTGGAGACCAACTACCGGCACGTGAACATCGCGCTCGTCAACGAGATGGCCGTGCTCTGTCACGAGCTGGGCGTGGATCTGTGGGACGTCATCCGCTGCGCGGAGACCAAGCCGTTCGGCTTCCAGGCGTTCCGGCCGGGCCCGGGCGTCGGCGGGCACGGGGTCCCGCACGACCTGACGGGGCACGCGACCCGCACTCTGCGGATGGTCGAGCTGGCCCAGCAGGTCAACAGCCGGATGCCCCGGTACGTCGTCCAGCGCGCCGCCACGCTTCTGAACGAGCACGGCAAGTCCGCCCGCGGCGCCCGCGTCCTGCTCCTCGGCATCACCTACAAGCCCGACCTCGCCGACCTCCAGGGCACACCCGCCCAGGAGATCGCCGTCCGGCTGATGGAGTTCGGCGCGTCCGTGAGCTACCACGACCCGTACGTGCCGTCGTGGAACGTCCTGGACCGCCCGGTCCCGCGCGCGGACTCCCTGTACGAGGCCGCCGCCGACGCCGACCTGACGATCCTGCTCCAGCAGCACCGGACGTACGACCTCCAGGGACTCTCCGTGAAGGCGCAACTGCTGCTGGACACCCGGGGCGCCACACCCACGGGGGCGGCGCACCGGTTGTGAGGAGGGGCGCGCGGGGAAACCGGGCTTCCGTGCCTGGTGGCATGCGGGACGCGGCGCGAGTACCTTACGGAGGCAGGCGGGGCCCACCGCAGCGGGCAACTGCGGCAGGCTCCTGGATGGTTCACGCAGTGTCCGCCCCTAGTTTGCGTGGGGCCGGCCGCTCACCATCCGGCCGACAAGACGGAGCCCACCGCAGGGGCTGTCTGCGGCAGGCTCCTGGATGGTTCACGGAGTGTCCGCCCCTAGTTTGCATAGGGGCGGCCGCTCACCATCCGAAGATCCGTAAGATCCACCTCCTCCGGCACTTCACCGTCCACAGACGGATCCGGTCCCAGCGGGTGGGCTTACGGTGACGCCCCATCGGCGCCCCCTTCCACGACACCGCCCAGTAGCCCGGTGGACGGTCCGTCGGAATCGGGCCGAGCCCCGGGGGCCGGGGACCCGGAACCATGTCCTTGGAAGGGGGCGCTCCGGCAAACCGAGGCGCCGAAACGGACGCCATCGCCCTGAGCCCCGCGCACCAGCCGTGTGTGCCACGAACGCAACCGTGCGCCCCCGGTCTCTCCGCACGCCCCCGGTCGGTCCACCCCCGGACAGGCGAAAGGGCCGGTCGTCCGCTTCGGACGGCCGGCCCCTCGGGCGCCGCGGTGGCCGCGTTCGCCGCTATCGGCGGTGCTGGCTGTCCGCCACCGTCACCTCGACGCGCTGGAACTCCTTCAGCTCGCTGTAGCCGGTGGTGGCCATGGCGCGGCGCAGGGCGCCGAAGAAGTTCATCGAGCCGTCCGGGGTGTGGGACGGGCCGGTGAGGATCTCCTCGACGGTGCCGACGGTGCCCAGGTCGACCTTCTGGCCCCGGGGCAGTTCCTCGTTGACCGCCTCCATGCCCCAGTGGTGGCCCTTGCCCGGCGCGTCCGTGCCCCGGGCGAGCGGGGAGCCCATCATCACCGAGTCGGCGCCGCAGGCGATCGCCTTCGGGAGGTCGCCGGACCAGCCGACGCCGCCGTCCGCGATCACGTGCACGTACCGGCCGCCGGACTCGTCCATGTAGTCACGGCGGGCGGCGGCCACGTCGGCGACCGCGGTGGCCATCGGGACCTGGATGCCGAGCACGTTGCGCGTGGTGTGCGCGGCACCGCCGCCGAAGCCGACCAGCACACCGGCCGCGCCGGTGCGCATCAGGTGCAGGGCCGCGGTGTAGGTGGCGCAGCCGCCGACGATCACCGGGACGTCCAGCTCGTAGATGAACTGCTTCAGGTTCAGCGGCTCGTGCGAGGACGAGACGTGCTCCGCGGAGACCGTCGTACCGCGGATGACGAAGATGTCCACACCCGCGTCCACGACCGCCTTGGAGAACTGGGCGGTGCGCTGCGGGGAGAGCGCGGCCGCCGTGACCACGCCGGCGTCGCGCACCTCCTTGATGCGAGCGCCGATCAGCTCCTCCTTGATCGGAGCCGCGTAGATCTCCTGGAGACGGCGGGTCGCCCGCTCGGCGGGCAGCTCGGCGATCTCGTCCAGCAGCGGCTGCGGGTCCTCGTACCGCGTCCACAGACCTTCGAGGTTGAGCACGCCGAGGCCGCCCAGCTCGCCGATGCGGATCGCGGTGGCCGGGGAGACCACGGAGTCCATGGGGGCGGCCAGGAACGGCAGCTCGAAGCGGTAGGCGTCGATCTGCCAGGCGATCGAGACCTCCTTCGGGTCCCGCGTACGGCGGCTGGGGACGACGGCGATGTCGTCGAAGGCGTACGCCCGGCGGCCGCGCTTGCCGCGCCCGATCTCGATCTCAGTCACGTTGGTGGCCTTTCCCTATGCGTTGCAGCGCCTTCCAGTATCGCCGACGGGCAGGGCGCAAGCTCTCCACAGGTACGACAAGGGCGGCCCCGGATGCTCCGGGGCCGCCCTTGTCACGGCCGCACACGCGCGTGGACGCGTACGTGTACCGCCCGAGAGCTACCTCTTGCTGCTGTAGTTCGGCGCCTCGACCGTCATCTGGATGTCGTGCGGGTGGCTCTCCTTCAGGCCCGCCGAGGTGATCCGCACGAAGCGGCCGTTGGCCTGGAGCTCGGGCACGGTCTTGCCGCCGACGTAGAACATCGACTGGCGCAGACCGCCGACCAGCTGGTGGACGACGGAGGACAGCGGGCCGCGGTAGGGCACCTGGCCCTCGATGCCCTCGGGGATCAGCTGCTCGTCGGAGGCGACGCCCTCCTGGAAGTAGCGGTCCTTGGAGAACGACTTGCGGTCGCCTCGGGTCTGCATGGCGCCGAGCGAACCCATGCCGCGGTACGACTTGAACTGCTTGCCGTTGATGAACAGCAGCTCGCCCGGGGACTCCTCGCAGCCGGCGAGCAGCGAGCCGAGCATCACCGTGTCGGCGCCCGCGACGAGGGCCTTGGCGATGTCGCCGGAGTACTGCAGACCGCCGTCGCCGATCACCGGCACACCGGCGTTCCTGGCGGCGAGCGCGGCCTCGTAGATCGCGGTGACCTGCGGGACGCCGACGCCGGCGACCACGCGGGTCGTACAGATGGAGCCGGGGCCGACACCGACCTTG
Source organism: Streptomyces naphthomycinicus (assembly GCF_020400595.1). GTDB lineage: Bacteria > Actinomycetota > Actinomycetes > Streptomycetales > Streptomycetaceae > Streptomyces > Streptomyces naphthomycinicus. Next base: position 101,035 of record NZ_JAINRE010000012.1, on the reverse strand, counting down.
ATGCCGTCGGCGCCCGCGTCGACCAGCGCCTGGGCGCCGTCCCGGGTGGCGACGTTGCCGCCGATGACGTCGACGCCGGAGGAGTTCGACTTGATCTTGGCGATCATGTCGCCGACCAGGCGGGAGTGACCGTGCGCGGTGTCCACGACGATGAAGTCGACGCCCGCCTCGATCAGGGCCTGGGCGCGCTCGAAGGAGTCACCGGCCACGCCGACCGCGGCACCGACCAGCAGCCGGCCCTCGGCGTCCTTGGCGGCGTTCGGGTACTGCTCCGCCTTGACGAAGTCCTTGACGGTGATCAGGCCCTTGAGGACACCCTCGTCGTCGACCAGCGGCAGCTTCTCGATCTTGTGCTTGCGCAGCAGCTCCATGGCCTCCGGGCCGGAGATGCCGACCTTGCCGGTGACCAGCGGCATCGGGGTCATGACCTCGTGCACGCGGCGGCTGCGGTCGCTCTCGAAGGCCATGTCACGGTTGGTGACGATGCCGAGGAGCTTCTTGTCGCCGTCGGTCACCGGGACACCGCTGATGCGGAACTTGGCGCACAGCGCGTCGGCCTCGGCGAGCGTGGCGTCCGGGTGGATGGTGATGGGGTCGGTGACCATGCCGGACTCGGACCGCTTCACGAGGTCGACCTGGTTGGCCTGGTCCTCGATGGAGAGGTTGCGGTGCAGGACGCCGACGCCGCCCTGACGGGCCATCGCGATCGCCATGCGGGACTCGGTCACCTTGTCCATGGCGGCGGACAGCAGCGGGATGTTGACCCGCACGTTCTTGGAGACGTACGAGGCGGTGTCGATCTCGTCGGGCGCCATGTCCGACGAGCCCGGCAGCAGCAGCACGTCGTCGTAGGTCAGCCCGAGTGTCGCGAATTTACCGGGCACTCCGTCGACGTTGGCAGTCATGACACCTTCCCCAAATGGCCTTGATCGGTGCGGATGTCCATGCTAACGGGAAGCGTCGCTAGCAAATTCCACGGTACGGGGTCGCTTCAGGCTTCGTACGTTCGTACGGAACCGACGGCGCGGCTGTTCAGCGCGGGAGCTACGAGGGCTCCGCGCGGGCGGGTTACTGCTCCGCGAGCGCCCGGAGGCGGCTCAGGGCCCGGTGCTGGGCCACGCGGACCGCGCCGGGTGACATTCCCAACATCTGCCCCGTCTCCTCCGCGGTCAAGCCCACGGCGATGCGCAGCAGCAGCAGTTCGCGCTGGTTCTCGGGGAGGTTGGCCAGCAGCTTCTTGGCCCACTCGGCGTCGCTGCTGAGCAGGGCGCGCTCCTCGGGGCCGAGGGAGTCGTCGGGCCGCTCGGGCATCTCGTCGGACGGCACCGCGGTCGACCCCGGGTGGCGCATCGCGGCGCGCTGGAGGTCGGCGACCTTGTGGGAGGCGATGGCGAAGACGAACGCCTCGAAGGGCCGGCCGGTGTCGCGGTAGCGGGGCAGCGCGAGGAGGACCGCCACGCAGACTTCCTGCGCGAGGTCCTCCACGAAGTGGCGCGCGTCGCCGGGCAGCCTGGACAGCCGGGTGCGGCAGTAGCGCAGCGCCAGCGGGTGGACATGGGCGAGCAGATCGTGCGTGGCCTGCTCGTCCCCGTCGACGGCGCGAAGCACGAGCGGACCGATCGCCCCGTGGGCCGTGCCCGCCTCGTCGTCGCGCATCGGTCCATGGTGCACTGCGGCCGTCCGGTCCGTCGCATCGTGTTCGTGGTTGTGCACCGAAGCGTTATGAGCAGGTGCGCCGGCACTCATTCCCTGCGCCCTCCCCTTCCGCTCGACCGACTCGTCCCCGAGAGACTCCACATCTCAAGGATGCGGCATCCGCGCCGAAACGAGCAGCGCGCGTCCGGCGGGCCGCCTTGCGCGTGCCCCTCAGCGGGGGTTCGACAGGTGGTACGCCGGAGCGGTCACGCGCCCCGCCGGACGTTGTCGTGCGCCGGAGCGCGCTGCCCTCCGACGTGTTCCACCAGCATGCGCGCTCGCACGCCGGGTACGCACCGCCAGGCCCGGACCCGGCACGTGATCACGCGCCGGCGAGTACGGCGATGCCGTACACCCGACGCGGCCGTGTGACCGGACGCGGCCGTGTGACGGGTACGGCCATGTGACGGGTACGGCGACGCCGTCCGCCGGGTATGGCACCGGCCGGGACGGTCCCGTCGGCCGCGCCGCAGCGATTCGCGGCGCGCCGGGGCCGACGCGGCATCCCGTGGCCGTGCCCTTCGGAAGGCACCCCTGGCGTCCGTGCTGTGCCCCGCCGACGTGCGTGCTGTGCCAGTCGACCTGCTGTGCCCCGCCGACGTGCGTGCTGTGCCATGCCGACGTGTGTGCTGTGCCATGCCGACGTGCTGTGCCCTGCCGGCGTGTGTGCCGCGCCCGTCGACGTGCGGTGCCCCGCCGTGACCCGCGTACGCGGCCGGAGCCCGCACGGCACCCCGCAGTCAGCGGAGTGCGTACGGCATCCCGCCTCGGCGTCGGGCCGCGCCGGCCGCCGCGCCGGGACCGCCCCGGGCGAACCCGGGGCCCTCGCGCAGGCCGGTCGCCCGCGCGGGCGACCGATGACCGGAACGGAACCGGACGGTGCCGGGCGCGGAGCGGCCCGCGGGGTCCGGCACCCGCTAGCGGACCAGTCCCCAGCGGAAGCCGAGGGCCACCGCGTGGGCCCGGTCCGAGGCGCCGAGCTTCTTGAACAGGCGCCGCGCGTGCGTCTTGACCGTGTCCTCGGAGAGGAACAGCTCACGGCCGATCTCGGCGTTCGAGCGGCCGTGGCTCATGCCCTCCAGCACCTGGATCTCACGCGCGGTGAGCGTGGGCGCGGCGCCCATCTCCGCCGAACGCAGCCGCCGCGGGGCGAGCCGCCACGTCGGGTCGGCGAGCGCCTGCGTCACCGTGGCGCGCAGCTCCGCGCGCGAGGCGTCCTTGTGCAGGTAGCCGCGGGCGCCGGCGGCGACGGCGAGGGCCACCCCGTCGAGGTCCTCGGCGACGGTGAGCATGATGATGCGCGCGCCGGGGTCCGCGGAGAGCAGCCGGCGCACGGTCTCGACGCCGCCCAGACCGGGCATGCGTACGTCCATCAGAATGAGGTCGGAGCGGTCGGCGCCCCAGCGGCGGAGGACTTCCTCGCCGTTGGCCGCCGTCGTCACGCGCTCGACACCGGGCACGGTCGCGACCGCGCGGCGGAGCGCTTCTCGGGCAAGCGGGGAGTCGTCGCAGACGAGGACGGATGTCATGACCGCCCTCCGCAGCTGATGCGCGTCACCTTGAGCCTCCAGGCTGGTACGGAATCGTCACCTGTGCGGTCGACCGTCTCGGACGCCTGCCCGAGCACTTGTGTTTTCAACCGCCTCCGCACTCTCAACGACGGTCACTCGAAAGAGTTACGGGGCCGCGTGCCGTCTTCGGCACTCTACGTGAGGGCACCGACACGGTGCAGACATGCCCAACGGACCCTCAACTTTTCATCACAACCTATGCCCCATTCGGCCCCTTTTCTTCCCGTTTCGCAGTGTCCGGGGCTAGATTCGCAATGAGTCATATTTTCATCTCCTTAGACCGGAGATGTACGGTCGTTGGCACCGTATCCGCCCAGAACGGCGACAAGGGGTCACGTAATGGCAGATTTCTCCCGCCTTCCCGGACCGAACGCGGACCTGTGGGACTGGCAGCTGCTGGCTGCCTGCCGCGGGGTGGACAGCTCGCTCTTCTTCCACCCGGAGGGCGAGCGCGGGGCGGCTCGGAGCGCTCGCGAGAACTCGGCCAAGGAGGTCTGCATGAGGTGCCCGGTCCGTGCGGAGTGCGCGGCGCACGCGCTGGCGGTGCGCGAGCCGTACGGCGTCTGGGGCGGCCTGACCGAGGACGAGCGTGAGGAGTTGATGGGGCGCGCGCGCAACCGCCTGGTGGCGGCCTCGACCACCAGCGGGGACACCGCTCCGAATCATTGAAGGAACGTTTCTGCACCCACGGCCCGCCGGGTGCGCTCTTCCCTCCCCATCTGGGCACGCGCGCGCGTGCCCATGACTCTGCCGCCGTACCCCTATGCGCGCCCGGCCGCCCGGGCCAGCTGCTCCAGCGTCGCCGACACCGCCGGGACCTGTGCCAGGTCGGGCAGGGTGAGGGCGACGATCTCGCGCCGTACCGCCGGCTCCAGCCGTACCGTGCGGGCGCCCCGCGGCCGTACCGACTCCACGGCCAGCTGGGGCAGGACGGCGACCCCGAGGCCCGCGCCGACCAGGCCGACCACGGCCGGATAGTCGTCGGTGGCGAAGTCGATGCGCGGCGTGAAGCCCGCCCCCTCGCACACCTCGATCAGCTGACCGCGGCAGCGCGGGCAGCCCGCGATCCAGGGCTCGGCGGCCAGTTCCCCGATGGCGACGGTCTCCGCGCGCGCGAGCCGGTGCCGCTCGGGCACCAGGGCGACCAGCCGGTCCGTCAGCAGGGGACGCACGACGAGATCGTCCCAGTCCTCGGCGACGGCCGCCCCCTCGTAGCGGAAGGCCAGGGCCAGGTCGCAGTCGCCCTCGCGGAGCAGTTCGACCGAACGCGGGGGCTCGGCCTCCTCCAGGAAGACGCGGGTGCCGGGGTGGGCGGCGCGGAGGGCGGCCAGCGCCGTGGGGACCAGGGTGGAGCTGCCGCTGGGGAAGGAGACCAGCCGGACCCGGCCGGCGCGCAGGCCGGCGATGGCGGCGACCTCCTCCTCGGCCGCGGTGAGGCCGGAGAGGATGCCGGAGGCGTGCCGGACCAGGGCCTCGCCGGCCTGGGTGAGGCGCATCTCGCGGCCGGTGCGGACGAGCAGGGGGGTGCCGACCGAGGCCTCCAGGGCCTTCATCTGCTGGCTGACGGCGGGCTGGGTGCAGCCCAGCAGGCGCCCCGCCGCCGAGAAGGAGCCGGTGGTGGCGACGGCGCGCAGGACGCGGAGATGACGAGCCTCGATCACCCGTCGAGCATAAGGCAGCCTTGGGTGGGACGTCCGATAATGCGTCGACACTTTGGGCTCCGATCGCTTAGCGTGACGGAATGAAGCTTCTCTCGGTCAACCTGGGCACCCCTCGGCACGTGCCCTACACGAACCAGCCGGACGGTCTGACCGGCATCGACAAGCGCCCGGCCGAGGGCTCGGTGCGGGTGGCGGCGCCCGGCCCCCGGGGGGTCGGCGCGAGCGGGCTGGCCGGGGACGCGGTGTGCGACACCCGCTATCACGGCGGGGACGACCAGGCGGTGTACGCCTTCGCCCGCGAGGACCTCGACGACTGGGAGCGCGAACTCGGTAAGTCGTTGGCCAATGGTTGCTTCGGCGAGAACCTGACGACGGAGGGGCTGGACGTCTCCGGGGCGCTCGTCGGCGAGCGCTGGCGGATCGGTTCCGGGGTGCTGCTGGAGGTGACCTCGGGCCGCATTCCGTGCAACACGTTCCAGGGCCATCTGGGCGAGCGCGGCTGGGTCAGGAGGTTCACACGGAAGGGCGCAACGGGTGCCTACCTCCGGGTGATCGAACCGGGCGAGATCCGGGCGGGCGATCCGGTGGAGATCGTGCACCGGCCCGGCCACGGGGTGACGGCGGCGATACAGTTCCGCGCGGTCACCACCGAGCGGGAACTGCTGCCGCGGCTGCTCGCGGCGGGCGAGGCGCTGCACGCGGACGCGCTGGCGAAGGCCCGGAAGTACGTGGCGGAACACGGGGGCTGAGCGACCGTCAGGAGCCCGGCGGCCACGGGGGGCACGGGCAGCGGAGGCCGGCGGTCCGGGTCACTACCCTTGGGCCATGACAACGGCTCTGATTACGGGATCGACCGCGGGGATCGGTGCCGCGTTCGCGCGGCGGCTCGCGGCGGACGGACACGACCTCGTCCTGGTGGCACGGGACACCGGGCGGCTGCGCGAGCAGGCGACCGAACTGCACGACCGGCACGGCATCGAGGTGGAGGTGCTGACCGCCGACCTGGCCCAGGACAAGGGCATCGAGTCGGTGGCCGACCGGCTCGGCGACCGGAAGAACCCGGTCGACCTGCTCGTCAACAACGCCGGATTCGGCAACAAGGGACGCTATCTGGACGTGTCGATGGCGGACGAGCTGCGGATGCTCAAGGTGCACTGCGAGGCGGTGCTCCGGCTGACCTCGGCGGCGGCCGAGGCGATGCGCGAGCGCGGCCGGGGCGGAGTGGTGAACGTCGCGTCGGTGGCCGCCTTCGTGCCGCGCGGCACGTACGGCGCGTCCAAGGCGTGGGTCGTGCAGTTCACCCAGGGCGCGGCCAAGGACCTGGCCGGCAGCGGGGTCCGGCTGATGGCGCTGTGCCCGGGGTTCGTGCGCACCGAGTTCCACCAGCGGGCCGGGATGGGCACGGACAACATCCCGGGCTGGATGTGGCTGGACGCCGACAAGCTGGTCGCGGCGGCCCTGGCCGATCTCGCGCGCGGCAAGACGCTGTCCGTCCCGGACCCCCGGTACAAGGCGCTGATGGGGCTGGTGAAGGTGGCTCCGCGCGGGCTGCTCGGCGGGATCAGCTCCCGCACGGGGCGCAAGTACGGGCCGCGGTAGCGGGCAGGTGACGCCGCCGTCCCGGTGGGAAAATGGGCGGGACGGTACCGGGCCTAGGGGGGCCGGAGGCGGCGTCATGACTTTCGTACAGCTCATCGAGTGCAGGACGAGCCGGCTGGACGAGATGAACCGGCTGATGGACGACTGGGTCCAGCAGACCGAAGGGAAGCGGACGGCGACGCACGCGCTGGTCGGCAGGGACCACTCGGACGCGTCGCATGTCGTCGAAGTGGTGGAGTTCCCCTCGTACGAGGAGGCGGTGCGGAACTCGAAGCTGCCGGAGACCGACCGAATCTTCCGCGGGCTGGTCGCGCTGTGCGACGAGGCGCCGCGGTTCACCGACCTGGACGTCGTACGGGAGGACCGTCTGTCCGGGGACGACGCCGTACGGGACGGGCGTCCGTCCGGGGACGGCGTGCGCAGGTTCTTCGAGGCGCTGTGCGCCGAGGGCGAACTGCCTCCGCTCAACGACCTGCTGGACGAGGACGTCCACAGCCGTGATCCGATGAACCCGCAGGACACCATCGGGCTGGATCATGTCCGCGCCGAGTTCCGGATGTGGCGCGCCGCGTTCGACTTCGCCTTCACGGTCGAGGACGTGTTCGCCCAGGGCGACCGGGCCTGCGCGCGCTGGACGTGGAACGCCACGCACAAGGGCGACTTCCTAGGGATCGCGCCCACCGGCAGGCGGGTCATCATGACCGGGATGACGCTGTTCCGCTCCGGCGCCGCCGGGAAGTTCGCCGAACTGTGGTGGCAGCACGACCAGCTGGGGCTGATGCAGCAGCTCGGCGCGCTGGACGAGCTGGAGCAGTAGGCCGGGCGGACCGCACAGGGCGAAGGCCCGGCACCCCCTCGGGTGCCGGGCCTTCACTCACGGGCGGTCGCCTCAGTGGGCGTGGCCGTGGCCGTGGCCGTGGCCCGCGGCCTCCGGCTCCTCTTCCTTCTTCTCGACGACCAGGGTCTCGGTCGTGAGCAGCAGGGAGGCGATGGAGGCGGCGTTCTCCAGGGCGGAGCGGGTGACCTTGACCGGGTCGATGACGCCGGCCTTGACCAGGTCGCCGTACTCGCCGGTGGCGGCGTTGTAGCCCTGCCCCTTGTCCAGGTCCTTGACCTTGGACACGATGACGTAGCCCTCCTGGCCGGCGTTCTCGCCGATCCAGCGCAGCGGCTCGACCACGGCGTTGCGGACCACGGAGACACCGGTGGCCTCGTCGCCGGTCTTGTCGAGGTTGCCCTCCAGCACCTTGGAGGCGTGGACCAGGGCGGAGCCACCACCGGAGACGATGCCCTCCTCGACCGCGGCGCGGGTCGCGGAGATGGCGTCCTCCAGACGGTGCTTCTTCTCCTTCAGCTCCACCTCGGTGGCGGCGCCGACCTTGATCACGCACACGCCGCCGGCCAGCTTCGCGAGGCGCTCCTGGAGCTTCTCGCGGTCCCAGTCGGAGTCGGTGTTCTCGATCTCGGCCTTGATCTGGTTGACGCGGCCCACGACGTCCTCGGACTGGCCGGCGCCGTCGACGATGGTCGTGTCGTCCTTGGTGACGGTCACGCGGCGGGCGGAGCCCAGCACGTCCAGACCGGCCTGGTCGAGCTTGAGGCCGACCTCCTCGGAGATGACGGTGGCGCCGGTGAGGACGGCCATGTCCTGGAGCATCGCCTTGCGGCGGTCGCCGAAGCCCGGGGCCTTCACCGCGACGGCGTTGAAGGTGCCGCGGATCTTGTTGACGACCAGGGTCGACAGGGCCTCGCCCTCGACGTCCTCGGCGATGATCAGCAGCGGCTTGGAGGCACCCGTCTGGATGACCTTCTCCAGCAGCGGCAGCAGGTCCTGGATGGAGGAGATCTTGCCCTGGTTGATGAGGATGTAGGGGTCCTCCAGGACGGCCTCCATGCGCTCCTGGTCCGTCACGAAGTACGGCGACAGGTAGCCCTTGTCGAAGGCCATGCCCTCGGTGAAGTCCAGCTCCAGACCGAAGGTGTTCGACTCCTCGACGGTGATGACACCGTCCTTGCCGACCTTGTCCATCGCCTCGGCGATCAGCTCGCCGACCTGCTGGTCCTGGGCGGACAGCGCGGCCACGGCGGCGATGTCGGACTTCTCGTCGATCGGGCGGGCCGAGGCGAGCAGGTCGTCGGAGACGGCCTTGACCGCGGCGTCGATGCCCTTCTTCAGGGCGGCCGGGGAGGCGCCGGCGGCGACGTTGCGCAGGCCCTCGCGGACGAGCGCCTGGGCCAGGACCGTGGCGGTGGTGGTGCCGTCACCAGCGATGTCGTTGGTCTTGGTCGCCACCTCCTTCACCAGCTGGGCGCCGAGGTTCTCGTACGGGTCCTCGATCTCGACCTCGCGGGCGATCGTGACACCGTCGTTGGTGATGGTGGGCGCGCCGAACTTCTTGTCGATGACGACGTTGCGGCCCTTGGGGCCGATCGTCACCTTCACGGTGTCGGCAAGCTTGTTGACGCCACGCTCAAGGGCGCGACGGGCGTCCTCGTCGAACTTCAGGATCTTCGCCATGACAGCGGGAGCCCTCTCGGAAACTTGTGGGTGAAAAGAGACTGCGCCCCGGGCGCCCGGCTACCTATCGGTTGCGGGTGCCAGGGGCGCAGCTCAAAGCAGAGAGTTGCTTGAGGTGATTACTTCTCGATGATCGCGAGGACGTCGCGAGCCGAGAGGACGAGGTACTCGTCGCCGTTGTACTTCACCTCGGTGCCGCCGTACTTGCTGTACAGGACGACGTCGCCGACCTTGACGTCGAGCGGCAGACGCTCGCCGTTCTCGAACCGGCCCGGGCCCACGGCGAGGACGGCGCCCTCCTGGGGCTTCTCCTTCGCGGTGTCCGGAATGACCAGGCCAGAGGCCGTGGTCTGCTCGGCGTCCAGCGGCTGGACCACGATGCGGTCCTCGAGCGGCTTGATGGCAACCTTGGAGCTGGCGGTCGTCACGATCCGACCTCCCCCTTCGGAGATCTCACGGGGTTAACTGTCTGAGGTGGCGACCAGGTCGATCCGTCGTCGCGGGTGCCGGACCTGCCCGTCGCTTTGTTGGCACTCTCCAGTGGGGAGTGCCAGAGCCGAGACTATGACCGCGATTAGCACTCGGTCAAGCGGAGTGCCAATGCCGACGGCGCGTCGCGCCGAACTGCCCCCCGAAAGCTCCCTACAGGTAGTCCTCCAGACGCCCGGCCGTCAGCCCCCCGCCCTGCGCCTCGCGCAGCACCCGGACCATGCGTTCGCGCAGCGGCGGCCCGGCCGACTCCTCGGGGCCCACCACGACGATGTCGCCGGGGCGGAGGTGATGGGGGCCGTGCGTGTAGGCGAGGCCGGTGGGGGTCAGGGCGGCGCGCCACAGGACGATCGCGGAGATGCCGCAGTCGGCCGCCGCGCGCAGGGTGGTGGCGTCGTAGGAGCCGTAGGGCGGGCGGAAGAGGCGGGGGCGGACGCCCAGCCGGGCGCTCAGTCGGTCCTGCTGGCCGCAGATCTCGGCGCGCTGTCCGGAGTACGGCAGTCCGGCCGGGGCCCGGTGGTCGACGGTGTGGTTCCCGATGCCGGCGCCGAGCGCGCGCAGGCGGGCGAAGTGGCGGTAGCCGGGGGCGGCGACGCTGTCGGTGAGGAACAGGGTCACCGGCAAGCGGAGTTCGCGGACCATGTCGACGAAGCGGGGGTCGCGTTCGGCGCCGTCGTCGTAGGTGAGGAAGACCACGGGGTCGCGGGTGGCGACGTGGTCGGCCACCGGGGGCAGGGCGTGGGGCCCCGGGTGGTCGGCGAGCGGCCGGGCGGGGTGCACCGGGGAGCGGGCGAGCGGGCGGGTCAGGCCCCAGCGCCGGTAGCTGCGGTCGGCGGCGGAGCGGGGCGGGCGCACCCCCTCGGCGGCCTTCTTGCCGAGGCGTTCGATGGGGTCCACGGACTGGGCGCAGCCCGTGAGGAGCAGGGCCGAGGCGAGGACCGCGGCCGGGCCCCGGCCGCGCCTCACAGGTAGTCCTCCAGGCGGGCCACGGCGTAGCCCTCTGCCGTGACCTTGTTCAGGAAGCGGCGCATGTCGTCCACCATCGTGCCGTCCCAGTCGTCCCGGCCGCGGAAGTGGGTGAGGACGATGTCGCCGGGGTGCAGGCTGCGGTCCCAGTCGCGGTACTCCCAGTGGTCGACGAAGACCTCCTCGTCCCAGATGGGCGCGTACTTGATGCCGCAGGACTTCGCGGCGCGCAGGGTGTCGCCGTTGTAGTTGCCGTACGGCGGCCGGAACACGGTGGGCGCCTTGCCGAACTGCTTCTTCATGACGGTCTGCATGCCACAGATCTCGTCCTTCTGCTCCTCGTACGACAGGCCGGGCAGATAGGGGTGGGTGAGGGTGTGGTTGTCGAGGGTCACGCCCTCGGCCTGCATCCGGCGGAAGTAGCCGTAGTCGTCCTTGACCAGGTAGTTGCTGAGGAAGGCCGTGTACGGGATCTTCAGCTCGCTCATCATGCGCAGGAAGGCCGGGTCCTTCTCGGCGCCGTCGTCGATGGTGAGGAAGACGACCTTCTGCCGGGTGGGGACGGTGGTGAAGACCGGGGGGAGGTCCTCCTCCTCCTGGCCGTCCACCTCGAAGCCGTCCCGGGGCGTGATCACGGGCTTCCTCGCCGGCGGGGCCGGGGGCGTGCGCGGGACGCGGTCCAGGCCCCAGCGCCGGGCGGCGGCGACCAGCCGCGCATGCTCCGCGGCCTGACGGGCCCGCGGGTCCGCGGGGCGGGCGGGGCCGCCGTGGCCGGCGGCCGGGCCGGGGGCGGAGCCGCCGCCGCAGCCGGCGAGGAGGGCGGCGGTCAGCGCGAGGGCCGCGGTGCCCGCCGCCGGCTTCGCGACCCGCGCCCGGTTTTTGTCATTTTGTACTACTGCTCGCATGGTGCCGGATCCTCCCAGGCCCCGGCCCCCGCCCCGGGCCGACACCGCCGCCGGAGGCGCACCATCCACCGACTGGCCCACAATGACCCGGTGAACGACCTCGCTCTGCTCCTCACCCCCGAAGGCCGCGCCCTCCTCGACGAGGTGCGCGACACCGAGCCCGCGCAGGAGCTGGCCGTGGCCACCCGGCTGCGCCGCGACCACCCGGCCGAGCTGGTCTCGGCCGCGCTCGGCCAGGCCCGGCTGCGCCGGCGGGCGGTGGCGAAGTTCGGGGCCGCCGACGCCGGGCGGATGTTCTTCACCCCGAACGGGGTCGAGCAGTCGACACGGACCAGCGTGGCGGCGTACCGGGCCCGGCGGCTGAAGGAGCTGGGCGTCACCTCCGTGGCCGACCTGTGCTGCGGCATCGGCGGGGACGCGCTCGCGCTGGCGCGCGAGGGGATCCGGGTGCTGGCCGTGGACCGGGACCCCGCGACGGCGGCGACGGCGCGGGCGAACGCGGAGGCGCTGGGGCTGGCCGGACTGATCGAGGTGCGGGAGGCCGACGTCACGGAGGTGGACACGGCCGGGTACGACGCGGTGTTCGTGGACCCGGCACGGCGGGGCGGACGCGGCAGGGTGTTCGACCCGGAGGCCTACTCGCCGCCGCTGTCCTGGGCGGTCGAGGCCGCGCTGCGGGCCCCCCGCGCCGCGCTGAAGATCGCCCCCGGCATCCCCCACGAGACGGTCCCGGCCGAGGCCGAGGCCGAGTGGATCTCCGACGGCGGCGACGTGAAGGAGGCGGTGCTGTGGTTCGGGACCGGGACACCGGGCGCCGTACGGGCCACGCTGCTGCCGGGCCCGCGCACGCTGATCGGCCGGGGGCTGCCCGATCCCGCCGTACGGCCGGTGGGGCGGTACCTGTACGAGCCGGACGGCGCGGTGATCCGCGCGCACCTGGTCGCGGAGGTGGCCGAGGAGCTCGGCGGCGGGCTGGTGGACCCGACCATCGCGTACGTCACCGCCGACGAGCCGCGGTCCACGCCGTACGCCACCGCCTACGAGATCACCGACCGCATGCCGTTCAACGTCAAGAAGCTGAAGGCCCTGCTGCGCGAGCGCGGGGTCGGCACGCTGACGGTGAAGAAGCGTGGCTCGGCGGTCGAACCGGAGGAGCTGCGCCGGAAGGTCAAGCCGCAGGGGCCGAACGCGGCCACCGTCTTCCTCACCCGCGTGGCGGGGGCGCCGACGATGCTGATCGGGGCTCCGGCCCCGGTGCCGACGACAGCGTCCGCGCCCGCCTGAGCAGCATCTCCCGCTCCTTGTCGTTGCGGGCCAGACCCGCCGCCCGGACGAACTCCGCGCGGGCCTCGGCGGTGCGGCCGAGACGGGCCAGCAGATCACCGCGGACGCTGGGCAGCAGGTGGTAGTCGCGCAGCGCGGGGGCGCCGGCCACGGCGTCGGCCAGTGCCAGGCCCGCCGCCGGGCCCTCGGCCATCGACACGGCGACCGCCCGGTTCAGCTCGACCACCGGGGACGGCGCGCGGACGGCCAGCAGCCCGTAGAGGGTGGCGATGGCACGCCAGTCGGTCTCCTCGTACGTGTACGCGTGCGCGTGGCAGGCGGCGATGGCCGCCTGGAGGGCGTACGGGCCCGGAGGGCCGGCCGCGGTCGCCTCGGCGCGGCCCAGGGCACGGATCCCGCGCGCGATGAGCATGCGGTTCCAGCGGCGCCGGTTCTGGTCCTTCAGCAGCACCGGTGTGCCGTCGGGGCCGGTGCGGGCGGCGGCGCGCGACGCCTGGAACTCCAGCAGCGAGGTCAGGCCGTGCACCTCGGGCTCCTTGGGCATCAGCGCGGACAGCACACGGGCCAGCCGCAGCGCGTCCTCGCACAGGCCGGGGCGCAGCCAGTCGTCGCCGGTGGTGGCCGCGTACCCCTCGTTGAAGATCAGGTAGATGACGTCCAGCACGGAGCCGAGACGGGCCTCGCGATCGGGCCCGTACGGCACCTCGAAGGCGACGTTCCGCGTCGCCAGGGTGCGTTTGGCGCGGACGATGCGCTGGGCGATCGTCGGCTCCGGGACCAGGTGGGCGCGGGCGATCTCGGCCGTGGTCAGGCCGCCGAGCAGGCGCAGGGTGAGCGCGGTGCGGGCCTGCGGGGACAGCACGGGGTGGCAGGTGGTGAAGACCAGCCGGAGCAGGTCGTCGTCGATGTCGTCCGGGTCGGCGGGCTCCTCCGGCGGGGCCGCCGTCCGAAGGTCCCGGCCGATCTCGGCGAGTTTGCGGGCGTAGGTCTCGCGGCGCCGGACCAGGTCGACGGCCCGGTGCCGGGCGGTGGCCATGAGCCAGGCGCCGGGGTTGTCGGGCACTCCCTCCCGGGGCCACCGCTCCAGGGCGGCGACCAGGGCGTCCTGCGCCAGTTCCTCGGCGATGCCGACGTCCCGGACGATCCGGGCGACGCCGGCGATCACGCGGGGCGACTCAAGGCGGAAGACGGTCTCGATGGCGTGTGCCGCGGCGGGCTGTGGTTCCACAGCCCACCATGCAACACCCCCGGGCGGCCCGAGGCCAGGAATCAGCCCTCGGCGATCTCCCGGACCTCACAGGTGACGGTCCAGAACTCCTCATGGACCTGGAGGAACCGCTTGGTCCACTCCAGCGCCTCGGCCTTGTCCTTGCACTGCATGAGGGCGTAGCCGCCGACGACCTCCTTGGTCTCGGTGAACGGCCCGTCGGTGACGGAGATCTTCCCGTCCTCCCAGTGCACCCGGGTGCCCTGGGCGGACGGCAGCAGACCGGCGGTGTCGAGCATGACGCCGGCCTTGGTGACCTCCTCGATCAGCTCGCCCATCCGCTGCATCAGCTCCTCGCTGGGGCCCTCGGCGGGCGCGGCGGACTCGTCGATGCGCACGAGCGACAGGTAGCGGGGCATGGTGACTCCTTCGGCGGGGGCGGCGGGGCCGTTCCCCGCCGCTCACCCATGCGTCGAACGGGAGACGGCCGGATCGACACGCTCGCGAAGAAATCTCGGGGATTTTTTTCCGGGCCGGCCGCTACTTCAGCTCGAATCCGAACGACGCCTTCCGGTACGGCGCTCCGACCGCCTTGCCGCCGAAGACGAGGGCCGCGTCGGTGGTGAGGCCCGCCGGGCGTCCGCGCAGCACCCACACCGCGCCGTTGCCGCCGTCCTCGCCGGGGGCCGCCGCGGCCAGGTCGGCGTGGCCGTTGCCGTTGACGTCGAGCAGCCGGACGACGTACCCGAAGGAGTCGTACGGCTCGGCGGTGCCGGGGACGCCCCTGGTGTTCTGGCCGAACGCCTGGGCGCCGGCGCCGGTCAGTCCGGAGCGGCTGCCGCGCAGCACGTCGACCACGCCCTCGCCGTTCTCGTCGGGCACGCCGACCGCCACGTCGTCGATGCCGTCGCCGGTGATGTCCCCGACCGCGACCGACTGGCCGAACTTGTCGTCGGACTCCCGGCTGCCGGGGACGCCGGGCGTGTCCTGCGTGAACTGCTTCCAGGTGTCCTGGCCGCCCAGCCCGGTGGCGTTGCCGGGCATCACCCAGATCGAGTTGTCGTCCTGGAACCCGGTGACGAGGTCGTCGTAACCGTCGCCGTCGAGGTCGCCGATGGCGGCCGCGCCGTCGCCGCCCGGGTGGTAGTCGGTGACGCGGGTCAGGCCGGCGGGGCCGCTCAGGTAGAGGCGGCTGCAGTTGTTGCCGTCGCCGCAGTAGCCGGTCAGTACCAGGTCGGCGCGGCCGTCGCGGTTGATGTCGCCGGTGTCCCCGTCGCGGATGTCGATGTACTGGAGGTGGCCGGGGTCGAGCGGGGTCCGCGCGGCGGGGGTGCCGGTGCGCTTGACGGGGCCCTTCCAGATCGTCGCCGTGGTACCGCCCGGGTCGTCGCCCGCGCCGAAGCCGGCGTCGAACACGGCGAGGTCGAGCCGTCCGTCGCCGTCGAAGTCGGCGGTCTGGGTGTCGGTCGCCGGGATCGCCGTGCCGCCGGACAGCCCGCGCGGACCGCCCCAGACCACGACCCCGCCGGCCCGCGGCGAGGCACTGCCGACGACGAGGTCCGCGTAGCCGTCGCCGTCCAGGTCGCCCTTCGAGATCTGGAGCCCGAAGCCCTGCCCCTCGGCGGGGGCGCCGGGGACGCCGGTGGTGGCCCGGCTGAGGGTCGTGCGGTGGCCGGTGGTCAGGCCGTGCGGGCCGCCGTACATCACGGTGACGTAGCCCGCCCTGGCCTGGCCGCCGACCGTGCCGTTGGGGGCACCGACCGCCAGATCGGCGTATCCGTCGCCGTTGAAGTCGTCACGGACGGGGGCGTGCTTCGGCGGGGCGGCGGACGCGGCCGGCACGGCGAGGCCGAGAGCGGTCAGACCCAGCGTCAGCGGCAGCGCCCAACGGGTGTGCGAACGAGAGCGGAACAACGGAAAACCCCCTGGTGTACAGCTGTTCGGTCGCCGCAGGAGACCCGCGGACCGTCCGGAGGGTTGTACGGGTCAGCGCAAGGACGTCCACAGCCGGCTCGCCTCGGGCTCCTCGGCGATCACCCGGTTGGGGTCGGAGGGTGCCGTGACGACCGGCATGGTGACCGTCTTCACCCGGTCGGCGGTCAGGCCCTTCAGGCTCCGGCCGAGGCTCGTCAGCTCGCCCAGGGAGTCCAGCCCGGTGTCGGTGGTCAGGCTCGCGGTGACGGCGTCGGCGACCCGGTACAGCCTGGCCGGGTCGGTGAGCAGGCTGGTGGCCGCCATCTGCTCCAGCAGGGCCTTGACCAGCGTCTGCTGGAGCCCTATGCGGCCCAGATCGCTGCCGTCGCCTATGCCGTGCCGGGTGCGGGCGAGGGCCAGGGCCTGCTTGCCGTCGAGATGGTGGGTGCCGGCCTTCAGACGGAGGTGGCTCTTGTCGTCGTCGATGTCCTGGCCGGTGGTGACGTCGACCCCGCCGAGCGCGTCGACCAGACCGGCGAAACCGGCGAAGTCGATCTCCAGGTAGTGGTCCATGCGGACGCCGGTGAGCGACTCGGCGGTCTTCACCGCGCACACCGGACCGCCCACCGAGTAGGCGCTGTTGAACATGGCGCCGTACGCCGCCGCCGTGGCACCGCCGGAGGTGAGCGGGCAGGACGGCCGGGTGACGAGCGTGTCGCGCGGGATGCTGACCACGGTGGCCCGGGTCCGGCCCGCGTCGATGTGCACGACCATCGCGGTGTCGGAGCGGGCGCCGGAGCTGTCGCCGCCGCCCAGCTCCCGGTTGGCCGAGCCGCTGCGCGAGTCCGAGCCGAGGACCAGGAGGTTCAGGGCACCGGTGGGCAGGGGGCCGGCGTCCGCCGAGGCGGTCGTGGCCGGGGTGGCGACGGCCCGGGCGGGCCGGTCGTCGCCGAGCGCGCCGTTGATGTCGACGCTTGTGATGTTGTGGTCCAGATGCCAGTACACCCAGCCGGCCGCCGCCGTGCCCAGCACCAGGGCGCCCGCCAGGGTGAGACCGACGATCCTCAGTGCTCCGGGCCGTCGGCCCACCCGTCTGCCCGCGTCGTCCTGCTCCTCGTGTCGCGTCACGACAGGAACGTAAATCCGAATTATTAGCGGACTGTTAGCGGAAGCCGTGCGAGTCGGTTTTCTTGGGAAATTCTCATCCCGGCGTCACCGTGGGTATCAAATTGCCGCCGTTCCAGGAGGCGTTGAAACCGAACGTGACCGAACCCCCGCCCGGTACGGCGCCGTTGCGGGAGGCGTCGGCGCAGGCGCCGGCCGGCGGCGGGGTCGAGTCGCCCCCGCCCGGGGCCTCCGCGATGCCCGGAGGAGTGTGGGCGCGCCCGCCCCACCCGTCGGTACGTCACCTTCCGGCCGCTCCCGGCGCGGCCGTGCTCGACCGCACCACCAGACTGGTCGCCAGCTCCACCCGGCTCGCCGCCCGCTCCTCCTGGACCCGCCCCAGCTCCAGCACCAGCCGGGCCGCGGCCTCGGCCATCTCGGTGAGCGGCTGCCGTACGGTCGTCAGCGGCGGACCCACCCAGCGGGCCACCGGCAGATCGTCGAAGCCGACCACGCTGAGGTCCTCCGGGACGCGCAGGCCCAGCTCCCGGGCGGCCTCGTACAGGCCGAGCGCCTGGAGGTCGTTGCCCGCGAAGACGGCCGTGGGCCGGTCCGGGCGGCGCAGCAGCTCCAGGCCCAGGCGGTAGCCGGCGTCATGGTGGAAGTCGCCGGCCAGCACCAGCGAGGGATCGACGGGCAGGCCGGCCGTCTCCAGGGCCGCCCGGTAGCCGTCGACGCGGGCCCGGCTGCACATCATCCGGGACGGGCCGCTGATCGCGCCGATCCGGGTGTGGCCCAGCTCCACCAGGTGGCGGGTGGCGGCGAGACCGCCCTGCCAGTTGGTGGCGCCGATGGACGGCACGTCCGGGCCGGGGTCGCCGGCCGGGTCCATCACCACGAACGGGATGGACCGGCTGGTCAGCAGCGCCCGCTGGGACTCGTCGAGCCCGGACAGCACCAGCACCACGCCGTGCGGGCGGCGGGCGGCGACCTGGTCGGCCCAGGTCCGGCCGGGGGTGAGCCGGCCGGCCGACTCGGACAGGACCACGCTCAGCCCCGCCTGCCGGGCCACGTTCTCCACGCCCCGGATGACCTCCAGCGCCCAGGCGCTTTCCAGTTCGTGGAAGACCAGGTCGATCAGCGGCGAGCGGGAGGCCTCGGCGCGGCGGCGCCGGTAGCCGTGGACGCGCAGCAGTTCCTCCACGCGGGCGCGGGTCGCGGGGGCGACATCGGCCCGGCCGTTGAGGACCTTCGAAACAGTCGGAGCGGAGACCCCGGCCTCGCGGGCGATCTCGGCTAGGGTCGCCGTCTGCGTTTCCGGGGTCTTCGAAGGCTTCATGCCCGGGATGGTATCCCTGCGGCTCCTCTTGACGAAGCACTTGTCACGCCATGACTTCCCGGAACATTCGACTTACTATTCGAAACTTTCGCACAGAGAGGGGTTGTCTCTGGGGACAAGGCGGCTCGGGTGTGGTGCGGGGGCGACACCGGACGCCGGCCGTGCCGCGAGGCGGCGATGCCCGGGGCCGGGAGATACGGGCATCCCGGGGGATCCACGGAAGGGAGCCGGGCGGACGAGAACACCCCGCCTCCGGGATTCCGGAGACGGGGTGTCTGGTCGAGCGCCGGGCAGGCCTTGCACCTGCATCTCCCCGCAGGAAGCGGGACGTCTTTCCTTGGACCACCAACGCACTGCGTCCGGGCCGTTGTTCCGGCCGTTCGCTGTGTGATGATCTTAGCGCAGTCGGGGCCGTTCCCTCAACCTCACGCTTCGGCGACCGCCTCGAACCGCCACCGGTGCACGGCCCGCGTCACCAGCTCGGCACCCGGCTCGGGCAGTTCGGGAAGGGACGCGTCGTAGGGGGCGTCCCACCAGGTGACGACCAGGACCCGGTCCTGCGGTGCGCGGAAGGTCTCACGGCGCGACGGCCGGGGGTCGAGGGGCTGTTCGCGGACCCAGGCCAGCAGGTCCGCGCCCCGGCCCTCCGCCGCCCGGGCCTCCCACATCAGGGCGACGGTCACGAGTACAGGTTCTCCTTGCTGACCTCGTGCACGTGGTCGTGGCCCGGGACGTGCGGGTCGGTCACCGGCAGCGAGGAGTCGGCCGACAGATCCCAGCTGGAGGCGGCCCGGTTGCGGGCCACCATCTCGGCGCCGAGCGCGGCCACCATCGCCCCGTTGTCCGTGCACAGCTTGGGGCGCGGCACACGCAGCCGGATGCCGGCCGCCTCGCAGCGCTCCTGGGCGAGGGCGCGCAGCCGGGAGTTGGCCGCGACCCCGCCGCCGATCATCAGATGGTCCACGCCCTCGTCCTTGCAGGCGCGCACGGCCTTGCGGGTCAGCACGTCGACCACGGCCTCCTGGAAGGAGGCGGCCACGTCGCGGACCGGGACCTCCTCGCCCGCCGCCCGCTTGGCCTCGATCCAGCGGGCCACGGCCGTCTTCAGGCCGGAGAAGGAGAAGTCGTACGCCGGGTCGCGCGGGCCGGTCAGGCCGCGCGGGAAGGCGATCGCGCGCGGGTCGCCCTCCTTCGCGTACCGGTCGATGACCGGGCCGCCGGGGAAGCCCAGGTTCAGCACGCGGGCGATCTTGTCGAAGGCCTCGCCGGCCGCGTCGTCGATGGTGGCGCCCATCGGGCGGACGTCGGAGGTGATGTCGGAGGACAGCAGCAGCGAGGAGTGGCCGCCCGAGACCAGCAGGGCCATCGTCGGCTCGGGCAGCGGGCCGTGCTCCAGCTGGTCCACGCAGATGTGGGAGGCGAGGTGGTTGACGCCGTACAGGGGCTTGCCGAGGGCGTAGGCGTACGCCTTGGCCGCCGAGACGCCGACCAGCAGGGCGCCCGCGAGACCGGGGCCCGCGGTGACCGCGATGCCGTCCAGGTCCTTCGCCGAGACGCCCGCCTCCTTCAGCGCCCGGTCGATGGTGGGGACCATCGCCTCCAGGTGCGCCCGGGAGGCCACCTCCGGCACGACACCGCCGAAGCGGGCGTGCTCGTCGACGCTGGAGGCGACGGCGTCCGCCAGCAGGGTGGTGCCGCGGACGATGCCGACGCCGGTCTCGTCGCAGGAGGTCTCGATGCCGAGGACGAGGGGTTCGTCAGTCATTGATATCGGTTCCTTGTGCTGATGAGGAACCCGCGGCGGAGCCGCTGCCGGATTCCGTGGTCAGGCGCATCACCAGGGCGTCCACATTGCCCGGCTGGTAGTAGCCGCGCCTGAAGCCGATGGGGGCGAAGCCGAAGCGCTCGTAGAGCTTCTGGGCACGGATGTTGTCGACCCGGCATTCGAGCATCACCTCGTGGCACTCGAACGCGGTCGCCGCGCGCAGCAGCTCGGTGAGCAGGCGGGCGCCGAGCCCGGTGCCCTGGAGGCCGCGGGCGACGGCGATGGTCTGGATGTCGCCCAGGTCGCCGGAGGCGGCCAGGCCCGCGTACCCGACCACCCGGCCGTCGGCGGACTCGGCGACGAGGTAGCGCCGGGTGGCCTCGGGGCCCCGGGCGTGGGCCAGCTCGGACCAGAACATGCCCCGGGACCAGGCGTCCTCGGGGAACAGGTCCTTCTCCAGCTCCAGGACGGGGTCGATGTCCCACCAGCGCATCTCGCGCAGTCGTGGGGGTGCCGGCTGTGTCACTTGGGGGTGACCACCTTGTAGTTCTTGGGGACCTGGGCGTCCGGGCGGCGCAGGTAGAGCGGCCGGGGCGCGGACAGTTCCTCACCCGCGGCCAGTTTCCGCGCGGCGAGCGAGGCCAGGGCGGCGGCGGACACGTGCTCGGGCTCATGGGCGCTCGGGAACGTGTCCGGGTAGAGCAGCGCACCCGCGCCGACCGCCGGCAGTCCCGCGACCCGTTCGGCGATGTCGGCCGGGCGGTCGACGGCCGGCTCGGTCAGCCGGGTCCGGGAGTCGGCGTAGGTGGCCCAGTAGACCTCCTTGCGCCGGGCGTCGGTCGCCACGACGAAGGGGCCCTTCTCGATGTCGGCGGCGTAGGCCAGGCCGTCCAGCGTGCACAGGCCGTACACGGGGACGCCGAGCGCGAGGCCGAAGGTGTCGGCGGTCATCAGGCCGACGCGCAGGCCGGTGTAGGGCCCGGGCCCGGTGCCGACGACGATCCCGGTGACGGCCTCCAGCTTCAGCCCGGCCTCGGTGAGGACCCGGTCGACGGCCGGCAGCAGCAGCTCTCCGTGCCGGCGCGCGTCCACCTGGCTCGACGAGGCGATGACGTCCGTGCCGTCGTGCAGCGCGACGGTGACGGCGGGTGTGGCGGTATCCAGAGCGAGCAAGAGCACGCGAACAGCCTACGGCGCCCGCGGCGCGCGCACGGCCGTCCGGGGCGGACCGTCACCGACTGCTACGGTCTGTACGAATACGACAAATGGCACGAGGCAGGGGTGAGCGGACGTGGCAGGGACCAGCTCGGGCATCGTGGCCGTCCTCACCGCCGCGGCCCTGGGAACAGTCGGTTTCCTCGCGTACCGGGCCCAGGCGACCGTGCCGGCGAGCCTGGGCAGCGGCCCCGAGGCGAGCGCGTCCGCGGCGGCCGCCGCGACGAAGGCCCCCCGGGACCGGCAGCACCCCACCGCCCTGCCGAGCGGCTCCGGAACGGGTGAACGGGTCGTGTACTCGGTGGACGACGACCGGATCTGGCTGGTCTCCCCCGCGAACCAGGTGCAGCGCACCTTCCCCGTGCGGCCGGGCAGCGTCGACCCGCCGCCGGGCATGTACTGGGTCACGTCCCGGTCCAACACGGCCACCGGCACCGACGGCCTCCCCGTCGAGCACGTGGTGCGGTTCACCAGCGTGGAGGGGGTGGCGATCGGTTTCAGCGCGGCGGTGGACGACGGCTCGGGCATGATGGCCGACCCGAGCGTGAAGACGGGCGGCATCCGGGAGAACCGGGCGGACGGGAACGCGATGTGGAGCTTCGCGACGATCGGCGTACCGGTGGTCGTCATCCGCTGAGCCCGTGCGGGCCGGGGCCTCCGCGGGGCGCGCTCAGGCCGCCTCGGGCCGGTCCGCGGCCGGCTCGGGAACCTTCCCCGGCTCCGGGTCCCGCGGCGGCCGGGAGACCGCGTCCGCCGCCGCGCACGACGCCAGCAGGTCGCGCATGGACACCCCGGCGGGCACGGCGGGCCGGGGCTGCTGCGGGGGTCGCACTGCGGTCATGGACGCCTCCTGACGTGCGGGGGCGGGCGTGGTTAGGCACACCTAACTACGGGCTGGCTACCATGTCACCACGCCCGGGACGTCCTGCGCAATATGTTGCCGACGGCCTGTCGGAATGTCCCCGCGGCCTCAGCCGGACAGCGTCTCCAGGCCGGCGTCGGACCACCGCTCCCCCAGACCGGTCACGATCACGTGCCGCACCTCGTCGACGCCCGCGGACCCGGGAGCGTCACCCGCGTCCGCGGTGCCGACGGTCCGGTGGATGACGACCTGGAGCCGGTCCTCGGTCAGCTCCTCGACCTTGCCCTCGCCCCACTCCACGACGATCACCGAATCGGGCAGCGAGACGTCGAGGTCCAGGTCCTCCATCTCGTCCAGGCCGCCGCCCAGCCGGTAGGCGTCGACGTGCACCAGGGGCGGGCCGCCGCCGAGGGACGGGTGCACACGGGCGATCACGAAGGTCGGCGAGGTGACCGCGCCGCGCACGCCCAGGCCCTCGCCGAGCCCACGGGTCAGCGTGGTCTTGCCCGCGCCGAGCTCCCCGCTGAGCATCACCAGGTCGCCGGCGCGCAGCAGCTTGGCCAGCCGGCGGCCCAGCTCCCGCATCTGCTCGGGCGTGGTGATCGTCAGCCGGATCTCAGCGGCCTCGTGCGGTGCTGCTGGTGCTGCTGGTCGTTCCATAGCCACTTACGGTAGCCCCTGCGGGCACCGCACCCGCGCGGGTGAGCAGGTCGGCGAGGCGGTCGGTGACCACTTCCGGGTGCTCCAGCATCACCAGGTGCCCGGCGTCCGGCACCAGCACCAGCTCGGCGTCCGGCAGCAGGTCGGCGATGGCCTCGCTGTGCTCGCTGGGCGTGACCAGGTCCCGGACCCCGGCCAGCACGAGCACCGGCATGTCCTGGAAGCAGGCGAGCGCCTCGGTCTTGTCGTGGTCGGTGAAGGCCGGGTAGAACTCGGCGACCACATCGATCGGGGTGGACTCGATCATCCGCTCGGCGAACCGCTCCACCGCCGGGTCCACGTCCCGTCCCGCGAACGAGTACCGCTTGATGATCCCGGTGAACAGCTCGGCGGTGGCCCGGCGCCCCTTCTCCACCAGCTCCGCCTGCTGCCCGAGCGCCTTCAGCACGCCGGGGAGGATCCGGCGCACCGCGTTGACGCCGGCCACCGGCAGCCCGAAGTTGACCTCGCCGAGCCGTCCGGAGGAGGTGCCGACGAGGGCGGTGGCGACGACCCGGTCCCGGATCAGCTCCGGGTACTGGGCGGCGAGGGCCATGACGGTCATCCCGCCCATCGAGTGACCCACCAGCACCACGGGCCCGTCCGGCGCGGCGGCGTCGAGCACGGCCTTCAGGTCCTGGCCGAGCTGGTCGATGGTGACCGGCTCCCGGTCCCGGGTCTGGGCCACGCCCCGCCCGGACCGGCCGTGGCTGCGCTGGTCCCAGTGCACGGTCCGCACGACCCCGCGCAGGGCCGCCCGCTGGAAGTGCCAGGAGTCCTGGTTGAGGCAGTAGCCGTGGCAGAAGACGACGGTGACCGGCGCGGGGGCCTTGCGGCCGAAGAGCCGGCGCCGGCGGGGCGAGACATTCGGCCCGGGGTCGGGCTCGGCCTCGTCGACCTCGTAGTACAGCTCGGTGCCGTCGTCGGCGTACGCCTTGCCCGGGGTGCCGCGCAGGGTGCCGTAGGGGCCCGCGGAGTCCAGCGCCAGGCGGGCCTTGCGGCGCATCCCGCGCCCCACCGTCATCCGCTCGATGGCGACGCCGGCCGCCGCGCCCGCGGCGAGCACGCCTATCGCGGCACCGGCGATGCCGGTCGCCTTGCGCCAGCTCCCGGCCGTCGCCCCCGCGGCGGAGGCGGCGGCCGCCGAGGCGACGAGGTCCGCCACGGCCTCCGCGCTGCTCTCGCTCACGTACCGCTCCTCTTCGCCGTACTGCAGTTCGCCTGGGTGGGTGAAACGGATGGTGCCGGTGGTGCCGCTGTGCTGTCGCGCGACCGGTGGTACCGGTGATCCGGGTTGCCGCTCCCGGACGGGTTACCCGACTTGGTGCCCGTTCACAGGGACGCATTCACATAGACGCGCGGAACACGCGTTCCGATGCGCGTGACGATCTCGTAGGCGATCGTGCCGGTGGCCTGCGCCCAGTCCTCGGCGGTGGGCTCGCCGCGGTCACCGGGCCCGAACAGCACGGCCTCGCTGCCCACCGGGGGCTCGTCGCCGCACAGGTCCACCACGAACTGGTCCATGGCGACCCGTCCGGCGACCGTCCGCCACTTGCCGTCGACCAGCACCGGGCCGGTGCCCGAGGCGTGCCGCGGGATGCCGTCCGCGTAGCCGACCGGCACGAGGCCGAGGGTGGTCTCGCCGGGGGTGGTGTAGTGGTGGCCGTAGCTGACGCCGTGTCCGCCCGGGACGTGCTTGACGAGGGCCAGCGAGGCGCTGAGCGTCATCACCGGGCGCAGTCCGAAGTCCGCCGGGGTGCCGAGCTCCGGGCTGGGCGAGATGCCGTACATGGCGATGCCGGTGCGGACCAGGTCGAAGTGGGTCTCGGGCAGGGTGAGGGTGGCCGGGGAGTTGGCGATGTGCCGCACCTCGGGGCGTACGCCCCGCTCCTCGGCGTAGGCCACCATCTCCCGGAACACGGCGAGCTGGGCGTCGACGGAGGGGTGCCCCGGCTCGTCGGCGCACGCGAAGTGCGACCACAGACCGGTGACCCGGACCAGTCCCTCGGCCTCGGCGCGCAGGGCCTCGCCGACCAGTTCGGTCCAGTCCGCGCCGGGCGGGCAGCCGTTGCGGCCGAGCCCGGTGTCGGCCTTGAGCTGCACGCGCGCGACCCGGCCGGCCTCGCGGGCGGCGGCGGTGACCTCGCGCAGGGCCCACATGCCGCTCAGCGACACGTCGATGTCGGCCTCGATCGCCTGGCGCCAGGGGCCGCCCGGCACCCACAGCCAGCACAGCACGGGTCCGGGCAGACCGGCGGCGCGCAGCGCGAGGGCCTCCTCGGGCGTGGCCGTGCCGAGCCAGTTCGCGCCCGCCTCCAGGGCGGCGCGGGCGCAGGGCACCGCCCCGTGGCCGTACGCGTCGGACTTGACGACGGCCATCACGGCGGCGCTCTGCGCGCGGGCGCGCAAGGCCCGCACATTGGCGCGCAGGGCGCCCAGATCGATCTCGGCACGGGCGCGCAGGGCGGCGGTCGGCACAGCTGCTGTCTCAGTCATGGCGCCCCCAGTCTCTCAGAGGCCGCGGACGGCCTTCGGCTACGGGGCGTATCGGTCGCACCGTGAGGGGGACGGCCGGTTCTTCGGGTGCGGGAGCGTCGTGGCCCGTCGCGCCGTTCCCCGCGCCCCCTACGGGGCGCCACCCTCCCCACGGACGGCAACCGGAGCCGATGCGCCGTGAGAGGACGGCCGGTTCTTCGGGTGCGGGAGCGTCGTGGCCCGTCGCGCCGTTCCCCGCGCCCCCTACGGGGCTTCTCGTGGACGGCACGCTGAGCAGTTGTGCTGTAGGGGCGGGCCGGGCTGCTTCGGGGGTGGGGGCGTCGCGGCTCGGCGCGCCGTTCGTCGTGCCCCTTGCGGGGCTTCTCCCGGGGGGTCAGTCGGTCACGTCTCGCCATGCCTGGGGGATGTGTGAGGCGACGTCATGCGCGCCCGCCGGGGCACCCTCGGCCGCGAAGCGGCCCGCGAGACCGTGGAGGTACGCGGCGACGCTTCCCGCGTCCACCGCGTCCAGCCCCGCCGCCAGCAGGGATCCCGCCAGCCCGGACAGCACGTCCCCGCTGCCGGCGGTGGCCAGCCACGGCGTCCCCGTGGCGTTCACCCGCACCGCCTCGCCCCCGGCACCGGCGACCAGGGTCGTCGAGCCCTTCAGCAGCACCGTCGCCCGGTACACCGCCGCCAGCTCGCGCGCCGCGGCCAGCCGGGCCCCCTCGACCTCCTCCCGCCGCACGCCCAGCAGCGCGGCGGCCTCGCCCGCGTGCGGGGTCATCAGCGTCGGCGCCGTACGCCGCCGTACCGCGTCCCGTTCGGCCAGCCGCAGCCCGTCCGCGTCCACCAGCACCGGAACATCCGCCTCCAGCACCTCGGCCACGGTCGCCGCGTCGTCCCCGGCGCCCGGTCCCACCACCCAGGCCTGCACCCGCCCGGCCTTCGCGGGCCCGGCGTCGGAGACGAGGGTCTCCGGGAAGCGCGCGATGACCGCCTCCCCGGCCGGCCCGACGTACCGCACGGCCCCGGCGCCGCCCCGCAGCGCCCCGGACACGGCGAGCACGGCGGCCCCCGGGTACCGCGCCGAACCCGCGGCGATCCCGACCACCCCCCGCCGGTACTTGTCACTCTCCGCCGCCGGTGCCGGGAGCAGCCGGGCCACGTCGGCGTGTTGCAGGGACTCCACTTCGGCGTCGGCGGGCGGCGGCTCCAGCCCGATGTCCACGAAGCGCACCACCCCCGCGTACTCCCGCGCGGGATCCACCAGCAGTCCGGGCTTGTAGGCGCCGAAGACGACGGTCAGGTCGGCCGGGAGCGCGGCCCCCCGCACCTCCCCGGTGTCCGCGTCGACACCGCTGGGCAGGTCGACGGCGACGACGGCGGCCCGGGACCGGGCCACCACCCCGGCGAGGCGCTCGGCGTCCGGCCGCAGCCCGCCCTTGCCGCCGATCCCGACGATCCCGTCCACGACCAGGTCGGCCCGCAGGATCAGCTCCTCGGCGAGGCCGTCGAAGCCGGCGGAGTCCGCCGCGGCGACCGCGCCGCCCGCCCGCCGCAGCGCGGCGAGTCCTCCGCCGTGGGCCCGTTCGGGCGTCAGCAGCAGGGCCGTCACCCCGGCGCCGCGCCGGGCCAGCCGGGCCCCCGCGTACAGGGCGTCCCCGCCGTTGTCCCCGCTGCCGGCCAGCAGGACCACCCGGCTGCCGTACACCCGCCCGAGCAGATCGGCGCAGGCGGCGGCCAGCCCGGCGGCGGCCCGCTGCATCAGCGCCCCTTCCGGCAGCCGCGCCATCAGCGCCCGTTCGGCCGCTCTTACCGTCTCCACGCTGTACGCAGTACGCATGGCACCGAGTCTGCCCCGGAACCCCCCGTGTCCACACCCGCGCCGCCGCTTCGGTCAGCCCTCGGCGACCACCACGGCCGACGCGACGCCCGCGTCATGACTCAGTGACACGTGCCAGGTCCGCACGCCCAGTTCGGCGGCGCGCGCGGCCACCGTCCCCTGCACCCGCAGCCGCGGCTGCCCGGTGTCCTCCACGTACACCTCGGCGTCGGTCCACTGCAGCCCCGGCGGCGCCCCCAGCGCCTTCGCCAGCGCCTCCTTGGCGGCGAACCGGGCCGCCAGCGAGGCGATGCCCCGCCGGTCCCCGCTGGGCAGCAGCAGTTCCCGCTTCACGAACAGCCGGTCGGCGAGCCCCGGCGTGCGCTCCAGGGACGCCCGGAACCGGTCGATCTCGGCGACGTCGATGCCCACCCCGATGATGCTCATGCCCAGCACCCTAAGGCCCCGGTGACGGGGGATCCGGCGACACCACGTCACCTACGCTTCGCGCATGACCTCTTCGCGCGCCTATCTCGGTGACCTCTTCTCCCTCGACGGCCGTGTCGCCCTGGTGACCGGAGGAAGTTCCGGTATCGGGCGGGCCGTCGCGGGGGCGCTGGCGCGGGCCGGCGCGCGGGTGGTGATCGTGGCCCGCCGGCCGGAGGAACTGGAGTCCACCGTGGCGGAGCTGACGGCCGAGGGCTGCCGCGCGGCCTGGGTCAGCGGCGACCTGGGGACGCGGGAGGGCGTGCGCGCCGCGGCCGAGGAGGCCGCCGGGGTCTTCGGCGAGCCCGACATCCTCGTCAACTCCGCCGGGATCAATCTGCGGCCCCCCATGGACGAGCTGGACGAGGACGTGTGGGACACCACCATGGCGGTGAACCTGGAGGCCCCCTTCCTGCTGGGCCGGCGCTTCGGGCCCGGCATGGCCGAGCGGGGCTTCGGCCGGATCATCCACATCACCTCCCAGCAGGCGCACCGGGCGTTCGTGCAGAGCGGCGCGTACGGCGTCTCGAAGGGCGCGCTGGAGTCGCTGGCCCGCTCGCAGGCCGAGGCCTGGTCGCCGTACGGGGTCACCTGCAACACCCTGGTGCCGGGCTTCGTGATGACCCCGCTCAACGCGCGGCTGTCGTCCGACGCCGAGAAGGTGGCGGCGCTGGCCGCGCGCACCATGACCGGCCGCAACGGGCTGGCGGAGGACTTCGCGGGCGCGGCCGTCTTCCTCGCCGGCCGCGCCTCCGCCTACGTCACCGGCCAGTCGATCTTCGTCGACGGCGGCTTCTCCGTGCACTGAACGGGCCCGCGCCGGCGCCTCCCGCGGCTCCCGCGCCCCACACTCCCGCGGCTCCCGCGCCTCCCGCGCCTCCCGCGCCTCCCGCGCCTCCCGCGCCTCCCACGCCTCCCACGCCTCCCACGCCTCCCACGCCTCCCACGCCTCCCACGCCTACTCCACGGTGACCGACTTCGCCAGGTTCCGCGGCTGGTCCACCTCGTTGCCGCGGGCGGTGGCCAGCTCGCAGGCGAAGACCTGGAGCGGAACCGTGGCCACCAGGGGCTGGAGCAGGGTGGGCGTGGCCGGGATGCGGATGAGGTGGTCGGCGTACGGGACGACCGCCTCGTCGCCCTCCTCCGCGATCACGATCGTGCGTGCTCCCCGCGCACGGATCTCCTGGATGTTGGAGACGATCTTGTCGTGCAGCACGGACCGGCCGCGCGGGGACGGCACGACCACGACCACCGGCAGGTCCTCCTCGATCAGCGCGATCGGACCGTGCTTCAGCTCGCCCGCGGCGAACCCCTCGGCGTGCATGTACGCCAGTTCCTTCAGCTTGAGCGCGCCTTCGAGGGCCACCGGGTAGCCCACGTGCCGGCCGAGGAACAGCACCGTGTTCTTCGACGCCAGCGTCCGCGCCAGCGCCCGGACCGGCTCCATGGTCTCCAGGACCCGCTCGACCTCCACCGAGATCCGGGAGAGGTCCTTGATGACCGCCTGGATCTCGTCGCCCCACTTGGTGCCCCGCACCTGCCCCAGGTACAGGGCGACCAGGTAGCAGGCGACCAGCTGGGTGAGGAACGCCTTGGTCGAGGCGACGGCGACCTCGGGGCCCGCGTGCGTGTACAGCACGGCGTCCGACTCGCGGGGGATCGTCGAGCCGTTGGTGTTGCAGATCGCCAGCACCTTGGAGCCCTGCTCGCGGGCGTGCCGCAGCGCCATCAGGGTGTCCATGGTCTCGCCGGACTGGGAGATGGCGATCACCAGCGACTGTCCGTCGAGGATCGGGTCGCGGTAGCGGAACTCGCTGGCCAGCTCCACCTCGCAGGGGATCCGGGTCCAGTGCTCGATGGCGTACTTGGCGATGAGGCCGGCGTGGAAGGCGGTGCCGCAGGCGACGATGACGACCTTGTCGATCTCGCGCAGCTCGGAGGCGCTGATCCGGACCTCGTCCAGGGTGAGCGAGCCGGACGGGTCGATGCGGCCGAGCAGGGTGTCGGCGACCGCCTTGGGCTGCTCGGCGATCTCCTTGAGCATGAAGTAGTCGTACCCGTCCTTCTCGGCCGCGGAGGCGTCCCAGTCCACGTGGTACGAACGGACCTCGGCCGGACGGCCGTCGAAGCCCGTCACCGTGACGCCGTCCCGGCGCAGCTCCACCACCTGGTCCTGGCCCAGCTCGATCGCGGACCGCGTGTGGGCGATGAACGCGGCGACGTCGGAGGCCAGGAACGCCTCGCCCTCGCCGACGCCCACCACCAGCGGCGAGTTCCGGCGGGCGCCGACCACCACGTCCGGCGCGTCGGCGTGCACCGCGACCAGCGTGAACGCGCCCTCCAGCCGCCGGCACACCAGCCGCATCGCCTCGGCGAGGTCGGCGCAGGAGGAGAACTCCTCGGCCAGCAGGTGGGCGACCACCTCCGTGTCCGTCTCGGAGTGCAACGCGTGGCCGCGTTCGGCGAGTTCCGCGCGCAGCACCGCGAAGTTCTCGATGATGCCGTTGTGGACGACCGCGACCCGGCCCGCGTTGTCCAGGTGCGGATGCGCGTTGGTGTCCGTGGGACCGCCGTGCGTGGCCCAGCGCGTGTGCCCGATGCCGGTGGAGCCCGCCGGCAGCGGCCGCTCCACCAGTTCCTTCTCCAGGTTGACCAGCTTCCCGGCCTTCTTGGCGGCGGCCAGTCCGCCGTCCGACAGCACGGCGACGCCCGCCGAGTCGTACCCCCGGTACTCCAGCCGCTTCAGCCCGGCCATCACCACATCGAGCGCCGACTGCGACCCCACGTATCCCACGATTCCGCACATGAGCGGCAGCCTACGGTCCGGAGGCGATCGAAAAGGGCCGCCGTCTGCCCGAAATCGGAAATTCCCACCGTCGTACGCAGGCCCTCGGCGCCCGGAACGGACGCGTGACGGACCCCACCCACCGTCCCGTTCAAACTCCGTTAACAATGGACTGTGATCTCACAGGTCTCCTCGATGCCCCGGAGCGCCCACCGGCACAGGCCGGAGGCGACTCCCTACGTCGATCTCACCCGCGCCGAGTGGAGCGCGCTGCGCGACAAGACTCCGCTGCCGCTCACCGCCGAGGAGGTGGAGAAGCTCCGCGGTCTCGGCGACGTCATCGACCTGGACGAGGTGCGGGACATCTACCTCCCGCTCTCCCGGCTCCTCAACCTCTACGTCGGCGCCACCGACGGCCTGCGCGGCGCACTGAACACGTTCCTCGGCGAACAGGGTTCCCAGTCCGGCACCCCGTTCGTCATAGGAGTCGCCGGTTCCGTCGCCGTGGGCAAGTCCACCGTGGCCCGTCTCCTCCAGGCCCTGCTCTCCCGCTGGCCCGAGCATCCGCGCGTGGAGCTGGTCACGACGGACGGCTTCCTGCTGCCCACCCGGGAGCTGGAGGCCCGCGGCCTGATGTCGCGGAAGGGATTCCCCGAGTCCTACGACCGCCGGGCCCTCACCCGTTTCGTCGCCGACATCAAGGCCGGCAAGGAGGAGGTGACGGCCCCCGTCTACTCGCACCTCATCTACGACATCGTCGCGGACCGCGAACTCACCGTCCGCCGCCCGGACGTCCTGATCGTGGAGGGCCTGAACGTCCTCCAGCCCGCCCTGCCCGGCAAGGACGGCCGCACCCGGGTCGGTCTCGCCGACTACTTCGACTTCAGCGTGTACGTCGACGCGAGCGCCGACGACATCGAGCGCTGGTACCTCAACCGCTTCAGGAAACTGCGCCAGACGGCCTTCCAGAACCCGTCCTCGTACTTCCGCAAGTACACCCAGGTCTCCGAGGAGGAGGCCCTCGACTACGCCCGCATGCTCTGGCGGACCATCAACAAGCCGAACCTGGTGGAGAACATCGCGCCGACCCGCGGCCGGGCCACCCTCATCCTCCGCAAGGGGCCGGACCACAAGGTCCAGCGCCTGCGGCTGCGCAAGCTGTGACGTGTCCATGAGCGCCTGTTAGAAAGGCGTCATGCTGCATCTGCGCCTGATCACCCCCGCCGCGAAGACGGACGAGGTGGTGCGGCTGATCGAGAAGACGGTCGGCACCGCCCACCTCGTCGTGCTGCCGGGGGCGGCCCGCAATCCCGTCGGGGACGTCGTCCTGTGCGATGTCGCACGCGAGGCGGGTGACGGACTCATCGGCGAGCTGCGCCGGCTGGAACTGGACGAGACCGGCTCGATCGCCGTGGACGACATAGAGCTGTCGTTGTCCCGGCGCGCCGACAAGGCCGAGGCCGAGGCGCCGGGCGAGGGTGCGGACGCCGTGCTCTGGGAGGGCCTGACCGAGGCCACCCACGAGGAGTCGACCCTGTCGGTCACCTACCTCGCCTTCATCACCCTGGCCACGATGATCGCGGCGTGCGGTGTCGTCCTGGACAACGCCGTCCTGATCGTGGGCGCGATGGCGGTGGGACCGGAGTTCGGACCGCTGGCCGGCCTGTGCACGGCCCTGGTCCGGCGGCGTCCGAACCTCGCGCTGCGCTCACTGGTCGCACTGCTCGCCGGCTTCGCGCTGGCGATGGCGGTGACGGTCGGCTTCGCCCTGTTCATGGACGCCATCGGCCTCTTCCACCGCTCCGGCCTGGAGGGCAGACGCCCCAACACGGCCTTCGTGTACGCCCCCGACGCCTTCTCGTTCATCGTGGCGGTCCTGGCCGGCATCGCCGGCACCCTGTCCCTGACCTCCGCCAAGTCGGGGGCGCTGGTCGGTGTGGCCATCTCGGTGACCACGGTGCCGGCCGCCGCCAACGCGGCCGTGGCCCTGGCCTACGGCGACACGGACCAGACGGCCGGGTCGACCTACCAGCTCCTGCTGAACCTGCTGGGCATCGCGCTGGCCGGCACCCTCACGCTCCTGGCCCAGAAGTGGTTCTGGGCCAGGAGCAGGGGACGGACGGCGGTGTCCTAGCTAGCCCAGGGCCGACTTCACGGCGTCGGCCAGCCGGCCGGCGACCGACCGGGCCTGCTCGATGTCGGCGGCCTCGACCATGACCCGGACCAGGGGCTCGGTCCCCGAGGGACGCAGCAGCACCCGCCCGGTCTCCCCCAGCTCCCGCTCGGCCTCGGCGACGGCGGCGGCGAGGTCGGCCGACGTGCCCACGCGCGACTTGTCCACGTCCGGCACATTGACCAGCACCTGCGGCAGCCGCTCCATGACGGAGGCCAGCTCCCGCAGCGTACGGCCGGTCTGCGCGACCCGGGCCGCCAGCAGCAGGCCGGTCAGCGTGCCGTCACCGGTCGTCGCGTGGTCGAGGACGATGACGTGCCCGGACTGCTCGCCGCCGAGGGCGTAGCCGTGCCGCTTCATCTCCTCCAGGACGTACCGGTCGCCGACGGCGGTCTGGACGAGCCGGATGCCCTCGCGCTCCATCGCCAGCTTGAAGCCGAGGTTGGACATCACCGTGGCGACGACCGTGTCGGCCCGCAGCTCGGAGCGTTCGCGCAGGGCCAGCGCGAGCACGGCGAGGATCTGGTCGCCGTCGACCTCCTCGCCGGTGTGGTCCACGGCCAGGCAGCGGTCGGCGTCACCGTCGTGCGCGATGCCGAAGTCGGCGCCGTGCTCGACGACCATGGCCTTCAGCTTGCCCAAGTGGGTCGAGCCGCAGCCGTCGTTGATGTTGAGCCCGTCCGGCTCGGCACCGATCGTGACGACCTGGGCCCCCGCCCGGGAGAACGCCTCCGGCGAGACCCCCGAGGCCGCGCCGTGCGCTTCGTCCAGGACGATCTTCAGGCCGTCGAGCCGGTTGGGCAGCACCGACAGGAGGTGGGCGACGTACTGCTCGAAGCCCTCGTCGTACGACCGCACCCGGCCGACCCCGGCGCCCGTCGGGCGCTCCCAGGGCTCGCCGTGCCGGTGCGACTCGTACACCGCCTCGATCCTGTCCTCCAGCTCGTCGGCGAGCTTGTGGCCGCCGCGGGCGAAGAACTTGATGCCGTTGTCCGGCATGGCGTTGTGGCTGGCGGACAGCATGACGCCCAGGTCGGCGCCGAGCGCACCGGTCAGGTGCGCCACCGCGGGCGTCGGCAGCACACCGACGCACAGGACGTCCACTCCCGCGCTGGCCAGACCGGCCACCACCGCGGCCTCCAGGAACTCCCCGGACGCGCGCGGGTCCCGTCCGACCACCGCCGTCGGCTTGTGGCCCTCGAAGGTGCCCGCCTCGGCCAGCACGTGCGCCGCGGCGACGGAGAGGCCGAGCGCCATCTCGGCCGTCAGATCCCCGTTGGCGACACCGCGCACGCCGTCCGTGCCGAAGAGTCGTCCCACTTGTCCTCCTGAGGAAGCGTCCTTGCTGCCATGCATGGTGGCAGACGCCTGGTCATCCGATCACACCAGCCTTTGAGCGTCTTGTGTCGTTATACGCCCTTGGCCGGGATAAACGAACGCCCCGACGGCACATGTGGCGTGCCGCCGGGGCGTTCGGAGTACGAGCAGGCAGCTGCTGTTTAGCGCTTGCTGTACTGCGGAGCCTTGCGGGCCTTCTTCAGACCGGCCTTCTTGCGCTCGACCGCACGGTCGTCGCGCTTGAGGAAGCCGGCCTTCTTCAGCGGGCCGCGGTTGTTGTCGACGTCGGCCTCGTTCAGCGCGCGGGCGACACCGAGACGGAGCGCACCGGCCTGGCCGGAGACACCGCCACCGGCGATGCGGGCGACCACGTCGTAACGGCCTTCCAGCTCGAGCACCTTGAAGGGCTCGTTGACTTCCTGCTGGTGCACCTTGTTCGGGAAGTAGTCCTCGAGGGTGCGACCGTTGATCTTCCACTTGCCGGTGCCCGGGACGATCCGGACGCGGGCGATGGCGTTCTTGCGACGGCCCAGGCCGGCGGCCGGCTGCGGCTCGCCGAAGCGGGAGGCCATGGACTCCGAGGTGTACTCGCCCTCGACGGGGACCTCGGACTCGGTGGTGTAGCTGTCGATGTCAAGCTCTTCGAGCGGCTGCTCGGCAGTGGTCTCGGCCACGATTCTCCTCAGATTCTCTTCAGTCTTAGGGGGTGGCCGGACTTACTGCGCGACCTGGGTGATCTCGAACGGCACCGGCTGCTGGGCAGCGTGCGGGTGCTGGTCACCCTTGTAGACCTTCAGCTTCGAGAGCATCTGACGGCCAAGGGAGTTCTTGGGGAGCATGCCCTTGACGGCCTTCTCGATGGCCTTCTCGGGGTTCTTGTCGAGCAGCTCGTCGTAGCGGACGGAGCGCAGACCACCCGGGTAGCCGGAGTGGCGGTACGCCATCTTCTGGGTCCGCTTGTTGCCGGACAGGTGCACCTTGTCGGCGTTGATGATGATGACGAAGTCACCAGCGTCGACGTGCGGCGCGTAGATCGGCTTGTGCTTGCCCCGGAGGAGGGTCGCAGCGGTGGTGGCGAGACGACCCAGGACGACGTCCTGAGCGTCGATGACGTGCCACTGGCGCGTCACATCGCCGGGCTTGGGGCTGTACGTACGCACGGTTCGTAGCCTTCGCTTCGAGTGAATGGTCCTGAACAGGTCACCGAAACGATCACGACAGCCCTGACCGCACTGCGGTGACGCATACCGCGCGCTGGTCGCTGGTCATCGGCCCGGTGGACCGGTGTAAGGGCCCGTCCCGTGAGAATGAGCAAGCCAATACACAACGAAGAGGTAGCTTACCGGGCGGTCCCGTGAGGGGTCAAAACGAGGCAGGCCGACAGACGGACCCCGCACCACCGGCCCCCCGTCTAAGATGCGCCCCATGAGTTACGGGCAGGGGGGACCCCAGTCTCAGTGGGATCCCTGGAAACCGAATTCCCAGCAACCGTGGAGCGGCGGAGCCGACGACGGGTCTCCGGACTGGGCAGCGCTCGCCGAGCAGTCGGAGACGCGCAACAAGCGCCGCAAGCTGCTGTTCATAGCCGGCGGCGCGCTGGCCACGGTCGCGATCGGCACGGCCGTGGCCATGGCCGTCGTGTCCGCGAACGACGGCGACCCGGAGGCCGGCCCCGGCAATCTGCCCGCCAGCGCCTCCATCCCGGGGTCCGGCGGCGCGACACCGTCCTTCGCACCCACCAGCGCCCCGCCGCCGCTGGATCCCAAGGACTTCATCTCCAGCGCCAAGAAGGACACCGCACCCCTCAGCGCCGACACCCTCTTCCCGGGCAAGCAGCTGACCATGGGCGACACGGTGTACAAGAAGGGCGCCACGGCGGACACCTCGAACTGTGCCTCCGTGACCGGCGGCACCCTGCCGTCGATCCTCACCGCCAACGACTGCACCCGCCTGATCCGGGTGAGCTACGTCGACGGCAAGGGCGACATCGCGGTCACCATCGGTGTCGCGGTCTTCGACGACGCGGCCCGGGCCTCGAAGGTCAAGGCGCAGGCGGTCGGCAAGAAGAACCTCGTGCAGGCCCTGCCCGGCAAGGGCATCAAGGGCTTCTGCGACGCCGCGGTCTGCCGCACCACCACGAACGCCTACGGCCGCTACGCCTACTTCACCACCGGCGGCTTCACCAACGGCAAGGACGTCACCGACAAGAACACCGACGTCTTCGCCGTCGGCAACGATCTGGCCCAGTTCACCGTGAACCAGATCCACCGCCGCGGACAGGCCCAGGCCTCGGCCGCCGCCAACCGCTAGCCGGGCGGACCCGCGCCGCCGCAGCCGCGGCCGGGCGGCCTAGTGCCGCTTCAGCCGCAGCCGCAGCGGTACCACGGCCGACTCCAGCTGGGTGCGCAGCGTCATCTTGGAGACACCCTCGGTCCGCTCGGTGAAGCGGATCGGGATCTCCACGGCCCGGTGCCCGGCCCGTACCGCCTTGTACTTCAGCTCCACCTGGAAGCTGTAGCCGGCGCTGTCCAGCGTCGACAGATCCACGTCACGCAGGGTCTCGGCCGACCACAGGTTGAAGCCGGCCGTGATGTCCTGGATCTGCGTGCCGAGGACGGCGCGCGCGTACCGGTTGGCGAACCGCGACAGCAGCACCCGGTGCGCGCCCCACTGCTCGTCCAGCGAGCCGCCCTCGACGTACCGGCTGCCCACCACCAGGCCGGCGCCGGAGTCCACGGCCGCCTCCAGCATGCGGGGCACGGCCTCCACCGGATGGCTGCCGTCGGCGTCCATCTGGACGACGTACGCGGCGCCCTCCGCCAGAGCGGCGGACATCCCCGCCGTGTACGCCCGTCCCAGCCCGTCCTTCTCCGTGCGGTGCAGCACGCTCATCCGGTCCCGGCCGTCACTGTTGTACTTCGCGGCCAGCTCCTCGGCGATCCGCCCGGTGCCGTCCGGGCTGGAGTCGTCGACGATCTTCAGATGGAGTCCGTCCAGCGGCAGCGCGAGCACGGCCTCCGCCATGCCCGGCAGGTTCGCCGCCTCGTTGTACGTCGGCATCACCACGGTGACCCGGATCTCGCCGTGCGTCATCACTGCTCCTCATCCGCGGGCGCCGGCCGGCCCGGCGCCCGGAACCGCCAGCCGGCCGCGGCCCAGCGGTCGGCGTCGAGTGTCCCGCGCCCGTCCACGATGCGCGGCCGGGCCGCCAGCCTCGCGGCCCGTACCGGATCGATCTCCCGGAACTGCGGCCACTCGGTCAGATGCAGCACCAGGTCCGCCCCGCGCAGCGCGTCCTCCGCGGTCAGCGCGTAACCGAGCAGCGGGAACGCCTTGCGGGCGTTGTCCATGGCCTCGGGGTCGTAGACGGTGACGTCGGCGCCCTCCAGCCGCAGCCGGGCCGCCACGCCCAGCGCCGGCGAGTCGCGGATGTCGTCGGAGCCGGGCTTGAAGGCGGCGCCGAGGACGGCGACCCGGGCCCCGAGCACGTCGTGTCCGCACAGCTCGCGGGCCAGCTCGACCACCCGGTCCCGGCGCCGCATGTTGATCGCGTCGACCTCGCGCAGGAAGGCCAGCGAGACGCCCAGCTCCTCGGCGCGGTGCGCGAACGCCCGGATGTCCTTGGGCAGGCAGCCGCCGCCGAAGCCGATCCCGGCGCGCAGGAACTTCGGTCCGATCCGGTCGTCGTGGCCGAGCGCCTCGGCGAGGGTGCGCACGTCGCCGCCGGCCGCCTCGCAGACCTCGGCCATCGCGTTGATGAAGGAGATCTTGGTGGCGAGGAAGGCGTTGGCGGCCGTCTTGACCAGTTCGGCGGTGGGGAAGTCGGCGGTGACGAGCGGGGTGCCGGCGGCGAGGACCGGGGCGTACACGGCGCGCAGAAGGGTTTCGGCGCGGTCCGTCGCCACGCCGAACACCAGCCGGTCCGGGCGCAGGGTGTCCTCGACCGCGAAGCCCTCGCGCAGGAACTCGGGGTTCCAGGCGATCTCCACGTCGTGCGTCCGGGCCAGCCGCCCCGCCGTCCCGACCGGCACGGTCGACTTGCCCACGACCAGCGCGCCGGGGACCGCGTGCGCGGCCAGGGCGGCGAAGGCCGCGTCGACATGGGCCAGGTCGGCGGCGCCGGAGTCCGCGCTCTGCGGGGTGCCGACGCACACGAAGTGCACGTCGCCGAAGGCCCCGGCCTCCGCGTAGGAGGTGGTGAACCGCAGCCGGCCGCTCGCGGTGTGCTTCGCGATCAGCTCGGGCAGCCCCGGCTCGTGGAAGGGCACCCGGCCGGCGCTCAGCGCGGCGACCTTGTCCGGGTCGACGTCGACCCCGAGGACCTCGTGGCCCAGCTCCGCCATGCAGGCGGCATGAGTGGCACCGAGATAGCCGGTGCCGATGACGGTGAGCCGCATGGGGACGGCCTTTCTTGCTTCAGAAGGTCGCTTCAGAAGGCCGCTTCAGGAGGCCGCTTCAGGAGGCCGCTTCAGGGGGGCGCTTCAGGAGGGCGCTTCAGGAGGTCTTGGTCCAGATGCGGTAGTGGCCGGTTCCGCTGGAGTTGCGGAACGGCAGGTCCGCGAGGAGGCGGTAGTGCGGGTTGCCCTTGACCGCGTCCGCGACGACGGCGTCCACCCGGGGATTGGTGAGGCCGTCCAGGACGATCAGGTCGAACTCGCCGTCGCGCAGCGCCGCGCGGTAGGCCGCGTCTCCGGAGTGGTACCTGCCCTTCTTGTCCGTGTACTCCAGGGCGAAGACCCCCTGCCACTGCCGGTGGCTGGTCTTGTCGCGCAGGTAGTAGACGGGGACCTCGGGCGTGGAGGCGAGGTAGTGGCCCTTGCGGTCCACATGGGAGTCGATGACCCGGATCATCTTCGAGGAGTCGGGCCAGACGCCGAAGCGCCAGTCCGCCTGCGAGATGCCGAGGCAGAGCGTCGCCGTCCACAGCATGATCCCGAGCTGGGGGTAGCGGAAGTGGGCGCCGATCAGCCGGGTGACGCCCACACCGGCCATCGGCGCGGCGAAGAGCAGACCGAAGCCGACGTGCTTGAACAGCGAGACCACGGTCCCCAGGTGGACCTGGTACGCGGGCGCGAGCAGCGCGGTGCCGCACAGCACCAGCCCGAGCAGGGCCCGCCAGCGCCAGCCGGGGGTGCCGAGCCGCTGGGCGAGCGGCGACTCGTTCATCCGGCTGCGCCGGACGTAGGAGATCGCGCCGCCGACCGCGGTGAGGAACATCAGCCCGCCCCACTCGGCCGACCGCTGGAGCAGGAAGACGGCGCTGTCGGAGCCGTGGTCGCGGTCGGTGGTGGTCTGCCGCACACCGGCCAGCAGGTCGGTGGAGTACATGCCGACGGCCAGCAGGCCACCGATGCCGAGCGCGAGCAGCAGCATCCGCAGATACGCCCTGCCGCCCTTGTGCGGCCAGCCGGTGAGCAGCGCGAGCACGACGATGGTCGGCAGATACAGGGCGGCCGCGTACTTCACGCCGACGGCGAGGACGGCGACAGGCGCGGCGAGCAGCACGGCGGCCACGGGCGCCCGGTCGGTGCGTACGACGATCCAGGTGGCCAGGGCCAGCAGGAACACCGCGGCGGCGTCGTAGGTGGCGAAGTAGCCCATGACGACGGTCGACTGCACCACGGCGAAGAGCGCCGCGCCGGCCAGCGCGGCCCGCTCGTTGAACAGCCGCCGGGTGAAGGAGTACAGCAGCGTGGTGGTGCCCAGCATGAAGGCCAGGCTCAGCAGGCGCGCCCCGGTGAGCCCGAAGCGCTTGTCCACGACGGCGGCGAGCACCGGGTACAGCTGCGGCGAGCCGGAGAAGTAGGACGCGTAGTTGATCGGCAGCGGGGTGCCGTGCAGCAGGTGCTGCAGCTCCGCGTGCCCGGCCGCCAGGTACAGGGCCTCGTCCTGGAACGCGGTGTTGGCCAGGCGCAGCGAGAGCACCGCCTGGACGGCCAGGACGCACAGCAGCACGGCCCGGCTGACCCAGGCGCGCCGCCGGCTGGCGGCCATGTCCCAGCCGACCTCGGGCGACTCGGGCACGTGGTACGCGGGCTCGGCCGGCGCGTCCGGCTCGGCGACCGTCCGCAGGGCGAACGTCTGCTGGTCGTCCGGCTGCTGGTCGTCCGGCTGCTGGTACGGGTAGGTCCGCGGGTCGTAGTCGTACCCCTGCGGGACCTCGTACCCCTGCGGGATCTCGTAGCCTTGCGGGACCTCGTAGCCTTGCGGGACCTCGTAGCCCTGCGGGACCTCGTAGCCCTGCGGGACCTCATAGCCCTGCGGGACCTCGTACCCCTGCGGGACCTCGTACCCCTGCGGGACCTCGTACCCCTGCGGGACCTCGTACCCCTGCGGGATCTCGTGGCCCTGGGAGGCGTGGGGGTCGTGCGGCTGCCGCGGGAGGTAGCCGTCGGAGTTGAACCAGCCGCCCTGCGGCTCGTCGTCGGCGTACGGGTCGTACGGCTGCGGGACGTAGTACTCGGGTCGGGAGGTCATGACGGCTTCCGTACGTCGAAGCCGAAACGGTCGTCGGCGGCCAGGCGCTTGAACTCCTTCAGCGCCAGCGGGCTCGCCTCCAGCCGCCAGTCGGCGCGCTTCTTGTGGTTGAACCAGACGAAGCCGAGCATGTCGTCGTCGTCCTCGACGCCCGCGAACAGGTTGCGGATGTCGGCGCGCCGCCGCTCGCCGGGCATGGCCGCGGTCTCCAGCAGCAGCATCGGCTTCTTGGTGAAGGTGCGGATCCGGTCCCGGGTCGGTCCGAAGACGCTGTCGAAGGCGTTGTCCTCGCCGGTGGTGAAGTAGCCGATCAGGCCCACCCAGTCGACGTAGGCGTCGCCCGGGTAGTACGGCTTGAGCTGCACGTCCTTGACCGGATTGACGATGTTGGGCGACCAGGACCAGATGACGTTGGTGGCACCGGCGTCCACGAAGGTCTGGTGGATGTGCCGCCAGGCGGCCACGTACTGGGCGGGGGTCACGTGGTTCGTGCCCCACTTCTCCCAGTGG
Organism: Streptomyces naphthomycinicus; assembly: GCF_020400595.1. Classification (GTDB taxonomy): domain Bacteria; phylum Actinomycetota; class Actinomycetes; order Streptomycetales; family Streptomycetaceae; genus Streptomyces; species Streptomyces naphthomycinicus. The sequence continues at coordinate 60,173 of NZ_JAINRE010000012.1, read as the reverse complement.
CCGTTGAACTCGTCCGCGAAGTCGATCACCACGGGCAGGTTCAGCTTGCGGACCGCGGTCGCGTACTCCTTGATGTACGCGTCGGACTTGCCCGCCGCGATGTCGGCGACCGGGGTGTCGAAGGGCTCCCAGGACATCAGCGTCAGGGCGCCCTCGGCCCAGGCGTTGCGCACCCCGGTGGCGTCGAAACCGTCGCCCCAGCCGGCGTAGTACTCGATCAGGTTCGGCTGCTTGCCGGTCCTCCCCGTGTACGCGTCGACGCTCTTCATCGAGGTCGGCGCGCCCGGCACGGCCACGCCGAAGTACTTCTTCGCGGGCTTCAGCAGGGGGGTGACGTCGTAGGGGATGTCCGCGGCGGCGCTCGCCCCGGCGCGCGGGGCCGCCGTGCGGCCGCCGGACGCGGACGAGCCGCCGTCGTCGCCGTCGTCGCCGAGCAGCGAGCAGCCGCTGAGCGCGAGGACGCCGGCCAGGCAGGCGGCCAGGGTCGTGCGGGCGACGCGCGCCTTGCCGGCGGTGCGGGTCGTGCCGGCGGTGCGGGCGACGCAGAAACGTTCCTTCAGTCGCATCAGACGGCCTCCGCACCCGTGCGCGGCTGGACCAGCACCCGGCCCACGACCAGCGCGTAGAACAGCCCGGAGGACAGGATCAGGGCGAAGTCCGGGGCGTTCATGGTGAACGTCCGGTACACCGCCGTGGTGACCCAGATCAGCGCCGTGCCGCCGCTCCACGCCCACATGCCGATCCAGAAGCGCCGCGTCTTGTTCTTCTTGGCACCGGAGGAACCGGTCGGCTGCCAGCCCATGCGGTTCTTGCGCAGGATGTCCCAGATCGCGAAGACGTGTGCCCAGCCGTACATCATCCGGGCCGCCCAGGCCTCCAGCCGGTACGGCGCCTTGTGCCACATCGGGAAGATGATCGTGGTGTACAGGATGCTGGGCACCACCAGGAGCAGATGCTCGACCTTGAGCTTCTCCGGCATCATCAGCAGCAGGACGATCGGGATGACCGGGGCCGCGAAGGTGAACAGCGCGGTGTGGATGTAGTAGAAGAACCCGGACATGTAGCACAGGCGGCTGGAGAGCTTGATCTTGCGCTGCCAGAACTTCCGGCTGCCGAGCAGGCTCATCGAGCCCGAGCACCAGCGGTACTGCTGGTTGAAGAAGGCGCCCGCGCTGTCCGGGCACACCCCGGTGGACACCGCGACCGGCACATATCTGAGGTCCCAGCCGAGCCCGCGCAGGTCGAACCCGGTGTGCACGTCCTCGGAGTGCTCGATCAGCGTCGTACCGCCGTTGGTCTCCAGGGCCGCCCGCCGGTAGATCGCGCAGGAACCCACGCAGATCGCGCCGTCACTGCCCTGCCGCGACACCTGCACGGACCGGTAGAACAGCTCCTGCACCGCGCCCGCCCCGCGCTCGATCCAGTTCTGCGAGTCGAGCACGCGGAAGTACTGCGGGGACTGGACGATGCCGATCCGCGGATCCTCGTCCAGGTACGGCAGCAGCTCCTCCAGCAGGTCGGCGCGCGGGGTGAAGTCGGCGTCGAGGATGAGGATGAACTCGCCGTCGGACCGGCCGAAGCCGAAGTGCAGATTGCCGGCCTTCTTGAACCAGCCCCGGTTCTCGCGGGTGCCGTAGCGGAACCCGAAGTCCCGGGCCATCGCCGCCAGCTCGGGGCTCGCGCCGTCGTCGAGCACGAACGGCACACAGACCCCGGGGTACCGGTCGGCCATCGCCCGCACATGCCGCCAGGTGTTGTGCAGCACCTCGATGGGCTCGCCGCACACCGGCAGGAACACATCGACGGTCGGATAGACCTCGGGCCGCCAGTTCTGCACCAGGTGCCGGTGATGGGCGATGTCGAAGTCCCGGGTGAAGCCGTTCACCCGCAACGACACCAGGTAGTAGACGACCGTGAACACCAGCAGGGGGGTGTAGATCCACAGCACCGGCGTGGACTGCGCCAGCTTGAACTGGCTCACCACGAGACAGCAGAAGCTGACCAGCGAGCTGATCGTCAGAATCCACAGATACCGGCGCGCGTAGGAGTACTTCTCCTTGTCCGTCGGCGGCAGCGGCAGCAACCCCAGCGCGGAGCTTCCGCCACGCCCGGCCCGTCGCCGGCCGCCGCCCTGACGCGCCGCGCGACGCCCCCCGGTCCGCACGGGACCCACTGATGTCATTCCGTTGTCCAACCCCGGGCCGTACCGGCCCGTCGACCCCCCAGCCAATCCCGGCCACCCCTGTCGAACTTTTGGCCGGAAGGCGCAACTGTAACCGACACGTATGAAGCGCGTAAGAGTCGATAAGTGGGGTTACACCCGGTACGTCCCGACATGGGGCCCGAGTGGCACGAAATGCAACGTAACTAACAGGTTTCGCAACCTGACGCCCCGGGAAGCGAGCGCTTGTTCCGCGCCTCCTTGTTCCGGGCCGCCAGCAGTTCGTCGGCGGGGTAGCCGACCTCCTCCAGCGTCAGCCCGTGCGGCCGTACGACATGCACGGCGGAGTCCCGCACCCCCGCGGCCAGCACCTTCCCCGGCCACTCCGGCCCCCGGTGCCCGTCCCCCACGAACAGCAGCGCGCCGATGAGCGAGCGCACCATGTTGTGGCAGAACGCGTCGGCGCGCACGGTGGCGGTGATGATCCCGTCCCCGCCCCGCACCAGGCTCAGCTCCTGAAGGGTCCGGATCGTCGTGGCCCCCTCGCGCTTCTTGCAGTAGGCGGCGAAGTCGTGCTCCCCCAGCAGCGCCCCGGCGGCCTCGTTCATGGCGTCCACGTCGAGCGGCCAGTCGTGCCAGAGGACATGGTTGCGGAGGATGGGGTCGACGCCGCCGGGGTTGTCGGTGACCCGGTAGGCGTACCGGCGCCAGACGGCGGAGAAGCGCGCGTTGAAACCGTCCGGCGCGGGCCTGAGCGCCCATACCCGCACATCCTTGGGCAGCCGCCCGGCGAGCCGCTTCAGCAACTTCTGGTTGTGCTCGCGCCAGACCTCCTCGGGCAGGTCGACGTGCGCCACCTGGCCGCGCGCGTGCACCCCGGCGTCGGTCCGCCCGGCGACGGTCAGCTCGTACGTCTCCCGCGACCGCGTCACCGTGCGCAGGGCGTCCTCGATCTCTCCCTGCACGGTCCGCTTGCCGCCGGCCTGCTTGGCCCAGCCGTGGAAGCCGGTGCCGTCGTAGGAGATGTCCAGGCGGACACGGACGTACCCGGGCTGTACTTCATCACTCACGTGGAAATCCTCTCAGGTACGCGAAAGCGGGCCCGCCCCGTGAGGGCGGACCCGCTCAGCGTCAGGCAGAGCCTCAGGCGTCCTTGGACTCCTCGGCAGCGGCCTCCTCGGCCGGAGCCTCGGTGGTCTCGGCAGCCTTGGCCTCGTCGGACTCCTTGACCGCACGCTTGGTGGCGGCCTCGGCCTCGCCCACGGCCTTCTGCTGCACCGTCAGCGCCTCGACCAGCTCGATGACGGCCATGGGCGCGTTGTCGCCACGGCGGTTACCGATCTTGGTGATCCGGGTGTAGCCACCCGGACGGTTCTCGTAGCGCGGGCCGATCTCGGTGAAGAGCGTGTGGACGATGCTCTTGTCCGTGATGACCTGGAGCACCTGACGGCGGTTGTGAAGGTCGCCCTTCTTCGCCTTGGTCACCAGACGCTCGGCGTACGGCCGCAGACGGCGGGCCTTCGCCTCGGTGGTGGTGATACGGCCGTGCTCGAAGAGCGCCTTCGCGAGGTTCGCGAGGAGCAGCTTCTCGTGCGCGGCGCTGCCGCCCAGACGGGCACCCTTGGTGGGCTTCGGCATTGTTCTTCTCCTGTGTGTCTGCCCCGGCCGTGTCAGGTACCGGAGTCAGTATCCGAGCAGACGGTTGTCTGTCGGAGACCGGGCGCCCTTTCGGGCGCCCGGAGGGTCCGCGCCCCCGAAGGGGCACGGGGAACCGCGCGACCAGCCGGAGCGGTCCCGCGGTCGGGAACCGGCAGTCGGTCCCGAGCCGTCAGTACTGCTCGGTCTCGACGAACCCGGCGTCCGCGTCGTCGTCCGCGCCGAAGGCGTCGGCGGCGGCGGTCGGGTCGAATCCGGGCGGGCTGTCCTTGAGGGCCAGGCCCATGCCGGCCAGCTTCGCCTTGACCTCGTCGATCGACTTCGCACCGAAGTTGCGGATGTCGAGGAGGTCGGCCTCGGAGCGGGCGACGAGCTCACCCACGGAGTGGATGCCCTCACGCTTGAGGCAGTTGTAGGAGCGGACCGTGAGCTCCAGCTCCTCGATCGGCAGCGCGAGGTCGGCGGCCAGGGCGGCGTCCGTGGGGGACGGGCCCATGTCGATGCCCTCGGCGTCGATGTTCAGCTCGCGGGCGAGACCGAACAGCTCGACCAGCGTCTTGCCGGCGGAGGCCATGGCGTCACGCGGACGCATCGCCTGCTTGGTCTCGACGTCGACGATCAGCTTGTCGAAGTCGGTGCGCTGCTCGACACGCGTGGCCTCGACCTTGTACGTGACCTTCAGCACCGGCGAGTAGATGGAGTCGACCGGGATACGGCCGATCTCCTGGCCCACCTGCTTGTTCTGCACGGCGGAGACGTAGCCGCGACCGCGCTCGACGGTCAGCTCCATCTCCAGCTTGCCCTTGCCGTTGAGCGTGGCGAGGACCAGGTCGGGGTTGTGCACCTCGACACCGGCCGGGGGCGCGATGTCGGCGGCGGTGACCAGACCCGGGCCCTGCTTGCGCAGGTACATCACGACCGGCTCGTCGTGCTCCGAGGAGACGACCAGCTGCTTGATGTTGAGGATCAGGTCGGTGACGTCCTCCTTGACGCCCGGCACGGTGGTGAACTCGTGCAGCACGCCGTCGATCCGGATGCTGGTGACAGCGGCACCGGGGATCGAGGAGAGGAGGGTACGGCGGAGGGAGTTGCCGAGGGTGTAGCCGAAGCCCGGCTCCAGCGGCTCGATCACGAACCGGGAGCGGAACTCGTCGACGACCTCTTCGGTCAACGAGGGACGCTGAGCGATCAGCATGTGTGGATCAGATCCTTCTTTCGTGGACGCCCGCTATTTGACGCCCGACGGAATCCGCACCCGTGAAAAGTGCGGGTACTGCAAGGGTACGGGCGGTACGACCCGAAGGAGCCGTACCGCCCGGCGTTCTGTGCGGGGGACGTCCCCCGCACTCCCTGCACTGCTCGGCGAAGCAGCCGTGCGTCAGACGCGGCGGCGCTTCGGCGGACGGCAGCCGTTGTGCGGGGTCGGGGTGACGTCCTGGATGGAGCCGACCTCGAGGCCCGTGGCCTGCAGGGAGCGGATCGCGGTCTCACGACCGGAACCCGGGCCCTTGACGAACACGTCGACCTTGCGCATGCCGTGCTCCTGGGCGCGGCGGGCAGCCGACTCGGCGGCCATCTGCGCGGCGAACGGCGTGGACTTCCGGGAGCCCTTGAAGCCGACGTGGCCGGCGGAGGCCCAGGAGATCACGTTGCCGGACGGGTCCGTGATCGAGACGATCGTGTTGTTGAACGTGCTCTTGATGTGCGCGTGGCCGTGAGCGACGTTCTTCTTTTCCTTGCGGCGCACCTTCTTGGCAGCGCCCTGACGACCCTTGGGGGGCATCTATAACTCCTACGGGAGGTGGTCGGTCCTACAGCGAAGACCGCTGGACGGCGAGTCCGCTGCGGACTACTTCTTGCCCGGCTTCTTCTTACCGGCGATGGCGCGACGCGGGCCCTTGCGGGTGCGGGCGTTGGTGCTGGTGCGCTGACCGCGGACGGGCAGACCGCGACGGTGACGGAGACCCTGGTAGCAGCCGATCTCGACCTTGCGGCGGATGTCGGCCTGGATCTCGCGACGGAGGTCACCCTCGGTCTTGATGTTGTTGTCGACGTACTCGCGGATCGCGACCAGCTGCTCTTCGGTCAGGTCACGGACGCGGGTGTTCGGGTCGATACCGGTCTCGGCCAGCGTCTGCTGCGAGAGCGTCCGGCCGATGCCGAACACATAGGTGAGGGCGACCTCCACGCGCTTTTCGCGCGGGATGTCAACACCGGAAACGCGTGCCATTCAATGGCTCCTGGTGAATCTTCGGAGGTCTTCCACAAAGCCGGCTCCCGGCCGCCGTACAAGGTACGAACCGGGTCCCCGGCCTCCGAACCGGGGGTGTCGAGCTGGTTGGCTCGGGCTCTGCGTATGAACAAATTCAGCTCGCGTCGCGCGAAACTCTGCGATAGAGGTGCAGAGGGATGGTCGTGCGTCAGCCCTGGCGCTGCTTGTGGCGCGGGTTCTCGCAGATGACCATGACCCGGCCGTGACGGCGGATCACCCTGCACTTGTCGCAGATCTTCTTGACGCTCGGCTTGACCTTCATGGGGTGAGGTTCTCCGGGTCAGTGCCATCGCACCGGGCGGGCCCGGGGCGCGGGCAAGATCTACTTGTACCGGTAGACGATCCGGCCACGCGTCAGGTCGTAAGGAGACAACTCCACCACGACCCGGTCGTCAGGGAGGATGCGGATGTAGTGCATACGCATCTTGCCGCTGATGTGTGCCAGGACCTGGTGGCCGTTCTGGAGCTCGACCTTGAACATGGCGTTCGGCAGAGACTCGACGACAGTGCCCTCGATCTCGATGGCACCTTGCTTCTTGGCCACGCTTCGCCCTTCGAATCGACTACCTTGATCGACTCAGTCGTGCACCGTTTGTGAGCATGCAGGCATGCGGGTGCACAAGAGCCGACGAGTCAGTCTACGTCGGCGCACCCGGAAAGGCGAATCGAGAAAGTCTGCCCCATGGGGGTGATCCCTATGCCAGGGGAACCCGTCCGCGCCGCCGGCTCTCCGGCCGGCGGCCTTGCTGCGGACGTCAGGCGAGGGGGTCGGGCGCCGCGGTGACGCCGTACTCGGCGAGCTTCGCCCGGCCGCCGTCGACGGCGGTCAGGACCAGCGGGCCCTCGGGGGTCAGGGCCACCGAGTGCTCCCAGTGGGACGACCACGTGCCGTCGGTCGTGATGACCGTCCAGTCGTCGGAGAGGACCTCGGTGCGCGGGGTGCCGAGGGAGACCATCGGCTCGATGGCGAGGCAGAAGCCCGGGACCAGCTTGGGGCCCTTGCCGCGGCGGCGGTCGACGTAGTTCAGCAGGTGCGGGTCCATGTGCATCTCGGTGCCGATGCCGTGGCCGCCGTAGTCCTCGATGATCCCGTACTTGCCGCCGCCCGGCTTCGGCTGGCGGCGGATGTAGGTCTCGATCGCCCGGGAGACGTCCACCAGGCGGTTGCCCTGCTTCATGGCCGCGATACCGGCCCACATCGACTCTTCCGTCACCCGGGAGAGCTCGATCAGCTCCGGGGCGTGACCGGAGCCCACGAAGGCCGTGTAGGCCGCGTCGCCGTGCCAGCCGTCGACGATCGCGCCGCAGTCGATGGAGATGATGTCGCCGTCCTTGAGGACGACGTCGTCGGAGGGGATGCCGTGGACGACGACGTCGTTCACGGAGGTGCAGATGGTGGCGGGGAAACCGCCGTAGCCCAGGAAGTTCGACTTCGCGCCGTGCTCGGCGAGCACCTTGCGGGCGACCTCGTCCAGGTCCTTGGTGCTGGCTCCGGGGACGGCCGCCTCGCGCGTGGCCGCGTGAATGGCGGCTACGACCAGGCCCGCCGCCCGCATCTTCGCGATCTGCTCGGGGGTCTTGATCTGCACCATGGGTGGCCTGCGCTCTCCGTCACTCACGTCGACTGGGTTTACCTGTACAACACTACGGCCGCGGCGCCCGGGGAGGGCACCGCGGCCGGAAGGACCGCGATCTACTTGTTCTCGGCCTTCTCGCGCTTGAGAGCCTCCAGCGCCCGCTCGGTGATCTCGGCCACCGGGCCCAGGGAGGAGATCGTCACGACCAGGCCCTGTGCCTTGTAGTAGTCGATGATCGGCTCGGTCTGCGTGTGGTAGACCTCCAGCCGCGTGCGGACGGTCTCCTCACGGTCGTCGTCGCGCTGGTACAGCTCGCCGCCGCAGACGTCGCAGACGCCCTCCTGCTTCGGCGCGTTGTACGTCACGTGGAAGACGTGGGAGGAGTCCTTGCGGCAGATGCGCCGGCCGGCGATCCGCTTGACGACCTCGTCCTCCGGGACCTCAAGGTCCAGGACGGCGTCCAAGGTGATGCCCTCGGTCCGCAGCAGCTCGTCCAGCGCCTCGGCCTGGGAGACGTTCCGCGGGAAGCCGTCCAGCAGGAAGCCGTTCGCCGCGTCCGGCTGCTCCATCCGGTCCTTGGCCATCGCGATGGTCACCTCGTCCGGGACGAGGTTGCCGGCGTCCATGTAGGACTTCGCGAGCTTGCCCAGCTCGGTCTGCTGGCTGATGTTGGCGCGGAACAGGTCGCCCGTGGAGATGTGCGGAACGGCCAGCTTCTCTGCGAGCCGGACGGCCTGCGTTCCCTTACCGGCACCCGGCGGACCGACGAGGACGATACGCATCAGCGGAGGAACCCTTCGTAATTGCGCTGCTGGAGCTGGCTCTCGATCTGCTTCACCGTCTCGAGACCCACACCCACGATGATGAGGATGCTGGTCCCGCCGAACGGGAAGTTCTGGCTCGCGTTGAAGCCCACCAACGCCATTGTCGGTACGAGAGCGATCAGACCCAGATACAGCGAACCCGGCCAGGTGATCCGGTTGAGCACGTAGCTCAGGTACTCAGCGGTCGGTCGGCCAGCCCGGATGCCCGGGATGAAGCCACCATACTTCTTCATGTTGTCGGCTACTTCCTCGGGGTTGAAGGAGATAGCGACGTAGAAGAAGGCGAAGAAAACGATGAGCAAAAAGTACGAAGCGATGTAAATCGGGTGGTCGCCCTTGGTGAGGTTCTGCTCGACCCAGGTCTTCCAGCCCGACTTGCCTCCCGCGAACTGCGCCACGAGTGCCGGGATGTAGAGCAGCGAGGAGGCGAAGATGACGGGAATCACACCCGCCTGGTTCACCTTGAGCGGGATGTACGTGGACGTACCGCCGTAGGACCGGCGGCCGATCATGCGCTTCGCGTACTGCACCGGGATGCGGCGCTGGGCCTGCTCGACGAAGACCACCAGGGCGACCATGACCAGGCCGACGACGATGACGGTGCCGAACTCGATCCAGCCGCCGGCCAGCGTGCCCTGCTTCTTGATCGCCCACAGCGCGGACGGGAAGGTCGCGGCGATCGAGATGAACATCAGGATCGACATGCCGTTGCCGATGCCGCGGTCGGTGATCAGCTCGCCGAGCCACATCACGACACACGTGCCGGCGGTCATGCAGATGACCATGGTGATGGTGGTGAAGATCGCCTGGTCGGGGACGATGCTCGTGGCGACCTGGCAGCCGTTGAAGAGGGCGCCGCTGCGGGCGGTGGCGACGAGGCCGGTGCCTTGCAGGATGGCGAGGGCCACGGTCAGGTAGCGGGTGTACTGCGTGATCTTCGCGGTACCCGCCTGGCCTTCCTTCTTCAGGGCTTCCAGGCGCGGGATGACCACCGTCAGCAGCTGAAGGATGATGCTCGCGGTGATGTACGGCATGATGCCGAGGGCGAAGATCGTGATCTGGAGCAGCGCGCCACCACTGAACATGTTGACCAGTCCGAAGAGGCCCTGGTTGCCCGAGGCCTCCCTGACGCACTCCTGGACGGCCTTGTAGTTGACGCCCGGGATCGGAACGTGGGTTCCGACCCGGTAGATCACGATGATGCCCAGCGTGAAGAGCAGCTTCTTGCGCAGGTCGGGCGTCTTGAACGCCCGGGCGAACGCGGTGAGCACGGTTCCTCCTGCGACCCCCGCGCCACGCGCGACAGGGACTAGTCGTATCAACATGGCCCAGCGGGCCGAACTATGCCTTTTACCACCCCGTCGCCGTACGACGTATCACGCGCGGGCACAGGTGGACCTCAAGGACTCTAACAGTGCGTGCGCAGCCTGGTGAAGTTTGCTTGCCCGTACATCCCGGCGGCGCCGCACGCGGGATGGGCCGATCCTCCCCCAAAAACGGTCGAACACCTTGGACAACGCTCGAACGACCCCGATGGTTTCGCGTTGTTCGACCGACATACGGCAGAACCGGGCAGCCCCCCGAAGGGAACTGCCCGGTTCCGTTGCGCATGCGGCGGTGCCGCGCGGGCTCAGACGAGCTCGGTGACCGTACCGCCGGCGGCGGTGATCTTCTCCTTGGCGGAGCCGGAGACGGCGTCGACCGTCACCTGCAGCGCCACGGAGATCTCGCCCTGGCCGAGGACCTTGACGAGGCTGTTCTTGCGAACGGCACCCTTGGCCACCAGACCCTCGACGGTGACCTCGCCACCCTCGGGGTAGAGCGCGGCCAGCTTGTCGAGGTTCACGACCTGGAACTCGGTCTTGAACGGGTTCTTGAAGCCCTTCAGCTTCGGGAGGCGCATGTGGAGGGGCATCTGCCCACCCTCGAAGCGCTCCGGAACCTGGTAACGGGCCTTGGTGCCCTTGGTACCACGACCGGCCGTCTTACCCTTCGACGCCTCACCACGACCCACACGGGTCTTGGCGGTCTTGGCGCCCGGGGCGGGACGGAGGTTGTGGATCTTCAGCGGGTTCTGCTCCGCCATGATCAGTCGACCTCCTCGACCGTCACGAGGTGGCGGACGGTGTGCACCATGCCGCGGAACTCGGGGCGGTCCTCCTTGACGACCTGCGTGTTGATGCCCTTGAGACCAAGGGAGCGCAGGGTGTCGCGGTGGTTCTGCTTGCTGCCGATGTAGGACTTGACCTGCGTGATCTTGAGCTGAGCCATCACGCACCTGCCCCGGCACGCGCACGCAGCAGGGCCGCGGGGGCGACGTCCTCCAGCGGCAGACCACGGCGGGCCGCGATCTCCTCGGGACGCTGCAGACCCTTCAGGGCCTCCACGGTCGCGTGCACGATGTTGATCGCGTTGTCGGAGCCGAGCGACTTCGACAGCACGTCGTGGATACCGGCGCACTCGAGCACGGCACGCACCGGACCACCGGCGATAACACCGGTACCGGGGGACGCGGGCTTGAGCAGCACGACGCCGGCAGCCTTCTCACCCTGGATGGGGTGCGGGATGGTGCCCTGGATCCGGGGGACCTTGAAGAAGTGCTTCTTGGCCTCCTCAACGCCCTTGGCGATGGCGGCCGGCACCTCCTTGGCCTTGCCGTAACCGACACCCACGGTGCCGTCACCGTCGCCCACCACGACCAGCGCGGTGAAGCTGAAGCGACGACCACCCTTCACAACCTTGGCGACGCGGTTGATCGCGACAACGCGCTCAACGTACGCGGTCTTCTCGGCGGCAGCAGCGCCGCCGTCACGGCCCTTCCGGTCCCGCCGCTCGCCGCCACCGGCACCGCCACCGCGGCGCTGGGGTCCAGCCATTGGAATTACCTCTCTCTGTTTCCGCTAGCTACGGCAGGCTCAGAACTTGAGCCCGGCTTCGCGGGCGGCGTCCGCCAGGGCGGCGATGCGCCCGGCGTACTGGTTGCCACCACGGTCGAACACGACAGCCTCGACGCCGGCGGCCTTGGCACGCTCGGCGACCAGGGCGCCGACCTGCTTGGCCTGCGTGGACTTGTCGCCCTCGCCACCGCGCACGGACGCGTCCAGGGTGGACGCGGACGCCAGGGTGTGGCCCTTGAGGTCGTCGATCACCTGCGCCACGATGTGGCGGTTCGAGCGGGTCACGACCAGACGGGGGCGCTCCGCCGTACCGGAGATCCGCTTGCGGATCCGGATGTGACGGCGCTTGATCGCGGCGCGCTTGTAGGCGTCGCCCTTCAGGATCTTCTGCCCGTATGCCATGGCTTACTTACCCGCCTTTCCGACCTTGCGGCGGATGACTTCGCCCTCGTACTTGACGCCCTTGGCCTTGTACGGGTCGGGCTTGCGCAGCTTGCGGATGTTGGCCGCAACCTCGCCGACCTTCTGCTTGTCGATGCCCTCGACCGAGAAACGGGTCGGGGTCTCCACCTTGAAGGAGATGCCCTCGGGGGCCTCGACGAGGATCGGGTGGCTGTAACCGAGAGCGAACTCCAGGTTCGAACCCTTGGCGGTCACGCGGTAACCGACACCACTGATCTCGAGCTTCTTCACGTAACCCTGGGTCACGCCGGTGATCATGTTCGCCACCAGCGTGCGGGACAGGCCGTGCAGGGCCTTGTTCTGACGCTCGTCGTTGGGGCGGGTGACGCTCAGAACGCCGTCCTCACCCTTGGCGATCTCGATCGGCGCCACGACGGTGTGGGTCAGCGTGCCCTTGGGGCCCTTGACCGAGACCGTACGGCCGTCGATGGTGACGTCCACGCCGGCGGGAACCGCGATGGGGAGCTTGCCGATTCGCGACATAGCTGTTTCCTCCGTTCCCTTCTGCTACCAGACGTAGGCGAGGACTTCCCCACCCACGCCCTTCTTGCCGGCCTGCTTGTCGGTGAGGAGCCCGTGCGACGTGGAGATGATCGCCACGCCGAGGCCGCCCAGCACCTTCGGCAGGTTGGTGGACTTCGCGTACACCCGGAGACCGGGCTTGGAGATCCGCTTGATGCCCGCGATGGAGCGCTCACGGTTCGGGCCGAACTTCAGCTCGAGAACGAGGTTCTTGCCGACCTCGGCGTCCTCGACCTTCCAGCCCGTGATGAAGCCCTCCTGCTGGAGGATCTCCGCGATGTGCGACTTGATCTTCGATGCCGGCATCGTCACGGAGTCGTGGTATGCCGAGTTCGCGTTCCGCAGACGCGTAAGCATGTCTGCGATCGGATCAGTCATGGTCATGAATTGGCCTTCGGCCTCTCTCGCCGGGGTTTCCTGGTGCGCCATCCCTCTCCCCGATCCGAGACGGGACGGGTGCGGCGCGGTGGACCTACGGCGTAGTAAGTCGTACGGGCGGCAGACGCCCAACCCCACAAGCCTAAGGCATGCGGAGAAGGACCTCTGCCGACCCAGATGCTTACCGAGAGCTTCAGGAATCCCCTATTACAGGGATTACCAGGAGCTCTTGGTCACGCCCGGCAGCTCGCCACGGTGAGCCATCTCACGAAGGCACACGCGGCACAGGCCGAACTTGCGGTACACGGAGTGCGGACGGCCGCAGCGCTGGCAGCGGGTGTAGCCACGCACACCGAACTTGGGCTTGCGAGCAGCCTTAGCGATCAGAGCCTTCTTCGCCATCTCGCTCACGCCTCCTTGAAGGGGAAGCCGAGGTGACGAAGGAGCGCGCGGCCCTCAGCGTCGTTGGTCGCCGTGGTCACCACGGTGATGTCCATACCCCGGGTGCGGTCGATCTTGTCCTGGTCGATCTCGTGGAACATGACCTGCTCCGTGAGACCGAAGGTGTAGTTGCCACGGCCGTCGAACTGCTTGGGGGACAGACCACGGAAGTCGCGGATGCGCGGGAGCGCGAGCGACAGGGTGCGGTCCAGGAACTCCCACATGCGGTCGCCACGGAGCGTGACGTGGGCACCGATCGGCTGGCCCTCGCGCAGCTTGAACTGCGCGATGGACTTGCGGGCCTTGGTGACGGCCGGCTTCTGACCGGTGATGGTGGTCAGGTCGCGGATCGCACCGTCGATCAGCTTCGAGTCACGGGCGGCGTCGCCGACACCCATGTTGACCACGATCTTGACGAGGCCGGGGATCTGCATGACGTTCTCGTACTTGAACTCGTCACGCAGCTTGCCCGCGATCTCCTCGCGGTACTTCTGCTTGAGACGCGGAGTCGTGGTGGTAGCCATCAGATGTCCTCACCCGTCCGCTTGGCAACGCGGATCTTGTTGCCTTCGTCGTCGAAGCGGTAGCCGACACGCGTGACGACCTTCTGACCGTCCTTCTCAACGACCAGCTGGACGTTGGAGACGTGGATCGGCGCCTCGGTCGTGACGATGCCACCGGCCTGCGAACCGCGAGCGGTGGGACCGGCCTTGGTGTGCTTCTTGACCCGGTTGACACCCTCGACCAGGACGCGCTCGTCGCGCGGGTAAGCGGCAATGACCTTGCCCTGCTTGCCCTTGTCCTTACCGGTGATGACCTGGACCAGGTCGCCCTTCTTGATCTTCATGCTTACAGCACCTCCGGCGCGAGCGAGATGATCTTCATGAACTTCTTCTCGCGCAGCTCACGGCCGACCGGGCCGAAGATACGGGTGCCGCGAGGGTCGCCGTCGTTCTTCAGAATGACGGCGGCGTTCTCGTCGAAGCGGATGTACGAGCCGTCCGGACGGCGGCGCTCCTTGACGGTGCGAACGATGACCGCCTTGACGACGTCACCCTTCTTCACGTTGCCACCGGGGATCGCGTCCTTGACGGTGGCGACGATGACGTCACCGATGCCCGCGTAGCGGCGACCGGAGCCACCGAGCACACGGATGCAAAGGATCTCCTTCGCACCAGTGTTGTCGGCGACACGCAGTCGCGACTCCTGCTGGATCACGTCTATCTCCTGTTTGTCTGCCGGTTCCCCGGGGGCCGCTCGCTGAGCGGCCCCCGGAGCCTGGCGGAACTGTCCTGCGAGGGGTGCCTCGCAGGAACCCTGCTAAAGGAATCCCCTTGCGGGAATTGCTTACTTGGCCTTCTCGAGGATCTCGACGACGCGCCAGCGCTTCGTCGCGGACAGCGGCCGGGTCTCCATGAGGAGGACGCGGTCGCCGACACCCGCGGCGTTCTGCTCGTCGTGCGCCTTGAGCTTGTTCGTACGGCGGATGACCTTGCCGTACAGCGCGTGCTTGACGCGGTCCTCGACTGCGACGACGACGGTCTTGTCCATCTTGTCGCTGACGACGAGACCCTCACGGGTCTTGCGGAAGCCGCGGGCCTCTGCGTTCTCAGTCACGTTCTTCTCGCTCATCAGGCGTTCTCCACCGTTTCGATGCCCAGCTCACGCTCGCGCATCAGGGTGTAGATCCGCGCGATGTCCTTGCGGACCGCCTTCAGACGGCCGTGGTTTTCGAGCTGACCCGTGGCCGCCTGGAAGCGGAGGTTGAACAGCTCTTCCTTGGCCTCGCGGAGCTTCGCCAGAAGCTCCTCGTTGCCCAGCTCGCGCAGCTCGGACGCCTTGGTACCGGCCGACATCACGCTTCACCTGCCTCGCGCTTGACGATCCGGCACTTCATCGGCAGCTTGTGGGCCGCACGAGTCAGCGCCTCACGGGCGATCTTCTCGTTGGGGTACGACAGCTCGAACATCACACGTCCGGGCTTGACGTTCGCGATCCACCACTCCGGAGAACCCTTACCGGAACCCATGCGGGTCTCGGCAGGCTTCTTGGTGAGGGGACGGTCCGGGTAGATGTTGATCCAGACCTTGCCGCCACGCTTGATGTGACGGGTCATCGCGATACGAGCCGCCTCGATCTGGCGGTTCGTGACGTAGGCCGGGGTCAGCGCCTGGATGCCGTACTCGCCGAACGCAACCTGCGTCCCACCCTTGGACATACCGTTGCGCTTCGGGTGGTGCTGCTTGCGGTGCTTGACCCTACGGGGGATCAGCATTTCGGTCAGGCCTCCGTTCCGGTGCTCTCAGCCGGAGCGGACGCGGGAGCCTCGGCCTTGGGGGCCTCGGCGCCGGCAGCCTGCTGCGGCTTGCGACCGCGCCGCTCGCCACCACGGCCACCACGGGCCGGGCGGTCGGCGCCACCGCGGGCCGGGCGGTTACCCGCACGGGCGGCAGCGTTCTCGGCGCGGACCTCGGCGATGTTCTTGACGTCGCCCTTGTAGATCCAGACCTTCACACCGATGCGGCCGAAGGTCGTCTTGGCCTCGAAGAAGCCGTAGTCCACGTTCGCGCGGAGCGTGTGCAGGGGCACGCGGCCCTCGCGGTAGAACTCCGAGCGGGACATCTCGGCGCCGCCGAGGCGGCCACCGCACTGGATCTTGATGCCCTTGGCGCCGGCCTTCATCGCCGACTGCATGCTCTTACGCATGGCGCGGCGGAAGGAGACGCGGGAGGAGAGCTGCTCGGCCACGGCCTGGGCAACCAGCTGAGCGTCGGTCTCGGGGTTCTTGACCTCGAGGATGTTCAGCTGGACCTGCTTGCCGGTGAGCTTCTCGAGGTCGCCGCGGATGCGGTCGGCCTCGGCGCCACGGCGGCCGATGACGATGCCCGGACGAGCGGTGTGGATGTCCACACGCACGCGGTCACGGGTGCGCTCGATCTCCACCTTCGAGATGCCGGCGCGCTCCATGCCGGACGTCATCATCCGACGGATGGCGACGTCTTCCTTGACGTAGTCCTTGTACAGCTTGTCGGCGTACCAACGCGACTTGAAGTCGGTCGTGACCCCGAGCCGGAACCCGTGCGGGTTTACCTTCTGGCCCATTACCGGGTTCCTTCCTTGGAGCTGACGACCACCGTGATGTGGCTGGTCCGCTTGCGGATCCGGTAGGCACGGCCCTGGGCGCGCGGCCGGAACCGCTTCAGGGTCGGGCCCTCGTCGACGTACGCCTCGGAGATGTAGAGGCTGTCGGCGTCGGTGTGGTCGTAGTTGTGCGCGGCGTTGGCGATGGCGCTGTCGAGCACCTTGCCGACCGGCACGGAGGCTGCCTGCGGAGCGAATCGCAGAACAGCCTGGGCCTCCGTGGCGTCCATGCCACGGATGAGGTCCACCACACGGCGGGCCTTCATGGGCGTGACGCGGATGTACCGCGCCTGGGCCCTGGCTTCCATGGTTGTCCCTTCAGAGTTACTTACGTGTCTGAATGCGATCCGCTACTAGCGGCGCTTCGACTTCCGGTCTTCCTTGACGTGGCCCCGGAAGGTGCGGGTCGGCGAGAACTCGCCGAGCTTGTGGCCGACCATCGACTCGGTGACGAACACCGGGATGTGGGTCTTGCCGTTGTGCACCGCGATCGTGTGGCCGAGCATGGCCGGGACGATCATCGAGCGACGGGACCAGGTCTTGATGACGTTCTTGGTGCCGGCATCGTTCTGGGCGTCCACCTTCTTGATCAGGTGGTCGTCGACGAAGGGCCCCTTCTTCAAGCTACGAGGCATCTCAACCCGTCCTTAGCGCTTCTTGTTCGTCTTGCGGCGGCGGACGATGTACTTGTTCGACGCCTTCTTGGGCGAACGAGTACGGCCTTCCTTCTTGCCCCACGGGGACACAGGGTGGCGACCACCGGAGGTCCGGCCCTCACCACCACCGTGCGGGTGGTCAACCGGGTTCATCACGACACCACGGACGGTCGGGCGAACGCCCAGCCACCGCTTACGGCCGGCCTTACCCCAGTTGATGTTGCTCTGCTCGGCGTTGCCGACCTCACCGACGGTGGCGCGGCAGCGGATGTCGACCAGGCGGATTTCACCGGACGGCATGCGCAGGTGGGCCATGGAGCCCTCCTTCGCGAGCAGCTGCACGGAGGCACCGGCGGAACGGGCGAACTTGGCACCGCCACCGGGACGGAGCTCGATCGCGTGGATCGTGGTACCGACCGGGATGTTGCGGATGGCCAGGTTGTTGCCCGGCTTGATGTCGGCCCCGGGACCGTTCTCCACGGAGTCGCCCTGCTGCAGGTTGCGCGGGGCGAGGATGTAGCGCTTCTCGCCGTCGGCGTAGTGCAGCAGCGCGATGCGCGCGGTGCGGTTGGGGTCGTACTCGATGTGCGCGACCTTCGCCGGCACGCCGTCCTTGTCGTGACGACGGAAGTCGATCACACGGTAGGCGCGCTTGTGTCCGCCACCCTGGTGGCGAACGGTCACACGACCGGCGTTGTTACGGCCGCCCTTGCTGTGCAGGGGACGGACCAGCGACTTCTCCGGCGTGGACCGCGTGACCTCGACGAAGTCGGCGACGCTGGCGCCACGACGGCCCGGCGTAGTCGGCTTGTACTTGCGGATTCCCATTTCTCAGTCCTCGTCCGATATCGGACGATCCGGACCGCCCTTAGGCGGTCGGACCGCCGAAGATGTCGATACGGTCGCCCTCGGCGAGGGTCACGATCGCGCGCTTGGTAGCCGCACGCTGGCCGAAGCCGGTCTTCGTGCGCTTGCGCTTGCCCTGGCGGTTGATCGTGTTGACCCCGGTGACCTTGACGTCGAAGACCGCCTGGACGGCCTGCTTGATCTGGGTCTTGTTGGCGCCCGGGGCGACGACGAACGTGTACTTGTTCTCGTCGAGGAGCGCGTAGCTCTTCTCCGAGACGACCGGCTTGAGCAGCACGTCACGGGGGTCCGTGAAGGACTTGCTCAGCGGGGTCTCGACGGTGTTCTTGCCCTCGGTGGCGTGGCGGCGTGCCTTGGCGACGCGCGCGGCCTTGGCGGCCTTGGCCGCCTTCGAGGCAATGCTCGGGTGACGCGTAGCCATCAGGCCTCGCTCCCTTCGGTGTCAGCGGCCTTGGGGCCAGACACGAAGGACTCGAAAGCGGCCTGGGTGAAGACCACGTCGTCCGAGACGAGAACGTCGTACGTGTTCAGCTGGCCCGGCTCCAGGATGTGGACCTGGGGCAGGTTGCGGGCGGACAGCCACGCGGCCTCGTCGGCGCGGTCGACGACCAGGAGCAGGTTCTTGCGCTCCGAGATCTTGCCGAACAGCGTGCGAGCGGCCTTGGTGCTGGGGTTCGCGCCCTCGACCACGCCGGAGACGACGTGGATGCGGTTGTGTCGCGCCCGGTCGGTGAGGGCGTGGCGCAGGGCCGCGGCCTTCATCTTCTTCGGGGTGCGCTGCGAGTAGTCACGCGGCACGGGACCGTGCACGACGCCACCACCGGCGAACTGCGGCGCGCGGGTCGAGCCCTGACGGGCGCGGCCGGTGCCCTTCTGGCGGTACGGCTTCTTGCCACCACCACGGACTTCGCCACGGGTCTTGGTCTTGTGCGTGCCCTGACGGGCAGCGGCCAGCTGCGCGACGACAACCTGGTGGATCAGCGGGATGCTGATCTTCTCCACGTCGAAGATCTCCGCGGGGAGCTCGACGGAACCGGCCTTGTCGCCCGCCGGCGAAAGGATGTCAACAGTGCTCATCGGTTACCTCAGGCCCCCTTGGCCGCGGTGCGGACCAGGACGAGGCCGCCGTTCGGACCGGGAACCGCGCCCTTGATGAGCAGCAGACCCTTCTCCGCGTCAACGGCGTGGACGGTCAGGTTCTGGGTGGTGACCCGCTCGTTGCCCATACGACCCGCCATGCGGAGGCCCTTGAACACGCGGCCCGGGGTGGCGCAGCCACCGATGGAACCGGGCGAGCGGTGCTTGCGCTGGGTGCCGTGTCCGGCGCCGAGGCCCTTGAAGTTGTGACGCTTCATGACACCGGCGAAGCCCTTGCCCTTGCTCTTGCCGGTCACGTCGACCTTGATGCCGGCCTCGAACACCTCGGCGGTGATCTCCTGGCCGAGGGTGTACTCGCTGGCGTCAGCGGTACGGATCTCGACGAGGTGGCGGCGGGGAGTGACGTCGGCCTTGGCGAAGTGGCCCTTGAGGGGCTTGTTCACCTTGCGCGGGTCGATCTCGCCGAAAGCGATCTGGACGGACTCGTAGCCGTCGACATCGTTCGTACGGACCTGGGTGACGACGTTGGGGCCGGCCTTGACGACGGTGACCGGAACAACGCGGTTGTTCTCGTCCCACACCTGCGTCATGCCGAGCTTCTCGCCCAGGATGCCCTTGATCTGCTTAGCCATTCTCAGCTCACCGACCCTCAGAGCTTGATCTCGATGTCGACACCGGCCGGGAGGTCGAGTCGCATCAGAGAGTCAACGGTCTTGGGGGTGGGGTCGAGAATGTCGATCAGGCGCTTGTGCGTGCGCATCTCGAAGTGCTCGCGCGAGTCCTTGTACTTGTGCGGCGACTTGATGACGCAGTACACGTTCTTCTCAGTGGGCAGCGGCACCGGGCCCGCGACCGACGCACCAGTGCGGGTCACCGTCTCGACGATCTTCTTCGCCGAGGAGTCGATGACCTCGTGGTCGTAGGCCTTGAGCCGGATGCGGATCTTCTGTCCCGCCATGGCTACTCAGTAGTCCTGTCTCTCTTACGCTCCGGAACCCGGTGGATTCCTTACTGCTGCCGTCGTTTCTCCGACCCACGCGGTCGGGCGTGTCGCGCTCCCGCTGACACAGATGCCCCTTGTACGAACATCCCTGCGGGAATGCACACGGCCCTTCCGGAACCGCGGACCGGGGACCTCGGGCCCACCGGGCGCCTGGCCGGTGCCGCGCTCACACTTCCCGGAAGATTCCCGTACGTCCGCCCCAGTGCTGCCCGCAGGCAGTTAGGGCGACGAGTACTGTGGGACTCGCTTCCGGTCCTCCCGGCGGGAGGCGCGCAGCATCAACACTCGACCGAGCAACTCGGACAGTCTGCCATATGGGGCAGGCAGACCGCCAATCGAGCCGTAGAGATTACCCCGAAGGTGACGTAGGTCAAACCGATGGGCGCCACCTCGGGCCGCGAGCACGCTGCCGCCGGCCGGGGGGCAGCGTGCTCGCGGCCCTTCCCCCGGCGGGCCCTTGCGGCCCGCCCGGACAGGCGCCAGGTGCGGCTCCGGGCCGGGAATCGCCGGTCCCCGGCGTCGCGGGGCCGGCGGCGGGCCACGGGGCCACCTGCGGGCGGAACGGTGCTCACAGAGCCGTACGCGCCCCGCGGACCGGACGGCGCGGGACAGACGAAGAGGCCCGTACGACCGGAGTCGTACGGGCCTCTCCTAGGTCAGTCGACCTCGAAGCAAGCGGAGCTTACTTGACGATCTTGGTGACCTGGCCGGCGCCCACGGTGCGGCCACCCTCACGGATGGCGAACTTCAGGCCCTCCTCCATGGCGACGGGCTGGATGAGGTCCACCTTCATCTCGGTGTTGTCACCCGGCATGACCATCTCGGTGCCCTCGGGGAGGGTCACCACGCCGGTCACGTCCGTCGTACGGAAGTAGAACTGCGGGCGGTAGTTGTTGAAGAACGGCGTGTGGCGGCCACCCTCGTCCTTGGACAGGATGTAGGCCTGCGCCTCGAACTCCGTGTGCGGGGTGACCGAGCCCGGCTTGATGATGACCTGGCCGCGCTCGACGTCCTCGCGCTTGATGCCGCGGAGCAGCAGACCGACGTTCTCACCGGCCTGGCCCTCGTCGAGCAGCTTGCGGAACATCTCGATGCCGGTGACCGTGGTGGAGGTCTTCTCGGTCTTGATGCCGATGATGTCGACGGTCTCGTTGACCTTCAGGACACCACGCTCGATACGGCCGGTGACGACCGTACCGCGACCGGTGATCGTGAAGACGTCCTCGATCGGCATGAGGAACGGCTTGTCGACGTCGCGCTCCGGCTGCGGGATCGACTCGTCGACGGCGTTCATCAGGTTGAGGACGGAGTCCACCCACTCCTTCTCGCCCTCGAGGGCCTTCAGAGCGGAGACCTTGACGACCGGAACGTCGTCGCCCGGGAACTCGTACTCGGAGAGGAGCTCACGGACCTCGAGCTCGACGAGCTCCAGGATCTCCTCGTCGTCCACCATGTCGGCCTTGTTCAGGGCGACGACGATGTACGGAACGCCGACCTGGCGGGCCAGGAGCACGTGCTCCTTGGTCTGCGGCATCGGGCCGTCGGTGGCGGCGACCACCAGGATCGCGCCGTCCATCTGCGCGGCACCGGTGATCATGTTCTTGATGTAGTCCGCGTGACCCGGGCAGTCGACGTGGGCGTAGTGACGCGCCTCGGTCTGGTACTCGACGTGCGCGATGGAGATGGTGATACCGCGCTGGCGCTCCTCGGGCGCCTTGTCGATGTTGTCGAACGGGGTGGCCTCGTTCAGGTCCGGGTACGCGTCGTGCAGCACCTTGGTAATGGCGGCCGTGAGGGTCGTCTTACCGTGGTCGATGTGACCGATGGTGCCGATGTTGACGTGCGGCTTAGTCCGCTCGAACTTCGCCTTCGCCACTGGGGTCCTCCTGTGGAGTGGTTCTGTACGCCTTACTTCATCGGCGCCAGGTGATCTTTGCTGGAAAGCCCGGAACCCGGGGCAAACATCCGTGTTTGCGGCCGTTTGCCCCTTGAGGCTCCGGAGTCAAGCCTAAAGCGTGTGAACGCGGTGCGTTACTCGCCCTTGGCCTTCGCGATGATCTCCTCGGCGACGTTCCGCGGAACCTCGGCGTAGGAGTCGAACTGCATCGAGTAGCTTGCGCGACCCGACGTCTTGCTACGGAGGTCGCCGACGTAGCCGAACATCTCCGACAGGGGCACGAGGCCCTTCACGACGCGGGCACCGGCCCGCTCCTCCATGGCCTGGATCTGGCCACGGCGGGAGTTGATGTCGCCGATGACCTCACCCATGTAGTCCTCGGGCGTGGTGACCTCGACGGCCATCATCGGCTCAAGGAGCACGGGCGAAGCCTTGCGCGCGGCCTCCTTGAAGGCCTGCGAACCGGCGATCTTGAAGGCGAGCTCGGAGGAGTCGACCTCGTGGTAGCCACCGTCGATCAGGATCACGCGCACGCCGGTCATCTCGTAACCGGCGAGGATGCCGAACTGCATGGCCTCCTGCGCACCGGCGTCCACCGAAGGGATGTACTCCTTCGGGATACGGCCACCGGTCACCTTGTTCACGAACTCGTACGAGGCGTCGCCGCCCTCGATCGGCTCGATCGCGATCTGCACCTTGGCGAACTGACCGGTACCACCGGTCTGCTTCTTGTGGGTGTAGTCGACGCGCTCGACGGCCTTGCGGATCGTCTCGCGGTAGGCCACCTGCGGCTTGCCGACGTTGGCCTCGACCTTGAACTCACGGCGCATACGGTCGACCAGCACCTCGAGGTGCAGCTCGCCCATACCACCGATGATGGTCTGGCCGGTCTCCTCGTCCGAGTGGACCTGGAAGGACGGGTCCTCCTCGGCCAGGCGCTGGATCGCGACGCCCAGCTTCTCCTGGTCACCCTTCGACTTGGGCTCGATGGCGACCTGGATGACCGGCGCCGGGAAGTCCATGGACTCCAGGATGACCGGGTTCTTGTCGTCGGACAGCGTCTCACCGGTGGTGGTCTGCTTCAGGCCCATGACGGCGACGATGTCGCCGGCGCCCACCGACTCGATCTCCTCACGCTTGTTGGCGTGCATGCGGTAGATCTTGCCGATGCGCTCCTTCTTGCCCTTGACGGAGTTCAGCACCGAAGAGCCGGACTCCAGGCGGCCCGAGTACACCCGGACGAAGGTGAGCTTGCCGAGGTGCGGGTCGCTCATGATCTTGAACGCCAGCGCCGACAGCGGCTCGTCGTCGGACGGCTTGCGCTTGACGACGACCTCGGCGTCCTTGACGTCGTGGCCCTCGATGGCCTCGATGTCGACCGGGGACGGCAGGTAGCGCACGACCGCGTCGAGCAGGGGCTGGACGCCCTTGTTCTTGAACGCGGTACCGCAGAACACCGGGGTCACGGTGGTGCCGGTGCCCTTGCCGGACGCGATGGTGATACGACGGATCGCGGCGTACAGCTGCTCCACGGAGGGCTCGTTGCCCTCCAGGTACAGCTCCATGATCTCTTCGTCGTTCTCGGCCACGGCCTCGAGCAGCTTGCCGCGGTACTCCTCGGCAGCCTCGGCGTGCGTGTCCGGGATGTCGACGGTGTCGTACATCTCGCCCTTGGTGGCCTCGGCGGACCAGACCAGGGCCTTCATCGTCACGAGGTCGATGACGCCCTTGAAGTCGGCCTCGGCACCGATCGGGAGCTGCATCACGATCGGCTGAGCGCCGAGGCGGTCAGAGATCATGTCGACGCAGCGGTGGAACTCGGCACCGGTGCGGTCGAGCTTGTTGACGAAGCAGATACGCGGAACGCCGTAGCGGTCCGCCTGACGCCACACCGTCTCGGACTGGGGCTCAACGCCGGCGACGCCGTCGAACACCGTCACGGCACCGTCGAGCACACGCAGGGAGCGCTCCACCTCGACGGTGAAGTCGACGTGTCCCGGGGTGTCGATGATGTTGATGGTGTGGTCGACGTCTTCCAGCGGCCAGTGGCAGGTGGTGGCAGCAGAGGTGATCGTGATGCCACGCTCCTGCTCCTGCTCCATCCAGTCCATGGTGGCAGCGCCGTCGTGGACCTCACCGATCTTGTACGACACACCGGTGTAGAACAGGATCCGCTCGGTGGTGGTCGTCTTGCCCGCGTCGATGTGGGCCATGATCCCGATGTTGCGGACCTTGGCCAGGTCAAGTGAAGTGGTAGCCATAAGGCTTCAGTCTTCTCTCGGTCTCGATGTGGGTAGCGACTACCAGCGGTAGTGCGCGAAGGCCTTGTTGGACTCGGCCATCTTGTGCGTGTCCTCGCGCTTCTTCACAGCGGCACCCAGGCCGTTGGAGGCGTCGAGAAGCTCGTTGAGCAGACGCTCGGTCATGGTCTTCTCGCGACGGGCGCGGGAGTAACCGACCAGCCAGCGCAGCGCGAGCGTGTTGGCACGACCGGGCTTGACCTCGATCGGAACCTGGTACGTCGCACCACCGACACGGCGGGACTTGACCTCGAGGGTCGGCTTGATGTTCTCCAGCGCGCGCTTCAGCGTGATGATCGGGTCGTTGCCCGTCTTCTCACGCAGACCCTCCATGGCGCCGTAGACGATGCGCTCGGCGGTGGAACGCTTGCCGTTCAGCAGCACCTTGTTGATGAGGGAGGTCACCAGAGGAGAACCGTAGACCGGGTCGATGATGACCGGGCGCTTCGGGGCGGGGCCCTTACGAGGCATTCTTACTTCTCCTTCTTGGCGCCGTAACGGCTGCGAGCCTGCTTGCGGTTCTTGACACCCTGGGTGTCGAGCGAACCGCGGATGATCTTGTAGCGAACACCCGGCAGGTCCTTCACACGGCCGCCGCGCACGAGCACGATGGAGTGCTCCTGCAGGTTGTGTCCCTCACCCGGAATGTAAGCGGTGACCTCGATGCCGCTGGTCAGACGCACACGCGCGACCTTACGCAGGGCCGAGTTCGGCTTCTTCGGGGTGGTCGTGAACACACGCGTGCAGACGCCACGACGCTGAGGGGAACCCTCGAGTGCGGGCGTCTTGTTCTTCTCGACCTTGTCCTGCCGGCCCTTACGGACCAGCTGCTGGATCGTAGGCACTACTTCTCCGGTTTCTGTGTGCCGAATAGGTAAAGCTAACCTGGAACATCACCGACCCACGCGGTCGGGTGTGTCGAATCCGCCAGACTTCCGCCGCAAGGCGAAAAGGGCGCAGATTACGGTGGCCGGTCGCGGCTCGCCATGCGGTTTGCAGGCACGCACAGGAGCCAGGGCACACCCCAGGCACAAGGTCTGAGCGTACCTACCTCATACGCTGTGGTCAAAACAAATGGAGTCCGGCGGCCCCGGGCTGCGGTGCCTGTCAAGCCGCGGTAGCCTACTTGATCTTCGATTCGGCGGTCCGGACCCGCCGACGGGCACCGTCCGGCCACCGCGGCCGGTTGTCGCGGATCTCCCTGCCGGACGCGTGAACTACGTTGACTGGTTGCGTCGGGGCAACGGCTCGGTGGGCAACGGGGGCGGAATGGTCGCGGAGCGTACACGTGCGTGGGACGACGACGGCTTCGACGACGCCGTGCCCTTCCTGGCCCGGCTGGAGAAAGAGGACCGGCACGCGCTGCTGTCCCTCGGCCGGCCCCTGCGCTACCGGACCCGGGCCGTCCTCATGTACCAGGCCGAGCCCTCCGCCCATGTGCTCCTCCTGCTGCACGGCTGGACGAAGGTGACGGCCACCGCGGCCAACGGATACGAGGCCCTCCTCGCCCTGCGCGGCCCCGGGGACATTCTCGGCGAGGGCGCGGCGCTCAGCGGCCGCGACCGCGCGGCGACCGTGACGGCGCTGGAGCCGGTCGAGGCCGTCGTGATCGACCAGGGCCGCTTCACGTCCTTCCTGTCGGACAACGCCCGGGTGGCGCTGCACCTGCTGAGCCTGTCCACGGACCGGCAGCGGACCACCGACCACCGCCGGCTGCAATGGGCGGCTCTCACCGTGCGCGAGCGGCTGGCCGTCCTGCTGCTCGAACTGGTCCGCACCCACGGCCACCGGACCGACGAGGGCGTCGAACTCACGGTCGGGCTCAGCCAGCAGGAGTTCGCGGGCTCGGTCGGCTCCTCGCGGGAGGCGGTCGCGCGCCTGCTCTCGGAGCTGCGCGCCCGGAAGGTCGTCGTCACCCGGCGCCGCCGCATCGTCGTGCTCCGGCCCGACGTGCTGCGCCGCATCGTCGGCGAAGGCGCCGCCTGACGCACACCCCGCCGTGTTCCGTCAGTGCACACGGTCACAGTTCTTCCGCGTCATCCGCCCCTCCGCGGCGGGGCCCCGGACCGCCATCGTGCCGGTACGGACACCGACCGCGAGAGGCAGACATGACCGACCCCGTGTACCGCACCATCCTTCTGTTCGACATCGAGCGGTTCGGCTCCCGTGACGACGTGGAACAGGCCTTCCTGCGGCGGGTCCTCTACGACGTGGTCGACACGACGCTGGTGGCCGCCGCCGTCGAGGAGACGGCACGCCTGCGCGCGGACCGCGGTGACTCCGTCATGGAGCTCATCGACGCACAGGTGTCCGTGCCGGCCCTGGTGAAGACCCTGCTGACCGAGACGCCCGCGGTGCTCCACAGCAAGAACCGCCTGCTGGCCGACAGCGCCCGGATGCGCCTGCGCATCGTCCTCGCCGCCGGCTACGTCGCCGTGGACGAGCTGGACGGCTGGGTCGGCTCGGACCTCAACCACGCGGTGCGCCTCCTCGACGCCGACGCGCTGCGGGACGCGCTGAAGCAGCAGGACGAGGACTGCGTGCTGTGCGTGTCGGACGGCGTCTACGGCGGCGTGGTCCGGCACGGACCCCTCGGCGTCCGTCCCGAGGACTTCCACCGCGTGACCGTGGAGACGAAGGAGGGGCCTACGGTCGCGTGGCTGCACGGCGGTCCGGGCCGGGCCGGCAAGCGGGCCGGCGAACCGGACGCTCCCGGCACGCCCTCGGCGGCGGCCGGAACGGGTGCGGGATCCCAGGTCAGCCACACCGCCGTCGCGGGAGACCAGTACGGCGTCAGCGGCGGAACCGTGCACGGCGGGCTCCACTTCGGCCACCCCGGCCGCGACGGCCGCCGATGAGCCGGGAGACGGCGGGCTCCGCCGCGCCGGCCGGAGAACAGCCCCCGCAGGAGACCGAGCAGAAACAGGAGGAGCAGGCGGAGGCGCCGGAGCACAAGCGCCAGGAGGCCTGGGCCGCCCGCCGGGCACTCATCCAGCACGGCCCCTCCTTCGTGATGTCCCTGGACCGGAGCGCCTCCGCCACCCAGATCGGCCGCGACCAGTTCGGGGTCAGCGGCGGCAATGTCCACGGCGACGTGAACAACTACTTCGGCGCCGCCGCCGAAGGTCCCCGGCACCTCTCCGGTCCGGTCCGCCCCGAAGTGCTCACGGAACTGACGGCCGTCTTCCGCGGCTGCCCGAGCTTCGAGGAGGCCCTCGCCCGGCTCCGTGCCGACCGGGTCGTGATCCTCTCCGGCGGGCGGGACACCGGTCGCCGTTCCGCCGCACTGATGCTGCTCCACCGGGTGACCGGCGGCACCCTGCGCACCCTCGATCCGCCCCGCTCGCTGTCCGCGCTGACCGGCCGGCTGGAGCGCGCGGAGGGATACCTCCTGGAGAACTTCGCCGCCGGCCCGGGCGATCCCGTGCGCGAGCCGCACCTGCTGGGGCTGCGGGAGCGGCTGGAGCGGTCGGACGCGTATCTCGTCATCACCGTCGAACCGTCGGCGGCCCTGGACGACGTCCCGTTCGTACGGTGGGATCCGCCTCCCGCCGAGGACATGCTGCACGCGCACGTCACGCCGCGGGCCGGCGAGACGGGATGGCAGGGCCTGTGCGGGCTGACGCAGGTGAAGGAGTTCCTCGCCGGGCAGCACCAGCCCGGCGTGATCCGGGAATTCGCCCAGCGGCTCATCGCCGTGCACCGGGGCGAGAGCGACGCGCGGTCGCTCGACGGCTACAGCGAACGGGCCGTCGAGGACCAGGTGTCGCGCTGGCTCACCGACGAGCAGCGCAAACTCCTGGACAAGGCGTTCCTGCTCTCGCTCGCGGTCTTCGACAAGGCGCCCTACGCGGTCGCGGCCGAACTCGGCGACCTGCTCTACGCACGCCTTCAGCACACGGCCGACCCGCACGAGCGAGTGGTGATCCCGGTCTTCGGGGTCTCCCGGGAGGACCGGCTGCGGTTCGCCCACGCCCGCGGCCACCACGACACCGAGGTCACCGAATGGGGTGCCGTCGGCCAGTACGTCGCCGAGTTCCAGGACGAACGCACCGCCAGGACGCTCCTGAAGACGGCGTGGAACCTGCATCCGTCCTCCCGGCCCGCTCTCGTCAAGTGGATCGGCGGGCTCGCGGAGGACCGCCGTCCCCTGGTGCGCACCCGGGCCGCCTCGGCGACCGCGCTCCTCGCGACCGCCGACTTCTCCTCGGCCATGGCCCACCTCGTCGAGCCGTGGGCGGACGACGACGACCCCAACTCCTGGCTGACCGCGGCCAACGCCCTCACCCTGGCCCATCTGCTGGAGGTCCCGACGGTCCTCCCGCTCCTGCGGGACTGGTGCACCGGGGACATGGCGAGCCGCCGCTGGACGGCCATCCGCGCCTACGGTCTGCTCGGCCCCGTGGAGCCCGAGGAGACCCTGGACGTCCTCCTCGACACCATCCGCGGTCGGCGGCCCGACGAGGAGGACGAACTCGACGAGAGCGAACAGCAGTTCGCCGACGCCCTGGAACTGCTGCTGCTCGCGGTGCGCGAACCCGTGCTGGGCAGGCTCGCGGAGAACCTCGCCGGTGACCGACCGGTGCGCGGATACGTGCTCCTCGCCTTCCTCAAAGCCTGCGGGCAGACCGGGGAAGCCCACGACCGTCCGCTGATCCTCGACTGGTACGCGCGGGCCCACGCCGCCGACGAGTCGGCCACCGCCCGCCATCTCACCGTCCTCTGGCAGGCGCTGCTGTCCGACCGGACGCGCAACGACGAAGCCCTGCGCACCCTCGCCGGCTGGGTACGGCGAGCGGACGCCGACCCGGAGACCGAATCGGCCCTGACCGCGCTCCTGCCCGCCATCACCGCCGAGCCGCCCAACGAACGCCGCGTCGGTCACCTGCTCCGCACCCTGCGCGACGCCGCGGGGTCCCCCTCGCCGTCCGCCGCCCGGCTGCTGGACCACCTGTCCCTCTCCTGACGGCCGAGACGGCCACCCGACCACCGGAGACCGACCATGGAAGAACCCTCCTCCGCACCCGCACGTCCCACCCCGGCAGCCCCGGCGAGGGCCCCGGCCACCCCGGCGAGGGCCCCGGCCACCCCGGCAGCCCCGGCGAAGGCCCCGGACGACTCCCTCGACTGGTTCCGTCAGCAGCCCGAGCACACCCTTCCCGGGCGACCGGAGACGGATCCGGTGCGCACGGTCCGGCAGCTGCCCCGCTTCCGGCTCGGCGGACGGCGGTTCACCGGCCGTATCGACCACGCCCTGGTCTGCGTCACCCGGGCCGGCCGGTACGACACCTACCTCCCGCCCGACCGGCCCGCGTCCGTGCGGCCCTACGCCGCCCTCTACGAGGTGGACACCGCTCCGCACAGCTTCCGGCTGCGGGTGCCGCTGCCCAGCCGGGTCGACAGCTTCGAGTTCGAGGCCACCGTCGATGTGACCTGGCGCGTCGCCGACCCGGAGGCCTTCGTGAGGAGCCAGGAACGGGACGTGCCCGGCCTCGTCACCCGCGCGCTCCTTCCGGAGCTGCGCTCCGCCGCCCGGGGACACCCCATCGAGCACAGCGCCGAGGCCGAGACATCCGTACAGCGGCAGGCGGCCGAGCACGCCCCGTCCATAGGCACCGAAGAGGGGCTGCGGGTCGGCTGCACCCTGCGGCTGCGGCGGGACGCGGCCGAGCGGTCCCACCAGACCCGGCTGCGCACCGCCCGGCACGAGACCGAGGCCGTGGCACCGGAACACCGGGCGGCCCTGGCGCACGAGCGGTTCGAGGCCGAGCGCCGGGCCGAGCGGATCGCCTTCTACGAACACCATCTGGCCAGGGGCGGTGCCGCGGCACTGGCCCTGCACCTGGCCACCCACCCCGCCGACACCCCCCTCGTCCTCGGCCACCTCGGCGACGAGCAGACGAAGCTGGTGGAGCACCAGCTCCAGCTGATCAGCCAGGCCATCGACGGCGACCGGCTGGAGGACTACCAGCTGGAGACGCCCCACCGCCTGATCGCCGAACGGATGGCCGCCCTGCTCCGCGCCACGGATCCGTTCGAGCGGGCCACCGGGGCGGCGGCGGAGCTGACGAAACCCGCGCGGGCCGAGGGCCCCGCGGCGCCGGGCGCATGACCGCCGCCCCCTCCGACTGGGACAGCCCGCAGGTGCAGGCGGGCGTCCGGCTGCTGGCGGACGTACGGGCCGAGATCAGCCGTGCGGACGCCAAGGCCGCCGTGCTCGTCGGTGTGCTCGGTCTGACGAGCGGCGTACTCGCCGTGACGCCGGCCGCCCGCGGCCACCGGACACCGCCGCCGGCGGCGGCGCCGCTCTGGTGGGCCGGGGCGGGCTGCCTGATCGTCTCCCTCTTCGCGCTGCTGCTCGCGGTCGTCCCCCGCCACGGCAGCACCCGCTGGGAACCCGGCCGGCCCCTCACCTATTTCGGGGACGTCCGAAGAGCCGTGCGGACCGGAGAGCTGACCGCGGCCCTGACGGCGACCGGCCGGGACCCCCTCGGAGCCCTGCTCCTCGCGCTCACCGAGTCCAGCCGTATCACGGCACGCAAGAACGCATGGATACGCACCGGTCTGATCGCCTTCGCCGGTGCCGCGGTCCTGCTTCCCTGCTCACTGCTCCTCGCCTGAACCGTCCTGTGACCGCCGGTATTCGAAGGGAAGCGCCATGACCGTTCACGACGGGCCGGAGGACTCCGCGCCCGCCTCGTACAGCGGGTACGGCACCGCTGTCACGCACGACGCACAGGACGGCACCCTGTTCCGGACCGGCCGCGTCCACATCGCCGCTCGTCAGCGGGGTGTCGACGGCACCGCCCTCGTCGGCCTGGCCCTGCGTCTGCCCCATGTGCTCGCGAGCGCGACCGTGGTGTGCGCGCTCTCGTACGCCGTCGCGGCGGCCGGCGGTCCCCCGTGGTGGCTCCTGCTCGCCGGCTGGGCGCTGAGCGGCGCTCTCGCCTTCCACCGGCCCTGCGAACGCCTCATGGCCCGTTGGCTGTTCGACCTGCGCCATCCCGCACCCGAGGAGGCCGTCCTCCTGGGGGCCGTCTGGCGTGAGGTCACCGCACGTGCGGGTGTGGACGGCAGCGCCTACCAACTGTGGGTGGAGGACAGTGACGAGGTGAACGCCATGGCCACGGCCGGTCACATCGTCGGCGTGACCAGTCACTCCGTCCGTACGCTGTCTCCGGCGCAGCTCGCCGGCGTGCTGGCGCACGAACTCGGCCATCACACCCGCGGCCACGCCTGGGCGGCCCTCCTGGCCTCCTGGTACGCGCTGCCCGCCCGACTCGTCTGGCGGCTGCTGCTGCGGTTGCTGACACGGATGGACCGGATGCCGACCGGGGTGAGCGTGCTGTCGGCGGCCTTGCTGGGGACCGTCGTGATCGTGCTGGCCACCGCGACGTACGGACTCGTCTTCCTCCCCCTGGCCACGCCGTGTCTGACGGCGGCCGTCTCCCGTCGCGCGGAGCTGCGGGCCGACGGGCACGCGGCCGGCCTCGGCTTCGCCCCCGAGCTGATGACGGTCCTCCGTGCGGAACAGGACCGGGGGGACGCACCGCCCTCCGCCCGCAGGGTCCTCGGCAGCGTGCCCGGCCGTGCCGCGCTGACCGCGCGACTGCTGAACTCGCACCCGGACGTCCACACCCGTCTGCATCACCTCCAGGCCCGGCTGGAGCGCACACGCTGACACGCCGAAGGGCGGCCACCCCGTGCCGGAGTGACCGCCCTTCGGTTCAGACTGCCCGCTTACTGGTTGTACGGACCGTAGTCGTAGTCCTCCAGCGGAACGGCCTGGCCGGAGCCGGTGCCGAACGGCGAGTAGTCGATGTCGTCGTAGCCGACGGCCGAGTACATCGCGGCCTTGGCCTCCTCGGTCGGCTCGACCCGGATGTTGCGGTAGCGGGACAGACCCGTACCGGCCGGGATGAGCTTACCGATGATGACGTTCTCCTTGAGGCCGATGAGGCTGTCGGACTTGGCGTTGATCGCCGCATCCGTCAGGACTCGGGTCGTCTCCTGGAAGGAGGCGGCCGACAGCCAGGACTCCGTCGCCAGCGAGGCCTTGGTGATACCCATCAGCTGCGGACGACCGGAGGCCGGGTGACCGCCCTCCTGGACCACACGACGGTTCTCGGTCTCGAACTTCGAGCGCTCGACCAGCTCGCCGGGCAGCAGCTCGGCGTCGCCGGACTCGATGATCGTCACGCGGCGGAGCATCTGCCGGATGATGATCTCGATGTGCTTGTCGTGGATCGACACACCCTGCGAGTTGTACACCTTCTGGACCTCGCCGACCAGGTGGACCTGGACGGCACGCTGACCCAGGATGCGCAGCACGTCGTGCGGGTTGGTGGCACCCACGGTGAGCTGCTGGCCCACCTCGACGTGGTCACCCTCGCGGACCAGGACCTTGGCACGCTTCGAGATCGGGAACGCCGTCTCGTCGCTGCCGTCGTCCGGGGTGACGACGATCTTCTTGGTCTTCTCGGTCTCCTCGATCCGGATGCGGCCGTTGGCCTCGGAGATCGGGGCGACACCCTTCGGGGTACGGGCCTCGAAGAGCTCGACGACACGGGGCAGACCCTGGGTGATGTCGTCACCGGCCACACCACCGGTGTGGAAGGTACGCATCGTCAGCTGGGTACCGGGCTCACCGATGGACTGGGCGGCGATGATGCCGACCGCCTCACCGATGTCGACCAGCTTGCCGGTGGCCAGCGAACGGCCGTAGCACATCGCGCAGGTGCCGACGGCGGACTCACAGGTCAGGACCGAGCGGGTCTTGACCTCCTCGACGCCCGCCTTGACCAGCTGGTCGATGAGGACGTCACCGAGGTCGACGCCCGCCGGGGCGAGCACCTTGCCGTCCACGACGATGTCCTCGGCGAGGCAGCGCGCGTACACGGACGTCTCGGCGTTGTCCGCCTTGCGCAGGACGCCGTCGGCGCCACGCTCGGCGATGGCCAGCTTGAGGCCGCGCTCGGTGCCGCAGTCCTCCTCGCGGATGATGACGTCCTGCGAGACGTCCACCAGACGACGGGTCAGGTAACCCGAGTCGGCGGTACGCAGGGCGGTGTCCGCCAGACCCTTACGGGCACCGTGCGTGGAGATGAAGTACTCCAGCACGGACAGGCCCTCACGGAAGGACGCCTTGATCGGACGCGGGATGGTCTCGTTCTTCGCGTTCGACACCAGACCACGCATACCGGCGATCTGCCGCATCTGCATCATGTTTCCTCGGGCACCCGAGTCAACCATCATGAAGATGGGGTTCGTCTTGGGGAAGTTCTCGTTCATCGCCTCGGCGACCTCGTTGGTCGCCTTGGTCCAGATCGCGATGAGCTCCTGAGTGCGCTCTTCCTTGGTGATCAGACCGCGCTCGTACTGCTTCTGGACCTTCTCGTCCTGCGCCTCGTACCCGCGGACGATCTCCTTCTTCGCCTCGGGAACGACGACGTCGGAGATGGCCACGGTGACACCGGAACGGGTCGCCCAGTAGAAGCCGGCCGCCTTCAGGTTGTCGAGCGTCGCCGCCACGATGACCTTGGGGTAGCGCTCGGCCAGGTCGTTGACGATCTCGGAGAGCTGCTTCTTGCCCACCGAGTAGTCGACGAACGGGTAGTCCTCGGGCAGCAGCTCGTTGAAGAGCGCGCGGCCCAGGGTGGTGCGCAGGCGGAACGAGTCACCCTGCTGCCACTCGGGCTCGCCCTCCTCGCGCGCCGGCGGGGTCCAGCCGCGCGGCGGGATGGTGCCCACCGGGAAGCGGATGTCGATCGGCGACTGCAGCGCCAGCTCGCCGGCGTCGAACGCCATGATCGCCTCGGCCGTGGAGCCGAACGCGCGGCCCTCGCCCTTGGTGTCACGCAGCTCGCCGTCGGTGGTGAGGAAGAACAGACCGAGGACCATGTCCTGGGTCGGCATCGTCACCGGGCGGCCGTCGGCCGGCTTGAGGATGTTGTTCGAGGACAGCATCAGGATGCGGGCCTCGGCCTGCGCCTCCGCGGACAGCGGCAGGTGCACGGCCATCTGGTCACCGTCGAAGTCCGCGTTGAACGCGGTGCAGACGAGCGGGTGGATCTGGATGGCCTTGCCCTCGACCAGCTGCGGCTCGAAGGCCTGGATGCCGAGGCGGTGCAGGGTGGGAGCACGGTTCAGCAGAACCGGGTGCTCGGCGATGACCTCTTCGAGGACGTCGTACACGACCGTGCGGCCGCGCTCCACCATGCGCTTGGCGCTCTTGATGTTCTGCGCGTGGTTCAGGTCGACCAGGCGCTTCATCACGAACGGCTTGAAGAGCTCCAGCGCCATGGCCTTGGGCAGACCGCACTGGTGCAGCTTCAGCTGCGGGCCGACGACGATGACGGAACGCGCCGAGTAGTCGACTCGCTTGCCGAGCAGGTTCTGACGGAATCGACCCTGCTTACCCTTCAGCATGTCGCTGAGGGACTTCAGCGGACGGTTACCGGGACCGGTCACCGGCCGGCCGCGACGACCGTTGTCGAAGAGGGCGTCGACCGCCTCCTGGAGCATGCGCTTCTCGTTGTTCACGATGATCTCGGGCGCACCGAGGTCGAGAAGCCGCTTCAGGCGGTTGTTGCGGTTGATCACACGGCGGTACAGGTCGTTCAGGTCGGAGGTCGCGAAGCGGCCACCGTCCAGCTGCACCATCGGACGCAGGTCCGGCGGGATGACCGGGACGCAGTCCAGGACCATGCCCTTGGGGCTGTTGGAGGTCTGCAGGAACGCGGAGACGACCTTCAGCCGCTTCAGGGCACGGGTCTTCTTCTGGCCCTTGCCGGTGCGGATGATCTCGCGGAGCTTCTCGGCCTCCTCCTCGAGGTCGAAGGACTCCAGGCGCTTCTGCAGCGCCGCGGCACCCATCGAACCGTCGAAGTACGTGCCGAAGCGGTCACGCAGCTCGCGGTAGAGCAGCTCGTCGCCCTCCAGGTCCTGGACCTTGAGGTTCTTGAACCGGTTCCACACCTCGTCGAGGCGGTCGATCTCGCGCTGCGCACGGTCGCGCAGCTGCTTCATCTCGCGCTCGGCACCTTCGCGCACCTTGCGGCGCACGTCGGCCTTGGCGCCCTCGGCCTCCAGCTCGGCCAGGTCGGTCTCGAGCTTCTTGGCGCGGGCCTCGAGGTCGGCGTCGCGACGGTTCTCGACCTGCTGGCGCTCGACCGAGACGTGCGCCTCCAGGGAGGGCAGGTCGCGGGTACGGCGCTCCTCGTCGACGTACGTGATCATGTACGCCGCGAAGTAGATGACCTTCTCGAGGTCCTTGGGCGCCAGGTCCAGCAGGTAGCCGAGGCGCGACGGGACACCCTTGAAGTACCAGATGTGCGTGACGGGCGCGGCCAGCTCGATGTGGCCCATCCGCTCACGGCGCACCTTGGCGCGCGTGACCTCGACGCCACAGCGCTCACAGATGATGCCCTTGAAGCGGACGCGCTTGTACTTGCCGCAGTAGCACTCCCAGTCCCGGGTCGGACCGAAGATCTTCTCGCAGAAGAGTCCGTCCTTTTCGGGCTTGAGCGTGCGGTAGTTGATGGTCTCGGGCTTCTTGACCTCACCGTGGCTCCACTGACGGATGTCGTCAGCGGTGGCCAGGCCGATCCGGAGCTCGTCGAAGAAGTTGACGTCGAGCACTATGCGTCAATCCCTCTCAGGGTCGAAAGTCTGTGGTCTGAAACGGGGGCCTGGGGGTCGACGGGGCCCTCATGGGTGAGGGCCCCGCCGGACTCCCGTCAGACCTCTTCGACGCTGCTCGGCTCGCGCCGGGACAGGTCGATACCGAGCTCCTCCGCAGCGCGGAAGACGTCCTCGTCGGTGTCGCGCATCTCGATGGACATGCCGTCCGAGGACAGCACCTCCACGTTGAGGCACAGGGACTGCATTTCCTTGATGAGCACCTTGAAGGACTCGGGAATGCCGGGCTCAGGGATGTTCTCGCCCTTGACGATGGCCTCGTAGACCTTCACGCGGCCGGTGACGTCGTCGGACTTGATGGTCAGCAGCTCCTGGAGGGCGTACGCGGCGCCGTATGCCTCCAGCGCCCACACCTCCATCTCGCCGAACCGCTGGCCACCGAACTGGGCCTTACCACCCAGCGGCTGCTGGGTGATCATCGAGTACGGACCGGTCGAGCGGGCGTGCAGCTTGTCGTCGACCAGGTGGTGCAGCTTCAGGATGTACATGTAGCCGACCGAGATCGGGTCCGGGAACGGCTCACCGGAGCGGCCGTCGAACAGCCGCGCCTTGCCGGACGGGAGCACCATGCGCTCGCCGTCGCGGTTCGGGATGGTGTGCTGCAGCAGACCCGCCAGCTCGTCCTCGCGGGCACCGTCGAAGACCGGGGTCGCGACGTTGGTACGCGGGGCGACCTGGTCGGCGCCGATGACCTGGAGGCGCTGGGCCCACTCGTCCGCGAGGCCGGAGACGTCCCAGCCGCGGCTGGCGAGCCAGCCGAGGTGGATCTCCAGGACCTGTCCCGGGTTCATTCGGGACGGCACACCCAGCGGGTTGAGGATGATGTCGACCGGGGTGCCGTCCTCCAGGAACGGCATGTCCTCGATCGGCAGGATCTTCGAGATGACACCCTTGTTGCCGTGACGGCCGGCGAGCTTGTCACCGTCGGTGATCTTGCGCTTCTGGGCGACGTAGACGCGGACCAGCTGGTTCACGCCCGGGGGAAGCTCGTCGCCCTCCTCACGGTCGAAGACGCGGACGCCGATGACCTTGCCGGTCTCGCCGTGCGGCACCTTCAGCGAGGTGTCACGGACCTCACGGGCCTTCTCACCGAAGATCGCGCGCAGCAGGCGCTCCTCGGGGGTCAGCTCGGTCTCACCCTTCGGGGTCACCTTGCCGACGAGGATGTCGCCGGCGATGACCTCGGCACCGATACGGATGATGCCGCGCTCGTCGAGGTCCGCGAGGACCTCCTCGGAGACGTTCGGGATGTCCCGGGTGATCTCCTCGGGGCCGAGCTTGGTGTCACGGGCGTCGACCTCGTGCTCCTCGATGTGGATCGAGGAGAGGACGTCGTCCTGCACGAGGCGCTGCGACAGGATGATCGCGTCCTCGTAGTTGTGACCCTCCCACGGCATGAACGCCACGAGCAGGTTCTTGCCGAGGGCCATCTCACCGTTCTCGGTGGCCGGACCGTCGGCGAGGACCTGGCCCTCGATGATCCGGTCGCCCTCGTTGACGACGACCTTCTGGTTGACCGAGGTGCCCTGGTTGGACCGGGCGAACTTGTGCAGGCGGTACGTGATGTACGTGCCGTCGTCGTTGGCCGTGGTGATGTAGTCCGCGGAGACCTCCTGGACCACACCCGCCTTCTCGGCCTTGACGACGTCGCCGGCGTCGACGGCGGAGCGGTACTCCATGCCGGTGCCGACGAGCGGGGCCTCCGACTTAATCAGCGGAACGGCCTGGCGCATCATGTTCGCGCCCATGAGGGCACGGTTGGCGTCGTCGTGCTCCAGGAAGGGGATCATGGCGGTCGCGACCGACACCATCTGGCGCGGCGAGACGTCCATGTAGTCCACGTCCTCGGGGCCGACGTAGTCGACCTCGCCGCCGCGGCGGCGGACCAGGACGCGGTTCTCCTCGAAGCGGAGGTCGCTGGTCAGCGGCGCGTTGGCCTGCGCGATGACGAAGCGGTCCTCTTCGTCGGCGGTCAGGTAGTCCACCTCGTCGGTGACCTGGCCGTCGATGACCTTGCGGTACGGCGTCTCGACGAAACCGAACGCGTTGACGCGACCGTAGGAGGCGAGCGAGCCGATCAGACCGATGTTCGGGCCTTCGGGCGTCTCGATCGGGCACATACGGCCGTAGTGCGAGGGGTGCACGTCTCGGACCTCGAAGCCGGCCCGCTCACGGGACAGACCACCGGGGCCGAGCGCCGAGAGACGACGCTTGTGCGTGAGACCAGACAGGGGGTTGTTCTGGTCCATGAACTGCGACAGCTGGCTGGTGCCGAAGAACTCCTTGATGGAGGCGACGACCGGCCGGATGTTGATCAGGGTCTGCGGCGTGATCGCCTCGACGTCCTGGGTGGTCATGCGCTCGCGGACGACCCGCTCCATACGCGCCAGACCCGTGCGGACCTGGTTCTGGATGAGCTCGCCGACGCTGCGCAGACGACGGTTGCCGAAGTGGTCGATGTCGTCCGTCTCGACAACGATGGTGTCGCCGCTGTCACCGGTGGTCTCGGTCTCGCCGGCGTGCAGCTGCACCAGGTACTTGATCGTCGAGATGATGTCCTCGACGGTCAGGATGCCGGCGTCGAGCGGAGCGTCCGCGCCGAGCTTCTTGTTGACCTTGTAGCGGCCGACCTTGGCGAGGTCGTAGCGCTTCGGGTTGAAGTAGAGGTTCTCCAGCAGCGTCTGCGCGGCCTCACGCGTGGGGGGCTCGCCCGGACGCAGCTTGCGGTAGATGTCGAGCAGCGCGTCGTCCTGGCCCTGGGTGTGGTCCTTCTCCAGGGTGGCGCGCATCGACTCGTAGTCGCCGAACTCCTCGAGGATCTGCTCGGTCGTCCAGCCGAGCGCCTTCAGCAGAACGGTGACCGACTGCTTGCGCTTGCGGTCGATGCGGACACCGACCATGTCGCGCTTGTCGATCTCCATCTCCAGCCAGGCACCCCGGGACGGGATGATCTTGGCGGAGAAGATGTCCTTGTCGGACGTCTTGTCGATGGAGGAGTCGAAGTAGACACCGGGGGAACGGACCAGCTGAGACACAACGACACGCTCGGTGCCGTTGATGACGAAGGTGCCCTTGTTCGTCATGAGCGGGAAGTCGCCCATGAAGACCGTCTGGGACTTGATCTCACCGGTCTCGTTGTTGGTGAACTCGGCGGTGACGAAGAGCGGGGCGGCGTACGTGAAGTCGCGCTCCTTGCACT
Source organism: Streptomyces naphthomycinicus (assembly GCF_020400595.1). Lineage (GTDB taxonomy): Bacteria > Actinomycetota > Actinomycetes > Streptomycetales > Streptomycetaceae > Streptomyces > Streptomyces naphthomycinicus. The sequence continues at coordinate 21,122 of NZ_JAINRE010000012.1, read as the reverse complement.
CGTCGATGGAGTTCTTCGGCGGCTCGAAGCGGTGGTCCCGGAACGTCAGCGACATCGACCCGGAGAAGTCCTCGATCGGGGAGATCTCCTCGAAGATCTCCTCCAGACCGGACTTGGTGGGGACGTCCTGACCGTTCTCAAGAGCCTCCTCGACCCGACTCTGCCAAGCGGTGTTGCCGAGCAGCCAGTCGAAGCTCTCGGTCTGCAGCGCGAGCAGGTTCGGAACCTCGAGAGGCTCCTTGATCTTTGCAAAGGAGATGCGCAGCGGGGCGGTGCTGGCGCCGTTGTTCGTATTCGCGGTCGAGGCGTTGCGCGAGGCGGCCAAGAGGGGGTCCTTCCGAGGGCTCGGACTCACTACGCGCGTACCGGTCCCTCCCTACACACAGAGACGGAAACCCCAGGTCAGGGGGGTTACGGTCGACTGTGCTCAAGTGAGGGCAGACCCCTGGTGACGGGCAGGGGACAGCTAACAGGCAGCGCAAAGGGTCAGTGTAGCCACTCGGCACACTGATGTCCAGTGCGGGTTTTCGAAGACCCTCGTTGTGCTCAACGCCCTTGTCAACGCCCTCGGCATGCCTGCCCTCAACGCACGTTCCATGCCTGCCCTCAACGCACGTTCATACTGCCCTCTTCGTCGTCGATCCATGCCTCGGATTCGGATCCTTGTGACGACGCGTCCTGAGAATTGCGCGCTGCGTGCGGTTCGTCAAGGCCCCCCAGCCCGAAGCCGGGCATCCGGAGACACAACGAAGATCACCATACCCCCCGCCGTCGCGAGTGCAAGGCAACCGCGGTCGGGTCCCCGGATACGCCGAAGAGCGACCACCCGGATGGATGATCGCTCTTCGGTGCGTTCGCGTTACAGCCCGAGGACGCTGGATTCAGCGCCCCGCGAGACCGTGTTCAGCGCGCGTGCGAGCCCTGTTGGACCCGGAAAGGTCTTACTTGACCTCGACGGAGGCACCGGCGCCCTTGAGGGCCTCGGCGGCCTTGTCAGCGGCCTCCTTGTTGACCTTCTCGAGGACCGGCTTCGGGGTGCCGTCGACGAGGTCCTTGGCCTCCTTCAGACCCAGCGAGGTCAGCTCACGCACGACCTTGATGACCTGGATCTTCTTCTCGCCGGCGCCGGTGAGGATGACGTCGAACTCGTCCTTCTCCTCGACGGCCTCGGCGGCGCCGCCGGCGGCACCACCAGCGACGACGACCGGCGCGGCAGCGGCGGCGGTGACGTCGAACTTCTCCTCGAAGGCCTTCACGAACTCGGAGAGCTCGATGAGGGTCATCTCCTCGAACTGGGCAAGCAGCTCGTCCTGGGTGAGCTTCGCCATGATGGCGGTCCTTCCACTAAATCGGCAGGTGCCGGATGTACTGGGTAAGGCGGGCGTACGTCGGCCCGCTGCGACCCTCGCCGCGTCGTGCGGCCAGGATCAGAAAGCGAGCCGAATTACTCGGCACCGCCCTGCTCGTCCTGCTTGGCCCGAAGCGCGTCCACGGTGCGGACGAGCTTCGACGGGAGCGCCTGGAAGACAGAGGCAGCCTGGGACTGCTTGCCCTTGAACGCACCGGCCAGCTTGGAGAGCAGAACCTCGCGGGACTCGAGGTCCGCAAGCTTCTTGATCTCGTCGGCGGACAGCGCCTTGCCGTCAAGGACACCGCCCTTGATGACGAGATTCGGGTTGTCCTTGGCGAAGTCACGGAGACCCTTCGCCGACTCCACCGGGTCACCGGTGACGAAGGCGACGGCCGTCGGACCAGCGAAGAGCTGGTCGTCCAGCGTGATCCCGGCCTCGTTGGCCGCAATCTTGGTCAGCGTGTTCTTCACCACGGCGTACTGGGCGTTCTCACCGAGCGACCGGCGCAGCGTCTTGAGCTGCGCCACGGTGAGACCGCGGTACTCGGTCAGCACGGCGGCGTTGGAGCTGCGGAACTTGTCCGTCAGCTCCGCAACCGCGGCAGCCTTGTCGGGCCTCGCCATAGAGCCTCGGCCTCCTTCCGGGTGATTCGGACCGCGCGGACCCGAAGGAGGACTGGGTAAAACGAAACGCCCCGGCGCAGGCGCTCGGGGCGGACTCGACCGGCCGCACACGCGCTCGGCGCGCGCACTCCGGGAGTTCTTCCTCAATCACCTGCGCGGGTCGTCCACTTTTCAGCGGATCCTTCGGCCACCGCACCCTCGTTGGAGCGCGCGGCAACGACCAGCGGTCTTTGGCTTCTCGAAGAGAGTACGGGACCGGGGCGCCGTCGAGCAAATCGGCCTCTTCGCGGCCGGCGGCGGGGCCGCGGACTCCCCGAGGGGCGCCGGCCCCGTCAGGCCGGCGCGGGGCGCCTTCGGGCGCGGATCTCGGGAAGTCCCGGTGGCGTCGGCGTCAGGAGACGGTGCCGGCGCCACCGGTGGCGGTGCCGCCGGACTTCAGCAGGTCCGCGAAGTCCTTGGTGTCACCGGCCGGGGGCGCCTCGGCGGTGACCTTCACGCCGTAGTCGCTGTAGAAGGTGGTGTTGGTCATGGTGCCGTTGGCCGTGTCGGCCTTCTCGGCCTTCTTGACCAGCAGGTCCTGGTCGTTGATCCAGAGGTCGACCTTGTCGGTGGTGACGCCGGCCTGGCTGAGCTGCTTCTTCAGGGCGGACATCTGCTCGGCGCTGAGGTTGCTGGTCTTGTCGGCCAGCTCCGCGACGTTCACGGTGCCCGAGTAGTGCGTGGTGTGGGCGCCGGAGACGGTCTCCTCGCCGACCTTCTTGACGTCGCCGGAGGCCAGCAGCATCTTCACCGACTGGTTCGGCGTGGCGTTCTGGATCTGGTCCTTCATGTACGAACCGGAGGCGCCGCCGAGCTTGGCGAGGTCGTCGTACGAGTACTTGAGCCAGTGCTTGCCGCCGGTCTGCTGGGCGTAGGCGTCGCTCATGTGCGCGTAGTAGGCGTCCGGGAGGTAGCGGGCCTCCATGGAGGGGGTGCCCGCCTTCTTCATCATCTCGGCCATCTGGCCGCCGGTGTAGGTGATGGTGAGGTTGCCCTTGAGGCCGTCGCTCCAGGTGAGGGCCCCGTTGGCCGTCATGGACATGATGTCGCCGACGGACGTGGTGGAGCGCACCTTGGCCGAGTCGGCCTTGTCGGTGGACTTCTCGGCGGAGCGCAGAGCGGCGATGGGGCTGATGTGTATCCCGGTCTTGTCGGCCGCCTTCTCGCCACCCTTGCCGTCGGAGGAACCGCAGGCGGCCACCCCGGTCAGTGCGGCCACCGCCGCGATGGAAAGGCTCGCCCGGCGCACAGTGCTGTTCATCTGCTCCCACCCCACATGCGTGTCCTGTGACGTCACCGTAACCCAGGCCACTGACGGTCGTCCGAAAGGTCGTACAAAGAAAGGACGGGCCCGGAACCTCGGAGGTTCCAGGGCCCGCCCTTTTCCTTACGCGTACCTGACGCGGCTACCGGGCTGAGCTGTGGGCTCAGACGGCGGCCGGGTCCTCCTCGACGAGGAGGTTACGGGTGCGGTTCGGGTCGACCGGGATGCCGGGGCCCATCGTGGTGGTGATGGCGGCCTTCTTGATGTAGCGACCCTTGGCGGCGGACGGCTTCAGACGGAGGATCTCCTCCAGCGCGGCGCCGTAGTTCTCCACCAGCTTGGCGTCGTCGAAGGACGCCTTGCCGATGATGAAGTGCAGGTTCGAGTGCTTGTCGACGCGGAACTCGATCTTGCCGCCCTTGATGTCGGTGACGGCCTTGGCGACGTCGGGGGTGACGGTGCCGGTCTTCGGGTTCGGCATCAGACCACGCGGGCCGAGGACGCGGCCGAGGCGGCCGACCTTGCCCATGAGGTCCGGGGTGGCGACGACGGCGTCGAAGTCCAGACGGCCCTTCGCCACCTCGTCGATGAGTTCGTCGGAGCCGACGATGTCGGCGCCCGCGGCCTCCGCGGCCGCAGCACGGTCACCGGTCGCAAAGACCAGGACCCGGGCAGTCTTGCCGGTGCCGTGCGGCAGGTTCACGGTGCCACGGACCATCTGGTCGGCCTTGCGCGGGTCGACACCCAGACGGAAGGCGACCTCGACGGTGCCGTCGAACTTGGTCGTGGAGGTCTCCTTGGCGAGACGGACGGCCTCGAGCGGGGCGTAGAGCTTCTCCCGGTCGACCTTGGCGTCCGCAGCGCGGAGAGCCTTGCTGCGCTTGCTCACAACTTGCTCCTGTGTGTTCTGAAAGGAGTCGTGGTGTACGGGCCGAGCAGGCCCTACCACGGTGGTTCTACGAAGGGGGGCTTCAGCCCTCGACCGTGATGCCCATGGAGCGGGCGGTGCCGGCGATGATCTTCGACGCGGCGTCCAGGTCGTTGGCGTTCAGGTCGGGAAGCTTGGTCTGGGCGATCTCGCGGACCTGCGCCTCGGTGATCTTGGCGACCTTGGTCTTGTGCGGCTCGCCGGAGCCCTTCTCGACACCAGCGGCCTTGAGGATCATCTTCGCGGCCGGCGGGGTCTTGGTGACGAAGGTGAAGGAACGGTCTTCGTAGACCGTGATCTCCACCGGGATCACCCAGCCACGCTGCGACTCGGTCGCGGCGTTGTAGGCCTTGCAGAACTCCATGATGTTGACGCCGTGCTGGCCCAGCGCGGGGCCGACCGGCGGGGCCGGGTTCGCCGCACCGGCGTTGATCTGGAGCTTGATGAGCCCCGTGACCTTCTTCTTCTTGGGAGGCATGCTCTCTCCGGGTCCTTACTGAGAGGTTGATTGCCATTGCCATCCGGATCCAGGTGATCCGGATCCATGCGTTGCATGATCCGCAGATGGCATACCGCACAACGATAGCCGCTGTCCCCTCAGGACAAGAAATCGTCCAGGTCAGACGGTATGCGCGGGGCCTTCCGACCGTCGGTCGCGCAGCACCCGAACGGCCGGCGTAAGCAGCGTCAAGGGGGTCGCGACGGCCGGTACCGCGAGCGGCGTGAACAAGGTCGCGACGCCCGGTACCGCGAGCGGCGTGAACAGGGTCGTGACGGCCGGTACCGCGAGCGGCGCGGTCACGGTCCCCCGCGCGGTGTCGCCGGCGGGCACGACCCGTGACGGCCCGCGGGGGGGCGTGGAGCACCCCCACGGTGTCCCCGCGTCGGCGCGCACGCACGCCACGCGCGCGTGGCGAACGGGAGGCCGGCCGCAGGCTCCGCGCCCGGCCGCGGAGGAGGTCACGCGACGGCGGGCCGGACACGGCGAAGGCGCCCCTGCCCGGTACTCACCGGTGGGGCGCCCTCGGAACGTGTGCTCAGTTCTTCTGGATCTGGTCGAAGGACAGCTCGACCGGGGTCTCGCGACCGAAGATCTCCACCAGGCCCTTGACCTTCTTCGAGTCGGGGTTGATCTCGTTGATGGTCGCCTGGAGCGTGGCGAACGGGCCGTCGGTGACGGTGACCGAGTCGCCGACCTCGAAGTCCAGGACCTGGACCTCGACCTTGCGCTGCGGGGCGGGCTTGCCCTCGGCCTCGGCGGCCTCGCGGGCGGCCTTCTCCTCGGCCTCCGGGGCGAGCATCTTGACGATCTCGTCCAGGGTCAGCGGGTACGGGTCGTAGGCGTTGCCGACGAAGCCGGTGACGCCCGGGGTGTTGCGGACGACGCCCCAGGACTCGTTGGTCAGGTCCATGCGGACCAGGACGTAGCCCGGCAGCTTGTTCTGCTTGATCGTCTTGCGGTCGCCGTTCTTGATCTGGACGACCTCTTCCTGGGGCACTTCGGCCTGGAAGATGTAGTCCTCGACGTTCAGCGAGACGGCGCGCTGTTCGAGGTTGGTCTTCACGCGGTTCTCGTAACCGGCGTAGGTGTGGATGACGTACCACTCGCCGGGCAGGGTGCGCAGTTCCTCGCGCAGGGCGGCGATGGGGTCGACCGGGGCGGCCGGCTCCTCCTCGACGGCTTCCTCGGCTTCCTCGGCGACGGTTTCCTCGTCGTCCTCGTCGGCCTCTTCGCCCTCGTCCTCGGCGTGCAGGGCGGCCTCCTCGGCCGGCTCACCCGCCTCCGCCTCGGCAGCCTCGAACTCGTCCTGCTCGTCCGCGCCCTCGACGATGTCGAGCTCGTCATCCGCCGTCTCGGCAGCCAGCCCGCGGGGCTCGGTGGCGTCGTCGTTCAGGTTCGGGTCAGACACGATGGCTGCTTCTTCCTGGATACATAGGGGTGGAACATGCGAAAACGGGCGCCGGTGCCACGGCGCCCTTCGCTCTTGGCTCAGCCGAAGACGTACTTGGCCGCGTGGTTGAGCCCATAGTCAATCACGGTCACCAGGGCGATCATGATGGCGACGAAGAAGATCACCACAGTGGTGTACGAAGTCAGCTGGTTGCGCGACGGCCAGACGACCTTGCGGAGTTCCGCGATGACCTGGCGGTAGAAAGTCGCGAGACGCTTCAGCGGGCCCTTCTTGGCGCGCTTGCCGCCCTTGCGAGCCTTCTTCTTGGACTCGGGCAGCTCATCCTGGGCATCAGGCGTGTCGATGGAGCCCACGGCGTCCGTCATTATCCTCACCTGGTCCCGGGTCGTGGCCGTGCCGCGCCCGGTTTCTGAGCCGCACGGCGGTGCATTGCTGTACGTACATGCGCACACATCCTGGCGGTGTGTGTAGCAGGGCCGGAGGGACTTGAACCCCCAACCGCCGGTTTTGGAGACCGGTGCTCTACCAATTGAGCTACGACCCTTTGGTGTCCCCCAACGTACCGCATCCGACCGGATGCTCGGTGTGCACCGGTCCGGTGGCGGCTGCTGAAGGCCAACGAGGTAGGAGTGTACGTGGTCTGCGGCCCGGCGTCGAACAGAAAGCGCCCGTTCGGGACCGGCCGACTGAAGATCGTCCTGGCCGGGGGCCGGATTCGGACCCGTGTTCACCCATCGACCCGTTGCTGTTCAGTCTGTGAAACCCGCGTGCCGGGGGGATTTCAGGTCTGGAACGATGGGCCGCATGAGCGCTGCAATCCCTCCCACCGAGCGCCGGGTCTCCGCCCGAGTCGGCGCGATCTCCGAGTCCGCCACCCTCGCCGTGGACGCCAAGGCCAAGGCCCTCAAGGCCGCCGGGCGTCCGGTGATCGGCTTCGGCGCCGGTGAGCCCGACTTCCCGACCCCGGACTACATCGTCGAGGCGGCCGTCGAGGCCTGCAAGAACCCGAAGTACCACCGCTACACCCCGGCCGGCGGCCTGCCCGAGCTGAAGGCCGCGATCGCCGCGAAGACGCTGCGCGACTCCGGCTGGGAGCCCGACGTCTCGCAGATCCTCGTCACCAACGGCGGCAAGCAGGCCATCTACGAGGCGTTCGCCGCGATCCTCGACCCGGGCGACGAGGTCATCGTCCCGGCGCCGTACTGGACGACGTACCCCGAGTCGATCCGCCTGGCCGGCGGTGTCCCCGTGGAGGTCGTCGCCGACGAGACCACCGGCTACCGCGTCACCGTGGAGCAGCTGGAGGCGGCGCGCACGGAGAAGACGAAGGTGGTCCTCTTCGTCTCCCCGTCCAACCCGACCGGCGCGGTGTACTCCGAGGCCGAGACCGAGGCGATCGGCCGCTGGGCCGTCGAGCACGGCCTGTGGGTGCTCACCGACGAGATCTACGAGCACCTGGTCTACGGCGACGCCGCCGCGGTGTCCCTGCCGGCCCTCTTCCCCGAGCTGCGCGACAAGTGCGTCGTCGTCAACGGTGTCGCGAAGACGTACGCCATGACCGGCTGGCGCGTGGGCTGGGTCATCGGCCCGAAGGACGTCGTCAAGGCCGCGACGAACCTCCAGTCACACGCCACCTCGAACGTCTCGAACGTGGCCCAGGTGGCCGCCCTGGCCGCCGTCTCCGGCGACCTGGACGCCGTCGCGACGATGCGCGAGGCCTTCGACCGGCGCCGCAGGACGATCGTGCGGATGCTCAACGAGATCGACGGTGTGCTCTGCCCGGAGCCCGAGGGCGCGTTCTACGCGTACCCCTCGGTCAAGGCGCTGCTCGGCAAGGAGATCCGCGGCAAGCGCCCGCAGGACACGGTCGAGCTGGCCGCGCTGATCCTGGAGGAGGCCGAGGTCGCGGTCGTCCCGGGCGAGGCCTTCGGCACGCCGGGTTACCTGCGGCTGTCCTACGCGCTCGGCGACGAGGACCTCGTCGAGGGCGTGAGCCGGATCCAGAAGCTGCTGGCCGAGGCGCGGGACTAGCCCCCGCTCCACGCGCGCGTGGCGGGCCGTCTCCCTCCGGGGAGGCGGCCCGCTTCCGTGTGCGAGCAAGACCACGTACGGGGAAACGGCTACCGGTGGGGCGGGGGTGTACGGCAGGATCCTGGGATGGAGCGTGTACGTGACCTCTCTGAGCTGCCGAAAGCCCACCTGCACCTGCACTTCACCGGTTCGATGCGGCCGGCGACCGTCCTGGAGCTGGCCGACAAGTACGGCGTACGTCTGCCCGATGCCCTGACCGAGGCCCTGACCAGCGGGGAACCGCCCAGACTGCGTGCCACGGACGAGCGGGGCTGGTTCCGATTCCAGCGGCTGTACGACGCTGCGCGCTCCTGCCTGCGCGAGCCGGAGGACATCCGGCGGCTGGTCCGGGAGGCCGCCGAGGAGGATCTGAGGGACGGCTCGGGCTGGCTGGAGATCCAGGTCGACCCGACGTCGTACGCGCCCCGGCTGGGCGGTCTCATCCCGGCTCTGGAGATCATCCTGGACGCGGTGGACACGACGTCCCGGGAGACCGGTCTCGGCATGCGCGTCCTGGTCGCCGCGAACCGTATGAAGCATCCGCTGGACGCGCGCACGCTGGCCCGGCTGGCAGTGCGGTACGCGGACCGGGGCGTGGTCGGCTTCGGGCTCTCCAACGACGAGCGGCGGGGCATGGCACGGGACTTCGACCGGGCCTTCCACATCGCGCGTGAGGGCGGCCTGCTGTCGGCCCCGCACGGCGGCGAGCTGACCGGCCCGGCGTCGGTCCGGGACTGCCTGGACGACCTGGACGCCACGCGGATCGGGCACGGGGTGCGGGCGGCCGAGGATCCGCGGCTGCTGAAGCGGCTGGCCGACCGGGGCGTGACCTGCGAGGTGTGCCCGGCCTCGAACGTGGCGCTCGGCGTGTACGAGAAGCCGGAGGACGTCCCGCTGCGCACCCTCTTCGAGGCGGGTGTCCCGATGGCCCTGGGCGCCGACGACCCGCTGCTGTTCGGCTCCCGGCTGGCCGCCCAGTACGAGATCGCGCGCCACGCCCACGGCTTCTCGGACGCCGAGCTCGCGGAGCTGGCCCGGCAGTCGGTGCGGGCGTCGGCGGCTCCGGAGGAGGTCAGGACGCGGCTGCTGGCCGGCGTGGACGACTGGCTGGCGCGCCCGGCCGCCTGACGTCACACGGCGGGCTCCGCGACGGAGATTCCGCCCAGCAGGGTCCTGGCGAGGCGGGCGGCGAACTCGTCGGCGGGCGGCCGTTCGCCGCTCTCGGTGGCGTCGTAGGCGAACGCGCGCTGGGCGCAGGCGCCGAGGAGGAGCGAGGCGGCGGCGTAGGTGTCGGCGCCCGCGCGGACCCGGCCCGCGGTCTGTTCGGCGCGGAGGTAGGCGTCCAGGCCCTGGATGGGCAGGTGCGGGCCGGAGCCGAGGGCGCGCAGGGCCTCGTCGTGGCGTTGCTTGAGGCTGGTCTCGGCGTACAGGGAGGCGGCGATCGGGAAACTCTGCTCGTAGAAGAGGGCGGCCTGCCGGGCGATCTCCGTGAGGTTCTCCTCCAGGGTGCCCTGTCCCGGTGCGGCGGCGAGGCTGCCGAGCAGCGGGGCCAGCCGGGGCAGCCGCTCGGCGAGGACCCGTACGAACAGGTCCTCCTTGCTGTCGAAGTACTTGTAGAGAGCCGCTTCCGAGCAGCCGGCCGCGCGGGCGATCTCCTTGGTGGTGGCGCGGGCGAGGCCGACGGTGAGCATCAGCTCGTGGGCGGCATCGAGGATGCGGACGCGCGCCGGCTTCGTCTCCATGGGACTCCCCTGCTGCTTGACGGGTGGGTGAACGCTTACCCACTCTAGGAGGCAGCGGGGTGAGTGAATACTCACCCACCTCTTGGGGAGCAGAGGAGTCACCATGAAGCTCACGGTTTTCGGCGCGACCGGGGGGATCGGCCGGGAGCTGGTCCGCCAGGCCCTGGACGCCGGTCACGAGGTCACGGCGGTCGTCCGGGACCCCGCCCGGCTCGGTGTCGGCGGCGATCGCCTGGAGGTCGTCCGCAGCGGCCTGACCGGTGCCGGCGAGCTGCGCGCCGCCGTCCGGGGCCGCGACGCCGTCCTGTCCGGACTGGGCGCGCGCAGCCGCAAGGACGCCGGGGTGGCCGCCCGGCTGACCCGTACGGTGCTGGACGCCATGCAGGCGGAGGGCGTCGGCCGGCTGCTGGTGGTCAGCGCCGCGCCGGTCGGCCCGGCCCCGGCGGACGACGGCGCGCTGGACCGCGGGATGCGCGGCATCGTGTCGGCGATCCTGAAGGACGTCTACGCCGACCTGCGCGAGATGGAGTCCGAGCTGGCCCGCAGCGGCTCGGACTGGACGTCCGTACGGCCGCCGCGGCTCCAGAACAAGCCGCTCACCGGCCGCTACCGCACCGTCGTCGGCGGCTTCCCGGCCAGGGGCCGCTTCATCGCGCGCGCGGACGTCGCGCACGCGATGCTGTCGATGGTCGACGCCGGGGAGACCGTACGGCAGGGGGTGGGGGTGGCCTACTGAGCCGGGCCGGCTACAGGCTCACGCCCACGGTCACCGGCTCGTTGACCAGCGTGACGCCGAAGACCTCCCGGACACCGGCGACCACCTCGCGGGCCAGGGCCAGCAGGTCCTCCGTGGTGGCCGCGCCGCGGTTGGTGAGGGCGAGGGTGTGCTTGGTGGAGATGCGGGCGGGCCCGGTGCCGTAGCCCTTGGTGAAGCCCGCCTTGTCGATCAGCCAGGCCGCCGAGGTCTTCGTACGGCCCTCCCCCGCCGGGTAGGCGGGCGGCTCGGCGCCGTCACCCAGCCGCTCGCGCACGCGCGCGTGGAACGCGGCGAACTGCTCGTCGGTGAGGATCGGGTTGGTGAAGAAGGAACCGGCCGACCAGCTGTCGTGGTCCTCGGGGTCGAGCACCATGCCCTTGCCGGCGCGCAGCTTCAGCACGGTCTCGCGGGCGTCGGCCAGCGGTACCCGGTCGCCGGGCTCCACGCCGAGCGCGCGGGCCGCCTCGGCGTACTTGACCGGCGCGGACAGCCCGCCCGCCGTCTCCAGCCCGAAGCGGACCCGGAGCACGGCATAGCGCTCGGGGTCGGCCTTGAAGCGGCTGTGGCGGTACGAGAAGGCGCACTCCTCGTTCGTCAGCGTGACGGTCTCGCCGGCCCGCCGGTCGTACGCGATCACCTCCGTGATCGTCGAGGAGACCTCCTGGCCGTAGGCGCCCACGTTCTGGATGGGCGTGGCGCCCGCGGATCCGGGGATGCCGGCCAGGCACTCGATCCCGGCGAGGCCGGCCTCCACGGCGCGGGCGACGGCGTCGGTCCACACCTCGCCGGCCGCCAGTTCCAGGGTCGTGCCGCGCAGTTCGACACCGCGCGTGGCGATGCGCAGGGCGGTGCCGTCGAAGCCCTTGTCGCCGATGACCAGGTTCGATCCGCCGCCGATGAGCAGCAGCGGGGTGCCGCTCTCGTCGGCCTCGCGGACGGCGGCGATCACCTCGGCGTCGGTCGTGGCGGTCACCAGCCGCGTCGCGGGACCGCCCAGCCGGAAGGTGGTCAGCGGGGCAAGGGGGGCGTCGTGGAGTACCTGCACGGGCCCAAGACTACGAGACCCGTCCGACAGCGCCGTACGGGCCGGGCGGGGTCGTGGACCCGGCACGCGCGCGGGGAGGCCCGCACGCCGCGGCACGCGGAGACGGTCCACGCGCGCGTGGACCGTGCAGACGGGCATGCGCGCGTGGACCGTAGAGACACGCATGCGCGCGTGGACCGTAGAGACGGGCACGCGCGCGTGGAGCGTGGTGAGCCGTGGGTCCGCGCGCGCGTGCGACCGTGCCGCCGCCGGCCGCCACCCGGGGCCGCCGGGGCGCGGGAGGCGGGTCGGCGGGCGTCCGCCGGAGCGGTCAGCGGGAGGTGGTCTCCAGGACCGGTGCGGACGTCCGCCGGGCGGCCTGGCCGGTCCGTCCGGCGGTCCTGCGGGCCGGGATCACCAGGGCGGCGACCGCTGCCAGGGCGACCACCCCGGACCCGGTGACCAGGGCCGGCCGCAGACCGTCCACGAAGCTCTGCGCGGACTCGTAACCGCCCCGCGCGGAGAAGATCGACGACATGACCGCGATGCCGAGCGCGCCGCCCACCTCGCGCAGCGCGTTGTTCGCGCCGGAGGCGATGCCCTGCTCCTGCGGGCGGACGCTGGACATGACCAGGTTGGCGGCCGGTGCGAAGTACAGGGCCATGCCGATGCCGCTGATGATCAGGGCGGGCAGCTGGACCGCGTAGGAGGCGTCGGCGGTCGCCACCCAGGCCATGTAGCCGAGACCGGCCGCCTGGAGGAACAGGCCCGCGGCCACGACCGGCCGGCCGCCCACGCGGTCGGAGAGGATCCCGGCGACGGGCGCGACGAGCATCGGCATGCCGGTCCACGGCAGCATCCTGAGCCCGGCCTCGGTGGGCGAGTAGCCGAGGACGCCCTGCATGTACTGGCTGAGCAGGAAGATCGAGCCGAACATGCCGACGAACATCAGCAGGCTGGCGGCGTTGATCCCGGCGAAGGCGCGGGAGCGGAACAGGCGCATGGGCAGCATGGGTTCGGCGGCGCGGGAGCTGTAGAGCACGAAGCCCGCCAGCAGCGCCCCGCCCGCGATCAGCGCGGTCAGCACCACGGAGTCGGTCCAGCCGTCGGCGGGCCCACGGACCAGTCCGTACACGATTCCGAAGAGGCCCCCGCTGGCGAGCAGCGTGCCGGGGATGTCGAGCCGGGCGCCGGTGCCGCGCGACTCGGCGAGACGCAGCCGGGCGAGCGGCAGCGCGATCAGTCCGAGCGGGACGTTCAGCCAGAAGATCCAGTGCCAGGAGACGTGTTCGGTGAGGCTGCCGCCGATCAGCGGTCCGGAGGCGACGGCGAGCCCGTTGACGGCGCCCCAGATGCCGTACACCGTCCCGCGCCTGGCGGCGGGCACCGCCGCGGTCAGCAGGGTCAGGGTGAGCGGCATCATCACGGCCGCGCCGACGCCCTGGACCGCGCGGGCGGCGATCAGGGAGCCGATGCCGGGCGCCATGGCCGCCGCGGCGGAGGCGCCGGTGAACACGGCGAGGCCGGCGATGAAGAGCCGGCGGCGCCCGAAGCGGTCGCCGAGCGCGGCGCCGAACATCAGCAGAACGGCGAAAGTGAGCGTGTAGGCGCTCACGGTCCACTCCAGGTCGTCCAGCGCACCGCCGAGGTCCTCGCGGATGGCGGGCAGGGCGGTGGTGACGACGAGGTTGTCCAGGGCCGCCATGAATCCGGCGACGCTGGTGATGATCAGGGCCCACACGGCCCCCGCGCGCGATGTTGCGGAGGTGGTGCCGGATACTGCGGTCTGCTGTGTCATCGCTCCCCCCGGAGTGATCTCTGGTTAAGTCGGTTAGTTATTGCTGACTAACTTTTGCGGCCGTGCGGAACGTCACCGCCCCGCCCGGCCCGCGCTACTTCTCCAGGCGGCCCGTCGCCCGAGCCGACGGGTAGAGCCCTTCCCACACCCGGTGCTGCGGCGGGAAGCCCATGGCCACCAGGCAGTTGATGAGCATTCCGTACGCCAGGAAGGTGGTCGTCTCGTTGACGTCCGCGCCGAGCGGCAGATGGACCGCGTCCCACAGCCGCAGCCAGCCGGCCCGGACGCTCTCGCCGAACTCGTGGTCGCCCTCCTCCTCGGCGGCCGCCACCGCGACGTACATCTGCATCTGCATCATCAGCCGCTCGGGCCGTTCCGCGATGACCTTGGTGTACGCGTTCGCCATGGCGTGCAGGGCCTCTTCGCCCCGCAGCCCCTCGGACGCCTCCTCGAAGGTACGGATGGTGTCGTCGACGCAGCGTTCCGCCGCCGCCAGGAAGATCGCCTTCTTGCCCGGGAAGAGGCGGAAGAGATACGGCTGCGACACCCCGACCCGCTTGGCGATCGCCTCGGTGGAGGTGCCGTGGTACCCACCGCGGCCGAACTCGGCCATCGCCGCGCGAATGACGCTCTCGCGCCGCTCCTGCGCACTCATCCTGACCATGCGAACAAAGTTAGTGCTCAATTACTAACTCCGCAAGGGCTGCCCGCGCGCGGGGATGCGCGCGCCCTCGATGCGCGTAACGGGCGTCCTCGATGCGCGTAAGGGGCGCCCTCCTGTGAGGGCGCCCCTTACCTGCTTGGGGTCCGTGCCGGTAATTCCGTGGCACCGCGGCCGGGCCGTCAGGCCAGTCGTACGACCGCCCGGGACATGCCCAGCACCTTCTGGCCGTCGCTCTTCGCCGTCAGGTCCACCCGGACCGTGCGGTCGTCCAGCTTGGCCGCGACCTTGCCGCTGACCTCGATGAGGGCGCCCTGGTCGTCGTTCGGGACGATGACGGGCTTGGTGAAGCGGACGCCGTACTCCACGACCGCGGCCGGGTCTCCGGTCCAGTCGGTGACCACGCGGATCGCCTCGGCCATGGTGAACATGCCGTGCGCGATGACGTCCGGAAGGCCCACCTCCTTGGCGAACTTCTCGTTCCAGTGGATGGGGTTGAAGTCTCCGGAGGCTCCCGCGTACCGCACGAGCGTGGCTCGGGTCACCGGGAAACTCTGGGCCGGCAGTTCGGTGCCGACCTCGACGTCGTCGTATGCGATCTTCGCCGTCATCGGGCCCTCACGCCTCCTCGGCCGCGCGGGCCACGAGCTTGGTCCAGGCGGTCACGACGTGCTCGCCGGCCTCGTCGTGCACCTCACCGCGGATGTCCAGGATGTCGTTGCCCGCGAGGGACTTGATCGCCTCGATCGTGGAGGTGACGGTGAGCCGGTCGCCCGCGCGCACCGGGCGGGCGTAGGCGAACTTCTGGTCGCCGTGCACCACGCGGTTGTAGTCCAGTCCGAGCTGGGGGTCCTCGATGACCTGCCCGGCGGCCCGGAAGGTGATGGAGAACACGAAGGTCGGCGGGGCGATCACATCGGGGTGACCGAGCGCCTTGGCGGCCTCGGGGTCCGTGTACACCGGGTTGGTCTCGCCCACCGCTTCGGCGAACTCGCGGATCTTCTCCCGGCCCACCTCATAGGGCGCGGTGGGCGGGTAGTTCCGTCCCACGAAGGACTGGTCGAGCGCCATGGCCCGGCACCTCCTGATGTCTGCTGTGCTGTCCCCAAATTAGCCGGAAGCCCGCCACGGATTGTGCCCGGGCCGGTGCGGCGAAGTGGGTGCCGAGCCGGTGAAACGCCGTGAGGCCGCCCCCTCGGAAGGGGACGGCCTCACGGACGAGCCTGATTATCGCGTTTCGCGGTGCGCGGTGTGCGCGTTGCAACGCGGGCAGTGCTTCTTCATCTCAAGACGATCCGGGTTGTTACGCCGGTTCTTCTTGGTGATGTAGTTCCGCTCCTTGCACTCCACGCAGGCCAGCGTGATCTTCGGGCGGACGTCGGTGGCAGCCACGTGAGTGCTCCTAAGACGAACGGATGGACTAATTCAACGCAAGAAAGAGTAGCCGATCGAAGGACCGACCCCGCAATCGGCTACTGTCAGTAGCGGTGACCGGACTTGAACCGGTGACACAGCGATTATGAGCCGCTTGCTCTACCGACTGAGCTACACCGCTTTGATGAGATCAGTCCCCGCCTTGCGACGGGAACCTCTCACACCAGAGCCCCAAAACGGAATCGAACCGTTGACCTTCTCCTTACCATGGAGACGCTCTGCCGACTGAGCTATTGGGGCGAGCGATGAAGACATTACACGGTCCGCCGCCGTTCGCCCAAATCCGTATCCCACCGCCCACCGCGGCCCTCCTCCCACCGCTCCCGGCAGTCCCCCGGGGCCCGCGCGGCCGACGGCCGTCACGTGCGCGCGGAGGGGCAGAAGGGCTGATCGCGGGCGTGCGGACAGCGCGCGGCGAGGGCGGTCCGCAACAGGCCGTGAGCCGGGCCGGGCGGTGAGGACGGCGCGCGCGAGGGAGGGCTCGCGGGGTGTTTGGGGTCCGCCGGACTCGAAGGGAACAGCCGCCCGCACGGGGCCGCCGGACTCGAAGGGAACAGCCGCCCGCACGGGGCCGCCGGACTCGAAGGGAACAGCCGCCCGCACGGGGCCGCCGGGCGCGGCGGTAGCGGCTCGCGCGCGGGGGCGTCGGCGGGCCCGCCCAAGCGGGCCACGCAGGGCCGTCGACGGGCGCCGCCCGGGGCGGGCCACGCCGGTACGACTATTGCGCTCCTCCCCGTTGTGCGCTGCTCGCCACCCTAGGCTCGACTCACTCTGCGTGATCTTGAGGCGGTGCAGTGCCTCGAATCCCTCACGCCGGCCCGCCCGAGCCGCCGGCCCGACCCTGGAGCGCGATGCCCGACAGCCAGCCGCAGCCGCAACCGCCGTCGAACTCGTCGGGCTCCTCGGGGCCGTCCGAACCGGCCGCCCTCCTGCTCTGCGGGGCGCGGCTCACCGACGGCCGGACCGTGGACGTACGGCTCGGCGGGGGTCGCATCGAGGCGGTGGGCACGACCGGCAGTCTCGCCCCGGGCCCGGCCCGCACGGGCGTCATGCGGGTGGACCTGACCGGCTACCTGCTCCTGCCGGCCCCGGCCGAACCGCACGCGCACGGCGACACGGCCCTGTCCGCCGAACGCCCGTGCCCGGTGTCGTACACCCCCGAGGACGTCCAGCGCCGGGCGACGGAGGCCGCCCTGCTGCAACTCGGGCACGGGGCGACGGCGGTGCGCTCGCACGTGCGCGTGGGCGACGTACAGGGGCTCGGCGCACTCGGCGCGGTCCTACAGGCACGGCGGTCGCTGCGGGGGCTGGCCGAGCTGACGACGGTGGCGATGCCGCGGCTGCTGACCGGTGCGGCCGGCGCCGACGGGCTCGCGATACTGCGGGACGCCGTGAAGATGGGCGCCTCCGTGGTGGGCGGCTGCCCCGACCTGGACCCGGATCCCACCGGCTACGTGGAGACGGTCCTGGAAGTGGCCTCCGAGCACGGATGCCCGGTGGACCTGCACACCGATGCCGCCGACTCGGCCCGGCTGTCCCGGCTCGCGGCCATGGCCGGGGGCCTGCGCCCCGGCGTGACGATCGGACCGTGCGCCGGTCTCGCGCGCCTGCCCGCCGAGGCGGCCTCCCGCGTCGCCGACCAGCTTGCCGCGGCCGGTGTGACGGTGGTGTGCCTGCCCCAGGGGCGCTGCGGCGGCGCCGACCGGCGGGGCACGGCGCCGGTACGGCTGCTGCGCGCGGCCGGAGTGCGGGTGGCGGCCGGCAGCGGCGCGCTGCGCGATGTCTCGAACCCCGTGGGCCGCGGGGACCCCCTGGAGGCCGCCTACCTCCTCGCCTCCCTCCACGGCCTGCGCCCGGAGGACGCCTACGACGCGGTGTGCGCCTCCGCCCGCACGGTGCTGGGACTGCCGGAGGTCCGCGTGGAGGCGGGCTTCCCCGCCGAACTGCTGGCCGTGCGCGGCGACCATCTCGCCGGAGCGCTCTCCCTGGCCTACAGCCGGATCGTGGTGCACCGGGGCCGGGTGGTGGCCCGCACCAGCGCGGTCCGCGAGTACTGCAACTCGGCGGCGGCAGCGGAACTGGGGCTGCCACGGCAGGGGCGGGGGGAGCTGTCGTGACGCTGTCGTGAGCGCGGGGGCTGTCGCGGCAGGGGCGGGGGGAGCTGTCGTGACGCTGTCGTGAGCGAGGGGCTGTCGCGGCAGGGGCGGGGGGAGCTGTCGTGACGCTGTCGTGAGCGAGGGGCTGTCGTGGCAGGGGCGGGGGGGGGCTGGCGTGACGCTGTTGTGAGCGTGCGGCGCCGTGGGGCGTCGTGGGGCGGTGCGGGCAGGGAGTGCGGGGGCGTCCGTGCGCCCGGGCGCGTGTCGGAGTGTGTGCGCCGCGTGGGCCCGGCGCGCTCTGGTCACGCCGGTTGAGTCGTGCGGCGGCTGCGCCCCTTCGGGCGTACGGTCGGATTCATGCGCATTGTCATCGCTGGTGGTCATGGTCAGATCGCGCTGCGGCTGGAGCGTCTGCTCTCCGCGCGCGGGGACGAGGTCGCGGGCATCATCCGCAAGTCCGAACAGGGCGACGATCTGCGGGCGGCGGGCGCCGAACCGGTCCTGCTCGACCTGGAGTCCGCCTCGCTGGAGGAGGTCGCGGCGCACTTGCAGGGCGCGGACGCCGCGGTCTTCGCGGCCGGCGCGGGCCCGGGCAGCGGCACGGCCCGCAAGGACACGGTGGACAGGGGCGCGGCGGTGCTGTTCGCGGACGCGGCCGTACGCACGCGCGTACGGCGTTTCGTGGTGGTCTCCTCGATGGGCGCGGACCCCGCGCACCAGGGGAACGAGGTCTTCGACGCGTACCTGCGCGCCAAGGGCGAGGCCGACGCGTACGTCACCCGGCAGGAGGCGCTGGACTGGACGATCCTGCGGCCGGGCTCGCTGACGGACGACGCGGGGACCGGCCTGGTCCGCATGGAGGCGCACACCGGGCGCGGCATGATCCCTCGTGACGACGTGGCGGCCGTCCTCGCCGAACTCGTGGACACGCCGGCGACGGCCGGCCTCACGCTGGAGCTGATCAGCGGGTCGACGCCGGTGTCGGTCGCGGTCAAGTCGGTGGCCGGGAACTGAGACCGGCCGCCGGCCGCCCTCCGCCGACGGGTCGGACCCACCGCACGACCCGTTACCAGGACCCGCACGGCCCGCCGCGCGACCCGTGACAGGACCCGCACGGCCCGCCGCCCCGCCTCACGACCCGTACCAGGACCGGCACGGCCCGCCGGGCCCGCCGGGCCCGCCGGGCGAGCCGTCCGGCCCGCGCACGCGGATCGGGCGGCACGGCCCCCTGCACGCCTGCTCCGGCGCCCCGCTGACGTCCTGTCGGATGCGGTCGTCAGCCGACGTCAGCCGATGTCAGCCCCGCATCGCCCCGTCGGCGTTCAGAACAACGGCAGCTGCCCGGGGAAGTCCGGCACGACGTAGCCGTCCAGGGAGGGCTGGACGGCGCCGAGTTGCGCCTGAAGCCGTGATCCGGCGCAGGAGACGAGTTCGCCGCTCTCCCGTGTCCCGGGCGGGTCGTGCCGCGCGAAGCGGCCCGCCACGACGGCGATTTCGCGGCGGCACACGGGGCAGGTTCTACGTCGGGAGGACATGCCCGCCAGTGTGCCCGGAACGGGCCGCCGCGCGCGTGCGCCCGGACGAGCGCGGTGCACGCCGCGCACGATGCACGCCGCGCGCGGTGCACGCCGCGCGCGGTGCACGTCGAGCACGGCGGCACGTCGAGCACGGCGGCACGTCGAGCACGGCGGCACGTCGAGCACGGCGGCACGTCGAGCGCGGCGGCATCTTCAGGTCCGGGTCTCCACTTCCCACCGGTCGGGGCCCACTCCACGCCAGTCGATCAGCGGCGAGTCGGCCACGTCTTCCGGTTCGATCTCCAGCCCCGCCCGGCGCAGGAACTCCACCAGGTCCCGCACGTTGTGCGCGAGGCCGAGAATCTCGCCGTCCACCCGCACCCGGCGACCGCCGGTCGGGGACGGCAGGTGCACGATGATGGGACGTTTCCCGGCCATGGCTCCAGCATCATCCGGACCGCCCGGGCCCGCACCCCGGCCGGTCATTCGAGAATCCCCAGCACGGTGTCCGGCCGGCACAGCGGGCACGCCGGGACACCTCCGTCGGTGAGCGCCCGTACCGCCTGTTCCCGGCCGACGCCCTTCACCCGCCCGCCGGCGCCGGCGCAGCCGCCGGCATGGACGTACACCGCGCTCCGCCCGTTCAGGCCTCGCTCGATGGTCCATGCCGGGGCCTCCCGCCGGGCGGCCAGACCGCGCTGCCGCTCGGTCTCCCGCCGCTCCTCGTCGGCGATCCACCGGTCCATCAGCGCAAGCTGCCTGGCAGCCTGGTGTTCGACGACGCGGCGGGCGAAGCGCAGCATGTCGAGACGCGTCAGCGGACCGTCTTCGTTCACGCGTTCGATTCTAGTGAAGCCGCCGGAAAGCGCGAGCATCGGGACCCGCCGATCCGGTGTCCTGGAGGCGGTACCGATCACGCGGCTCACGCGTGGGGCTCGCGCGAGCGGAGCGGACAGGGCTCAGGTGGCGCTGTCCGAGGTCGGTTCGGGTTTGGCGTGGAGGACTTCGCGGGCCTGGTCCGCGGCGCGGACGATGCTCTCGGAGACGAAGTCGACGAAGCGGGCGATGTTCTCCAGGCGGGTGCCGGCCGGGGTGCCGGGGCCGAGGACGCCGACGCCCTGCCGCGCGGTTTCCGCGACCTGGGCGGTACCGCGGGCGCTGGCCATCATGGACTGGTACCAGACGTCGGCGTCGACGACGTAGCGCTCACGGCGGCGTTCGTCCCGCTCGCGGCGGACGAGACCCTGGCTCTCCAGGAACGCGATCGCCTTGGAGACGGACGCCGGGCTGACCTGGAGGCGCTGGACGAGTTCGGAGGCGGTGAGGCTGCCCGCGTCGCTGATGCACAGGCAGGCCAGCACCCGGGCCATCATCTTGGGCGTGCCCGACTGCATGAGGACGGTGGTGAACGTCTCCTCGTACTCACGCACCGCCTCGGCGTCGCGCCCGTGGACCTGCGGAGGCGTCTTCGGGTCCCGGGGCGCGGCCTGCCTGCCCCGGTGGGCGCGGCGCTCGGTGGCGCGGTGGGCGAGGTCGGCACGGTAGGCGGTGGGGCCGCCGTTGCGCATGACCTCGCGCGTGATCGTCGAGGTCGGACGCTCCAGCCGCCTGGCGATCTCGGCGTAGGCGAGGCCGTCGGCCAGCCCCAGCGCGATCTGCTGGCGTTCCTGCTGCGTGAGCCTGCCTCCCGGCATCGCGGCCTCCTTCGTGGTTCCCCGCACCCCCAGCATAGCGTTCACCTCCATTCCATTGCAACGACGGAGGCCACGTTGTTGCGTTACTCATCAGACTGTTGCAACGATTTAGAGGCTCTGACGTGCAATGATCGCGATTCTACGCAACTACAGCGTTGCCGACTGAGCGAACGCAACGTAGCTTTTCCCTCATCGGAAACGCCGCGCCGA
>NZ_JAINRE010000129.1 GCF_020400595.1 Streptomyces naphthomycinicus | reverse complement strand
GCGGAAGCCAGCTCGTTCCATTCCACCCGGAACAACGCGTCGTCCGCGCCGGTGCCGGCCGTCGAGGTCAGCTGCTCGGCCGAGACCGGTCGCAGTGTCACGGCCTCCGCGGTCACCACCGTGTCCCCGGCCTCGTCGGCCGCCTGGACCGCCAGGGCACCGGAGGCGGACCGTGCCAGGCGCACGCGCAGCACGGTGGCGCCTTCCGCGTGCAGCGTCAGCCTGCTCCACTCCAGCGGCTGCCGGACCTGGGTGTCGTCGGCCGCCGCGACCTCCAGCAACGCCGGATGCAGGGCCGCCTCCAGAAGTGCCGGGTGGATGCCGAACCGGGCGGCCGCGTCCCTCTGCCCGTCCGGCAGCGCGACCTCGGCGAACAGTTCGTCGCCGCGCCGCCACATCGCCCGCAGCCCCTGGAAGACCGGGCCGTACTCGTAGCCGCTCCGCAGCAGCCGCTCGTCCGCGCCGGAGAGGTCCTCCGCCTGCGCGCCGGGCGGGGGCCAGGCGGTGAAGTCGAAGCTGTCGGTCGCATCGGCCGTGGCGGTGAGGCTGCCGGTGGCGTGCCGGGTCCACGCATCGGAGCCGATCTCGCCGACGGCATCCTCCCGCGCGGAGTGAACAGCCACCGGACGGCGGCCCTCCGCGTCGGGGGCCTCGACCGTGATCTGCACCCGCACGCCGCCCTGCTCGGGTACGACCAGCGGAGCCTCGATGACCAGCTCGTCCACGACTCCGCAGCCGACCTCGTCGCCGGCCCGGACGGCCAGCTCGACGAGCCCGGCACCGGGTACGACGACCGCACCGCCCAGGGTGTGGTCGGCCAGCCAGGGGTGTGTGCGCAGCGACAGCCGGGAGGTGAAGACCAGTCCGTCCGACTGCGGCAGCTGAACCACGGCGCCGAGCAGCGGGTGATCGGCCGTGCTCTGGCCGAGTGCGGCGGCGTCGGTGGCGGGGGCCATCTGGAGCCAGTAATGACGGTGGTCGAAGGCGTACGTCGGCAGGTCCACATGGGTCTCGGTGGCACCCTCGGGGAGGATCGCCGCCCAGTCCACCTTGGCACCCCGCACGAACAGTTCCGCCACGGACAGCAGCAGCGTCTGCACCTCGTCACGGTCGTCACGCAA
>NZ_JAINRE010000128.1 GCF_020400595.1 Streptomyces naphthomycinicus | reverse complement strand
CTGGCCCGGTATCCGCTGCGGGAGCTGGTGACGGCCTCCGATCCGATGCCCCTGCTGGTGGAGCGCGAACGCGCCCTGTACGGCTCCTGGTACGAGTTCTTCCCCCGTTCGGAGGGCACCGCCGAGCAGCCGCACGGCACCTTCCGCACCGCCGCCCGCCGGCTGGCGGCGATCGCGGGAATGGGCTTCGACGTGGTCTACCTGCCGCCCGTCCATCCCATCGGCACCAGCTTCCGCAAGGGCCGCAACAACACGCTCACCGCCGGCCCGGACGACGTGGGCGTGCCCTGGGCCATCGGCTCTCCCGAGGGCGGCCACGACGCCGTCCATCCCGCCCTGGGCACCCTGGAGGACTTCGACTTCTTCGTGGGCGAGGCGCGCGGGCTGGGCCTGGAGGTGGCGCTGGACTTCGCGCTGCAGTGCTCGCCCGACCATCCCTGGGTGCACAAGCACCCGGAGTGGTTCCGGCACCGCCCGGACGGAAGCATCGCCTACGCCGAGAACCCGCCGAAGAAGTACCAGGACATCTACCCCGTCGCCTTCGACGCCGACATGGACGGCCTGGTCGCGGAGAGCGTGCGCGTCCTGCGGCACTGGATGGGGCACGGGGTGCGGATCTTCCGGGTGGACAACCCGCACACCAAGCCGGTGGTGTTCTGGGAACGGGTGATCGCCGAGATCAACGGCCGCGACCCGGACGTGCTCTTCCTGGCGGAGGCGTTCACCCGGCCGGCGATGATGCACACCCTGGCCCAGATCGGGTTCCAGCAGTCGTACACGTACTTCACCTGGCGCAACACCAAGCAGGAGCTGACCGAGTACCTCACCGAGCTGACGGGGGAGGCGGCCGCCTGGATGCGGCCGAACTTCTTCGCCAACACCCCCGACATCCTGCACGCCTACCTCCAGGACGGCGGGCGGCCCGCCTTCGAGGTCCGTGCCGTGCTCGCCGCCACCCTCTCCCCCGCCTGGGGCGTCTACAGCGGCTACGAGCTGTGCGAGAACACCCCCCTGCGGGAGGGCAGCGAGGAGTACCTGGACTCGGAGAAGTACCAGCTCAAGCCCCGCGACTGGGAAGCCGCCGCACGGGAGGGCCGCACCCTCGCCCCCCTCATCACCCGGCTCAACGACGTACGGCGGCG
>NZ_JAINRE010000127.1 GCF_020400595.1 Streptomyces naphthomycinicus | reverse complement strand
CCAGCGGACGCGGAAGCCAGCTCGTTCCACTCCACCTCGAACAACGCGTCGCTGCCGGGCGTACCCGCCGCCGCTTCGAGCTGTTCTCCGGATACGGCCCGGGAGACCAGCGAGTCGAGTGTCAGGACCGGATCGCCGGTGTCGTCGACAGCCTCCAGCGACAGGGTGTCCGGGTCGGGCCGCAGCAGCCGTACCCGGATCGACGCGGCACCGGAGGCGTGCAGGTTCAGCCCGTTCCAGGCGAACGGCAGCCGTACCACCGCCTCGTCCTCCGCGCCGGCACCGTCGGTCACCTCGGCGGCCGCGTCCAGGATGCTCGTGTGCAGCGCCGCGTCGAGCAGCGCCGGGTGGATGCCGAACCCGGCGGCGTTCTCCCGCTGTTCCTGCGGGACGACGACCTCGGCGAACAGCTCGCCGTCACGCCGCCAGACCTTCCGCACGCACTGGAACGCGGGGCCGTACGCGTATCCCGCGCGCGTCAGCTTCTCGTAGCCGTCGGAGATGTCGACCTGCTCGGCGCCGGGCGGCGGCCAGGCGGTGAAGTCGAAGGTGCCGGCGGGGGCGACGACCGTGCTCAGGGCGCCGCTGGCGTGCCGGGTCCAGGCGTCCGGAGTGCTTCCGCCGTCGTCGTCCTGGCGGGTGGAGTACACCTCCACGCTCCGGGAGCCGTTCTCGTCCGGCCCGCCGACGGCGACCTGGACGCGCACGGCACCCTGCTCGGGTACGACCAGCGGAGCCTCGATGACGAGTTCGTCCAGCACTCCGCAGCCGACCTCGTCGCCGGCCCGGACGGCCAGCTCGACCAGGCCGGTACCGGGGACGAGGACCACTCCCCCGATGGCGTGGTCGGCCAGCCAGGGGTGCGTGCGCAGCGACAGCCGGGAGGTGAAGACCAGCCCGTCCGACTGCGGCAGCTGAACCACCGCACCGAGCAGCGGATGGTCCGCCGCGCCCTGGCCCAGCGCGGCGGCGTCCATGAGGGGGCGAGGGGCCGGGAGCCAGTAGTGCTCGTGATCGAAGGCGTATGTCGGCAGGTCCACATGGGTCTCGGTGGCGCCCTCGGGGAGGATCGCCGCCCAGTCCACCTTGGCGCCGTGCACGAAGAGGCGGGCCACCGCGCCCAGCAGAGCCTGCGCCTCACCGCGGTCGTCGCGCAG
>NZ_JAINRE010000126.1 GCF_020400595.1 Streptomyces naphthomycinicus | reverse complement strand
GGGCCGCCCCTCGATCGTGTGCAGCCGACGCTGAAAGTGGCAGCGGTCCGGGCAGCCTCCCGGCGTGATCGACGAGCGTGCAGTTGAGATCTGGAACGACGAACTCGAGGAACTGTTCCTGCGTACCGGCCACCGCTTCCAACGTGTCGAGCCGCGTCGCAGAATGCGTGACTACATCCGCGGGCTGCTGGGCCCGGTCGGCCGCAAGAACGGCTGGCAGCTGGCCGAATACGCCGGACACCGCACCCCCGACCGCCTTCAGCGGCTTCTCAACGGTGCCCGCTGGGACGCCGACGAGCTCCGCGACGACCTCCAGCACTACGTAGCCGAACGGCTCGGCGAGCCCGACGGGATCCTCATCCTCGACGACACCGGCTTCCTCAAGAAGGGCACCACCTCGGCTGGCGTGCAGCGCCAATACTCCGGCACCGCCGGCCGCACCGAGAACTGCCAGATCGGCGTGTTCGCCGCCTATGCCACCACACGTGGACGCGCCCTGGTGGACCGGGAGTTGTATCTGCCCAAGTCCTGGACCGACGACCGCGACCGCTGCCGCGCCGCCCACATCCCTGACGAGCGAGCCTTCGCTACCAAGCCCGACCTGGCCAAGACCATGGTGCTGCGGGCGATCGCCTCACCGCTGCCCATCGCCTGGGTGACCGCCGACGCCGCCTACGGCCAGGAGTGGCGGCTGCGCCGCATGCTGGAGGAGACCGGCGTGGGATATGTCCTCGCAGTCCCCAAGTCCCAGCAGGTGCCGCACTTCGGCCGTGTCGATCACCTCTTCTCCCAAGCGCCCACCGAAGCATGGGAGAGACGTTCGTGCGGTGACGGCGCGAAGGGCCCGCGCGTCTACCACTGGGCCGCCCTGCAGATCACTTCCATCGAGGACTTCGACGGCGAGATGCCCACCCGCCAGCGGTGGGCACTGGCCCGCCGCAGCATCAGCAAGCCCGACGAGATCGCCTACTACCTCGCCTACGCACCGCTCGGCACGACGATCGAGCACCTGGTGCGCGTCGCCGGGATGCGCTGGGCCATCGAGGAAGCCTTCCAGGCAGCGAAGAACGAATGCGGCCTCGACCAGTACGAAGTCCGCCGCTACACCGGCTGGATGCGGCACATCACCCTGGCCATGCTGGCGCATGCTTTCCTGGCCGTCATGGCCG
>NZ_JAINRE010000125.1 GCF_020400595.1 Streptomyces naphthomycinicus | reverse complement strand
GGCGGCGCATGCGGCGGCGGTCGTGCGTCCGGCGGAGCTGACGGCCTGTCTGCGCGAACGCCTGCCCGACTACCTGGTGCCGTCGGCGTTCGTGCTGCTGGACGCGGTGCCGCTGACGCCGAGCGGGAAGCTGGACCGGGCGGCGCTGCCCGCGCCCGAGTCGGTGACCACGGCGACGGGCCGGGCACCGCGCACTCCGCAGGAACAGATCCTGTGCGAGCTGTTCGCCGAGGTGCTGGGCGCGCCGCGGGTCGGCGTCGACGACGACTTCTTCGACCTCGGCGGGCACTCGCTGCTCGCCACCCGGCTGGTCGCCCGGATCCGCTCGGTGCTCGGGGTGGAACTGGGGCTGCGCGCGCTCTTCCAGGCGCCCACCGCGGCGGGGCTGGCCCGGGCGCTGGCCGAGGCCGGACGGGCCCGCCCGGCGCTGGCGGGGCGCATGCGTCCGGAAGCGGTACCGCTCTCCTTCGCCCAGCGGCGGCTCTGGTTCCTGCACCGCATGGACGGCGCCGCCGCGACGTACCACATCCCGCTGGCGCTCCGGATGACGGGGACGCTCGACACGGCGGCGCTGGACGCGGCGCTTTTCGACGTGGTGACCCGGCACGAGAGTCTGCGGACGGTGTTCCCCGAGGTCGACGGCGTACCGTGCCAGCGCGTCCTGGACCCGGACACGGCCCGTCCCCGGATGGGCTCGGCCCAGGTGTCGGAGGCCGGACTGCCCGGACAGCTGGCCGAGTTCGCCCGGCAGCCCTTCGACCTGGCGGTGGAAGCTCCGCTGCGGGCGCGGCTGTTCGCGATCGCGCCGCAGGAGCACGTGCTGCTGCTGGTGATGCACCACATCGCCGGTGACGGCTGGTCCACCGGTCCGCTGGCCCGCGACCTGGCCGAGGCGTACGCCGCTCGGTGCGAGGGGCGCGCACCGACCCGGCCGGCCCCGCCGGTGCAGTACGCCGACTACACGCTGTGGCAGCGCGACCTGCTCGGCGACGCCGCCGACCCGGAGAGCCGCTTCGCCGAACAACTGGGTTACTGGCGGCGGCAGTTGTCCGACCTGCCGGAGCTGCTCCGGCTGCCCGCCGACCGGCCGCGGCCGGCCGTCGCCCGCCGGCACGGGGACCAGGTCGGTCTGGAGCTGCCTCCCGGACTGCACGCGGCGCTGGCGGGGC
>NZ_JAINRE010000124.1 GCF_020400595.1 Streptomyces naphthomycinicus | reverse complement strand
ACCCAGACCTATTCGGTGCGCCGTGGTGACGGCGCCGGCCTGCGCCTTGTGGATCAGGGTGGTGCGGGCGGTGGCCGACAGGGTGGTCGGGGCCGCGCCGAGCGGCTTCGCGGCCGCGGATTCGGCCGGGATCTGGGCGGAGGCACTGGTGGCCAGGCCCGTGGACAGCAGGGCTCCGGCCGCCACCGCGGTGGCGATGGTCAAAGTGGTGCGCTGATGACGCACATTGCGGAGGCTCACGAACAAAGGCTCCTTGTTGTGGGGGGTTACGCCGGCGGGCCGGTATGGGGCCGGCCCGGACAGCTGTGGAATGGATGGTGTTCGTACAGCGGGTGAACAGAGACTGACATGAATGACATGCCCATGTCACTACCCGTCGGATGATGTTGGTCGAGAATCGGCCGACCACTGTCACCAGGGAAAACGGCACGCCAAAGGCGCCGCGCGCGTCGACGCGGCGGGCAGCGGTCCGCTCTGCGTGAGCCGGCCCGACTGTCCTGCTCGACACGTGCCGCATCGGCGGCGCCGGACCGTGCGGACGGCCGGCGCTTCAACGGGGCCGAGAACCCACCGCCGCGCACCATCGGCTCTTTCGCGCCGGTGTCCGGCGCGTCCGCCAGGGCCGACCCTGCGTCGCGACACTGCGGTTGCCCGCCAGGGGCAGACGCGCGGGTGTCAGGTCGTGCGGGTGCCGAGCATCGACGACAGGGCTGTCGTCGCCTGGCAGCTGCTCGGCTTGTCCTTCACGTCCTTGCCGTCGCGGGCCAGGATCGCCTGCCGGTGGTACAGCGGTCCGGCTAGGTGGACCAGATGTGGGACCTGTCCCGGGTACAGCCGTCCGTCGACGGCCGGGCGGCCACGGTGAGTCCGGCCGGCACTTGCCGGGCGGTCACCGTCGACGGCGGCGGGAGCGGATCACCCAGGGCGGGAGCCGAGCCGGCACCGGTCAGGGGTGAAGCCATTGCGGGCAGACCAAAGACCGCGTGGCGCATGGAGTCTCCAAATGACGTGGGGGGTTGGAGATGCGTGCACGAGGAAACCGCAGTTGCCCCACCATGCGCTACGCGCGTCAACGAGATGTGACAACTCCCCCACGTGACCTTCACCCGACGGTCATCGCCGTATCCGGTTGGCCTTGCCGAAAACGGTCGAGTCGTTGGCGTCGCGGGGCGGGGCGACGACGGCCGGGGACAGTGGCACCGTCCGCTCCCACGCCGCGTCCGTCGGCTCAC
>NZ_JAINRE010000123.1 GCF_020400595.1 Streptomyces naphthomycinicus | reverse complement strand
GACCTCAGCGTCTTCGAGACCCTGGAGTCCGAGGTGCGCAGCTACTGCCGTGGCTGGCCCACCGTGTTCGACCGCGCGCGGGGCAGCCGGATGTACGACGAGGACGGCCACGCCTATCTGGACTTCTTCGCCGGCGCGGGCTCGCTGAACTACGGCCACAACAATCCCGTGCTGAAACGGGCGTTGATCGACTATCTGGAGCGTGACGGTGTCACGCACGGGCTGGACATGTCGACCACGGCCAAGCGGAGCTTCCTGGGGACCTTCCAGGATCTGGTGCTGCGGCCGCGGGATCTGCCGTACAAGGTGATGTTCCCGGGGCCGACGGGCACCAACGCCGTGGAGTCGGCGCTGAAGCTGGCGCGGAAGGTGAAGGGGCGCGAGGCGATCGTGTCGTTCACCAACGCCTTCCACGGGATGTCGCTGGGGTCGCTCGCGGTGACCGGCAACGCCTTCAAGCGGGCGGGCGCGGGGATCCCGCTGGTGCACGGCACGCCGATGCCCTTCGACAACTACTTCGACGGCACGGTCCCGGACTTCCTGTGGTTCGAGCGGCTGCTGGAGGACCAGGGGTCGGGGCTGAACAAGCCCGCCGCGGTGATCGTGGAGACCGTGCAGGGCGAGGGCGGCATCAACGTCGCGCGGCCCGAGTGGCTGCGGGCGCTGAAGGAGCTGTGCGAGCGGCAGGACATGCTGCTGATCGTCGACGACATCCAGATGGGCTGCGGCCGTACCGGTGCCTTCTTCTCCTTCGAGGAGGCGGGGATCACCCCGGACATCGTGACGGTGTCGAAGTCGATCAGCGGGTACGGGCTGCCGATGTCGCTGTGCCTGTTCCGGCCCGAGCTGGACGTGTGGGAACCGGGCGAGCACAACGGCACCTTCCGCGGCAACAACCCCGCCTTCGTCACCGCCACCGCCGCCCTGGAGACCTACTGGACCGACGGCTCGGCCATGGAGAAGCAGACGCGGGCCCGGGGCGAGCAGGTCGAGCAGGCACTGATCTCCATCACCGAGGAGAACCTCGCCGACGTGCGGGAGTACCGCGGACGCGGGCTCGTCTGGGGCCTGGAGTTCCACGAGAAGGACCGGGCCTCGCGGGTCGCGCGGCGCGCGTTCGAGCTGGGGCTGCTCATCGAGACGTCCGGGCCGCAGGGCGAGGTCGTCAAGCTGCTGCCCGCCCTCACCATCACCCCCGACGAGCTGGACGAGGGCCTCAGCGTCCTCGCCCGCGCCGTCCGCGAGACC
>NZ_JAINRE010000122.1 GCF_020400595.1 Streptomyces naphthomycinicus | reverse complement strand
TGCGGCGAACGCCGCCTGCACCACCATGAACATGCTCGCGCCGGACTCCCGGGCCAGCTCGGTCAGGCCCGCGTGGATGTCCGCGTCCAGGGTGAAGGCCACGTGGCCGCCCCGGTACGACGCCGTCGCGGAGCGGGCCCGGTCGACGGGCAGCTGAAGCTGTTCGGGCAGCTCGGCGAGGTGGTCCCGCCAGTACGCGACCTGGCGGCCGAGCAGGCTGTCCGGGTCGCTCTCGTCGCCGAGCAGGTCGCGCTGCCACAGCGCGTAGTCCGCGTACTGCACCGGCAGCGGCTGCCACGCGGGGGCGTGCCCCTCGGCGCGGGCCGTGTACGCCTGGGCCACATCCCGTGCCAGGGGCGCCATCGACCAGCCGTCACCCGCGATGTGGTGCAGCACCACGACCAGCACGTGGGCGGTGCCGTCCACCGCGAACAGGCAGGCCCGCAGCGGCGGTTCGCAGGCCAGGTCGAAGCCGCGCTGCGTCTCGTCGGCCAGGGCCTGGGGCAGCTCCGCCTCGGTGACGGGCACCGCGAGCAGGGTCGGGCACGCGTCGTCCACGTCCAGGACGTGCTGGAACGGCGTGCCGTCGGCGCTCTCGGGGAACACGGTGCGCAGCGACTCGTGCCGGGCGACGACGTCGCGGATCGCCGCGCGCAGCGCCGCCTGGTCCACGCCTCCGGTGAGCCGCAGGGCGACGGGCAGGTTGTACGCCGAGGCCGTACTGCCCTCGAAACGGTTCAGGAACCACAGGCGGCGCTGGGCGAAGGACAGCGGCACCTCGGCGGGGCGGTCCATCGGGGCCAGTGCCGTCCTCGCGGCTCCGGCGTCCGCGACCCGCTCGGCGAGCTGCGCCACGGTGGGCCCTTCGAACAGGACGCGCAGGGGAAGCTCCACGCCGAGCAGTGCGCGCACCCGGCTGATCACGCGGGTGGCGAGCAGGGAGTGGCCGCCCAGGTCGAAGAAGCTGTCGTCGATGCCGACCCGCTCCAGGCCCAGGACCTCGGTGAAGACCGCGCACAGGACTTCTTCCCGCCCGTTGCGCGGGCCGCGCCCGGAAGCCGTGTACTCGGGTGCGGGCAGGGCCCGCCGGTCGAGTTTGCGGTTGGCCGTCAGCGGCAGCTCGGCCAGGGCGACGATAGCGGCCGGAACCATGAAGCCGGGCAGGCGGCCGCTGACGTGGCGGCGCAGCTCACCGGTGTCGAAGGTCTCCGTCTCACGCGGTACGACGTAGGCGACGAGGCGTTTGTCGCCG
>NZ_JAINRE010000121.1 GCF_020400595.1 Streptomyces naphthomycinicus | reverse complement strand
CGCGGCGAACGCCGCCTGCACCACCATGAACACACTCGCGCCCGATTCCCGCGCGAGAGCCGCGAGGTGCTGGTGCAGTTCCGCGTCCAGGGTGAAGGAGACGCTGTCGCCCCGGTTCGAGGCGACGGCGGGCCTGGGCCGGTCCGTGGGCAGCGCCAGCTGCTCCGGAAGGTCCGCCAGGGCCTCGGTCCAGTGCCGGATCTGCCGCTGGGACACGCTGTCGGGGTCGGATTCGGCTCCGAGCAGCTCGCGCTGCCACAGCGCGTAGTCCGCGTACTGCACCGGCAGCGGCTGCCACGCGGGAGCCGTGCCGTCGGTCCGGGCCTCGTAGGCCGCGGTCAGGTCGCGTGCCAGCGGGGCCATGGACCAGCCGTCGCCGACGATGTGATGCAGCACCACCATCAGCAGGTGTGTGGTCTCGTCGACGGCGAACAGCCGTGCCCGGAAGGCCGGTCCGGCGGTCAGGTCGAAGCCCTGGGCCGCGGTCTCGGCCACGCGGGCGTCCAGTCGCGCGGCCGGTGTCTCCACCACGTCCAGCGTCACGGCGGTCTCGTGGATGTCGAGGACGCGCTGGTGAGGGGTGCCGTCGGGGCCTTCGGGGAAGACGGTCCGCAGGCTCTCGTGCCGCTCCACGACATCGCGCAGCGCGGCAGCGAGCGCGTCCCGGTCCAGGTCGCCGGTGAGCCGCAGGGTGATGGGGAGGTTGTACGTGGCGGCCGCCGCGCCCTCCAGGCGGTTCAGGAACCAGAGCCGGAGCTGGGCGAAGGACAGCGGCAGCTCGGCCGGCCGGGTGCGGGCGGCCGGAGCGGGGCGGGCGCGGCCGTCGTCCCCGGTGATCCGGTCGGTGAGCTGGGCCACGGTCGGCCCCTCGAAGAGGGTGCGGAGCGGGACCTCGACGCCGAGGCGGGTGCGGATGCGGCTGATGAGCCGGGTGGCGAGCAGGGAGTGGCCGCCGAGGTCGAAGAAGCTGTCGTCGATGCCGATCCGCCGTACGTCGAGGACTTCGGCGAAGATCTCGCACAGTTCCCGCTCGCGCTCGTCGCGCGGGGCACGTGAGGTCGCGGAGGCCGCGTAGTCCGGGGCGGGCAGGGCCCGCCGGTCGAGTTTGCGGTTGGCGGTCAGCGGCAGCTCCGCGAGGGTGACGACCGCGGCCGGGACCATGAACTCGGGCAGACGCTCCCGTGCGTACCGGCGCAGCTCACCGGTGTCGAAGGCGTCCGTCTCACGCGGTACGACGTAGGCGACGAGGCGTTTGTCGCCC
>NZ_JAINRE010000120.1 GCF_020400595.1 Streptomyces naphthomycinicus | reverse complement strand
GAGGCCGAGGGGGCCGCGGAGCTGGCGGCCGGACTGGCCGAGCTGGGCGCCGAGTCGGTGTCCCTCGCGGCCTGCGACGTCTCCGACCGGGCTGCCGTGGCCGCGCTGCTGCACTCGATGGTGGCGGAGCGCCCGCTGTCGGCCGTGGTGCACACGGCCGGTGTCCTGGACGACGGAGTGATCGGCGCGCTGACACCCGAGCGGCTCGCCGGAGTGTTCGCGCCGAAGGTGCCCGCCGTGACGCACCTGGACGAGCTGACCCGTGAACTCGCCCCCGGCCTCGACGCCTTCGTGGTGTTCTCCTCGGCCGCCGGAGTGTTCGGCTCGGCGGGACAGGCCAACTACGCCGCGGCGAACGCCTATCTGGACGCGGTCGTGCAGCGCCGCAGGTCCGCGGGGCTGCCGGGAGTATCGCTGGCGTGGGGCCTGTGGGAGCAGGCCACCGGGATGACCGCCCACCTGGACGGCACCGACCAGGCCCGGGTGAGCCGCAGCCGCAGCCAGACCATCGCCTCCGACGAGGGCCTGGACCTGTTCGACGCGGCCCTGCGCACCGGCGACCCCCTGCTCGTCCCGATCAAGCTGGACCTGCGGGCGATGCGCGCCGACGCCGCGGCCGGGCGTGGTGTCCAGCCCCTGCTGCGGGGCCTGGTCAAGGTGGCACGGCAGGCCGCACGGGCGGCCGCCGCCACCGACGGCACCGGCGAACTCGCCCACCGGCTCGCCGGGCTGGACACGGCGGAGCAGGAGGCGCTGCTGCTGGACGTCATCCGCAAGCACGCGGCGACCGTGCTCGGCCACGCCGGCCCCGAGGGCATCAAGCAGGACACGGCCTTCCGGGACTCCGGGTTCGACTCGCTGACCTCGGTCGAGCTGCGCAACCGCCTCCGGGAGGCGACCGGCCTCAAGCTCCCTGCCACGGTCGTCTTCGACCACCCGACCCCACTCGCCCTGGCCCGTCATCTGCACGGCGAGCTGGGAGAGACGGTGGCGACCGCCCCGGCGCCCGCCCCCGCGGTCACGCTCGCCGACCCGGACGAGCCGATCGCGATCGTCGGTATGGCGTGCCGCCTGCCCGGTGGCGTCAACAGCCCGGAAGAGCTGTGGCAGCTGGTGTTCCAGGGCCGGGACGCGATGTCCGGCTTCCCCGACGACCGAGGCTGGGACCTCGACGGCCTCTTCGACTCCGACCCCGACAAGGCGGGCACCTCGTACGTCGACCAGGGCGGCTTCCTGCACGAGGCGGGCCTGTTCGACGCGGGCTTCTGGGGCATCTCACCCCGTGAGGCACTGGCGATGGAC
>NZ_JAINRE010000011.1 GCF_020400595.1 Streptomyces naphthomycinicus | reverse complement strand
CTATCAGATCCTTTCGGCGTCTGACTCCCAGTCAGGGGGGTTTGTCTTCCCGGCCGCTGGGCCGTTCCGACGAGTGAGACTTTAGCGGATTCCTGGCTCCCGAGCTAATCGGGGCCGGCGTCCTTTCGAACGCGGATTCCTCATTTCGCAAATATGCACGCCAAAAGCAGTCGGCACCAGAGTGTCGAAAGAGTGGCTGGCTACTTGCGGAATGGCTGTCCGGGGACCGACCGGGGTCGGCGCTCACGTCGGACAACTCGGAGAACACTACGGATCGGCGTGGGGTGTGTCAACTCCTGCCCCTGAGACACCCGGGAGGCGTACTGTGGAGGACATGACGACGCGTACGTGCAACCAGCTCTGGTGGGCCGCCTGACGGCGGCCGTACTCACGTATGCACTCAACGGCCGCCGCTTCGGCGGCCGTTCTCGTATCTCCCTCCGGGCCTCCGGGGGCCGGCCGCAGGAGCGGCGGTCCCGACCGGAAGGTGGAGCGGAGATGACTCGGGTCTTCAGCGGGATCAAGCCGAGCGGGCACGTGACTCTGGGGAACTACCTGGGGGCCCTGCGGCGCTGGGCCGAGGTGGACCAGCACCAGGCGGAGTCGCTGTTCTGCGTCGTGGATCTGCACGCGCTGACCGTGGAACACGATCCGGCGCGGGTGCGCAGGCTCAGCCGGCAGGCGGCGACGCTGCTGCTGGCCGCCGGGCTCGACCCCGAGGTGTGCACCCTGTTCGTGCAGAGCCATGTGGATGAGCACACGCGGCTGTCGTACCTGCTGGAGTGCGTGGCGACCGACGGCGAGATGCGGCGGATGATCCAGTACAAGGAGAAGGCCGTCCGGGAGCGGGAACGCGGGGGGAGCGTCCGGCTGTCGTTGCTGACGTACCCGGTGCTGATGGCGGCGGACATCCTGGCGTACGGCGCGGACGAGGTGCCGGTCGGGGACGACCAGGTGCAGCACGTGGAGCTGGCGCGGGACCTGGCGGTGCGGTTCAACCACCGGTACGGGCACACGTTCGTGGTGCCGAGAGCGACGCGCCCGCAGGTGGCGGCGCGGGTGATGAACCTTCAGGAGCCCACGTCGAAGATGGGGAAGTCGGACGACTCGGGGCCGGGCATCGTCTATCTGCTGGACGAGCCGGAGGCGGTGCGCAAGAAGGTGCTGCGGGCCGTGACCGACAGCGGGCGGGACGTCGTCTACGACCGGGCGGAGCGGCCGGGCCTCGCGAACCTGCTGGACATTCTCGCCGCGTGCACGGGCGGGAACCCTGAGTCACTGGCTGCCGTTTACGACTCGTACGGCTCTTTGAAGAAGGACACCGCGGAGGCCGTGGTGGAGGTGCTGCGGCCGGTCCAGGCC
The DNA here is from genome assembly GCF_020400595.1 of Streptomyces naphthomycinicus. Classification (GTDB taxonomy): domain Bacteria; phylum Actinomycetota; class Actinomycetes; order Streptomycetales; family Streptomycetaceae; genus Streptomyces; species Streptomyces naphthomycinicus. The sequence continues at coordinate 292,630 of NZ_JAINRE010000011.1, read as the reverse complement.
AGGCACCGGGAGCTGTGCGCCGATCCGGCCTATGTCGAGGGGGTGCTGCGGGATGGTGCGGAGAAGGCGCGGGCGTCGGCTCGGCCGACGGTCGATACGGCCTGTCGCGCGATCGGGCTGCTGCCGCCCGTCGCGGAGCCCTCGCTGAGCGCGGTGCGTTAGCCGGGCCGCGCCCTGCGGGTGGCGGGTGGGCCGCCGCCCGCGGGGCGGTGCGGGTGGCGGCGGGGTCAGTCCTTCTTGCCGGAGGCGAGTTCGCGGCTGCGGTCGCGGGCGGCTTCGAGGGCGGCGATGAGGGCGGCCCGTACGCCGTGGTTCTCCAGTTCGCGGATGGCGTTGATCGTGGTGCCGGCGGGGGAGGTCACGTTCTCCCGGAGCTTGACGGGGTGTTCGCCGCTGTCGCGGAGCATCACGGCGGCGCCGATCGCGGACTGGACGATGAGGTCGTGGGCCTTGTCGCGGGGCAGGCCGAGCAGGATGCCGGCGTCGGTCATGGCTTCGACCAGGTAGAAGAAGTACGCCGGGCCGGAGCCGGAGAGCGCGGTGCAGGCGTCCTGCTGGCTCTCGGGCACGCGGAGGGTCTTGCCGACACCGCCGAAGATCTCCTCGGCGTGCGCGAGGTGCTGCTCGGTGGCGTGGCTGCCGGCGGAGATGACCGACATCGCCTCGTCGACCAGGGCGGGGGTGTTGGTCATGACGCGGACGACGGGGGTGCCCGCGGTCAGGCGCTCCTCGAAGAAGGAGGTGGGGATACCGGCGGCTCCGCTGATGACCAGGCGGTCGGCGGGAACGTGCGGGGCGAGTTCGTCCAGGAGGGCGCCCATGTCCTGCGGCTTGACCGTGAGGATCAGGATGTCGGCGGTCTTGGCTGCCTCGGTGTTGGTGACCGGGGTGACTCCGTAGCGGCTGCGGAGCTCTTCGGCGCGTTCGGGGCGGCGGGCGGTGACCAGGAGGTCGGCGGGGGCCCAGCCGGCCCGGATCATCCCGCTGAGCAGGGCTTCGCCGATCTTGCCGGTGCCGAGGACTGCGACTTTCTGGCTCATGCCGCTCAGTCTGGCACCGGGGTGGGGTGTGCGGGTCGGTTGTCCGGCAGACGGGACGTCGGCCCCGGGTCTCGCCGGGGCTAGGCGGTGCGGCGTCGGAGTGTCGCTGCCCCGAGCCCCAGTACCAGGAGCGCGCAACCGGCCACGATCAGGACGTCGCGCACGAAGGTCGCGGTCATGTCGGTGTGGTGGAGGACCTCGTTCATGCCGTCGACGGCGTACGACATCGGGAGGACGTCGGAGACGGCCTCCAGGGCGGGGTGCATGTCGGAGCGGGGCGTGAACAGGCCGCAGAGGAGGAGCTGGGGAAAGATCACCGCGGGCATGAACTGGACCGCCTGGAATTCCGAGGCCGCGAAGGCCGAGACGAAGAGGCCGAGGGCCGTGCCGAGCAGGGCGTCGAGGAGGGCGACGAGGAGGAGCAGCCAGGGGGAGCCGGTGACGTCCAGGCCGAGGAGCCAGACCGCGAGTCCGGTGGCGAGGGCCGACTGGACGACGGCGAGGGCGCCGAAGGCGAGGGCGTAGCCGGCGATGACGTCGGCCTTGCCGAGGGGCAGGGCGAGGAGGCGTTCGAGCGTGCCGGAGGTGCGTTCGCGCAGGGTGGCGATGGAGGTGACCAGGAACATCGTGATCAGCGGGAAGATGCCGAGCAGTGAGGCGCCGATGTTGTCGAAGGTGCGCGGGCTGGCGTCGAAGACGTAGCGCAGCAGGATCAGCATCAGGCACGGGATGAGGATCATCAGCGCGATGGTGCGCGGGTCGTGGCGGAGCTGGCGCAGGACCCGGGCGGCGGTGGCGGTGGTGCGGGCGGCGCTGAGCGCGCTCGGGGCGGCGGCCGTCGTGTGCGCGGGGGTCTCGGTGCTCGTCGGGCTCTGGTTCGTCGGGCTCTGGTTCGTCGGGCTCTGGTTCGTCGGGCTCTGGTTCGTCGGGCTCTGGTTCGTCGGGCTCTGGTTCGTCGGGCTCTGGTTCGTCGGGCTGTGGCTCATCGGGTGCTCTCTTTCGTGCGGCCCGCGGCGGCGGCCTCGTCGACGAGGTGCAGGAAGGCGGCTTCGACGGTGTCGGCGCCGGTGCGGGTGCGCAGGGCGTCCGGGGTGTCGTCGGCGAGGATCTCGCCCTCGCGCATCAGGAGGAGTCGGTGGCAGCGCTCGGCCTCGTCCATGACGTGGGAGGAGACGAGGAGGGTGACGCCGCGGGTGGCGGCGAGGTCGTGGAAGAGGTTCCACAGGTCCCGGCGGAGGACGGGGTCGAGGCCGACGGTGGGTTCGTCCAGGACGAGGAGTTCGGGGGTGCCGAGGAGGGCGACGGCGAGCGAGACGCGGCCCCGCTGGCCGCCGGAGAGGTTGCCGGCGAGGGCGTCGGCGTGGCTGGTGAGGTCCACGTCGGCGATGGCCCGGGTGACGTGGTGGTGGCGGCGTTCGGCGGCGGCGCGTCCGGGGTCGAGGATCGCGGCGAAGTAGGCGAGGTTCTGCCGGACGGTGAGGTCGTCGTAGACGGAGGGGGCCTGGGTGACGTAGCCGATGCGGCTGCGCAGGGTGGGGTGGCCGGCGGGGTGGCCGAGGACGTTCAGGGTGCCGGTGACCTGGGCCTGGGTGCCGACGATCGAGCGCATGAGGGTGGATTTGCCGCAGCCGGAGGGGCCGAGCAGGCCGGTGATGCGACCGCGCGGGACGGTGAAGCGGAGGTGGCGCAGGACCGTTCGGGGACCGCGGACGACGGTGAGGCCGTCGGCGTGGACGGCGGGGGCGGGGTGCGGGTCGGGGGTGTCGCCGAGGGGCGGGGACGAAGGCCCCGGCAGATTATTCATCACGTGATGAATAATCTGCCGGGGGGATCAGGACGTCAAGGGGGCGAAGGGGGGTGAGGGGCGGGGTCAGGGCTTGCGGGCGACGAGCAGCCGGACGTCGTAGGTCTCCTCGACGACACCGTCGGGGAAGACGTTCAGGAGATACGCGCGCTCCTCTGCCAGGAAGGCGGCCCTGCGCTCCTCGGGAGTGAGCAGGAAGGCCGAGTGGCTGCCGACGTTGGCGAGGTGGGTGGCGATGGGGACGCGGCGGCTCCAGCGGACCGTGCGGTGGGAGAAGTCCAGTCGTCCGCTGGGGTCGGCCCCTTCGACCCGCTCGCCGGCCTTGCGCTTCTCGGCGGCGACGTCCACGCCCAGGAAACGGCCGGCCCGGTCGGCGGCGTCGGCGATCCACTCGATGTCCAGGGCGTCGGTGTTCCACCACAGGGCCAGCGCCCCGCCCGGACGCAGCACGCGCAGCGCTTCCGGTACCGAGCGGGCCGGGTCGGTCCAGTGCCAGGACTGGGCGTAGGTGAGGAGGTCGGCGTGGGCGTCGGCGACGGGGAGGGCGTTGCCGTCGCCCCGGACGAGCGGGATGTGCGGCAGCGCGCGGCGGAACTCGGCGGCCATGCCGGCACCGGGTTCGACGGCGAGGACGTCGGCCCCGCGGGCGTGCAGCAGGGCGGTGGCGATACCGGTGCCGGCGCCCACGTCCACGGTCCTGGCGCCGGACAGGGAGCGGCCGGCCAGTTCCTGGACGGCGTCGAGGAGGGCGGGCGGGTACGAGGGGCGGTTCGCGGCGTACTGGGCGGCGGCGGAGTTGAAGGACTCCGCTCGGGCGGCGTGGAAGGCGCGGGAGTCGCGGGAACCGGCCGACGCGGGCTGAGAGGCTGTCATGAAGCCATGTCTACGGGACGGCCGCGCACCGCGGCGGGCCTTCCCTCGCGTCGATGCCGGGCCGTCGGACCACCGGGCCCGGTGCCCGGGTTCTACCGGCGGCGCTTCTTCTTCGAAGGGTTGCCCGTGCGGCGGGTGGTGCGGCGTTCGTGGGCCTCGCGGGCCTTGTCGTACTCCTCGCGGTGCAGCTTCTCGCCCGGGGCCTCGGTGAGGGAGCGGAAGAAGTAGGCGAGGAGGGAGCCGACGAAGCCGATGGCGAGCAGGCCGCGCAGGGAGGCCTGGCGCTGCGGGTCGTGGCGCTTGTCGAACCCGTCCCAGGTGTTGCGGAAGGCGAGCGCGCTGCAGATGGCGAACATGGCGACCACCAGCACGGTCACGAAAGAGCCGGTGTCGGCGATCCGGATGCCCTCGTAGGCGAAGCGCAGCACCAGGCAGGAGGCGACGGCCGCGGCGAGGGAGCCGACGGCGACGCCGGCGCGGCGGGCGGGGTAGCCGTTGTCGTGGTGCACCCAGGACGTGCCGAAGAAGCGCAGGGGCTCGGGGCGGGGGCCGCCGCTCTGGGGCTCGTCGGCGCCCTGGGCGGCTCCGTCGGCCGGGGCCGCGCCGCCGGGGGAGCCCGCCGGGGTGTCCGGGGTGCCGGTTTCGTCGCTCACGGGACGATTATGGCTCCGGGAGCCGACGGGCCCCCGGGCGGGGCGGGCTCCGGTGTCACGGGCCTCCCGGGGCGGGCGGGACTCCGTGCGGCCGGTCCGGTGTCAGCCGCAGCGGGCCGCGACGTAGCCGTCGCTGCCCGTGTGCACGAACGCGTCCGAGACGTACTCGCCGTTGTCGATGAGGTCCCAGAGGTTCGTCGTGCCGTAGGTGCCGGACACGGTGGTACCCGGCGACTGGCAGTAGATCGGCACCCGGACGCCCTCCGGCAGGACGCGGACCAGGTTGTACCCGGTGCCGGGGCCGCTGCGGACGTTCAGGCGGACGCCGGGGGCGACGGCGTAGGTGCGTACGGCCGCCGCCGCCGTCGTCGTGGCGGCGTCGGTGCCGGCCGTGCCGGCGTTGGCGGCGTTGGCGGCGTTTTCGGCGTTTTCGGTGCTCTCGGCTGCTGGTGCGCGGTCGACAGACATGATGGTGGTCCTCCCCCGTCGGTTCCCTGGAACTCGGCGCGAAACGCGTACGCGCGACTCGCACGCAGACGCTAGCAAGCCGCCTCTGTCTCGTACGAGTCATCGACTAGGCTCCGTGCGTCGCGCGCACGGACGAACAGCACGGGGGTGGTCCATGGCGCCGCAGCGCAATATCGGAGCGGGCGCGGAAGCGGAACTTCCCGAGTACGCCGGGCACTACCGGCTGGAGTCCTGCCTGGGATCCGGCGGCATGGGGGTCGTACACCTCGCCCGGAGCACCTCGGGGATGAAGCTCGCGGTGAAGGTCGTACACGCCGAGTTCGCCCGGGATCCCGAGTTCAGAGGCCGTTTCCGGCAGGAGGTGGCCGCTGCCCGCAGGGTCAGCGGTGCCTTCACCGCGCCCGTCGTCGACGCCGACCCGGAGGCCGCACGGCCTTGGATGGCCACCCTGTTCATTCCGGGGCCGACCCTTTCCGAACAGGTGAAGCGGAAGGGCCCGTTGCCGACCGGGCAGCTGCGCCGGGTGATGGCCGGGCTCGCCGAGGCGCTGCGGGACATCCACCGGGTCGGTGTGGTGCACCGGGATCTGAAGCCCAGCAACGTGCTGCTCGCCGAGGACGGGCCGAAAGTCATCGACTTCGGCATCTCCCGGCCGAAGGACAGCGAACTGCGCACCGAGACGGGCAAGTTGATCGGCACGCCGCCGTTCATGGCGCCGGAGCAGTTCCGGCGGCCCCGGGAAGTGGGGCCGGCCGCCGACATCTTCGCGCTGGGCTCGGTCATGGTGCACGCGGCCACCGGGCGCGGGCCGTTCGACTCCGACAGTCCGTATGTCGTCGCCTATCAGGTGGTCCATGACGAGCCGGACCTGGCCGGCGTGCCGGAGAGTCTCGCGCCGCTGGTGCTGCGGTGTCTGGCGAAGGAGCCCGAGGACCGGCCCACGCCGGACGAGCTGATGCGCGAGCTGCGGTCGGTGGCGGCCTCGTACGACACCCAGGCGTTCATACCGGCGCAGCGGGCGAGCGAGGACGGACCCGCACCGGCGACCGGAGCGGCGCAGGACGGACCCGCACCGGCGACCGGAGCGGCGCAGGACGGACCCGCACCGGCGACCGGGGCGGCGCAGGACGGACCCGCACCGGCGGTACCGGGCCGTTCCGGGCCGGCCGGACGGCCCCCGGCCAGGCGATCGGGACGCAGCCGGACGGTGCGGGGGCTGGGGGCCGGTGTTCTCGGGCTGGCGCTGGTGGGCGGTCTGGCGGCGGCCGGGCTGTGGGGGACGTCCGGGTTGTCCGGGCTGTTCGGCGGGGGCGAGCGCGCGCCGGGGAAGGAGAGCGCGCTGTCCCCGACGGCGGCTTCCGGCACCTGGACCGCCCGCCCGGCGGTCGCCGGCAAGGGCATGCCGCAATGCGCCTACGCCGCCGGGAAGCTGTTCTGCGCGCGGCCGGGCGTCGTCTTCGCGCTGTCCGCGCCCGACGGGAAGCTGCTGTGGCGGCACCCGGTCGGCACCGGCGCCACGAGCGGGCCGCCGGTCGTCTCCGGCGGCCTGGTGCAGCCCTACACGGACGGCGGATCGCGGCTCGCCGGGCTCGACCCGGACACCGGCAAGGAGGTGTGGCAGCGCCGGCTGCCCACGGGGACCACGGTGCGGTACGCCGGTGACACGGCGTTGCTCGCGGGCGCCGACGGTACGGTCACCGGCGTGGACGGCGCGACGGGCACCACCCGGTGGCGGCGGACGTTCCCCGGCCAGGGCGTGCCGTCGTTCGTCGCGTTCCCGGGTGCGGCGGCGGGGACCGCGTACGCGACGCGCACGTCGGCCGACGGGTCGAGCACCCGGGTGACCGCGGTGGATCCGCGCACCGGCGAGGTGCGCTGGGACGCGCGGCTGCGGGGCTGGCTCAAGCCGTTCGCCGCCCAGGGCGACGGGTCCGTGTTCTTTCTGGCGGTCGACAGCGGCTACGGCGCCGAGGAGATCGTCCGCCACACCCCCGAGACGGGTGCGACCCGGCGCGTCGCGCTGCCCGCCGTACTGGACGGCGCGCACGCCACCATGCGGGGGAACGTCGTCTACGTGCTGGCCACCGGAGGCTCTCTGGACGCGGTGGACATGGTGTCGGGCAGGCACCTGTGGCATCTGGAGACGTCGGTGAGCCGGGGTTCGCTGCCCGTGGCGCGGGGCGAGCGGGTGTACTTCACCGCCGGCGACGGCCGGCTGCTCGCCGTCGACGCCCGCGCGGGCCGGCTGATCGGGCAGACGCCGGCCCGTCTGGGCGCCAACTCGTCCCAGGTCATGAGCGTTCCGCCCGCTCCGGTGGCGGTCGGCACCCGGATCGGGGCCACCGCGCCCGACGGCACCGTCTTCACCGTGGACGGCCGCTCGCCCGCGGCCTGGTGAGTGGCGGGAGTCCGGCGGGAGGGGACCGAGCGCACGATCCCGGCGCGAGACGGCGAAGGGGCCGCCCCCGTGCGGAGGCGGCCCCTGTCGTGACCGGTCAGCCCAGTCGGGACACGTCGCGCACCGCGCCCTTGTCGGCGCTCGTCGCCATGGCCGCGTAGGCGCGGAGGGCGGCGGAGACCTTGCGGTCGCGGTTCTTCGGGGCGTAGACGCCGTTCAGGGCCTGCTCGCGGCGGGCCAGCTCCGCCTCGTCGACGAGCAGCTCGATCGAGCGGCCCGGGATGTCGATGCGGATGCGGTCGCCGTCCTGGACGAGGGCGATGGTGCCGCCGGAGGCCGCCTCCGGGGAGGCGTGGCCGATGGAGAGGCCGGAGGTGCCGCCGGAGAAGCGGCCGTCGGTGATCAGCGCGCAGGTCTTGCCGAGGCCGCGGCCCTTCAGGTACGAGGTCGGGTACAGCATCTCCTGCATGCCCGGGCCGCCCTTGGGGCCCTCGTAGCGGATGACGACGACGTCGCCGTCCTTGACCTGCTGGGTGAGGATCCGCTGGACGGCCTCCTCCTGGGACTCGCAGACGACGGCGGGGCCCTCGAAGGTCCAGATCGACTCGTCGACGCCGGCCGTCTTCACCACGCAGCCGTCGACGGCGAGGTTGCCGCGCAGGACCGCCAGGCCGCCGTCCTTGGAGTACGCGTGCTCGGCGGAGCGGATGCAGCCGTTCTCGGCGTCGTCGTCCAGGGCCTCCCAGCGCTCGGACTGGGAGAAGGCCTCGGCGGAGCGGACGCAGCCGGGCGCCGCGTGCCACAGTTCCACGGCCTCCGGGGAGGGGGAGCCGCCGCGGACGTCCCAGGTCTTCAGCCAGTCGGCCAGCGACGGGCTGTGGACGGCGTGGACGTCCTCGTTGAGCAGGCCGGCGCGGTGCAGTTCGCCGAGGAGGGCGGGGATGCCGCCGGCGCGGTGCACGTCCTCCATGTAGTACGTGCGGTTCTTGGCGACGTTGGGGGCCACCTTCGCCAGGCAGGGCACGCGGCGCGAGACGGTGTCGATCGCGTCCAGGCCGAACGGGACGCCCGCTTCCTGGGCGGCGGCCAGCAGGTGCAGGATCGTGTTGGTGGAGCCGCCCATCGCGATGTCCAGGGCCATGGCGTTCTCGAAGGCCTGGAAGGTGGCGATGTTGAGCGGCAGGACCGTGTCGTCGTCCTGCTCGTAGTAGCGGCGGGTGAGGTCCATGACCGTGCGGGCCGCGTCGACGTAGAGCTGCTTGCGCGCGGTGTGGGTGGCGAGGACCGAGCCGTTGCCGGGCAGGGAGAGGCCGATGGCCTCGGTCAGGCAGTTCATCGAGTTGGCGGTGAACATGCCGGAGCAGCTGCCGCAGGTGGGGCAGGCGTTCTCCTCGATGCGGAGGATGTCCTCGTCGGAGATCTTGTCGTTGACGGCGTCGGAGATCGCGTCGACCAGGTCGAGCGTGCGGACCGTGCCGTCGACCAGGGTGGCGCGGCCGGACTCCATGGGGCCGCCGGAGACGAACACCGTCGGGATGTTCAGGCGCAGGGCCGCCATCAGCATGCCCGGGGTGATCTTGTCGCAGTTGGAGATGCAGACCAGGGCGTCGGCGCAGTGGGCCTCGACCATGTACTCGACCGAGTCCGCGATCAGGTCGCGGGAGGGCAGGGAGTACAGCATGCCGCCGTGGCCCATGGCGATGCCGTCGTCGACCGCGATGGTGTTGAACTCGCGCGGGATGCCACCGGCCTCCTTGATCGCCTCGCTGACGATCCGCCCGACCGGCTGGAGGTGGGTGTGGCCCGGCACGAACTCGGTGAAGGAGTTGGCCACGGCGATGATCGGCTTCCGGCCGATGTCCGCGCCCGGTACACCGGAGGCACGCATAAGGGCGCGGGCGCCCGCCATGTTGCGGCCGTGGGTGACTGTGCGGGACCTCAGCTCGGGCATCGTCGCTCGCTCCTTCGAAGACCTACTGCCAGAGAGTTCTGACTGCATGGTCGAGCGTACGCCGGTGCTCCAAGGGATGGACACGGTTGTCCGGAATGCGGGACGCTCGTTTCAGAAACCGTGGTTGTCAGGGTTGCGTCAGGTGGGCCTGCACCACCGGTGCCACCCGCGCGATGATCTGCTCAAGCTCCGCCGAGGCCAGCGGCTCCAGCTTGATCACGTAGCGCATCAGCGCCGTACCCACGATCTGCGCGGCCGCCAGCTCGGCGCGCAGCTCCGCGTCGGGCAGGTCCAGCTGGGCGGCGACCCGGCGCAGCAGCTGGGCGGCGACGAGCCGGCGGAAGACGGCGGCGGCGGTCTCGTTGGTGACGGCGGAGCGGAGGATCGCGAGGAGGGGCGCGCGGGTCGTGGGGTTGTCCCAGACGCCGAAGACGAAGCGGGTGAGCCGCTCCCCCACGCCCTCCACCGGGCCGTCGGCCAGCGCTTCCGGCGCGTTCAGGGCGGGCGCGAAGGCGACCTCGATGGCCGCGGCGAAGATCTGCTCCTTGGTGCCGAAGTAGTGGTGCACCAGCGCGGAGTCCACGCCGGCCGCCTTGGCGATGCCGCGTACGGACGTCTTCTCGTACCCGCGCGCGGAGAACTCCTCGCGGGCGGCGCCGAGGATGCGGTCGCGGGTGTCGGCGGACTCGGTGCGCGGGGGACGCCCGCGGCGGCGGGGGGCGGGCGGGGTGGTCACGGCCGGGGCACCCGCACCGCCGGGGCGAGGTGCTTGCGCGTGTACTCCAGGGCCTCGGCGAGGTCGGCCTCGCGCTCGGCGCCGGACATCGCCCGCCGGGTGTTGACCTCGATCACGACATGGCCGTCGAAGCCCGTGTGCACCAGGCGCTCCAGCAGCTCGGCGCAGGGCTGGGTGCCGCGGCCGGGCACCAGGTGCTCGTCCTTGGCCGAGCCCCGGCCGTCGGCGAGGTGGACGTGCCCCAGCCGGTCCCCCATGCGGTCGACCATGTCCAGGGCTTCGGTACGGGCCGTCGCCGTGTGGCTGAGATCGATCGTGAAGTGCCGGTAGTCGTCGTTGGTGACGTCCCAGTCGGGTGCGTAGGCGAGCATCTCGCGGTCGCGGTAGCGCCAGGGGTACATGTTCTCGACGGCGAACCGTACGTCCGTCTCGTTCGCCATCCGCCAGACGCCGTCGACGAAGTCCCGGGCGTACTGGCGCTGCCAGCGGAACGGCGGATGCACGACGACGGTGGAGGCACCCAGCTTCTCCGCCGCCGCCCGGGCCCGCTGGAGCTTGACCCAGGGGTCGGTGGACCAGACCCGCTGGGTGATCAGCAGGCAGGGGGCGTGGACGGCCAGGATCGGCATGCCGTGGTAGTCCGACAGGCGGCGCAGCGCCTCGATGTCCTGGCTGACCGGGTCGGTCCAGACCATGACCTCGACACCGTCGTAACCGAGGCGCGCGGCGATCTCGAAGGCCGTCGCCGTCGACTCCGGGTACACGGAGGCGGTCGACAGCGCGATGCGCACGTCAGTTGGTTGAGCCACGTCCGTCACCTTACGGCGTCGGGTGGTGCCGGTGTCGGGTGCCTGTTCGCCGTTGTGAGGTTTGCCATTCGGGCGGGGACGGGTGCGTGCCGGCCGTCCGCGCCCGCGCGTCGGAGCCGGCCGGCGGAGCCGCACGGCCAGGCCGGAACGGCGCCCACGGCCCCTCGCGCCGAGCCGCACGGCCAGGTCGCGACAGCGCCTACGGCCCCTCGTGTCCCGAGCCGCACGGCCGGGCCGCGACAGCGCCCACGGCCCCTCGCGCCCCGGGCCCCTCCGGGGCGTCGTCAGTCGGATCCCATGTGGTCGAGGCGGCGCAGGATCACGCCTTCCCTCAGGGCCCAGGGGCAGATCTCCAGGCTCTCCACGCCGAACAGGTCCATCGCGCCCTCGGCCACCAGGGCGCCCGCGAGGAGCTGTCCGGCCCTGCCCTCGGAGACTCCGGGGAGCTCGGCGCGCTGGTCCTCGGTCATGCCGGCCAGGCGCGGGACCCATGCCTCCAGGGACTCGCGCTTGAGTTCGCGCTGGACGTAGAGGCCCTCGGCGCTGCGGGCGGCGCCGGCGATGCGGGCGAGCTGCTTGAAGGTCTTGGAGGTGGCGACCACGTGGTCGGGGTTGCCCCTGCGGCTGAAGTCGCCGACCGTGCGGGCTATCTCCGCGCGGACGTGCCGGCGCAGGGTGCGGACGGCGTCGGGATCGGGCGGGTCGCCGGGCAGCCAGCCGGCGGTGAGGCGGCCGGCGCCGAGCGGGAGGGAGACGGCCGCGTCCGGCTCCTCGTCCATGCCGTAGGCGATCTCCAGGGAGCCGCCGCCGATGTCCAGGACCAGCAGCTTCCCGGCGGACCAGCCGAACCAGCGGCGTACGGCGAGGAAGGTGAGCCGGGCCTCCTCGGCGCCGGCGAGGACCTGGAGGCGGACACCGGTCTCGTCGGCCACGCGCGCGAGGACGTCGTCGGCGTTGGTGGCCTCGCGGACGGCGGAGGTCGCGAACGGCAGCAGGTCCTCGACGCCCTTGTCCTCGGCGGCCTGGAGCGCGTCCCGCACGACGCCGATCAGCCTGTCGATGCCGTCGTCGCCGATGGCACCGCTGTCGTCGAGGAGCTGGGCGAGCCGAAGGTCGGCCTTGTGCGAATGCGCGGGCAGCGGGCGCGCACCGGGGTGGGCGTCCACCACCAGCAGATGCACCGTGTTCGAACCCACGTCCAGGACACCGAGTCTCATGAACGGAACGCTACTGCCAGAACGTCCGTCCACGGTCCCCGGAGCGGCCCTGGGCCACTTACCCTGGACGGGTGCCAAAGACGAAAAAGGCGAAGGCCGACAAGGCGGATAAGGCGGACAAAGTTCGTAAGTCTGCCAAAACCCCCAAGGAGGCGAAGATGAGCGACGAAAAGGGGCTCGACTTCGCCCGCGCCTGGGTGGAGTTCCCTGATCCGGCGGACGACGAGCAGGTCTTCCGCTGCGATCTGACATGGCTGACCTCTCGCTGGAACTGCATCTTCGGCAGTGGCTGCCAGGGCATTCAGGCGGGCCGGGCGGACGACGGGTGCTGCTCGCTGGGGGCGCACTTCTCCGACGAGGACGACGAGAAGCGGGTCGCCGGGCACGTGGCGCGGCTCACGCCGGACGTCTGGCAGCACCACGACGAGGGCACGCGGAACGGCTGGGTCTCCGAGGACGAGGACGGGTCCCGGCAGACGCGGCCCTTCCAGGGCTCCTGCATCTTCCAGAACCGGCCCGGGTTCGCGGGCGGCGCGGGCTGCTCGCTGCACATCCTGGCGCTGAAGGAGGGCCGGGAGCCGCTGGAGACCAAGCCGGACGTGTGCTGGCAGCTGCCGATCCGGCGGACGTACGACTGGATCGACCGGCCGGACGACACCCGCGTGCTCCAGGTGTCGATCGGCGAGTACGACCGCCGGGGCTGGGGTCCGGGCGGCCACGACCTGCACTGGTGGTGCACCTCGGCGACGTCGGCGCACGGAGCCGGTGAGCCGGTGTACGTCTCCTACCGGGCCGAACTGACGGAACTGATGGGCAAGGCCGGCTACGACCGTCTGGTCGAGCTGTGCGAGCAGCGGCTGGCGTCGCGTCTCCCGCTCCTGGCCCCGCACCCGGCGGACCCGGCGCCGTAACCGGGCGCACCCGTCCGGCGCCCTCTTCCCCAGGGCACCGGGCGGATCCGTCCCCCTCTCCGCGGTCCGGGGCCGGTGCGGCGAGAGTGCGTGCACGGCGTCGCGCGGCGGACGGGAATGGTCGGACAGGCCCTAGGTGTCCGACGGGCTCGGTGTGCCGGGGGCCGTGTCCGTGGGGGTCGGGGTCGGGGGCGGGGTGTCGGTGGGGGGCGGGGTCGTCGGGGTGGAGGGCGGGTCCGTGGGGGACGGGGACCGGGTCGTGGGGGGCTCGGTGGGCGGCTCGGTGGGCGGAGCCGGTGTGGTGGGGTCGGCGGACGGGGGGCGGGGGGTCGGGCGGCTCGGTGCCGTGCCGTATCCGTCGATGGTGACCACCGCGCCGGCCGGGGCCACCGCCACCCGCGCGCGCCAGTGGCCGGACGGTTCCCGCAGATGGTCGACGTACACCTTGAGCGTCACCGACCGGCCGGGCCGGAGGGTTCCCGCCGACCGGCTGAGGTAGAGCCAGGCGGCCGGCGTGGACGCCGACCAGCGGACCTCGGACGCGCCGGAGGCGGTGAGAGTGATCAGGGTCGTGTCACCGTCGCCCGCGGCGCCGACGTCCAGCCGGCCCACGTCCTTCGAGCCCGCTCCGCCGACGCTGACGACCTCCACGGAGACGTCCGCCTTGCCGTCCTTGCCGGTCCGGGCGCCGGGGTTGGCGCTGGCGTTCCCCGCGTTCTCGTAACCGCCTGCCGTGGCGCCGCCCAGCACGTCGGGGCCCTGCGCCTCGCGCGCGGTCGCCGAGGGACCGTCGCCCTCCCCGGCCGGCCCGCCCCGGTAGGCGGCCCAGAGGGCGAGGACGGGCGCGGCGACGACCGTGGCGACGACCGTGGTGGTGACGGCACGCGCGCGCAGGCGGTCGCGGCGGGCCGCGCGGTCCTTGGGGTCCATCGGGAAGCCGCGCCGGTCGAAGCGGGGCACGGCGGTGCCCCGCACGCGCGCGTGGTGCGCCAGGACCAGGTGCAGGGCCGCGCGCGGGGCCTCCAGGACGGGCAGCTCGGCGGGGGTCAGCAAGGCGCCGGGCCAGCGGCCGGGGGCGGCGCGCTCGGCGGTGCGGCGGCAGCGGGGACAGTCGTCCACGTGCCGGACCAGCTCGCGGCGCAGGGCCGTGCTGAGGACCAGCCGGCTGTCGCCGGTGAGGTGGGCCACGCTCGGACAGCCGCCCGTCTCGACCACGGCGAGGGCCGCGCGGGTGCGTTCGACCTCGCAGGCGGCGGAGGCGAGCAGCTCGCGCGCGGCGGCGGGCTCCATGCCGAGGACGGCGGCGATCTCGTGGGCGGCGAGGTGGTGGCGGACGGCGAGTTCGAGGGCCTCGCGCTGCTCGGGGGTGGTGCCGGCCGCCTCCGGCCAGGCCAGCAGGGCGAGTTCGCGGCGCCGCTGCTCCTGGACCTGCGGGGCGGTGGCCGGATCCGCGGCCGGATCGGGGGTCTGCTTCCCGGCGGCTCCGCCGGCCCCCGCCGGGGGCCTCGCGCCGGTCCCTTTCCCGGCGCCGGTGCGGCCCGCCGCATGGGTGGCCTGACGTTTCTGCTTGGCCTCGGCCAGCTTGCGCAGGCACGCCCAGCGGGCCAGCGCGTACAGCCAGGCCCTGCGGTCGGCGGCGGCCGCCGGGGCGCGCTGCCCGCGCCGCTCGGCCAGGGCGAGGACGTCGCCGAGGGCGGCGGTGGCCGTGTCGTGGTCGCACAGCACCGACAGGCAGTAGGTGAACAGGCCGTCCAGGTACGGCTCGTAGCGCGCCGGCGGGCGCCGGGCGATCGTGCGCGCGGCGGCGCGGTCGCGTGCCTCACGCGCTTCGTGTCGTGTTTCGCGTCCCTCACGGGCGTCGCGGCGCGCGCGGTGCGCACCGGTCGTGCGGGTGGCCGTCTCCGGACTGCTGCTCATCACCCGTGCGACCGTAGGCGGCGTTGGAGTGCCCCTTCTGGAACCTTGAGCACTTTTAATCCGTACGGGTGAAACGATCCCTCATAAGGGGACAGGAACCTTTTATTCCGCGGCCGGATCTTGGTGGATGGTGGCCGGGAAAGGATCACTCGTACGCGCCTCACGGGTCGTCCGCCCGCGCTCGCGGGCCCTTCGTGCCCGGCCCCGGGTCCCGTTGTCAGTGCCGCGGGCTACGGTTTCCGCATGGCTGCCCGTACCAAGACCACCAAGGACCGCCCGTCCTACCGCTGCACCGAGTGCGGCTGGCAGACGGCCAAGTGGCTCGGCCGCTGCCCCGAATGCCAGGCCTGGGGCACGATCGAGGAGTACGGCGCGCCCGCGGTCCGGACGACGGCCCCGGGCCGGGTGACCAACTCCGCCCTGCCCATCGGCCAGGTCGACGGCCGGCAGGCCACCGCCCGCTCCACCGGCGTGCCCGAGCTGGACCGGGTGCTCGGCGGCGGTCTCGTGCCGGGCGCGGTCGTCCTGCTCGCGGGCGAGCCGGGCGTCGGCAAGTCCACCCTGCTGCTCGACGTGGCCGCCAAGTCCGCCAGCGCCGAGCACCGCACTCTCTACGTGACCGGCGAGGAGTCGGCGAGCCAGGTGCGGCTGCGTGCCGACCGCATCGGCGCCCTCGACGACGACCTGTACCTGGCCGCCGAGACCGACCTCTCCGCCGTCCTCGGCCACCTGGACGAGGTCAAGCCGTCCCTGCTGATCCTGGACTCGGTGCAGACGGTGGCCTCCCCGGAGATCGACGGCGCCCCCGGTGGCATGGCCCAGGTCCGGGAGGTCGCCGGCGCCCTGATCCGCGCCTCCAAGGAGCGCGGCATGTCCACGCTGCTGGTGGGCCACGTCACCAAGGACGGCGCCATCGCCGGCCCCCGCCTGCTGGAGCACCTGGTGGACGTCGTCCTGCACTTCGAGGGCGACCGGCACGCGCGTCTGCGCCTGGTGCGGGGCGTGAAGAACCGGTACGGGGCGACGGACGAGGTCGGCTGCTTCGAGCTGCACGACGAGGGGATCACGGGCCTCGCCGACCCCAGCGGCCTGTTCCTGACCCGGCGCGCCGAGCCGGTCCCGGGCACCTGTCTGACCGTCACCCTGGAGGGCCGCCGTCCGCTGGTCGCCGAGGTGCAGGCGCTCACGGTCGACTCCCAGATCCCCTCCCCGCGCCGCACCACGTCCGGGCTGGAGACCTCACGCGTGTCGATGATGCTGGCCGTCCTGGAGCAGCGCGGCCGGATCAGCGCGCTCGGCAAGCGGGACATCTACTCGGCGACGGTCGGCGGCGTGAAGCTGTCGGAGCCGGCGGCCGACCTCGCCGTCGCGCTCGCCCTGGCCTCCGCCGCCAGCGACACCCCGCTGCCGAAGAACCTGGTGGCCATCGGCGAGGTGGGGCTCGCGGGCGAGGTCAGACGGGTCACCGGCGTGCAGCGCAGGCTCGCCGAGGCGCACCGGCTGGGCTTCACGCACGCGCTCGTGCCGACCGACCCGGGGAAGGTGCCGTCCGGCATGAAGGTCCTGGAAGTCGCCGACATAGGGGACGCGCTCCGGGTTCTGCCGCGCTCCCGTCGCCGAGAGGCCCCACGGGAGGCGGAGGAGCGCCGGTAGACTTTGCCCAGGTCTCGCCCGTCCGTACGAACCGAGTGCGGGTACGGAAGCGCGTCAGAACCTGCGACCGGAGGAGTGCAGTGGCAGCCAACGACCGGGCAGCAGCTCCCGGAAAGTCCGGTGGGAGCGCCGGTTCCGATCGCCTGATGCGCGCCTCGCTGAGCGCCGTGGCACCGGGTACGGCCCTGCGTGACGGCCTGGAGCGCGTCCTGCGCGGCAACACCGGCGGGCTCATCGTCCTCGGCTCCGACAAGACGGTCGAGGCGATGTGCACGGGCGGTTTCGTGCTGGACGTGGAGTTCGCCGCGACCCGGCTGCGGGAGCTGTGCAAGCTGGACGGCGGCATCGTGCTGTCGTCGGACCTGTCGAAGATCCTGCGCGCGGGCGTCCAGCTGGTGCCGGACCCGACGATCCCCACGGAGGAGACGGGCACGCGGCACCGCACGGCGGACCGGGTGAGCAAGCAGGTCGGCTTCCCCGTGGTCTCGGTCTCCCAGTCGATGCGGCTGATCGCCCTGTACGTGGACGGTCAGCGGCGTGTCCTGGAGGACTCGGCGGCGATCCTCTCCCGCGCGAACCAGGCCCTGGCCACGCTGGAGCGGTACAAGCTGCGGCTGGACGAGGTCGCGGGCACGCTGTCGGCGCTGGAGATCGAGGACCTGGTGACGGTCCGGGACGTCTCCGCGGTCGCGCAGCGGCTGGAGATGGTGCGCCGCATCGCCACCGAAATCGCCGAGTACGTGGTCGAGCTGGGCACGGACGGACGGCTGCTCGCCCTCCAGCTGGAGGAGTTGATCGCCGGGGTCGAGCCGGACCGCGAGCTGGTCGTCCGGGACTACGTCCCCGAGCCGACGGCGAAGCGGTCCCGCACGGTCGACGAGGCCCTGGCCGAGCTGGACGCGCTGACGCACGCGGAACTGCTCGAAATGGGCACGGTGGCGCGTGCGCTGGGCTACACCGGTTCACCCGAGACACTGGACTCCGCGGTGTCCCCGCGCGGCTTCCGGCTGCTGGCCAAGGTGCCGCGCCTGCCGGGCGCCATCATCGACCGCCTGGTGGAGCACTTCGGCGGTCTGCAGAAGCTGCTGGCCGCGAGTGTGGACGACCTCCAGACCGTGGACGGTGTGGGCGAGGCCCGGGCGAGGAGTGTCCGGGAAGGTCTGTCGCGGCTGGCCGAGTCGTCCATCCTGGAGCGGTACGTCTGAGGCGAGGGCCGGGAGCCCCCTTCCCCGGGGGCGCGTCGCGGCACCGCGACCGCGGGTCCGTGGTGGCGCCCCGTGCCGCCCCGGCGCTCAGTCCGCCGACAGCACGAACGACGCCTGCACCTTGCCGTGCCCCGGCGCCTTGGCCTCCAGCAGATAGGTGCCGGGCTTGGCCGCGCCCGGGGACGGCGTCGCGCAGTGCGGAGCGCTCGGCTTGCGGTCCCACTTCACGGTGTAGGTGATGCTCTTGCCCGCGGGCACCCGGAACACCAGGCTCCCCGCGTCCTTGGCGCAGTCGGCCGACGACCAGTACGCGTCGTCCCCGTCCGCGGGGGTGATGGTCAACACCGCTTTCTTCGGGCCGAGATCGACCTTGCAGTCGGCCGACGAGCCGTTCTTCGCGGTGAGTTCGAAGGTCGGCGTCCGGTCCGGCGAGTAGGAGTTGTGCACGCTGCGCAGGCTCAACGTCACCGCGCCGGAGGCGCAGTCGGGCAGCGTGGAGGACGCGGGGAGCGCGTCGCCCGCGACGACGGCACCGCCGCCGGCGGCCGCACCCGAGCCGCCGGCGGAACCGGAGGAGCCGGAGGAGCCGTCGGCCGCCCCCGCGGCGTCACCGCTCCCGCCGGAGCCGCTCCCCCCGGAGCCGCTCCCCCCGGAGCCACTCCCGCCGGAGTCCCCGCCCGACTCGTCGCGCCCGCCGGGGTGTTGGCTGATCGCGGAACCGGACGGGCTCGGTCCGGGGGTGATCGTGTGCGTGGGGTTCTTGCCGTTGGAGGCGTCGTCGTTCTTCTTGCCGCCTCCGCCGCCGGCGGTGACGATCCACAAGGCCACCAGCGCCAACAGGGCTAGTACGGACAGCAGTACGACCCTCCGACGCCAGTAGATGGTGGAGGGAAGCGGCCCGACCGGATTGCGCAGAGATCCCACGGCGAAAACTCTACGAGAGATCCAGGCGCTTGCTCGCGTCACCCGCCGCGCCGACGTGAACTTTTCCGGATCATCATCCCGGTAACTGCCGCGGACGGCACGGTTCTTCACGCTCCGCCACGCTCGGTCACCACGGTGTCACGCATCATGTCCGCCAACCCATGGCAGGATCGGAAAGGCCATGACTGAGAAGCTGCACGCCCCTGTGATCGACTGGTTCGACGCCCACGCCCGCGACCTCCCCTGGCGCCGCCCGGAGGCGGGCCCGTGGGGCGTGATGGTCAGCGAGTTCATGCTCCAGCAGACCCCGGTGAGCCGGGTGCTGCCCGTGTACGAGGAGTGGCTGGCCCGCTGGCCGCGCCCCGCCGACCTCGCCAAGGAGGCGCCCGGCGAGGCGGTGCGCGCCTGGGGCCGGCTCGGTTACCCGCGCCGCGCCCTGCGGCTGCACGGCGCCGCGGTCGCCATAACGGAACGGCACGGCGGGGACGTGCCGACGGATCACGGGCAGCTGCTGGCGCTGCCGGGCATCGGCGAGTACACGGCCGCCGCGGTGGCCTCCTTCGCCTACGGGCAGCGGCACGCGGTGCTGGACACCAATGTGCGCCGGGTCCTCGCGCGGGCCGTCACGGGTGTGCAGTACCCGCCGAACGCCACCACGGCCGCCGAGCGCCGGCTGGCGCGCGAGCTGCTGCCGGAGGACGAGCGGACCGCCGCGCGCTGGGCCGCCGCCTCGATGGAGCTGGGCGCGCTGGTGTGCACGGCGAAGAACGAGGAGTGCCTGCGCTGCCCGATCGCCGCGCAGTGCGCCTGGCGGCTCGCGGGCAAGCCCGAGCACTCGGGGCCGCCGCGCCGCGGGCAGACGTACGCGGGCACGGACCGGCAGGTGCGCGGCAAGCTGCTGGCCGTGCTGCGGGAGGCCCTCTCACCGGTGCCGCAGGCGGTGCTGGACCGGGTGTGGCACGAGCCCGTACAGCGGGCCCGCGCGCTCGACGGGCTGGTCTCCGACGGTCTGGTGGAGCCGATGCCGGGCGGTCTGTACCGGCTGCCGCTCAGCTGACGGACAGCCACATCACAGTCCTCGGGTGCCCGTTACCGGGAATGCGATGACATAAAAGGCCACGTACTAGGACATACAGACCGCTCGCTCTACCCCGATCCGCCTTCCGTTACACAACCGACGGATAGCCGATTGCCAGCCGCAGGCTGGTCCGCACAGCCCCGTGACAACCGCTCCGTAGTTTTCTCTCCGTGCCCGGCGGACCACCGGGCACGGGGACGGCGGAACTTCCGGCACGAGCCGGAGGCACAACGGGGAGCGGAGGCGGTTGATCATGGCGCAGGGCGAGGTGCTCGAATTCGAGGAGTACGTCCGCACCCGGCAGGACGCGCTGCTGCGCAGCGCCCGCCGGCTGGTACCGGACCCGGTCGACGCCCAGGACCTGCTCCAGACCGCGCTGGTCCGGACGTACGGCCGCTGGGAAGGGATCGCCGACAAGCGGCTCGCCGACGCCTATCTGCGCCGGGTCATGATCAACACGCGGACCGAGTGGTGGCGGGCGCGCAAGCTGGAGGAAGTGCCGACCGAGCAGCTTCCGGACGCCTCCGTGGACGACTCCACCGAGCAGCACGCCGACCGGGCCCTGCTGATGGACGTCATGAAGGTGCTGGCACCGAAGCAGCGCAGTGTCGTGGTGCTGCGACACTGGGAGCAGATGTCCACAGAGGAGACGGCCGCGGCCCTCGGCATGTCGGCCGGAACGGTCAAGAGCACGCTGCACCGGGCGCTCGCCCGGCTCCGTGAGGAGCTGGAGGCCCGCGATCTGGACGCACGCGCGCTGGAGCGTGAGGAGCGGGAGCGTTGCGCGGCCTGACCGGGGCCGGGCCCGACCGGGCCCGAGGCAGTACACAGGCGGTGATCGCGGTGGGGGCCGCGCTCGCCGCCCTCGCCCTTTTGGTCGCCGCGTGCGGCGGCGGGGGCACCGGCGCACGGGACGAGGGCCCGGCGCACGCCTCGGCGATGACGGGCGTCGGCGCCTCCCCCACCTCCCCCAGCACCTTCGGCAAGTACCGGAAGGTGGATCCCATCGCGCTGCTCAAGCACGACCCCGAGGTGTCGGGGACGGTCAAACGGGAGCTGAAGCCGTGCGACGGCGACGAGTACCAGGTCGACGTCTCGTACGGCGATCTGACCGACTCCTCCGTGGACGACGTCGTCATCAACGTGATGACGTGCGCCGACTGGGTCGGCATCGGCTCGTACGTGTACCGGGACGAGGACGGCGTGTTCACGAACGTCTTCAAGAGCGAGGAGTCCCCGGTCTACGCGGAGATCGACCGGGGAACCCTGTCGGTGACCAGGCAGTTCTACGAGCAGGACGACTCGATCTCCAGCCCGTCCGGGGACGTCGTGACCCCGTACACCTGGAAGGCGGGACGGTTCCTCCCGGGCAAACCCACCCGCAACGAGTACAGCAACGCCGCCGGCGCGGGCCCGACCCCCGCGCCGGACAACTGACCACCCCCCACGTAGACCACGAGGACTGAGAGCACCCGGATGGCAGACCAGACCCACGTCCTGTTCGTCGAGGACGACGACGTCATCCGTGAGGCCACCCAGCTCGCCCTGGAGCGGGACGGCTTCGCGGTGACCGCCATGCCCGACGGACTGTCGGGCCTGGAGGCGTTCCGGACGAACCGCCCCGACATCGCGTTGCTGGACGTGATGGTGCCGGGCCTGGACGGGGTCAGCCTGTGCCGGCGGATCCGGGACGAGTCGACCGTGCCGGTGATCATGCTGTCGGCGCGCGCCGACTCCATCGACGTCGTCCTCGGTCTGGAGGCGGGCGCCGACGACTACGTGACCAAGCCGTTCGACGGTGCCGTGCTGGTGGCCCGGATCCGCGCGGTGCTGCGCCGCTTCGGGCACGCCGGCGGGTCCGCGCAGGCGGAGGAGTCCGCGTCCGCGGTCGGCGGCGGCACGCTGAGCTTCGGCGACCTGGTGATCGACACGGACGGCATGGAGGTGCGCCGGGCGGGGGAGCCGGTGGCGCTCACACCGACCGAGATGCGGCTGCTCCTGGAGTTCTCCTCCGCGCCGGGCACCGTGCTCTCCCGCGACAAGCTGCTGGAGCGCGTATGGGACTACGGCTGGGGCGGGGACACCCGGGTCGTGGACGTGCATGTGCAGCGGCTGCGGCAGAAGATCGGCCAGGACCGGATCGAGACGGTCCGCGGCTTCGGCTACAAGCTGAAGGCCTGAGCGGAGCGACGGTATGCGGGGGATTCTTCGGTACCCGGCCCGGCACATGGAGCGCGTCGGCCTGCGCACCGGGCTCAGATGGAAACTCAGCGCGGCGATCGCCCTGGTGGCCGGTCTGGTGGCGATCGTGCTGAGCCTGGTCGTGCACAACGCGGCCGACGTCTCGATGCTGGACAACGCGCGCGACCTGGCCAACGACCGTCTGCTGCTGGCCCAGCGCAACTACGAGCTGAACCGGGGGCCGATCTTCCCGTACGTCAAGGTCGACGACCCGGACCTGCCGGTCGCGCTGCGCAAGAGCGTCGAGCGGGGCCGCCGGGCCAGTGACGTCTCCCGGCACGGCAAGGATCCGGACATCTGGGCGGCCGTGCCGGTGAAGGACGGGCATGTGCTGTCCGTGCACCTCCATCTGCCGGACCGCAGCACCGACATGCTGAGGGATCTGGACCAGGCCCTGGTCATCGGTTCGGTCGCGGTCGTGCTCGGCGGGAGCGCGCTGGGCGTGCTGATCGGCGGTCAGCTCTCCCGCCGGCTGCGCAAGGCGGCGGCCGCCGCGAACCAGGTCGCCAACGGGGAGACCGAGGTCCGGGTGCGGGCGGCCATCGGCGGGGTCGTACGGGACGAGACCGACGATCTCGCGCGTGCGGTGGACGCCATGGCGGACGCGCTGCGGCAGCGCCTGGAGGCCGAGCGGCGGGTCACCGCCGACATCGCGCACGAGCTGCGCACGCCGGTGACGGGGCTGCTGACGGCCGCCGAGCTGCTGCCGCCCGGCCGGCCCACGGAACTCGTCCTGGACCGGGCGAAGGCGATGCGCACGCTGGTCGAGGACGTCCTGGAGGTGGCCCGGCTCGACAGTGCCTCGGAGCGGGCGGAGTTGCAGGACATCATGCTCGGCGAGTTCGTCGCGCGCCGGGTGGCGGCCAAGGACCCGGAGATCGCCGTACGGGTGGTGCACGAGTCGGCGGTCACGACCGACCCGCGGCGGCTGGAGCGGGTGCTGTACAACCTGCTCGCCAACGCCGCCCGGCACGGCAGACCGCCGGTCGAGGTCACCGTGGAGGGCCGGGTCATCCGGGTCCGCGACCACGGACCCGGGTTCCCCGAGGAGCTGCTCGCCGAGGGGCCGAGCCGGTTCCGCACCGGCAGCAAGGACCGCGCCGGGCAGGGGCACGGGCTGGGGCTGACCATCGCGGCCGGCCAGGCCCGCGTGATCGGCGCCCGGCTGACGTTCCGCAACGTACGGCCGCCGGGCGCACCCGCCCATATCCCCGCGGAGGGTGCGGTGGCCGTCCTGTGGCTGCCGGAACACGCACCGACCAACACCGGCAGCTACCCGATGCTGCCGGCGTCCGAGGACGACTGACACCGGCGACGCTCCGTGCCACCGGGCGACCGCACCGTGCCACGGGGGCGACCGCCGCGTGCCACCGGGCGACCGCACCGTGCCTTCGGGCGGTCGCCGCGGGCCGCTCAGGTGGTCGCCACCACCAGTTCCTCCGCTCTCGACGGCCGCAGCCCGTCCGTCCTGCCGGCGAAGTAGCGCCGGGTGAGGTCCTCCGCCGTGATGTGGCGGGCGTCGCGGAAGCCGGTCTCGCGGGCCAGGGCCAGCATCCGCGGCGGCGTGAAGTGGCTGAGGAACGGTGTGCCGGCGGCCCGCGCGCCCCGTTCCGCCGCCTGCTGGAAGGGCCGCAGCCCGGGCTCGACGTCCTCGGCCGGCCGCAGGAACGTGGTGGCGAGCAGGGAGCCCGGGGCGAGCGTCGCGATCCGCCGGAAGCTCGCCGCGATGGCGTCCCGGGTGAGGTACATCGTGACGCCGGTGCAGGCCACGACCGCCGGGCGGTCCGGGTCGAGGCCGGCCGCGAGCAGCTGCCCCCACCAGTCCCCCTCGAAGTCGACCGGCACCAGCCGCAGCCGGTCGGGGATGCCGTACCCGAGTTCGGTCAGCCGCCGCCGCTTCCACTCCTGCGGTCCGGGCCGGTCCGCCTCGAACACCCGCAGGCCCGCGGCGACCTCCGGACGGCGCTGGACGAAGCTGTCCAGCCCGGCGCCGAGGACGACGTACTGGTCCACTCCGCGCGCGGCCTGCTCCACGACGAGGTCCTCGACGAACCGGGCGCGGGCCGCGATGGACGCCCGGACGGGGCGGGTGTCCCGCTCGTCCATGTCCGGGCGGGAGCGCCAGCCGTCGCCGGGATCGGCCAGCCGCAGCCCGACCTCGTCCTCGATGACGTGCGGCGGCGGATCGGCCCGCAGGTGCAGCGCCCGCCACAGGGCCACCCGTACCGCCGTGTGGTCCGGCAGCACGGCGGACTCCGCGGTCACCCGAAGTCCTTGGAGAGGTCCAGCTCCTCGCTGCGCTCGGTCAGCGAGTACCAGTTGCCGTTGTCGTCCCGGAAGACGGCCTCGATGCCGTACGGCCGTTCCCGCGGCTCCTGGAGGAACTCCACCCCGCGGGCCCGGAACTTCTCGTAGTCCCCCCGGCAGTCGTCCGTACGGAACGCTCCCGCTCCCAGCACCCCCTTGGCGACGAGCTTCTTCAGCGCCTCGGCGGACTCGGGGTCCAGCCCCGGACCGTCCGGGCTCATCAGCGCCAGCTCCACCCCGGGCTGGTCCCGGGCACCGACGGTGACCCAGCGCATGTCGCCCATGGCGAGGTCGCCGCGCACCTCGAAGTCCAGCTTCTCGGTGAAGAATGCCTTCGTGCGCTGCTGGTCGGTGGTCCATACG
This sequence comes from Streptomyces naphthomycinicus, assembly GCF_020400595.1. Lineage (GTDB taxonomy): Bacteria > Actinomycetota > Actinomycetes > Streptomycetales > Streptomycetaceae > Streptomyces > Streptomyces naphthomycinicus. The sequence goes on along the minus strand of NZ_JAINRE010000011.1, from coordinate 268,082 downwards.
GTGGTGATGCCCAGGCCCTTGATCATGGCTCCGCTCTCCTGTCGCGCGGCTGCTGTTCCTGCTCGTCACCGTAGGCGGGGCCGGGCGCGGTGCGCTTCTTCGATGTTGCGGTGTCGAAGCCGCCGGCCCAGAGCAGGGCGTAGCAGCCGGGTATGAGGGCGGCGCCGCGGCCCACGTGCTCCGTGCGGTACTCGCTCGGGGTGCGTCCGGTCCGTTCCTTGAAGCGGGCGGAGAACGTGCCGAGGCTGCTGAAGCCGACCAGCGTGCAGATCTCGGTCACGGTGAGGTCGGCGCAGCGCAGCATCTCCTCGGCGCGCTCGATGCGCCGGTGGGTCAGATACCGGCCGGGGGTCTCGCCGTACGTCTCCTTGAAGGCGCGCAGGAAGTGGTAGCGCGAGTACCCCGCGTGGGACGCCACCGCGTCGAGGCCGAGCCCCGGGTCGGCCCAGTCCCGGTCCATGACGTCCTTGGCCAGACGCAGACGGCGGATCCTGTCCATGGCCCGATGGTGACATGGGCCACTGACATCGGGCGCGGACCGGCGGGAACGGCCGAAGGCCCCGGTGGCGGACACGCACCGGGTCCGGGGAACGGCCGAAGGCCCCGGTGGCGGACACGCACCGGGGCCTTCGGACCGGACAGGACGTCAGACGACCTCGACCACCGCCGCCGGGGCCGCGTCGGCACCCTCGGCGGAAGGCTTCTGGGGCCCGCCCTTCAGCGGCACTTCCTTGACGAACAGCGCCGCGATCAGCACCGGCACCGCGACCCCGGCGCCGAGCAGGAACGCGGAGTGCGTGCCCGCGGAGACCGCGTGCTGATAGGCCTCGCGGGCCGCCGCCGGCAGCTTCGCCAGGCTCGCCGCGTCCAGCTGCGCCGACTTCTCGGTGATGCCCTTGCCCAGCGCGCCGGCCCGCTCGGTCATGACGTCCTGCACCCGGTGGTTGAACAGCGCGCCCATGATGGCGACACCGAACGAGGAACCGAGCGTACGGAACAGGGTGGTGGAGGAGGACGCCACGCCCATGTCCTTCATCTCCACGCTGTTCTGCGCGACCAGCATGGTGATCTGCATCAGGCAGCCCATGCCGGCGCCGACCACGGCCATGTAGACGCCGGACGTCAGGCGCGTCGTCCCGGTGTCCATGGTCGACAGCAGGTAGAGACCGATGATCATCAGCACGCCGCCCGCGATCGGGAAGACCTTGTAGCGGCCGCTGCTGGTGGTGACCCGGCCGGCGACCATCGAGGTCACCAGCATCGCGCCGAGCATCGGCAGGAGCAGCAGGCCGGAGTTGGTGGCGGACGCGCCCTGCACCGCCTGCTGGTACAGCGGCAGGAAGAGCGTGGCCCCGAACATCACGAAGCCGGTGATGAAGCCGATGACGGACATCAGCGTGAAGTTGCGGCTGCGGAAGATGTGCAGCGGCAGGACCGGCTCGGCGGCCCTGGTCTGCCAGAACACGAACCCGACCAGCGCGACGACGCCGATGCCGGTCAGCTCCATGATCCGCGCGGACGTCCAGGCGTACTCGGTGCCGCCCCAGGTGGTGACCAGCACGATCGCGGTGATGCCGACGGTCAGCAGCACCACGCCGAGGTAGTCGATACCGGCCTTGGACCGCTTCTTCGGCAGGTGCAGCACCGCGGTGACCAGCGCCAGCGCCACGGCGCCGAGCGGCAGGTTGATGTAGAAGGCCCAGCGCCAGCCCCAGTTGTCGGTGATGGTGCCGCCGACCAGCGGACCGCCGATCATCGCGAGCGCCATGACGCCGGCCATCATGCCCTGGTACTTGCCGCGCTCCCGCGGCGGGATCAGGTCGCCGATGATCGCCATGACGCCGACCATCAGACCGCCGGCGCCCAGGCCCTGCACGGCCCGGAAGCCGATGAGCTGGCCCATGTCCTGGGCCATGCCGCTCAGCGCCGAACCGATCAGGAAGATCACGATCGAGCTGAGGAAGGCGCCCTTGCGCCCGAACATGTCACCGAGCTTGCCCCAGACCGGGGTGGAGGCCGCGGTGGCCAGGGTGTAGCCGGTGACGACCCAGGAGAGGTGCTCCAGGCCGCCCAGTTCGCCCACGATCGTGGGCATCGCCGTACCCACGATCATGTTGTCGAGCATCGCGAGCATCATCGCGATCATGAGTGCGAGCAGTACCACTCGCACGCTTCTGGGCTGTTTGCCCTCTGTGACGCTTTCGACGTTGTCCGCCATCGTCTTTCCCATTCCCCCTGCGACGACTACTTACTTGCCGCCCGGCTAGTTCTCACTACACTGGGAAGGTAGACCCGTTACTAGCCGGGCGTCAAGTAAGTTTCGCGGGAGCGCGAGGAGTACGAGGATGGGCGTCACCATGGACGGCACCAAGCAGCAGCGCCGCGGCAACACCCGCCAGCGCATCCAGGACGTGGCGCTCGAACTCTTCGCGGAGCAGGGCTACGAGAAGACCTCCCTGCGGGAGATCGCCGAGCGTCTCGACGTCACCAAAGCGGCCCTGTACTACCACTTCAAGACCAAGGAAGAGATCATCGTCAGCCTCTTCGAGGACCTGACGAAGCCGATCGAGGACCTGATCGAGTGGGGCCGGCTGCAACCGCACACCCTGGAGACCAAGCAGGAGATCGTCCGCCGCTACAGCGAGGCGCTCTCCGGCGCGGAACCGCTCTTCCGCTTCATGCAGGAGAACCAGGCCACGGTGCGGGAACTGCGCATCGGCGACATCTTCAAGGACCGGATGCGCGGTCTGCGGAACATCCTCATCGACCCCGACGCGCACCTGGTCGACCAGGTGCGCTCGGTCAGCGCGATGTTCACGCTGCACGCCGGGATGTTCCTGATGCACGACCTCGAAGGCGACCCCGGGAAGAAGCGCGAAGCCGTTCTCGAGGTCGCCCTGGACCTGGTCACGCAGGCGCACGAGCACGCCCACGGCAAGGGTTAGGTCAGACCGTCACACCCTTGGCACGCAGGAACGCGACCGGGTCGACGGCGGAGCCGTAGTTCGGGGTCGTACGGATCTCGAAGTGCAGGTGCGGACCGGTGGAGTTGCCGGTGGAGCCGGACAGGGCGATGTGCTGGCCGGTCGCGACGACCTGGCCGATCCGGACGTCGATCCGGGACAGGTGCGCGTACTGCGAGTAGGTGCCGTTGCCGTGCTTGATGACGACGGCGTTGCCGTAGGCGGGGCCGTCACCGGCGCCGTTCGGGCCGGCCTTGACGACGGTGCCGCCGTGCGCGGCGAGGACCTCGGTGCCGGTCGGGACGGCGAAGTCCTGGCCACTGTGCTTGGCGACCCAGTGGCTGCCGGCCTGCATGAAGCTGGCGGAGAGCGTGTACCTCTTCACCGGGTCGACCCAGGAGCCGGCGGACGCGGTGGCGGCGCTCGCGACCCCGGAGCCCAGCACGGCCGTGGCGCCGATTCCGGCAGCCAGGACGGCCACGCGGTTGCGGTGCGAGGACGTACGAGCAGAGCGGGACGTGAAGCGTCGGATCATCGGGACCTCGTGAATTCGGGAACAGGTCGGCCACCCGGAGGACGGAAGTCCACGAGGACCTCTGCCGGTGCGGCCATCCCTTGATAACCGAGCAACACGAGAGCCGACAAAGGGCCCATCTACGGCGTCAAGTAGTAGGGGCGTACAAAAACAGCCATCTCTTGACACCCGCCGCGCCCGGCGGACACCGCCCCTGACTACGGGGTTTTCACCTGACGCCTTCGGCGACAAAAGTCCTTTTTATCCGTCTATTTCCTCTCACTATGCCCGTTAGTAGGCAACTTCGGTCCTGTGCTGCTAATCACCGGCCGGCCATAGCGGCAGCCGGGGAAATGTGATGCAGACCTCTATGCACCTACCGTCCAGTAACCCTACGGTTCCCCTCGCGCCACCCTCGCCTCAGATCATGCCCCTGACATTCAGAGACGCGAGAGGACCCCCACCGATGACCAGACGCCCCCGGGCCCGGAGCATCTCCGCGACCGCTGTCTCCGTGGCCGCACTGGCCGCGCTGGCCGCCCCGGCCGCGACGGCCGCCCCGGCCGAGGCCGCGAGCACCTCCTCCGCGAAGGTCGACCACGCGACCTGGCAACGGGACTGCCAGGCGGTCATGGACCAGGCCCTGCCGTACCTGAAGACCCGCATCGCCGCCGCCCGGCCGGGCGAGAAGCAGGCGATCGTCTTCGACATCGACAACACCACGCTGGAGACCGACTTCGGCTTCAGCTACCCCCAGCCGGCCAACGAGCCCGTCCTGGAGGCCGCCCGCTACGCCCAGGAGCACGGCGTCTCCCTCTTCTTCGTCACCGCCCGCCCCGGCATCCTGTACTGGCCCACCGAGTACAACCTCGAACACGACGGCTACGACGTCTCCGGTCTCCGCGTCCGCGGTCTGTTCGACCTCTTCAAGGACGTCGCCGCCTACAAGACCGCCCAGCGCGCCGGCATCGAGAACGACGGCTACACGATCATCGCGAACATCGGCAACAGCCCCACGGACCTCTCCGGCGGCCACGCCGAGAAGACGTTCAAGCTGCCCGACTACGACGGTCAGTTGTCGTAACGAGGGCCGACGGCCGGTTGCCGTCACCAGGGCCGCGCACGCTGGCTAGGCTCCATCCTTACGTCGTACGCACACGGGGGTGGCGGATGGAGCCGGCCGTACTGGGCAGCAAGCTGGCCTCCGGCCTGCTCGGCCCGCTGGTGAAGAAACTGTTCCGCCAGGACGGACCGGGCGCGGGCCTGGTCGACAAGCCGGTGCGGCTGTCGGCGCTGGTGTCGTTCCGGGGCGAGAAGCGGTCGCTGGGCGAGAAGGAGGTCCGCCGCCTGGCCGAGCACATCGTGGCGGAGGCGGTCCGGTCACCCGGCGAACCCCCGTTCCCCGCCGACGAACAGGAAGCCGTCGCCGACGTCCTGGCCGGACGTCTGCTCGCCCTGGGCGACCTCGACATGGACGACATCCAGGCCGTACGCCTGGGTGCGGCCGAACTCGCCCGGCAGCTGCGCTTCCGCTCGGGCTTCCTGAACCACCACGGCCTCTCGACGGAAGCCCGCCATTTCCTCGACTCCGCGACCGAGTGGGCCTGCCTCCAGATCCTGGAGTTCTTCACCCGCCGCTCCTCCTTCGTCGCCCGCACCCTGGTCGAGCAGAGCCGCGCCCAGGCGGAACTCATCGCCAGGGTGGACGAGCTGATCACCCGCACCCCGCGACCCGACGCCCGCGACACCGCCTTCGAACGCCGCTACCTGCCCTATGTCGCCGACCGGCACAACCACATCACCATCTACGGCATCGATCTGCGCGACTCCCCCGACCGCTGGCCGCTGGAAGTCGCCTACCTGAGCCTGGAGGCGACGGCGGCGGAGGAGACGCCGCGGGAGGACGGGGAACGCCCGCCCGTCGCCCCGGGCCGGCTGCCCGCCGAGGAGGCCCTGGCAGGGGGCTCCCGTGTGCTGCTGCGCGGCGACGCCGGCTCCGGCAAGACGACGCTGGTGCAGTGGCTGGCGGTCACCGCGGCCCGCGACACCGGCCGCGTCCCCTACGTCCTCCCCCTGCGCACCCTGGCCCGCACCGGCCCGCTGCCCGCGCCGGCCGGCTTCCTCGCGGCGGTCGGCTGCCCCCTGACCCCGCCGGAGGGCTGGACCGACCGCGTCCTGACCGCCGGCCGGGGCCTGGTCCTGGTGGACGGCCTCGACGAGATCCCGGCCGCCGACCGCCACCGCACCCGCGAGTGGCTGCGCTCCCTGCTCACGGCCTACCCCGGCAACGACTGGCTGCTGACCTCCCGCCCCACCGCCGTACGCCCCGACTGGCTGGCCCAGGAAGGCTTCCGGGAACTGGCCCTGGCCCCGATGCGGCGCTCCGAGATCGCGACCTTCGTCCACCGCTGGCACGAGGCTGCGGGCGCCCAGGAGTTCGAGGGACCGCTCCTCGACTCCCTGCGCACCAAGAGGGACTTGGCCCGGCTGGCCACCAACCCCCTGATGTGCGGGCTGATCTGCGCCCTGCACCGGGAACGCCGGGGCTACCTCCCCACCGGACGCAAGGAGCTGTACGACGCCGCGCTCACGATGCTGCTCGCCCGCCGGGACCGGGAGCGGGGAACGGGCGTCGAACTGGGCGAGGAAGTGCAGCTGGAGCTGCTCCAGCGGCTGGCGTACGCGCTGGTGCTGAGCGGCCGCACGGAGACGGACGTCGCCACGGCCGAGGGCATCGTGGAGCGGTGCCTGCCCACGCTCGCCTCGGCCCAGGGGGACGCGGCGAGCGTGTTGCGGGCGCTGCTGCTGCGGAGCGGGATGCTGCGCCAACCGGCCGAGGGCGTCGTGGACTTCGTCCACCGCACCTTCCAGGACTACCTGGGGGCCCGGTACGCGGTGGCGGAGGGCCACCTGGACGTCCTGGTCGGCCACGCCGACGACAGCCAGTGGGAGGACGTCGTCCGGATGGCGGTGGCCCATGCCCGGCCCCGCGAACGGTCCTCGATCCTCCGGCGGCTGCTCGACCGGGACACACCCCGGCTGACCCTGCTGGCGCTGGCCTGCCTGGAACACGCCGCGGCCCTGGAGCCGGCGGTACGCGCGGAGGTGGAGGCGCGGGCCGGGGCGCTGATACCGCCCCGGACGACAGCGGACGCGAGGGCCCTGGCCGAGGCCGGTCCCCTGGTGCTGGAGCTGCTCCCGGGCCCGCAGGGACTGACGGACGAGGAGGCGCGGGGGGTGACGGTCACCGCCTCGCTCCTCGGGGAGGAGGAGCCGGAGGGGGCGCTGGCGGTGCTGCGGCGGTTCCGGGAGCATCCGAGCCTGGATGTACGGCGGCAGCTGGTGGGAACGTGGGAGCGCTTCGAGAGCGGGCAGTACGCGACGGAGGTCCTGGACCACCTGGACCGTACGGACCTCCTGCTGGACTGCCGGAGCGCCGGACAGCGTGCCGCCCTGGCCCGTATGCGCCCCTGGCATCTGCTGCGCTTCGACGGCCCGCACACGGCCGAGGACATCGTGGCCGCCCACCCCGCGGCCCCCGAGGGGGTGACGGCGCTCCTGCTGACGAACAATCCCGAACCCGTCGACCTGGGCGGCCTGCTGCCGTTCCGCTCGCTGAGCGTCCTCCAGCTGACCGCCTGCCCGGCCGCGACGGGACTGCACCGGCTGGCCGCGCTCCCGCTGACCGACTTGGTTCTCCTCGGCCTCCGGGACCTGACGGGCCTGCGGTCCCTGAGGTCGCTCACCAGCCTCGTGGTGTGGGGCGGGGAATTGCCGGGCACCGACCTCCGCGAGGCCCTGCCGGCCGATGCGCCGCTGGAATTCCTCCACCTGAGCCACCAGAGCCTGCGCTCCACTGGGCTGCGCGGGCTGGCGCACTGGACCGGTCTGCGGTCCCTCAGTCTCCGGCTGAACGGTGTGGACCTCCTTGCGCAGCTGCCCGAGCTGCCACACGTGGAAGAGCTGGAGCTGGCCGGAGTCGGCGGCTACGAGGGGCTCTCCGCCCTCGCGGCACGGCTGCCGGGAGTCCGCTCGGTGTCCTTGGAGGCCGGGCTGGAAGAACGGCTCCCGGCCTCGCGGTACGCCGCTCTCTTCCCCCACGCGGAAGTCACCGTGACCTGACCCCGGAAAGCCGCGAGGGGCCGGTGCCCAGTAGGCACCGGCCCCTCTCACTCGGCCACTCGGCCGATCGACGGAGGCTTACGCGTCCTTGCTCAGGTTCGGCCCGGCACCGCCGGCCGCCTGCTCGATCGGCGGGACGTCCGGCAGCGCCGACTTCTCCTCACCCCGGAAGGTGAAGGTCTGGGCGTCGCCCTCGCCCTCGGTGTCCACGACCACGATGTGACCGGGACGCAGCTCGCCGAAGAGGATCTTCTCCGACAGCGTGTCCTCGACCTCGCGCTGGATCGTGCGACGCAGGGGACGCGCGCCCAGCACCGGGTCGTAGCCCTTCTTGGCCAGCAGCTCCTTGGCGGACTGGGACAGCTCGATGCCCATGTCCCGGTCCTTCAGGCGCTCGTCCACCTTGCCGACCATCAGGTCGACGATCCGCAGGATGTCCGCCTGCGTCAGCTGCGGGAAGACGACCACGTCGTCGACGCGGTTGAGGAACTCGGGGCGGAAGTGCTGCTTCAGCTCGTCCGAGACCTTGTTCTTCATGCGCTCGTAGTTGGTCTTCGTGTCACCCGCGGCGGCGAAGCCGAGGTTGAAGCCCTTGGAGATGTCCCGGGTGCCGAGGTTGGTCGTCATGATGATGACCGTGTTCTTGAAGTCCACGACCCGGCCCTGGGAGTCGGTCAGACGACCGTCCTCCAGGATCTGCAGCAGCGAGTTGAAGATGTCCGGGTGGGCCTTCTCGACCTCGTCGAAGAGGACGACGGAGAACGGCTTGCGGCGGACCTTCTCGGTCAGCTGGCCGCCCTCCTCGTAGCCCACGTAGCCGGGGGGCGAACCGAAGAGCCGCGACACCGTGTGCTTCTCGCTGAACTCCGACATGTCGAGGGAGATCAGCGCGTCCTCGTCACCGAAGAGGAACTCGGCGAGCGCCTTGGACAGCTCGGTCTTACCGACACCGGACGGGCCGGCGAAGATGAACGAACCGCCCGGACGCTTCGGGTCCTTCAGACCGGCGCGGGTACGGCGGATCGCCTTCGACAGCGCCTTGACGGCGTCGTTCTGGCCGATGACCCGCTTGTGCAGCTCCTCCTCCATGCGGAGCAGGCGGCTGGACTCCTCCTCGGTCAGCTTGAAGACCGGGATGCCGGTGGCCGTGGCGAGGACCTCGGCGATCAGCTCGCCGTCGACCTCGGCGACGACGTCCATGTCGCCGGCCTTCCACTCCTTCTCCCGCTTGGCCTTGGCGGCCAGGAGCTGCTTCTCCTTGTCGCGCAGGGAGGCGGCCTTCTCGAAGTCCTGCGAGTCGATCGCGGACTCCTTGTCCCGGCGGACGGCGGCGATCTTCTCGTCGAACTCGCGGAGGTCCGGCGGCGCGGTCATCCGGCGGATGCGCATCCGGGAACCGGCCTCGTCGATCAGGTCGATCGCCTTGTCCGGCAGGAAGCGGTCCGAGATGTACCGGTCGGCCAGGGTGGCGGCCTGGACCAGCGCCTCGTCCGTGATGGAGACCCGGTGGTGGGCCTCGTACCGGTCGCGCAGACCCTTGAGGATCTCGATCGTGTGCGGCAGGGACGGCTCGGCGACCTGGATGGGCTGGAAGCGGCGCTCCAGGGCCGCGTCCTTCTCCAGGTGCTTGCGGTACTCGTCCAGCGTGGTCGCACCGATGGTCTGCAGCTCACCGCGGGCCAGCATCGGCTTCAGGATCGAAGCGGCGTCGATGGCGCCCTCGGCGGCACCCGCACCGACCAGCGTGTGCAGCTCGTCGATGAACAGGATGATGTCGCCGCGGGTGCGGATCTCCTTGAGCACCTTCTTCAGGCGCTCCTCGAAGTCACCGCGGTAGCGGGAGCCGGCGACCAGGGCGCCGAGGTCCAGCGTGTAGAGGTGCTTGTCCTTGAGCGTCTCGGGCACCTCGCCCTTGACGATGGCCTGGGCGAGGCCCTCGACGACGGCGGTCTTGCCGACGCCGGGCTCACCGATCAGGACCGGGTTGTTCTTCGTACGGCGGGACAGCACCTGCATGACCCGCTCGATCTCCTTCTCGCGCCCGATGACCGGGTCGAGCTTGGATTCACGAGCGGCCTGGGTGAGGTTCCGGCCGAACTGGTCCAGGACGAGAGAGGTCGAGGGCGTGCCCTCGGCCGGGCCGCCGGCGGTGGCGGTCTCCTTGCCCTGGTAACCGGAGAGCAGCTGGATGACCTGCTGCCGCACCCGGTTGAGGTCTGCGCCCAGCTTGACCAGGACCTGGGCGGCGACGCCCTCGCCCTCACGGATCAGGCCGAGCAGGATGTGCTCCGTGCCGATGTAGTTGTGGCCCAGCTGAAGGGCCTCGCGGAGCGACAGCTCCAGGACCTTCTTGGCACGGGGGGTGAAGGGGATGTGACCGGACGGGGCCTGCTGACCCTGACCGATGATCTCCTCCACCTGCTGGCGGACCGCCTCAAGCGAAATGCCGAGGCTCTCCAGGGCCTTAGCGGCGACACCTTCGCCCTCGTGGATGAGACCCAGGAGGATGTGCTCGGTGCCGATGTAGTTGTGGTTGAGCATCCGGGCTTCTTCCTGAGCCAGGACGACAACCCGCCGCGCGCGGTCGGTGAACCTCTCGAACATCGTTAATCGCTCCTCAGAGCGGTCAGGCAGTGGGGGGAACTTCCCCTCCCTGTCCTTCCGCAGCTTAGTCCCGCAAGCGGGGACCGCTCATTCCAACTGCCGACACCGTCGATGGCCTCCTGACCCCGAACGCCGACATCTGCTCCAACCCGATGGTGCGAGACGATGTTCCCGCAGGCCAGGCAGTTACCCCACTCGCCACTACGCCGATGGCGAACGTGAGACGGCCCTACCCGCGCGTCGCCCCCTCCCACTAGGCATGTCTTACCCGCAGGGACTGACACTCCATGCCGCGCGCACCGGTTCCCTCCGCTATGGGCGAACAACCTTGCGCCTCCCCGGGCCCCCGCGCGCCCCCTCTTGCGGCACTCTGCGCAGCAGACAGGACACCCAGCGTAACCCGAAGGGTGGTTCGGCGGTTGGACTTGGCATGGTTGGCCCGGTCCTCACTACTTCCACGGTTCCTCTTCCCCGTCGGCCCCCCGGTCCGGACGCACCGGCCGCGGACGGCTTCTCCGCCGACCCGGACACCCGGGCCCGACGCTGGTACGAGAACGATCTGGGGTGGCCGACAGTGCCCGGCCGGCCGCTGCGGCTGCCCACGGGGGTGCGGTTCGACGTCCTGGACGTGCCGGCCGAGGCGGGCGCGGCCGCACTGCGGCATCTCGCGCCGGGCTCTCCGGTGGCCCTGCGGGGCGACCGGATGGAGCTGCTGGTGGCCGCGGGCAGCGCGGAGGAGCTGCCCGGGTTGCTGGACTGGCTGGAGTGGGGCTCAGTGCCTCTGGACCTGCGGGCCCTGGGCGAGGGCGGGACGCTGGAGGCGCCGCTGCCGCCCACGGAGGCCGCCGCCGCCCTGGGACTCGAATCCGCACGCTCGGAATCCGTACGCTCCGAGTCCGCACGGTTCGAATCCGCACGGTCCGAGTCCGCACGGTCCCGGTCCGGGGACGGGAAATGGGTGCAGGGGGCCGCTGTGTGGCTGCGGCCCCCTGGACCGGGGCGCGCGGTCGAGGACTCGCTGCCGGCCATGCCGGCCATGCCCGTCGTTCCGGCCGCGCCGGCCGTGGGACGCGAGGGGAGCGTCCCCGATCTCGTACGACTGGTGGACACGGTGGCGGCGTGGTGCCACCGGGTCCGGCTGCGGCGCGCCTGCGCCGGGAATCCCGCCGAGCGGCGGAATCAGCCGTTGGCCTTCTCGTAGGCCTCGCGGATGGACGCGGGAACACGGCCGCGGTCGTTGACCTCGTAACCGTTCTCCTTCGCCCAGGCGCGGATCGCCGCGGTGTCCTGGCTGCCGCCGGTAGCGGCGCGCGCCTTTCCACGACCACCCGAAGCACGGCCGCCGGTACGCCGCCCGCCCTTCACATAGGGATCAAGAAGGCTGCGCAGCTTGTCCGCATTGGCAGTCGTGAGATCGATCTCGTACGTCTTGCCGTCCAGTGCGAACGTCACGGTCTCGTCCGCCTCGCCGCCGTCGAGGTCGTCGACAAGAAGGACCTGAACCTTCTGTGCCACCGTTTTTCCTTTCATCGATAACGTTGAGGACCAGGGGTGTGCGGCGTCCGCCGTTTCGCCGCCCCTGTTATATGCAGTACTGCAGTACGTCGGAAAGCAAACCGCTTTTGCCGGAAAAACACAAACCCTCGGGAGTGACTCAGCGGACCGCCCGCGTCCGGAAACATGCGCGTTTCGGACATAGGGAACCGGGGCAATGACGATCACAGATGCAGAAGCATCCGGCTGTTGCCCAAGGTGTTCGGCTTCACTCGTTCGAGACCGAGGAACTCGGCGACGCCCTCGTCATAGGAACGCAACAGCTCCGCGTAGACATCGGTGTCGACCGGAGTCTCCCCGATCTCCACGAAGCCGTGCTTCCCGAAGAAGTCCACTTCGAAGGTCAGGCAGAAAACTCGCCGAACGCCGAGCCAGCGAGCGGTCTGGAGCAACTTCTCCAGAACCCGATGACCGACGCCGGCGCCCTTCAGCCCCGGCTTCACCGCCAGAGTCCGGACTTCCGCGAGGTCCTCCCACATGACGTGCAGCGCACCGCAGCCGACCACCTCGGCGTTGTCGTCGCGTTCCGCGACCCAGAACTCCTGGATGTCCTCGTAAAGCGTCACGGTGGCTTTGTCGAGCAGGATGCGGTCACGGACGTAGGCGTCGAGGAGGTGGCGCACGGCGGGGACATCGCTGGTCCGGGCCCGCCTGACGGTGATGGCTTTTGCGGAGACTTCGGGACGCTCTGCTGACATGAGCGGACGCTATCGTCCGTCCGCGCCCTCTGCCGAGCCGGGGTTCTCCTCTTGCCTGGCTTGCGGCGCTTCCTGTTGCCGGGCTTCGGGAGCTTCCCGGGTTTCCAGCGGCCCCTGCACGATGCGTACGGCGTCCCTCAGGGCCTGCCGTTGTTCCTCGCTCATCATGCCGAAGAAGGCGACGAGAGCGGCGGCCGGGTTGTCACTCTGCGACCACGCGTCGTTCATGAGGGCCGCGGCGTACGCGGCACGTGTCGACACGGCCTCATATCGATAGGCCCGGCCTTCCGCCTCGCGACGCACCCAGCCCTTCTGATGGAGATTGTCCAAAACGGTCATCACGGTGGTGTACGCGATGGAGCGTTCCTGCTGGAGGTCTTCCAGGACTTCTCGAACGGTCACCGGGCGGTTCCACTTCCACACCCGCGTCATGACCGCGTCTTCGAGTTCTCCCAATGGGCGAGGCACAGCTCAGAACAATAGTGGGAGATCCCGGCAATGGCGTGCCGGACGTGCGCTAGGAGTACAAACACGAACAAAAAGGGCGTACGGCCGGGAAAACGCCGTACGCCGGGAGTCCGCGCCGGGACGGCCCGCCGAGGGGTGCGAGGGCACGCCGAAGGACCGGCGGCGGTCCGCCGGTCCTCGGGGCTTCGGGTCCTGCGGTCCGCTCAGGCGTCGCCGGTGGCGGGGGCCTTGGGCGCGCCCTCCACGCGGGCGAGGGCGGCGTCGACGGCCGCGTCCTCCTTGGCCTTGGCGGCCCCGCCCTGGGTCTTCACGATCACCCTGACCAGTCCGACGAAGAACACGGCCATGACGGCCGGGGGCACGAGCGCGGAGACGTAGTCCATGACATCAGGGTAGCCACGGAGGATCGGGCGAAAGGGGCGGGGTGGGTCGATCACCCGCCACATTCACCCTTCGCGGGCCGGGAGCACCCGCCGGCCGGTCAGCCCGCGGCCAGCTGCCGGGACTGCGTCGGCTCGGCCGGCGGCGCCGGCTTTCCGCGCGGGAAGACCTCGCCCGGCGTGGGGATGGGCCGCTTGGGGGCGCCCGGCTCCGGCGCCGTGGGTTCCGACGCGGGCCGCTCCGAGGGTCCGGGCGCGGGCCTGGGCTTCGGCGCGGGCTTCGAGGCGGGCTCGGACGGCTCCTCGGGCCGCTCGTCCTCCCGGCGGACCCCGGGCTCCCCCGCGCCGCCCGCAAGGGCCAGCAGGCGCGTTCTCGCGGGTGGTACGGCGGGCGCCGGCACCTTGCGCGCGCCCTGCGCGAAGCGCGCCCGTACGTCGTGCTCGGCCAGCGCCTGGCAACGGTCCAGCAGTGCCGCCGCCGCGGGGTTCCCGCGCAGCGCCCGGAGCGCGGCGAGGTCGTCCGGCGCCGGGCGGTGCCCGGCCCCGAGCGCCTCCTCCAGGAGGGTGAGGTAGCCGGCGGCGGTACCCGGCAGGGCGTTCCGGTAGCGGCCCAGGTCGGCCACCAGGAAGGCGCGCAGCCTGGCCCCCTCGCGCAGCGCCTCGTCGAGCGACTCGGCGAGGCGATGGCAGTCCTGCACGTCCTCGGCGGAGACGTGGCCGGGGTGGAGGGCAAGGGCGAGGGCGCGGCGGAGCACACGCAGCTCCTCCACGCCGAACGCCATGCCGCCGCGGGATCCGTATGGCGTGGGCATGCGGCGACGCTATCGAACTAATCGGACAAAAGTGACAGATCAGGTCGTTGTGTCGCCGCGTGTCGCTCCCGGTTTCGCCCGTCCGGGGCCACGGGCGGACCCCGGCGGGCACGGTCGCGGCAGGCACGGGCGGACGCCTACGGCCGGGGTCGGAGGCCGGGACCCGGTCGGGGCGTCGCCGTCACGGGCGGGCGCCGGCACCCGGCCGGGCGCCGGCCGTCACATCCGCGAGACGTTCCGCTCGTACACCAGGCGCAGCCCGACCAGCGTCAGCCACGGCTGGTGCTCGTCGATCACCGAGGACTCTCCCAGCACCATCGGCGCGAGCCCGCCGGTGGCGATCACCGTCACGTCGTCCGGGTCGTCGGCCAGCTCCCGCGCCATCCGGCCGACCACTCCGTCGACCTGGCCGGCGAACCCGTACACGATGCCCGCCTGCATGGCCTCGACCGTGTTCTTGCCGATCACGCTGCGCGGCCGGGCCACCTCGATCTTCCGCAGCTGAGCGCCCTTCACGCCGAGCGCCTCCACGGAGATCTCGATGCCGGGCGCGATCACCCCGCCGACGTACTCCCCGCGCGCGGAGACCGCGTCGAACGTGGTCGCCGTGCCGAAGTCCACGACGATCGCCGGGCCTCCGTACAGCTCGACGGCGGCGACCGCGTTGATGATCCGGTCCGCGCCGACCTCCTTGGGGTTGTCGGTGAGGATCGGCACGCCCGTCTTCACGCCCGGCTCGACCAGGACGGCGGGGACGTCGCCGTAGTACCGGCGGGTGACCTCGCGCAGTTCGTGCAGCACCGACGGGACGGTCGCGCAGATCGCGATGCCGTCGATGCCGTCGCCCAGCTCCTCGCCGAGCAGCGGGTGCATGCCCATCAGCCCTTGCAGCAGCACCGCCAGCTCGTCCGCCGTGCGGCGGGCGTCGGTGGAGATGCGCCAGTGCTCGACGATGTCCTCACCGTCGAACAGGCCGAGGACGGTGTGGGTGTTGCCGACGTCGATCGTCAGGAGCATGACGTCACTCCGCCTCGCGCAGGTCCAGGCCGATGTCCAGGATCGGCGAGGAGTGGGTGAGCGCGCCGACCGCCAGGAAGTCCACGCCGGTGTCGGCGTACGCGCGCGCGTTGGCGAGCGTGAGCCGTCCGGAGGCCTCCAGCAGCGCCCGGCCGCCGACGATACCGACGGCCTCCGCGCACTCGCCGGGCGTGAAGTTGTCCAGCAGGATCAGGTCCGCGCCCGCGTCCACGACCTCGCGCAGCTGGTGCAGGGTGTCGACCTCGACCTCGATCGGCACCTCCGGGAACGCCTCCCGTACGGCCTTGAAGGCCTGCGCGACGCCGCCGGCGGCGACCACGTGGTTGTCCTTCACCAGCGCCGCGTCGGACAGCGACATGCGGTGGTTGACGCCCCCGCCGCACCGGACGGCGAACTTCTCCAGCGAGCGCAGGCCGGGCGTCGTCTTCCGGGTGTCCCGGACCTTCGCCTTGGTGCCTTCCAGCGCGTCCGCCCACGCGCGCGTGGCGGTCGCGATGCCGGACAGCCGGCACAGGATGTTCAGCGCGCTGCGCTCGGCGGTGAGCAGGTCACGCGTGCGCGTGGTGACCGACAGCAGCTTCTGCCCCGCCTCGATCCGGTCGCCGTCCTCGACGTGCCGCTCGACCTCGAACTCGTCCGTGCAGACCACGGAGAGCACGGCCTCGGCGACCCGGAGGCCGGCCACGACGCCCGCCTCGCGCGCGGTGAAGTCGGCGGTGGCCACCGCCTCCTCGGGGATGGTCGAGACCGTGGTCACGTCCACACCGCCGTCCAGGTCCTCCTGGATGGCGACGTTGGCGACGTCCTCGACCTCGACGGGGTCGAGTCCGGCGGCGGCCAGCAGCTCGGCGAGCGCGGGGTCCAGCCCGCACTCCAGGTACTCCTCGTCGCCCTCGGCGCCGCAGGCGCAGCCGTCGCCGCAGCCACCGGTCGGGGCGAGAGGAAGGTCGTCGGTGCTCACGTCTGTCACTGCTCCTGGGGCCGCTGTGTTACCGGATAGGGGGGAAGTCTGCGGTGTCGGTGGTGCGTACGGCCAGCGACCGGTCCGGATTGAGCCGTACGACGATGTGGCGCCGCCAGTGCGTGTCGTCGCGCTCGGCGCGGTCCTCGCGCCAGTGGCAGCCGCGGGTCTCCTCGCGCTGCCGGGCGGCGGCCACCAGGACCCGGGCCACGCACAGGAGGTTCGTCGCCTCCCAGGTGTCCACGCCGGGCTCGGCGGTCTTGCCGTTCTCCTCCAGCGCGTCCCGGGCCTCCGCGTGCAGCTTCTGGAGCTGCTGTGCGGCCCTGGCGAGGGACTCCTCCGAGCGCAGCACGCCCGCGCCCTCGGTCATGATCCGCTGGACGGCGAACCGGGTCTCGGGCGCGAGCAGCGGGTGGGCGGGCTTGTCCGGGTGCGGGACCGGCGCGGGCACGCGCGCGGGCAGGCCGTTCCCGGCGCGGGCCGCGGCGATGTCGGCGGCGATCCGCTCGGCGTAGACGAGCCCTTCGAGGAGCGAGTTGGAGGCGAGCCGGTTGGCGCCGTGCACGCCGGTGCAGGCGACCTCGCCGCACGCGTACAGGCCGGGCACGGTGGTCCGGCCCCGGGCGTCGGTGCGGACGCCTCCGGAGGCGTAGTGGGCGGCCGGGGCGATCGGGATGGGCTCGGTGACCGGGTCGATGCCGTTGGCCCGGCAGGCCGCCAGGATCGTCGGGAAGCGGTGCTCCCACATGTCGGCGCCGAAGTGCCGGGCGTCGAGGAACATGTGCTCGGCGCCCTGCTCCAGCATCCGCCGCAGGATGCCCTTGGCGACGATGTCCCGGGGGGCCAGCTCGGCCAGCTCGTGCTGTCCGGTCATGAAGCGCACGCCGTCGGCGTCGACCAGGTGGGCGCCCTCGCCGCGGACCGCCTCGGAGACGAGCGGCTGCTGCCCCTCGGCGTCCGGGCCGAGGAACAGCACGGTCGGGTGGAACTGCACGAACTCCAGGTCGGAGACCTCCGCGCCCGCGCGCAGCGCCAGCGCCACGCCGTCGCCGGTGGACACCGACGGGTTGGTGGTCGCGGAGAACACCTGGCCCATGCCGCCGGTCGCGAGGACCACCGCGGGGGCGTGGACGGCGCCCACGCCGTCGTGCTGGCCCTCGCCCATCACGTGCAGCGTGACACCGGCCGTGCGGCCCTCGGCGTCGGTCAGCAGGTCCAGCACGAGCGCGTTCTCGATCGTGCGCACCCCGCGCGCGTGGACGGCCTCCACGAGCGCCCGGGAGACCTCGGCGCCGGTGGCGTCGCCGCCCGCGTGCGCGATCCGGCGCCGGTGGTGGCCGCCCTCGCGGGTGAGGTGGATGTCGCCCTCGTCGTCGGTGTCGAAGTGCGCGCCGGTGGAGATCAGCCGCCGTACCGCGTCGGGGCCCTCGGTGACGAGGATCCGTACGGCCTCCTCGTCGCACAGTCCCGCCCCGGCGACCAGGGTGTCCCCCAGATGCTGTTCGGGCGTGTCCCCCTCGCCGAGGGCGGCGGCGATGCCGCCCTGCGCCCAGCGCGTGGACCCGTCGTCCAGGCGGGCCTTGGTGACCACGACCGTGGTGAGCCCCGCGGCCTCGCAGCGCAGCGCCGCGGTCAGCCCGGCCACGCCGGAACCGACGACGACCACGTCCGCGGGGATGGCCCAGCCGGGGGCGGGCGCGTGCAGTCGTATGCCTGTGCTGCTCACGAGGCGGCTCCGAAGGTGAGGGGAAGATTGTCGATCAGCCGGGTCGTGCCGACCCGGGCGGCGACGGCGAGAACGGCCTCGCCGGTGAAGCCGTCGCCGATCTCGGTGAAGTCGGCGGGGTCGACCAGCGCCAGGTAGTCCAGCCGGAGCGGCGGGTCGAAGCGGACGGCCTCGTCCAGGACCTGCCGGGCGGCGGCGCGGACGGCCGCCGGGGCGCCGGGGACGGCGGTGGCCACCGCGTGCGCGTCGGCCGCCGCCCGGGACTCCCCTATGGCGCTCAGCGCCTCGGCACGCGCGTGCGTGGAGGGCACTTCCCGGGCCCGCGCGCGCAGCGCCTCCTGCGCGGCGTGCCGGTCCCGGCCGGCGAACAGCGCGCGGGACAGCGTGAGCGCGGTCCGGCGTTCCTCGGCCGAGAGGTAGCGGTTGCGGCTGGACAGGGCGAGCCCGTCCTCCTCGCGCACGGTCGGTACGCCGACGATCTCGACGCCGAAGTTCAGGTCCCGCACCATGCGCCGGATCAGGGCCAGCTGCTGGGCGTCCTTCTGCCCGAACAGCGCCACGTCGGGCCGGGTGAGGTGCAGCAGCTTGCCGACGACGGTGAGCATGCCGTCGAAGTGGCCGGGCCGCGAGGCGCCCTCCAGGCGCTCGCCCATGGGTCCGGCGGTGATGCGCACCTGGGGTTCGCCGCCCGGGTAGACCTCGTCCGCGGAGGGCGCGAACACGGCGTCCGCGCCCGCCTGCTCGGCGAGCTTCAGATCGGCGTCCAGGGTGCGCGGGTAGCGGTCCAGATCCTCCCCCGGGCCGAACTGCAGCGGGTTCACGAAGACCGTGACGACGACCTCGCCGTCCGGGCCCGCGATCTCGCGCGCGGCGCGGACCAGGGTCGCGTGGCCCTCGTGCAGGGCGCCCATGGTCATCACGACGGCGCGGCGGCCGTGACGCACGCGCGCGTGCAGCTCTTCGGCGGTGCTCAGCAGGACGGTGGTCATCGGTCGTTCCCCTCGGTGCCGGTCGTGCCGTCGGTGCCGGTCGTGCCGTCGGTGCCGTCGGTACCGGCCGTGCCGTCGGTGCCGTCGGTACCGGCCGTGCCGCCGGTACCGTCGCCTTCGTGGTGCGGCGGGCCCGCCTGGCTCCCCTCCGCGAGTACCCCGAGGAGGTCCTCGGCGAGTTCCGGCTTCAGCAGTCCGTGCGCGAGCGCGCGGTCGGCGGTGGCGCGGGCCATCGCCAGATAGCCCGCCACGGTCTGCGGGGCGTGCTCGCGCAACTCGGTGACGTGCGCGGCGACCGTGCCGGCGTCCCCGCGCGCGACGGGCCCGGTCAGGGCGGCGTCGCCGGAGCGCAGCGCGTTGTCCAGGGCGGCGCCGAGCAGCGGGCCGAGCATCCGGTCGGGCGCCTGCACGCCCGCCTTGCGCAGCAGCTCCATCGACTGGGCGACCAGGGTCACCAGGTGGTTGGCGCCGAGGGCGAGGGCCGCGTGGTACAGCGGGCGGTTCCGCTCGTCGATCCACTCCGGCTCGCCGCCCATCTCGATGACCAGGGCCTCGGCGGCCAGCCGCAGCTCCTCGGGCGCGGTGACGCCGAAGGAGCAGCCCGCGAGGCGCTGGACGTCCACGGGCGTGCCGGTGAAGGTCATGGCCGGGTGCAGGGCCAGCGGCAGCGCGCCCGCGCGCAGGGCCGGGTCGAGCACGCCCACGCCGTACCGGCCGGAGGTGTGCACGAGCAGCTGGCCCGGCCGTACCGCGCCGGTCTCGGCGAGGCCGGCCACCAGGCCGGGCAGGGCGTCGTCGGGGACCGTGAGCAGCACCAGGTCGGCGCGCCGGAGCACCTCGGCGGGCGGCACCAGCGGGACGTCCGGGAGCATGGCCTCGGCGCGCCTGCGGGAGGCGTCGGAGACACCGGAGACGGCCACCGGGCGGTGCCCGGCGAGCTGGAGGGACGCGGCCAGGGCGGGGCCCACACGGCCGGCGCCGACGACGCCGACGGTGAGCCGCGCGGGGCGGTCCTTGAGGTCTGGCTGGTGGACTGTACTCACGCGACGGTGGCCTTCCCGTTCCAGTCCGCTCTGGGTACCGGACGATTTCTCGTCATGTTAACGCTATCTCGGTTCCGGGCCGACCGGTTGTCCACAGGCTGTGGGTTTCCCCACGTCCTCGCGCGGCCTCCGGGCCGGCCCTCGCAGCGGCCCTCGCACCGGGCCCCCGCGACCGCCCTCCACACCGAAATCCCGGTGTCCCCGCCGGGCCGAGGCGGCATGATCCAGGGCATGACCGAGACAGCCGCACAGGGCATCGAGCAGAACACGGACCGGACGCCGGAAGAACGGTTGCGGGAGCGGCGCACCGCCGCACAGCGCCAGGCACGGCGCACCCTGTCCCGCGCGGACTGGGGCAGCACGCTCCGCGACCGTCTCGCGTACCTGACGGACGCGGCGCCGGAGGTCTACGACCTGGACGAGCCGGCCGACGTCTACGGCAACCGGATCGTGGCCGCCCTGGAGGACCGGGTCGCCGCGCTGCTGGGCACGGAGGCCGCCGCGTTCTTCCCCACGGGCACCATGGCGCAGCAGGTGGCCCTGCGCTGCTGGGCGGCCCGCACCGGCAACCCGACGGTGGCCCTGCACCCCCTGTCCCACCCGGAGGTGCACGAACGGCATGCCTTCAGCCGGGTCAGCGGCCTGCGCCCGGTCCTGGTGGGCGGCGGGCACCGGCCGCCCACGGCGGCCGAGATACGCGAGTTCGAGGAGCCCTTCGGGGCGCTGATGCTGGAACTTCCCCTCAGGGACGCGGGTTTCGTCCTGCCCACCTGGGAGGAGCTGACCGAGGTCGTCGAGGCGGCGCGGGAGCGTGACGCGGTGGTGCACTTCGACGGCGCGCGCCTGTGGGAGTGCACGGAGCACTTCGGGCGCCCGCTGGAGGAGATCGCGGGCCTGGCCGACAGCGTCTACGTGTCGCTCTACAAGTCCGTCGGCGGCTTCGGCGGCGCCGTGCTCGCCGGCCCGAGGACGCTGGTGGAGGAGGCGAAGACCTGGCGGCACCGGTACGGCGGCATGATCTTCCAGCAGTTCCCGACCGTGCTGTCCGCGCTCGTCGGCCTGGACCGTGAGCTGCCCCGGCTGCCGGATTACGTGCGGCACGCGCGCGTGGTGGCCGAGGCGCTGCGCGAGGGCTTCGCGGCGGCCGGGGTGCCCTGGGCCCGCGTCCACCCGGAGGTGCCGCACACGCACGAGTTCCAGGTCTGGCTGCCGTACGAGCCCGAGGTGGTGGCCGAGGCCGCCGTGCGCCAGGCGGAGGAGACCTCGGTGCTGCTCTTCGCGAACGCCTGGGACGCCGGCGGCCCGGGCCTGGCGTTCACGGAGGTCGTCGTCCGGAGCAAGGGCATGGAGTGGACGGCCGAAGACGTCCGCACGGCCGTGCGGGACTTCGCGGCCCGCCTGCCGGAGAAGGCGTAGCCGGGCGCGCCCGGGCGCACGGCTCGGCCGGAGCGCACGGCTCAGCCGGGGCGCACGGCTCGGCCGGAGCGCACGGCTCAGCCGGGGCGCACGGCTCGGCCGGGGCGCACGGCTCAGCCGGGGCGCACGGCTCAGCCGAGTACGCGGGGGCGTAGCCGGCGTGCCAGGGCGTGCCGGAGGCGGCCGCGTGCCGGGCGCTCGGCGATCACCGCGCGGAAACGGCGGTAGTCGCGCAGCGAGCGGAGCGAAGCGAGGTCGTGGCGGCCCGGTGCGGGCGGCTCCGGCTGGTCGTGCAGACGCGCGCGGTGGCTGTCGAGGAGGTACTGCTGGGTGACGCTCATGGCGGACGGCCTTCCCGGGACGTGTGAGTGATCGCCGGCTGGTCGACGGCTGATCACTGACTGATCGCTGACTGATCGCTGACTGATCGCTGGTGGATGCCGAGGGAGCGCTCATGGATCGCTGAAGCGTCAGCGACCGCTCGGTGACCGGCCCGGTGACCGAGCGGGCTCCGCGGCTGCCCCGGTGCTCCACACTGCGCCGCCCCGCGGGGTGAAGTCGCGTCGATTGACGTGCCCCGTCAATCGGGAACCCGGTGTCGGTGGCGGCGGGCACCATGGAGTCATGAGCGTGCGCATCGACATCGCGGGGCTGCGGCCGGAGAGGGTCGCCGTCGTCCCCTCGCCCCTGGCCGAGCTGGGCATGGCGCTGCACGCGCTGGCGGAGCCGGGGCACCACCCGGGCCTCCAGGGCTGGGTGACCGGCGTGACGGCCCGGCTGGACCCGCATCTGGCCGACCGGATGTGCGAGGCGGACTTCCTCTGGCGCTCGACCTTCTCGGACCTGTTCCTGCCCTTCGCGGGCGTCGCGGGCCGGAGCACGCTGCCCGGTGCCACCCTCGCCGAGGACCTCGGCCTGCTGGACAAGCTGACGGACGAACAGTTCGTGGACGCCGCGATGGAGTTCACCTGTGCGCTGCCGTACGGCTCGCGCGGTCCGTCCGCCCTCGCCGACGCCGACGTGCGCCGGCGGGCGCTGGAAGTGGCCGCCGCGCGGGGGCCCCGGCAGGTCCGGTTCACCGAGCGGCTGCTGGCCGACCCGCCGCGGACCAGGGCCTGGCTGCGGCAGTTCGTGGAGGACTGCGACGAGGCGTTCTTCGCGGAGACCTGGTCGAGACTCCGTCACCAGCTCGCGGCGGACGCCCGCCACAAGACGGACCTCCTCCTGCGCCGGGGGCTGGCCGAGGCGCTGGCGGCGGTGTCGCCCACCGTGACCCTCGACAAGGAAGCCGCCACGATCACGGTCGACAAGCTGGGCATCGGCCATTCGGCCACCGTGGACGGCGGGCTCCTGCTCGTTCCGACGAGCCTGGGCTGGCCGCACCTGACCGTCCTGCACCGCTACGGCTGGCAGCCGGTGCTGCACTACCCGGTCGGCTCACCCGAGCCGGCGGCCCCGCCCTCCGTGGAACAGCTCGCGCTGCGGATGACCGCTCTGTCCCACCCCGTACGGATGCGGCTGTGCCGCCATCTGGCGCGCAGCGCCTACACCACCGGCGAGCTGGCGCAGTTCCACGAGATGACGGCCCCCGAGATATCCCGGCACCTGAGCGTCCTGAAGAAGGCGGGCCTGCTGTCCACCCGCCGCCGCGGCCGGTACGTGCTGCACCAGCTGGACCTCACCGTCGTCGCCCGGCTGGGCAGCGACTTCCTGGAGGGCATCCTCCGCTAGCGGAGGATGCCGCCGCGTCCCCCGGCCGCCCTCGCGGGCCGGCGCCGGCCCGGCACCGGTCAGCCGTGGCCGCCCGCCCGCACCAGTCCCGTCTCGTACGCCAGCACGACCACCTGCACCCTGTCGCGCAGGCCGAGCTTGGTCAGGATGCGGCCCACATGGGTCTTCACCGTCGCCTCGCTCAGTACCAGCCGGGCCGCGATCTCGCCGTTGGACAGGCCCTGCGCGACCAGCACCATCACCTCGCGCTCCCGTTCGGTCAGCCGCTCCAGCTCCTTGTGCTGGGGCTGCTTGCCGGCGGAGGGCAGCATCGGCGCGAAGCGGTCCAGCAGGCGCCGGGTGGTGGACGGCGCGACGACCGCGTCACCGCTGTGCACGGCACGGATGGCCGTCAGCAGCTCGCCGGGCGGCACGTCCTTGAGCATGAAGCCGGAGGCACCGGCCTTCAGCCCGGAGAAGGCGTACTCGTCCAGGTCGAACGTGGTCAGGATGAGCACCTTCGGGGCGTCCGGCTCCGCGCAGATCCGCCGGGTGGTCTCCACACCGTCCAGCTTCGGCATGCGGACGTCCATCAGGATGACGTCGACGGCGGTGGACCGCAGCACCTGGAGGGCCTCCACGCCGTCGCCCGCCTCCGCGACGACCTCCATGTCCGGCTGGGCGGCGAGCACCATCCGGAACCCGGTGCGCAGCAGCACCTGGTCGTCGACGAGCATCACGCGGATCGTCATCGGGTCCTCTTCCGTGTCTTCGGTTGCCGTCCCCGCCGTGGCGAGCCGTCTCCGGCCGCCTTCGACAAGGGAGGTGCGGGGGGTCGTCAGGGGAGTGTGCGGTGGGGGTCAGTGCGCCGGTTTGAGCGGCAGCAGGGCGCTGATGCGGAATCCTCCGCCGGGGCGCGGGCCCGCGTCCAGGGTGCCGCCGACCATGCCGACCCGCTCGCGCATGCCGATCAGGCCGTGCCCCTGTCCGTCCGCGCCGCCCTCCTCGTACAGCTCGTGCGGGGCGCCCTTGCCGTCGTCCTCGACCAGCAGACCGAGACCGTCGTCGAAGTAGACCAGCCGCACGCTCGCGCCCGCGTTGGGCCCGCCGTGCTTGCGGGTGTTGGTGAGCGCCTCCTGCACGATCCGGTACGCGGTCAGCTCCACTCCGCTGGGCAGCGGGCGCGGGGTGCCCTCCACCTTGAAGTCGACCGGGAGGCCGGAACTGCGGCACTTCTCGACGAGGTCGTCGATCTGCTCGACGTCGGGCTGCGGGACGTACTCCCCGGTCTCCTGGTGCTCACCGGTGCGCAGCACGCCCAGCAGGCGGCGCATCTCGGCCAGCGCCTGGCGACCGGTGGAGGAGATCGTCTCCAGGGCCTTCTTCGCCTGGTCGGGCGCGGCGTCCATGACGTAGGCGGCGCCGTCGGCCTGCACCACCATCACCGACACGTTGTGCGCGACGACGTCGTGCAGCTCGCGCGCGATACGGGCGCGTTCGGCGGCGACCGCGACCTTCGCCTGCGCCTCGCGCTCCTTCTCCAGACGGGCCGCGCGCTCCTCCAGCTGGGCGAAGTAGGCGCGCCGGGTGCGCATCGAGTCGCCGAGCACCCAGGCGAGGGCGAAGGGCACCGTCTGGAAGACGGCTATCGCGATCTGCCCGGCGAAGCTGCTGTGCTGGTCCGGCCAGCGGATCTGGGCCACGGCCGCCGCGCAGAGGCTGGCGGCGAGGGCGAGCCGGGAGGCCCAGCGCGCGCCGACCGCCGCGACCGTGTAGGTGATCACCAGCATGGCGAAGTCGGCGACGGTCGTCTCGACGTCCAGGACCACCTGGACCAGCCCCGTGGCGAGAGCGACCAGCAGCATCGGCTCCGGGAGACGGCGGCGCAGCGCCACGACGACGCAGAGGACGACGGACACGGCCATCCCCAGGGGGATCGTCCCGTGGTGTCCCTGCACCCCGTCGAGATTGACCACGCTCAGCCCGGACACCCCGAGCAGGGCGACGGCCCAGAAGGTGTCGACCCATGTCGGGTGGCGGCGGAGGAAGTCGTAGAGGCGCTGCACGTAACCCAGAGTAGGGAAACCGGATGCGTGCATGGGTCAACCGGAGGGCCGATCCGCGCCCGGCGCGCGTACTCCGCAAGGTGGAGGCGGTGATCACCTGTGCGCCTAGTCTGGTCCGGTGACGGATGGGACGACGGCGGACGGCTTCCGCGCGTATTCCGGCCCGCGCGGCTGGCGCGCGGCGGCCGAGGCGGCGCTGTACGGCCCTGAGGGCTTCTACCGGCGCCCGGAGGGCCCGGCTGGTCACTTCCGTACGTCCGTGCACGCCTCCCCGCTGTTCGCGCGGGCGGTGGCCCGGCTGCTGTGCCGGGTCGACTCGGCGCTCGGCCGGCCCGCCGTGCTGGACTTCGTCGACCTGGGCGCGGGACGGGGCGAGCTGGTCACCGGGGTGCTCGCCGCCCTGCCGGCCGACGTGGCCGCACGCGCGCGGGCGTACGCCGTCGAGATCGCCGACCGTCCGGCCGGCCTGGACGAACGGATCGTCTGGCGGAGCGATCCGCCGGACGCGGTCGGCGGACTGCTGTTCGCCAACGAATGGCTGGACAACGTCCCCGTCGACGTCGTCGAGGTGGACTCCGCGGGTGTGCCCCGGCTGGTCCTCGTCGCACAGGACGGTTCCGAGCGGCTCGGGAAGCCCGTGACGGGCGAGGAGGCCGGGTGGCTCGCGCGCTGGTGGCCGCTGCCGGCCGAGGAGGGCCTGCGGGCGGAGATCGGGCTGCCCCGGGACCGGGCCTGGGCGTCGGCCGTGGACCGGGTGGCGCGGGGGCTGGCGGTGGCCGTGGACTACGCGCACACCGTGGACACGCGCCCCCTGTTCGGAACGCTCACCGGATTCCGGGAGGGACGCGAGACGGCGCCCGTGCCGGACGGCTCGTGCGACATCACGGCACACGTGGCGCTGGACGCGTGCGCGACGGCACCGAGCGTGCCCCGCCGGCCGCCCTCTGGGGCGCGTACACCGGTCCACGCGCCCTCGGGCACGGCGCAGGGGATGAGCGGCACGGCGCGCGAGCTTTCCGGTGCACGGCTGCTCACGCAACGCGCGGCTCTGCGCGCCCTGGACCTCACCGGCGCACGCCCCCCGCTCGCGCTGGCCTCCACGGACCCCGCCGCCTACGTGCGCGCCCTCGCGGGCGCCGGTGAGGCCGCGGAGCTCACCGCGCCGGGCGGCCTCGGCGACTTCGGCTGGCTCATCCAGCCGGTGGGCATCCCGGACCCTCTGGAACAGGGCTCCCCGTCCCCCCGGGAACACGGCTCCCCGTCCCCCCGGGAACACGGCTCCCCGTCCCCTCGGGAACAGGGCTCCCAAGCCGCCCTGGCGCAGCGCCCGCAGGACCCGCCACCGGACCGGTAGGCCGGCCCCCGCCGCCCCCGCCGCCCCCGCCGCCCCCGCCGCCCCCGCCGCCCCCGCACCGAAGGCAACGGCGCACCGAAGGCAGCGGCGCACCGAAGGCGGCGTGCCGCCGGAACGCACCCCGCCGACTGCGGCGTGCCGTGCCGCCGGACCCGGTCGCGGGCCGCGGCCTACTTGTCGATGTCGCCGACCACGAAGAACATCGAGCCCAGGATCGCCACCATGTCCGCCACCAGCGTCCCCGGCAGCAGCTCGGTCAGCACCTGGATGTTGTTGTACGAGGCCGAGCGGAGCTTCAGCCGGTACGGGGTCTTCTCGCCCTTGCTGACCAGGTAGTAGCCGTTGATGCCGAGCGGGTTCTCGGTCCAGGCGTACGTGTGCCCCTCGGGCGCCTTCAGCACCTTCGGCAGCCGCTGGTTGATCGGACCGGGCGGCAGCTCGGCGAGCCGGTCCAGGCAGGCGTCGGCGAGGTCGAGCGCGTTGTGGGTCTGCTCCAGCAGCACCTCGAAGCGGGCGAGGCAGTCGCCCTCGGTCCGGGTGACGACCCTGAGGACGTCCTGGAGCTCGCCGTATCCCAGGTACGGCTCGTCGCGCCGCAGGTCGAAGTCGACACCCGAGGCGCGCGCGATGGGCCCGCTCACTCCGTAGGCGTGCACCGCTTCCGGAGCGAGTGCCCCGACCCCGCGCGTGCGCCCCCGGAAGATCTCGTTGCCGAGCACCAGGTCGTCGAAGACGTCCATGCGCGAGCGGACGGCGGCGACGGCCTCCCGCGCGCGTGCGGTCCAGCCGGACGGCAGATCCTCCTTGAGGCCGCCGACACGGTTGAACATGTAGTGCATGCGCCCGCCGGAGACCTCCTCCATGACGTTCTGGAGCACCTCGCGCTCCCGGAACGCGTAGAACACCGGCGTGATCCCGCCCAGCTCCAGGGGGTAGGAGCCGAGGAACATCAGGTGGTTCAGCACCCGGTTCAGCTCGGCGAGCAGGGTGCGGGTCCACACCGCCCGCTCCGGGACCTCCATGCCGAGCATCCGCTCCACGGCGAGGACCACGCCCAGCTCGTTCGAGAACGCCGACAGCCAGTCGTGGCGGTTGGCGAGCACGATGATCTGCCGGTAGTCGCGCGCCTCGAAGAGCTTCTCCGCCCCCCGGTGCATATAGCCGATCACCGGCTCGGCGCGCACGATGCGCTCCCCGTCCAGCACGAGCCTGAGCCGCAGCACGCCGTGCGTGGACGGGTGCTGGGGTCCGATGTTGAGCACCATGTCGGTGCTCTCCGCCGCGCCGCCGATACCGACCGTGGTCTCCGTCGTAGGAGTCATGGCCCCAGTTTCCCCTACGTACGCTGGCCTCATGGAGACGGGGAGCCTGGAAGAGACCGGGGCGCCGGCGGACCGGCCGGTGTGGCGCGGGCTGCGGCCCGGTCTGCTGCGCGTGCGCCGGCTGCTGCTGGTGGTGTGGACGGGGGTGCTCGCGATCGCCGCGGGGCTGCCGCTGGGGCTGCTCGTGGGACCGGCCTGGGCGGTCTGGGCGCTGCTGCCGCCGGTGGCCGCCGCCTGGTGCTGGCGGCTGCTGGGCCGCAACTGGCGCTCCTGGCGGTATGCCGAGCGCGCCGACGACCTGCTGATATGCCGCGGTGTGCTGTGGCGCGAGGAGACCGTGGTGCCGTACGGGCGGATGCAGCTGGTGGAGGTGACCTCCGGGCCGCTGGAGC
This sequence comes from Streptomyces naphthomycinicus, assembly GCF_020400595.1. Classification (GTDB taxonomy): domain Bacteria; phylum Actinomycetota; class Actinomycetes; order Streptomycetales; family Streptomycetaceae; genus Streptomyces; species Streptomyces naphthomycinicus. The sequence continues at coordinate 239,950 of NZ_JAINRE010000011.1, read as the reverse complement.
GGCGCTTCGAGCTGGCCACCGTGCAGCTGCACACGGCCGCGGCGGCGACCGACGCGACCATCCCCGGCCTGGACCCGGCCGAGGCGGAACGTCTGCGCGACCGGCTCACCGAGCTGGGCCAGGCACGATCGGCGGGCCTGTGAAGCCCTCGGACCGCGCCGCCCGCGCGGACGGTACGGACGGCGCGGACGGCGGCATAGCGGAGCGCCCGCCCGTCACCGAGCGCCGGCTGCATCCGGTCACCCCCTTCCGCCGGGCGTGGGCGCCGCTCGCGGTACTGGCGGGCTGGGCCGTGCACGACCCGAACGGCGCCCAGGAGCAGTTCACGCGGCTGACCGGCACCATGCTCCTGCTCGGCGTCGCGGTGCTGGTGCCCGCGGCCGGTCTCTACGGCTTCCTGTCCTGGTGGTTCACGCACTACGCGGTCACCGACGCCGAGCTGCGCATACGCACCGGCCTGCTGTTCCGGCGCACCGCGCACATCCGGCTGGAGCGCATCCAGGCCGTGGACGTCTCCCGTCCGCTCCTCGCGCGCCTGGCGGGCGTCGCGAAGCTGCGGATCGACGTCGTGGGCACCGACGACAAGGACGAGCTGGCCTTCCTCGGTGAGCGGGACGCGCGCGACCTGCGCGCGGAGCTGCTCGCGCGCGCGGCGGGCTTCGCGCCCGAGACGGCGCGCGAAGTCGGGGAAGCTCCGGCCCACACGCTGCTGCGGGTGCCCCCGCGCGCGCTGGCACGCTCCCTCCTGCTGACGGGCTCCACCTGGGGCTCGCTGTGCGCCGCCCTGGTCGTACCGACCGTGCTGTGGCTCACCACGCACAACGTCTGGACCGTCCTCGCCTCCGCGCTGCCCCTGCTCGGCGCGGCCGGCGCGAGCAGCGTGGGCCGGTTCGTCGGCGAGTTCGACTGGACGGTGAGCGAGTCCCCGGACGGGCTGCGCATCGACCGCGGGCTCCTCGACCGCGCGCACGAGACGGTGCCGCCCGGCCGGGTGCAGACGGTACGGCTCGTGGAACCCCTGCTGTGGCGGATTCCGGGCTGGGTGCGGGTGGAACTGGACGTGGCCGGGTCCGCCAACTCGGTGCTGATACCGGTCGCCCCGCGCGCGGTCGCCGAATCGGTCGTCGCGCGCGTGCTGCCCGGTGTGACGGTGCCGGGCGAACCGTCCGGGGTGCCGCGCCGGGCCCGGTGGTGCGTGCCGGTGTGGTGGCGCGGGCACCGGCTCGCGGTCACCGACGCGGTGTTCGCCGCCCGCAGCGGCCTGCTGTGCCGCCGGCTCTCCCTGGTCCCGCACGCCAAGGTGCAGAGCGTACGGCTCACCCAGGGCCCCTGGCGGCGGGTCTGGGGGCTCGCCGACGTACACGTGGACACGGGGGCCGACAAGACCGTGACAGCCGGTCTGCGGGACGCGGGCGACGCCGCGCGGCTCCTGGCCGAGCAGGCGGAACGGTCCCGTACCGGCCGCAGGGACGCCCTCCCGGACCGCTGGATGACCACCGGCTGACCGCCCGCTCGCACGCGCCGGGCCCGGCTCCCCGTGAGGGAAGGCCGGGCCCGGCGCCGTGTGCGGTGGCGACAGCGGCTCAGGAGGCCGCGCTGCGCAGCCCCTGTACGTCGATCTGCTCGGTCTCGTCGTGGGCCGTCAGGTCGATGACCTGGCCGATCCCCCGGGACCTCTCGTCGGCGGGCTTGAACCCGGCCTCGGACTCGGCCTTGTGCACGGCGAGGGCCTCGGGGCCGACCACGTCGGCCAGGTCCTCGTTCTGCACGGAGTCCAGCGCGGGCGCCGACGCGCCCTTCTGGGTGCCGAAGAAGTCGAAACCGCCCTCGACCGTGGGGCGCCGCACGGGTGCGGCCGGTACGACGGCCACCGCGGTCGGCACCGTGAAGTGCCCGGCGGGAGGCTGCCCGACGGCACGGGCGGGTTCGGCGGCCGGCGGAGCACCGGCGCCGTCCGTCACACCGTCCGCCGCGCGCTCTCCTTTGGCGACGGATCCGGTCCCGGCGTCGGCGCCCTCGGAACCCTCCGCCCCGAACGCCTCCGGAGCACCGGCCGCGGACCCGGCGGCATCGACGGACACGGCCGACACAAGGGACTCAGCGGACTCGGTGGCCTCGGTGGCCTCGGAGGAGTCGGCGGTCTGAGACGGCTCGGCGGGCTCGGCAAGCCCAGCGGGCTCAGCGGGCTCAAGGGGCTCAGCGGGCTCAGCGGAGTCGGCGGGCTGGTGCTGCGCGGCCACGGCTTCGGCTTCCTCGGAGCCGTCCGCCGCGGTCACGGTCTCGGCCTCCTCGGAGCCGTCCGCCTCGAACCCGTCCGCCGCGGAACCGTCCGCCTCGAACCCGTTCGCCTCGGAGCCGTCCGCCTCGGAGCCGTCCGCCTCGGTGCCGTCCGCCTCGGTGCCGGCCTCGGCCACCGTGGCGTCCTCCGACGCGGCCTGGTCCTCAAGCCCCGCCTCGGCCTCCTCCCGGGGTCCCGCTTCGGCTCCGGCCTCCGTCTCGGCCTCGGCCTCGGCCGGGGCCGTCCGGTCGAACCCGGCCAGAGCCGTCAGGGCCCGCGCGTACAGCGGGGCACCCTCGGCCGAGAACACCGGCCGCGCCACCGGTTCGTCCTCGGGGGCGTCCGCGGACTCTGCGGACCCGGACTCAGCGGACCCGGACTCAGCGGAGACCGGGTCCGCGGACGAGTCTGCGGACGCGGACTCGGCCGTCACGGACCCGGCGGCCTCGGCCGTCACGGACCCGGCGCTCGCAGGCGTCCCGGCGGCCGGGAGTTCCCTGCCGCGCGCGGGCGGCAGCGCGGGCGACGACGAGGGGGCGGAACCCGGGTCGGCCGGGGCCGCTTCGAGCTCCAGCAGCCGCCGCCCCTCCAGGGCGCTCGCACGCTCGGTCTCCGCCGTGGCGTACCGGCGCAGCAGGGACGCGTGCTCGTTGCGCAACTTGGCCAGTTCTGCCCGCTTGGCGCGCAGTCGCTGCTCCAGCTTGGCGCGCAGTTCGCGGGATTCCTCCAGATCGGTCTCCAGTTCGGCGACCCGCTCCTCGTACCGCCATTCGTCACCGGCACGCGCGCGCGTGAGTTCGGCGACCTGCTTGCCCGCCTGCGCGTCCCAGCGACGCATCACGACGGCGCCGACGACCGCTGTCGCCGCGGCGGCGGCTGCCAGCGCGCGCAACACCGTGGCCTCGGAGAACACCCAGGGACCCAGCGCGCAGACGGCGGAGACGCCGGCGATCGCCGAAGGAGGCAACAGCCGGTGCAAAGGGGCGGAATGGCGGTGGCGTCCACGTGGCATGGCCAGAAACTTACCGCGCGTAGGCGAATCATGGGTCCCCGCCCCGTAAAAACACAGCCACACCGCGTGCTTCACGGGGCGTCAGGGATATGACGGCCGGTACGAGGGCTCAGCGGTCGGTGAGCCGTCCGCTGATCCACTGGAGCGTCGGCGGGATCTCGCGCCGCCAGGTGTTGAAGTTGTGGCCGCCGCTGTCGAGGATGATCGAGGAGATCCGGGTCAGGTTGGTGGCCTGCACCCGCTCTATGAACTTCACCGTGTCGTTGTAGTTGTGCTCGCCGACCTTGCTGCTGGTGACCAGCAGCGAGGTGTCCGGCGCGGGCTCGTGCCGAAGGAGCCACGACAGGTCGGCGCGGTTCTGGAGCTTCTTGTCGCCGTGGAAGAGGTCACCGGTGGTGGGGTCGATCGGCGCCTTGTAGTACGGCGACAGGCCCGCGCCGGCCGCGTACACGTCGGGGTGGTGCATGGCGAGCTTGAGCGCGCAGTAGCCGCCCGTGGAGTCGCCGATGACGCCCCAGCTGCCCGGCCGCTTCCCGGCCCGGTAGTGACTGAGGACGGCGTCCGGCAGATCCTTCGCGAAAAACGTTTCCGCCTGCGGACCGCCCGGCACGTCCACGCACTCGGTGTCCCGCGGCGGCGCCACGGTCGGCCGCAGCATCACCAGGATCATCGGCTGCGCCCGCCCGTCCTTGGCCAGCCGCTGCGCCGTGCTCGGGTAGTTCAGCTTGTCCACCAGCGACCGCGCGGTGCCCGGGTAGCCCGTCAGCACGACGGCCGCGGGGAACGTGCGCGTGCGGTACTGCGGCTGGAAGTACTCCGGCGGCAGGTACACGTACGCCGGCGTGACGATGTGCGTCGTCCGCCCGATGATGTCCACCTTCTGGACCTGCCCGCCCGTCTCCGGCCGCGCGGCGCGCACGCCGGGCACGTCCGAGGTGGAGACCACCTGGAGCGGACCGCCGGTGCTGCCGTTGACCGAGTGGTCGACGACGATCCCCTGCTCGGTCTCCTTGCCGAACAGGTCGGCCCAGCTGGCGTAGAAGCCGAAGGCCTGGTTGGCGGCGAGCCCCACGGAGGCGAAGAGCGCCAACTGGGTGGACAGCAGCAGCCCGACCCGTCCGCTGACGGTCCGCCAGCTCTGCCGGGCCAGACGCGGCCAAAGCCATACCGTGCCGATGAACAGCAGGGCAGCGATCACGATCGCCAGCACCAGCACTTTGTTGCTCGTGAGACCCATGGGCTGTTTCCTGCCTGCGCTTTCCGCCCGTGCCGGGCCCGCGCATCGTCGCGAGGGCTTGCCCGGGGCTTTCCTTGGCCTTTGACCCGACTTTCCGTAGGGGAGTGAACCTCTCCCCCCGAGACACCGTCCTAGAGGGCGCAATGTCGCCGGATGCCCGATCGGGCCCGGGTTCAAGGTCTCTCGCAGAACTACGGGATGCGATGTCTGTCAGGATAGATGGGGAAATGTCGGGCGGGGTTCCGAGCCGATCAAGCCGGGCGCGGCGCGTGCTGCGCGGCCCGCGCCCCGAGGCCGTCCCCGCTCTGGTCGGCAGGGCGGCCGCGCTCGTGGGCGTTCTGGACATTGCCGCGGGTGTGTTCCCGCGCTTCCGCCACAGCCGTATGCACGCCATCGCCGAGGTGCTGCCGGGCTCGTTCGGTCCCTTCGCGGCGGCGCTCTCGCTCAGCTCCGGTGTCCTGCTGCTGCTCCTCGCCCACGGGCTCAAGCGACGCAAGCGCCGGGCGTGGCGCGCGGCGGTCGCGCTGCTCCCGCTGGGCGCGGCGGCGCAGTTCGTCTACCGGCACTCGGTCATCGGCGTACTCATAGCGGTCGCGCTGCTCGTGCCCCTGCTGCGCCACCGCAGCCAGTTCGCCGCCCTGCCCGATCCGCGCAGCCGCTGGCGCGCACTCGCCAACTTCGTCCTGATGAGCGCGGGTTCCCTGGTCCTCGGCCTGGTCATCGTGAGCGCCCATCCGAACCGCATGCTCGGCGACCCGAGCCTGGCCGACCGGCTGACGCACGTCGTCTACGGCCTGTTCGGCTTCGAAGGCCCCCTCGACTACGACGGCAACACCTCCTGGACGGTCGCCTTCTCCCTGGGCGCCCTCGGCTGGCTGACCGCGGTCACCACCGTCTACTTCGCCTTCCGCCCCGAGCACCCGGCCGCCCGCCTCACCGAGGAGGACGAGGCCCGGCTGCGCACCCTGCTGGAGAAGCACGGCAGGCGCGACTCGCTCGGCCACTTCGCGCTGCGCCGCGACAAGGCGGTCGTCTTCTCGCCGAGCGGCAAGGCGGCCGTCACCTACCGGGTCGTGTCCGGCGTGATGCTCGCCAGCGGCGACCCCATCGGGGACGTCGAGGCCTGGCCGGGTGCCATCGAGCGCTTCATGGACGAGGCCAAGGCCCACTCCTGGACGCCCGCGGTCATGGGCTGCTCGGAGACGGGCGGCGAGGTGTGGACCCGCGAGACCGGTCTGGACGCCCTGGAACTGGGCGACGAGGCGGTGGTCGACGTAGCGGATTTCTCGCTCGCCGGACGCGCGATGCGCAATGTGCGCCAGATGGTCAAGCGCATCGAGCGGGCCGGCTACGAAACCCGGGTACGGCGTATCCGTGACCTCGGCGAGGCCGAGCTGGAGCGGATCCGCCTGGCCGCGGAGGACTGGCGGGGCACGGACACCGAGCGCGGTTTCTCCATGGCGCTCGGCCGCATCGGCGACCCGTCCGACGGCGACTGCCTGATCGCCACCGCCCACAAGGCCGACGACGAGCCGGGCGAGTACGGCGACCTGAAGGCGATCCTCCACTTCGTGCCCTGGGGCACGGACGGCGTGTCCCTGGACCTGATGCGCCGGGACCGCAGCGCCGACCCCGGCATGAACGAACTACTGATCGTCGCCGCCCTCCAGGCGGCCCCCAAGTTCGGGATCACCCGGGTCTCGCTGAACTTCGCGATGTTCCGCTCCGCCCTCGCGCGCGGGGAGAAGATCGGCGCCGGTCCGGTGCTGCGCGCCTGGCGCGGGCTGCTGGTGTTCCTCTCGCGCTGGTTCCAGATCGAGTCGCTGTACAAGTTCAACGCGAAGTTCCAGCCCCGCTGGGAACCGCGGTTCGTGGTCTACCGCGCCTCCGCCGACCTGCCCCGCATCGGTTTCGCCGCGATGCAGGCGGAGGGCTTCGTCGATCTCGCCCTGCCGCTGCCGCGCTTCCTGCGCCGGCGCCGCTCGGTCACCGCGCGCCCCTGCGCGCACGCGGTGACCGAGCAGGACGTCCGGGCCGCCTGAGCCCGGACGCCGTGGCACGGCCCCGGAACCGGCCCGGGCGGGAGCCCCACCCCCTCCGGCACAGGGGCTCCCGCCCGGGCCGTCGCGCGTTGACGCCCCCGCCCTGGGCCTACGCTGAACGTATGAACAACCTCAGCGGGCGCGGCCGAGTGGCCGGCCTTCCGGCATGGGACCGGTGCGCGGTCATGGGTGTCGTGAACGTGACCCCCGACTCCTTCTCCGACGGCGGCCGCTGGTTCGACACGACCGTCGCCGTCAAGCACGGCCTGGCCCTGGTCGCCGAGGGCGCCGATCTGGTCGACGTCGGCGGCGAGTCCACCCGGCCCGGCGCCACGCGCGTGGACGAGGCGGAGGAGCTGCGGCGGGTCATCCCCGTGGTGCGCGGCCTGGCCGCCGAGGGTGTCGTCGTCTCCGTCGACACGATGCGCGCGTCCGTCGCCGAACAGTCCCTCGCGGCCGGCGCCGCCCTCGTCAACGACGTCAGCGGCGGCCTCGCCGACCCCGCGATGATCCCGGTCGTCGCCGCCGCCGGCGCCCCCTTCGTCGTCATGCACTGGCGCGGCTTCCTGCAAGGCGGCGCCGTCAAGGGCAGCTACGAGGACGTCGTCACCGAAGTCGTGGACGAACTGCACGCGCGCGTGGAAGCCGTTCTGGCCGGCGGTGTCGCCCCCGACCGCATCGTGGTCGACCCCGGCCTCGGCTTCTCCAAGGAGGCCGGGCACGACCTCACCCTCCTCGCCCACCTCGACCGCCTGCGCGCCCTCGGCCACCCCCTGCTGGTCGCCGCCTCCCGCAAGCGGTTCCTCGGCCGGGTCCTCGCCGGGCCGGAGGGAGCGCCCCCGCCGGCCCGGGAACGCGACGCGGCCACGGCCGCCGTCTCCGCGCTCGCGGCGCACGCCGGCGCCTGGGCGGTGCGCGTGCACGAGGTACGCGCCACTGCGGACGCGGTACGGGTCGCGAGGGCCGTGGAAGGGGCGCGTACCGCGGATCCTGCGCCCGGCACGGACAGCGGACACGGAGCACCCGGCACGAGCCGGACTGCGGGCACGGACAGCGCGCGCCGAGCGGAAGGAGACCGGTGAGCGCCCCTCACACCGACGTCGAGCAGGTGGAAGCCGCCAACACCGCCTTCTACGAGGCACTCGAACGCGGCGACTTCGAGGAGGTCTCCTCCCTCTGGCTGACCCCGGCCGACCTGGGCGTGGACGAGGAGTACCACGACCCCGCGGACAGCGGCGTGATCTCCTGCGTGCACCCCGGCTGGCCGGTGCTCACCGGCCGCGGCGAGGTCCTCAGGTCCTACGCGCTGATCATGGCCAACACCGACTACATCCAGTTCTTCCTCACCGACGTGCATGTCTCCGTGACCGGCGACACCGCGCTCGTGACCTGCACGGAGAACATCCTCAGCGGCGGTCCCGCCCCGGAGGAGGGCGCCGAACTGGGGCCGCTGGTCGGCCAGCTCGTGGTCGCCACGAACGTGTTCCGACGCACGCCCGCCGGCTGGAAGCTCTGGTCGCACCACGCCTCCCCCGTGCTCGCCGAGAGCGACGACGGCGACGACGGCGACGACGCGGACACCGGCGTGAACGGCGTCAACCCGGACGACGACCCCCTCACCTGAAAGAAGTGGTTGGAATCACCTACCCCCGGGTATGAGCGGCTACCAGTCCATGACAGGGCCGGGTTCCCCGGGGGAAACAGCCGGTGAACCCTCCCGGTACCGGCGCGGGCCCGCGCCCCGCAGCCCGGCTTTGTCGGTGCCCGCAGGTAGATTCGTCTGAGACCGGTGTGCCGCCCGCACGCGGTACGGGCCGGTCGTTCCCGACGATTGCAGGAGTGATTCGCGTGGATCGTGTCGCGCTGCGCGGCCTCAAGGCCCGCGGGCACCACGGTGTCTTCCCCAAGGAACGCGAAGAGGGCCAGACCTTCATCGTGGACCTCGTCCTTGGCCTGGACACCCGGCCGGCCGCGGCCGACGACGACCTGGCGAAGACCGTGCACTACGGCATCGTGGCCGAGGAGGTCGTCGCCGTGGTCGAGGGCGAGCCCGTCGACCTCATCGAGACCCTCGCCCAGCGGATCGCCGACACCTGCCTGAAGCACGAGGGGGTTCAGGAGGTGGAGGTCTGCGTCCACAAACCGGACGCGCCGATCACCGTCCCCTTCGACGACGTGACCGTCACCATCACCCGGAGCCGAGTATGACCCGACCTTTCCGCCAGGGTCACAGCGACCCGACCGTCCAGCCGGTGCCCGCCTCGGTCGTCGAGCAGGTGGACGCCGCCGACACGACGCTGAGCAACCCCAAATGGGCCGTGCTCTCCATCGGCTCCAACCTCGGCAACCGCCTGGAGACCCTCCAGGGTGCCGTCGACGCCCTGGAGGACACCCCCGGCGTCCGCGTGAAGGCCGTCTCCCCGGTGTACGAGACCGAGCCGTGGGGCGTGACGCCCGGCAGCCAGCCGTCGTACTTCAACGCGGTCGTGGTCCTCAAGACGACCCTGCCCCCGTCGTCCCTGCTGGAGCGGGCGCACGCCGTCGAGGAAGCCTTCCACCGGGTCCGGGACGAGCGCTGGGGCCCGCGCACGCTGGACGTCGACATCGTCGCCTACGCCGACGTCACCTCGGACGACCCGCAGCTCACGCTGCCCCATCCGCGCGCCCACGAGCGGGCCTTCGTGCTCGCGCCCTGGCACGACGTGGACCCGCAGGCGCAGCTCCCCGGCCGGGGCACGGTGTCCGAGCTGCTGTCGGTCATCACCCGTGAAGGTGTGGCACACCGCGCGGACCTGGAACTCCGGCTGCCCGAGTAGTCGTTAAGGTCGAGACGGGTCAAGACCAAGACGGCCACCGTCCGGGACGGTCCGGGGGAACTGAAGGGACACCGTGAGAGAGCTGCGCATCAGGGTGCTGGCAGGCGTGTTCGTCGTGGCCGGCGTCCTGTCCTGGGCGGGCGCCCGCCTCTGGAACTCGGTCGGGACCCTGCCCAGCGTCCCCCTGGCCGCCCCCATCGTCCTCGCGCTGATCGCGGTGGTCCTGCTCTCGACGGCGCTCTCGCTGCGCGCCCGCCTCAAGGCCCAGCGCGAGCGCCGGCCCGGCGCCAAGGGCGTCGACCTGATGATGGCCGCCCGTGCGGTCGTCTTCGGCCAGGCCAGCGCCCTGGTCGCGGCCCTCGTCGCCGGCATGTACGGCGGCACCGGCGTCTTCCTGCTGGAGCTGCTGGACTTCCCGGCCCGCCGGGACCAGGCGATCTACGCCGGGTTCTCGGTGCTGGCCGGCGTGGGCGTGATAGCGGCCGCCCTGTTCCTGGAGCGGGTCTGCAAGCTCCCGGAGGACGACGACCAGAACCACACGGGTGCGGAGCCGGTGGCCTGATCTCCGGCCCCGCTCACCGGCGCGGTCAGCGCGCCATGATGAGGCTCATCGCCTCGTTCCGCGTCGCCGCGTCCCGCAGCTGACCGCGCACGGCGGACGTTATGGTCTTCGCGCCCGGCTTGCGGATGCCGCGCATGGACATGCACATGTGTTCGCACTCGACGACCACGATGACGCCCCGCGGCTCCAGGATCTCCATCAGCGAGTCCGCGATCTGCGTGGTGAGGCGTTCCTGCACCTGCGGCCGGCGGGCGTAGACGTCCACGAGACGGGCCAGCTTGGACAGGCCGGTGATCTTGCCGGTCTCGGACGGGATGTAGCCGACGTGGGCGACGCCCCGGAACGGCACCAGATGGTGTTCGCAGGTGGAGTACACCTCGATGTCCTTCACGAGGACCATCTCGTCGTGTCCCAGGTCGAACGTCGTCGTCAGGACGTCCTCGGGCTGCTGCCACAGGCCCGCGAAGATCTCCTTGTAGGCTCGCGCGACGCGCGCCGGCGTCTCCCGCAGGCCCTCGCGATCCGGGTCCTCGCCGACCGCGATCAGCAGTTCCCGCACGGCGTTCTCGGCGCGCTTCTCGTCGAACTCGCCGATGGAGCCCTCGCCGTCCAGCGTCACCGGGTCGGTCATCTGGTCCCTCGTTCCTGTGCCTTTCACGCGTGCTGGGCACGCGTGCCGTCTGCGGACATACGAATGCCGCGCCCCCCAGGCTAGAACCTGGGGGGCGCGGCATCCATTCCGGCCCTGTGGCCGGAACGCGCTCAGCTCTCGGGGCGGTCCTCCGGGGTCTGCTCCGTCACCGGGGCGGACTCCGAGGCCGTCGACTTGACCGTGCTGATGGCCGCCGTCGCACCGTTCGCACCGTTGGTCAGTGCCAGCTCCTTGGGGGAGAGCACCGGCGGGCGGGTGGAGGGGGTGCGGCGGGAGGAGCCGGTCCAGGCGGGCCGCGGCGGGCGCTTGACGATGGGGGCGAAGATCTCGGCGATCTCCTCCTTGCCCAGGGTCTCCTTCTCCAGCAGCTGGAGAACGAGGTTGTCGAGCACGTCGCGGTTCTCGACCAGGATCTCCCAGGCCTCGTTGTGCGCGGTCTCGATGAGCTTCTTGACCTCTTCGTCGACCAGCGCGGCGACCTCTTCCGAGTAGTCGCGCTGGTGAGCCATCTCACGGCCGAGGAAGGGCTCGCTGTTGTCGCCGCCGAACTTGATCGCACCGAGGCGCTCGGTCATGCCGTACTGGGTGACCATCGCGCGGGCCAGGTTGGTGGCCTTCTCGATGTCGTTCGCGGCGCCCGTGGTCGGGTCGTGGAAGACCAGTTCCTCGGCCGCCCGGCCGCCCAGCATGTAGGCGAGCTGGTCGAGCATCTCGTTGCGCGTGGTCGAGTACTTGTCCTCGTCCGGCAGGACCATCGTGTAGCCGAGGGCACGGCCGCGGGACAAGATCGTGATCTTGTGGACCGGGTCGGCGTTCGGCGAGGCCGCCGCGACCAGGGCGTGACCGCCCTCGTGGTACGCGGTGATCTTCTTTTCCTTGTCCGACATGATCCGGGTCCGCTTCTGCGGGCCCGCGACCACACGGTCGATCGCCTCGTCCAGCGCCTTGTTGTCGACCAGCTTCTGGTCGCCGCGGGCGGTGAGCAGCGCGGCCTCGTTCAGCACGTTGGCGAGGTCGGCACCGGTCATGCCGGGGGTGCGGCGGGCGACGGCGGACAGGTCGACGTCGGGCGCGACCGGCTTGCCCTTCTGGTGGACCTTGAGGATCTCCAGGCGGCCCTGGAGGTCCGGCGGGTCGACCGCGATCTGCCGGTCGAAGCGGCCGGGGCGCAGCAGCGCCGGGTCGAGGATGTCCGGGCGGTTCGTGGCGGCGATCAGGATGACGCCGCCCTTGACGTCGAAGCCGTCCATCTCGACGAGCAGCTGGTTCAGGGTCTGCTCGCGCTCGTCGTGACCACCGCCGAGGCCGGCGCCGCGGTGGCGGCCGACCGCGTCGATCTCGTCCACGAAGACGATCGCCGGGGCGTTCGCCTTGGCCTGCTCGAACAGGTCGCGGACACGGGAGGCACCGACACCGACGAACATCTCGACGAAGTCGGAACCGGAGATCGAGTAGAACGGCACACCGGCTTCGCCGGCGACCGCGCGGGCGAGCAGGGTCTTGCCGGTACCCGGGCGGCCGTAGAGCAGCACACCCTTGGGGATCTTGGCGCCGACGGCCTGGAACTTGGCCGGCTCCTGGAGGAACTCCTTGATCTCCTGGAGTTCCTCGACGGCCTCGTCGCAGCCGGCGACGTCGGAGAAGGTGGTCTTCGGGGTGTCCTTGGTGATGAGCTTCGCCTTGGACTTGCCGAAGTTCATGACCCGGGAGCCGCCGCCCTGCATCTGATTCATCAGGAACAGGAAGACGACCACGATCAGGACGAAGGGCAGCAGGGAGAGCAGGACGCCGACGAACGGGTTCTGCTTGGACGGCGAAACCGTGTAGCCGTCCGTGATCTGCTTTTCCTGGAACTTGGTCTGCAGCGTGCCGGCGAGCTGCACACCCTGGTCGCCGATGTAGCTCGCCTGGATCTTGGAGCTGCCCTCGACCTTGTAGCCGTCCTTGAGCGTGACCTTGATGCTCTGTTCGTCACCGGTGGTGAGCTTGGCCGACTCGACCTTGTTGTCGTTGATCGCCGCCACGACCTGGCCGGTGTCCACCGTCTTGTAGCCGCCGGACGAGCCGACGACCTGCATCAACACGACCACGGCAAGGACGGCCAGCACGATCCACATGACCGGCCCACGGAAGTATCGCTTCACGTCCATCCATACGGAGCGGTGTCGCCCCGTCCCTCCTGCCATAGTGAGTTTGATAAGACAGTTCTTCTGACGGTACCCCAGCATTGTGGCGCGAAGCCGCACGGAGCTGTTTCGACGGCTGGGAAACCCGTCTCTGCATGCTTCAACGGCACGGACCCCGCTGGGGTTCCCGATCGTCCTGCCGGGCTTGGGCCGAGTGGCTCAGCCGCCGTAGACGTGAGGCGCGAGCGTACCGACGAACGGCAGGTTGCGGTACTTCTCCGCGTAGTCGAGGCCGTAGCCGACGACGAACTCGTTCGGGATGTCGAAACCGACCCACTCCACGTCGATGGCGACCTTGGCGGCGTCCGGCTTGCGCAGCAGCGTGCACACCTTGAGGGTGGCGGGCTCGCGGGAGCCGAGGTTGTTGATCAGCCAGGACAGGGTCAGGCCGGAGTCGATGATGTCCTCGACGATCAGGACGTGCTTGCCCTTGATGTCGGTGTCCAGGTCCTTGAGGATCCGCACGACACCGGAGGACTGGGTGCCCGCGCCGTACGAGGACACGGCCATCCAGTCCATGGTGACGGGGGTGGACAGCGCCCGGGCCAGGTCCGCCATGACCATCACCGCGCCCTTGAGGACGCCGACGATCAGCAGGTCCTTGCCCGCGTACTCCGCGTCGACCTTCGCGGCCAGCTCGGCCAGCTTCGCGTCGATCTCTTCCTTGGTGATGAGCACCTGCTGGAGGTCGGCACCCATGTCTTTCGCGTCCACCCGCATCACTTTCGGTCGTCCCGCACTTACGGCCGCGTGCGCGGCCACCGGCTCCGGCCGCATCCACGGCCTCCGGCCGCCCGGCCCGCCGGAGGATCCCTCCGGCAGAGGTCGGAAATCAGCCTTGCCGAATCACCAGTCTGCCACCCTGCCGCTGGGCGACGACTTTGCCCGGGAGATTGATGACCCCCTGGCCGCGCCAGCCCGTGATCAGGCGGTCGACTTCCTCGATGTGACGGGCGAACAGCGCACCGGCCGGGGCACCGGCCTCGATGGCCGCGCGGCGCAGGATGCGGCGGCGCACGGCGGGCGGGAGGGCGTACAGCTTGGCGCACTCCAGCAGCCCGGTGGCGTCCTTGACGGAGGCTTCGGCCTGGCTGGCCCAGGCGTCCAGGGCGTCGGCGTCGTCGCGCGAGAGCTGGGCGGTGCGGGCGAGCGCCTCGACGACGCCCTTGCCGAGGGCCTTCTCCAGCGCGGGCAGCCCCTCGTGCCGGAGCCGGGAGCGCGTGTAGGCCGGGTCGGCGTTGTGCGGGTCGTCCCAGACGGGCAGGGACTGGACCATGCAGGCCTTGCGGGCGGTCTGCCGGTCGAGCTGGAGGAAGGGCCGCCGGTAACGGCCGCCGGCCCCCGAGACCGCGGCCATGCCGGACAGGGAGCGGATGCCGGAGCCGCGGGCGAGGCCCAGCAGGACGGTTTCGGCCTGGTCGTCGCGGGTGTGGCCGAGCAGGACCGCGGTGGCGCCGTGGCGTTCGGCGAGGGCGTCCAGGGCGGCGTAGCGGGCGTCGCGGGCGGCGGCTTCGGGGCCTCCCGCGCGGCCGACGGTCACGGCGACGGACTCGACCGGGTCGAGGCCCAGTTCGCGCAGGCGCAGGACGACCTCGTCGGCGCGGAGGTCGGAGCCGTTCTGGAGGCCGTGGTCGACGGTGACCCCGCCGGCGCGGACGCCGAGTCTGGGGGCCTCGAAGGCGAGGGCGGAGGCGAGCGCCATGGAGTCGGCGCCGCCGGAACAGGCGACGAGGACGAGCGGGGAGGGCGGCCGCTCGGCCGTCGGGTGGCCGTTCAGGACGTCGTGGAGGACGCGGCGGACCGCCAGGCGTATCGCCGCGACCGCAGGATGGGGACCCATGTCCGGTTCCCTTCATGAAGTTTTCGGGGGGTGAGCCCGAGCCGGTCACTCAGAGTGTGTAGATGGTGACAGAAGCGGGCCGTTCCCCGAGCATTGCACGCCTACGCATGGCCCACGGTCCCTCGGACGGGTGATTGAAGGGGCGTTCGCCTGCCGTCGGCCGGATTCGTTTCACGCCTTCCCCGCGTCGTTCACGACTCGGCCTTGCGGTGCACCCGTGCGACCCAGTCCGCCGGTTTGGCGATCTCCGCCTTGGTGGGCAGGGTGTTGGGGGAGGTCCACACGCGGTTGAAGCCGTCGACGCCGACCTGGTCCACGACGGCCCGCACGAACCGTTCGCCGTCGCGGTACTGCCTCAGTTTGGCATCCAGACCCAGCAGCTTGCGCAGGGCGAGGTCCAGGCGGGACGCGCCCTTCGCGCGGCGCTGCTGGAATTTCTCGCGGATCTCCGCGACCGACGGCACGACGCTCGGCCCGACGCCGTCCATGACGTAGTCGGCGTGGCCCTCCAGCAAGGACATGACGGCGGTGAGCCGCCCGAGGATCTCGCGCTGGGCGGGCGTCTGCACCAGTTCGACGAAGGAGCGTCCGCCGTCCTCCTCCTCGCCCTCGGGACGGCCGCCGGCCAGCGACTGGGCGGCATCCCGGATGCGCTCCAGGAAGGTCATCGGGTCGACGTCGGTCTCCGCCAAGAACGACTGGATTTCGCCCTCCAGGTGGTCCCGCAGCCAGGGGACGGCGGTGAACTGCGTGCGGTGGGTCTCCTCGTGCAGGCACACCCACAGCCGGAAGTCGTGCGGTTCGACGTCGAGTTCGCGCTCCACGTGGACGATGTTGGGCGCGACGAGCAGCAGCCGGCCGCCGCCGTTCTCGCCGGCCGGGAGGTCGCGGGCGGCGGGGGCGAAGGTCTCGTACTGGCCGAGGACACGGGAGGACAGGAACGACAGGAGCATGCCGAGTTCCACGCCGGTGACCTTGCCGCCGACGGCACCGAGGACCGCGCTGCCGGGGTTGTCGCCGCGCCGAGCCTGCATCTTCTCCAGGAGCGGCCTGAGGATCTCCCGGAAGCCGGCGACGTTGGCGCGGACCCAGCCGGGGCGGTCGACGACGAGGACCGGGGTGTCGTGGATCTCCTCGGTGGCCATACGAGTGAAGCCCCGGACGTGCTCCTCCGAGGCTTTCGCGTGCCGGCGCAGCTCCGCGACGACGGCGCGGGCCTCGTCGCGGCTGACGTCGGGGCCGGGCCGTACGAGCCGCGTCGCGGTCGCCACCGCGAGGTTCCAGTCGACCATCCCGGGAGATGCGGTGCCACCGAAGCTCGTCATGCCGTCAACCGTACGTGAGCGGCCCCGCTTGGGGCAGGCCGTGCGGGGCCGGTGGCGGCGCGGGGCGGGCGCCGGTTCACCCGGCGGGGTCCTGGCGGCAGCCGCATCCCGCCAGGGCCGTCGCCGTCCGGTCGAGGGCCGACTGGGCCTCCAGGGCGTCCGTCGTGTCGGAGGCCAGGAAGGCGAAGGCCAGGAGGTGGCCGTCCTGGTCCACGACGGTGCCGGCCAGGGTGTTCACGCCGGTCAGGGTGCCCGTCTTGGCGCGTACGACGCCGGCGGCGCCGTCGGTGTAGCGGCCGCTGAGCGTGCCGGTGAAGCCGGCCACGGGGAGGCCGGTGAGGACGGGGCGGAGGCCGGGGCGGTCCGGGTCGGCCGCCTTGGCCAGGAGGGCGGTGAGCAGGCCGGCGGTCAGCCGGTCGGCACGGTCGAGGCCGCTGCCGTCGTGGAAGGAGGCACCGGACGTCGGCAGCCCGAGCCCCCGCAGCTGGGTGGCGACGGCCTCGGCGCCGCCGGCGAAGCTCGCGGGCCGGCCGCTCGCCAGGGCGGTGTGCCGGACCAGGGCCTCCGCGATGTCGTTGTCGCTGTTGGTCAGCATCCGCTCGACCAGGGCGGACAGCGGGGGCGAGGAGACGGTGGCGAGGGTCTCCGCGCGCGTGCTGGCCTTGGAGGGGCCGGGGGTCGTGGTGGTGATGCCGGCGTCCTTGAGGAAGCCCGCGAACCGGGCCGCCGCGTCCGCCGCGGGGTCGCTCACCCGGGGCGCCGGGCCGCTGACGGAGTCGTCGGTGCGGCCCTCGTCGACGGTGAGGGCGCTCACGGGGGCGAGGTTGTCGTTGACGCCGATGGGGTGCAGGGCGGGACCGGAGTAGAGGGTGGCGTCGTAGGACAGGGTGATCTCGTGGATGTTCCGCTTGCCCAGGGCCTTGGCGGTGTCCGCCGCCAGGGCGCGCAGGCCGGCCCAGCCGCCGGTCCGGGTGTGCGCGGTCAGGGTGGGGTCGCCGCCGCCGACGAGGACGAGTTCCCGGGTGTCGGGCTCCAGGGCGGTGCGGGTGGTGAGGCGGTGGTCGGGGCCGAGGGCGGACAGGGCGGCGACGGCGGTGGCGATCTTGGTGGTGGAGGCGGGGGTGAGGGCCTTGCCCGCGTCGTCGTCGTACAGGCGTTCACCGGTCGCGACGTCGACGACGGCCGCCGCGTGGCTGCCGCCCAGCTCCGGGACGTCGAGGAGGGGCCCCAGGACGTCCGGGAGCGCCTTTCCGTCCGGGGCGGCCTTCTTGGTACCCACGGCGCCGGCGGTGCCGCCCAGGCCCGTCAGGACGGGCTCGGCGCTCGGCGCGGCCGGGGGCGCCGCCACGGCCGTACCCGAGCGGCCGTGATCTGCGCCACCTGACCGCTCCAGGGCGACCGCCCGGTCCCGCTCGGCCGTACGCTGACCGGTGGCGTCCCAGGGACCGGCCAGGGCCACCGCTCCGGTGGCCAGCACCAGGCCGGCGGTGGCGGCGCCCGCGGTGTACTGCCAGGTTCTGACGGTCCGCGAACGGGGGAGACGGGGGAGGTGCGCCGGTCCGACTCGCACGGCCTTCGCCAGCCGCGCGATCCGTGGCCCGGCTGCCGTCACCGCGCTCGCCAGACGCGGTCGTACGGCGTTCGCGATCCGCTGCACCTGCGGTCCCGCGGCTCGCCAAGGCCTCAGCTCTGGCACGACCACCAGCCCCTTTCGCGATCACACACCTGCGTGAGGGACACTTAACCACCAGAACTATGTGTTGATCATGGAGGAGCCACCGGTGGAGTTCGACGTCACGATCGAGATCCCGAAGGGTTCGCGGAACAAGTACGAGGTGGACCACGAGACCGGTCGGATCCGCCTGGACCGTCGCCTCTTCACCTCGACCGCCTACCCGACCGACTACGGCTTCGTCGAGAACACCCTCGGCGAGGACGGCGACCCGCTGGACGCGCTCGTCATCCTGGACGAGCCCACCTTCCCGGGCTGCCTCATCAAGTGCCGTGCGATCGGCATGTTCCGGATGACGGACGAGGCGGGCGGCGACGACAAGCTGCTGTGCGTCCCGGCCACGGACCCGCGCGTGGAGCACCTGCGCGACATCCACCACGTGTCCGAGTTCGACCGCCTGGAGATCCAGCACTTCTTCGAGGTGTACAAGGACCTGGAGCCCGGCAAGTCGGTCGAGGGTGCCAACTGGGTGGGCCGTACGGACGCCGAGGTGGAGATCGAGCGGTCGTACAAGCGCTTCAAGGAGCAGGGCGGCCACTGAGCCCTCCGCTCCCGGCGACGGGCCGCACGCGCACGCGTGCGGCCCGTCCGCATGTGTGCACACATGCGGCCCGGCTGGGTACGTGTGCGCATACTGATGCTTACGGAAGGTGTCGTTCAGGGAGCGGTGCGAGGTGACGGAGGCGGAGGACCGCAAGCCCCGGTCGGACGAGGCGCGGTACGACCCGGAGATCACATCCGAGTTCGCCATCCCGGAGGGTCTGGACGTTCCCAGGGCCGGGGGCGAGGCGGAGACCACCTCGGAGTTCGCGGTGCCGGCGGGGCTGGAGACGCCACAGCCGCCGAGCGCGGAGCCGGAGGGGTCGGCGTTCACCACGCCGAGCGCCTACAGCGCGCAGGACGGCCTGGTGGCGTTCACGCCGGCGACCGGGGTGCCGCTGGTCAGCCTGGTCAAGGACGCTCCCTGGCAGGACCGGATGCGCACGATGCTGCGCATGCCGGTGGCCGAGCGGCCGGCGCCGGAGCCGGTGCAGCGCGAGGAGGAGGGCGGTCCGGCCGTCCCGCGCGTGCTCGACCTGACCCTGCGTATCGGCGAGCTGCTGCTGGCCGGCGGTGAGGGCGCCGAGGACGTGGAGGCCGCGATGTTCGCGGTGTGCCGGTCCTACGGCCTGGACCGGTGCGAGCCGAACGTCACCTTCACGCTGCTGTCGATCTCGCATCAGCCGTCCCTGGTGGAGGACCCGGTGACGTCGTCCCGCACGGTACGGCGGCGGGGCACCGACTACACGCGTCTGGCGGCCGTCTTCCGGCTCGTGGACGACCTCACCGACCCGGAGACCCATGTCTCCCTGGAGGAGGCCTACCGGCGGCTGGCGGAGATCCGCCGCAACCGGCACCCGTACCCCGGCTGGGCGCTGACCCTGGCGAGCGGGCTGCTCGCGGGCGCGGCCTCGGTGCTGGTCGGCGGTGACCTGATCGTGTTCGTGGCGGCGGCGCTGGGCGCGATGCTCGGCGACCGGCTGGCCTGGCTGTGCGCGGGGCGCGGGCTGCCGGAGTTCTACCAGTTCACGGTGGCCGCGATGCCGCCCGCGGCGATCGGGGTGGCGCTGACGCTGGCGCACGTGGACGTGAAGGGGGCCGCCGTCGTCACCGGTGGGCTGTTCGCGCTGCTGCCCGGACGGGCGCTGGTGGCGGGGGTGCAGGACGGGCTGACCGGCTTCTACATCACCGCCTCCGCCCGGCTGCTGGAGGTCATGTACTTCTTCGTCGGCATCGTCGTCGGGGTGCTGATCGTCCTGTACTTCGGGGTGAAGGTGGGCGGCAAGCTGAACCCGGACGCGACGCTGGGCATCTCGGAGCGGCCGCTGATCCAGATCGCGGCCTCGATGCTGCTGTCGCTGACCTTCGCGGTGCTGCTCCAGCAGGAACGATCCACCGTGCTCTGGGTGACCCTCAACGGGGGTGTCGCCTGGTCGGTGTACGGGGCGATGCGCTACGCGGGCGACATCTCGCCGGTGGCCTCCACGGCCGTGGCGGCGGGGCTCGTGGGGCTGTTCGGGCAGCTGCTGTCCCGGTACCGGTTCGCCTCCGCGCTGCCGTACACGACGGCGGCGATCGGGCCGCTGCTGCCCGGTTCGGCGACGTACTTCGGGCTGCTGTCCATGGCCCAGAACGACGTCAACAAGGGGCTGGTGTCGCTGGCCAAGGCCGCGTCGCTGGCCATGGCCATCGCCATCGGGGTCAACCTGGGGTCGGAGATCTCACGGCTGTTCCTGCGCGTGGGCTCCGCCGGGAAGCGCCGGGCCGCCAAGCGGACGAGGGGCTTCTAGCTCCCCCGCCGCGCCCTCCGCGCGCCTTACGGGGCGCGGTGGTCGCCCTGGCCGTAGTCGTGCGGGTACTGCTGCTGGTCGTCGTAGGGCTGCTGGTCGTGGTACGGCTGCTGCTGCGGCGTGTACGACTGCTGCCTGCGCGGGGCGTAGGGCTGCTGCTGCTGCGGCGTGTAGGGCTGCTGCTCCTGCGGGGCGTACGGCTGCTGCTCCTGCTGCGGGGCGTACGGCTGCCCGTAGGGCTGCTGCCGGTACTGCTGGTCGCCGTACTGCTGCTCGGCGTACTGCTGCTGGTACTGCTGGCCGCCGTACTGCTGCTCGCCGTACTGCTGCTCGCCGTACTGCTGGTCGTGAGCCTGCTGCTGGTTCCAGTCCTGCCGGGGCTGCTGCTCGTACTGCGGCTGCTCCGGCTCTATGCGGCGCAGCCGGGTCGTCGCGTCGTCCATGACCGGCGGCTGCCGGTACGGGCTCCGCGGCTGGGGCTGCTGCTGGAACGGGTCCTGCTGGGGAGCGGTCTGCCGGAGGGCCGCCGGCTGGGGCTCCCCGGCGGGCTCGGCCTTCTTGTTCTTGCCGCGGGCCCGCAGGAACTCGATCGCGATCGGGATCACGGAGACGAGGACGATCAGGATGAGGATCGCCTCGATGTTGTTCTTGACCACGCCGATGTTGCCGAGCCAGGAGCCGAGCAGGGTGACACCCGCGCCCCACAGGACGCCACCGATGACGTTGAAGACCAGGAACGAGCGGTACTTCATGCCGCTCACGCCCGCGATGATCGGCGTGAACGTGCGCACGATGGGCACGAAGCGGGCCAGGACCAGGGACTTCGGGCCGTACTTCTCGAAGAACTCGTGCGCCTTGACGACGTTCTCCTGCTTGAACAGGCGGGAGTCCGGGCGATTGAAAAGAGACGGACCGACCTTCTTGCCGAACATGTAGCCCGCCTGGTCGCCGAGGATCGCGGCGACGCAGATCAGGGCGATCGCGCCCCACAGCGGGAAGTCCAGATCCCCGGACGTGATCAGCAGGCCGCAGGTGAACAGCAGCGAGTCGCCCGGCAGGAAGAAGCCGATGAGCAGGCCGGACTCGGCGAAGACGATGAGCAGCAGGCCCCAGATGCTGTACGTGTCGAGCAGATAATTGGGATCCAGCCAGCTCGGGCCGAGGGCGAGTGTCATCACGGGTCCGGGCTCCTGAGGGGTGAAGGCGGCTGTACGTCGATGGGCTGCCGCACAAAGCTATCAACGTGACGTGACCGCCCCGGGTTCCACCGTCGGCTCCGGGACGCCCTGTGGGACGACGGGGAGAAAGCTGTGGCTCAGGGGGCCCGGCCCCGCGACCGGACCGGGGAGCGCACACGGGTCCCGGCCCGGGCGGGGGCCCGGGCCGGGACGTCAGGACGAGGTGTGCCGGGCGGTGTTCGCCACGATCGCGTCCCGCATGTACACGGCGAGGCCGGGCCGGATCACCTCGTACATCGCGGTGAAGCGCTCGTCGGCGACGTACATCTCGCCGAGGCAGGCGTGCAGCGCGTGCGCGCAGTCGTAGTACGCGCGCGTGATGAACAGCCGGTGCTCCTCGGCGACGTCCATGGCCGCCCGCGAGGAGGCGGGAACGCCCTCGGCGAGCAGGCCGGCCATCCGGCCGTGGACCGCGCCCATCTCCTCGTTGATCCGCTTCCAGTCCTCCTTGGTGTACGAGGCGGTCCGGCGCTGCGACTCCCGGTACGCCTCGGTGTCGCCCCAGCGCTCCCGCACCTCCTCCGCGTACTGGTCCGGATCGTGGTCCCCGAAGACCTCGAACTTCTCCTCCGGCGTCAGATCGATCCCCATCTTCTGTGCCTCCATGGCGTGCTCCACGGCCGCGGCCATCTTCTGCAGCTTCTCGATCCGGCCGGTCAGCAGGGCGTGCTGACGGCGCAGGTGACTGCGCGGGTCGGCGTCCGGATCGTCGAGCAGGACCGCGATCTCGTCGAGCGGAAAGCCCAGCTCCCGGTAGAACAGGATCTGCTGGAGCCGGTCGAGGTCGGCGTCGCCGTAGCGCCGGTGGCCGGCGTACGTCCGCTCGCCGGGTGCCAGCAGACCGATCTCGTCGTAGTGGTGCAGGGTGCGCACCGTGACTCCGGCGAACCCCGCGACCTGTCCCACGGAGTAGCTCACGTTCCGCTCCTTGTCGTCGGTACGCGTCCACGCTGGGGCCTCACGCCACGTGAGGTGCAAGCCGGATCCGCCCGGGATGTTGTGTTCCTTTTGTCCGCTTATGGTGAGCCCGTGGCCCAGGAGACGACGCAGCCGGCGCCCCGTAGCGCTCCGACCGCCCCGGCACGGGCTCTGCTGCCGTTCATCCTGCCCGCGATCGTCGTGGGCGTGGTCGCCAGTCTGGTCTTCCTCGGCGTGAGCACGGCCGCGGAGCGGCTCCAGCACGTGCTGTGGGGGCTCCTGCCCGACGCGCTCGGCGTGGGCCGCTACTCCGTGCTCTGGATGTTCGTCATGCTCGTGGCGACCGGGGTCGCCGTGGGGCTGGTGGTCTGGAAGGTTCCCGGGCACGCCGGTCCCGACCCGGCCACCCTCGGGCTGGACGCCCCGGTCCTGCCGCCGGCCGTGCTGCCGGGCCTGGTGCTGGCCACGGGGCTGATGCTGGCCGGCGGCCCGAGCCTCGGCCCGGAGAACCCGATCATCGCCGTCAACGTGACCCTGGCCGCCTGGCTCGGCGGGCGTTTCCTGCCCCGGACCCCGGGCACGCTGTGGCCGGCGCTCGCCGAGGCCGCGACGCTCGGCGCGCTGTTCGGCACACCGGTGGCGGCGGCACTGGTCATCTCCGAGGCGCTGGCGGGGCAGCCGACGCGGGGCCGGCTGTGGGACAACCTGTTCGCGCCGCTGACCGCCGGCGCGTGCGGGGCCATGACGACGACCCTGGTGGCCCATCCGACCTTCGACCTGGGCCTGCCGCCCATGGGCCACCCCCGCGCGCGGGACCTGCTGGCGGCGCTCGTGGTCGCCTCGGCGGCCGCGCTCCTCGGCATGTGCGCCGTCCGCGCCTTCCCCTACGTCCACGCGGGCTTCCGGCGGCTGCGGCACCCCATGCTGATGATTCCGGCCGGCGGAGTCCTGCTGGGGGCCCTGGCGGCCGTGGGCGGCCATCTGACGCTCTTCAAGGGGCTGTCGGAGGTGGGGGAGCTGGCCCGCGATCCGGAGGGCTGGTCGGCGGGGCAGTTCGCCGTGATGGCCGTGGTCAAGCTGGCCGCGCTGCTCGTCGCCGCGTCCTGCGGCTTCCGGGGCGGCCGGATCTTCCCCGCGGTCTTCGTCGGCGCCGCGCTGGGCCTGTGCGCCCACGCGCTCGTGCCGGCCGTCCATCCCTCGCTGGGCGTGGCCACCGGAGTCCTGGGCATGCTCCTGGCGA
The DNA here is from genome assembly GCF_020400595.1 of Streptomyces naphthomycinicus. Lineage (GTDB taxonomy): Bacteria > Actinomycetota > Actinomycetes > Streptomycetales > Streptomycetaceae > Streptomyces > Streptomyces naphthomycinicus. Next base: position 216,542 of record NZ_JAINRE010000011.1, on the reverse strand, counting down.
TCACCCGGCAAGGCTGGGTGAGCCTGTTCACCGCCGCCGTGCTGGTCACCTCGCCCAGCATCCTCACCCTCCTGTGCACCGCCTCGCTGCCGGCCTGGCTGCTGGTGACGGGCCGCCCGCAGATGCAGCTGCGCGAGGACGGCGTCCCGGTCCGCTGAATCCCATCCTTCCTCTGGAGGCACACCCATGGCTCTGCACAAAGGTCCCGAGAAGCACCAGGAACGGAAGGTGTCGGTCAACCCGTTCTTCGGCGAGGCCAATCCGGTCGCCGGCATGGCCGAGGCCCCGCCCACGCACCGGCTCCCGGACGCCCCGCTGCCCCCGTCCACGGCGTACCAGCTGGTGCACGACGAGCTGATGCTGGACGGCAACTCCCGGCTGAACCTGGCCACTTTCGTCACCACCTGGATGGAACCGCAGGCCGGGGTGCTGATGGCGGAGTGCCGGGACAAGAACATGATCGACAAGGACGAGTACCCGCGCACGGCCGAGCTGGAGCGGCGCTGCGTGGCGATGCTCGCCGACCTGTGGAACGCGCCCGACCCGTCGGCCGCGGTGGGCTGTTCCACGACCGGGTCGAGCGAGGCGTGCATGCTCGCCGGGATGGCGCTGAAGCGGCGCTGGGCGCGGCGGAACGCGGACCGGTATCCGGGCGCGCGGCCCAATCTGGTCATGGGCATCAACGTCCAGGTGTGCTGGGAGAAGTTCTGCAACTTCTGGGAGGTGGAGGCCCGGCTGGTGCCGATGGAGGGCGACCGCTTCCACCTGGACCCGCAGGCCGCCGCCGAACTGTGCGACGAGAACACCATCGGGGTGGTCGGGATCCTCGGCTCCACCTTCGACGGCTCCTACGAGCCCGTCGCCGAACTGTGCGCGGCCCTGGACGCCCTCCAGGAACGCACCGGGCTCGACGTCCCGGTGCACGTGGACGGCGCGTCCGGCGGGATGGTGGCGCCCTTCCTGGACGAGGACCTGGTGTGGGACTTCCGGCTGCCGCGGGTGGCCTCGATCAACACCTCCGGGCACAAGTACGGGCTGGTCTACCCGGGCGTGGGCTGGGCCCTGTGGCGGGACGCGGAGGCACTGCCGGAGGAACTCGTCTTCCGCGTCAACTACCTGGGCGGGGACATGCCGACCTTCGCGCTGAACTTCTCCCGGCCCGGTGCCCAGGTGGTGGCGCAGTACTACACGTTCCTGCGGCTGGGCCGGGAGGGCTACCGGGCGGTGCAGCAGTCCACCCGGGACGTGGCGACCTCGCTCGCCGCGAAGATCCAGGCGCTCGGCGACTTCCGGCTGCTCACCCGCGGGGACGAGCTGCCCGTGTTCGCGCTGACCACGGCCGAGGGCGTCACGGCCTACGACGTCTTCGACGTCTCCCGGCGGCTGCGCGAGAGCGGCTGGCTGGTGCCCGCCTACACCTTCCCCGCGAACCGGGAGGACCTGTCCGTGCTGCGGATCGTGTGCCGCAACGGCTTCTCGCACGACCTGGCCGACCTGTTCGTGGACGACCTGACCCGGCTGCTGCCGGAGCTGCGCCGGCAGCCGCACCCCCTGACCCGGGACAAGGAGACGGCCACCGGCTTCCACCACTAACGCGAGTCGTCCGGGTGCCGCTCCCCCGTGGCGTACGGGTTGTCCTGGCCCTCGGCGAGCACGCCGACGAACCGTTCGCCCTCGCCCGCGAAGGTGTACGCGCCGTTGTCGATGCGCTCGATCAGGCCCCGGGTCCAGGCGGCCTCGCCGTCGGCCGTGTGGACCCACATGTTCATGATCTCCCCGATGTGGCCGAGCTTCTCCGGGCCGTCCTCGGGGATGTAGTGCTCGGTGACGGAACCGCGCCACTCGGCCAGCCGGCGCAGCCGCTCCCGGAGCAGGGCCACCACCTCGGCGCGTTCCAGGTCGACCATGAAGCCGATGGCCGTGGAGAGCATGTCGATGCTCCGGTCGCGGGCGACCAGGGCCTCCCTCAGGAGCGTGAGGTACTCCTCGGTGCCCTGTTCGGTGACCTCGTACTCGGTACGGGGCGGGCCGCCGGCCGTGGACGGGGCGATCTCGTGCGCGTGCAGCAGTCCCTGCCGGGCCATCTGCTTCAGGGCGTGGTAGATGGAGCCCGGCTTGGCGTGGGACCACTCGTGCGCGCCCCAGTACTCCAGGTCGCTGCGGACCTGGTAGCCGTGGGCCCGCCCGTGCTGGCGGACCGCGCCCAGCACGAGGAGACGGATCGCTGACATGGGGTCCAGGTTAGGACCCGTGTCACGCCCAGGAGCCGCCCTGCTCCTGGGCCACCAGCTCGAACGCGGTCCTGCCGTCCAGGGACTCGCGGATGATGTCGGCGTGCCCGGCGTGCCGGGCCGTCTCGCGGATCAGGTGCAGGCACAGCCAGCGCAGCGAGACACGGCCCTCCGGCGGGAACCAGGGGTCGGGCGGCAGCGGGAAGGAGTCGTCCAGGCTGGGCGCGGAGCGGATGAACTTCTCCGTCTCGGCAGCCACCCCCTCCCAGTACGCCAGTTGCGAGGCGACCGTCTCGTCGCCGACCAGCTGGAAGGTCTCGTGCCAGTTCGACTCGTCGCGGTGCACGGCCGGCGGCTCCTGCTTCGCCCGGGCGATCCAGCTCTGCTCCACCTCGGCGACATGCTTGAGCAGGCCGCCCAGGGACAGCTCGCTGGCGCTGGGACGGGTCCTGGCCTGCTCCTCGGTCAGCCCGAGCAGCGCCCGGCGGATCCCGCCGCGCTGTTCGTCGATGAACGCGAGCAGTGCTCCGCGCTCGTCGCCCCGTGCCTCCGCCGGAACGTGCATGACCATGGCTGCCGCCTTTCGTCGGGCCGTGCGCCGGGGCTGTTTCCCCGACACCCGAAAAGCTACGGGCCATTGAGGTCAGATCCTGTCCTCAATGGCCCGCTGCGCAAAGAACGTACGGCTGGAAGAACGTACGGCCGGGACGTTCGGCTGAAGAACGTACGGCCCGCACGTACGGCCGGGACGTACGGCCGGGACGTACGGCTAGAAGGGGAAGCCGCTGCGGCCGTGCTGCACCGAGATCCACTTGACCGTGGTGAACGCCTCCAGCGTCGTCTCGCCGTTGAGGCGCCCGAGGCCGGAGTTCTTCTCGCCGCCGAAGGGCACGATCGGCTCGTCGTGGACGGTGCCGTCGTTCACGTGGAACATCCCGGTGTCGATCCGCTTGGCGAAGGCCACGCCGCGCTCGATGTCGCCCGTGTGGACGGCGCCGCTGAGACCGTAGGGAGTGTCGTTGACGATCCGGACCGCCTCCTCCTCGCCGTCGAAGGGGACGAGGAAGACGACCGGGCCGAAGATCTCCTGCTGGAGCAGCGCGGAGTCGGCGGGGATGCCGGTCAGCACGGTGGGCTCGACCAGGTTGTCGGTCGCGTTGCCGCGCACCAGGGCGGTGGCGCCCTCGGCGAGCGCCTGCTCGACCGCGCCGGAGATCGCGCCCGCCTGCGCGGAGTTGATCACCGGGCCGATCACGGTCTGCGGGTCGCGCGGGTCGCCGACCTTCAGGGTCCGCACCTTGGCGACGAACTTCTCGGTGAACTCGTCGGCGACGGAGGCGTCCACGAGGACCCGGTTGGCGGCCATGCAGACCTGGCCCTGGTGCACGAACCGGCTGAAGACGGCCGCGTCCACCGCGTAGTCGAGGTCGGCGTCGTCCAGGACCACCAGGGCGCTGTTGCCGCCCAGTTCGAGGACCGAGCGCTTGAAGTGCCTGGCGCACACGGTGGCGACGTGGCGGCCGATCTTGTCGGAGCCGGTGAAGGAGATGACCTTCGGGACCGGGTGCTCGATGAACGCGTCGCCGATCTCGGCGATGTCGGTGACGACCACGTTGAGCAGGCCGCCGGGCAGCCCGGCCTCCTCGAAGATCTTCGCGATCAGGGTGCCGCCGGCGATCGGGGTGTTCTGGTGCGGCTTGAGCACCACCCCGTTGCCCAGCGCGAGGGCCGGGGCGACCGACTTCAGCGACAGCAGGAAGGGGAAGTTGAAGGGGCTGATCACGCCCACGACACCGACCGGGACCCGGTAGACGCGGTTCTCCTTGCCCTCGGCCGGGGAGGGCAGGATCTTGCCCTCGGGGCGGAGCGCGAGGTGGATCGACTCGCGCAGGAACTCCTTGGCGAGGTGCAGTTCGAAACCGGCCTTGACGCGGGTGCCGCCCAGTTCCGCGATGATCAGGTCGGCTATCTCCTGCTCACGGTCCTCTATCAGGCGCAGCGCCCGCTCGAAGACCGCGCGCCGGGTGTAGGGATTGGTCTCGGCCCACTTCTTCTGGGCGCGGGCGGCGGCCCGGTACGCCTGGTCCACCTCGTCGACCGTGGCCACCGTGATCGAGGCCAGCTTCTCGTCGTCGTAGGGGTTGAAGTCGATGACGTCCCAGGACCCGGTGCCCGGTCGCCATTCACCGTCGATGTACTGCTGGGCCAGGTCGCTGAAGTAGGACGACATGTGATCCCTCAATCACTAGCGGTGCCAGATCCCGGTCACGGTCTGATCGCACGTCATCGTACTTGCGCATCAAGAGAGTTGACGGAGCCCTCGGAGAAGATCCCGGCTTTCGTCCGGGCCAGGGCTGTCCTGTTGCAGCTCCTTCAGGGCCTGCTCGTACTGGGCGACGTCCTCGCGCTTGTCCAGGTAGAGGGCGCTGGTCAGCTGCTCCAGGTAGACGACGTCGGACAGGTCCGCGTCGGGGAAGCTGAGGAGGGTGAAGGCGCCGCTCTCGCCGGAGTGCCCGCCGAAGCCGAACGGCATGACCTGGAGCCGCACGTTGGGCCGCTCCGAGATGTCGATCAGGTGCTGGAGCTGGCCGCGCATCACCTCGCGGTCCCCGTAGGGGCGGCGCAGGGCGGCCTCGTCCAGGACGATGTGGAACTCGGGGGCGTTGTCGGAGAGCAGGTACTTCTGCCGCTCCAGGCGCAGGGCGACCCGGCGTTCGACGTCGGCGACGCTCGCGCCCTTCATTCCGCGCCGGACCACCGCGCGGGCGTACTCCTCCGTCTGGAGCAGGCCGTGCACGAACTGCACCTCGTACGCGCGGATCAGCGAGGCCGCGCCCTCCAGGCCCACGTAGGTGGGGAACCAGGTGGGCAGGACGTCGGTGTAACTGTGCCACCAGCCCGCCACGTTGGCCTCCCGGGCGAGGGAGAGGAGCGACTCCCGCTCCGCCTCGTCGGTGATGCCGTAGAGCGTCAGCAGGTCTTCCACGTCTCTCGTCTTGAAGCTCACCCGGCCCAGCTCCATCCGGCTGATCTTCGACTCGGAGGCGCGGATGGAGTACCCCGCCGCCTCGCGCGTGATGCCCCGCGCTTCACGCAGTCGCCTGAGTTGCGAGCCGAGCAGCATCCGCCGCACCACCGATCCGGGCTCTCCCGCGCTCACGTTCGCCGCCTCCCCAACCGTCTTCAGGGCCCGAAGTCTGCCACTAAAACGCTTCGCGCAGTACTCGTCCGGTTACGGAAACGGAAAGAGCTCGGCCGTTTCTGCCGGGTCCGGACCGGGAAGAGGTCCGGACCTCTGACAGGGGCGTCAGGAAGATGGCAGAAAAAATGGCCAAGAAGCGGTACGGGCAGTGCCATTTCGGTCGCGTGCACGTGCATCTGCCCTTGCATCTGCTCTACGCATCCGAAACCATGGGTGCCGCGCCACCGCTGCATCGCAACGACCGCGAATCCCGGGAGTGCCTCGCATGGGGACGAATGGATCGACCATGCTCAAGCCGTTACGGCAGGGCCTTCCGCCGCTGGATCCCGCGGCCGTGTCCGATGCCGCCTCCTGTGCCCTTCCCGCCCGCTACGAGGCGGTGCGCGAGGCCCGGCGCTTCACCCGGAAGACCTTGGAACAGTGGGACGTCGGCGACCGCTTCGACGACATATGCCTCGTCGTCTCCGAACTGGTCACCAACGCGCTGCGCCACGCGGTACCGGCCGAACAGGTCTGTACCGAAGAGCGCCGTCCGCCCGTGCGACTGCACCTGATGCGCTGGAGCGAGCGGCTGGTGTGCGCGGTGCGCGACCCGAGCCACGAATCCCCGGTCCCGCGGGACTCGGAGGACTTCTCCGCCGAATCGGGCCGCGGGCTGTTCCTGGTCGACTCCTTCGCCGACAGCTGGGGCTGGCATCCGCTCGCGGGCGCTCTCGACGGCAAGGTCGTCTGGGCACTGTTCCGGCTCCACCCGGCCGGCTGATCCGGCCACGGAACGACGGGCGCCCGGTGTCTACGCGCGTATACCCGTGGCGCGCGCACCGGCCCCTCTCCGACATCGTTGCCATCACCCGGACCGGCCCGCGGGCCGAACGGTCAGCTCACGATCAGATGGTCGAACTCGCCGTCCTTGACGCCGAGGAGCATCGCCTCGATCTCCGCGCGCGTGTAGACGAGCGCGGGCCCGTCCGGGAACCGCGAGTTGCGTACGGCGACCTCGCCGCCCGGCAAACGCGCGAACTCCACGCAGGACCCCTGCGAGTTGCTGTGCCTGCTCTTCTGCCAGGCCACTCCGTCCAGCTGCGTGGCAGCCATGCCGTTGTACACGTCGTACCCCCCGTACACGCCGTCAACGTCGCGGTCCACAGGTCGCTCCCCGGTGGTGCACTTGGCTGATGTGGCCATAGATGCTGTGGTCAACTGACCCGGATCATAACTCTGTTCACGTGCAGATGCATGAGCAGATGCACGTGCACGGGGGGTGGTGCCACGGTTACAGCTTTGACGTCCGCTTTACCCGAGCCGCTCCAGCGCCTGCCCCAGAGCAGGCAGGACATGCCCCCGCCAGCCGCCGCCCATGATCTTGCGCGCCATCATCTGAGCCGGGTCGTCCGGATCGAATCCCTCGTGCACTAGGAAGAGACGCGTACCGCGCCCTTCCTGTTCCAGCGTCCACGTGACGGTCCAGTCCGCGGGATTGGCCGGATCGGCGTCCGTCCACCGGAGGGACAGCATCCGCTCGGTGTCGTAGGCGAGCACCCGCACCTCTACGACGCCGGAGAAGCGGGTGCCCGGACGCGGGACGGAGGTCATCCGGTACCGGTGGCCGACCTCGAGTCGGAAGTCCTCGGCGCCGGGCAGCTGCCAGCGGGCGAGCAGCCCGGGGTCGGTCAGGGCGCGCCAGACCTTGGCGGGCGGGTGCGGGAAGAACTGGTCGACGCGGATCGTGGTGAGGTCGTCGGCGTCACTCTCGGATGCTGGGCTCATGGCTGGTCATCGTCGGGCATGCGGTCGAGCAGATCGCCGAGGCCCTTCAGCCGCTCGCGCCAGAACCGCTCGTACGGATGGAGCCAGTCCTGGACGTCGGCGAGGGGGGCCGCTTCCAGGCGGTAGACGCGCTGCCGTCCGGAGCGCCGCTCGGAGACGAGGCCGGCCTCCCGGAGCACCTTGAGGTGTTCCGAGAGGCTGGGGCGGCGCATGTCGAAGTGATCGGCCAGCGCCTGCACCGCCTGCGGCCCGCGCTCGCGCAGCAGCCGCAGCACCTCGCGGCGGGTGGCGTTGGCGAGCGCGGCGAAGACGCGGTCCTCGGCGGCGGTACCCGTCCCGTTCATGGAGCGGTCAGAAGCCTTCCTTCTCCGTCAGCAGCATCAGACCGTTGCCGTCGGGGTCCGTGAAGGAGGCCATCCGCCCCCAGGGGAGTTCGTCCGGGCCCTGCACCGGGCGGCCGGCCGCGGTGAGCCGGGCACAGTCCGCGTCGACGTCGGTCGTCACCAACATGATCCCCCGGCTGGAACCGGGTTCGAAACCGCCCATCCCCGGGCCGGAGAGCGTGAGGACGGTCTGCGCGCCCCGGGGTGCCACCTGGAGCCAGCGCCCCTGGGGCGTCTCCCGGTCGGCCGTCACCTCCAGTCCGAGGACGTCCCGGTAGAAGCGCAGGGCACGGTCCTGGTCGGCGACGGGAAGCGTGACGAAGGAGGCGTGGGTGATGGTCATGCACGCACATTAGGTAGGCGATTCCCTACTAGTCAACCGTAGGGAATCTCCTACCCATATGGCTTCACCTGCCGGAGTACGGCAGCAGCGCCATCTCCCGGGCGTTCTTGCCGGCCCGGGCCGGCAGCCGCTGCTGCCGGGCGGTGACCCGGGTGACCCGGCGGCCGCGGATCTTGCCGCGGTCGGAGACGAACTTCCGCAGCAGGTCGGCGTCCTTAGTAGTCGATGTACGCGATTCCGGCGCGGTCCAGGGGGTTCGGCCGGCCCTCGGCGGACCTGCGGTCGCTTCCGGGAGGCATCAGATCTCCAGCAGGGTGTCGAAGGCGGACGGGAGCCTGCACCAGAAGTCCCGCCCCGCGGCGTACTCGGCGTCGGTGAGCAGGCAGGACTCCAGCAGGTGCGCGAGTCCGTCACGGTCGAGGCCGGGCGAGGTGAAGACCAGGTGGTTGCAGCGGTCGCCGTGCTCCGGATGCCAGTCCAGCGCGGCGGCGGCACGGCGGACCGGCGGGACCAGCTCCCAGGCCGCGTCGGGCAGCGCGGCGAGCCAGGGCCCCGCGCCCTCCACGCACAGCGCCCCGCCGGCCGCCTCCCAGTGCAGCAGCGTGTCCGGCCGGCCGGCGAGCCAGAACCGGCCCCGGCTGCGTGCGGCGACGCAGGTCAGGTCCTCCAGCGCGGCATGGAGCCGCTCCGGGTGGAAGGGCCGGCGGCGGTGCCAGACCAGGGTGGAGACGCCGTGCCCGTCCGCTTCCTGGGGCAGCCGGGCACAGGCGGGGTGCTGCGCGGCCGCCGCGGCCCGCACGTCGAAGCCGGCGAACGCGGCCTCGGCCAGCGGCCCGAGGGCGCCGGAGGGGCGAGTGCCCGCGGGGCCGCCGTGACCGGGCGGGATCCGGCGGGCACCGCTGGTGCGGGCGTCCGCGGAGCCGTCGCGGCCGAGCGGGACCCGGCGGGCCGTGGGGTGGAGCTGTGCGAGCAGCTCGCGGTTCACCTCGTCGGCCTCCGCGGAGTCGGCGAGGGCGAGCACGGGGGCGTACTCCAGCTGCCGGGCGAAGGTGTCGGCGACCGTGCGCCGGTCACTGGCCGCCGCGGCCAGTCCGGCCTCGGCGAGGTCGTCGCCGTTGCCGAGGTACGGCAGCACCAGCGCCGGGTCGACGGCGGTGATCACGGAGGTGACGGTGAGTCCGCCGGCCACGATCACCTCGGCCATCGCCTTGGGCTCGACCGAGTCCCACAGCTCGACGATCGCGAGCCGGGTCGTGCCGTCGTCGGCGAGCCGGCGCAGTTCGGGCACCAGGTCCTCGCGCAGAGCGCAACACGCGCAGTCGTCGACCAGGGGTGTCTCGTCCGCGGACACGACACCGCCGAGGTCGCGGACGGTCCGTACCACCGTGCCGGTGGCGGCCGTCGCGAGGTCGTGGTGGAGTACGACGCTCCCGGGCACGTCGGCGAGCAGCCGGCCGACGGCCGCCCGGCGGGCGTCGGCGTGCAGCCCGCCCACGACGGCCACCGACAGGCTCACGCCGCCCCCCGCTTCCCGCCCCGGCACCCGAAGCGCCCGGCGCTCGCGACGGTGACCGGCAGGCTCGCGGTGCGGGCGCGGGCGGCGGTGAGCGGCAGGCGCGCGGTGCCGGTGCGAGCGGCGGTGACCGGCAGGCGCGCGGTGCCGGTGCGAGCGGCGGTGACCGGCACCCGCGCGGTGCCGGTGCGGAGGGCGTGGCTCGCGTGGTCGACGGCACGGTCGCGGAACGCGACCGGCCCGTGGTCCGGGTGAAGTCCCTTGCGCATGACGGCTTCAGCGCTCCTCTCGGAAGTCGACGTGCCGGCCGGCGACCGGGTCGTACTTGCGCAGCGCCATGCGGTCCGGGTCGTTGCGGCGGTTCTTGCGGGTCACGTAGGTGTAGCCGGTCCCGGCGGTGGACCGGAGCCTGACCACCGGGCGGAGTTCGTTGCGTGCCATGCTGGTACCTTACTGAAAATGAATTCCATTACGAACTCGACCCGAGGAGAGCCGCGTCACCATGTCCGCGCACTGCATGCTCACCGGGGCCCGGCCGGGCTTCGGCAACCGCGTCTCCCGCTCCCGCCGGCGCACCTCCCGCCGCTTCGGCCCGAACATCCAGACCAGGCGGTACCGGCTGCCGAGCGAAGGCCGGTACGTCCGGCTGCGGCTGAGCGCACGGGCCGTCAGGGCGGTGGACGCGATCGGCGTCGAGGCGGCCGTCGCCCGCATCCGGGCCCGGGGGGTACGGGTCTGATGGCGAAGAAGAGCAAGATCGCGAAGAACGAGCGCCGCAAGGAGATCGTCGCCCGGTACGCCGCCCGGCGCGCCGAGCTGAAGGAGATCATCCGGCGGCCGTCGTCCCCGGCCGCCGAACGGCTCGCCGCCCAGCGGGAGCTGCGCGGGCAGCCGCGGGACGCCGGCGCCGCGCGCGTACGCAACCGCGACCAGGTCGACGGCCGCCCGCGCGGCTGTCTGCGCGCCTTCGGCCTGTCCCGGATCCGGCTGCGGGAACAGGCCCTCCGGGGTTTCCTGCCCGGTGTTCGGAAGTCCTCCTGGTAACTGCTGGTAGCTTGCGCTGCGGGCCGTCCGGCGAGGACGGCCGGCCGCTACCGCTTGGGGGCTTCGGTGACATCTGCGACTGCGAGAGTGCGGAGCGCGGCCTTGGCCGCGGGACTGGCGGGCGCGCTGGCGCTGACCGCGTGCAGCGGCGGCTCCGGGAACGGGGACGGCTCCTCGTCCGCGCCGAGCGCGTCCGGGAGCTCCTCGTCGGCCACCGGCTCCTCCACGGCGACCGGCGCCTCCGCCAAGCTCCAGGGCAGCTGGATCACCACCGCCAAGGGCACGATCGTGGCCCTGGTGATCAACGGTGAACAGGCCGGGATCTTCTCCACCGGGGGGTCCGTGTGCAGCGGGACCGCGGGCGCCGAGGACGGCATGCAGATGATCCGTCTGACCTGCCCCGACGGCGGCAAGGACCGGACCACGGGCATGGTCGACTCGGCGGACGGCACGACGCTGAAGGTCACCTGGTCGGGCAAGACGGGCCAGGAGACGTACACCAAGGCCGAGGGCGGGAAGCTGCCGTCGGGGCTGCCGACGGTGCCCGTGAAGCAGTGACGGCACCCTCGGAGCGGCGCCGGCACCCGTGAAGCCCGCACGACGGCGGGTGACGAAGCACTCGCGGCGGCGGTGACGCCGTGAAGCGGTGCGGGCACCCCTGAAGCGGTGAATCCGCCCGGGGTGGGTGATCGCGCCCCGGGCGCAGGGGCCATGATGCGAGGAGACCGTCACGACTCGATGGGAACCTGCTCATGCGCGCCATTCCGCTCACCGTCACCGCTCTCGCCGCCGCTCTGCTGCTGACCGCCTGCAACGACGGCGGCGGGGGCAAGAACGGCAAGAGCAGCTCCGCCTGCCAGATCGGCGGTGTCTCCGTGCAGATCGGGTCGGCGAGCGTGGCACCGGCCGCCGGGGACACGGGCGAGATCCCGGTCAGCATCACCAACCAGAGCGCCCCCTGCACCCTGGACCACTTCGCGGCCGTCTTCCTGAGCACCGGCAGCGGCGAGCAGGCCGTGCCGGTGCTCAAGGGCGCGAAGGCGCAGCAGCTGAAGCTCGCCAAGGGCGACTCGGCGGCCTTCTCCATCAGCTACGTGCGCGGCAAGGACGGCGACAAGAACGCCCTGGCGGCGAAGACCGTGAAGATCGGCCTGCCCGGCTCGGACACCAGCCGGAGCTTCCCGTGGTCGTACGGCCCGGTCGCCGGCAAGGCCGACGGCAGCGGGCCGGACGCCTCCGTGAGCGCCTTCCAGCAGGTCGGCGACTGACCCTCACTCCAGCCGCGGGCGGGCCTGGACCTGCGCCCGGTCCGCCGCGCGGGCGCCCTCGGTCCACCCCTGCGCGTCACTCACACCGCGCAGCCGGGTCGTGGTGGTCTCCGGGAACATGCGCTCCAGCCGGCCGGTGACGGCTGTCGCGCGCGTGGCCAGCACCGGCAGCAGGTCCTGGGTCACCTGGGTCTCGGCGGCAGCGGCGAGCCGGTCGCCGACGCGATGCGCGTAGGCCGCGAGGAACGACTGCCGGAAAGTCTTGGTCCGCTTGCGTCCGCCGGCTCGCTGGGCGGCTTCGGCCCTGGTCATCGCGTGCGTGGCCTGCACCAGCAGCGACGTGTAGAGCAGCTCGACCGCCGCCAGGTCCGCCTCGAAGCCGACGACCGTGGAGAAGCCGAACGGTTCGTTCCACACCGCGCGGCAGTGGTTCGCCGTGGCCACCGCGTCCAGCAGGACGGCCTTGGCCTGTTCGTACGGCGGCTCGACCCCGATGCGGCAGGCGCCGGGCGCGTCCGGCGCGGGCGCCTCGGCGGCGAGCAGCGCCTCGTCGACGCTGTGGCGGGCCATCAGCTCCTGCGCCTTGGCGCTGAGCGCCTCGGCCTCCTCCGGATAGCCGGTCGCCTCGGCCTTGGCGAGCAGGGCGCGGATGCGGGTGAGCATGCGGGAGGCGGCCGGGCCCGGGGCACGGCGGGACTCCTCCTCCAGCGGCTCCAGGGCGGGCAGGCGGAGCAGCAGCCGGTACAGCTCCAGGGCGGCCGTGGCGTGCGTAAAGCGGTCGGCGGTGCGTTCGGGGCCGGCGGGCAGCGCCGCCAGCTGGTCGGCCCAGCGGCGCCCGCGCGGGCGGTCCCGTCCGGCCTGCGCCCGGATCAGCCCGGCGGCCAGGCGGACGTGCGTGTCCTCCAGCTCGCGCCGCACCAGCCGTACGACATCGGCGGGCTGCCAGCCGCGCTGCCAGGCCGTCGCGACGAAGTCCTCGCCCCGGCGGGTGAGTTCGGCGTCGGCGGCCGGGTCGGCGGCGAGCAGGGAGGCTCCCGTGTCGAGGCCGGCGTCGGTGGCGTCGTAGAGAGCGGCCCGGAAGGCCCGCTCGACGGTACTGGCGGTACTGGTCACGCTGACGATCGTGCCACGCGGCACCGACAGCGGGCCGCGGCTGTCCACACCCTGTGGACAGTCGGGGGGGCGCGCGGGTCCGCGGTCCGGCCCGCACACCCTGGAGACAGCCGGGGAGGTTCGCGGGTCCCCGGCCCAGCCCGCACCCCGAAGACAGCCAGGGAGGTTCGCGGGTCCCCGGCCCGCACCCCGAAGACAGCCAGGGAGGTATGCGGGTCGCCGGCCCGCCGGCTGGCCACCTGGCGCCTCCGGCCCGCTCTCGGCGCCAGCCGGCTGGCCACCTGGCGCCTCCGGCCCGCTCTCGGCGCCCTTCCGGCCCGCGTGGGCGCGGCCGCCGGCCGGAGCGCGAGCCTGCGTCAAGAACAGGCCGGAGAGGCACCAGGAAAGAGAGTGTCAACCATCGGTTGACACTCTCTCGAAGCGCAACCTACGGTTGACACTATGGCGACCAACCCGAACACCACGGCATCCGTACGCCTCGACGACCTCATCGAGGCCATCAAGAAGGTCCGCGCCGAACCCCTCGACCAGCTCGAAGACGCGGTGATCGCCGCCGATCACCTCGGAGACGTGGCCGACCATCTGATCGGCCACTTCGTCGACCAGGCCCGCCGCTCGGGCGCGTCCTGGACCGACATCGGCCGGAGCATGGGTGTGACCCGGCAGGCGGCACAGAAGCGGTTCGTGCCCAAGGAGTCCGCCGACCTCGACCCCAGCCAGGGCTTCAACCGCTACACCCCGCGCGCGCGGAACGTGGTCATGGCCGCGCACAACGAGGCGCTGGCCGCCCGCAATGCCGAGGGCCGCCCCGAGCACCTGGTCCTCGGCCTGCTGTCGGAGCCCGACGGCCTGGCCGGCAAGGCGATCACCGCGCAGGGCGTCCTCCTGGACGCCGTACGCCAGGCCGCGACCGCGGCCCTGCCGCCCGCCGCGGACGACGTCCCCGACCTCGTCCCGTACGGGCCCGAGGCCAAGAAGGTCCTCGAACTCACCTTCCGCGAGGCCCTCCGGCTCGGCCACAACTACATCGGCACCGAACACCTCCTGCTGGCCCTGCTGGAGCACGAGAACGGCCGGGGCGTCCTCAACGGCCTCGGCATCACCAAGGCGGCCACCGAGGAGTACCTCGTCCAGGTGCTGGCACTGCTGCTGGAGCAGAAGGCCGGGGCGGACGACTCGACGGAGGAGGGCACGCAACCGTGAGGCACGCGGGAGCCAGGGCCTGAGGCCGGCGCACTCGGGGGCGCTCTTGGATGCGCTCTTGGATGCGCTCTTGAGAGGCACTCTCGGAGGGGCGCTCTCGGAGGGGCGCTCTCGGAGGGGCGCTCTCGGAGGGGCACTCTCGGAGGGGCGCTCTCGGAGGGGCGCTCTCGAAGGGTGACGTGGGGGCCCCGGGAGCGTCGGTCTCCGGGCGTCGGTCTCCGGGTGCCACTCGCGGGGGGCCGCTCGCGGGGGTGCCGCTCGCGGGGGCGTCTCCGCAGGTCAGGTGGATTGTCAGACCCTCCTGCCACACTCGCAGTCATGACCGACCGGTGGGCGCTCTCACCGGCCGAGGACGGAGGCGTGGACGTCGCCCCCCTCGGCCCGGACGGGCTGCCCGCCGGGCCGGTGCGGCGGGAGAACGATCTCGCCGAGGCGGTGCGGAGCCGCCCGGAGGTGACACGCTGGGTATGGCGGTCGACCCCCGAGGTCTACCCGCGTCTGCTCGCCACGGGGGTGCGAGTGGAGCGGTGCTACGACATCGAGGACGCCGAGACCCTGCTGCTGGGCCACGAGGGCCGGTACGGCGAGCCACGCTCGGCCGCCGCCGCCCTGGCCCGCCTCCGCGGCGGCCCCGTCCCGCCGGACCCGCCGCAGCGCGCGGCCGAACCCGGCGCCCAGTCCCCGCTGTTCGAGCCCGACGGCATCCGCCTGCCCCTGCCGGACCTGCTCGCCGTCTACGCCGACCAGCTGCGCCGGCACGAGAAGACCGCCCACCCCGACCGGATGCGGCTGCTGACCGCCGCCGAGTCGGCCGGGATGCTGGTGGCCGCCGAGATGAACCGCGCGGGCCTGCCCTGGAGCGCCGGGGTCCACCGCGACCTGCTGCACACCCTCCTCGGCGAGCGGTACGCGGGCGGCGGCGAGCCCCGCCGTCTGGCCGAACTGGCCGACGCGGTGTCCGCGGCCTTCGGGCGCCGGGTGCGACCGGATCTGCCGGCCGATGTGGTCAAGGCTTTCGCGCAGGCCGGGATCAAGGTGAAGTCCACCCGCCGCTGGGAGATCCAGTCCCTCGACCACCCGGCGGTCGAGCCGCTGCTGGAGTACAAGAAGCTGTACCGCATCTGGGTGGCGCACGGCTGGTCCTGGCTTCAGGACTGGGTGCGCGACGGCCGGTTCCGCCCCGAGTTCCTCGCCGGCGGCACGGTCACCGGGCGCTGGGTGACGAACGGCGGGGGCGGGTTGCAGATCCCCAAGGTGATCCGCCGGGCCGTGGTCGCCGACCCCGGCTGGCGGCTGGTGGTGGCCGACGCCGACCAGATGGAGCCGCGCGTGCTGGCCGCCATCTCCCGTGATCCCGGCCTGATGGAGGTGGCGGGCCGCGAGAGCGACCTCTACCAGTCCGTCTCCGACCGCGCCTTCGCCGGCGACCGGGACCAGGCCAAGCTCGCGGTGCTCGGCGCGGTCTACGGCCAGACCTCCGGCGACGGCCTGAAGAACCTCGCCGCACTGCGCCGCCGCTTCCCCAGAGCCGTCGCCTACGTCGACGAGGCGGCCCGCGCGGGCGAGGAGGGCCGGCTGGTGCGCACCTGGCTGGGCCGCACCTGCCCGCCCGCCGCGGGGTCGGGCGAGGACGCGGCGGAGGAGGCGGGCATCCCGGTCGCCGGCGAGGAGGAGCCGGAGACCCAGACCGGCTGGGTCCCGGGGTACGCGTCCGGCAACTCCCGCGCGCGGGGCCGCTTCGCGCGGAACTTCGTCGTGCAGGGCAGTGCCGCCGACTGGGCCCTGCTGCTGCTCGCCGCGCTGCGCCGGGCCTGCGCGGGGCTGGAGGCCGAGCTGGTCTTCTTCCAGCACGACGAGGTGATCGTGCACTGCCCCGCCGAGGAGGCGGGCACCGTCGCCCGGGCCGTCCGCGAATCCGCCGCCCTCGCCGGCCGGCTCACCTTCGGGGAGACGCCGGTACGGTTCCCGTTCACGACGGCGGTGGTGGACTGCTACGCCGACGCCAAGTAGGCCGCTCCACAGGGCGCCCGGACCGCCGCGGGTTCGTCCAGCCCTCGCGCCCCGGCCGGTTCAGCCGGAGGCCGGGCTGTCGTCCAGCAGCTCCCGCAGCTCCGCCAGGACGGTCTGCTCGTCCGTGCCGTCCAGTGCCGCACGGGCCGATCGCCACGCGCCGTACGCCTCCGCCCGCCGCCCCTGCTCGCGCAGCAGGAGCCCCTGCTGGTGCAGGGCCAGCCCGCCCATGTAACGGTCGGCGCGCGCGTCGGCCCGGCGCAGCAGCTCGGCGCACTCGTCGGCCGCCCGCTCGGTCCGCCCCAGCTGGCGCAGCGCGCGGACCAGACCGAGCCGGGTCTGGGACTCCCCGTGCCAGTCACTGTGACCGCCGAGGATGCGCAGGCTCTCCTCGAAGTGCCGGGCGGCGGCGTCCGGTTCGGCGAGGGTGAGATGGGCGTAGCCGATGTTGCAGTGCGCCGAGTGCCGCACGATGACCGCGCCGATCGTGTCCCCGATCGCCAGCGAGTGCCGGTGCTGCTCGATGGCGGCGCGCGGGTCGGTGTGCTCGTAGAGGTTGCCGAGGTGGCTGCGGGTGACGGCCTCGCCGTAGGGGTCGTTCAGCAGCCGCGAGTAGGCGAGGCTCTGCCGCAGCGCCTCCCCCGACTCCTCGAACCGCCCGAGCCCCTCCAGCAGCAGCCCGCGGTTGTTCAGGCAGCGCCGGATGCGGGAGGCCGTGCCCAGCCGCTCCCAGATCTCCAGAGCCTGGTCGGTGAGGACGAGGGCGTCGTTCTGCCGGCCGGTCAGGAAGTGCAGGCCCGCGAGGTCACCGAGCGCGTACGCCTCGGCCGCCGGGTCGTCGAGCCGACGCGCCGCACCGAGCGCGGCCTGCCCCAGCACCTCCATCTCGGCGACCCGTCCGCTGCGCTGCACGTACGGGAAGAGCAGCCGGACGAGCGCGGAGAGCGGGGCGGCCGTGCGGAGGTCGCCGGTGTCCGCGTTCCGTGCCACCAGGGCGACGACGTTCTCCAGCTCCATCTCGCCCCAGGCGCACGCCTCGTCGGCCGACTCGAAGTGCGCCAGGGCCGCCACGTCCGCCGCGTGCTCCGCCGGCTGCGCGGCGGTCGGCCGACGCCGGTCGTCCTGATCGAT
The DNA here is from genome assembly GCF_020400595.1 of Streptomyces naphthomycinicus. Taxonomy (GTDB): domain Bacteria; phylum Actinomycetota; class Actinomycetes; order Streptomycetales; family Streptomycetaceae; genus Streptomyces; species Streptomyces naphthomycinicus. Next base: position 199,334 of record NZ_JAINRE010000011.1, on the reverse strand, counting down.
CCCGGACCCCACGACCGCCGTCAGCACCCGCTCGGCCACGGCGGCGTACCAGCGCAGCGCGGTGGGATCGGCGGAGCCGGCAGGACCGGGAGGGCCGGCCGCGTCGGCGGGGTCGCCGGGGCCGGCGGGCGTGGCGGAATGGGCAGGGCCGGCGGGGTCGACGGGGTGGACGGCGTCGACGGAGTGGGTGAGGTCGGGGTTCTCCGGGGCGGCCGCGGGTGCGGGGGTCCGGGGGCCGGCGTCGGCCAGCTCGCGGGCGAAGTCGCGGACCAGGTCGTGGGGTGTGTAGCGGCCGTACGCCGTCTCCTCCAGCAGCGCGACGTCGACCAGGCGGTCCAGGGCGGCCTCGGCGCGGCGCTCGTCGATGCCGGTGAGGCGGGCGATCAGCGGAGCGCCGAACGTCGGCAGATCGAGCGCGCCGATGTGGCGCAGGGCGTGGGCCGCGTCCCGGTCGGCCTCGCGCCCCGCGGCGGCGAGCGCGTCGTGGGCGACGGCCAGGGAGCGGCGGACGCTCAGGTCGTCGTACTCCAGGTGGTGCAACCGACCGCCGGTCTCCGCCAGTTGTCCGGCCAGGACGTCGGGCGTGAGAGCGCTGCGCGCGGCGAGCCGGGCCGCGACCACGCGCAGCGCCAGCGGGAGCCGGCCGGTCAGCTCGACCAGCGCGTGACGCTCGTGAAGCCCCGGGCGCCCGCTCACCGCGCGGAGCAGAGCCGCGCTGTCCTCGCTGGTCAGCGGCGACAGGGGGAAGCGCCGGGCGCCGTCGAGCGCGGTCAGCGGCGAGCGGCTGGTGACGATCACCGCGCAGCCGGGTCCGGCCGGCAGCAGGGGCCGTACCTGGGCCGCGTTCGCCGCGTCGTCCAGCACCAGCAGGATGCGGGTGGGCGCGAGCAGCGAACGGAGCAGCGCGGCGGCGGCATCCGGGTGCTCGGGGATGTTCCGGGGCTCGGCGCCGAGGTCGCGCAGCAGGGCGGTGAGCGCCTGAGCGGCGGTGAGCGGGGTCATGCCGGGGGTGGCGCCGTGCAGGTTGACGTAGAGCTGACCGTCGGTGAAACGTTCCCTCAACTCATGGGCGACGTACAGGGCCAGCGCGCTCTTCCCGACTCCGGCCATGCCGCTGATCACCGCGACGGCGGGGGCCGGGGCGGGCGGCTCGGTCACCGCGCGGCTCAGCTCGCGCCGCACGTCGAAACGCCCGGTGAAGTGGGCGGGCGGGGCCGGCAACTGGGCCGGACGCGGGGTCGGCCGCCCGGTCCGCGCGTCACCGTCCGGCGCGGAGGCGGGGGGCGCGGAAGCGGAGGGCGCGGGGGAGGCGGCGGGCTCGGGGGATGCGGTGGGCTCGGGGGATGCGGTGGGCTCGGGGGATGCGGTGGCCGCGTAAGGCACGGGAGCCGCGGGGGACGTGGAGGCGGCCTCGGGATACGCGGAGGCGGCCTCGGGGTACGCGGAGGCGGCCTCGGGGTACGCGGAGGTGGCGCCATGGCCAGGATGCGCGGGGACCGTGGAAGCTCCAGCCTCCCTGGTACCCCCGGCAGCCCCGGTACCCCTGGCACCGTTGATGGTTCTTGCGTCTCGCGTGCCCCCGGCGTCCCCGGTACTCCCGGCGTCCCCGGTACTCCCGGCGTCCCCGGTACTCCCGGTGCTCCCGAGAGCACCGGCCGGTGAGCGGGGTTCCCGCAGCGGTTGCCCGGCCGGCCCGGCCGGTCGAGGGCCGTCGTGCGTGCCGGCCCATCCCTCCCCCGCGCGACTCCCCCGCAGCACCTCGACATGCGCCTCGCGGACCGCCAGGCCGGGTTCGATACCGAGTTCCTCCACCAGGTGGGCGCGGAGATCACGGTGGACGGCGAGGGCTTCGGCCTGCCGGCCGGTGCGGTGCAGGGCGAGCATCAACTGCCGGTGGAACGCCTCGCGCAGCGGATGTTCGGCGACCAGGGCCGCCAGCTCGGGCACCAGTGCGGCCAGACGGGCCCCGCCGAGGGCGAGTTCGGCCTCGTAGCGCCATTCGAGCAGGAGCAGCCGGGCCTCCTCCAGGCGCTGCACCAGGGCGTAGCCGCCGAAGTCGGCGGGGAGCCCGCTGAGCGGGGCACCGCGCCACAGCACGAGCGCGGCGGCACAGGCCCGTACGACGACCGACCAGTCCCGCCGGGCGTGCGCGGCCCGCGCTTCGGCGACCCGCGCGTCGAAGACGTGCACGTCCAGCTCACCGTGGTCGACCCGCAGCACATAGCCCGGCGGTACGGCCCTGAGCCGCTCGGGATCGTCCAGGAGCCGGCGCAGCCGGGTGACGTGGTTGTGCAGGGAGGCCTGCGCGGAGACGGGCGGCGCACCGCCCCACAACGCGTCCTTCAGCGACTCGACCGACACGACCCGGCCGGACTCCAGCAGCAGAGCGGCGAGCAGGGCACGGACTTTGGGACTGCCGATGGGGCGGACGTCGTTGTCGAGGGTGGCGTCAGGGGCGCCGGAGGTGTCCGCGGGGGAGACGCCGGGGGTTCCGGAAGAGGTGTCGTACGAGATCCCGTACGGCGGCCGGTCGTAGAGGACCGGTGGTCCCAGCAGTCCGAAGCGCAGCTCGCACCGCCGCATCACGCCGTTCCACTGCCTTCCCGCACGGTCGGGGTCGACCGTGCTCCGCGGCGGGCGTGTGCCCGCTGTCGTCTGGCGCATTCCCGCCCTGTCCACAACGGTTTCCCGCCACCTTCTGCCCGCCGGCCCGGCGCCGGAATCCGCCCGTTTTCAGGGCTGTTCCCGTCGTCGCCGGACGACTTCCGGCCAACCGATCCGCCACCCGCCGACGAACCGTTGGCCACATGTTAGCGATCCGTTGGCGAATCCTGATGTGATCATTCCATCGGATCTGGCCCGACGGCGCGCGCGTATGTCGCGTTACTCGGGGGAGTGTCGCCGCAGGCTGGATCCGGGGACGACAAGGGCCCCGGCCGGCGGAGGTGAACGACCGGGGCCCCCGTCCCGTTTTTCCGTTCCCGGGACGGCCTGCCCCCCGAACGCGGTCCCGCTCCCGTTTCCGTGCCCGGAACGGCCCGCCCCGGACCCGCTCCAGGCCTGATGGTCCCGCTCGCGGCCTGCCCCGGACCCGCTCCCGGCCCGATGCCCACGCTCGCGGCCTGCCCCAGCCCCGCTCCCGGCCCGATGGTCCCGCTCGCGACCCTCCGCGCCCCGCCACCTCGCTCAGATCACCGGCGGTCGCCCCAGCCGGGTGAGCCGCCAGACCGTTCTCCAGCGCATCGGGCGCCGTTCGCCGGCCGGCTCCCGCAGCCCTTCCGCGAACCCGCCGAACCACGCCCTGAGCCCCGCCCGGGAGCGGGTGCGGGCGAGGGTGACGAGGATCCACACCCCGAGGTGGACCGGGACGAGCGGCAGCGGCAGCCGGCGCCGCACGAGCCAGACGCGGTTGCGGGCGTTGACCCGGTAGTAGATGGCGTGCCGGGCCGGTGAGGTTCTCGGATGCCGAAGGAGCAGCTCAGGGGCGTACCGGATGCTCCAGTCGGCGTCCACGGCCCGCCAGGCGAGGTCGGTCTCCTCGTGCGCGAAGAAGAACTCGGCGGGCCAGTCCCCGGTCTCGGTCAGCATCGCCATGCGCAGGGCGTGCCCGCCGCCGAGGAAGCCGGTGACGTAACCGCCGCGCAGCGGATCGGACTTGCCCACCCTGGGCACATGCCGCTGCTGGGTCTCGCCGTGCTCGTCGGCGATACGGAAGCCGACGATGCCGAGGCGGGGTTCGGCGGCGTACAGGTCGCGCACCCGGCGCAGCACGTCGGGGTCGACGAGCAGCCCGTCGTCGTCCAGTTCCACGACGACGTCGACGTCCCCGAACTCCCGCAGCCGGGCGAGAGCGACGTTCCGGCCGCCCGGGCAGCCGAGGTTGTCCTCGACGTCGACGGTGGTGACCTCGCCGGGCAGGGAGAGCCGGCGGGCGAACTCGGGCAGCCGGCAGCCATTGCCGACGATCACGATGCGGGAGGGGGCGAGGTCCTGCTTGGCCACGGACTCCAGCAGGGCGTCGACCTCCGCGGGTCGGTTGCCCATGGTCACCACGGCCACGGCGATCCTCGGCTCCTGCACGTCCCTCACCTCATCCGGCCGACGGCGGCAGCACGTCCCGACCGCGCGCAGCCCACCGTTCACCAAGATGTTGCCTCGGGTCCGCGGGTTCACCGGACGCCGATTCACTTTGCGGCGTCTTTGACCCGCCTTTGTCGCCGCGTTCCTCTCCGCTCCCCGTACGGCGCATCGCCCGGCCGGCCGGCCCTCAACCCGTGAGTGGCCCGCGGTGGGTCATCGGCTCTCGTGGTTCAAACCCCGAATACGGAGGTGAACGTTTCTGTGCTTCCCTGTCACCCAGCTGAACGTAACGGATTGCAATCATTTAGAAACTGTGCGTTACCTTTCGAAATGTGACGCCGCCCTTCCGAGGCCCGGGCTCCGGGCCCTCGGATCCGCCACAGAGAAAGGCTGAATCGTGCACGAAGCAGGGAACACACCGGCCGGCCACAGCAGGGACGACAGCGAGGACGCCGCCATGCCGGTGCCGCGGACGCGGCGGGCGGCACGGGGGGCATGGGGGCTGGGAGTACTGGCCGCGGCCATGCTGCTGGGAGCGTCGCTGCCGGGAAACGCCGCCGCGGCGCAGCGACACCCCGCCCCGGCGGCGCGGGCCACGGCAGCGCACGCACCGGAGTGCATCCAGCCGGGGAGCGCGTGGCTCGACCCGCGGTTCTACTGGCGGAACGTGTTCGGTACCCGGCTGGGTGAAGGGGTGATCCACGAGTCGTCGTCACCCAACCCGTTCGGCGGGCGGATCGCGCCGGGGTCCACGTTCACGTTCAGGTGGCGCCCCGAGACCACACGCAACCCCGTGGGGGCGCAGTACCACGTCCACCGGGTCAACCTGGCATCGGTCATGGCGGTGGCCGACGTGGAGTCGGTGTCCGGCCCGGGCAGCCTCGCCGGAACGACACTGAGCGCCCAGGAGACGCCGCCGCAGAAGCTGGGCGACACCGTGGTGAGGTTCCGGATCAGGACGGGGACGGAGGGGCGGACGGCCTCCCTCTCCTCGGCCGACCACAGCCTGACGACGAGGTGGCTGTTCACCAACATCAACAACCTCTGGGAGAACACCGGGAGCATCTCCTTCACCGTCGCCAGCCGCGCCAGTCTCGGCTGCGACTCGTCCTCGGTCCTCGGGTAGCGGCACGCCGAGGTGACGCGTCGGCCGGCATGCCGCCGGCCGACGCGCGGACGCATCCCAAGGCCGGCCCTGCCGACCGACGCACATGAGCATCCCGAGCCGCCGCCGGCCGCCACGCAGGAGCACCCCGAGCGACCGCCGGCCGCCACACGGGGGCACCCCGAACCGCCGCCGACTGGCACACAGGAGCACCCCGAGCCGCCTCCGGCCGTCGCACGGCCTGGCCGCCGGCCGTCGCATGGCCTGGCCGCCGGCCCGAAGCGTCAACTCGCATGCGGCCGATTCACTCCGATCAGGGGTGAGCGCCGCGGATGCGACGAGGGCATTCGGCCATGACCCGTTGGACAGGAGGAAGCCCTGAGACGGGTGTGACGGGAGTGATGAGCCGATCCGGCACGGGCGGACCGTTCGCCGGGCAAGGTTCCCGCAAACCGGCTCCGCGGGGTTGGCCGATCACCACCTGATCGTCACTTTACGTGTTCTTGTGAACCCGCTTCGCTACTCACTGTTTCGGCTCCGCCCTCGGCTCGCGACAGCGCTGCCGTCGGCGGCGCATTGCAGCAGTGTCGACGCGAGGGGACGAACCATGGCCACACCTCCTGCTGTTCCGCTCCGGGTTGCCCTGGTCAACGGCAGCTTCGAACAGCCCGCCGTCACCAACTTCGAGATCCTGCCGGACGCTTCCCAGACGCAGGCGCCCAAATGGGTTCCCGGCTGGCTCACCACGGCCACCGACCACATGGTCGAGCTGTGGCGATCGGGCTTCAACGGTGTCCCGTCGGCCGACGGTCTCCAGTTCGCCGAGCTCAACGCGAATCAGGTCTCCACGCTGTACCAGGACCTGCCGACCACACCCGGCACCAAGCTGTACTGGCGGCTGTATCACCGCGGCCGCCAGGGGCAGGACACCATGGCGCTGGACATCGGTGCGCCGGGCTCCGCGGTGGAGCAGCGGCGCTTCACCGACGGCAACACCGCCTGGGGTTACTACACCGGCACCTACACCGTCCCGGCGGGCCAGACCCTGACGCGCTTCGCCTTCCGCTCCATCTCCGCAGCCGGCGGCAACCGCGGCGCCGGCAACTTCCTGGACGGCATCTTCTTCGGCACCGCGCCCTATGTACTGCTCACCAAGACCGCGGTACCCGCGGGGCCGCTGGAGGTGGGCGACGTCGTCACCTACCGCGTCACCGCCAAGAACGAGGGCGGTGGCGCGGCCGAGAACCTCGTCCTGACCGACGTCGTCCCGGCGGGCACGACGTATCTGCCCGGTTCCCTGCGGATCGTCGACGGCCCGAACGCCGGAGTGAAGAGCGATGTGAAGGGCGACGACCAGGCGTACTACGACGCCGCGGCGAACCAGGTCGTCTTCCATCTCGGCAACAACGCTTCCGCCGCGGCGGGGGGCAGCCTGCCCAGCACCGAGACGCAGCCCGCGGGGACCACGGTGGAGTACCGGGTCACCATCGACCGGGCCAGCGGCGGCAAGCAGATCAGCAACACCGCGACCGCCTCCTACGAGAACCGGCTCGGCGACCGGCCGGAGACCCTGACCTCCACCTCCGACGAGCAGGTCACGGAGGTCAAACCGGCCGCCGACCTGACCGTGGCGAAGGCGGCCGACGCGACCACCGTGACCGTCGGCCAGACGGTCACCTACCGCGTCACCGTCCACAACACCGGCCCGAACGACGCCACCGGCGTCACCGTCACCGACCAGCTCCCCGAGGGCCTCACCTTCCTGTCGGCCGACGGCACGACCGGAAGCTACGACCGGGCCACCGGGCAGTGGGCCGTGGGCGACCTGGCCGTCGACGCCACCGCCACCCTCGTCCTGCGGGCCAAGGCCACCAAGGCCGGCCGGATCGGCAACACCGCCACCGTCACCGGCAACGAGAAGGATCCCGACACCACCGACAACGCCGACTCCGTCACCGTCTGCGTCGAACCCGCCCCCTCCTGCTGCGACCCCTGCTCCACCGAGAAGTAGCGCCCCGCGCACGTCCCCTCGGACCGCCGGCGACCCCTGTCCGGCAGACCCCGTCCGGCAACCCCTGTCCGGCAGATCCACCCGTGAAGGACACGGCCGGGGCGACACGCGCGCCCCGGGCAACAGAAAACCCCAGGCCAGCAGTCTGACCTGGGGTTTTCAGCGGAGCCGCTTTCGGGATTCGAACCCGAGACCTACGCATTACGAGTGCGTTGCTCTGGCCATCTGAGCTAAAGCGGCGCGTCGCCCGCACCATGGTGCGATCAGCAACGTCGGTAAGTCTACACAGTTTCCGGGGGTGCTTCGTACCCGCCCCGGAGCGGGTGGCTCCGGGGCGGGTGCCAGGGGTTACGAGCAGCGCTTTCCGGTGGTCGGCGGGGTGCCGCGGAGGAGGTAGGTGTCGATCGCCGAGTCGATGCAGGCGCTGCCGCGGCCGTACGCCGTGTGGCCGTCGCCGTCGTAGGTCAGCAGGCGGGCGGAGGAGAGCTGGCCGGCCAGGGAACGGGCCCAGCGGTACGGCGTCGCCGGGTCGCGGACCGTGCCGACCACCACGATCGGCGCCGCGCCCCTGGCCTCGATGCGGTGCGGCTCCCCGGTGGCCCGCACCGGCCAGTACGAGCAGTTCAGCGCGGTCCAGGCGAGGCCGGGGCCGAAGACCGGGGACGCCTTCTCGAACGCGGACAGCTCCTTCTCGACCCCCTCGGGGCCGGAGAAGGCCGGCGGCAGGTCCAGGCAGTTCACGGCGGCGTTGGCCATCATCAGGTTGCTGTAGTGGCCGCTCCCGTCCCGCTCGTAGTAGCTGTCGGCGAGGGCCAGCAGGCCCGCGCCGTCGCGCTCCTTCATCGCCGAGGTCAGCGCCTCGCGCAACTGCCCCCAGGACCCCTCGTCGTACATCGACGCGATCACCCCGGTGGTGGCCAGCGACTCCCCCAGCTTGCGGCCGTCCGTGTCGCCCGCCGCGACGGGGTGGGCGTCCAGCTCGCGGAAGAACGCCTGCAACCGGTCCCCGACCCGGGCGGGCGTCGTCCCCTTCCCGCCGAGCGGACAGTCGGCGTGCCGGACGCAGTCCTTCGCGAACGCCTGGAACGCGGTCTCGAAGCCCGCCGTCTGGTCCAGGTTCAGCCTGCGGGCGTCCAGCGACGGGTCCATCGCCCCGTCCAGGACCATCCGGCCGACCCGTCCGGGGAACAGTCCGGCGTACGTCGCCCCGAGGAACGTGCCGTACGACGCCCCCACGTAGTGCAGCTTCCGGTCCCCGAGCACCGCCCGCAGGATGTCCATGTCCCGTGCCGCCTCGACGGTGGACACGTGCCGCAGCAGCCGCGCCGACCGGGCCCCGCAGCTCTCCGCGAACTTGCGGTCCGCCGTGACCAGCGCGTTCCGCTCCGCCTGGTCGTCGGGGGTCACGTCCGTCTGCGTGTACGTGTCCATCTGCCGGCCGTCGAGGCATTCGACGGGCTCGCTGCGGGCGACGCCCCGTGGATCCACCGCCACCATGTCGTAGCGGGCACGGACCTCGGCGGGGTAGCCGATGCCCGCGAACTGCTGGAGGTACGCGACCGCCGAACCGCCCGGACCGCCCGGGTTGACCAGCAGCGAGCCGAGCGGCTTGCTCTTGCCGGTGGCCTTCTTGCGGGCGACGGCGAGCCGGACGGTGCCCGCGTCCGGGTTCGCGTAGTCCAGCGGGGCCTTCATCGTCGCGCACTGGAATCCGGAGGTACCGCAGTCGCGCCACCCCAGCCGCTGGTCGTAGTACGGCGTCAGTGCCGACGGGGTCGCGCGCGGCAGCGCGGCGAGCGCCGCCTCCACCGTCCCGCCCGCCGATGTGGTCGAGGTCCCGGAGGAGCAGGCGGACACGAGCAGTGCGGCGGCCGTGAGGACGGCGGCGGCGAGGCGGGCCGTCGTCCGGGGGCGGGTACCCCGGGTCCGGCGGGGGCGGGGGGATGGCCTGGTGTGCATCAGGCGAGCGTAACGCTGCGCGATGGCCCGAGTGCGATCCGTGGTTATTGTGCCTCCTACGGGGGACACGGCCGCGGCGGCCGCGGTGACTCCCCCCATCGGACGCCTGTCGCCCGCGCTCGGACGCCTGTCGTCCGGCCCGCCCGTCCCTCAGGCACGCGTCCCTCGGCCCGCCCGCCCCTCGGGCACCTGTCCCCTGCCTTCCTGTCCCCGGGCACCTGTCCCCTGTCCCCGGGCACCCGTGCCTCGATCGGTCCGGCGTCCGCGCGGGCTCAGCCCGCCCGCAGTGCCATCGTCATCGCCTCCACCGCCAGCAGCGGAGCCACGTTGCGGTCCAGGGCCTCCCGGCACGCGGAGATCGCCTCGATGCGGCGGAGCGTGGACTCCGGGGTGCCGCCGCGGGCGAGCCGCTGCAGAGCGTCCTCGGCGTCGGCGTTGGCGAGCGCCACGCGCGTGCCGAGCTGGAGGGCGAGGACGTCGCGGTAGAAGGCGGTGAGGTCGCCGAGGGCGACGTCCAGGCTGTCGCGCTGCGTTCGGGTCCGGCGGCGCTTCTGCATGTCCTCCAGGTCCTTCATCACTCCCGCCGTGCCGCGCGGCAGCCGGCCTCCCTGGACCGCGCCGAGCGCCGCCTTCAGCTCCTCGGCCTCCCTGCCGTCCATCTCCTCGGCGAGCTGCTTGGCGTCCTCGGCGGCCGCGTCGACCAGCTCCTGGGCGGCCTTGAGGCAGGCGCCGACCTCGTCCAGCCGGAGCGGCAGCTTCAGCACGGACGCCCGGCGCTCGCGGGCCGCCGGGTCGGTGGCCAGCCGGCGGGCCCGGTCCACATGGCCCTGGGTGGCGCGGGCGGCGGACAGGGCGATGTCGGGCTCGATGCCGTCGCGCCGTACGAGCATGTCGGTGACCGCGTCGACGGACGGCGTGCGCAGATTCAGGTGGCGGCAGCGGGAGCGGATGGTCGGCAGGACGTCCTCGACGGAGGGGGCGCAGAGCAGCCAGACCGTGCGCGGGGCGGGCTCCTCGACGGCCTTGAGGACGGCGTTGGCCGACTTCTCGTTCAGCCGCTCGGCGTCCTCGACCAGGATGATCTGCCAGCGGCCGGTCGCCGGGGCGGTGAACGACTTGCGGACCGTGTCCCGCATGTCCTTGACCAGGATCTCGGAGCCGACCGCGGCGACGCTCGTGACATCCGCGTGGGTGCCGAGCAGCGCGGTGTGGCAGCCGTCGCAGAAGCCGCAGCCGGGGGCGCCGCCGAGCGCGCGGTCCGGGCTGACGCACTGCAGGGCCGCGGCGAAGGCCCGCGCCGCCTGGTTCCGGCCCGCGCCGGGCGGGCCCGTGAACAGCCAGGCGTGGGTCATTCTCGACGCCTCGGGCAGCGGCTCGCCCGCGGCGGCGGCCGTGACGAGGGCGTCGGCGTCCCGCGCGGCGGCGTCGAGCACCGCGCTCACCTTCTCCTGCCCGACGAGGTCGTCCCACACGGTCATGGGTCACGCCGCCCTTCCGTCACACTGCGCGTTCCGCCCTCCATTGTGCGGGTGGGCACTGACACCGGTGGCGCTCCGAGGAGGCGAGAGCGCCCGAGGAGAGGGAACCGGCGGCCCCCGGGACGCCGGTCCGCACCGGCCACCCGGAGCGCCCACGCCCACGGCCCTGAAGGCACGTACAGCCGCCCACGCCCAGGACCCTGAAGGCGCGGGTCAGCCGCGCCCACGCCCACGGCCCTGAAGGCGCGGGTCAGCCGCGTCGGCCCCGGCCTCGGCCCTTGCGGCCCTGCTGCTCGCCGTCGGCACGGCCGCCGTCGCCCCGGTCGCCGTCGCCCCGGCCGCCGTACTCCCGCTCGTCGTACGACCCCAGCAGCTCGTCGGCGAGCGACGGCAGGTCGTCCAGCGGGGTCTCCTCGGCCCAGTCGGAGCGCGGGCGGCGGCGAGGCGTGCCGTCGGCGTCGAGCTGGGGCATCTCACGCGTGCGCGGCTCGGAGCCGTCGGGATCCGCGGCGGGCCGCTCGTCCCGGAAGAAGCCGGGCGGGACCCGGCCCGCCGGGTCGTCACCCCGTACGGGCGGCAGTACGGCGGTCTCGTCCGCCGCGCCCGGAGCCACCGCCGGCAGCTCGGCCGTCTCGTCGGCGGGGAAGCGCGGCAGTACGGCCGTCTCGTCGGCCGGCACCGGCGGCAGTACGGCCGTCTCGTCCGCCGGTCCGGCGGCCGGCGGCTGCGGCAGCTCGGTGGTCACCTCCGACTCCGAGGGAGAGCGCCGGGCGCCCCGGGCGGAGGCGGACGCGGTATCGGACGCGGAGCCCGGCGCGGAGTCGGACGCGGGGCCGCCGCGGTCCGCACGCACCGGCCGCAGCACCGTCGTGTCGTCCGTGGCCCGGTCGCCCGCGCCCGGCGCCTTCGTGTCCGGCGACACCACCGGTGTCGGAACGGTCTCGTCGGCGCTCCGGGGGGTGCCCGGGGTCACCACCGGCGTGGGGACGGTGACCGCGTCGGAGACCACGCCCGGTGCCGTCGGCCGGGGCGCGCTCGGCCTGCGGGCCGCGGCGTCGGCCGCGGCCGCGGCCTCGGCGGCCTGCCGACGGGCTTCCTCGGCCCGCAGCAACGCGTCCTCCGCCTTGCGCTGGGCCTCCAGGCGCCGTGCGTCCTCCTCGGCGCGCAGCCGAGCCTGCCGGGCCTCTTCCTCGGCGCGCAGCCGGGCCTCCTCCTCGGCCTGCTTGCGGCGCCGCTCCTCCTCGGCCTTGCGGCGGGCCTCCTCCTCGGCGCGCGCCTTCTCCTCGGCGAGCAGCCGCTGGCGCTCCTCCTCCGCGCGCCGGCGTGCTTCCTCGGCCCGCTGCCGGGCCTCCTCCGCCTGGCGTTCGGCCTCGCGCCGCTGCGCCTCCTCCAGCTCGCGCCGCTTGCGCTCCTCCTCCTCGGCGCGCAGGCGGGCGAGCTGCTCCTCGCGCTCGCGCTCCAGGCGCTCCTCCTCGGCCTTGCGCGCGGCCTCTTCCTCGGCCTTGCGGCGGGCCTCCTCCTCGGCCTTCTTGCGGGCCTCTTCCTGGGCCTTGATCTCGGCCTCGGACATCGGCAGCACGGTGTCGAGCCGGTGCCGGATCACGGTGGTGACGGCCTCGGGTTCCTGCCCGGCGTCCACGACCAGGTAGCGGCCGGGGTCGGAGGCGGCCAGCGTGAGGAAGCCGGACCGCACGCGCGCGTGGAACTCCGCCGGCTCCGACTCCAGCCGGTCCGGCGCCTCGGTGAACCGCTCGCGGGCGGTCGCCGGGGAGACGTCCAGCAGGACGGTCAGGTGCGGGACGAGCCCGTTGGTGGCCCAGCGGTTGATACGGGCGATCTCGGTCGGGGACAGATCGCGGCCGGCGCCCTGGTAGGCGACGGAGGAGTCGATGTACCGGTCGGAGATCACCACCGCGCCGCGTTCCAGGGCGGGGCGTACGACGGTGTCGACGTGTTCCGCGCGGTCGGCCGCGTACAGCAGCGCCTCCGCGCGGTGCGACAGCCCCGCCGAGGACACGTCCAGCAGGATCGAGCGCAGCCGCTTGCCCACCGGGGTGGCGCCGGGCTCGCGGGTGAGCACGACCTCGTGGCCCTTGGCGCGGATCCACTCGGCGAGGGCCTCGGCCTGGGTGGACTTGCCGGCGCCGTCGCCGCCCTCCAGGGCGATGAAGAAGCCGTTGGCCGTGGGTGCCTGCAGCGGGTCGTCGCCGCCGAGCAGCGCGTCCTTGAGGTCCTGGCGTAGGGGCACACCGGAGCGGTCGTCGACCTTGGCGAGGACCAGCGCGGCCACGGGCAGCAGCAGCGCGCCGACCAGCATCAGCGTGAAGGCCGCCCCGCCGTGCGCGAAGACGAACTTGCCGTTCTCCAGCCGGTGCGGGCCGATCAGCGCGGCGACCAGGGGTGCGATCAGGGCGCCGAGCGCTATGAAGACGCGGACCACGGCGTGCAGGTGCTCGGTGGTGCGGGCCCGGCGGTAGTCCTCGGTCTCCTGGTCGAGCAGGGTGTGCCCGGTGTTGGCGGCGACGCCCGCGGCGGCGCCGGCCAGGGTGACGATCAGCAGGACGGTGGTGACGTCCGGGACCAGTCCGACGGCCAGCAGGGCGATGCCGGTGAGGGCGATCGCCAGGGCCAGCAGACGGCGGCGGGAGAGCGAGGGCAGCAGCGCGGGGGCGGTCCGGATGCCGACGGCGGCACCGCCGGTCAGGCCCAGCACCAGCAGGCCGTACAGGACCGGGCCGCCGCCCAGGTCCTTGGCGTGCAGCACGCACACCGCGACGGCCGCGGCGATCGCCCCGGCGACACCGGCACAGGCCGGGACGAGCAGCGGGACGGCGCCCGTACGGCCCTTGTCGACGCCGGTGCCGGTGCGCGGGCGGCGCAGGCCCTCCAGCGGGGACCGCGCGCGGGGGGTGCGCGTGTCGGGCAGCTCCAGGACGGTCAGCACGGACAGGGAGGCGGCGAACAGGCCCGCCGCCACATATGCCGCGAGGGCCGCCTGGTGCTGGTCGAACCAGGCCAGGCCGGTACCCAGGAGGTTGTTCAGCAGGGAGGCGACGGCCAGGGTGGCGGCGGCCAGCGGGACCGCGAGGAAGCTGGTGCGCAGCGCGAGGCGGCGCAGGGCGTCCAGGTGGTCCGGGAGCGGCCGTACGGTCGCGCCCTCCGGCGGCGGGGCCGGCAGCAGTGCGGGGGCGGCGCTCTCCCGGCACACGGTCCACAGCCGCTCGGCGACGCTGGTGACGAAGGCGGTGACCAGCAGGACGGCGAGCGCGTTGGCCGGGATCCAGTCGATCCACAGCGGCGCGACGATCAGCAGCGCGGCGCGGACGCCGTCGGCACCGACCATGGTCCAGCGGCGGTCGAGCGGGCCCTCCTGGGCGGTGAGCGAGGTCAGCGGGCCGAGGAGGACGGCGCCGAACAGCAGCGTGGCGAGGATGCGCACGCCGAAGACCGTCGCCACTGCGAACGCCACGCCTCGGTAGCCGCCGCCGAAGGCCCCCTCGGCGATCGCCGCCTGGAGGACCAGGAGGACCAGGACGAGAAGGGACAGGGCATCGCCGACGCCACTCACCAGCTGCGCGCTCCACAGGCGCCTCAGCTGCGGTCGGCGCAGCAGGGAGCGGACGGCGCGCTCGCGGGAGTCCGCGACCAGGGCGTCGTCCGGTGCTGTGGGGTGGGCCGTCGGCTGCTCGGCTCGCGTCATGCGTTCAGCCTATCCGCAGCGACTGACAGCACACCTCGCGTGTCCGGGCGTACGCGCGCCCCGGCACCGAAGTGGTACCGGGGCGCGTTCGTTTCGCGAAGCCGCGGGCGTGTCCGCGACACGGGCGACACGGGCCGGCCCTCGGCCGGCGCGGCACCGGAGAACCGCCGGGACCGGTGCCGGTCCCTGGCCGGGGCTTCGGTCCCGCCGGCCGGAGGCGTCGGCCCGCCGTGCCGGAGGCTTCGGTGCCTCCGCCCTCGAAGCGTCGGCCTTCCGTGGCACAGACGACAGTGCTCCGTGCCACAGACGACAGCCCGCCGAGCCAGGACAGCTGCCCGAACCCACAGCGACAGCCCGCCGGGCCCGAAGGGACCACCCTTCGGGCCCGAGGCGTCAGAGGCGTCAGTCCTCCGTGCCCGAAGCCGCCGTCTTCGAAGCCGTCGCCTTCTTCGCGGTGGTCTTCTTGGCGGTCGTCTTCTTCGCGGCAGCCGTCGTCTTCTTCGCGGCCGTCTTCTTGGCGGCGGTCTTCTTCGCCGGAGCGGTCTTCTTGGCCGCCGTCTTCTTCGCGGTGGTCTTCTTGGCGGGGCCCTTCGCCCGCTTCTCGGCGAGCAGCTCGAAACCACGCTCAGGAGTGATCGTTTCGACACTGTCGCCGGAGCGGAGGGTCGCGTTCGTCTCGCCGTCGGTGACGTACGGGCCGAAGCGGCCGTCCTTGACCACGACCGGCTTTCCGGAGACCGGGTCCTCGCCCAGCTCCTTCAGCGGCGGCTTGGCCGCGGCCCGGCCACGCTGCTTCGGCTGGGCGTAGATCGCCTGCGCCTCCTCCAGCGTGATCGTGAAGAGCTGGTCCTCGGCCTGGAGGGACCGCGAGTCCGTGCCCTTCTTCAGGTACGGGCCGTAGCGGCCGTTCTGCGCGGTGATCTCCACGCCGTCGGCGTCCGTGCCCACGACGCGCGGCAGCGACATCAGCTTCAGCGCGTCCGCGAGCGTCACCGTGTCCAGCGACATGGTCTTGAAGAGCGAGGCCGTCCGCGGCTTGACCGCGTTCTTGCCGGTCTTCGGGGTGCCCTCGGGGAGGATCTCCGTGACGTACGGGCCGTAGCGGCCGTCCTTGGCGACGATCTGGTGGCCCGTCTCCGGGTCCGCGCCCAGCTCGAAGTCGCCGCTGGGCTTGGCCAGCAGTTCCTCGGCCAGCTCGATGGACAGCTCGTCCGGCGCCAGGTCGTCCGGGATGTCGGCGCGCTGGTGCTGCTCGGTGTCCTTCTCGCCGCGCTCGATGTACGGGCCGTAGCGGCCGACGCGGAGCACGATGTCGTTGCCCACCGGGAACGAGGAGACCTCGCGGGCGTCGATCGCGCCCAGGTCGGTCACCAGTTCCTTGAGGCCGCCCAGGTGGTCGCCGTCGCCGTTGCCGGCCTCGGCCGCGCCGCCCGTGGCGGTGCCCTCGCCGAAGTAGAAGCGCTTCAGCCACGGCACGGCCTTGGCCTCACCGGCGGCGATGCGGTCGAGGTCGTCCTCCATCCTGGCGGTGAAGTCGTAGTCGACGAGCCGCCCGAAGTGCTTCTCCAGGAGGTTCACCACGGCGAAGGACAGGAAGGACGGCACCAGGGCCGTGCCCTTCTTGAAGACGTAGCCGCGGTCCAGGATCGTGCCGATGATCGACGCGTACGTCGACGGGCGGCCGATCTCGCGCTCTTCCAGCTCCTTGACCAGGGAGGCCTCGGTGTAGCGGGCCGGGGGCTTGGTCGCGTGGCCGTCGACCGTGATCTCCTCGGCGGACAGCGCGTCGCCCTCGGCGACCTGCGGCAGCCGGCGCTCGCGGTCGTCCAGCTCGGCGTTCGGGTCGTCGGCACCCTCGACGTAGGCCTTCAGGAAGCCGTGGAAGGTGATCGTCTTGCCGGAGGCGCTGAACTCGACGTCCCGGCCGTCGGCGGCGGCGCCACCGATCTTCACGGTGACGGAGTTGCCCGTGGCGTCCTTCATCTGGGAGGCGACGGTCCGCTTCCAGATCAGTTCGTAGAGCTTGAACTGGTCGCCGGACAGGCCGGTCTCCGCGGGCGTGCGGAAACGATCACCCGACGGGCGGATCGCCTCGTGCGCCTCCTGGGCGTTCTTGACCTTGGCCGCGTACGTGCGGGGCTGCGGCGGCAGGTAGTCGGCGCCGTACAGCTGCGTGACCTGGGCGCGCGCGGCGGCGATCGCCGTCTCGCTCAGCGTCGTGGAGTCCGTACGCATGTACGTGATGTAGCCGTTCTCGTACAGCTTCTGCGCGATCTGCATGGTGGCCTTCGCGCCGAAGCCGAGCTTGCGGCTGGCCTCCTGCTGCAGCGTCGTCGTACGGAACGGGGCGTACGGCGAGCGGCGGTACGGCTTGGACTCGACGGAGCGCACGGAGAAGCGGGTGTTCTCCAGGGCGGCGGCGAGGGCGCGGGCGTTCGCCTCGTCGAGGTGCAGGGTGTTCTCGCTCTTGAGCCGTCCCACGGAGTCGAAGTCGCGGCCCTGCGCCACTCGCCTGCCGTCGACGGTCTGCAGGCGGGCGACCAGCGACGACGGGTCGGACGAGTCGCCCGCGCGGCCGGTCGCGAAGGTGCCCGTCAGGTCCCAGTACTCCGCGGAACGGAAGGCGATGCGCTCGCGTTCCCGCTCCACGACGAGCCGCGTGGCGACGGACTGCACGCGGCCCGCCGACAGCCGGGGCATGACCTTCTTCCACAGCACCGGGGAGACCTCGTAGCCGTAGAGACGGTCGAGGATGCGGCGGGTCTCCTGGGCGTCGACCATGCGCTGGTTGAGGTCGCGCGGGTTGGCGACGGCCTCGCGGATCGCGTCCTTGGTGATCTCGTGGAAGACCATCCGCTTGACCGGGACCTTGGGCTTCAGGACCTCCAGGAGGTGCCACGCGATGGCCTCGCCCTCGCGGTCCTCATCGGTGGCGAGGAAAAGTTCGTCGGAGTCCTTGAGCAGGTCCTTGAGCTTCTTGACCTGGGCCTTCTTGTCGGCGTTGACGACATAGATCGGCTCGAAGTCGTGTTCGACGTCCACACCGAGGCGGCGGACCTCGCCGGTGTACTTCTCCGGCACCTCCGCGGCGCCGTTGGGAAGGTCACGGATGTGCCCGACGCTCGCCTCGACGGTGTAGCCGGGGCCGAGGTAGCCCTTGATCGTCTTCGCCTTGGCAGGCGACTCGACGATGACGAGTCGGCGACCGCCCTGTGCGGTCTCGCTGGTCGGGGACAACTTCGCTCTTCTCTCCGGTCGACGCTGTGGCCTCCCCAGGCCTTGGTCCCGGGGTCGCGGCGTACTTCTGGCTCGTGTGACGCTGCGGAGTGTGACGCTACATCCCGCCCCCGTGTCAAACGGGAAAAGCCCACAACGGCCACTCGAACGGTAACCCGACTACCGCCTTTCCTGCCGCCCGGACCGCCCCTCCGCACCCGTACCCCTGTCCGGAGCGTGACGCTCCCCTTACGCCGTGGACACGGCGCCCGCCGGTCTCAGAGCCGGGTCAGGCAGTACACACCCAGGGCCAGCGCGACGGTTCCCGACACGCTCGCGAGGGTCGCCGATGCGACCCGACTCACACCGAAGGCCACTGCTTCGCCGCGCCGCAGCCGTGTTCCCGTCCACGCCAGCAGACCGGCCCCGAACAGGGCGAACACCACTCCCGCGAAGATCGCCGGCCCGCTCTCCATCGCCCGCCCACCCCGTCCCTTTTCCCGGCTCCGTCCAGCGCCGGGAGGGTGGCACGCGCGGGAGACGGGCAGGCGACAACGGGGTGAACGAAAGGTCGACACGGAGTCGAACACGTGCTCGAACGGAAGGGGCTCGGACCTCTTTCTCAGAATTTTTCCGGCCGTTTTCCGGAAGCGGGCCGACGCCCCGTCCTTCCGGCATCCGCACGGGGCCCGTGCTCCTGGCATACGACGATGCCCGCGCCGCGGCCGGAGGACGATCCGGCCGGCGGCCCGAGCCGGCGACCCAAGCCGTCGGCTGAGGGCGTCGGCTCAGGGGCGTCGGCTCAGGGCATCGGCTCAGGTAGGCCGTCGGCACGGCTCAGGCCGTCGGCTCCAGGAAGCCCTGCTCCACCAGCAGCCGGATCTGCGCGGGGGTGCGGTCGCGGAGCAGCACGGGGTCCTCGCCGACGAGCTGCGCGATGGCGTCCAGGATGCGGCCCGCGCTCAGCGTGCCGTCGCACACACCGGCGAACCCGGCACCGACCGTGTCCACCTTCGTCGCCCGGCGCATCCCGCGGTGCTGGCGCAGCACCACATGCTCGGGGTCCTCGGCGCCGGGCAGCCCGACCTGCTCCTGGACCACTTCGGCGACCAGCTTGAAGCGGCTGTCCAGCAGCGCCGCGTCGTCGTGCTCCCGGAGGTAGTCGAGACGCTCGAAGTGCGCCCGGATCGTCTCTCCGAGCGGCTGCTCGACGGGGTGCGGCCACTCCTCCACGGTGACGACGGGCTCCGCGGACCCGGTCCTGCGCAGGGTGATCCAGCCGAAGCCGACCGCCTTGACCTTGCGCGCCTCGAACTCGTCGAGCCAGGCGTCGTAGCGCGCCTGGTAGTCCGCCGGGTCCTCGCGGTGGTCACCGGCGTCCCTCAGCCACAGCTCGGCGTACTGCGTGACGTCCTGCACCTCGCGCTGCACGATCCAGGCATCGCACCCGCGCGGCACCCACGACCTGAGTCTGTCCTGCCAGTCCTCCCCCGCCACGTGCTGCCAGTTCGCGAGGAACTGCGCGAACCCGCCCTCGTTCAGCCGTTCCCCCGCCTGCTGAACGAGCGAGCGGCACAGATCGTCCCCGCCCATGCCCCCGTCCCGGTACGTCAGCCGGGCGCGCGGGGAGATCACGAAGGGCGGGTTGGACACGATCAGGTCGAACGTCTCGTCGTCCCGGACCGGCTCGAACAGCGAACCCTCGCGCAGCTCGGCGGCGGGCGCGCCGGAGAGCGCCAGCGTGAGCGCCGTGATGTGCAGCGCGCGCGGGTTGAGGTCGGTCGCCGTCACGCGCGTGGCGTGCTGGGCGGCGTGCAGCGCCTGGATGCCGGAGCCGGTGCCGAGGTCCAGGGCGGAGCCGACGGGCGTGCGGACGGTGATGCCGGCCAGGGTGGTGGAGGCGCCGCCGACGCCCAGGACGACACCTTCGTCGCGCTGTCCGATGCCGCCCGCGCCGCCGACCGCGCAGCCGAGGTCGGAGACGATGAACCAGTCCTCGCCGCCGGGGCCGCCGTACGGCCGTACGTCCACGGTGGCCGCCACCTCGTCGCCGCGCACGCGCGTGAGCCAGCCGGCCTCCAGCGCCTCCTCCACCGGGAGAACGGCCGCCACGCGCGCGTGGGACACCGGCTGCTGGAGCAGGAAGAGCCGTACGAGCGTCTCCAGCGGCGTGCCGCCACGGGTCGCCCGCAGGGCGGGCACGGTCTCGCTGCGGGCCAGCGCCGCGTAGGCGGCGGCGCCGAGCAGATCGAGCAGCCCGTCGGCGGTGAAGGAGGCGGCCAGCAGCGCGTCCCTCAGACGCGCGGCGGTCTCGGGCCGGTCGGAAGCGGGCAGGGGAGCGGGTCCGGAGTCAGTCACGACCCCATTGTGGCCCGGGACGGCAGCCCGGGACCGCCCGCGCGCGGGCGGTCCCCGCCGGTGTCAGCCGGCCGACGCCGGGGCGGTCGGGGCCGCGGACGCGGACGCGGCGACCTTGCAGCTGGGCTGCTCGGCCATCGCCTTCTTGACGTCGTCCTGCTCCAGCCGCTTCAGCGCCGCCGTGCCGGAGACGCCCTGCTCGCCGACTTCCTTCGACTGGGCGGCGACGGCCTTGAGCCCCCGGGCGAACTTGCCCTGGTCCTTGGTGTCGAGCCCGTCGACCTGCTTCTTCAGGTCGGCGTACGACGCGGAGAGGCCGGCGAGGCTCTTGACGGCGTCCCGCTGCCGCTTGGCGCCGTCGTCGACGCCGGGGGGCGCTCCCGCCTTGCCGAGGGCGTCGGCGAGCGCCTTGTAGCCGTCGGCCGTGTCCTGGAAGGCCTGCGCGTAGGTCTTCTGGGCACTCTTCGGCGGCAGGTTGCTGTCCGTGGCGATGGACTTGATCGACGCGTTGGCCGACCTGATCTTGGCGTCCTGCGAGGGCACCGCGTCGCACACCGTCTTGGCCCAGGACACCAGCTTGGGGTCGGGCCCCTTGTCACCGCCGTCGCTGCTGCACCCGGACACCGCCATCACCAGTACCGCACCGCCGGACAGTGCGGCCGCGAGCTTCTTGTTCACCGGATTGGTCCCTTCCATGGCTCTCGGGCCCCCGGAATCTACACGGCGGACGCACCCCCTCCCCTTACCGGATGGCCTATAAGTAGGATTTTGTGAGGTTTCGCACCATGGGAGAGAAGGCTCACGGCGGTGGCGGCCGCGGACACGGAAGCGGGCGGTCGGCACGTCAGCACGCGCCGTCCGCCCGCCCGTTGGCCAGGCCCTGTGGACCTGCCCTACGAAACCACCGCGGCGTCGGGCGAGTTGGAGACCCGCTCGGCGCTCCCCTCGTCGTCCCCGACGGCGATGCCGCGCCGCTTGGAGATGTACACGGCGACGACGATCACCAGCAGCGCGAGGACCGCGACCCCGATCCGCACGCCGAGGCTCTTGTCCTCACCGTAGGAGAACTTGATCACCGCCGGCGCGATCAGCAGCGAGACCAGGTTCATGACCTTCAGCAGCGGGTTGATCGCGGGTCCGGCGGTGTCCTTGAAGGGATCGCCGACCGTGTCACCGATCACCGTGGCCGCGTGGGCCTCACTGCCCTTGCCGCCGTGATGACCGTCCTCCACCAGCTTCTTGGCGTTGTCCCAGGCACCACCGGAGTTGGCCAGGAACACCGCCATCAGCGTGCCCGCGCCGATGGCACCCGCGAGATAGGAACCGAGCGCACCGACGCCGAGCGTGAAGCCGATGAAGATGGGCGCCAGCACGGCGAGCAGACCGGGCGTGGCCAGCTCCCGCAGAGCGTCCTTGGTGCAGATGTCGACGACCTTGCCGTACTCGGGCTTCTCCGTGAAGTCCATGATCCCGGGCTTCTCACGGAACTGCCGCCGTACCTCGAACACCACCGAACCCGCCGACCGCGACACCGCGTTGATGGCCAGTCCGGAGAAGAGGAAGACGACCGCCGCGCCCGCGATGAGGCCGACGAGGTTGTTGGGCTGCGAGATGTCCAGCGACAGGCTCATGGGCGAGCCCGGCCCGCTCAGCTTGGCGCCGACGTCCTGCACATTGGTGGTGATCGCGTCGCGGTACGACCCGAACAGCGCCGACGCGGCGAGGACGGCGGTGGCGATGGCGATGCCCTTGGTGATGGCCTTGGTGGTGTTGCCGACCGCGTCCAGGTTGGTGAGCACCTGCGCGCCCGCGCCCTCGACGTCGCCGGACATCTCCGCGATGCCCTGCGCGTTGTCGGAGACGGGACCGAAGGTGTCCATGGCGACGATCACGCCGACCGTGGTGAGCAGACCGGTGCCGGCCAGCGCGACCGCGAACAGCGCCAGCATGATCGACGTGCCGCCGAGCAGGAACGCGCCGTAGACGCTCAGCCCGATGAGCAGAGCGGTGTAGACGGCGGACTCCAGGCCCACCGAGATGCCGGAGAGCACGACGGTGGCCGGGCCGGTGAGGGAGGTCTTGCCGATGTCCCGTACCGGGCGGCGGTTGGTCTCGGTGAAGTAGCCGGTCAGCTGCTGGATGACGGCGGCGAGCAGGATGCCGATGGCCACCGCGACCAGCGCGAGGATGCGCGGGTCGCCTTCCTTGCCCCTGATCGCCGCGTCCGTGACGCCGTCGAGGTCGGAGTACTTCGCCGGCAGGTAGACGAAGACCGCGACCGCGACCAGCACCAGGGAGATCACCGCCGAGATGAAGAACCCGCGGTTGATCGCGGTCATGCCGCTGCGGTCGGCGCGCCGGGGGGCGACCGCGAAGATGCCGATCATCGCCGTGAGCACGCCGATGGCGGGCACCAGCAGCGGGAAGGCCAGTCCGGAGTCGCCGAAGGCGGCCTTGCCGAGGATCAGCGCGGCCACCAGGGTGACGGCGTACGACTCGAAGAGGTCGGCCGCCATGCCCGCACAGTCGCCGACGTTGTCGCCCACGTTGTCGGCGATGGTCGCGGCATTGCGCGGGTCGTCCTCCGGAATGCCCTGCTCGACCTTGCCGACCAGGTCGGCGCCGACGTCGGCGGCCTTGGTGAAGATGCCGCCGCCCACGCGCATGAACATCGCGATCAGGGCGGCGCCGAGGCCGAAGCCCTCCAGCACCTTCGGCGCGTCGGCCGCGTACACCAGCACCACACAGGAGGCGCCCAGCAGGCCGAGGCCCACCGTGAACATGCCTACGACGCCGCCCGTGCGAAATGCGATCTTCATCGCGGTGTGCGAAACGGTGGTGAGATCCTTTGCCGGTTCACCCGGTCCCGGGGTGGCTTCCCGGGCCGCCGCGGCGACCCGTACGTTGCTGCGTACGGCGAGCCACATGCCGATATAGCCGGTGATCGCCGAGAACACCGCTCCGATCAGGAAGAACACCGAGCGGCCGGCTCGCTGATTCCAGTCGTCCGCGGGGAGCAGCAAGAGCAGGAAGAAGACGACGACGGCGAATACGCCGAGCGTGCGCAACTGCCTGGCGAGATATGCCTTGGCTCCTTCCTGGACCGCCTCGGCGATCCGCTTCATGCTGTCGGTTCCCTCGCCCGCCGCCAGCACCTGGCGCACCAGGATTCCCGCGACCACCAACGCGGCCAGGGCGACCGCCGCGATGACGGCCACGATGACCCGGTTGTCGTCGGTCAGGACCGCAGCCGCGAGGGATGTGGGGTGACCAGACTGATGTGGGGTAGAAAGCCCCGCCATTCGTCCTCCTTGACGCTTGGGCTGAGCTCAAGATGTGGACGGATTGTAGGTACCCGCGAGTGATCTAAACAGGGGACGGTAAGCGGAATCAGCCTTCTTCCGCTCTTCAGCAAATGATCGAGATAACACCATGGGGCCCGAAAGGAGTAATGCCTCAAAGGCATTGACGAGCGCATTGACTCTTGATCAAATTATCGGGCTATTGATCGTGAATTCCTTCACGAATTCCAGGGCGGTCCGGAAAATACGACAAGGGCCCTGCTGAGCAGGGCCCTCGGGAGTGTGCGCGCCGCCTCGGAGACGGCCCGGCGGGAGCGTCGGAGCGGCTCGGGAGACGACCCGGCGGGAAGCCGGGAGCGGCTCGGCGACGGCTCGGCGGGAAGCCGGGAGACGCGAGCGCGCGGGAGGCGGCTCGGCGGGAAGCCGGGAGCCACGAGCGACGCGGGAGGCGGCTCGGCCGGGTGCCGCGGAAGGGTCGGTCAGGGGATGACCACGGCCGGCGGTGTGGCCGGTCAGGGGATGACCACGGCCGGCGGTGTGGTCGGCCAGGTCATGCGGATCAGGCCACCGTTCTGCCCGGTGGTGACCTCCACGTCGTCGACGAGGCCGCTGATGACCGCGAGGCCCATCTCGTCCTCCTCGACTTCCGCCTCGGTGTCCTGCGCGCCGGGCGTGTCGCCGCCGGGAGTGGCGTGCGGAGCCTCGTCGCCGACCTCGATGGAGAACTGTTTCTCGTCCTCGATCAGCGCCACCTTCACCGGTGCCGTGACCCCGCTGATCTGGTGCAGTCCGACGGCTCGGGAGCACGCCTCGCCCACGGCGAGCCGGACCTCGTCCAGGACGGCCTCGTCCACTCCGGCCCTGCGTGCCACCGCTGCCGCCACCAGCCGGGCGGTCCGGACGTGCTCGGGCAGCGCGCTGAAGCGGAGTTCGACGGTGGCCATGCATCCCCCTCGCGACTACGGGCGTGCGGTCGGGGGCGGGGCCGCCGAGCGCCCGCACCCCCCGGTGTACAACTGCGCCCCGGGCCGCCTCGACGGACCGGGGGCCGGACCGCTCACCGTCCCGGACGGGACGGCTCACGGCCCGGACGGGACCGGCCGACGTCCGGGCCCCGCGGGGCCCGACGCCGACGACCGGTCCGGGATCAGTCGGTGATCAGTCGGTGGCCGCCACCGCTTCATCGACCGAGGTGTGGATCGGGAACACCTTGGTGAGGCCGGTGATACGGAAGATCTTCAGAATGCGCTCCTGGTTGCAGACCAGGCGCAGTGAGCCCTCGTGGGCTCGAACACGCTTCAGGCCGCCGACCAGCACGCCGAGCCCGGTGGAGTCGAGGAAGTCCACGCCCTCCATGTCGACGACGAGGTGGAAATTCCCGTCGTTCACCAGCTCGACCAGCTGCTCGCGCAGCTTGGGCGCGGTATATACGTCGATTTCGCCACCGACCTCGACGACCGTACGATCGCCGACGGTACGGGTCGACAGGGACAGGTCCACGGATCCTCCAGCACCTTGCTATCGAGCGGTCGCCCCTCGGGCACCTCGGCTTGCGGCCCTCGGGACGCTTCGCCAGCCGCGATGGCATTCAATCACTTACCGGCAGGCGTGCACGACGCCTTGGCTCCATTGTCCGTCACTCCAGTGACACACTCGGTGCCAATGGCCAAGAATCACCGATCCGATCAACCCCAGGCCCGCCCGGCATCGCGCCCGTCTCCGGGCTCGGTTCTGGACCGGCTCGCCTCCGGGCCCAGCCGGGCTGCGCGCATCACTCATACGGAGCACTTGCCCCCGCGTGCGGGTCGCCATGCCGTCTGGCCTGACCGGATTCGGTCCGAGGTGATCGCGGCCGTGCAGGCGTGCGGCATCGAGCACCCCTGGGCGCACCAGGCGCTGGTCGCCGAGCATGCCCTGGACGGCGATTCGGTGGTCGTCGCCACCGGCACCGCCTCCGGCAAATCCCTGGCGTATCTCGTCCCCGTACTGTCCACCCTCCTGGATGGTTCCGAGGCGCCGAACGGCCGAGGGGCCACCGCCCTGTACCTCGCCCCCACGAAGGCGCTCGCGGCGGACCAGTGCCGGTCCGTGAAGGAACTTTCACAACCTCTCGGCGCATCGGTGCGCCCGGCCGTGTACGACGGCGACACCCCGTTCGAGGAACGCGAGTGGATCCGCCAGTACGGCAACTACGTGCTCACCAACCCGGACATGCTGCACCGCGGGATACTCCCCTCCCACCCGCGCTGGTCCTCCTTCCTGAAGTCGCTCCGGTACGTCGTCATCGACGAGTGCCACACCTACCGGGGCGTCTTCGGCTCCCATGTCGCCCAGGTGCTGCGCCGACTGCGGCGCCTGTGCGCCCGCTACGGCTCCTCCCCCGTGTTCCTGCTGGCCTCGGCGACCGCCGCCGAGCCCGCCGTCGCCGCCCGCAGGCTGACCGGTCTGCCGGTCGTGGAGGTCGCCGACGACGCCTCCCCGCGCGGGGAGCTGGTCTTCGCCCTCTGGGAGCCCCCGCTCACCGAGCTTCAGGGCGAGAAGGGTGCCCCCGTACGGCGGACCGCCACCGCCGAGACCGCCGACCTGCTGACCGATCTCACCGTGCAGGGCGTGCGCTCGGTCGCGTTCGTGCGCTCCCGGCGCGGCGCCGAGCTGATCTCGGTGATCGCCCAGGAGAAACTCGCCGCCGTCGACCGTTCCCTGGTCCGGCGGGTCGCGGCCTACCGCGGCGGCTACCTCCCCGAGGAGCGACGCGCCCTGGAACGTGCCCTCCACTCCGGCGAGCTTCTCGGCCTGGCCGCCACGACGGCCCTGGAGCTGGGCGTGGACGTCTCGGGCCTGGACGCGGTGGTGATCTCCGGCTACCCGGGCACACGCGCGTCCCTGTGGCAGCAGGCGGGCCGCGCGGGCCGCTCCGGCCAGGGCGCCCTCGCGGTCCTCGTGGCCCGGGACGACCCGCTGGACACCTTCCTCGTCCACCATCCCGAGGCTTTGTTCGACCAGCCGGTGGAATCGACGGTCCTCGACCCCGACAACCCCTACGTCCTCGCCCCGCACCTGTGCGCCGCCGCGGCGGAGCTGCCGCTGACCGAGGAGGACCTGGACCTCTTCGGTCCCGCCTGCGCGGACGTGCTGCCGCAGCTGGAGGCCGCGAAGCTGCTCCGCCGCCGCACGAAGGCCTGGCACTGGACCCGCCGGGAACGCGCCGCCGACCTCACCGACATCCGCGGCGCCGGCGGCCGTCCGGTGCAGGTCGTCGAGTCCGGCACGGGGCGCCTGCTCGGCACGGTCGACGCGGGCGCCGCGCACTCCACGGTCCACGAGGGCGCCGTCCACCTGCACCAGGGCCGCACCTACCTGGTGCGTTCCCTGGATCTGGAGGACTCGGTGGCCCTGGTCGAGCAGGCCGACCCGCCGTACTCGACGGTCGCCCGCGACACCACCGCGATCTCCGTCCTGGAGACGGACACCGAGATCCCGTGGGGTTCCGGCCGCCTCTGCTTCGGCTCGGTCGAGGTCACCAACCAGGTGGTCTCCTACCTCCGCAGACGTCTCATCACCGGCGAAGTGCTGGGCGAGACGAAACTCGACCTCCCTCCTCGTACGCTGCGCACGCGCGCGGTGTGGTGGACGGTCACCGACGACCAGCTGGACGAGGCGCGGATCATCCCGGAGATCCTCGGCGGCGCCCTGCACGCCGCGGAGCACGCCTCCATCGGCATGCTGCCCCTCTTCGCGACCTGCGACCGCTGGGACATCGGGGGCGTCTCGGTCCCCCTGCACCCCGACACGCTGCTCCCGACCGTCTTCGTCTACGACGGCCATCCCGGCGGCGCGGGCTTCGCGGAGCGTGCCTTCCACACCGCCCGGGCCTGGCTAGCCGCCACCCGGGAGGCCATCGCGTCCTGCGAGTGCGAGGCCGGCTGCCCGTCCTGCATCCAGTCCCCCAAGTGCGGCAACGGCAACGACCCGCTGCACAAGAGGGGGGCCGTACGGCTGCTCACGGTGCTGCTGCGGGGTGCACCGGAGGAGAAGCCGGGGCAGGAATCGAGCGAGCAGGAGCCGGGGCGGGAACCGAGCGCGGAGATGCCTGGGCAGGAGCCGGTACCGAGCACGGAGCGGCCAGGGCAGGAGCCGGTACCGAGCACGGAGCGGCCAGGGCAGGGGCCTAGCGAGGAGAGGCCGGCACAGGAGCAGGAGCCGAGCGAGGAGGGACCGGACCCGGCGGCCCCGCTCTCGCCCTGACCTCCGCCGTGAACGGCCCTCGCCCCGCGGCCGCCGTCACCTCCGACGTGTCGCCCACGATCGCGCACCGCACCAGCCGCACGTCCTGGGCCGCCGCCAGCCGCTCGGCCCGGGCGCAGGCGGCCGTGCCGCCCTCGGCCCAGTGGTCCGCCGCCGCGAGCGCCGCCAGGTCCGCGCCGCCGGCCGCCCGGTGCCGTACGACGACGGCCTGCCCGAGAGCCAGCACGGCCCCGAACACCACGCACAGCATGGCGATCACCCCCAGACTCCAGACGGTGGCGGACCCCCGGTCGGCATCCCGCGGCCGGCCGGGGCACCCCCGCACCCGGCGCCAGACCTTCGCACCCTCTTCCCGGCCGCTCCCTCGCCCACCAACGACACGCCTCCACCCGCCGTCGGCACGCCCCCGCCGGCTGTCGGCACGCTCCCTCCCGCAGTCGGCACGTTCCAGCCCACCGTCGGCAGGCCCCCGCCCGCCGTCGGCACGCCTCTGCCAAGCGTCCAGCTCGCCCCCTCGCTTCACGGCCTCACCCCCTCGTTTCACGGCCCCGCCTCTCCGGCTCCCGCCGACGACCCCACGGTGTCCTCGGCGAGTGCCACGGCGTCCTCCCGTACCTCGAACGGCAACCCGCTCAGTACCGGCGGCTTGGCCACCACCGTCACCCGGACCCGGTCGCCCTCGCGCGCCACGGTCACCCGCGCTCCCCGGGGCGCCGCTTCCCGGGCCACCGTCACCACCGTGCCGTCCGGGTCCTGCCGGGCGGCGGCCCGGGCGCCCGCACGGGCCGCGTCCACGCACTCGATCCGGGCCGCCACCATGAGCAGCGCCCAGACCAGGGCCATCGTGAACGCCACCAGCACGGACAGCACCACGGCCGCCTCCGCGGTCACGAACCCGCGGTCCCCGCCCCGCTCACATCCGTGCACCGAGGGCCTTCTTCACGATGGCCTGGAGCTCCGCCTGGACCTGGCCGCTGGTGACGACCTGGTAGAGCAGCACCGCGAACCCGACGGCCGCGATGATCCCCATGGCGTACTCGGACGTCACCATTCCGGCGTCCCGACGACTCGTCTCGCGCATCCGGAGCGCGACTTTCCTGATCTTTCCGAACATCTCAACCCCCGTGAGGTTCAGTCCTGTTGTCCTTCTTCGTGCTCAGCTGACGTCCGTGTGCGTGTCCGCTCTCGTGTCCCTCATGTCCCTCACCTCCCTCCCACCGCTCCGCCCGCCAGGCCGATCACGACGGGCAGCACCCCGACCGCGATGAACGCGGGCAGAAAGCACAGGCCGACCGGGGCGGAGATCAGCACGGCCGCCCGGTGCGCGCGGGCCGTCGCCGTACGGGCCCACTCCGCGCGCGCGTCCGAGGCGAGCCGGGTGACGGGGCCGGCGGCGGGAAGGCCGGACTCGCCGGCCCGTTCCAGCAGCCGCGCCAGGGCGCCGGCGCCGGGCAGCGCCGCCAGGTTTCGCCAGGCGTCCGCGGGGGCTCCGCCGAGCCGGACTTCCGCCGCGCCCCGCGCCAGCGTCTGCCCGACGGGCCCGCCGAGGGCGTCCCCCACCGCCTGCGCGGCGATCACCGGACCGGCACCGGCCGCGATGCAGGCGGCCAGCAGATCGGCCGCGAGCGGGAGTTGGCGCGCGGCCTCGGCGGCGTCGCCCGCCTGTTCCCGGCCGGTCTCGGCCTGCCCGGCCCGCCACCGCCGGAGGACGACGCCGACCCCCAGCCCCAGCACGGCCCCGACGGCCCCGCCGACCAGCACCCAGGCTCCCAGCGCCGCCGCGGCCGGTGGCAGCCACCGCCGGACGACACCCGGGATCACCAACGGCTTTCTTCCAGGCGGCACTTCGAGGCCCAGCAGCTCGGCCACCCGGCGTCGCGCCTGCCGCCGCCTCCGTGCCAGCTCAAGCCGCCGGACGGCCCAGCCCAGGGCCAGCACCGCGACCCCGGCCGTCCCCAGCCTGTGGACGACTTCTCCGCTCATGACGCCGGCTCTCCCCACGGATCCCGAAGCGCTTGCCTCTTCCGCGCCTCACGGCACGAACACCCCTCCCCCGCGCACCGGGCCGCTGGTCCCCTCCCGGCCGCCCCGGACGCCGCCCCGGCCACCTTCGCCCTCATACCGCCTCCGCCCCTCGCACGATCCGCGCCGCCCACCACATCCCGGCCGTCTCACACACCGCCCCGGCCGTCAGACAGCCGAGGCCGGCCCCGCTGTGCAGCAGCACGCGCAGCGGGTCCGCGCCCATGGCCGTGCCGAGGAGCAGACCGAGGACGGGCAGCGCGGCGAGCAGCACCGCGGTGGCCCGGGCACCCGCCAACTGGGCCCGCAGGTCGGCTCGTCGGTCCCGCTCGGCGCGCAGCGCCCCGTCCAGCCGGTCCAGGCCGGCGGCGAGTCCGGCGCCCTGGTCCACGGCCACCCGCCAGCACGCGGCGAGTCCGAGCAGGCCCTCGGCGCCCGGTTGCCGTGCCGCCGCGGCGAGCGCGCCGGGCACGTCTCCGCCGAACCGCGCCGCGGCCACCACGGCGGCCCGGGCGTCGCCGAGTCCGCCGGAGTCCCGCGCGGCCCGCAGCAGCGCCTCCCCGGGCTGCCGTCCGGCCCGCACCTCCCCGGCGAGCGCCCCGCACAGGGCGATCACCGCGTCGGCCCGCCGCTCCCGGGCGCGCCGGTCCTGCCGGGCCAGCCGCACCCGGCGCAGCACCGGCACCCCGGCCGCCCCCGCGACGACCGGAATCACCGAGGCGCCCAGCAGGGCGATCACCGCTCCGGCGACGAGCGCCCACCACTCGGCTCCCCACCGCTCCCGCAGCCGCAGTTCCGCGAGGAGCCGCTCCGGACCGGGCGGCCCGGTCGCCACCACTCCGCCGCCGGCCAGCAGGAGCCGGGCCCGCCGCATCCCGTAGTGCCGCCCGCCCAGCAGCCAGACCAGCGCGCCGAGACAGGCCAGCGCGGCCCCCGTGGACGTCTCACCGACCACTTCCCTCACCCCTCTCCCCCTCGTCTCCGACCTCGTCCGACGTCCCCAGCAGCTGCCGCAGCCGCTCCCACCCCCGCTCCCGCGCGAACGCCCGCGCACCCCAGCGCAGGGCCGGTACCGTCCGCACCAGCCCGGTGGCGTCCCGTTCCAGCACGTGCACCTCGGCGATCCGGCGCTGCCCGGACCGGTCCCGTACGAGGTGCACCACCACCGAGAGGGCCGCCGCCAGCTGGCTGTGCAGCGCGGCCCGGTCCAGTCCGGCGGCCGTGGCCAGCGCCTCCAGCCGGGCGGGCACGTCCGCCGCGGCATTGGCGTGGACCGTGCAGCAGCCGCCTTCGTGGCCGGTGTTGAGGGCCGCGAGCAGATGCACCACCTCGGGTCCGCGCACCTCGCCGACGACCAGCCGGTCCGGCCGCATCCGCAGCGCCTGCCGCACGAGGTCCTCCAACGTGACCAGGCCGGCTCCCTCCTGGTTGGCGGGCCGGGTCTCCAGCCGGACGACGTGCGGGTGGTCGGGCCGCAGCTCGGCCGAGTCCTCGGCGAGCACGATCCGTTCACCCGGCCCCACGAGCCCGAGCAGGGAGCTCAGCAACGTCGTCTTGCCGCATCCGGTCCCGCCGCTCACCAGGAAGGACAGCCGGGCCGCGAGCAGCGCCCTCAGGATCCGGTCGCCGCCGGGCGGCACCGTGCCGGCCGCGACGAGTTCCTCGACGGTGAAGGCCCGCGGCCGTACCACCCGCAGGGCCAGGCAGGTGCAGCCGACGGCGACCGGGGGCAGCACCGCGTGCAGCCGGGTGCCGTCGGGCAGCCGGGCGTCCGCCCAGGGGCGGGCGTCGTCCAGCCGGCGTCCGGCCACGGCGGCCAGCCGTTGTGCGAGGCGCCGTACGGCCGCCGCGTCGGGGAAGGTCACCGGGGTCAGTTCCAGGCCGGCGCCGCGGTCCACCCACACCCGGTCCGGGGCGGAGACCAGGACGTCGGTGACGTCCGGGTCGGCTAGCAGCGGTTGCAGGGGGCCGGTGCCGACGAGTTCGGAGCGCAGGTGTTCGGCCGCGCCGAGGACCTCCGCGTCGCCGAGCACCCGGCCCTGTTCGCGCAACGCCTGGGCCACGCGTGCGGGGGTGGGTTCGGCGCCGCTCTCGGCGAGGCGCCGGCGGACGCCGTCGAGCAGGGCCACGGCGTCGGCCCGGTCGAGTCCGGGCAGGGTCATCGGATGCCTCCCGCCTCGACCAGCGCGCGTTCCCAGAAGTCCGTGCAGAAGCGGGCGAGCGGGCCGCGCCCGGTCGCACCGGGGGGTTTCGCGCCGCTGCGCGGGCGGGCCAGGGCCGGCTCGACGGGCACTTCGCCCGCCAGCGGCAGGCCGAGCAGCCGGGCCACCTCGTGGTCGTCGAGGCCGGGCGCGTAGGGCCCGCGGACCGCGACCCGCAGGTCGCGCACGACCATGCCGACGGCGGAGGCGACGCGTCCGGCGGCCGCGACCGCCCGTAGTTCGGCCGGGACGACGAGCAGGGCGAGGTCGAGCTGGGCGAGGGCTTCGGCGACCCCGTCGTCGAGACGGCGGGGCAGGTCGACCACGACCGTGCCGCCGCGTCGCCGGGCGGCGGCCAGCACCGCGCGCACCGCGGGAGGCGGCACGGCGACGCACGTGCCGCGGTCCCAGCTGAGCACACGCAGGGAGTGCAGCTCGGGCAGCGACTCCTCCAGGGCGCCGCCTCCGACCCGGCCGCGGGAGGCGGCGAAGGCGGGCCAGCGCAGCCCTTCGGTGCTCTCGCCGCCGAGGAGGACGTCGAGTCCGCCGCCGAGCGGGTCGGCGTCCACCAGGAGGGTGCGCAGTCCCTCGCGCGCGGAGGTGACGGCGAGCGCGCACGCGAGCGTGGACGCTCCGGCCCCGCCCCGGCCGCCGATCACCCCGATGGTGAGGGCCGGCCGGCCGATGCCCTCGGCGACGTCGGCGATGCGGTCGACCAGCCACGGCTCGCCGTCGGGAAGCACCAGGACGTGGTCGGCGCCGATCAGGACGGCTCGTTTCCATACCCCCGGGTCGTCCTGATCACGGCTGACGAGCACCACTCCGGGCCGGCGCGGCGCGCCGCCCACCCGGCGGGCGGCATCGTCGCCGACGAGTACGAGCGGGGCCGCCGCCCAGCCGCCGCCGGATTCCGGTACGCCGTGGTGGACCTCGGGTGTGGCGCCCGCCGCCGCGCACAGGCGCAGCAGATCGTCCAGGAGGGCGGCGTCCTCGGTGACGATGAGCGGCCGTCCTGGCCGGTCTCCGGTGCCGGGCGGCGGGTCGTGGGTGACGGTTCCGGTCACGGGTGCTCCCCCTTCGCTGCACGGGCCGCGCGGCCCCTGCGGCCACGCGATTCCCGAAGATGTGAAGAACCGGCGAGCGGCCTCCATATGAACGGCCGATAGGAACCGGCCATACGCGCTCGGGCAATCGGAACCGGCCATGAACTCGCCGTGGCCGAAGCGCGTGGGAATCACGGTGCAGCGATCCGCGAAATGATGTGGATCTTGGTCGAAAACTGTGGACAACCGCGGCCCTGTGAATATCTCCGTCACCCATACCGGCGACCCCTGCACTGATCCGCGTACGACTTCCGCAGAGCAGTCTCGCGATTACTCCGCGTCACCAATCATGGGCATGACGAAGTGGCGGCCACGAGGACACGACGCCTGCCGTACGGCCGCTCGGAGAAAGAGAAGGGGGAGAAAAACGCACCCGGACATGCGACGACCCCCGCCGGGGGGGAGAGCGGGGGTCGTCCCCACGGCCGACTCGGGGGGGGAGGAGTCGGACCGGGTTAGCACGGTCGCGAACGATCCGTGACTTCCATGGTGTACCCGAGAGCCCTCTCAGGCAAACCCACGCGCCCCACCTTACGCCGAATGGTGGGCGCCTATGCTCAGGGACGTGGAAAACCACTCCTTGCCCCGCGCAGCAGCCTTCTTTGACCTGGACAAGACGGTCATTGCGAAGTCGAGCACGCTCACCTTCAGCAAGTCCTTCTACCAAGGCGGCCTGATCAACCGCAGGGCCGCGCTGCGTACCGCCTATGCCCAGTTCGTCTTCCTGGCCGGCGGCCTGGACCACGACCAGATGGAGCGTATGCGCGAGTATCTCTCCGCCCTGTGCCGCGGCTGGAACGTCCAGCAGGTGCGGGAGATCGTCGCCGAGACGCTGCACGAGCTGATCGACCCGATCATCTACGACGAGGCCGCCTCCCTCATCGAGGAGCACCACGCGGCCGGCCGGGACGTGGTGATCGTGTCCACCTCGGGCGCGGAGGTGGTCGAGCCGATCGGCGAGCTGCTGGGCGCGGACCGGGTGGTCGCCACTCGCATGGTCGTCGGCGAGGACGGCTGTTTCACCGGAGAGGTGGAGTACTACGCCTACGGCCCGACCAAGGCCGACGCCATCAGGGAGCTGGCCGCGTCCGAGGGGTACGACCTCGACCGCTGCTACGCCTACAGCGACTCGGCGACCGACCTGCCGATGCTGGGGACCGTGGGACACCCGCACACGGTGAACCCGGACCGCGCGCTGCGCCGCGAGGCACTCACGCGCGGGTGGCCGGTTCTGGAGTTCCGTCACCCCGTCCCGCTGAAGAAACGGCTGCCCACGTTCTCCGTCCCGCCGCGCCCGGCACTGGTCGCGGCGGCGGCCATAGGCGCGGCGGCGGCGACGGCCGGCCTCGTCTGGTACGCCAGCCGACGCCGCGGCACCGCCTGACCGACGCCACGGCACCGCCGGACCGACGCCCGTTTCACCCCGTTTGAACCTGAAAGTAAAGAAGTGCAGGTAGGGGTTCCGCTTCCTCCCGGCTCGCGGTACAAAGAACGTAGGCCCGCGAGACCAAAGGACATCCGAGAGGATCCCCTACCACTACGCACTTGGCCCACGGACCCAGCATGGACATCGGGCACCCACGCGACGTCGACCCGTCGATTACGGGCCAGCCGCACCAGGTGACGGGCAAAGCATCCCGACCTGATGGGCGAATATCGAGGACGCTTGGTAACCGGGTGAGCATGCCAGCGGCGGTACGAGAACTCGTACCGCCGCAACCCGTTTCGGGACCGTTCGCTCAGGCCGCGCCGCGCTGGAGCGCCTCGCACACCGCGGTCGACTCGCGCACACCCAGCTCGACCGCCCGGCCGCAGTGGGCGATCCAGGCCGCCATACCCTCGGGCGTGCCCGAGACGTACCCCTCCAGGGCGGCCAGGTAGGAGGCGCGGCCCAGCTCGGCGTGGCCGACCTCGGCGGGGCAGACCGCCTTCGGGTCCAGACCGCTGCCGATCAGCACGATCCGCTCGGCCGCGCGCGCGACCAGGCCGTTGTGGGACACGAAGGGACGCAGCGCGAGCAGCTCGCCGTGCACCACGGCGGCCGTCACCAGCGCGGGCGCCGACGTGCCGGCGATGATCAGGTCCGCGAGCCCCTCCAGCCGGCCGGAGACCTCCCGGGCGTCCGGCAGCGGAAGCTCGACGAGCGGCTCGTCGACCTGCTCGCCGGCCTGGCGCGGCCTGCCGACCCGGTCGTCGTCGCTCGCCGCGGCCACCAGGTGCAGCCGGGCCAGCACGCGCAGGGGCGACTGCCGCCAGATGGACAGCAGCTGTCCCGCCTCGGCCCCGAGCCGCAGGGCCGCGCCCATGACGCGGGCCTCGGCGTCAACGCCGAAGTCGGTGCGCCGCCGCACCTCCTCCAGGGCCCAGTCCGCGCCGGACAGCGCCGCCGAGCCCCGGGCACCGCGCAGGGCCGCCTCGGAGGTGATCTCGTTGCTGCGGCGCCGCATGACCCGGTGTCCGTAGACCCGGTCCACGGCTTTGCGCACGGACTCCACGGAATCGGCCACGCCGGGCAGCGAGCCCAGGGCCGCGAGCGGATCGGCGGTCGCGCCTGTCGTACTCATGCGTACGACCCTACGCACCCCATCGCCCCACCCCACGAAGGAGTGGTCTTCTTCACGTCGCATGACACGTAAAGCTATCGCGCGACTACCCTTGGTGAACATGAAAATTGCTTTCGTCGGGAAGGGCGGCAGCGGCAAGACCACGCTCTCCTCCCTCTTCATCCGCCATCTCGTCGCCACCGGCGCCCCGGTGGTCGCCATCGACGCGGACATCAACCAGCACCTCGGCCCCGCGCTCGGCCTCGGCGAGGAGGAGGCGGCGGCACTGCCCGCCATGGGCGCCCGGCTGCCGCTGATCAAGGACTACCTGCGCGGCAGCAACCCGCGCATCGCCTCGGCCGCGACGATGATCAAGACGACCCCGCCCGGCGAGGGCTCACGGCTGGTCCGGGTGCGGGAGCCCAACCCGGTCTACGACGCCTGCGCGCGCCCGGTGGAACTCGACGGCGGAGCCGTCCGTTTGATGGTCACCGGCCCCTTCACGGACGCCGACCTGGGGGTCGCCTGCTACCACTCCAAGACGGGAGCGGTGGAGCTGTTCCTCAACCACCTCGTCGACGGCCCCGACGAATACGTCGTGGTCGACATGACGGCCGGTTCGGACTCCTTCGCCTCCGGCATGTTCACCCGCTTCGACATGACGTTCCTCGTCGCCGAGCCGACCCGGAAGGGGGTCTCCGTCTACCGCCAGTACAAGGAGTACGCCCGCGACTTCGGCATCGCCCTGAAGGTCGTCGGCAACAAGATCCAGGAGCCGGACGACATCGACTTCCTCCGCGAGGAGGTCGGTGACGACCTGCTCGTGACGGTCGGGCGCTCGGACTGGGTGCGCGCCATGGAGAAGGGCCGCCCGCCCCGGTTCGACCACCTGGAAGAGGCCAACGCGCAGGCGCTGGCCGCGCTTCGGGCCACCGTCGACGCCACCCACGAGCGGCGCGACTGGGAGCGCTACACCCGCCAGATGGTGCACTTCCACCTGAAGAACGCCGAGTCCTGGGGCAACGAGCGCACCGGGGCCGACCTGGCTGCGCAGGTCGACCCCCATTTCGTGCTCGGCGAGGGCGTGGCGGCGCCCGCCTGACGCCTACTGCCTGACCGCCGGCGCCCCGGGCACGCCCTTGGGCGCCGGGGCCGGACGGCCGGACAGGAAGGACGCCCAGCCCTGGCGGGGCGCCTCGCCCACCTCCAGGGTGCGCAGCTTCGCCAGGGTCTTCGGGTCCTGGGCGTCCAGCCAGTCGGCCAGCTGGTGGAAGGACACGCAGCGCACGTCGGGCTTGTTGCACACCTCCTTCACCACGTCCTCGACGGCGCGCATGTAGGTGCCGCCGTTCCAGGACTCGAAGTGGTTGCCGATGATCAGGGGCGCGCGATTGCCGTCGTAGGCACGGTAGAAGCCCTTGAGGAGGCCGTCGCGCATCTGGTCGCCCCAGTAGTCGAACTTGTCGGGGTCGCCCTGGGTCTCGGTGCCGGACTGGTTGACCATGAAGTTGTAGTCCATGGTCAGCTGCTCATAGGTGTGGCCGGGGAAGGGCACCAACTGCATGGACAGGTCCCACAGGCCCTCCTTCTTCTTCGGCCACACCTGGTTGTCGACTCCGCTGGAGTCGTAGCGGAAGCCCAGTTGGCGGGCGGCCTTCATGAAGTTCTTCTGCCCCTCCAGACAGGGGGTGCGGGCTCCGATCAGCTCCTTGTCGTAGTCGAAGGGCAGCGGGTCCGTCCGGTGCAGTCCGGCGTTGCTCTTCCAGGACTTCACGAACTTCTTGGCCTGGGCGATCTCGCTCTTCCACTCGTCCACCGACCAGGTGCCGACCCCGCCGTCGGGACCGCAGAAATGGCCGTTGAAGTGGGTGCCGATCTCGTTCCCCTCCAGCCAGGCCAGCCGTACCTGCTCCAGGGTGTCGGCGATGCCCTGCTCGTCGTTGAAGCCGATGTCCGAGCTGCCCGGCGCATGCTGCGGCGGCTCGTAGAGGTCGCGCTTCTCCTCCGGCAGCATGTACACGCCGCTGAGGAAGTACGTCATGGTCGCGTTGTTCTCCTTCGCGACCTTGCGGAAGTGCGAGAACAGCTTCTGGCTGTCCTCGCCCGCGCCATCCCAGGAGAACACGACGAACTGAGGCGGCTTCTGACCGGGGCTCAGCCGCTCGGGTCTGGGCAGATGCGGCTGCGATCCGGTGTACGCGGTGGATCCGTCACCGATGAGCCGGAGCATGCTGTTCGGCGCCGGCGCCCCCTGCTCCGGGCCGGACGCGCCTTCCTTCTTGCCGTTGGAGTCGGTCGCGCAACCGGCGAGCGACGCCGCACATGCCGCGGCGACCATCGCGCCGGCGGCGATCCTCTGGGTGGCGGCCATGTTCCGCCCACCTTCTTCCTTCTCTCAGGCAAACGCTGACGAGGGCCGTTTCTCGTGATGTGCCGGGCTCGTCCCGACAGCGCGGCCAAGGTCTCACGGGACCGAGAAGGAATTAGTACGACAAGCCGATCAAATGATTAGTTCATCCCCGTGGGTGATCTTCTACCCCGTTTGCCCCGTAAATCTATGCTTTGCCTTTACGTCGCATTACGTTTCTTTTACTGATAGTTGGTCCATCCCGCCGCTGTACGCCGTGACTCACGGCCGCGACCCAGCCCGCCCATCACCGCGGGTCCCACCCAGTCCGCGACCGCGCCGCCCCGGAGGAGACGGGAACATGTCAGCCCCTGCACCCCCGCACACCCAGCACCCCCGCCCGCCGCACGGCCCCGCGTCCGCGCGCCGCCGCTTCTCCGTCGAGAGCGCCGACCTGTCCGCGGCCGTCGCCGTCTTCCTGATCGCCCTGCCGCTCTCCCTCGGCATCGCCCTGGCCACCGGCGCGCCGCTCCAGGCGGGCCTCGTCGCCGCCGCCGTGGGCGGAATCGTCGTCGGCCGGCTGGGTGGCTGCCCCCTGCAAGTCAGCGGGCCCGCCGCCGGACTCACCGTGGTCACCGCGGACCTGATCCACCGTTACGGCTGGCGGACCACCTGCGGCATCACCGTCCTGGCCGGCCTCGCCCAGCTCGGCCTCGGCTGTCTGCGGGTGGCGCGCGGCGCGCTCGCGGTCAGCCCGGCCGTGGTGCACGGCATGCTCGCCGGCATCGGCATCACCATCGCCGTCGCCCAGCTGCACATCGTCCTCGGCGGCAGCCCGGACAGCTACGTCCTCGCCAACCTGCGGGACCTGCCCGCCCAGCTGGCCGACCTGCATCCGGCGGCCGTGTCGATGAGCGTGCTGACCCTGGCGCTGCTGCTGGCCTGGCCACGGCTGCCCGGCCGCACCGGACGGCTGCTGCGCCGGGTGCCGGCCGCCCTCGTCGCCGTCACCGGCGCCGCCGCCACCGCGGCCGTCGCCGGCCTGACCCTGCCCCGGGTGGAACTGCCGTCCTGGCACAGCCACGCCCTGGCCGGGCTGCCCGAAGGCCCGGTGCTCGGCATCGCGGCGGCGGTGCTCACCACCACCCTGGTGTGCAGCGTGCAGTCGCTGCTCGGCGCGGTGGCCGTGGACAAGCTGGCCGCCGCCCGCCCCGGCCCGCAGTCCCGCGTGGGCCGCTCCGACCTGGACCGGGAACTGCTGGGCCAGGGTGCCGCCAACATCGTCTCGGGGGCGCTCGGCGGGCTGCCGGTCGCGGGCGTCGCGGTGCGCAGCACGGCGAATGTGAATTCAGGCGCGGTCAGCCGGAACTCCACGATGCTGCACGGCGTTCTCGTAGTAGTCGCCGCGCTGCTGATGGTCCCGGTCCTGGAGGAGATCCCGCTCGCCTCCCTCGCCGCCCTGGTGATGGCCGTCGGCATCCAGATGGTGTCCCTGCACCACATCCGCACGGTGACCCGCCACCGCGAAGTGCCGGTCTACGCCGTGACCACACTCGGCGTGGTGTTCCTCGGCGTCCTGCAAGGCGTGTTCCTCGGGATCGCCGTGGCGGTCGCCCTCGCCCTGCACCGCCTCGCCCACACCCGCATCACCCACGTCGAGAGGAAGGGAGTCCATCACGTACGTGTCCGCGGCCAGCTGACGTTCCTCGCGGTGCCCCGGCTCAGCAGAGCCCTGCATCGCGTGCCCCAAGGCGTGCACGCCGTCGTGGAGTTGAACGGTTCGTTCATGGACCACGCGGCGTACGAGTCGTTGCAGGACTGGCGCAGCACCCACACCGCGCGGGGCGGGACGGCCGAGCTGGCGGGCCGGCGCGGCGGAATCCGGACCGCCGGGCGGGCCCCGGCCGCCGAGTGCCGGTGCCGTCCCTGGACCCCCTGGCGCAATCACCAGACCTGCTTCGCCTTCGCCGGGCCGCCCGCCGTCCCGGCCGACCCGGCGGGGCAGGAGGCCGGCCGGGAACTGGCCCGTGGCATCAGCTCGTTCCAGCGGAACACCGCGCCGCTGGTGCGGGACGAGCTGGCACGGCTCGCCCGGGAGGGCCAGCGGCCCGCGCAGCTCTTCCTCACCTGCTCCGACTCCCGGCTCGTCACGTCGATGATCACCGCCAGTGGTCCCGGCGATCTGTTCGTCGTCCGCAATGTCGGCAACCTGGTGCCGCCACCGGGCGCGGAGCACGGCGACGACTCGGTGGCCGCCGCCATCGAGTACGCGGTGGACGTGCTCGGGGTCCGCTCCCTCACGGTGTGCGGGCACTCCGGGTGCGGGGCGATGCAGGCGCTGCTGTCCCCCGGGGCCGGTCAGGGGGACACCCCGCTGCAGCGGTGGCTGCGGCACGGGCTGCCGAGTCTGGCGCGGCTGGCCGGCGACCGCCGCGGGGGCCCGCCGGGCCCGCCCCGGCTGGCCGGGCGGGACCCCGCGGACGCGGCGGAGCTGCTGTGCCTGTCCAACGTGGTCCAGCAGTTGGCGCACCTGCGGGCGCACGGACCGGTCGCCCGGGCGCTGGCCCGGGGCGAACTGGAACTGCACGGCATGTACTTCCACGTGGGCGAGGCCCAGGCGTATCTGCTCGCGGGGACGGAAGGGGGAACGGTGTTCGAGGGCGTGGGGGAAGGTCGCGGGGCAGGTGAGCGGAGAAGTGAGCGGGGAGGCGAGGAGAGCGGTGAAGAGGGAGGTGAGCGGGGACTCGGGCGCGCGCGGCCGGCCGGCTTCAGACAGGTCTAAACCAATTTACCGGCCGACCCTTGTCATCGGACCCCCGCGTCTGATGAGCTGTGGCCTGGGACACAACGGACACCCTTGGAATGGGAGATGTCGTGAGCAACGAGAGCCTGGCCAACCTGCTCAAGGAAGAGCGCAGGTTCGCGCCGCCCGCCGACCTGGCCGCGCACGCCAACGTCACCGCGGAGGCGTATGAACAGGCCAAGGCTGACCGGCTCGGCTTCTGGGCCGAGCAGGCGCGTCGGCTGACCTGGGCCAAGGAACCGACCGAGACGCTGGACTGGTCGAACCCGCCGTTCGCGAAGTGGTTCAAGGACGGCGAGCTGAACGTCGCCTACAACTGCGTGGACCGGCACGTGGAGGCCGGCAACGGGGACCGCGTCGCCATCCACTTCGAGGGTGAGCCCGGGGACAGCCGCGCGATCACCTACGCGGAGCTGAAGGACGAGGTGTCCAGGGCCGCCAACGCCCT
This sequence comes from Streptomyces naphthomycinicus, assembly GCF_020400595.1. Classification (GTDB taxonomy): domain Bacteria; phylum Actinomycetota; class Actinomycetes; order Streptomycetales; family Streptomycetaceae; genus Streptomyces; species Streptomyces naphthomycinicus. The sequence goes on along the minus strand of NZ_JAINRE010000011.1, from coordinate 158,413 downwards.
GCTGGAGCTGGGCGTGCGGAAGGGCGACCGGGTCGCCATCTACATGCCGATGATCCCGGAGACGGCGATCGCGATGCTGGCCTCGGCTCGGATCGGCGCGGCCCACTCGGTCGTCTTCGGCGGTTTCTCGGCGGACGCGCTCGCGACCCGCATCCAGGACGCGGACGCCAAGGTCGTCATCACCGCCGACGGCGGCTACCGGCGCGGCAAGCCGTCCGCGCTCAAGCCGGCCGTGGACGAGGCGATCGGCAAGGTGGACAACGTCGAGCACGTGCTCGTGGTCCGCCGCACCGGCCAGGACGTGGCCTGGACCGAGGGCCGGGACGTGTGGTGGGACGACATCGTCGCCCGCCAGCCGGCCGAGCACACCCCGGAGGCCTTCGAGGCCGAGCACCCCCTGTTCATCCTCTACACCTCCGGTACGACGGGTAAGCCGAAGGGCATCCTGCACACCTCCGGCGGCTACCTCACCCAGGCGGCCTACACCCACTGGGCGGTTTTCGACCTCAAGCCGGAGACGGACGTCTACTGGTGCACGGCCGACGTCGGCTGGGTGACCGGACACTCGTACATCGTGTACGGCCCGCTGGCCAACGGCGGTACGCAGGTGATGTACGAGGGCACGCCGGACACCCCGCACCAGGGCCGGTTCTGGGAGATCGTGCAGAAGTACAAGGTCTCGATCCTCTACACCGCGCCGACCGCGATCCGGACGTTCATGAAGTGGGGCGACGACATCCCCGCCAAGTTCGACCTGAGCAGCCTGCGTGTCCTCGGCTCGGTCGGCGAGCCCATCAACCCCGAGGCCTGGGTCTGGTACCGCAAGCACATCGGTGCCGACCGGACACCCGTCGTGGACACCTGGTGGCAGACCGAGACCGGCGCCATGATGATCACGCCGCTGCCCGGCGTCACCGAGGCCAAGCCCGGTTCGGCGCAGCGCCCGCTGCCCGGCATCAGCGCCACCGTCGTCGACGACGAGGCGAACGAGGTGCCCAACGGCGGCGGCGGCTATCTGGTGCTGACCGAGCCGTGGCCGTCGATGCTCCGCACCATCTGGGGCGACGACCAGCGGTTCATCGACACCTACTGGTCCCGCTTCGAGGGCAAGTACTTCGCCGGGGACGGGGCGAAGAAGGACGACGACGGGGACATCTGGCTGCTGGGCCGGGTGGACGACGTGATGCTCGTCTCGGGGCACAACATCTCCACCACCGAGGTCGAGTCCGCGCTCGTCTCGCACCCGTCGGTCGCCGAGGCCGCCGTCGTGGGCGCCGCGGACGAGACCACCGGTCAGGCGATCGTCGCGTTCGTCATCCTGCGCGGCACGGCCTCGGAGGACGAGGCGCTCATCGGCGATCTGCGCAACCACGTCGGCGCCACGCTCGGCCCGATCGCCAAGCCCAAGCGGATCCTGCCGGTGGCGGAGCTGCCCAAGACCCGCTCCGGCAAGATCATGCGCCGTCTGCTGCGGGACGTCGCGGAGAACCGCCAGCTCGGCGACGTCACCACCCTGACCGACTCCACGGTCATGGACCTCATCCAGACCAAGCTGCCCGCGGCGCCCAGCGAGGACTGAACGGCAGCCCTGGGGGCACCCGGCCGGCGAACGTGCCGGGTGCCCCTGGGGCGTCTACCGTGAGAATCCCGGACCCGGCACGCCTCACGTTAGGTAAACTAAGCAAAAGTGTCGGAGGAGCGACACGTCAGGTGCGCCGGGAAGTCTGGTCGGCATGTGCATTCCGCCTGCCTCCGGAGGTCTCTCGTGCCCGCCCCCCGCCTCATCCCCCGCAAGGTCCTCGGCCGGCTGTCCCTGCCCGAGCGGACCTTCGTCGCGGACGCGCTGCGCACCGAGACCGTGGGCGGCGTCCTGCTGCTCCTCGCCGCCGTGGCCGCACTGGCCTGGGCGAACATCCCCGCCCTGCGCCACAGCTACGCGAGCGTCGGCGACTTCCACCTCGGCCCCGACGCCCTCGGCCTGCATCTGTCCGTCGCCCACTGGGCCGCCGACGGCCTGCTCGCCGTCTTCTTCTTCGTCGCCGGCATCGAACTCAAGCGCGAGCTGGTCGCGGGGGATCTGCGGGACCCGAGAGCCGCCGTACTGCCCGTGGTGGCGGCGCTGTGCGGGATGGCCGTACCGGCGCTCGTCTACACGCTCACCAACCTCGCCGGGGGCGGTTCCACACAGGGCTGGGCGGTGCCCACCGCCACCGACATCGCCTTCGCGCTCGCCGTCCTCGCGGTCATCGGCACCTCGCTGCCCAGCGCCCTGCGCGCCTTCCTGCTCACCCTCGCGGTCGTCGACGACCTGTTCGCGATCCTGATCATCGCGATCTTCTTCACCGACCGGCTGAACTTCGCCGCCCTGGGCGGGGCCGTCGCCGGGCTCGCCGTCTTCTGGCTGCTGCTGCGCAAGGGCGTGCGCGGCTGGTACGTGTACCTGCCGCTGGCCGTCGTCGTATGGGCGCTGATGTACAACAGCGGCGTGCACGCCACCATCGCGGGCGTCGCGATGGGCCTGATGCTGCGCTGCACCACCCGGGAGGGTGAGGAGCACTCGCCGGGCGAGCACATCGAGCATCTGGTGCGCCCCCTGTCGGCCGGGCTAGCCGTACCGCTGTTCGCGCTGTTCAGCGCCGGGGTGCCGATATCCGGCGGGGCGCTCGGGGACGTGTTCACCAAGCCCGAGACGCTCGGCGTCGTGCTCGGCCTGGTCGTCGGCAAGACGGTGGGCATATTCGGCGGCACCTGGCTGACCGCCCGCTTCACCCGGGCGCGGCTCAGCGAGGAACTGGCGTGGGCCGACGTCTTCGCGGTGGCGTCGCTCGCGGGGATCGGCTTCACGGTCTCACTGCTCATCGGCGAGCTGGCCTTCGAGGGCGAGACCCTCCTCACCGGCGAGGTGAAGGCGGCCGTCCTCACCGGATCGCTGATCGCGGCGGTGTGCGCGACGGTGCTGCTGAAGCTGCGCAACGCCCGGTACCGCAGGCTGTGCGAGGACGAGGAGCGCGACGAGGACCTCGACGGCGTCCCGGACGTCTACGAGCAGGACGACCCGGCGTACCACCTGCGCATGGCGGAGATCCACGAGCGCAAGGCCGCCGAACACCGGCGTCTGGCCGCCGAGCGGGCGGCCGCGGCACGCCACGGGCTTGCGGAAGTACCGGGCGGGGCAGGCGAGGAGAGCGACCGTCCGGCATGATCTGACGAGACGGTACAAAACAAGACGGCCGCACGCGCACGGCGGCCGCGTCGGACGCCCGTACGAGCGACGGACCTCCGGCGCGGCACACGTGCGGCACGAGAGACCTCTGAGGGAGAACGCGATGAGCGCACCCGACGGCAGCCCGGTCGGCGCCGAACGCAGCATCGGCCAGCTGTTCGCCTCGGCGACGACCGAAATGTCGGCGCTGGTGCACGACGAGATCGCCCTGGCCAAGGCCCAGCTGAAGCAGGACGTGAAGCGCGGCGCGGCGAGCGGCGGCGCCTTCTCGCTGGCGGGCGCGGTACTGGTGTTCTCCCTGCCGATGCTCAACTTCGCCCTGGCCTACGGCATCCGCACCTGGAGCGGCTGGAACCTCGCGGTCTGCTTCCTGCTGTCCTTCGCGGCCAACGTGCTCGTCGCCGGCCTCCTCGCCCTCATCGGCGTGGCGTTCGCGAAGAAGGCCAAGAAGAGCCAGGGCCCGCAGAAGGTGGCGGCCTCGATGAAGGAGACGGCGAGCGTCCTGCAGAACGCCAAGCCGCACCCGCGCCCGGAGCTGCCCGAGGACCGCGCTCCCGCGGCCATCGAGGCTGTGGCACGCTCGTCGTCATGACGGACCCCGCCGCCCCCTCGCCCGTGCGGATCGACCTCCCCGACGGGAGGCCGGTCACGCACCGGGATGTCGCCGCCAACGGCGCCCGCTTCCACATCGCCGAGCTGGGCGACGGCCCCCTGGTACTCCTTCTGCACGGCTTTCCGCAGTTCTGGTGGACCTGGCGGCACCAGCTTGCCGCGCTCGCGGACGCGGGCTACCGGGCGGTGGCGATGGACCTGCGGGGCGTCGGCGGCAGCGACCGCACCCCCCGCGGCTACGACCCCGCCAACCTGGCCCTGGACGTCACCGGGGTGATCCGCTCGCTCGGCGAGCCGGACGCCGCGCTGGTCGGTCACGACCTCGGCGGCTATCTGGCGTGGACGGCGGCGGCCATGCGGCCCAAGCTGGTCCGGCGGCTGGCCGTGGTGTCCATGCCGCACCCGCGGCGCTGGCGCGCGGCGATGCTGCGGGACGCCCGGCAGACGGCCGCCAACTCCTACATCTGGGGGTTCCAGCGGCCCTGGCTTCCGGAGCGTCAACTGACCGCCGACGGCGGCGCGCTGGTGGGCCGGCTGATCCGGGACTGGTCCGGGCCCCGGCTGCCGGACGACGCGGCCGTGGAGACGTACCAGCGGGCCATGTCCATCCCCTCCACCGCGCACTGCTCGATCGAGCCGTACCGCTGGCTGGTGCGTTCGCTGGCCCGTCCGGACGGCGTGCAGTTCTACCGCAGGATGAAGCGGCCGGTGCGGGTGCCCACGCTGCATCTGCACGGCTCGCTGGACCCGGTGACCCGCACGCGCAGCGCGGCCGGTTCGGGCGAGTACGTCGAAGCGCCGTACCGCTGGCGGCTGTTCGACGGGCTCGGCCACTTCCCGCACGAGGAGGACCCCGCGGCCTTCTCCGCGGAGCTGGTCAACTGGCTCAAGGACCCCGAGCCGGACCGGTGAGCCGGCGGTGACGGCCCGGATGCGTGGAGTATCCGGTTCCTGAACAGTTGTCCCCCGAACGGCCACATGCCTTCCGCATAGGCCAATTGGGGGGCGCACAGGCGGTTATGGACCTTGGGGCGGGGGCACACGTCGGGGTATGGGCTGGACGCACGACTACAGTGACGCACCCCGCAACCGCCGCTCGAGCACGGGGCTGAGCACGCCGCAGCGAGGTACCTCGCAACTCGCCGAAGGAGACCTCCGGGTGGGGATTCCGCGTATCCTGCGCCGCCGGGCCCGCTGGGTCTCGGTACGCCTGCGTCACCCGCGGGGCTGACGCCGCCGCGCCGCCCTACAGGGCGCAGCTGTCCGTACCCACCTGCTCGTTCGCCGTACGCCCCCGTTCGATGTCGGGCTGGATCTCGTCCGCCGTCAGGGCGTAGCCGGTGTCCGCGTCGTCGAGGGACTTGGCGAACACCACGCCGTACACCTTGCCGTCCGGGGTGAGCAGGGGGCCGCCGGAGTTGCCCTGTCGGACGGTGGCGTACAGGGAGTAGACGTCGCGGCGGACCGTGCCGCGGTGGTAGATGTCCGGGCCGTTGGCCGTGATGCGCCCGCGCACGCGCGCGGCGCGCACGTCGTACGAGCCGTTCTCCGGGAAGCCCGCGACGATCGCCCCGTCGCCGCCGACCGCGTCCTTGGCGGTGAACCGCAGCGCGGTCGACCGGAGGTCCGGTACGTCGAGTACGGCGATGTCGCGCTTCCAGTCGTACAGCACGACCTTCGCGTCGTACTTGCGGCCCTGTCCGCCTATCTGCACCCGCGGCGCGTCGACCCCGCCGACCACGTGCGCGTTGGTCATCACGCGGCGGTCGGCGAAGACGAAACCGGTGCCCTCCAGGACCTTGCCGCAGCTCTGGGCGGTGCCGGTGACCTTGACGATGGAGCGCTGGGCGCGCAGGGCGACCGGGCTGCGGGCGAGGGCCGGGTCGGGGGGCTGGACGTCCTTGATCGGCTCGTTCGCGAAGGGGCTGAAGACCTGCGGGAAGCCGTTCTGCGCGAGCACGGAGGAGAAGTCCGCGAACCAGGTGTCGGCCTGCGCGGGCAGCGCCCGGGAGACGCCGAGGAGCACCTTGGAGCCGCGGACCTCCTTGCCGAGCGTCGGCAGGGTCGTACCGGCCAGGGCGGAGCCGATCAGCCAGGCCACCAGGAGCATCGCGACGACGTTGACCAGCGCGCCGCCGGTGGCGTCCAGAGCGCGGGCGGGGGACCAGGTGATGTGGCGGCGCAGCTTGTTGCCGAGGTGGGTGGTCAGGGCCTGGCCCACGGAGGCGCAGACGATGACGACGATCACGGCGACGACGGCGGCGGTGGTGCTGACCTCCGCGTTCTCGGTGACGGCGGCCCAGATGACGGGCAGCGCGTACACGGCGACGAGGCCGCCGCCCAGGAAGCCGATCACGGACAGGATGCCGACGACGAAGCCCTGGCGGTAGCCCACCACCGCGAACCACACCGCCGCGACGAGCAACAGGATGTCCAGCACGTTCACTGCTTCAGGCCTCGCCTACTCACTCCGGTCCCCGCGGCCCGGCCGGGGGTCCGGGGGCCCACGGCGCAACCGCCGACGTCACAGCCCCCGGAAAGGACAGCACGGGGATCACCCTGTCATGCGTGCCAGTCCAGCGGGACCTGCTTCTCCCGGTCCCAGGGGCGCTCCCAGCCGGCGTAGTGCAGCAGGCGGTCGATGACTCCGGCCGTGAATCCCCACACCAGGGCCGATTCGACCAGGAATGCCGGACCGCTGTGGCCTCGGGGGTGGACGGCGGTGGCACGGTTGGCGGGGTCCGTGAGATCCGCCACGGGGACGGTGAAGACCCGCGCGGTCTCCTTGAGGTCGACGGCACCCACCGGGCTGGGCTCGCGCCACCAGCCGAGCACCGGGGTGACCACGAAACCGCTGACCGGGATGTACAGCCTCGGCAGCACGCCGAAGAGCTGCACGCCGGAGGGGTCGAGCCCGGTCTCCTCCTCGGCCTCGCGCAGCGCGGCGCGCAGGGGACCCTCGCCCTGCGGATCGCCGTCCTCCGCGTCCAGCGCGCCGCCCGGGAAGGACGGCTGGCCCGCGTGCGAGCGCAGCGTGCCCGCGCGCTCCATGAGCAGCAGCTCGGGGCCCCGCTCCCCCTCGCCGAACAGGACGAGCACGGCCGACTGCCGCCCCGAGCCGTTCTCCGGCGGCAGGAAGCGGCTCAGCTGGAGGGGCTGGACCGTCTCGGCGGCGTGCGCGACGGGCTCCAGCCAGTCCGGCAGCCCTTCCTTGCTGAGCGCCACCGGACCGCCCTGTGTGTCGCTTGTCCTCGTCATCGCCACCCCCGTCGCTCTGCCCTCTGCAACGCCCGAGGGGCCCGAGATCGTTCCGTCACGCGGCCCCCAGCGGCGGCGCCGGGCGTCCGCCCGCGTCGAGGTAGGACTGCGGGGGCTTGAGCCGCTGGCCCGGGAAGCCCCCCTTCTCGTACTTCAGGAGCTTCTTCGCCTTCTCCGGGTCCGTCTCGCCCTCGCCGTAGGCCGGGCAGAGCGGGGCGATGGGGCAGGCGCCGCAGGCGGGCTTGCGGGCGTGGCAGATGCGGCGGCCGTGCCAGATGACGTGGTGGGACAGGTCGGTCCAGTCGCTCTTCGGGAAGAGCGCGCCGACGGCGGCCTCGATCTTGTCGGGGTCGGTCTCGGCGGTCCACTGCCAGCGCCGGACCAGCCGCTGGAAGTGCGTGTCCACGGTGATCCCGGGCCGGCCGAACGCGTTGCCGAGGACGACGAAGGCCGTCTTGCGGCCCACGCCGGGCAGTTTGACCAGGTCCTCCAGCCGGCCGGGCACCTCGCCGCCGAAGTCCTCGGCGAGGGCCTTGGAGAGCCCTATCACCGACCTGGTCTTGGCGCGGAAGAACCCGCAGGGGCGCAGGATCTCCTCGACCTCCTCCGGGTTGGCGGCGGCGAGGTCCTCGGGGGTGGGGTACTTGGCGAAGAGCGCGGGGGTGGTCTGGTTGACGCGCAGGTCGGTGGTCTGGGCCGACAGCACGGTGGCCACCAGCAGCTGGAAGGAGTTCTCGAAGTCCAGCTCGGGGTGGGCGTAGGGGTACACCTCGGCCAGCTCGCGGTTGATGCGGCGGGCGCGGCGGACCAGGGCGGTGGGCGACTCGCCGGCCGGCGGCTCGACGGCGGTCTTCCTGACGGGCGCGGCCTTGCCGGCGGGCTTCCCGACGGACCCGGCCGTCGTCACGGCTTTTCCGGCGGGCGCCGCCTTCTTCGCGCCCTTTCCGACCGCCCTTTGCGCCGTGTTCCTCGCCGTGTTCCTCGCCGTGTTCTCCGCCGTGCTCTCCGCCGTCCTCGCTGCCTTCTTCGCCGTCTTCTTCGCCGTCTTCCCCGCGGGTGCGGGCTTCTCCGCGGGTGCGGGTTTCCTGGCGGAAGCGGCCTTCTTCGCAGGCCCTGTCCTCTTCGAGGCCGCCTCTACCTCCGAGGCATCCTTTTTAGCCGATTTGCCCGTTTTATTACTTCCTTCGGAATCGTGTTCGCCCACAGCGGAATCACGACGTACAACCACCCGCCCAGCCCCCTTGTCCTGTGCTCTCACCGGCGATTTGGACACCCGGCCAGCCTAAAGCCCGGTACCGGCATCCGCCCCGGACCCCGCGGAGCGGTCCCCGATTGGACCCCTGACGCTTACCCCGGGACACCTGTGCGGCATCCTTGTGACAGATCACACTGTTTGGACCGTCCGGCAAAATGGGGAACACGGTCCCCTGGCACATGGGGGAGCAAGATCCCCTGAGCAGGTCGACAAGGAGAGAACTCGTGGACGACGTTCTGCGGCGCAACCCGCTCTTCGCGGCTCTCGACGACGAGCAGTCCGCGGAGCTTCGCGCCTCCATGAGTGAGGTGACCCTCGCACGCGGCGACTCCCTCTTCCACGAGGGCGACCCCGGGGACCGGCTGTACGTCGTGACCGAGGGCAAGGTCAAGCTCCACCGCACCTCCCCCGACGGCCGGGAGAACATGCTCGCCGTCGTCGGTCCCGGCGAGCTGATCGGCGAGCTGTCCCTCTTCGACCCGGGCCCGCGCACGGCGACCGCCACCGCGCTGACCGAGGTCAAGCTGCTGGGTCTGGGTCACGGCGACCTCCAGCCCTGGCTGAACGCCCGCCCCGAGGTGGCCACCGCGCTGCTGCGCGCCGTCGCCCGCCGCCTGCGCAAGACCAACGACGCGATGTCCGACCTGGTCTTCTCGGACGTCCCCGGCCGTGTGGCGCGCGCTCTGCTGGACCTGTCCCGCCGCTTCGGCGTGCAGTCCGAAGAGGGCATCCACGTCGTCCACGACCTCACCCAGGAGGAACTGGCCCAGCTGGTCGGCGCCTCCCGCGAGACCGTGAACAAGGCCCTCGCGGACTTCGCCCAGCGCGGATGGCTCCGCCTGGAGGCACGGGCCGTGATCCTGCTGGACGTGGAGAGGCTGGCCAAGCGGTCGCGCTGACCGCCCCCGCAAGCCGCCCCGGCGCGACCCGCCGGCGCTCCCCGGAAGCCGCCCCGGCGCGGCCCGTCGGCCCTCCCGCGGAGCCGTCCCGGTGCCGAAAATCGGCTGCTCGGGGCAGGTGGGCGCGGCACAGTGGGCGCATGGCCGAACCCGCTCGCCGTCCCGGACTCGACGCCCAGGGCTTCCTCACCCGCGAGGGCTCCCTCGCGCGCGTGCCCGACGCCTTCCGCCCGATCGTGGCCGCCGCCCGCGACCGGCTCCCGGACGTCTTCGGGGCACGGCTGCACAGCGCGTACCTCTACGGGTCGATCCCGCGCGGCACCGCGCGCGTGGGGCGCAGCGACCTGGATCTGTTCGTCGTGCTGCGCGAGGAGCCGACCGCCGGCGACCGGGACGCCGTACGGGCCCTCGGTGAGGCGATGGACGCGCGGTTCCCGCAGATCGACGGCGTCGGCACGCTCCTCCACGGCCGGGAGCGGCTGCTGAGCGAGCCGGAGCGGTACGACCTGGCGTGGTTCGTCGCCTGCCTGTGCACCCCGCTGCTCGGCGACGACCTCGCCGCGTCCCTGCCCCGCTACCGCCCCGACTCCCTGCTCGCCCGCGAGACCAACGGCGACCTCGCCCGGTGGCTGCCGCGCTGGCGGGAGCGGATCGAGGGGGCAGGGGACGCCGAGGAGGCCCGCCGGCCGCTCGTGCGCTTCATGTCCCGGCACCTGGTGCGCACGGGGTTCACGCTCGTCATGCCCCGCTGGCGGGGCTGGACCAGCGATCTGCGGGAGATGGCCGGGGTGTTCGGCGCGTACTACCCCGAGCGGGCCGCGCAGATGCGCACGGCCGCGGAGTACGGCCGCGAGCCCGTCGGCGACCCGGTGGTCCTGCGGTCGTACGTGGACGACCTCGGCCCCTGGCTCGCCGGCGAGTACGCGCGCGTGCACGGCACCAAGGCGCCCCGCCCGGACGGGAACAGCACGGGCTAGATCAGCCCGTGCTCGCTCAGGTAGTCCAGCTGGGCCCGGACCGACAGTTCCGCCGCCGGCCACAGCGAGCGGTCCACGTCGGCGTACACGTGGGCGACGACCTCGGCCGGCAGGCGATAGCCGTCCTCGACGGCGGTCTCCACCTGGGCGAGCCGGTGGGCGCGGTGGGCGAGGTAGAACTCGACGGCGCCCTGGGCGTCCTCCAGGACCGGCCCGTGGCCCGGCAGGACGGTGTGCACGCCGTCGTCCACCGTCAGGGACCTCAGCCGCCGCAAGGAGTCCAGATAGTCGCCGAGCCGGCCGTCGGGGTGCGCCACGACGGTCGTGCCCCGCCCGAGGACGGTGTCGCCGGTCAGCACGGCCCGGTCGGCCGGGAGATGGAAGGACAGCGAGTCCGCGGTGTGTCCCGGCGTCGGCACGACCCTCAGCTCCAGGCCGCCCACGGTGATCACGTCCCCGGCGGCCAGGCCCTCGTCGCCGAGCCGCAGCGCGGGGTCGAGGGCACGCACGCGCGTGGCGGTCAGCTCGGCGAACCGGGCGGCCCCCTCGGCGTGGTCGGCGTGGCCGTGGGTGAGCAGGGTCAGGGCTATACGCCGGCCGGCCTTCTCCGCCGTGTCCACGACGTTGCGCAGGTGGCCGTCGTCCAGCGGGCCCGGGTCGATCACCACGGCCAGGTCGGAGCCGGGCTCGGCGACGATCCAGGTGTTGGTGCCGTCCAGGGTCATCGCGGAGGCGTTGGGCGCGAGGACGTTGACCGCCCGTTCGGTGGCCGGGCCCGAGAGGACTCCGCCCCGGGGCTGGCCCGGCAGGGCTACTGCGTCGGTCATGCGGGGCCTCCACCGGTGGTCGACGGGGCGGTCGCCGGGGCGTGCGACGGGGTCTGCGACGGGCTGCTCGCGGAAGCGGCCGGCGGAGCGGTGGAGCCTGTGGAGGCTGTGGAAGCCGTCGTCGCCCCCGATGCCGGGATGTGCTTGGTGAACTCGTCGTGCCCGGGCCAGGACAGGACGAGCTCGCCGTCCTGGAAGCGGGCCTCCGCCAGCACCGGCGTCATGTCGCGCGCGGGCGCGCCGGCCAGCGTCTCGGCGGCGGTGCCGTACGGGAGCAGCTGGCGCAGGGTGGCGATGGTGGGCGGCATCATCAGCAGCTCGCCCCTGTCGTATCCGGCCGTGGCCTCCCCGGGCCGGATCCACACCGTGCGGTCGGCCTCCGTGGAGGCGTTCCGGGTGCGCTGTCCCTCGGGGAGGGCGGCGACGAAGAACCAGGTGTCGTAGCGGCGGGACTCGAACTCGGGGGTGATCCAGCGGGTCCAGGCACCCAGCAGGTCCGAGCGCAGCACCAGGCCGCGCCGGTCGAGGAACTCGGCGAAGGACAGTTCGCGCGCGACCAGGGCGGCGCGGTCGGCCTCCCAGTCGTCGCCGGTGGTGTCGCCGACGACCGACTCCGCGTCCGGACCGGCGAGCAGGACGCCCGCCTCCTCGTACGTCTCGCGCACGGCCGCGCAGACGACGGCCTGGGCACCGCTCTCGTCGACGCCGAGCCGCCGCGCCCACCACGCGCGCGTGGGGCCCGCCCAGCGGATCTGCCGGTCGTCGTCCCGTGGGTCGACCCCGCCCCCGGGATACGCGTACGCGCCTCCGGCGAAGGCCATGGAGGCGCGTCTGCGCAGCATGTGGACGGCCGGGCCGTCCGGTGTGTCCTTCAGCAGGAGCACCGTGGCCGCGCGCCGGGGGGACACCGGGGTGAGCGTGCCGTCCGCGAGCGCGCGGATGCGGTCGGGCCACTCCGGGGGGTACCACTGACCGTTCGCCATGGCCGGAGGCTATCCCGTATAGGGCGAATGTTCGAGAGGTGCCCGAGGTCAGCGGGACCCCGGTGGCCTAGTGGGCGAGTTCCACCTGGATCTCGACCTCGACCGGCGCGTCCAGCGGCAGCACCGCGACACCGACCGCGCTGCGGGCGTGCACGCCCTTCTCGCCGAGGGCCTCGGCGAGCAGCTCGCTGGCGCCGTTGACGACACCGGGCTGCCCGGTGAAGTCGGACGCCGAGGCGACGAAGCCCACGACCTTCACGACCCGCGCGATGCGGTCCAGGTCGCCGACGACGGACTTGACGGCCGCGAGCGCGTTCAGCGCGCAGGTGCGGGCCAGCTCCTTGGCCTCCTCCGGCGTGACCTCGGCGCCCACCTTGCCGGTGACCGGCAGCTTGCCGTCCACCATCGGCAGCTGGCCGGCGGTGTAGACGTACACGCCGGACCGCACGGCCGGCTGGTACGCGGCCAGCGGCGGTACGACGTCCGGCAGGGTCAGGCCCAGTTCGGCCAGCTTGGCCTCGACCGCGCTCATGCCTGCTTCTCCCGCTTCAGGTAGGCGACGAGCTGCTCGGGGTTGGGCCCGGGCACGACCTGGACGAGCTCCCAGCCGTCCTCGCCCCAGGTGTCCAGAATCTGCTTCGTGGCATGGACGAGCAGCGGCACGGTTGCGTATTCCCACTTGGTCATGGGCCGACTGTAGCCGCTGTGACGCACGGGACAGGCCGACGGCCGGGGCGGCCGTTATCCACAGCCTCCCGCGTGGCCGTCGGCGGGACTGGTTAGTCTCGAAGGCGTGAGCAGGCTCCAGGTCGTCAGCGGCAAGGGCGGGACCGGAAAGACGACGGTCGCCGCCGCACTCGCGCTGGCCCTCGCGACCGAGGGGAAGCGGACGCTTCTCGTGGAGGTCGAGGGCCGGCAGGGCATCGCACAGCTCTTCGAGACGGAGGCGTTGCCCTATGAAGAGCGGAAAATCGCGGTCGCTCCGGGCGGCGGTGAGGTGTATGCCCTCGCCATCGATCCGGAACTGGCCCTTCTGGACTATCTCCAGATGTTCTACAAGCTGGGCGGGGCGGGACGGGCCCTGAGAAAGCTCGGCGCGATCGACTTCGCCACCACGGTCGCGCCCGGCCTCAGGGACGTCCTGCTGACCGGCAAGGCGTGCGAGGCCGTGCGCCGCAAGGACAGATCGGGACGGTTCATCTACGACTACGTCGTCATGGACGCGCCGCCGACCGGCCGCATCACCCGTTTCCTCAACGTCAACGACGAGGTGGCGGGCCTTGCGAAGATCGGCCCGATACACAATCAGGCGCAGGCCGTCATGCGGGTGCTGAAGTCGCCGGAGACGGCGGTGCACCTGGTGACGCTGCTGGAGGAGATGCCGGTCCAGGAGACCGCCGACGGCATCGCGGAACTCCGCTCGGCGCGGCTGCCCGTGGGCCGTGTCATCGTGAACATGGTCCGGCCCGGGGTGCTGGACGCGGCGGATCTGGAACTCGTACGGACCGTGGAGCGTTCCTCGGTCGCACAGGCGCTCTCGGCGGCCGGTCTGGGCGGGGCCCGGCGGGGCGGGAACGCCGAGAAGCTGGTGGACCCGCTGCTGGAGCAGGCCGCGGAGTACGCCGAGCGGTACACGCTGGAGCAGGAGCAGCGCGCGGTCCTCGGCGAGCTGGACCTGCCGCTGCACGAACTGCCGCTGTTGACCGAGGGCATGGACCTCGCGGGCCTGTACGAACTCGCCACCGAGCTGCGGAAGCAGGGGTTGTCATGAGTCCGGACCGAGCAGAGGAGCGGGAGGCCCCCGCGGAGCGGGACACCCCCGAAGCCCCGAAGACCGCGGACGGGCGGAAGGCGGCCGACGAGCGCGCGACGGGCGGGCGGAAGACGGGCGAGGCACAGGAGACGGCCCGGCGGCTGTCCGCCGCGCGCCTGCTCGACGTCGATCCGCTGCTGGACGACCCGAAGACCCGGATCGTGGTGTGCTGCGGCTCGGGCGGGGTCGGCAAGACGACGACCGCGGCGGCCCTCGGGCTGCGGGCGGCCGAGCGGGGCCGCAAGGTGGTCGTGCTGACCATCGACCCGGCCCGGAGGCTGGCCCAGTCGATGGGCATCGACTCCCTCGACAACGTCCCGCGCCGGGTGAAGGGCACCGAGGGCGACGGCGAGCTGCACGCGATGATGCTCGACATGAAGCGCACCTTCGACGAGGTCGTGGAGGCGCACGCCGACCGGGAGCGGGCCGCGGCGATCCTGGCGAACCCCTTCTACCAGTCGCTCTCGGCGGGCTTCGCGGGCACGCAGGAGTACATGGCCATGGAGAAGCTGGGCCAGCTGCGGGCGCGGGACGAGTGGGACCTGATCGTGGTCGACACTCCGCCGTCCCGTTCGGCGCTGGACTTCCTGGACGCGCCCAAGCGGCTCGGTTCCTTCCTGGACGGCCGGCTCATCCGCCTGCTGACCGCTCCGGCCAAGCTCGGCGGCCGCGCGGGGATGGCCTTCCTCAACGTCGGCATGTCGATGATGACCGGCACCCTGGGCAAGCTGCTGGGCGGTCAGCTGCTGAAGGACGTGCAGACGTTCGTGGCCGCCATGGACACCACTTTCGGTGGCTTCCGCACGCGCGCGGACGCCACCTACAAGCTGCTCCAGGCTCCCGGCACGGCGTTCCTGGTGGTGGCGGCCCCCGAGCGGGACGCGTTGCGCGAGGCGGCGTACTTCGTGGAGCGGCTGGCCGCGGAGAAGATGCCACTGGTGGGCCTGGTGCTGAACCGGGTGCATGGCAGCGGCGCCGGCCGGCTGTCCGCCGAACGGGCGCTCGCCGCCGCGGAAAATCTTGAGGACCCCCGCATTGTGGATCAGGGGGACGGGAAAGCTGGACTTCGTAACTCTCCCGACACGTACGGCAGTTCACAACCTCCCGCATCCGAGGCCGCACCCACTGCTCCCGAAGAAGGCTCCCCCGCCGACACGGAGCACTCCGTCGACCGGCTCACC
The DNA here is from genome assembly GCF_020400595.1 of Streptomyces naphthomycinicus. Taxonomy (GTDB): domain Bacteria; phylum Actinomycetota; class Actinomycetes; order Streptomycetales; family Streptomycetaceae; genus Streptomyces; species Streptomyces naphthomycinicus. Next base: position 143,385 of record NZ_JAINRE010000011.1, on the reverse strand, counting down.
GCGGGGCTGCTGAGACTGCACGCCGACCGCATGCAGTTGCTCTCCCGTGAGCAGCGCACGCGCGACCGCTTCACCGCCCGCCATCCCGAGGTGGCGGTGGTCGAAGTACCCGCACTGCCCGGCGATGTCCACGACCTCACGGGCCTGCGCGACATCGGGGACCGGCTGGCGGCCGGACGACCGGAGCACACCTAGGCACGCACACGCCGGCGCACCGCACGGCACGACAGCACCGCGGAGGCAGGTACAGGGCGCAGCACTGGACACGCGCGTCGCACACAGGCGGACCCGGCACGCAGGCACGCATCACGCAGGCGGACCCGGCACGCAGACACGCATCACACAGGCGGACCCGGCGCGCAGACACGCATCACACAAGCGGACCCGGCACACAGACACGCGTTCGGCGCGCGAGCGCATGCGGGGCACAGGAGTGATGAGGCCGGTCCGCGACGCGGCGGGCCGGGCTGAAGCGATGCGCCCCTGAAGGATGCCGCGGAGGTATGCCGGAGGGGCGTGCCCTCAGCTCACCGCCGCGTAGTTCTCGTACACCTCGTCGCTGTCGAGGGGCACGATCCCCACGCCTCGCTCGTACTCCGAGCGGGCGGTTTCCAGCAATCTGCGCCACGAGGTCACGGTGGGCCGCCGGCGCAGCAGTGCGCGGCGCTCCCGCTCCGTCATGCCTCCCCACACGCCGAACTCGACGCGATTGTCCAGCGCGTCCGCCAGGCATTCAGTGCGTACCGGACATCCGGTGCACACCGCCTTGGCCCTGTTCTGCGCTGCTCCCTGAACGAACAGTTCATCCGGATCGGTAGTGCGGCAGGCAGCCTGCGCACTCCAGTCGGTTACCCAGCCCATACCGGCGCCGTCCTCTCCCGAATCGAGGCTCCCCCACGGCGGCAGCGGCATATTCACCGCCGCCAGTTGAGGACGTTACGGAAGGTGGGGACAGCGCAACACCCCCTTCGGGCCCAATCTTGAATGGCCCGAACGGACTATGGGTAAGCGGCAGATCACCCGCGGGAGTGAGCTGGCGACATGCGTGATCATCCCGGCAAACCGGGACGATTGTGGTGCGTCACACCGGGCACCAGGTGGCACACACGGCGGATCCGGGCTCGTCTCCCCCAGGGAACGGGCACGCTCCCGGAGAATTTCGGGCTACATCCGGAACGATTCGGGGCCGCCGGACGTATTGATGCATGACCGCACTGCTGTGACAGTTGAGAGCAGCTTAGGCCAAGGCCTGTGCGCGTGTCCGGCGATTGGGAAGGTAGGCGCCCCGATCTGCCGTGCCATGGCGCGGACCGGCGCACACCGGTGCCCTCCGTGCGGTACGTCACGATCCGGCACCCGGAACATCCCGAGAAGCAGTCGCTCCCTCGGAACGCTCAACAGTACGGATTAGGCTGCCCCCATGCCAAAGAAGCGCTCGGGCGGCGGTCTGTCGCCCATGCAGCAGGCCGCCAAGTTCCTCGGTGTCAGTGTGCTCGCCGGAGCCGTGATGGCGGGCATCGCGCTGCCCGCGGCCGGTGCGCTGGGCCTCGCGGCCAAGGGCTCGGTCAAGGGGTTCGACGAGATCCCGGCCAACCTGAAGAGTCCCCAGCTGAGCCAGCGCACGACGATCCTGGACAACCAGGGCCATCAGATCGCGACCGTCTACTCCCGTGACCGTACGGTGGTGGACCTCAAGGACATCTCGCCGTACATGCAGAAGGCGATCGTCGCGATCGAGGACTCGCGCTTCTACAAGCACGGTGCCGTCGACCTCAAGGGCGTGCTGCGCGCCCTGAACAAGAACGCGCAGTCGGGCGGGGTCGCCCAGGGCGCCTCCACGCTCACCCAGCAGCTGGTGAAGAACTACTTCATCGAGGAGGCCGGCGACGACCCGACCAAGGTCGCCGAGGCCACCCAGCAGACCCTGGGCCGCAAGATCCGCGAGCTGAAGTACGCGATCCAGATCGAGGACAAGCTCGGCAAGAAGAAAATCCTCGAGAACTATCTGAACATCACCTTCTTCGGCGAGCAGGCCTACGGCGTCGAGGCCGCGTCCCAGCGGTACTTCTCCAAACACGCCAAGGACCTGAACGTGCAGGAGGCGGCGCTGCTGGCCGGCATCGTGCAGTCCCCGAGCCGGTACGACCCGGTCAACGACGAGGCGGAGGCCACCAAGCGGCGCAACACCGTCCTGCAACGCATGGCGGAGGTCGGCGACATCTCCCAGAAGGAGGCCGACCAGGCCAAGGAGAAGCCGCTCGGCCTGCACACCAGCCGTCCCAAGAACGGCTGCATCACCGCGGTGAAGGGTGCCGGCTTCTTCTGTGACTACGTCCGCCAGGTCGTCCTCACCGACCCGGTCTTCGGCAAGACCAAGGAGAAGCGGGCCAAGCTCTGGAACCGGGGCGGCCTGACGATCCGTACGACGCTCGACCCGCAGGCGCAGCAGTCCGCGCAGGACTCCATCAAGGACCACGTCTACAAGAGCGACGCCGTGGCGACCGCCGCGACCATCGTCGAGCCCGGCACCGGCAAGATCCTCGCCATGGGCCAGTCCCGCCCGTACGGCGTCAACATCAGGAACGACGAGACGACGATCAACCTGTCCGTCAACCACGACATGGGCGGCGGAGTCGGCTACCAGCCCGGTTCCACGTTCAAGCCGATCGTGGCCGCGGCGGCCATCGAGGGCGGGAAGCCCCCCACCCAGGAGTACTCGTCGCCGTACGAGATGACGTACCCGAGCCCGGTGTCCGCGTGCGACGGCAAGGTGTGGCGCGACGACCCGCGCAAGCCCACCAAGCTGACCAACGAGAACGAGGAGGAGCGCGGCCCGTACGGCATGAAGGAGGCGACCGCGAAGTCGGTCAACACCTACTACGTGCAGCTGATCAGCGACATCGGCATCTGCCCGGTCGTCGACATGGCCAAGAAGATGGGCGTGCAGCGCGCGGACGGCCGTCAGATCCGGCAGGCGCCCTCCATCGCGCTCGGCACCCAGGAGATGTCCCCGCTGACGATGGCGAGCGCGTACGCCGCCTTCGCCTCGCGCGGCAGGTACTGCACGCCGGTCGCCATCGCGTCGATCACCCAGAAGGTCGGCAGCGAGCGGAAGTCCCTGACGGTGCCGAAGTCGACCTGTTCGCGGGCGATGTCGGAGAACACCGCGGACACGGTCAGCACGCTGCTCAAGGGCGTGGTCGAGGACGGCACGGGCCAGGAGGCCGGACTCGGCAGCCGCCCCAGCGCGGGCAAGACGGGTACGACGGACGAGCGCTACGCGGCCTGGTTCGTGGGCTACACCCCGAACATGGCGGGCGCGGTCTGGGTCGGCGACCCGCAGCACAAGCGCAAGATGACCAGCATCACCATCGGCGGCGTCCCGCACGACAAGGTCTACGGCGGTGAGGTCCCGGGACCGATCTGGCGCGACATGATGAGCGGCGCCCTGGAGGGCAAGCCCGCTCCCGACTTCAACCTGGTCGACATCCCCGACGACACCCACGAGGGTGATGATCAGGGAAAAGGCGACCGGGGGGACAACGACGGGAACAACGGGGACACGACGGGAAGGGTCATCGGGGGACTGATCGGCGGTCTGACGGACGGGGGCGCCACTGACGGCGGCACCCCGGGCGGCACCACCGGCGGCGTGCCCGGCGGCAACACCGGCGGCACGTTCCCGACGCCGACGTTCTCCCTCCCCGAGGGCTTCATCGAGGGCCAGCGGAACGGCGGGAGCAACGGCAACGGCATCGGGGGCCGCCGGGGCTGACGGGTTCCGTTCGCGCTACGGCGGCCACGGCGACGCGGGCAGCCGTACGGCGGACAGCACGAGAGCGGTACGACGGCGGGGCCGCACCTCCGGAAAGGGGGTGCGGCCCCGCGGTCGTACCAACGGCATCGACCGTGCAGCCGGGCCGGGCCGTGGCCGTCGGTGGCCGGTTCCGTCAGCCCTGGAGCAGCTTCTTCACCACGGCGGCGACCCGGCCGCCCTCGGCCTGGCCTGCCACCTTCGGGTTCACGATCTTCATGACGGCGCCCATGGCCCGCGGCCCCTCGGCACCGGCGGCCCTGGCCTCCGCCACGGCCTCGGCGACGATCGAGTTCAGCTCCTCGTCGGACAGCTGCTTGGGCAGGTACTCGGCGAGCACCTCGCCCTCCGCCTTCTCCCGCTCGGCCGACTCCGCGCGACCACCCTGCGCGAAGGCATCGGCCGCCTCACGGCGCTTCTTCGCCTCACGGGTGATCACCTTGAGGACCTCGTCGTCGGAGAGCTCCCGCTTCTCCTTGCCCGCGACCTCCTCCTTGGTGATCGCGGCGAGGGTCAGCCGGAGCGTCGAGGAGCGGAGCTCGTCGCGCTCCTTGATCGCGGCGTTGAGGTCGTCGTGCAGCTTCGACTTGAGCGTGGTGGTCATGACCACGATTGTCGCAGGTGTGCCGTCGGCTACGCCCGCTCATTTATCCGACCGCCGATCTCGTCGTGGTCAACCGGTCTGACACGATGGACGTATGCGCGCGCAATACGGAGTTCCCCTGGGAATCTTGGCGGCCGGCGCCGCCGGCCTGGTGTATGCGGCGGGCTTCGAGGCCCGTTCCTTCCGCCTCCGACGGATCACCGTCCCCGTCCTGCCTCCGGGCATGCGCCCGCTGCGCGTGCTGCAGGTCTCCGACATCCACATGGTGAGCGGGCAGCGCAAGAAGCAGCGCTGGCTGCAGTCGCTGGCGGGCCTGCGCCCCGACTTCGTGATCAACACGGGCGACAACCTGTCGGACCCGGAGGGCATCCCCGAGGTGCTGGACGCCCTGGGTCCGCTGATGGAGTTCCCGGGTGCGTACGTCTTCGGCTCCAACGACTACTACGGCCCCAAGCTCCGCAACCCCGCCCGCTACCTGCTGGAGAAGGCGAGCGGACGCCACGGCCTGAACGGCAACCCGCCGGCGGTGGCCGCGATCCACAACCCGTGGGAGGACCTGCGGGACAGCTTCGACGCGGCGGGCTGGCTGAACCTGACGAACACCAGGGGCACCCTCAAGATCGAGGGTTCCTCCATCGAGCTGACCGGCCTGGACGACCCGCACATCAAGCGCGACCGCTACGCCCGGGTGGCCGGGGGGCCGTCGGAGTCGCACGACTTCTCCCTCGCCGTGGTCCACGCCCCGTACCTGCGGGTGCTGGACGCGTTCACGGCGGACGCCTACCCCCTGATCCTGGCCGGCCACACCCACGGCGGCCAGCTCTGCATCCCTTTCTACGGTGCCCTGGTCACCAACTGCGACCTGGACACGGACCGCGTGAAGGGCCTGTCCACGCACACGGCGGAGGGCCGTACGTCCTACCTCCACGTGTCCGCGGGCTGCGGCACCAACCGCTACACCCCGGTCCGCTTCGCCTGCCCGCCGGAGGCGACGCTGCTGACGCTGGTGGGCAGGGAGTAACCGGTCAGGCGCCCGGGGAGCCGGCGTAACCCACACGGCTCAATCCACCTGGCCGCCCCTCTCCCCCGCTCCTAGCGTGAGGGCATGACCGCCCCGATACCCAGGGACATCCCGGACCTGCCCGCGATCCCGGGCCCGCCCCTGCTGCTGCCCGCCCCGGTACCGGCCACGGCGGTGGTGGCGCCGATCCGCCGCCCCAGGGCCGCGGCGCTCCGCCTGGCGATCGCCGTGGTGGCGGCCGGCGGCGTCGCGCTGGAACTGCTGCTGAGCACGCCGGCCCGCGCCCTGAGCTACTTCAGCGTCCAGGCCAACATCCTGGTGGCCCTGGTCATGCTGCTGTCGGCGGGGCGGGCCTGGCGGGCCCGCCGCGCACTGCCGTCCGCCGTGACAGGAGCCACACTCCTCTATGCCGTGATCACGGCGCTGGTCTACCACCTGCTCCTCGACCACTCGACGCCCCCGTTCTCCATGACCGGCGCGACGACGGCCCCGGAGCGCTGGCACGCCCAGTGGGCGGCCCTCCAGGTCCTCCACGTCCTGGTGCCGGCGGCGGTGGTGCTGGACTGGCTGTTCCTCACCCCCGCGGCGCGCCTGCGGCTCCGCCAGGCCGCGTCCTGGCTCCTCTACCCCCTGGCGTACCTGGCCTTCTCCTTCATCCGGGCCGCGTTCCTCGCCCCCTCGAACCCGGCCCGCTATCTCTATCCCTTCCTGAACGTGACGGCCCACGGCTACCGCAGCACCCTGGCCAACGCCCTCCTCCTGGGCCTCGCGATCTACGCCCTGGCCGTGCTCCTGGTGGCCCTGGACCACACCCGCCCGACCCCGATCCGGCACCCCGCCTAAAGCGGATTTCGTCTACAGCCACCGGTGGGCTAAAGTAAACGACGTCGCCGCGAGAAGCAGCGACACCGGGGTGTAGCGCAGCTTGGCAGCGCGCTTCGTTCGGGACGAAGAGGTCGTGGGTTCAAATCCCGCCACCCCGACAGCCGCAATAGCGGGTGAGCCACCTACAAACATTTGTAGGTGGCTCACCCGTTTCTGCGTGTGTACGCGACGCGTCGACGGCTTACGGCGCCTTGATCGCTCGCGCCGAACCGGGTTCCGGCCGAGGCCGCCACGCCGACCGCGTGAGTCCCCGGCACACCCATCTGCAAGCGGAGGGGGCGAGGGGCGGGGGGCGGGGGTCCGCCCGTGGCTATCAGCATGTCCCCGCTGCCGTCTCGCCAGCCGATGCCCACCGCGCCGTCGGCGGTGTCGAGGACGTTGAGCTTCTCGAAGTCGTCGGAGTCGTCCGGCACGGTCATGGCCGGCAGCCGCAGGCTGTGGAGCAGGTGTCCGGTTCCCGCGTCGAGGACGAGCAGGTCGGCGTGGATCCGGCGGCCGGCGTCCGCGGCGGTGAGGAACGGCTGCCGCACGACGTATACCCGGCCGTCGGCGGTCCGGGGCCTCCCGTACTCCTGGCCGGTCGGTGGCCGCATCTGCCAGGAGGGGTGTTCGTCTCGGGTGTCGTAGGCGCGCAGGAGTGTGTCGTGGTCCTCAGAGCCGTTCTTCGGGTGGGTGCCGGACAACACGGTGCCACCGCCCGCGGCGACCACGTCCCACTCGTCCGGGGGGAGAGTGGCACGCACAGAGATCCTCTGACGGTCCATGCCGAGCAACTGGACGGTCCGCGGGTGGTCCGGGTCCGGGGCGACCAGCGTGTGCCCGTCACTCCAGGCCGTCAGTTCGGGGTCCGCGGTGCGCTGCTGCCAGAGGGTCTCGCCGGTGCGGTTGTCGACCCCGAGCAGAAGACCGTACTCGTCCCGGTCGTAGCGACCCGACGCATTGCACATCACGTGGACGGCGCTCAGGTGGTTCGGCGGGGTGTGCACGGAATGGAGGAACACCTCGGGACACGACTCGGGGGTGTTCACGGTCCACAGACTCCGGCCGCTGCGCTCGTCGAAGGCGCGCACGGCGCCGGGGTCCTCGGTGACGGCCCGGCCGCCGACGAGCTCGACGGACCGGTGCCGGTCGCCGGCCCGGATCTCCGCATGCCACAGCGGCTTGCCCGTGCGCAGATCGAGGGCGACGAGCTTTCCGTCGGTGAAGCGGGCCACCACGGTGCGTTCCGACATACCGAACGACCACACGGCGGAGTCGTTCGAGTCCCGGCGCTCGTAGCGCCAGTACTCCTTGCCGGTACGCAAGTTCATCGCCGCCATGCCGGAATCCGTCCACCGCAGGGACAGCCCGTGCACCAGGGCCTGCTCGCCCCCCGCCCGGCGTACGACGTGTTCGGGCGCGACCGGGGCCTCGGCGGCGAACGCGGCGGGGAAGGGCCCGTGGGCTCCGGTGACCACGTCCCGCGACTCGTACCAGTCCACCAGCCCACCGGTCACGAGGAGGGCCAGCGCGATGAACACTGCCCACACCTGGCCGCGGGCCCTCCGCGCATCCGCACGGCTCGGCACGGACCGGCCCGGTGCCCCCGGCGATCCCACGCCCGGTTCTCCCGGCGGATTCACTGGTCTTCCCACGACAGCCCCCACAGGTCCAGCCCCTGATCACCGTGACCCGGCAGCTCAGGGATCTTCACCTCCCCTAGGGGAGCCGGGCAAGAAACAGCGCCGCCGCCCGGTCAGGGCGGCCGGCCGCGTCATGCTCACGGGCGTGGCCTCCCGGGCAGCGCCCTGCAATCCGGCCAACGCGGTCCCGGCTGGTCGACCCGGGCTCGTCGCCCGGTCGACCAGGGCGATGCACCGGCCTGTCCGGTGAACCGTCATGAAATATCGAGGCCGTGCCCAAGGATCAAGGCTTCAGATCCCTTCATTCGGCAAAGAGATGACGAGACGAGCAGGATTCTTACGCTTAGGCGGTCGATTCTTACCGAGGGAGCACGAGGTTCCGCTTACTTGCCCAGGGAGGCCGCAGCGTAATCAGTGGCTCATATTCAATCGCCATGCTCAACTCTCGCTCAGATCAACCGAGTTCCCTTGACGATCACCAGGCGGTCCGTGATTGTTCACTTCATGCCGCTCCCGGGGGGAGCGCAACGGAGGGAACCATGAACGCCATAACTCGCGCATGCACAGCCGCCGCGTTGACTGCTTTTCTCACCGTAGGAGCCGGGGGCGTGGGCACCGCTTTCGCGGAAGACGCCCCGACACCGGTAAATGCCGACCAGGACGGGAACCCGATCCCCCAGGCACCGGACGACGCCGACGCCGTTGCCGACGGTCCGGTCCACCCGGACGGCTGCCCGCCCGACCCGACCGTCTCCATCACCAAGGTCAAGAGCACGTTCGTCGGCGACAAGAGCAAGACCGTCTACGGCCAGTCCGGCGTGACACTCAAGGTCGAGGTCGCCAAGGGCCACACCTGGACCGGCACCGTCACCTATGCGGCCAAGCTCAGCGAGTCGATCATCGTCGCTTCCGCCGAGGAGACCATCAGCGGCTCGATCTCCTACGCGAAGACCACCACCGTCACCCTGGGCGGGACCTGGAAGGTTCCGGCGAGCCAGCGGGACGGATGGCTGGCCCTCGGCTCCAAGGGCTATTCCTTCAACTGGGAACGTGGTTCCTACAACGGTGGCTGCAAGTGGATCGTCTCGAACCACGGGACCGCCAAGCTGCCGGCACTCTCGCCCTACATCGCCCACTCGTGAGTCGAGGACGAACCGATGAAGCCTTCTCTGCTGGCCGTCGGCCTGTCGGCCCTGGTGCTCGTGTCGGCCTGTTCCGGCGGTGACCACCCCCGGGCGACCGCCACTCACGGGGCGACGACCGGGACCGGCACGCCCCCCTCGCCGGCACGGACCCCGACGAGCCCGGACCGCCTTCCCAATCCGGTCCAGTCACCGCTCCCGGTCGGATCGAAGACGCTGTACACGGGATCGGATCACGGTGCGGGCGGTGTCACGCTTCCCGCGTCAGCGGGGAAGGCCTCATCCATCACGGTGATGTGGACATGTGCCGGACCTTCCAAGTTCGACATCGTCGCCAGCGGAAAGCCGCTCGCCGGTTCTCAGTGCGGTGACGGGAGCGGCGTGTTCACCGCTGAAATACCGCACTCCCATATGCACGAGCTGACATGGAAGTTCTCAGCGGCCGATTCGGTTATTTGGCGGATCGCCATCATCCAGCCGCCTGGGAATCAGCCGCCTGGGAATTAAGAGCGAGCGCACCTACGCCCGAACAGAATGCGGCACAGATCACTTCGGCCGGCCTGAATCCCGGCGAGTTGTACGAGTTCCCAGCAGGACGGGCGACGACGCCGTCCTTGCCGGCGACCGGCACACCGTTCTCGGTTCGCCGCACCACAAGACCGATCGTTCCGTGGTCTCCGGTGACGGTCATGCCGCCCGGATCGAACCCGCCGGCGGTCCCCTGGCCGGGCCGTACGGTGAACCGCACAGTGATCACGGTGTGTGGCTCTTTCCTGCCGGCAAGAAAGTGACGATGCCAGGGCGTTATTTCTCGGCCCGTTGAGTGATCGCCGCCTCGGTGCGGTCTCCCAGGAATTCGTACCAGCGGCGTTCGAGACAGACGTAGCGCACGTCCGCTTCGACGAGGCTGAGGAAGCCCGAGACGGTCTCCGTTAGACGTTGTTGCAGCCCCGCGTCGGCCAGCGTTCCCTCTTCGGTGAAGGCCTGGTAGCTGTTGGCCACGCTGAACATGTCCGGGTAGACCCGGGTGCCCAGGTGTTCCAGGGGGATTCTCAGCGCCCAGAGCCCGCGGTTGCCCCCGATCAGGGAGGGCGAGGCGGAGACGAGCAGCGCGTGCTTGGTCTTGAAGGGCTGCGGACGGACCCGCGACACCCAGTCGATCGCGTTCTTCAGCACTCCCGGCACCGACGCGTTGTACTCCGGTGAGGAGATGACGAAGGCGTCGCTCCGCTCCAGTCGGTCGCGCAGGGCGAGGGCTCCGCGCGGCAGCCCTTCGCCGGCCTCCATGTCGCCGTCGTACAGGGGCATGTCGAAGTCGCGCAGGTTGGCGAGGTCGACGGTGGCGCCGGTGTCGGAGATGAGCCGGGCCACGAGGGAGGCGAGGCGGGCGTTGGTCGAATCGGCCCGCAGGGCCGCGCCGAAGACCAGGAATCGCAGCGGGCCGGGAAGCGTGTCCGTGGGCATGGATCCGTCCTTCCGTCGCGGACAGGCGCCTCCGGGACGGGGCGCCCCACCGATCAGTGTGGTTCCCCGGCCGACGTCACGCGACAGGGCAGGAACCCCGGCAGGGGAAGAAGCGGCCAGGCAGGAATCCCGGCAGGGGAAGAAGCGACAGGGCAGGAATCCCGGCAGGGGAAGAAGCGACAGGGCAGGAATCCCGGCAGGGGAGGAAAGGGCGGGGAAGACCGGCAGGGGAGGAACCCCGGCAGGGGAGGAGCCGGCAGGAACCGGCAGGGCAGGGGGGCGGCAGGGGTGGGCGGGAGGTTTCTCAGGACCTGATCGCCGTGGGCGGCCCCCGGTGGCGGCCCGCGGGCTGTCGGCGAGGCCGGCGACGGAGACATGCGGTCTATTTTTGTCGGGCCGGGGTGCCAAAGCCCCAGGTCAGCGGCGTGACGCGGTTGGCCTCTCGAGGATCTGTGCTTACGGCCACAGCAAGTGGGGAGCGCGTAGGCTCATACTGAGTCATGACAAAGCCTGCTGCGTCGAAGCGTCACTTGCCCACCAGCCCCTTCAAGGCCCCGGTCGCGCCGCCCCCCAAGCACTTCGCCGTCGGCGACCAGGTCACGCATGACGTGTACGGCCTCGGTCGGGTCATCGGCATCGAGGACGGCATCGCGGCCCTCGTCGATTTCGGCTCGGCGCAGATGCGGATCTTGAGCCCGTACGCCAAGATGACCAAGCTGTAGAGCTGTGGAACCGCTGTGCCCGGTCACGGCACACCAGGTCTCTTCAGGGACCTGTCACTAAGGAGAGACCTCCCATCGATCTGACGCCATTGTTCTCCGCCCCGGACGGGCAACCCCGCTGCTCCACCGCAGGGTCACCGCCCCCGGCGACGAACCCCTTCCAGGCTCCTGACTTCGGGCAGGACGAGACCTGGCAGTTCGAGGACGCCCAGGAGCCCGCCTCGGACATGCGTGCGGCGCGAGCCAGGGCCGCCTAGCTCCACGGACGACGCCGGCCGCGGCAACGGCACGCTCCCCGGCCGGACCGGCCGGGCGGCGGGCTTGTTGGGTGATCGCGTTCCGGGAGACACTTCTACAACACTGTAGATTTTCGTGCGGAGGGCAGACCTGATGTTCGGCTTGAGCGAGCTGGGCGTGATCCTCGTAGTCGTCGCCGTGGTCCTCGGATTCAAGAAGCTGCCCGAGCTGACACGGTCGGCGGGCAAGGCGGCCCGGATATTCAAGAGCGAGGCCAAGGCTCTCAAGGAGCAGGACCCGGCGCCGGCGGCGACCGGTACGGACGGCACGAACGACACGAACGGCCGAGTGGTATCCGGCACGGTCGTCGGGCAGGAGGATTCCTCGCCGCGGTCCTGACGGCCCGGCGGCCGGGCAGCGCTCGGCGGCGTTCCGCGGTGGCGCGACTCAGACCGGTTCGGGCTGCGGTTGCAGTTGCGGCGTCGCGGCGGCCGCCGGATCCCACAGCCTGGCCGCCCGCAGATAGCCGTAGATCACCGAGATCATCAGCAGCACGAGAAGCGGGCCGAACACCCAGGGGTGTGCGGCCATCTGCATCGGCAGCCAGCGGTACGACACCAGGAGCGCGACGAAGACCGTCGTGCCGTAGCCGATCAGCTGGATTCCCTGCCGGTCCCAGCCCCGGTCGAGCATGCGCAGCGCCGTCTCGACGGTGAGCGCGAACACCACGCCGGCGACGAGATCCGTGCCGTAGTGGTAGCCGAAGCCCAGCGTCGCGGTGAGCGTGGCGACCAGCCAGAAGGTGCCCGCGTAGCGCAGCGTTCGCGGACCTCTGCGGGTGTGGATGAAGATCGCGGTGGCCCACGCCGTGTGCAGGCTGGGCATGCAGTTGCGGGGGGTGATCCCGTCGTACGGCATGGGGTGCGGGGTGGTGATCGGCGGGAGCGTGTGCGGCCACAGGTTGGCCGCCGCCCACTCCACGCCGCCGGTGCCGGACGCCCCCGGGCCGTAGGCGAAGACCGGCCCGACCACGGGGAAGATCATGTAGACGGCCGGTCCGAGGAGGCCGATCGCCAGGAACGTGCGGACCAGATGATGACGCGGGAAGCGGCGTTCGACCGCCACGTCGCGCAGCTGGTACAGCGCGACGACGATCGCGGCCACCGCGAGCTGCCCGTAGACCAGGTGGAGAAGACCGGGCCCGAACGGGCTGGTCGCCTCGACCAGCCGGCCCATCAGCCACGAGGGGTTGCCCAGCGCCTGATCGGCGGTCGCCACGTACTGGTCGAGCACCGTCGGGCGGGACTTCGACGTGATGAGCAGCCAGGTGTCACCGGTCTTGCGGCCGGCCACCAGCAGCAGCCCCAGACCGACGCCCTTGAGCAGCAGGGCGCGTTCCTCGCCGGTGCGGCGTGTGACGGCGATGACCGCACAGCCCAGCATCACCCACAGCGCGCCGCTGCCGAAGAACCGGCCCTCGTCCATCCTGATGTCGCCGGCCCACCGCACCAGCAGGAAGACGGCGTCGATGCCGAGCGCGGCACCGACCGCGATGAACCGTTGCCGCCAGGTGAGCACCACCATCATCAGCGCCATGCCGCCGTACAGCGGGCCCGATTTCGAGGCGAAGACCAGGGACTGCACCTGGTCGGTGATGGGCCCCGGCTGACCGTAGTGGCGTGCGGCGATCTCCAGCGCGAGGAGGAACGCGAGTGTCACGGCACCCGCCGCGGTCCACAGCAGCGCGCGTCGTCGACGCCACGCGGCGGCCGCTGCCGTGCCGTCTATTGGCGAAATCACCGTGATGCCCTGGATATCAATCGTTCAACCGATTTACTCGAATGGGTCGGACAGCTGCATGGCGACGAGCGTATCCAGCACGCGTTCGAACATGATGCCGGGGGTACGAAGCGGGGGCTTCGGGGGAATGCCGGGCACCGACGGAAGGGCTCCGTGCGGAAGGGCTTCGCGCGGGAGGGCTTCGCGCGGGAGAGCATCGCGCGGAAGGGCTTCGCGCGGGAGAGCATCGTGCCGAAGGGCTTCGCGCGGGACAGCATCGTGTGGGAGAGCATCGACGGCATGTCCGCGCCCGCCCCGGACGACGGGGAGGACGAGGAGGTCGAGGAGGACGAGCCGGCTGTCCGGTGGCGGTGATCATTCCGGGTGCGGCCGGGGCGGGGGGTTCCGGTGGCGGTGGTCATTCGAGGCGCGGCCGGGGCGGGGGTTCCGGTGGCGGTGGTCATTCGAGGCGCGGACGGGGCGGGGGTTCCGGTGGCGGGGTCCGGCCGGACGAGCCCGCGGTGATCCACACGACCACGATGCCCACGGTGAGCACGCCGGGGCCGATGGCCCACAGGGTCCCCGCCAGGGCGAGCCAGACCGTCGCCGCGACGGTGCCCGCCAGGGAGACGACGAAGCTGAGCCGTTCACCGGGCAGTGACCGGTAGATCTCCGCCATCCGCGCGTCGATGGCCCTGCCCACCTGGGCGAGCGAACCTTCCCGGTCGGTGTAGAAGACGGAGGGTTCGTGCAAGTGGGTGTTGACGGCGTCCTCCGACCACGGATGCGGCGGCGGGGGTGCGCTCATGGTGTCAGCCCGGCTGTGAGGAGGTCCGCGAGCAACAGCAGCTGACGGATGTCGCGATCGCTGTACGACGTCGTTCCCGTGGGCCACGAGGACCGGTCGGAGTCGACGGCGAGGACACCCAGCGGTGTCGGCCCCACGCGGACCGGAACGATGGCGACGGCGTGCGGCAGCAAGGGGGACGCACCGACCCCGGTGTCGTTCTTGAACGGCGACGGGAGTCCGTCCGCCCGGAAGACCCGGTTGTTCTCGGCGGCGCGTTCCATCGCGTAGTGCCCGGCCTCGGGCGAGACGATCAGGGGCCTGGAGCCGCCCGGCCACTCCGATGCCAGGGTGAAGGTCCCTGACGTCCGGTCGTACCGGTAGAACATGCCGCGCGACCCCGGGGCCACGCCCGCCGCGGACACCACCACCGACTGGTCCAGCCGTCCGCGCTGGGTGTCGAGAGGAGCGGCCGCCGCGGTGAGGCCGGCGATCGTCGCGACGTGCTTCACGCTGGGGACGAGCCCGGAGACCAGCAGCTCGTAGCGGGCTTCGGTGTCCCGGGCCAGCTGCTCCGTGTCGTTGCGCAGTTTGTTGGCCCGGTATTTCTCGACGGCCGCCACGACCAGCGTGATCGCCGTACTGATGATTCCGGCGATGAGCAACGGCCAGTCGATCTCGGGGGTTTGCCCGGCGACCACCGACAAGGCGAAGGCCACGCTGCCGAAGATGATGGCGAGAGTGGTCAGAGTGGTCTCTATGACCTTGTTCTTCAGCTCTGGTGTCATCCCACCCGTTCCGGCCGAGGAATGCGAATCCAGCAGCTGATCATACTGACAAGTGCGCGTTTTTCGGTAGGAGTTGGCCGGTCCACGGCCGCCGGTTCAAGCGGGTCCGCGAGCCGCCGGAACGTACGGCCGGCTCACAGGCCGAGGCGGTACGGGAGCATGCACACCACCACGTCGGTGCGGGCGCGCAGCACCGTGGCGAGGAGCAGGCCCCGCTGGTTCTGGAGGATCTCGTAGCGGCGGTGGCGCGGTTCCACCTCGGGGATGAGGACGGCGATCTGGCGGCCGTCCCGGGCGGCGCGCCGGACGTAGTCGACGACCGGCTGGACCAGGGAGTGGTGCGGGCTGTCGATCATGTCGAGGCGTACGCCCGGGTTCCAGCGGTCCCACGCCTCCCGCAGGGCGCGCTGTTTCTCGGGGTCGGCGTGGACGGCCACCGCCACGACCTCGTCGCCCAGGGCCAGGGCGGCTCCGATGGCGTACCGCGCGAGCTTGCTGACCTCGCCCAGGGGGACGATGACCAGGCTGGCCGAGCGGCGGTCGGGCGGGCCGGGGATGCGCCCCAGGCCGAGTTCCTCGCCGACGGCCGTGTAGTAGCGCTGGATGCGGGCGAACAGGAGCATGAGGAGCGGGACCGCCACCACGACCACCCAGGCGCCCTCCAGGAACTTGGTGGTGAGGAGGATGACGCCGGCCAGGGTGGTGAGCACCGCCCCGGTGCCGTTGATCAGCGCGCGGCGCCGCCAGCCGGCCGGCCGCTCGCGCCTCCAGTGCCGGACCAGGCCCAGCTGGCTGAGCGTGAACCCGATGAAGACACCGATCGCGAACAGCGGGATCAGCCGGTGGGTGTCGGCGTCGGTCGTGACGAGCAGGAACGCGGCCAGCAGGGCCAGGGCGGCCACGCCGTAGCGGTAGACGGGGCGTTCGGCGCGCAGGCCGAACAGGTGGGGCAGCCGGTGGTCGCGGGCCAGCAGGCTCATCAGTACCGGCAGGCCGCCGAAGCTGGTGTTCGCCGCGAGGCCCAGGACCAGCGTGACGAGGAGGTTGGTGGCGTAGTACGGCCAGCCCGTGCCGAAGGCGCCCGCCGTCAGCTGGGCCAGGACGGTGACGTCGCCGCGTGGGGCCACCCGGTCGCGGTGGATCAGGACCGCCAGGCCGACCAGCATCACGCCGAGCAGGCCGCCGAGCATCAGCTCCGTGCGCTGGGCACGCTTCACGCGCGGGGTGCGGAAGGCCGGCACGGCGTTGGCGATCGCCTCGACCCCCGTCAGGGCCGAGCAGCCGGAGGAGAACGCCTTGAGGAGCAGGAGCAGGCCGAGGGACTCGTGCGCGGGGAAGGAGCGGTACGTGCCGACCACCGCCGCCGGGTGCGAGCGGAGCAGGTCCACGACGACGACGCCCAGGATCGCCACGATGAACAGCGCCGTGGGCAGCATGAGCGCCCGGGCGCTCTCGGTGATGCCGCGCAGGTTCACCGCCGTCAGCAGGGCGAGGCCCGCCAGGCACACCGGCAGCTTGTCGTGGGCGAGGGCGGGGAAGGCGGAGGCGAGCGCGTCGGCGCCGGCGGCCAGGCTGACGGCCACGGTCAGCACGTAGTCGACGACCAGGCTGGCCGCGGCGAGGAGGCTGGAGGCCGGCCCGAGGTCCTTCTTGGCGACGGCGTAGGCGCCTCCGCCGTCCGGGTGTACGGCGATGACCTGGGCGTAGGAGACGACCAGCGAGGCGAGGAGGAGGACGATCGCCAGGGTGACGGGCAGGGTCGCGGTCAGGGCGCCGGTCCCGGCGGCCACCAGTGCCAGCACGATCGCCTCGGGACCGTAGGCCACCGAACTGAGCGCGTCCAGGGAGAGCGCGGCCAGGCCCTCCAGGCTCGTCAGACGGTGCTTCTCGCCCTCGCCGGGGCGCAGCGGGACTTTCGGTCGCAGCTCGCGGCGTGCCAGGCCATAGACCATCGGGACCTCGTCGGGGCCGGTCGGGCGGTCGGACCCCAGTCTGCTGCGGCGGGCGCGGACGCGCCTGCCGATGCACCCGGGCGGGTCGGTCGGCGAGGGAGGGAGGACCGGCCCGCCCGGGGGTCGTGGAGGGCGAGGGCGACACAGGAGCCATCGGCAAAGGCCCGCGCAGGCCCGCGCAGGCCCGCGCAGGCCCGCGGAGACTCGCGGAGACCCGCGAAGGCCGGCGCAGGCCCGCGGAGACCCGCGAAGGCCGGCGCAGGCCCGCGGAGACCCGCGAAGGCCGGCGCAGGCCCGCGGAGGGCGACTGGAGCCGCGGCGGAGGACGCCGGGGGCTACAGGCCCACGTCGCGGCTGCGGATGTCCGCCAGGGACTCGCGGCGCACCAGGAGACGGGCGAGTCCGTCGCGTACGGCGACCACGGGCGGGCGGCCGACCAGGTTGTAGCCGGAGGCCATGGAGAGGTGGTAGGCGCCGGCCACGGGTACGGCGAGCAGGTCGCCGGGGCGTACGTCGGCGGGGAGTTCCACGTCGGCGGCGAGGACGTCGCCCGCCTCGCAGTGCCGGCCCACCACGGTCACCCGGGCGGCGGCCGCGGTGCTGTGGCGGCCGGTCAGGCGGGGTGCGTACCGGACTCCGTAGAGGGCCGGGCGCGGGTTGTCGCTCATGCCGCCGTCGACGGCCACGAACACGTGCTCGCCGGTGTGCTTCACGGAAAGGACGCGGTAGACGGCGATGCCCGCCGGGCCGGCGATGGCCCGCCCCGGTTCGATGATCAGGCGCGGGACCGGGAGTCCGGCCGTCGCGCAGGCCTCCGCCAGCTCGGCGCGGACCTTGCGGGCCAGCGCCGTCAGGTCCAGGGCCTCCTCACCGGGGCGGTAGGCGATGCCGTGACCGCCGCCGAGGTCGAGTTCGCGCAGGACCAGGCCGTGCTGCTCGTACAGCCGGGCCATCAGGCCGACGAGGCGGCGCACGGCGACCAGGTACGGCTTGACGCCGGTGATCTGGGAGCCCAGATGGCAGTGCAGGCCGGTCAGTTCGAGCTGCGGCTGGTCGAGTATGCGGGCGATGGCGTGCTGGGCGTAGCCGTCGGCGATGGACAGGCCGAACTTCTGGTCGTCGGTGCCGGTGCGGATCTTCTCGTGGCCGCCCGCGCTGATGCCGGGCACCACCCGCACCATGACCTTCTGGTGGCCGTCGGGGCCGACGGCGGCGGCCAGCCGGGCGATCTCGGCGGGGCTGTCGATGACGATCCGGCCGACACCCAGGCGCAGGGCGGTGTCCAGGTCCCGGGGGGATTTGGCGTTGCCGTGCAGCACGATCCGCTCGGGCGGGAAGCCGGTGGTGACGGCGAGTTCGAGTTCGCCGGCGGAGCAGACGTCCAGGCCGAGGCCCTCCTCGTCCATCCAGTGGGCCATCGCGCGGCACAGGAACGCCTTGGCGGCGTAGAGGACTTCGGCGTCGGGGAAGGCGTCCCGGTAGGTGCGGCAGCGGTCGCGGACCTCGGCCTCGTCCAGGACGTAGACGGGGGTGCCGAAGCGGTCGGCGACCTCGGCGAGCGGTACGCCGCCCACCGCGAGGGCGCCGCGCAGGGGTTCGGTGGTGGAGGCGGGCCACACCGACAGGTCGGCCGCGCTGGTGGTGGGTTCGTGGACCGTGGTCATCGTGACTGCCCCTCTCAGGCGGTCCGCAGCGCGGGGAGCTCGGGCAGGGCTGGTGCCGCCGCCCGGGTGACCGGGGTGACCGGCGCGGGAGCCGGGGCGGTGAACTGCGGGTCGACCGTGACGGCGGTGATGCCGAGCGGGGCGGTCAGCGCGCGCAGGGCGGGCTCGGCGAGGCGGATCCACGTCTGGCGGGGGCCGAGCGTGGCGGCCAGCCTCTGCCGGGAGGTGAAGCCGACGGCCGTGCGGTCGCCGAGCGGTGTACGGAAGAGCCGGGCCGCGCACCCGGAGGGACCCGGCCGGACCGGGACGTACAGGGGTCCGGCCGGGAACCGATCGGAGGGCTCGGAATCGTCGCCGTAGCGGAGTTCTGCCATGGGGGTGCCTCCCGGAAGGCAGGAGTGGAGTGGTCTGGGACGCCCCGGCGGCGGGGAGGCGGGCCGGGGCTCGCCGTCGACGTTATGCCCGGTCCCCCCGGTCGCCGGACACCTCCTGACGGGACGCTGACGGAGATCCGGGGGACCTTGACGGGACGCTGACGGCCGCCCGGGGGCCTGGAGGGGGGCGCCGACGGCGATACCGGGGGCCTGGACAGGGGCGGCGTCGGGCTAGGCGGGCGGGGCGGGCGGGCCCTGGCGGACGGGGGGCCGGGCGGGTGGTGGCCGGGCGGGTGGTGGCCGGGCGGGTGGTGGCGGATGGGGCCCGGCAGGCACCGGCGGGCGCGAACGGACAGGAACCGGCGGATGAGGACCCGGCAGGTGCCGGGCGGGCGTCAGAGCCGTGCCAAGAACGGGTCTGACGGCTGTTCGAACGGGCCGGACGGAGGTGGGATGGACGCGAATTCGAGGAGGATCCGATGTCCGAGTCCCGTCCGCCCGCGACCCCCCGCGTCCTCGTCGGTGTGAGCGGCTCCCCGGGCAGCCTCACCGCCCTGGCGCGGGCCGCCGACGAGGCCTGGCGCCGCGGCGCGGAGCTGTGGCCGGTGCTGGCCTGGGAGCCGCCCGGCGGGGACCTCGCCGCACGCCGGTCCCCGGCCGCGACCGTACTGGTCGGCGACTGGCAGCGGCTGGCCCAGGAGCGGCTGCTCCAGGCGCTGTCCGACGCGTTCGGCGGCACGGACACCGGGCTGCCGGGACAGGCCCTCGTCGTCCGGGGCAGCCCCGGACCGGCTCTGGTGCGGACCGCCGGCCGGACGGACGACGTGCTCGTCGTCGGCGCCGGCGGGCGGGGCCTGCTGCGCCGGGCACTGTGGCCGTCGGTCAGCCGCTACTGCCTCGCTCACGCCGGCTGTCCCGTGCTCGCGGTGCCACCGTCCCCGCTGCACGCCGCGCTGACGGCCCTGCACCGCCGCAACACCCTGGGGCTGCGGCTGGACCCCGGGCTCCTGGAACGCGAGCGCGAGGCGGCGCCACCGGACGCGTGAGACCGCCGGACGCCTGAGACCGCCGGCCGCGGAGGTGACCGTCGGACACCGCCCGCCACCCACAGCCACGCAGACGACCGGCAGCCGCGCACGGCCGACGGGCGCCCGCACGACCGTCGGACGCCGCGGCCCGCTCCGACCCGGTCCAGACAGGCCCTAGTCTTCAGCCCGTGACGACCGAGTTGACCCTGCTGACCCAAGTCGCCTGTCGCGGACGGGAGATCACCGCGCCGCGGCTGCGCGGGCTGCTGGCGCTGCTGGCGGAGGACCTGCGCGCCGGTTGCAGCACGGGCCGGCTCGTGGAAGGGCTGTGGGCGGAGGAACTGCCCGAACGGCCGGGCAAGGCGGTGCAGATCCTCGTGTCACGGCTGCGGTCGCAGCTGGGCGCCGAGCTGATCGTGAGCACCCCGGCCGGCTACCGGCTGGCGCTGGACGAGACCCAGGTCGACAGTTCCGCGCTGGCGCTGCACGAGGCGGCGAGCGCCGAGCGGGCGCGGGCCGGGGACCACGAGGGCGCGCTGGCGCGGGCCGAGGCGGGGCTGGCGCTGTGGGACGGGAACGTGGGCGCCGCAGCCGGTGAAGACCTGCACGATCCGGTGGCCGCGCTGCGGGCCGGGCGGGTGCGGACGTACCGCGCGCTGGTGCGGTCCCGGGCGCTCGCGCTCGCCCGGCTGGGGCGGCGGGAGGAGGCCGCGGCCCCCCTGGCCGAGCTGGCGGGGGAACTGCCGCGGGACGAGGAGCTGCTGGCGGAGCTGCTGCGCTGCGAGGCCGCCACCGCGGGCCGGGCCGCGGCACTGACCCGGTACGACTCCTACCGCCGTCGGCTCCGGGAGGATCTGGGCACCGATCCCGGCCCCCGGCTCAGGGGCGTGTACCAGGAGCTGCTGAACGCGGACGCGGCGCCGGTCCGCCACGGCGTCCCGCACGAGCCGAACCCCTTGCTGGGCCGGGAGGCCGACCTCGCCGCCGTGACCGGAATGCTGCGCGAGGCCCGGGTGGTGACCGTGGTGGGACCCGGCGGTCTGGGCAAGACCCGCCTCTCCCACGCGGTGAGCCGGACGGCCGAGCAGCCCGCGGTGCACTTCGTCACCCTGACCGGCGTCACCGCCGACGACGACGTGGCCGGCGAGGTGGCCTCCGCGGTCGGGGCCGGGGAGAGCCGGCCGTTCCCCGGCGGCGCCGACCTGGCGAGCGGGATCGTCGCCGCGCTGGGCGCCGGCCCCGCGCTGCTGGTGCTGGACAACTGCGAGCACGTCATCGCGGGTGCGGCGGCCCTCGTCCAGGCGCTGGTCTCGCGCTCCCGGGAGCTGCGGGTGCTGACCACCAGCCGGGCCCCGCTGGGCCTGACCTCGGAGGCCGTGTACGCCCTGCCGGAGCTGTCCCAGGCGACCTCGGTGGAACTCTTCCTCCAGCGGGCGCGGGCCGCCCGGCCCGGTGTGGAGCTGCCCGCGGGGCCGGTCGCCGAGATCTGCCGGCACCTGGACGGGCTGCCGCTCGCCGTGGAACTGGCCGCGGCCCGGGTCCGGGTGCTGTCCGTGGCCGACATCTCCCGCCGGCTGCGGGACCGGTTCACGCTGCTGCGCGGCGGCGCCCGGGACGCGCCCGAGCGGCACCGCACCCTGCGGGCCGTCGTCGACTGGAGCTGGAACCTGCTGGAACCCGACGGGCAGGCGGCCCTGCGTGCCCTGTCCGTGTTCCCCGGCGGCTTCACCGAGGACGCGGCGCAGTACGTCCTCGGCGACACCGGGGACGCGCTGGAGCTGCTGGAGCAGCTGGCCGGGCAGTCGCTCGTCAAGGTGGGCGACAGCCCCAGCGGGGTGCGTTTCCACATGCTGGAGACGCTGCGGGAGTTCGGCTCCGCCAAGCGGGCCGAGGCCGGCGAGGAGGAGGCGGTCACGGGCCTGTTCCTCTCCTGGGCGCGGGACTTCGGCCGCGCCCACCACGACGTGCTGTTCGGCGGCGACCCGGTTCCCTCCTGGCTGCGGATCCGGGCCGAGCAGGACAACCTCGTCCTGGCGCTGCGGTACGCGCTGGCCCGGGAGGACGGGCCGGGCACGGCCGCCCTCACCGCCGTCCTGGCCTCCCTGTGGGCCACCGACTCCAACGTCCTGCGGCTGGCCGCCCTCACCGCCGAGACCGGCGGCCCGCTGTCCCGGTTCCGCCCGGGACCCGACAGCCCCGAGGACGTGGAGACGGCCCGCAGCGCGGCGGCCGTGTGCGCGGCGAGCCTGTTCATGGGGCACGGCCCGCACGCCGTACGGCAGTTGGCCGTCCTGCGCCGGCTGCCGCCCGCGCCGCCGGACACCCTGCTGCGCGCGCTGGCGATCGTGCTGTGCGCCGTCCCGGAGATGCGTCCGCCGCACTACGCACGGCTGGAGGAGCTGTGCGACTCCGCGGAGCCGCTGCTGGCGGGCGTCGCGGCCTGCGTGGCGAGCTATCTGTGGGAGTCCCGGCACGACACGGAACGCGCGCTGGAGTACGCCCGCCGGATGCTGCACTCGCTGGAGTCGCTCGGCAACCCCACCACGACACTGCTCGGCCACGGCCGGATCAGCGAGCTGTGCCTCCAGTCCGAGCGGGGCGCGGAGGCGTACGACCATCTGCGGGCCGCGCTGGACGCCCTCGGCGAGTTCAGCCGGTTCGGGGAGCTGTCGGACTCGGTGGGGGTGCGCTGGGGGCTGGTGCTGGCCTGTCTGCAACGCGGGGACGTCGAAGAGGCGGAGTACTGGCTGGGGATCGCGGCGCTGGAGCAGCCGCCGGATGCCGCCCGGGTCTTCTCCTCCGATCTGCCGACCCGCGCGGAGATAGCGCTGGCCCGGGGGCTGACCGAGGTGGGACTCGGGCTGTACCGCCGGGCGGTGGAGCAGATACGGCAGGACGGCCGGCTGCATCCCGGTGACCCGTTCGTGGAGCCGTGGTCGCTGGAGGTGCGGTCGGCCGCGCTGGCGGCGCACGCGCAGGCCGGCCGGCTTCAGCCGGTGGCCCGGATCGCCGAGGAGTTGCGGGAGCGGCTGCTCGGGATGTCGTCCGCGGCCCGGCCGGGCGGCGCTCCGGCGGAGCTGCCGGTGTACGGCACGGTGCTGCTGGCGCTCGGTCTCACCGGTCTGGCCCGGGGCGACGCGGGAGCCGTACGGCTGGTGGCGCTCGCGGAGCGGATGCCGGTGGTGCGGGGGTTCCCCGCCCTGTCCTTCAGCCGGTCCCGGGAGGCGGCCGAGAACGCCGACCGGGCGGCGTACGCCGACGCGAGGTCGAGATACGCCGCCCTGGGGCAGGAGGAGCTGCGGAGGGAGGTGCTGCGCGAGCTGGCGGCGGGGGCGGCCGGCTGAGGGCCGCTCGCCGGTGCCGGCCCGGTGCCGCTCGCCGGTGCCGGCCCGGTGCCGCTCGCCGGTGCCGGCCGGGTGCCGCTCGCTCCCCGGTGTCACCGCTTGGGCTCCCGGTTGAACTGGGCCTTGGACCACAGGTAGCCGAGCAGCGACAGCCCCAGGCACCAGGCGACGGCCAGGACCGCGTTCTTCGTCCCGATCCCGGTGCCCAGCAGCAGTCCGCGCAGGGTCTCGATGGCGGGCGAGAAGGGCTGGTACTCGGCGAACCAGCGGAACCAGCCCGGCATGGCGTCCACCGGCACGAAGGCGCTGGACAGCAGCGGCAGCATCGTCAGCGGCAGTCCCATGTTGCTGGCGCCCTCGGCGTTGGGGCTGGCCAGGCCCATGCCGACCGCGATCCAGGTCAGCGCGAGACTGACCAGCGTCATCAGCCCGGCCGCCGCGATCCACTCCACCGGTGTCGCGTCGGGCCGGAAGCCGATGGCCAGTCCGATGCCCAGGATGCCCAGCAGGGCGAGCATCGTCTGGATCACGTTGCCGGCCACATGGCCGATCAGCACGGAGGCGCGGGAGATCGCCATGGTGCGGAACCGGGCCATGATGCCCTCGGTCATGTCGGTGGCGACGGACACCGCCGTGCCGAGCGCGGTCATGCCCACGGTCATGAGGAGGATGCCGGGGACGATGTAGGAGACGTAGTCGGCCCGGTCCGCGTGACCGCCGTTGATGCCGGCGCTCATCACGTTGCCGAAGACGTAGACGAACAGCAGCAGCAACATGACCGGGGTGAGCATGATGTTGAGCGTGAGGGAGGGGTAGCGGCGCGCGTGCAGGAGGTTGCGCCGGAGCATGGTGAGGTTGTCGCGGAAGGCGTGGCCGGCGGTGCTCATCGGGCGGTCTCCTTGTCGGCGGACTGAGCGGACTGAGCGGACTGGGCGGGCTGCGGGGACTGGGCGGACTGGGCGGACTGGGCGGACTGGGCGGGTACGGAACTCCCGGTCAGGGCGAAGAAGACGTCGTCCAGGTCCGGGGTGTGCACGGACAGTTCGTCGGCCTCGACGCCCGCGGCGTCGAGCCAGTCGAGGATGGCGCGCAGTTCGCGCTGGCTTCCGTCGCTGGGGATCTGCAAAGTGAGCGCCTGGTCGTCCCGGGTGACCTCGCGCAGCGCGGTGGCCGCGCGTCCGTGGGCCTCGGGGTCGGAGAAGCGCAGCCGTACGTGGCCGCCGGGCACGAGCCGCTTCAGCTCCTCGGCGCTGCCCTGGGCGACCAGCCTGCCGCCGTTGAGCACGGCGATGCGGTCGGCCAGTTCGTCGGCCTCCTCCAGGTACTGGGTGGTGAGGAAGACGGTCGTACCGCCGCCGACCAGTTCGCGGATGATCTGCCACATGGTGTGGCGGGAGCGCGGGTCGAGGCCGGTGGTGGGCTCGTCGAGGAAGATGACCCGCGGGTCGCCCACCAGGGTCATGGCGATGTCGAGCCGGCGCTTCATGCCGCCCGAGTAGGTGGAGGCGGGCTTCTTCGCGGCCTCGGCCAGGTCGAAGCGTTCCAGCAGACCGGCCACGACCCGCCGCCCCTCCGTGCGGGACAGATGGTGCAGGTCGGCCATCAGCAGCATGTTCTCCTCGCCGGTGATCAGGCCGTCCACGGCGGAGAACTGACCGGTGACCCCGATGGCCGACCGGATCGCGTGGGCCTCGGTGGCGAGGTCGTGCCCGGCGATCCGGGCCGTGCCGGCGTCGGCGGAGATCAGGGTCGACAGGATGTTGACCGCCGTGGTCTTGCCGGCGCCGTTCGGCCCGAGGAGGGAGAAGACCGTGCCGGCGGGTACCTGGATGTCGATGCCGTCGAGGACGGTCTTGTCCCCGTAGGCCTTGCGCAGCCCGGTGGCCGCGATCGCGGGTTCGTGGTGGCTCGTCGTCATGCCGCAGAGCATGCGGCCGGGCCGGTTCAGACCGGCTTCAGCGCGGTTTCAGCGGGCCGGGAAGGGTTTCACCGGGCCGGGAACGCGCAGGCCGGGGCCGCCCGCCGGGACGGGCGGGGCGAAGATCCGGAGCGGGAAGATCTAGGCTTCCCCTGTAGGAGATGTGTTCGTCTGTGGGGTCCGTGGCGTCGTGAGGGAAGTCCGTTGAACTTCTGGTCGATCTATCAGCATGGCTTCGCGCGCGTCGCCGCGTGCACGGGCCACACCGTCATCGCCGACCCGCACGCCAACGCCGAAGCGGTCCTGCGCCAGGCCCGCGCGTGCGCGGACGAGGGCGTCGCCGTCGCCGTCTTCCCCGAGCTGGGCCTGTGCGGCTACTCGATCGAGGACCTGCTGCTCCAGGACGCGCTGCTCGACCGGGTCGAGGAGGCGGTCGGGACGGTCGTGGCCGGCTCGGCGGACCTGCTGCCGGTGCTGGTCGTCGGCGCCCCGCTGCGCCACCGCCACCGGATCTACAACTGCGCCGTGCTCGTGCACCGGGGCCGCGTCCTCGGTGTCGTACCGAAGTCGTACCCGCCGAACTACCGGGAGTTCTACGAGCGCCGGCAGATCGCCGACGGCCACGACGAGCGGGGCGGGACGATCCACGTCGCGGGCGCGGAGGTGCCGTTCGGGGTGGACCTGCTGTTCGCCGCCGAGGACGTCCCCGGACTCGTGCTGCACACGGAGATCTGCGAGGACATGTGGGTGCCGGTGCCGCCGAGCGCCGAGGCCGCCCTCGCCGGCGCGACCGTGCTGGTCAACCTCTCGGGCAGCCCGATCACGGTCGGCCGGGCCGAGGACCGCGAGCTGCTGTGCCGCTCGGCGTCCTCCCGCTGCCTGGCCGCGTACGTCTACGCGGCGGCCGGTCTGGGCGAGTCCACCACCGACCTGTCCTGGGACGGACAGACCATGATCTACGAGAACGGGGTGCTGCTCGCCGAGACCGGCCGCTTCCCGCTCGGCGACCAGTACGCGGTGGCCGACGTCGATCTGGACCTGCTGCGGCAGGAACGGCACCGGATGGGCACCTTCGACGACAACCGCCGGGCGCACGGCGCGCGCACCGGGGCCTTCCGGACGGTGTCGTTCGAGCTGGACCCGCCGCTCACCGACCTCGGCCTGCGGCGGCGTGTCGAGCGGTTCCCGTTCGTGCCCGCCGACCCCGACCGGCTCGCCCTGGACTGCTACGAGGCCTACAACATCCAGGTCGCCGGGCTCCAGCAGCGGCTCGCGGCGATCGGCGGCCCCAAGGTCGTCATCGGGGTCTCCGGCGGCCTCGACTCCACGCACGCGCTGATCGTCGCCGCCCGCGCGATGGACCGCGCGGGCCGGCCGCGCAGCGACATCCTCGCGTTCACCCTGCCCGGCTTCGCCACCAGCGACCACACCAAGGACAACGCCCACCGGCTGATGCGGGCGCTCGGCGTCACCGCGGCCGAGCTGGACATCACGCCGACCGCGCGGCTGATGCTGAAGGAGATCGGCCACCCCTTCGCCGCCGGCGAGCCGGTGTACGACGTCACCTTCGAGAACGTCCAGGCGGGCCTGCGCACCGACTACCTGTTCCGGCTCGCCAACCAGCGCGGCGGCATCGTCCTCGGCACCGGCGACCTCTCCGAGCTGGCGCTCGGCTGGTCCACGTACGGCGTCGGCGACCAGATGAGCCACTACAACGTCAACTCCGGCGTGCCGAAGACGCTGATCCAGCACCTGATCCGCTGGGTCATCAGCAGCGAGCAGTTCGACGAGGAGACCGGCGGGATCCTGGCCGCGATCCTGGACACCGAGATCAGCCCGGAGCTGGTGCCCGGCGAGGAGATGCAGTCCACCGAGTCGAAGATCGGCCCGTACGCGCTGCACGACTTCACCCTCTTCCAGGTGCTGCGCTACGGCTTCCGGCCCTCGAAGATCGCCTTCCTGGCCTGGCACGCCTGGCACGACGCGGACACGGGCGCCTGGCCACCCGGCTTCCCCGAGGCCAAGCGGGTGGCGTACGACCTGGCCGAGATCCGGCACTGGCTGGAGGTATTCTGCCGCCGCTTCTTCGCGTTCTCGCAGTTCAAACGCTCGGCCATGCCGAACGGGCCGAAGGTGTCGGCGGGCGGCTCCCTCTCCCCGCGCGGCGACTGGCGAGCCCCCTCGGACGGCAACGCCGAGGCGTGGCTCAGGGACCTCGACCGCTTCGACTGGCCCGAGGCGTAGGCGCCCGGGAGCCCGCGGCCCGGACCGGGGCGGCCCGCGGGCTCAGTTGTTCCAGGTCTCGTCGTACGGGTCGGGCGGCACCGGGACCGGGCGGGCCGAGGTGACCCGCAGATACGGGATCGGGCCGTCGTTGACCGGGTCGCGGGTCAGCCGGGGGGTGTAGGCGCCGGTGACCTCCAGCCAGGCGTCCGGGCGGAGGACCGGCGGCAGCTCGCCGGTCAGCGCGATCTTCACCGGCTGGGCGTCCGCGGCACAGCAGTTGAGGGCCATGCGGACCAGATAGGGACGGCCCGCGTGGTCCAGGGCGAGGAAGCCCGTGACCCGGACCGGCCGGCCGTGCAGGGAGCGGCCGTGGTCGTAGGCCGCGCGGGAGGCGTAGTCGACCACGGAGAGCGGGACCGGGTCGCCGCCGGGCAGCGGGGCGAGGGCGTACGGCTTCTGCAACGCCGTACCGGAGCGCAGGGCGCTGTAGGAGCCGAGGGCGGGCGGGGCGATGAGGATGAGGGCGAGCAGGGGCAGCACGAGGAGCCAGGAGATCCGTGGCTCGGGGTGGGCGTGGCCGGCACCGGCGCGCCCCCGTTCGTACCAGGCCGTCGCCACGGCGGCCGCGACCAGCACCGCGCCCGAGGCCATCAGCAGCGGGCGCAGGTCCGCCTTCACATAGCGCAGCGCGAGGTCGGTGGCGCCCGCGTGCAGCAGCGCCCCGCCGAGCAGGAACAGCACGGCCGCCTGGGCCTGACGGTTCACAGGAGCACCGCCCCGGTCAGCACGGCGCCCGCGATCGCCAGCGCGAAGGTGGCGGGGGCGAACCGGAGCGCGAAGGAACGGCCGAAGGTGCCGGCCTGCATCGCGAACAGCTTGAGGTCGATCATGGGGCCCACCACCAGGAACACCAGCTTGGCCGTCGGGGAGAACTGGGTGAGGGAGGCCGCGACGAACGCGTCCGCCTCCGAGCAGATGGAGAGAAGGACGGCGAGCACGGCGAGCGCGAGCACCGAGACCAGGGGCAGTCCGGCCGCCGTGCCCAGCCAGTCGGCCGGGACCGCCGCCTTCAGCGTGGCCGCGGCCATCGCGCCGAGCACCAGGAAGCCGCCGGCGTGCATGACGTCGTGCCGGACCGCACCCCAGAACGCCTCCCCCGTGGTGGCGCCCTCGTGCGCGCCGTGGGCCGGCGGGCGCAGCCAGTCCGTCCGGCCCAGCCGCTGCCACAGCCAGCCCATCGCACAGGCCACCAGCAGGCTCGCCGCGAACCGGCCCAGCACCATCTCCGGGTGCCCGGGGAAGGCGACGGCGGTGGCGGTCAGCACCACCGGGTTGATCGCGGGCGCGGAGAGCAGGAAGGCGAGGGCGGCGGCGGGGGTCACGCCCCGGCGGACCAGGGCGCCCGCCACCGGCACCGACGCGCACTCGCAGCCCGGCAGCACCGCGCCCGCGATCCCCGCCACGGGCACGGCCAGGGCGGGACGGCTCGGCAGGGCACGGGCGAAGAACGACGCCGGGACGAACACCGCGATCGCCGCCGACAGCAGCACGCCCAGCACCAGGAAGGGCAGCGCCTGGACGGTCACCGCCACGAACACCGTCATCCAGCTCTGCATCGCCGGAGTGCCGAGGGCCCCCCGGATCGGGGACTGGGCGAGCACCGCGAGCAGCAGGGTCAGCACCAGTACGAGGGGGGAGCTGAGCCGCCGCCCGGGGGCGTCCGGCGGGGGCCCGGGACGGCGTGCGTCCGTGCCGGGCGGGGCGTCTTCGGTGATGGCCACGGGCGGTTACCTCCGGCTGCTGCTCTCGCTCCCCCTGCGTACGCGGTCCCGGGTGCGGGCGTTCAGCCCTTGCTGGAACCACGCATCTCCTTGGGGCACTCTTTTCCCTTGTGGCGAGCGTTCCGTATCAAGGGGGGCCGGGGGCCCCGCCGGCGCACATGGTGGTGTGCGGTGACGACGGGCTCGCGCACCGGCTGGCCGCCGAGCTGCGCGGGGTCTACGGCGAGCAGGTCACCCTGGTCGTACCGCCGAACGGGCGTACCGCCCGGCCCCCGGTGGTCGGACGGGCCCGCGCCGCGTCGGCGGCCCTGTTCGACCGCGTGGTCAGCGCCGCGGTGGGCGGCCGGACCGGCGCGGCCGGGCCGCCCTCCGGTCCGAATCCCGGTCAGCGTGCCGACCCCGAGGAGCCGTTGGAGGCCGCCGAGCCGTCCGAGGCGGTGCTCGCCGAGGCCGGGGTGGCGCGGGCCGCCGCACTGGCCCTCGTGTACGACGACGACGAGACCAACATCCGGGCCGCGCTGACCGCCCGCCGCCTCAACCCCCGGCTGCGGCTCGTGCTGCGGCTCTACAACCGGCGGCTGGGCCAGCACATCGAGGAACTCCTCGACCAGGCGGCCGCGTTGGCCGCCGGGGACCAGGAGGACGGTACGGCCGGTCCCGGCGCCGGTGTCGAGGCCTCCACGACGGTGCTGTCCGACGCCGACACCGCCGCGCCCGCGCTGGCCGCCACCGCCGTCACCGGCACCAGCAGGGTCGTCCAGACGGAGGGGCTGCTGCTGCGGGCCGTGGAACGTCCGCTGGCCGCGGACGGGTCCGGCCCCGGCACCGGACTGTGCACCCTCGCCCTGCTGTCGGGCGGCGACCCGGACGGCGGCCACGGCCCGGACGCCGGCGCGGAACAGCAGCCACGGCTGCTCCCCGACGACGAGGAGGTACGGCGCGCCGCCGGACGGCAGGCCGTGGTGCTGGAGCATGTCTCCGCCGCGCCCGGCACGGAGTCCGCCGCGCCGGGGCGCGCGCTGGCCGGCATACCGTCGCTCGGCTCGCTGTTCTCCCGCCGGCTGCGCTGGTCCCTGGCCGGTCTGGTCGGGTGCGTGGTCGCGCTCGCCGTCGCGCTGTGGCTGGTGACCGGCATCCATCCGCTGCGGGCCTGCTACGTCACCCTCCTCGACCTGTTCGCGATCGACGACCCGGCGCTCGAGGAGCCCTTGGGCCGGCAGCTCCTGCAACTTCTCTCCGCGCTCGTGGGGTTGCTGCTCCTGCCGGTGCTGCTGGCCGCCGCGCTGGAGACGTTCGGCACCTTCCGCACCGCGTCCTCGCTGCGCAAGCCGCCGCGCGGCCTGAACGGGCACGTGGTGCTGCTCGGGCTCGGCAAGATCGGCACCCGGGTGCTGACGCGGCTGCGGGAGCTGAACATCCCGGTGGTGTGCGTCGAGTCCGACCCGGAGGCACGGGGGCTCGCCGCCGCCCGCCGGCTGCGGGTGCCGGTGGTGCTCGGGGACGTCACCCAGGAAGGCGTCCTGGAGGCCGCCCAGATCCACCGGGCCCAGACCCTGCTCGCGCTGACCAGCGCGGACACCACGAACCTGGAGGCCGTGCTGTACGCGCGGACCCTGCGGCCGGATCTGCGGGTGGTGCTCCGGCTCTACGACGACGATTTCGCCACCGCCGTGTACCGCACCCTCCGGGCGGCCTACCCGCGGGCGCTGACCCGGAGCCGGAGCGTCACCCACCTGGCCGCCCCGGCGTTCGCCGGGGCGATGCTGGGGCGGCAGGTGCTCGGTGCCGTCGCCGTGGAGCGGAGGGTGCTGCTGTTCGCGGCGGTCGACGTGGACGGCCATCCCCAGCTGGAGGGGCGCACCGTCCAGGAGGCGTTCCAGGCCGGCGCCTGGCGGGTGCTGGCGCTGCTGGGGCGGACCGGCACCCCTTCCGGCCATGTGCTGGAGAAGGGGGACCGGGTGGTGGTCGCCGCCACGCGCCGGGGGCTCGCGGAGCTGGGGTGACCGGCGGCGCGTCAGACGGCCAGGTGCCGCTCCGCGAACTCCAGCTCCAGTCGCACCTGCTTGATGCGCTCCTCCACCACCAGTGAGCCGTGCCCCGCGTCGTACCGGTACACCTCGTGGGTCGCGCCCCGGGTCTCCAGTCTCTTGACGTAGTTGTCGATCTGGCGGATCGGGCAGCGGGGGTCGTTGACGCCCGCCGAGATGTAGACCGGGGCCTTGACCCGGTCGACGTAGGTCAGCGGGGAGGACGCCTCGAAGCGCTCCGGGACCTCCTCCGGCGTGCCGCCCAGCAGGGTGCGGTCCATGGCCTTCAGGGACTCCATCTCGTCGTGGTACGCCGTGACGTAGTCCGCGACGGGCACCACCGCGATGCCCAGCGCCCAGGCTTCGGGCTGGGTGCCGACACCGAGCAGGGTGAGGTACCCGCCCCAGGAGGCGCCGGTGAGGATCAGCCGGGCGGGGTCGGCGAGGCCGGAGGAGACCGCCCAGTCGCGCACCGCGGCCACGTCCTCCAGCTCGATCAGGCCGACCCGGTGCTTGAGGGCGTCGGTCCAGGCGCGGCCGTAGCCGGTGGAGCCGCGGTAGTTGACGCGGACCACCGCGTACCCGTGGTCGACCCAGGCCGCCGGGCCCGCCGCGAAGGAGTCGCTGTCGTGCCAGGTGGGGCCGCCGTGCAGGTCGAAGACGGTGGGCAGGGGACCCGTGGCACCCGCCGGCCTCTGGATCAGGGCGTGGATGCGGCCGCCGGGGCCCTCCACCCAGGCGTCCTCCACGACCACCGACGGCGGGCAGGCCATGCCGGGCGGGTCCAGCACCACCGCGCCGGTCGTGGAGCGCACCGCCGGCGGTTCGGCGGCCGACGACCACAGGTACTCCACGCTGCCGTCGGGGCGGGCCGTCGCGCCGGAGACCGTGCCGGGCGGGGTCGGGATGCGGGTCAGCTCGCGGGCCGCCAGGTCGTACCGGAACAGTTCGCTGCGGGCCTCGAAACCGTGCGCGACGAGGAGGGCGGAGCCGTCCGGGTACCACTCGGCGCTGACGTCACCGGGCAGGTCCAGGGCCAGATCCGTCTCCTCGCCCGTCGCCACGTCCCACACCAGGGGCTCCCAGCGGCCCCGGCGCTGGTGGCCGATGAGCAGCCGGGTGTCGCCGTCGACCGGGGCGAAGCCCAGCACCTCCAGCCCCAGCTCCTGGGTGCCGCCCTTGGTGTCGTCCAGCTCGGCGACCGTCGTGCCGTCCGGGCGGAGCACCCGCAGGGCGGCGTGCATGGCGTCGCCGTGCTCGGTGTGCTCGACGGCGATCAGGGAGCCGTCGTGCGAGAGGTCGCCGACGCCCGCCGACTCGCGGTGCCGGTAGATCTCCACCGTGTCCGTGTCCGTGCTGCCCGTGCCCGTACGGGCCAGGTGGATCGTCGTGCCGTCCTCGTCCGTGGAGCGGCCGACGACCGCCGTGCGGCCGTCGCGGGACAGGGCCAGGCCGGCCGGGTAGGACGGGTCGAGGCCGGGCACGGCCGGCTCGTCGGGTCCGCCCGCGAAGGGCTGGCGGCGCCAGATCCCGAACTCGTCGCCGTCCTTGTCGTCGAACCACCAGATCCACGCGCCGTCCGGGGAGAGCACGCCGTCCGTCGTGCCGTTCGGCCGGTCCGTGGCCTGCCGCTGCCCGCCCGTCGCGCGGTCCCAGGCGTACAGCTCGTACGTCCCCGTCGCGTTCGACACGAACAGGGAGCGGTCCGGTGCGTCCTCCGCCCAGTCGGGCAGCGACACCCGCGGCGCGCGGAAGCGCTTCTCCCAGTCCGGCATGTCCGGTGTGTCCGGCGTCCTGCTCTCACTCATGGCCCCAGTCATGCGCCCATACTGCCTGGCCGCGCCGACAATTGGGCGGCGGGTGCCCGCAGCCTGTGGACAACTCCGCCGATCCGTCCGTCCCCGGCGGCAGGGGCGGGCGACAGCCGCCCCGCGGCCCGGCCGCCGAGCCGGGCGCCGTACCGTGGGGGGCGTGTACCGGTTTCTGCTGACACCCCGCTGGTGGGGCATCAACGTCTTCGTGCTGCTCGCCATCCCCTTCTGCGTCTTCATGGGGTCCTGGCAGCTGAGCCGGTTCGAGGACCGGGTGCAGGATCATCGCGTCGCGACCGAACAGGCCGCGTCCGGCCGTGACGAGGCGGCGCGCCCGCTGGCGGCCATGCTCCCCGTCGACAAGAACACGTCGGGGCGGCGGGTCACCGCGAGCGGACGGTACGGCAAGCAGCTGCTGGTGCCCGGGCGGGAGCTGGACGGCCGGCGCGGCTTCTACGTCCTCACCCTGCTGCGCACCGATTCCGGCAGGGCGCTGCCCGTGGTGCGGGGCTGGCTGCCGGGCACGGCGGACGCCGCCAAGACGCCCGCCGCGCCGGCCGGTGAGGTCACCGTCACCGGCGCGCTGCAAGCGTCCGAGACGCCTGGGAACAACGGCGTCAGCGCGCAGGGCGGGCTGCCCGCCGGGCAGACGGCGGCGATCAGCTCGGCCTCGCTGGTCAACCTGGTGCCGTACCGGCTGTACGACGCGTGGGTGACGCTGGACAAGGGCGACGCCGGGATGAAGGCCGTCCCCGCGAGCACGCCCGACGGTTCGGGGCTGGACCTGAAGGCGTTCCAGAACCTCGGTTACACGGGCGAGTGGTTCGTGTTCGCGGGGTTCGTGGTGTTCATGTGGTTCCGGTTGTTCCGGCGTGAGGTGGAGTTCCAGCGGGACGCCGCGCTGGGCCTGGTGCCGGAGGATCCGGAACGGGAACCGGTCCCGAGCGGCTGATCCGCGCGGGTGCCGGCCGCGGGCGGGCCGGCCCGCCCGCGGCGGCGAGGTGCCGTCGCGGGCGGTGGTTCCGTCGTGGCCCCGCCGCGGTCCGGACGCGGTCCGGCAGCGGTCCGGCAGCGGTCCGGCAGCGGGGAACGCTACGCCCCCGCGAGCAGCCCGGTGTAGTAGAGCGTCCCCGCGCACGCCCCCGGGACGGTCGCCGTCGCCGACGGGGCGCCCCCCTGCGCCGTGTGGGTCACCGCGACACTGCCGTCGGCCGTGCCGTCCTCGGTGACCAGCTGGGTGGTGGTGCCCGCCGCCGTGCTGCCGGTGTCGGCCGTACCGCTGGAGGCACCCGGGTCCTGGGTCGGCGACGGGTCCGCCGTGGGCCCGCCGGTGTCGGTGCCGCCCGTGTCGCCGCCGCCGGTGGTGGGGCAGGTCTCCGAGGGCACGAAGGCGAACTTCTCCTCGTAGGCCGCGCCGGGCTGCAGGAGCAGCGAGGTGACCTCCAGGGACGGGTCGGGCAGCGAGGCCGCCGCGTCCCCGGCCACATGGCGGGCGGCGCCGATCTTGGCCGGGTCGGCGGCGCCCTGGGCCGTGGGGATGATGCCGCCCGGGTCGGAGACCGTGCAGGCGGTGCCGGAGGTGTTGGTGACGCGGAAGACGCCGTAGACGACCCCCGCGGAGTCGGGGGCGTTCACCGTGCCGGTGGCGGAGCCCAGCTGGGCCGCCGTGCACAGCGGGGTGCCCGTGGCCGGGGTGGCGGTGGGGTCGACGCCGCCGACGGAGCCGCCGCTGGTGCCGCCCTTGTCGTCCTTCTCGTGGCTCTTGCCGGGTTCCTTGCCGGGCTTGACCGACGTGCTGGGGGCGTCCTTGTCCTTGCCGCCCTTGGCGGTGCCCTTGTCCTTGCCCTGGCCGGTGCCGCCCTGGGCCTGGGAGGACTGGCCGGCCATGGCGGTGTTGGGGTCGGAGCCGCCGGCCTGGGAGACGTGCACGAGGGCGGGGATCGCGGTGCCGATGAACAGGGCCGCCGCGGCCATGCCGACCACGGCCTGCCGCTTGCGGGCGCGGCGCACGGGGACGGCGCGGCGCAGATGGTCCAGGGTGCCGGTGCGCGGCTTGATGTCGTCGACCGCCGAGTGCAGCAGGCGGCGCAGGGCCAGCTCGTCCGTGTCGAGCCCGTCGAGCCCGTCGATACCCGGGCCGAGCCCCTCGGGGCCCTTGTCGTCGGGGCCGTGGTTCACAGTTCCGTTCCCAGCGTGCGATGGCGTGTGCTCTTGCCCGTGGCGCCTCGTCGG
This sequence comes from Streptomyces naphthomycinicus, assembly GCF_020400595.1. Lineage (GTDB taxonomy): Bacteria > Actinomycetota > Actinomycetes > Streptomycetales > Streptomycetaceae > Streptomyces > Streptomyces naphthomycinicus. Next base: position 108,163 of record NZ_JAINRE010000011.1, on the reverse strand, counting down.
CTCGTGCCAGGCGTAAGGCTCATGACGTTCGTGGGAGTGGCGCTCATGGGAGTGACCGTCATGGGAATCGCCCCCTTCGGCGTGGTCGCTCATGCCGGCTGCTCCATGGCCACCCGCAGCGCGGCGATGCCCCGCGAGCCGTACGCCTTCACCGAGCCCAGGGATATGCCGAGCGTCTCGGCGACCTGGGCCTCGGTCATGTCCGCGAAGTAGCGCAGCACGAGGACCTCGCGCTGGCGGCGCTGGAGGCCCTTCATCGCCTTGATGAGGTCGCGCCGCTCCAGGCTGTCGTAGGCGCCCTCTTCCGCGCTCGCCATGTCGGGCATCGGCTTGGAGAGCAGCTTCAGGCCGAGGATGCGGCGGCGCAGCGTGGACCGGGAGAGGTTGACGACCGTCTGCCGCAGGTAGGCGAGGGTCTTCTCGGGGTCGCGGACGCGTTTGCGGGCCGAGTGGACCCGGATGAAGGCCTCCTGGACGACGTCCTCGCAGGAGGCGGTGTCGTCGAGGAGCAGCGCGGCGAGGCCGAGCAGCGAGCGGTAGTGCGCCCGGTAGGTCTCGGTGAGGTGGTCGACGGTCGTCCCGGCGGCCTCGGTGACCGCGGCGCCCGCGGTCTCCTCGGCACCGTCACGCTGACTGGGTATGCGGGTGGGCCGCGCTGCGGGCATGGGCGCGATCACCGGCATGCCGCCGGACGCGCGGGGCCGGAGCGCCGCGCGGGGCCGCAGGGCCGTTCCGCCGCGGGCCACACTGAGTTCGAGAACCTCTGCCACGCCAGTTGGACACGCTTCCCCCCTCGGGGGTTGTACGTGCCGGGCGTCACATGTGCGACAACCGACGGTGTCTCAAGTGCCGTCATGCGTCCCGCTCTTCCCTTATGTCCCATTTGAACGGGCGTCCCCACGCCCTGATCAAGGCGTCCCCACGCCAGGATCATCACGTCCCCAGGTCCCTCAAAAGGTGACCGCAAAGACGCTCCCCGCCTCCGTACGGTTGCGGGAGGCGGGGAGGGAAATCCTCTGCTGCCGAGAGGGAACGGTTCAACTGGATTGGACCATGCTCCCGGCCGCACTGCTTACATGGATCCTACAAACTTCTACAAAAGAGGCTAGGGGCGGCCGGTACTCTCCGCCGCGATCAGCTCCGCGAGCTGCGCGCAGTTCAGTGCGGCGCCCTTGCGCAGGTTGTCGCCGCACACGAAGAGCTCCAGGGCGGTCGGGTCGTCCAGGGCCCTTCGCACCCGCCCCACCCAGGTCGGGTCGGTGCCCACCACGTCGGCGGGGGTGGGGAACTCGCCGGCGGCCGGATCGTCGCACAGCACCACGCCCGGCGCGGTGGCGAGGATCTCGCGGGCGCCGTCGACGCGGACCTCGCGCTGGAAGCGGGCGTGGACGGTGAGCGAGTGCGTGGTGATCACCGGTACCCGCACACAGGTCACGGCGACCGGCAGCTTCGGCAGGCCGAGGATCTTCCGGGACTCGTCGCGGACCTTCATCTCCTCCGACGACCAGCCGTCCTCCCGCAGCGACCCGGCCCACGGCACCACGTTCAGCGCGACCGGCTCCGGGAACGGCCCCGTGTCGTCCCCCACGGCCCGCCGCACGTCCCCCGGCTTGGTGCCCAGCTCGGTGCCGGCGACCAGGGACATCTGCGCCCGCAGCGTGTCCACGCCGGCCCGTCCGGCCCCGCTCACCGCCTGGTACGACGACACGACCAGCTCGCGCAGCCCGAACTCGGCGTGCAGCGCGCCCAGGGCGACGATCATCGTCAGGGTCGTGCAGTTGGGGTTGGCGACGATCCCGCGCGGCCGGGACCGTACCGCGTGCGGATTGACCTCGGGCACCACGAGCGGCACGTCCGGGTCCATCCGGAAGGCGCCGGAGTTGTCGACCACGACGGCGCCGCGCGCGGCGGCGACGGGCGCCCACTCGGCGGCCACCTCGTCGGGGACGTCGAACAGCGCGATGTCGACGCCGGCGAAGGCGTCCTCCGTCAGCGCCACCACCTCGACCTCCTCCCCGCGCACGGCCAGCTTGCGGCCGGCCGAGCGGGGGGAGGCGATCAGACGGATCTCGCCCCAGACGTCCGCGCGCTGCGACAGGATCTGGAGCATGACCGTGCCGACGGCCCCGGTCGCTCCCACGACCGCGAGTGTCGGCTTGCCGGTCGGTGCCATCAGCGGCCCGTGCCTCCGTAGACGACCGCCTCGTCGGTGTCGGAGTCGAGCCCGAAGGCGGTGTGCACGGCGCGGACGGCCTCCGGCACGTCGTCGGCGCGGGTGACGACCGAGATACGGATCTCCGAGGTGGAGATCAGCTCGATGTTCACGCTCGCGTTGCTCAGCGCCTCGAAGAAGGAGGCGGTGACCCCCGGGTTGGTCTTCATACCGGCGCCGACCAGCGAGATCTTGCCGATCTGGTCGTCGTAGCGCAGCGAGTCGAAGCCGATGCCGGACCGGTTCTTCTCCAGCGCGTCGATGGCCTTGCGGCCCTCGGTCTTCGGCAGGGTGAAGGAGATGTCCGTCAGGCCGGTGGAGGCGGCGGACACGTTCTGCACGACCATGTCGATGTTGATCTCGGCATCGGCGATGGTCCGGAAGATCGCGGCGGCCTCGCCCGGCTTGTCCGGCACGCCGACGACCGTGATCTTGGCCTCGGAGGTGTCGTGCGCGACACCGGAGATGATGGCCTGCTCCACCTTCTGGTCCCCAATCGGCTCACTGCTGACCCACGTGCCCTGGAGTCCGCTGAAGCTGGACCGGACGTGGATCGGGATGTTGTAGCGGCGGGCGTACTCCACGCAGCGGTGGAGCAGCACCTTGGAGCCGGAGGCCGCGAGCTCCAGCATGTCCTCGAAGGAGATCCAGTCGATCTTCTTCGCCTTCTTGACCACGCGCGGGTCGGCGGTGAACACGCCGTCGACGTCGGTGTAGATCTCGCAGACCTCGGCGTCGAGCGCGGCGGCGAGCGCCACGGCCGTCGTGTCGGAGCCACCGCGCCCCAGCGTGGTGATGTCCTTCTTGTCCTGGCTCACGCCCTGGAAGCCGGCGACGATCGCGATGTTGCCCTTGTCCAGCGACTCGCGGATGCGGCCCGGCGTGACGTCGATGATCCGGGCTTTGTTGTGGACCGAGTCGGTGATGACGCCTGCCTGGCTGCCGGTGAAGGACTGGGCCTCGTGGCCCAGGTTTTTGATCGCCATGGCCAGCAGGGCCATGGAGATACGCTCTCCGGCGGTCAGCAGCATGTCGAACTCCCGGCCGGCAGGCATCGGCGAAACCTGCTCGGCGAGATCGATCAGCTCGTCCGTCGTGTCGCCCATCGCGGAAACGACGACGACAACCTGGTTGCCGTTCTTCTTCGCTTCCACGATCCGCTTGGCGACGCGCTTGATGCCCTCGGCATCGGCTACGGAGGAGCCTCCGTACTTCTGCACGACAAGGCCCACGTGCGCTCCTCGCTCGGTTCGTTTGTGTCGGCTCAGTCTAACGAGCGTCCGAATTCCACCACCCTGCTCCCGCATGGTGAGACATCGGCCGGTGCGATCCCGGACGCCCGCGTCCGGCACCTGCCCAGCCTCCGCCGCGTCACGCGGATAGTGCCCCGGGTCACACCGGTCACCGCCGGTGGCCGGCCGCCGAGGGACGCCGGGAACCGGCCGCCCGCCGGGCGGCGGACCGCGCTACTCGCCCCGCCGGATGCCCAGCGGGGCGCCGATCTCCTCCGCCATCACCCGGCCCGCCTCGAACTCCAGGGTCTCGTCGCCCATGGCGGCCTGGTCGGTGTCGAGGCCGTCCAGCTCCTCCAGGGGCTGGTTGAGGCGCACATGGATGAGGACGGACTGGAGGGCGCGCAGCACCGCGGACGCGGTCGGGCCCCAGTTGGCGAAGTAGGAGAACTGCCACCACCACAGGGCCTCGGTGGTGCGGCCGGCGCGGTAGTGGACCATGCCGTGCCGGAGGTCGGTGATGATGTCGGCGAGGTCGTCGGAGATCCGGGCCGGCACGGGAGCCTTGCGCGGCTCGTAGGGGTCGAAGACCTCGGAGTAGACGTCGACGGGCTCCAGCAGCCGGGCGAAGTTCTCCCGCAGCTCGTCCACGTCCGGCTCCGGCCCCGGGTCGGGCTCGTAGCGCTCCTCGGGGACGATGTCCTCGTGGGCGCCCAGCCGGCCGCCGGCCAGCAGCAGCTGGGAGACCTCCAGGAGGAGGAAGGGGACCGTCGAGCCGGGCTCGTCGCCCCTCGCCACCTCCGTGACGGCCACCAGGAAGCTCTCGACCTGGTCGGCGACCTGGACCGCGAAGTCGTCCGGGTTCTGCGACGAGGCGTGCAGCGTGGCGTCAGACATCTAGGAGTCGTCTCCCCTCGAAGGCGCGGCCGAGGGTGACCTCGTCCGCGTATTCCAGGTCGCCACCCACCGGGAGGCCGCTGGCCAGGCGGGTGACCTTCAGGCCCATGGGCTTGATCATGCGGGCGAGGTACGTCGCCGTGGCCTCGCCTTCCAGATTCGGATCCGTGGCCAGGATCAGTTCCGTGACCGTCCCGTCGGCCAACCGCGCGAGAAGTTCTCGTATACGCAGGTCGTCGGGTCCCACGCCCTCGATCGGGCTGATCGCGCCGCCGAGCACGTGGTAGCGGCCCCGGAACTCACGGGTCCGCTCGATCGCGACGACGTCCTTCGGCTCCTCCACCACACAGATGACCGACGCGTCGCGGCGCGGATCACGGCAGATGCCGCACAGCTCCTCCTGGGCGACGTTGCCGCAGGTCGCGCAGAAGCGGACCTTCGCCTTCACCTCCAGGAGAGCCTGCGCGAGCCGCTTCACGTCCGTCGGCTCGGCCTGCAGGATGTGGAAGGCGATCCGCTGCGCGCTCTTGGGACCGACGCCGGGCAGCCGCCCCAGCTCGTCGATGAGGTCCTGGACCACGCCTTCATACAACGGACTGCCTTTCCTGGAGACCTTTCGGTACGTACCGTAGTTGTCTTCCGCCTTCGCCCGGAAGGCGGATGCGTCAGAACGGCAGACCCGGGATGCCGCTGCCGCCGCCCAGACCCTGGGCCAGCGGGCCGAGCTTCTGCTGCTGGAGCGTCTGCGCGTTCTCGTTGGCCGCCTGGACGGCCGCCACGATCAGGTCGGCGAGGGTCTCGGTGTCCTCCGGGTCCACCGCCTTCGGGTCGATCTTCAGCCCGCGCAGCTCACCGGAGCCGGTGACGGTGGCCTTCACCAGACCGCCGCCCGCCTGCCCGTCGACCTCCGTGTTCGCCAGTTCCTCCTGCGCCCGCTGCAGGTCCTGCTGCATCTTCTGCGCCTGCTGGAGCAACTGCTGCATGTTGGGCTGGCCACCGGGGATCACGATCAGCTCCTCGCCGTTTTCCGCGTCGTCGTCGGCCGCCGTCTCCGACGTCGTCCTCCGACGTTTCATTCTTCGTCGTCAATGAGCCTACGTGGTCCACGCGGCCACTGCCCCGCCACTCTTTCGAGTGAGAACTTCGACAGCCCTATACCTGATCAAGGCCCCCTTCCGGGCGGAAAAGCCGGGAAAGCTCCCTCTCCGCCACCCATTGGGCGGTAGGAAGGTGACCGCGCGTCGTCATGGAATGTCACGCAACGTGACCGGTCGTGATCAGTAGGGAGTGCCGGGTGGGTCAGCCGGAGATGCAGCCCGAGGGACCGCCTCAGGACGGGCGGGGCGAGGGTGCGGCCGGGCTGCGGCCGGGCGATCTGACCGGGCGGGCGTTTCCGCTCGGGGACTGGGGCGAGCCCGCCGAACGGCTGGACGAGCTGTACCGGTGGGTGGAGCGCCGGGCGCTGGAGACGGCCGCCTGGTATCTGCGGGACCGGGTGTGGAAGCGGCGCGGGGCGCGCGTGCTGCGGGCCGGGGCGGCGGCCGGGGCCGTGGCCGGAGCGGCGCTGCCCCTGCTGGATCTGACCGGGGCCGTGGGCGGGGTGGCGCCCTGGGGCTGTCTGGCGCTGCTGCTCGCGGTCGCCTGCGTCGGCATCGACCGGTTCTTCGGCGTCACGTCGGGCTGGATAAGGGACGTGGCCACCGCGCAGGCGGTGCACCGGCGGCTCCAGGCGTTGCAGTTCGACTGGGCGTCGGAGAGCGTGCGGGAGGTGCTGGGGCCGGCCGAGGGCACGGCGAGCGAGGCGGCCGAGCGGTGCCTGTCGGTGCTGCGGCGCTTCTCGGAGGACGTCACGGAGCTGGTCCGCACGGAGACGACCGACTGGATGGTGGAGTTCCGCACGGGTTCGGCCCCCCTGGGCATCCAGACGGCGGTGGCGTCGGTGCCGCGACAGGAGGCGGGCGGTTCGGGGGGCCGGTTCCCGCTGCCGCCGGCGAACGGGTCCCGGCCGAACATGCCGCGGCAGCGCCCGCCCGAGCCGCGCTAGGCGGCGGCCCGGACGGCGAAGCCGTCGCACCCGCGCCCCGCACCACATCCCGCACCCCGCGCCCCGCGACCCCACGCCCCGCACCACATCCCGCACCCCCCCGGCCCGCAACACCACGCCCCAGGCCCCACGCCCCGTACCCGCACCCGCACCCGCACCCGCACCCGCACCCGTACCCGCACCGGGACGACCGGCCACGAAGCCCACGGGACGCCCGGCTAAGCGCACAGCTTCATCCCCTCCGGCGTCCAGCACGGCACATGCCCGTGCGTGCGGATGACGTCCTGGCCGTTCCCCCGGGACAGATAGGTCAGAAAGCCGGAGGCCAGGGAGTCGGCGGGCGGGTTGCCCCAGGTGTAGGCGTACTCGATCTCCCGGTACGGATAGCCGCTGCGGCCGTGCTCGATGGCGTCGACGGAGGGCGCGCCGCCGTCGAGGCCCAGCACCCGGACCCCCTTCGCCCGCAGCGCCAGGTTCAGCTCGCTGTAGCCGACGGCCCCGCGCAGCCCGGCCACCTTCGCCAGCACCTGGTCGGTGGAGTCCAGCTCGCAGCGGGTCACCGGCGCCGACGGATAGTCCTTGGAGACACAGTCGACGGACGAGTTCGCCGTCTCGCCCTGCCCCAGCACCCGCCGCTGGAAGACCTGCCGGGTGCCGGAGTTGGCGTCCCGGCTGACCAGACGCACCGGCATCGGACGGCCGCCCAGCTCCGACCAGTCCGCGATCCTCCCCTGGTACAGCCGGCGCACGTCCGCGGTGGACAGGTTCCGCACCCGCACCTCGTCGTTGACGACGAGCGCGAACACGGACAACGCGACCCGTGTCTCGCGCAGTTCGGGCATGTCGCCGGGCTTGGGCCCGTCCGAGAAGGCCACGACCGCCGGGGCCCCCGCCCCCTTCGCGGCCGCTCCGGCGGCGGCCAGCTCCCGGATACCGGAGGTGGATCCGTGCACGTCGACGGTGACGTCCGCGCCCTCGCAGTCCTTCTCGTACTCCTGCGCCACCTCCCGCAGCACCGGCGCGAAGGCCGTCGACCCGATCACCGTCAGCGTGCCCTGCTCGCAGCCGACCGGCGGCGGCCTGTCGTCGCGGACCACGACGATGCCGGCGAGGACCATCACGCACACCGTGAGCATGCCGGTGATGAGCCGGGAGGCGCGGCTGAACAGCGGCGGTTTCTCGTCCGGGGTGGCGCTGCGGTTGGGATGGACCTCGCCCTCCCGGATCCCGCCGATCAGCCGGATCTCCCGGCCCACGTCACCGCCCGACAGCAGCACCAGCAGCTTGAAGTGCTCGCCCCTGTTGAGCGGGACGCGCGGGATGCGCAAGGTGTTGCCCTCGTAGCCGAAGCCGCGCTCGGCGGTGAAGTGGTCCATCAGATGGCCGGTGTCGGTCGGCTGGGTCACCGACACGCCCCGGATGGTGCGGTCGGTGAACACCGCGGTGAGACCGTGCCGCTCCGGTCCGGTGTAGTCGTCGCGGTCGATGCCCTGCGAGCCGTCGTTCTCGACGCGCAGCAGGACGAGAGTGGCGTCCTCCATGCCGGGCGCCTCGAGGAAGAGCCCCAGCCGCCGGTTGACCCGCCCCGACCGCACGTCGTCGCCTATCGGGTTGTCCGTCTGCACCCGGTAGCCGACCCGCTTGCGCCGTGGCACCCTGCGCTCGTACCAGACCATGCCCGCGGACGCGCCGATGCCCAGCACCGCGGTCCCGACGGCGACGATGTTCTCCGCGTTCAACCACTCCATGTGGGTGCCCCCGCCACTCCCCGGAGTCGGATGGTGGAGTCACGGTACGTGCGTGATCGGGCCCGGACGGGGCCCGTCCCCGGATGTTCTCTCCTCGTTCAACAACCTCACGGACTCCGGGAGCGGGCCGCCGCCCCGGGTCACTCCTTGCTGTACGTCAGGCTCTCCCCGCCGCTCGCCTTCGCCCGCTTCAGCCGCCCGTCCGGCAGCAGCGTGACCTCGGTGGACTCGCCCGGGGTGCAGGAGGAGGCGGGCCGGCCGCTGGAGACGGTGGACGGTCCGATCCGCAACGGCCCGTCCCCGCTCGGCCGTTCGGCGAGCGTCGCCTCGAAGACGCAGTGGTACGACCCGCCGCCCTCGGTCGGCCCGTCCGCGACCAGCGTGAGCACGGTGTCCCCCACCTCGCCCTGCCGGATGGTCAGTTCGCGGCTGTTGGATCCGCCCGTGTTGTCGATGGTCGTCCGCCAGGTGCCCAGATAGGCGTCCGGTATCGCCCCGGCTCCGGTGGCGGACGCGGACGGGGACGGGGACGGCGCCGAACCGGTCGGGGTGGGCTCACCGGAGCCGGCCGGCGAACCGGAGCCGGCGGCGGGTGTCGGGGAGACCGTGCCGCCGCCCTGGTCGTCGGTGCCGGTGCCGTTCTTCATCAGCGCGTACACCGAGCCGCCCGCGCCCAGCGCGACGATCAGGGCGATCACGACGAGCAGCGCGGTGGACCGGCCGTTGCGCCGCTCCGGCTCCGCCGGCACACCGACGACCGACGGCCCGTACGGCGGAGTGGCGCCGAGTCCGCCGTCGGCATAGGGGTTGTACGCCGGCTGTCCTCCGCCCCAGGGCGCGGCCCCGGGCTGCTGCGGATAGCCGTAGGCGGCGTGCTGCGCGGGCTGCTGAGGGAACTGCGGGTGCCGAGGGGACTGCGCGTACTGCGGAGACTGCGGATGCTGCACGGACGGCGGGTGCTGAGGGGACTGCGGATGCTGCACGGACGGCGGGTGCTGAGGGGACTGCGGATGCTGCACGGACGGCGGGTGCTGAGGGGACTGCGGATACTGGTGGGAATGCGGGGTCCCGTACGCCGCCGCCCCGAACCCGGGCGGTGCCGGCGGCACGCCGGGCGGCGGAGGCTGAGCGGCGACGACGGTGGGCAGCCGATCGCCGGCCCCGCCCGGCCCGCCATCGGAGACAGCGGCATGCTCGGGCGACCCGCCGCCCCCGGCCACCGCCCCACCGGCCAAGACCCCACCGGACCCAAACCCACCGGCCCCGGTCCCGGCCCCGGCAGCTTCGGCCCCCGCGCCTCCGGCGGCCGCCCCGGCCCCGGCACCTCCCGCACCCGCCGACGGCGCCGGCCCCCCACCGGGGCCGCCCGCACCCGCCGACGATGCCCGCACGGGTGACGCGGGCGGGAAACCCTCGCCGGAGGCACCCGCACCCGGTGAAGCACCCGAACCCGGCTCCCCGGCGGCCCCCGCGTCCGCGCTCGCCCCCACCGCGGCCCCCGGCCCCCGCTCGGGATCCTCCACCTCCAGCAGCCGCACGGCATGCCGTCCCAGCTGCGCGACCAGCGAACTCGGCAGCCAGGGGTCCCGGGACCGTCCCTCGGCCACGGTGTCCTCCACCCCGGTCCGCTCCAGGATCACGTCCAGCGAAGGCCGGCCCGCCGGGTCCTTCCGCAGGCAGTCCCGCACCAGGTCGGCGATGCCCTCCGGCATCCCCGTCAGGTCCGGCTCCTCCTGGGCGATCCGGAACATCAGCGCGTGGGCGCCGCTGTCGGCGGGCCCGAAGGGCAGCGTCCCGGTCGCCGCGTAGGCGAGCACGGACCCGAGGCAGAACACGTCGCACGCCGGTGTGATCCGCTCGCCGCGCACCTGCTCGGGCGCCATGAACCCGGGCGATCCGACGAGCGACCCGGTCCGGGTGAGCCCCTCCCCGCCGCCCTCGGTCGCCGTCTCCCGGGCCCGCGCGATCCCGAAGTCGATCACACGGGGTCCGTCGATGGTCACGAGCACGTTGGACGGCTTGAGGTCCCGGTGCACGATCCCGGCCGCGTGGATGTCCTTCAGCGCGTGCGCGAGGCCCGCCGCCAGGATCCGTACCGACCGCTCGGGCAGTGCCCCGTGGTCGTGCCCGACGACCTGCTGGAGGCTCGGCCCGGCCACGTACCCGGTCGCCACCCAGGGCACGGCCGCCTCGGTGTCCGCGTCCAGCACGGGCGCGGTCCAGTACCCGCCGACCCGCCGCGCGGCCCGCACCTCCTGCCGGAACCGCGCCCGGAACTCCTCCTGCTCGGCCAGTTCCTCGCGGACGAGCTTCACGGCGACGGTCCGTCCCCGGTCCGACCGGGCCAGATAGACCTGCCCCATGCCGCCCGCGCCGAGCCGCGCCAGCAGCCGGTACGCCCCGATCTTCCCCGGGCCCCCCGGTCCCAGCTTCTCCATCCCCTCGCCGCCTTCCCCCCATAGGTCTGCAACGACCGAGAATAGTGCGGTGGTACGACCGGGGGTCCCCGGCCCGTGTCTACGGTTCCGTAACAGGCCACCCGCGCGTCCGCCCGCGCTTCCGGCCGCCCGGCGACCCGCGGCGCCGCCCGTCCACCCGTCCGCCCGTCCACCCGTCCGCCCGTCCGCCCGTCCACCCGTTCACCCGTCCGCCCGTCCGCCCGTCCGCCCGTCCGCCCGTCCGCCCGTCCGCCCGTCGACAACCTGTCGCGGATTCGCCCCGTCCACGGAACAAGACGCCGATGTCGCTTCCGCATCGCGGACATTTACCCTCGCCCGCATGACCCCTCAGCTCAGCCCCGAGACCGGCGCCGCGGTGAAGGCCGCCGACCGTGCGCACGTGTTCCACTCCTGGTCCGCCCAGGACCTCATCGACCCGCTCGCCGTCGCCGGCGCCGAGGGGTCGTACTTCTGGGACTACGACGGCACCCGGTACCTGGACTTCACCAGCGGGCTCGTCTTCACCAACATCGGCTACCAGCACCCGAAGGTCGTCGCCGCGATCCAGGAGCAGGCCGCGAAGATGACGACCTTCGCGCCCGCGTTCGCCGTCGAGGCGCGCTCGGAGGCGGCCCGGCTGATCGCCGAGCGGACCCCCGGCGACCTGGACAAGATCTTCTTCACCAACGGCGGCGCAGACGCCGTCGAGCACGCGGTGCGCATGGCCCGGCTGCACACGGGCCGCCCGAAGGTGCTCTCGGCGTACCGCTCGTACCACGGCGGCACCCAGCAGGCCGTCAACATCACCGGTGACCCGCGCCGCTGGGCCTCCGACAGCGGCAGCGCCGGTGTCGTCCACTTCTGGGCGCCGTTCCTCTACCGCTCCCGCTTCTACGCGGAGACCGAGGAGCAGGAGTGCGCGCGGGCGCTGGAGCACCTGGAGACGACGATCGCCTTCGAGGGCCCGGGGACGATCGCGGCGATCGTGCTGGAGACCGTCCCCGGCACGGCCGGCATCATGCTTCCGCCGCCCGGCTATCTGGCGGGTGTCCGCGAGATCTGCGACCGGCACGGGATCGTCTTCGTCCTGGACGAGGTCATGGCCGGCTTCGGCCGGACCGGCGAGTGGTTCGCGGCCGACCTGTTCGGCGTCGTCCCGGACCTGATGACCTTCGCCAAGGGCGTGAACTCCGGTTATGTGCCCCTCGGCGGTGTGGCCATCTCCCAGAGGATCGCGGAGACCTTCGGCAAGCGGCCGTACCCCGGCGGTCTCACCTACTCCGGCCACCCGCTGGCCTGCGCCGCCGCCGTCGCCACGATCAAGGTGATGGCGGAGGAGGGCGTGGTCGAGAACGCCAAGCGGCTCGGCGAGAGCGTCGTCGGCCCCGGCCTCGCCGAGCTGGCCGAGCGGCACCCGAGCGTCGGCGAGGTGCGCGGCGTCGGCATGTTCTGGGCGCTGGACCTGGTGCGCAGCCGTGAGACCCGCGAGCCGCTGGTGCCGTACAACGCGGCCGGCGAGGCGAACGCACCGATGGCCGCCTTCGCCGCCGCCGCCAGGAAGCACGGCGTGTGGCCCTTCGTGAACATGAACCGCACCCATGTCGTCCCGCCGTGCAACGCGAGCGAGGCCGAGCTGAAGGAGGGCCTGGCCGCGCTCGACGCCGCGCTGACCGTGGCGGACGAGTACACCGTGTGACACCTTCCGGCCGAACACGACGGAACGTGGACGGAACGTAGCGGAACCATGGCTGCCGCCGGACCGATCCGAACGCGTAAGGTGACGTGCTCGTAAGCAAGTGGGACTCGCGTAGATCGAGAGCCCGTACGAGTACGTCACCCGGACGTGTGAGGAGAGGCACGGACCATGCCCGACGGCACCGTGACGCGCAGCACCCTGCGCCAGCAGATCGCGGACGCGCTCCGTGACGAGGTGCTGGCGGGGCGGCTGCGACCGGGCCGGGCGTTCACCGTCAAGGAGATCGCCGACCAGTACGGCGTCTCCGCCACCCCCGTCCGCGAGGCGCTGGTCGACCTGTCCGCGCAGGGCATCCTGGAGGCCGACCAGCACCGGGGCTTCCGTGTGCCCGAGTACTCGGTCACCGACTACCGCAACATGATCGAGGCCCGCAGCCTGGTCACCGACGGCATGTTCCAGGCCCTCACCGCCGGCCATCCCGCGTTCGGCACCCCGCCCGACGATCCCCGCACGACCGCCGCGCTGACCACCGTGCGCCGGCGCGGGGAGGAGGCCCAGCGGGCCGCGGCGGCCGGTGACCTCACCGTCCTCATCGGCTACGACCTGCGGTTCTGGCGCGAGCTGAGCGCCCTGTTCGGCAACCCCTACCTCGCCGACTTCCTGCACCGGCTGCGCGTGCGGTCCTGGGTCTGCGTGGTGCAGCATCTGCTCCGCCTGCCCGACCTGCGCGGCCGGCTGTGGGCCGGGCACAGCGACCTGGTCGACGCGCTGGCCCGCCGGGAGGCCGAGACCGCCCGTGCGATCGTCGCCGATTCCAACGCCCATTCACTGGCGCTGCTGGAACACCTGACCAACGGGTAGGTGACCGATACGGGCCGTACGGGGGGAGCCGCCCCGGGGCCCCACCGACTACCCTTCCCTGACCACCTGCTGCCGTGCGTGACCACGCGCCTGCCGATGCGAGGAGCCCTCTTTTGGCCTGTGACCTGTGGCTGGTACCGCTCGTGGACGTGTTGTGCCACACCCCGGACAACCCCTTCGCCGAGGAACTCGCGCAGTACAACAAGGCATTGGCCGAGGCCGGCCTGCCTCCGGTGCCGGTGTACCAGTACATGCCGGGCCTGTCCGGTGACGTCGCCCCCGTCGCCGGCTTCGACTACGACGCCCTGCACTTCCTGCGCCGGGTGTACCTGCTCCAGCTCTGTGGCCTGCCGGTGACCCCGGTGGACGAGCTGGGCGGCGACTACGAGCAGCTGCTGGAGATGTTCGAGTCCACGGCCCAGCAGTCCCACCTGGTCTGGCACTACGACCACGCGGGCGCGTACGTCCCCGTGGACTTCCCGCACCCGCTGTCGAACGAGGAACTCCTCGCGGGCGGCGGCCCGTTGGGCTCCTCCCAGAGCCTGCTGCGGGAACTCCAGTACGTGGCCCCGTCGATCGGCATCGATCCGGCCAACCCCCCGGCGGCCCCGGCTCCTCCGGCGGCCCCCACCGAGCTGGAGGAACCGGCCGTCCCGGCCCCCTACGACCCCAGCCCCTTCGCCCGCGAACGCCATGTCTGGCTGGGCCTGCACGCGGCGGCGACCCGCTCGCTGGCGCAGGGCTCGATGATCGTGTTCAGCTGAGCCGGGTCCGTCCGCCCGGGCCGCGGCTCACAGCGGACGCGGATCGGGGGCCCGGGCGATGAGGTGGATCACCGGGGGCCACAGCACTTTGCTCGCCAGGAGCAGGGCGGGGCCGAGGTGCACCGGGCACACGAGCAGAGGCGGCCTGTTGTGCCGGGCGACCTCGAAGACGGCCGGGTCGGAGCAGTCCGTACCGCCGGCCTGGGGGCCTTCACCGCCGTACGGTCCCCGGCACACCGCGCTCCGGTGGACGCTCATGCGTCCATTGTCCACCGCGGGCGGCCGTCCTCGGGGGACGGCCGCCCCCGGAGGACGGCTGTCCCCGTGGACGACGAACCGCCCGCCGATCACGCCCGGGGGCGGAACGGCGGGCGGTCCCGCGAGGTGCCTACAGGAACGAGTTGATCTCGATCGTCTCGTCCCGGCCCGGGCCCACGCCGATCGCGGAGATCGGGGCGCCGGACATCTCCTCCAGCGCCTTCACGTAGTTCTGGGCGTTCTTCGGCAGGTCGGAGAAGGACTTCGCCTTGGTGATGTCCTCGGACCAGCCGGGCAGCGTCTCGTAGACCGGCTTCGCGTGGTGGAAGTCGGTCTGGGAGTACGGCAGCTCCTCGACGCGCTTGCCGTCGATCTCGTACGCCACGCAGACCGGGATCTGCTCCCAGCCGGTCAGCACGTCCAGCTTGGTGAGGAAGAAGTCGGTCAGGCCGTTCACACGGGTCGCGTAGCGGGCGATGACCGCGTCGAACCAGCCGCAGCGGCGGTCACGCCCGGTGGTCACGCCCCGCTCGCCGCCGATGCGGCGCAGCGCCTCGCCGTCCTCGTCGAAGAGTTCCGTGGGGAACGGGCCGGCGCCGACACGGGTCGTGTACGCCTTGAGGATGCCGATGACCCGGCTGATCTTCGTCGGGCCCACGCCGGCGCCGGTGCAGGCGCCGCCCGCGGTCGGGTTCGAGGAGGTGACGAAGGGGTACGTGCCGTGGTCGATGTCCAGGAGGGTGCCCTGGCCGCCCTCGAAGAGGACGACCTTGTCGTCCTCCAGGGCCTGGTTGAGGATCAGGACCGTGTCGGCGACGTACGGCTTGATCTGCTCGGCGTAGCCCAGCAGCTCCTCGACCACCTGGTCGGCGGTGATGGCGCGCCGGTTGTAGAGCTTGGTGAGGACCTGGTTCTTGACGTCGAGGGCCGCCTCCACCTTCTGGTGGAGGATCGACTCGTCGTAGAGGTCCTGGACCCGGATGCCCACGCGGTTGATCTTGTCGGCGTAGGTCGGGCCGATGCCGCGGCCGGTGGTGCCGATCTTGCGCTTGCCGAGGAAGCGTTCCGTCACCTTGTCGACGGTCACGTTGTACGGCGTGATGATGTGCGCGTTACCGCTGATCAGGAGCTTGGACGTGTCGACGCCGCGCTCGTTCAGACCGCTCAGCTCGGAGAGCAGGACCGACGGGTCGACGACGACACCGTTGCCGATGACCGGCGTGCAGCCGGGAGACAGGATTCCGGAAGGGAGCAGGTGCAGGGCGTACTTCTGATCGCCCACGACCACCGTGTGGCCGGCGTTGTTACCACCCTGGTAACGCACCACGTAGTCGACGGAGCCGCCAAGCAGGTCCGTCGCCTTTCCCTTGCCTTCGTCACCCCACTGAGCACCGAGCAGCACAAGTGCGGGCACGCGCGTACACCCCTTCCGGGCGGGGCATGTCCAAGGTCGGGGGCGTGGGCGTAAGGTTCACCGCCGCGTACCACCGCGACCGTCGTCGGTCGCACAACCGTCGGACCGGATGCCCCGGAATAGACGAAGCCCCTGGCGCAATAGCGCAAGGGGCTCTTGCACAAAGATGCTACCCGAGGAAGCGAGGCAGGACCGAGGTGGCGACTTTCGCGACGTCCGATCAGCTGCTGGTGATCATCGATCCGGGGGCGCGGCAGACCGACGGAGAGGCTGTACGGATCGCGAAAGACGTGCTCAGCGCGGGTGCGGCGGCCAAGGTGTGTCTCCCGGAGGGGCCGGAGGAGTTCGCCCGCGCACTGGGCCGCAGGGGTGCCCGGCGGCCGGTGGTGATCGGGGACGGCCGGGCCCTGGTGCGGGCCGTCACCCTGCTGCACCGGCAGCGGGAGCTGGCCGGATGCGCGCTGTCGGTGGTGCCGGTGGGGGACACCGCGCTCGCCGAGTCGCTCGGGGTGCCCGGTGGTGCGGTGGCGGCGGCGCGGGCGGTGCTGGACGGCTCCGAGCGGCGGCTGGACCTGCTGGTGGACGACAGTGACGGGGTGGTGCTGGGGGCGCTGGGCATTCCGCCGGCGCCGGTGCGGACGGCCGTCGCCGAGCCGGTGCCGGTCTCCTCGGTCCGGCCCTGGTACCGCTCCCTGGTGCGCACCCTGGCCGCCCGGCCCGCGCGGCTGCCCGCCGTGCCCTCCCCCGGCACGTCCCGGCTCCGGGTGGAGGTGGACGGGGCGACGGTGGTCGACCTGGACCAGCCGGTGGAGGCGGTGTCGGTGACACCGGGGACGGACGGACTGGCCTCGGTGGAGGTGCGCCCCCTGTCGGTGGGCGCGGAGGCGACCCCGCTGCTGGCCGCCGGCCGCACGGTGACGGTCACGGGCGCGGACTTCCGCTACCGGGCGGACGCGGCGGTGTCGGGTCCGGTGCGCAGACGCACCTGGCGGGTGATGGAGGGGGCCTGGGGGCTCGTGCTGCCCCCAGGCCGGTGAGCCGCACGACACCTCCGCACGACACCTCCGCACGGCACCCCCATTCCCCTCCCCGACGGCACCCCCAGACCGCCCCTAAAGGTCTCGTGACAAATATTTAACCGCGCCGACCCCTTCCCGCGCCCCTGTTCCGTCCACCATCCTGCTCCATCAGGACCCGCGGACAGGACAGGGAAGGGGCCACCCGATGGCTGTGGACGAGGGTGTCGCGCCGGCGACGGGCACGGGCGACGACGAAACGGTTCACCGGCTGAAGCCCAACGCCGTGGGGTTGCTCGGCGTGGTGTTCATGGCCGTCGCCACCGCCGCGCCGATCACCGCGATGACCGGCAACGTGCCCTTCATGGTGTCGTCCGGCAACGGCGTCGGGGCACCCGCGAGCTATCTCGTGGCAATGGTCGTCCTGGCAATCTTTTCCGTGGGTTTCACGTCGATGGCGAAGCACATCACGTCCACGGGCGCGTTCTACGGATTCATCTCCTACGGCCTCGGACGGACCGTCGGACTGGCCTCCGGACTGCTCGCCACCTTCGCGTACGTCGTCTTCGAACCGGCGCTGATCGGGATCTTCTCGACCTTCGCCACGACGACCCTCAAGGACCAGACGGGGCTGCACGTGCCCTGGTGGGCCTTCGCGGTCCTGATGCTCGCGGTCAATGCCATGGGTACCTGGTTCGGGGTCAGCGTCGCCGAGAAGCTGCTGGTGGCGCTGCTGGCCACCGAGGTCACCGTGCTGGCGGCGATGGCGGTGTCCGTCGCCCTCCACGGCGGCGGGCCGCACGGCTTCACCTTCGCGCCGGTCGACCCCGTCAACGCCTTCAAGGGCACCTCCGCCGGCCTCGGGCTCTTCTTCGCCTTCTGGTCCTGGGTCGGCTTCGAGTCGACGGCGATGTACGGCGAGGAGTCCCGGGACCCGAAGAAGATCATCCCCAAGGCGACGATGATCAGCGTGCTCGGCGTGGGCGTCTTCTACGTCCTCGTCTCCTGGATGGCCATCACCGGCAACGGCGAGGCGGAGGCCGTCAGGGCCGCCTCCTCCGCCAACCCGCTCGCGATGTTCTTCGTCCCCACCGAGCGCTACGTCGGCCACTGGGCGGTCGACGTCATGCAGTGGCTGATGATCACCGGCTCGCTGGCCTGCGGCATGGCCTTCCACAACTGCGCCGCGCGCTACCTGTACGCCCTCGGCCGGGAGGGCGTCGTGCCGTCGCTGCGCGACACCGTGGGGCGGACCCACGCCCGGCACGGCTCCCCGCACATCGCCGGCCTGGCGCAGACCGCCGTCAGCGCGGTGCTGATCGGCGCGTTCTGGGCCGCGGGCAAGGATCCCTACACGGGTACGTACGTCCTGCTCGCCATCCTCGGCACCATGGCGATCCTCGTCGTCCAGGCCGTGTGCTCCTTCGCGGTGCTGGCCTACTTCCGTTCCCACCACCCCGAGAGCCGGCACTGGTTCCGCACCTTCACCGCCCCCCTGCTGGGCGGGATCGCGATGCTCGCGGTCGTCGTGCTGCTGGTGTCCAACATGGGCGTGGCGGCCGGGCCGGAGTCCGGCTCGCTGGTGCTGAAGGCGACCCCGTGGCTGGTGGCCCTGGTCGCGGCGGCCGGCGTGGCCGCGGCCCAGTACCTGAAGCGGCGTTCCCCCGAGCGGTACGCGCTGCTGGGGCGGACGGTGCTGGAGGAGACGAAGGAACGGTGACGCCCGCCCCGGGCGCCCGCCCTCCGGCCGGCCGGGGCGCCCCCGGCCGGTCAGACCACCTCGACGCGCAGCCCCTCCAGCCCCCGGATCACGAAGTTCGGCTTCCGCTCCGGCTCCGCCGCCAGGCTCAGCGTCGGGGCCCGCTCCAGCAACGCGGACATGGAGGCCGCCAGTTCGAGGCGGGCCAGCGGTGCCCCGATGCAGTAGTGGATGCCGGCGCTGAAGGAGATGTGCGGGTTGTCCCCGCGGGTGAGGTCCAGCCGGTCCGGGGCGGTGAAGACGGACGGGTCGTGATTGGCGGAGCCGAAGAGCAACGCGATCTCCGCGCCCCGCGGGATCGTCGTGCCGTCGATCTCGATGTCCTCCAGCACCCAGCGTTCGAAGAGCTGGAGCGGAGTGTCGTAGCGCATCAGCTCCTCGATCGCGGACGGGACCAGGGCGTGGTCGGCGCGCAGGGCCGCCAGCTGGCCGGGGTTGCGGAACAGGGCCCACCAGCCGTTCACCGTGGCGTTGACGGTGGCCTCGTGGCCCGCGTTGAGGAGCAGGACCGCCGTGGAGATCATCTCCTGCTCGGTGAGGCGGTCGCCCTCGTCGTGGGCCGCGATCAGAGCCGAGATCAGGTCCTCCCCGGGCTCCTTGCGGCGGGCCGCGATCAGCTCGCGCAGACAGCCGGAGAACTCCACGGACGCCCGGACCGCCTTCGCCGCCGTCTCCTCGGACGGGTTCAGCTCGTACATCCCGCAGATCGCCGCCGACCACGGGCGCAGTTGTGCGCGGTCCGCCTCGGGGATGCCGAGCATCTCGGCGATCACCGCCACCGGCAGCGGCTCCGCCACGTCCGTCAGCAGATCACCGCCGCCGTCCCGGACGAGGGCGGCCACCAGCTCGCCGGCCAGCCCGTGCACGTACGGCCGGAGCCGCTCCACCGTGCGCGGGGTGAACGCCTTCGACACCAGGCGCCGGATCCGGGTGTGGTCCGGCGGCTCCAGGTCGAGCATCCCGTGGTCGTTGAGGGTGTGGAAGGGCTCGTGCTCCGGCGGGGGCGGGGTGCGGCCGAACTGCTCGTGCGTGTACCGGTGCTGGTACGTCCGGCCCAGCCGGCGGTCGCGCAGCAGTGCCGAGACGTCCGCGTGCCGCGGGACCAGCCACTGGTCGGTCGGCTCGTACCGGATGACCCTTCCCCGCGCCCGCAGCCGCGCGTAGGCCGGGTAGGGGTCGGCGACGAACGCCGGGTCCCAGGGGTCGAACGCGAGGTCGGTGGGGCCTGTCATGCGGGGACGCTAACGCCTCGCCCCGGGGCGTGACCAGGGGCCTCGCGCCCGGACCGGCCGCCGGGTCAGCCCGGGGTGACCAGCCGGGCCTCGTAGGCGAACACCGCCGCCTGGGTGCGGTCGCGCAGGCCCAGCTTCACCAGGACACGGCTCACGTGGGTCTTGATGGTCGACTCGGCCACCACCAGCCGCCCGGCGATCTCCGCGTTGGACAGCCCCTGCGCGATGAGGACCAGGACCTCCGTCTCGCGTTCCGTGAGTTCGCCGTACGCCGCCTGGGCCGACGGCATCAGCCGCGGCGTCTCGGACAGCCGCGAGAACTCCGTGATCAGACGCCTGGTGACCGAGGGCGCGAGCAGGGCCTCGCCGGAGGCCACCACGCGGACGCCGTCGGCCAGTTGGCGGGCCGAGGCGTCCTTGAGGAGGAAGCCGGAGGCGCCCGCGCGCAGGGCCTGGTACACGTACTCGTCCAGGTCGAACGTGGTCAGCACCAGGACCTTCGCCGTCTCGTCCGCGGCGACGATCTCCCGGGTCGCCTCGATGCCGTTCAGCTCCGGCATCCGGATGTCCATCAGGACGACGTCCGGGGCGAGTTCCCGGACCCGCTCGACCGCCTCCCGGCCGTTGACGGCCTCGCCGACGACCTCGATGCCCGGCATCGCGTTCAGCAGCACCGAGAAGCCCTCGCGGACCATCATCTGGTCGTCGGCGATCAGTACGCGGATCGTCATGCCCCGCCCTCGCTCGCCGTGTCCGCCGCGGGCACCGGCAGGAACACCGTCACCTCGTACCCCCCGTCGGCCCCGGGGCCCGCCGTCATGTCGCCGTTCAGCATCGACACGCGCTCCCGCATGCCCGTGATGCCGTGTCCGGCACCGGGCGAGGGCTTCACCAGGTGGGGGGCGGGCGGCGGGCCGTTGACTATGCGCAGGCCCAGCCCGCCGAGGACGTACCCGATCTCGACCCGGGCGCCCGCGCCGGGGGCGTGCCGCAGGGTGTTGCTCAGGGCCTCCTGCACGATCCGGTACGCCGACAGCTCCACGCCCTGCGGCAGCTCCCGCACCGCGCCGGTCACCGCCTTCTCCACGGTCAGGCCGGCCTCGCGCACATTGGCGAGCAGTCCGTCCAGATCGGCCAGGGTGGGCTGCGGGGCGTCCGGGGCCTCGTAGTCCTCGGCACGGACCACGCCGAGGACCCGGCGCAGTTCGGTCAGGGCGGCCACCGCGT
This sequence comes from Streptomyces naphthomycinicus, assembly GCF_020400595.1. GTDB lineage: Bacteria > Actinomycetota > Actinomycetes > Streptomycetales > Streptomycetaceae > Streptomyces > Streptomyces naphthomycinicus. The sequence goes on along the minus strand of NZ_JAINRE010000011.1, from coordinate 87,365 downwards.
TCTCCCGGATGGTGGCGAACGCCTTCTCCAGCTCCGGCGGCGGGTTCTCCACCCGGTACGGCGCGGCCTCCGCCTGGATCGCGACCACCGACATGTGGTGGGCGACCACGTCGTGCAGCTCACGGGCGATCGTCGTGCGCTCCTCCAGCAGGGTGCGGCGCGAGCGCTCGTGCTCGGTCACCGTCTGCTGGGCGCTCACCTCCTGCCGGGCCTCCCGGCGGGTCTGCCGGACGGTGACGGCCAGCAGGACCAGCGCGGACAGCACGATCATCGGGGCGGCGTCGATGTCGTAGTGGGTGGTGCCGAAGACGGTCACGGTCCACACGCCGTACAACGCCGTCAGCAGCCACATCCAGGCCGCGGCGCGCGGGCGGGTACGCAGCGCCACGACCGTGAGCACCACCAGGTGGGAGACGAAGCTGCCGGGCAGCCACGGCCAGGTCTCCCAGCTGTCGCCGACCGCCGAGGTGACCGCGGTCGCCGCGAGCGACAGCCAGAACGCGCCCACCGGACGCGCGAGGGTCAGCAGCACCGGGGCCAGCGCGAGCATCGCGCCCATCAGCTGTGTCACCTGGCCCTCGGAGAAGCTCGCCGCGTTGGCGAGCATCGCCACCACGCCGGCGGCGGCCACCAGCGCGTGCGGGGTCCAGACGGCCCGGTCCCGCACCGGGCCGGGGAGGCGGCGGAGGAGGGGGCCGTCCGCCGCCATGCGGGGCAGCGGGCGGTAGGCGAAGGCGTCGTGGAACAGGTCCTGCCACAGCCCGCGCAGGGCGTCCGCGGCCAGCCGGAACTCCGGGCTGCGCGGCCGGCCGGCCGGACCCGGCGGGGTCGTCTGCGTGTGGGTCGTCTCGGTCACGTGGAGAACGGTAGGCGGGGGCACGGGGCGCGGTCGTCCCCTTGGAGAGGGGTCCTCGGCCGTCCCTCTCAGGTACTACCCGGGCGACGGGGGGAAGTCCCGGCCCGCGCGGAGGGGTCAGCGGCCTCCGGGGCGGACCAGGCCGGACTCGTAGGCGAAGACCGCCGCCTGGGTGCGGTCGCGCAGGCCCAGCTTGACCAGGATCCGGCCCACATGGGTCTTCACGGTCTGCTCGGCGACCACCAGCCGCCCGGCGATCTCCCCGTTCGACAGGCCCTGCGCGATCAGCGTCAGCACCTCGGTCTCCCGCTCCGTGAGGTCGCCCACCCGCTGCTTGAGCGGGGCCCGCGGAGTGCCGTCCAGGCGGGCGAACTCGGCGATGAGGCGGCGGGTGATGCCGGGGGCGAGCAGCGCGTCACCGGCCGCCACGACCCGGACGGCCTCGGCGAGCTGGTCGGCCGAGGCGTCCTTGAGCAGGAAACCGGCGGCGCCCGCGCGCAGCGCGTCGTACACGTACTCGTCCAGGTCGAAGGTGGTCAGGACCAGGACCCGGACGCCCGGATGGCCGGCGGTGACGCGGCGGGTCGCCTCGATGCCGCCGAGTCCGGGCATCCGGATGTCCATCAGGACCACGTCGGGCATCAGTTCGCCGACCTTGGCGATCGCGTCCAGGCCGTCCACCGCCTGCCCGATCACCTCGATGTCCGGCTTGGTGTTGAGCAGCACGGTGAAACCCTGCCGGACCATCTGCTGGTCGTCGGCGACGAGTACCCGGATGCTGTCGGCACCGCTGGTCATGGTGTCTCTTCTCCTGTCGGGTGGCGGCCGGGCGGGAGCGCGGGCGGGCCGCCGTCCCGGGGGAGGAAGGCCGCGACGGCGAAGCCGCCGGCCGGGGTTCCGCACGCGGTGAGGGTGCCGCCGAGCATCGTCGCGCGCTCCCGCATGCCGAGCAGGCCGTGCCCGGCGCCCGGGGAGGGCGGGCCGGGCAGGGGCGGGCGGGAGTTGGTCACCTCCAGCCGCAGACCGCCCCGGGAGTGCGCGACCTCGACCCGCACCCTGGACCCCGGCGCGTGCCGCAGGGCGTTGCTCAGCGCCTCCTGCACGATCCGGTACGCCGACAGCTCCACGCCCGGAGCGTACGGCCGGGCCGCGCCCGCCACCTCCGCGGTCACGTCCAGCCCCGCGGCGCGGGTGTTCTCGATCAGCGCGTCGAGCCGGTCGAGCGTGGGCTGGGGCGCGTGCGGGGCCCGGCCGGTGCCGGAACCGCCCAGGCCGTACGGGTCCTCGGGGTTCCCGGAGCGCAGCACACCCAGCACCCGGCGCAGCTCGGTGAGGGCCTCCAGCGCGTTCTGCCGGATGCCCGCGAGGTTCTCGACCAGCTCCTCCGACGGGTTCTCGACGAGGTGCGGGGCGACCTGGGCCTGGATGGAGATCACCGACATGTGGTGGGCGACCACGTCGTGCAGTTCCCGCGCGATCCGGTTGCGTTCCTCCAGCAGGGTGCGGCGACCGCGTTCCTCGGCGGTGAGGGTGGCCTGCTCGACCAGTTCCGCACGCGCCTCCCGGCGGCCGCGCAGGGCGGCACCGAGCAGCACGACGACCGCGGACAGCACCACCGCGGCGACACCGGTCGGAACGTAGTCCGCCCCGCCCCACCCGGCCTCCAGGAGCCAGGTGACCAGCGCGGTCAGGGCCAGCGCCTCGACCGACACCCGGGTGCGCACCCGCAGCGCGAGGAGCAGCAGGACGAGCAGGTGCGCGATGATGCCGGCCGGGCTCCAGGGCCAGGTGAACGATGCTCCGGGCGCCGCGCCCATGCCCTCGTGGACCGCGACGGCCCCCACCACGGTCCCCGCCATGGACAGCCACCAGCCCGGGAGGGGCCGCCACAGCGCGAGGACGACCGCGCCGCCCTGCGCGAGGCCGATCGGGAAGGCCCATGCGGAGGGCACCCGCGCATCGCCCGAAAGCTGCGCCACCGCGCCGAGCGTGATCACGGACGCGGCCAGGCACAGCAGGGCGTGCGGCAGCCGCCGCAGCCGCGCGAGGGCGGGCAGCGGGTCCGGGCCGAACGTCCACAGGTCGTCGCGCAGCACCCGCGCCCCGTGCCGGATCCGGCCCGTGAGCGGCATGAACACCCGGCGGCCCCCCGTTCCCGTCACGCCGACCACCCTAGACAACACGGCGGACCGCCCGCCCGGGGTCCGTGTCCGCGGCCCGGTGCGCCCGGACCACCCGTGACCGTCGCCCGCCGGTGCCGGGGGTACGCCGGTCGCGCCGCCGCTCGCAGGGGTGGAAGGCGGTCCAGCACACCGCCAGGGCCAGAGCGAACACCGGGAGCCAGAGAAGCCGGGCCGCCACCCAGCCGAGGCCGTCGGGCGATGTGTGCAGCCCGGGGAGACGGCCGGCGGTGAGGGCGGTGACCGTGGTGGCCGTCATCGCCGTCTGGTGCCAGAGGTAGACCGTCATCGCGGAGACGTTGACGAGGGCCACGGGCGCCCAGGCGAGCGGGCGGGCCATCGTACGGCGCAGCCGGTCGCGCAGCAGAAGCGCCAGACCGCACTGGGCCAGACCGAACGTGACGGCCGCCAGGGTCGGCGGGTCCAGGTTGGAGACCGCGCCGCCGGGGACGCCGACCATGGACGCCGGGTAGCCCGCGCAGCCGACGAGGACCGCCGTGGCCGCCGTACCGCCGAGGAGGAGGGCCCAGCCCGAGCGGCGGCTGTGCAGCTCGCCCCGGGCCCAGGCGGTGCCCAGGGTGTAGGGGACCAGCCAGCCGGCGGCCAGGTTGGGCCAGGCCGCCCAGGACGGGCCGAGGTGCAGGCCGAAGCGGAACAGGTCGACGTGCAGGACGACGGCGAGCGGCCACAGGGGGTTGAGGCGGGCGACGAGCGGGGTGACGGCCGTCAGCGCGGCGAACACCAGCAGGAACCACAGGGGGACAGCGCCAGTTTCCACAGGGTGTGGATCGTGGCGAGGGGCGCGCCGGTGAGCAGCAGGGCCGTGACGGCCACCGTCCACAGGCCCAGCAGGGCGGCGACCGGGCGGAGCAGACGGGCCAGACGGGCGCGCAGCCAGTCGGCGTAGGAGACGCCTCGCGCGCGGGCCGCGGCCAGCCCTCGGGCCGCCGCATACCCGCCGACCAGGAAGAACACGGCCAGGGTCTGGAACAGCCAGGAGAGCGGGGCCAGCCGGGGCAGCTGCCGCAGCGGGCTCGCCGTGTGCAGGGTGCCGTCCTCCGCGACCAGGGCGGTGACCAGCCAGTGCCCGAGGACCACCCCGAGGATCGCGAAGGCCCGCAGGGCGTCGGCCGCGCGGTCCCGGGCGGCGGGAGTGGCGGCGTCGATCCGGTGGGCGGCCCGCCGGACAGCGTGCCGGGCGCGGCGCGGGACGGCGGTGCGCGGGGCCGGCTCAGCCACGGGCCGCCTCCGGGGTCCGGCCGAGGGTGATCCGGGCGAGGTTGGCGAGGGAGGCCGAGCCCGGGGCGAAGTAGCCGCTGTGGCCGGCGTCGGCGGCGTCGAAGACCCGGGCGCCGAAGGCGGCGGAGACGGGGTCGGCGCCGAAGCCGACGGTGGTGCCGAAGAGGGCGGTGCGCATGTGCGGGACGTGCTCCACCCAGTCGGCGCTGCCGCGGGCCGCCCAGATCCGGGCGTGGGTGTGCAGGGCGGCGGCACGGTCCGCGCCGGTGCCGGGGCTGCCGACCAGGGCGATGTCGTCCGCGGCCAGGCCGGGGGCGGCGCGGCCGCAGACCACGGAGCCGTAGGAGTGGCAGAGCAGGGAGACGTGGGCACCGGCGGGGGCCGCCGCGTGCAGCCCGCGCACGAAGGCGCGCAGGCGGGGGGCGGCCTGGTCGGCGCGGGTGGTGGTGGTCACCGTGGTGCTGACCGTGGCCGGGGTCTCGTAGCCGAGCCAGGCGATGACGGCGACGGGGGTGCCGGTGCGGTGGGTGAGCTCCGTGTACAGGGCGGCGGCGGCGCGGTGGAAACGGGCGTACGTGTCGAGGGTGGTGTCCGAGCCGGGGACCAGGACGGCGATGTGGCGGGCGTGGGCGATGTCGCCGAGTACCTCGGTGGCCCGGCCCGTGCCCCGGCCGTCGAAGGCGAGGAGGTGACGGGACGGGGCGGCCAGGGCACGGTCGGCGGCGGCGCGGCGCGGGGCGGCGTGCGCGGCGGCCGTGCGGGCCGCCTCCGTGGCGTTGGCCCGGTTGGCCGCGTAGGCGGAGGTCAGGGTGGACGGGGTGAGGGGGGCGAGGGCGGCGGGGGGCGGGGCGGGGACCGGGAGGCGGGCGACGGCGGTCAGGGGGACGACCACGGCGGCGGTGAGGAGGGTGGACAGGAGTGCGCGCAGCATCCGGCGCCGGCCCGGGTACGGGACGGCGGGCGGCCCCCCGGCGGCCCGCCGGGTCGGATTCCCCCTCCGCGCCGCCCGTGCGCCGCGCGGCGCCGGGTGCGGACGGCCTCCGGGCGGCGCGTGCGTGGCCGTCGGCCGCGGGAGGGTGGCGCGGGACGACCCGTCACGGCACGTCCCCGCGGGCACGGCGCCCACGGCTCCCTCGCCCGGGGCCGCGCGCGCGGCCGTGCCCGCCGGGCCCGCCTCGGAACGGGACCACTCCACGGGCGGACGCCTGCGGGCCGCCTCGGGCGAAGCCGGCTCCGACGGGGGCCGGCGGGAAGGGATGTGGGCGGGGTGGGGGCGGCCCATGGGCGGGGTCCTTTCAGACGGCCCCGGAAGTGGGGGCGGCTGAAAGGAAGTTACGGAGGCAGGGGTGTCGTCGGCGTCCCGCCGCGGAGCTGTTCCGGCGGGTGGCTCTCAGGTATTACGGGTATGACGGGGTCCGCCCACGCGACGGCTGAACCCCACGCGCTACCAGGCCAGTTGGGCGATCTCCTCCGCCACCACCGCGCAGGCGTCCGCCGCGGGGTCGATCAGCGGGAAGTGGCCGACGTCCTCCAGCAGCGTCAGGCCGACCATCTCGCCGGCCTTCGCCGCGGCCTCCGCGTACGACTCGGCCACCGGCTGCGGCACCACCAGGTCGCCACGGCCCTGCACCAGGGTCGTGGCGATGCCGGTCGGCAGGAGCAGCACCGGGTCCGCGTACGGGCGGCGCTCGGCGAAACCGTCCTGCCCGCCGAGGAACTGCAGCGACGCGTGCCCGCAGACGTCCAGCTTCTCCGCCACCTCGAAGTCCGCGATCGGGGCGAGCGCGACGACACCGCGCAGCGGCGCCGGGCCGTCGGTGCGCCAGGCGGCGTCCGGCGGCAGGACGTGCCGGGCCGCCGCCCACAGGGCGAGGTGGCCGCCCGCCGAGTGCCCGGTCAGCACCGTACGGCGGGGGTCCGCCTGCGGGAGCGCCTCGTGGACCAGCGCGGGAAGGGCGTCCAGGGCCGCCGCGACATCGTCGAGGGTGTCGGGCCAGCGCCCGGCGGGCGGCACGGTCTCCCCCTCGTCGTTCCGCCCCGCCTGCTGTCCCGGGATGAGCGGCTCGCCACCCCGTCTGTACTCGACGTTGGCCACCGCGAAGCCCCTGCGGGCCAGATAGTCCGCGAAGGGGGTGATGTGGCGGCGGTCGTAGCGGGCACGCCACGCGCCGCCGTGCAGGACGACGACCAGCGGAGCGGGAGCGGCGGACTCCGGGCCGGGGCGGGGCGCGTAGAAGTCGATCACCTGGTCGGGGTGGTCACCGTAGGCGGCGGTGGCGTCGGGGTCGACCGGGGGGTGCGAGAAGGCCGACTCCTCTTCGGCGGCGGCGCGGGCAGCGGCGGCGTCGTCCGGCATGCTCCAACCTCTCAGCGGCGATGGGGTGTTCCCCGGACTTTCGGCCCTGGGGGAGGGGGTGGCCGACCAGGGGGCGGGTCGGCCGTTGGCGGGGACGGTATCAGGCCGGTGACGTGCGGGGACACGGGGATGTCACGCACGGTGAGGGCAGACGGTTCCGGGAGCCGCGGGACGGCCCCGGGAGGGCACGGGCAGGGGTGGCGGGGCGGTGGGGCGCTCGGTGCGGGGTCCGGGTGAGCGGACCCCGCACCGGTGCCAGGGCCTGTCTGACGATTCGCGTCGTCGCCCGAAGGGCGGCCGCGCGGCGTCGGGTGCGTGCTCTCGGCGTGCCGGCTCCAGGCCCTCGTACTGGACGTACTCGGGTCCGGGGCCGGTGCGGCGAGAGTGCGTGCACGGCGTCGCACGGCAGACGGGAATGGTCGGACAGCCCCTAGGCCAGCTCGTCCCGCAGTACCCGGGCCGCCCGTTCCACGTCCCGGAAGCCCACGTAGAGCGGGGTGAAGCCGAAGCGGAGGACGTCGGGGTGGCGGAAGTCGCCCACCACGCCCCGGGCGATGAGCCGCTTCATCACCTCGCCCGCGTCCGGGCAGCGCAGGGCGATCTGGCTGCCCCGCTCCTCGTGCCGCTCGGGGGTCACGCACTCCACCCGGCCCGGCTCGGTGTACGCCGCGACGCACTCCAGGAAGAAGTCCGTCAGCGCCAGGGACTTGGCGCGGACCGCCGCGACGGACACCCCGTCCCAGACGTCGAGGGCGGCCTCCAGCGCCAGCAGGGAGAGGATGTCCGGCGTGCCGACCCGGCCGCGCAGGGCGCCCGGCGCGGGGGTGTAGGACGGGCTCATGCCGAACGGCTCGGCGTGCGAGTTCCAGCCCGGCAGCGGCGAGTCGAAGCGGTCCTGCCACTCCTCGCGCACATACAGGTACGCCGGCGAACCCGGGCCGCCGTTGAGGTACTTGTAGGTGCAGCCGACCGCCAGGTCCACGCCGTGCTCGTCCAGGTCCACCGGCAGGGCGCCCGCGCTGTGGCACAGGTCCCAGACCGCGAGGGCGCCACGGGCGTGGACCGCGGCGGTGAGCGCAGGGAGGTCGTGCAGCCGGCCGGTGCGGTAGTCGACGTGGTTGAGCAGCACCGCGGCCGTGCGGTCGCTCAGCGCGTCCGGCACCTCGGCCGGGGTCACCGCGCGCAGGGTGCGCCCGGTCAGCCGGGCCGCCGACTCGGCGATGTAGCCGTCCGTGGGGAAGGTCGTCGCGTCCACCAGGAGTTCGTCCCGGCCGTCGCCCGCCATGCGGACCGCGGCCACGAGCGCCTTGAAGACGTTGACGCTCGTCGAGTCGCCGACGACGATCTGGCCGGGTGCCGCGCCGACCAGCGGGGCGATCCGGTCGCCGATCCGCTCCGGCGCGGTCCACCAGCCGCTCTCCTCCCAGGAGCGGATGCGCAGCTCGCCCCACTGGCGGCGGACGACGTCGGCCACCCGGTCGGCGACGTTCGCGGGGAGGGCGCCCAGGGAGTTGCCGTCCAGGTAGACCCCCGCCTCGTCACCGTCCTGGCCGGGCGCCGGGTCGAGCACGAAGCGCTCCCGCAGGTGCGCCAGTTCGTCGGCAGCGTCCAGTTTCCCGGCGCGCAGCAGCAGCTCAGACATGCGACCTCGCCGTCCACAGCTCCGGGAAGACGTTCTTGCGGGCGCGCTTCTCCAGCCAGGCCACCCCGGCGGAACCGCCCGTGCCGGTCTTGGCGCCCATCGCGCGCCGGGTGGCGACCAGATGGTCGTTGCGCCAGCGCCACACCAGCTCGGCCACATCGCTCAGCGCCTCGCCGAGGCGGGCGAGTTCGGCGTTCTGGTCGCCGGAGTAGATCTCCGTCCAGGCCGCCTCGACGGCCTCCGAGGGCTCGTGACGCTGTGTGACGTCCCGGCGCAGCACGGAGGCGGGCACGGCGTGGCCGCGGCGCGCGAGGAGCCGTATCACCTCGTCGTAGAGGCTCGGCTCGTGCAGCGCCTTCTCCAGTTCCGCGTGGGCGCGCGGGGCGCCGCGGTGCGGTACCAGCATGGACGCGGACTTCTCGCCGAGCAGGAACTCCAGGCGGCGGTACATCGCGGACTGGAACCCGGAGCCCTCGCCGAGGGCGGAGCGGTACGAGTTGAACTGGGCCGGGGTCAGCTGGCCGAGCGGCTTCCAGGAGGCGTTCAGCGCCTCCAGTTCCCGCACGGAACGCTTCAGCGCGGCGATCGCGGTCGGCACGTCGTCCGAGCGGAGCGCCTGGGCGGCCGTCTCCCACTCGTGCACGATCACCGTGAACCACAGCTCCATGACCTGGGTGGTCACCAGGAAGACCATCTCTCCGGGGTCGTCGGAGAGGGTGTGCTGGAGATGGGTGAGGACATCCGCCCTGACGTAGTCCTCGTACGGCGTCGTCCCCGCGAAATCCAGGTTCGGGGTCTCGGGCTCAGCGGCCTCGTGAGGGGGATGAGCCTGTTGGGACATCGCTGTCTCCTGTGTTACTCCGGGTAGCGGTCCGCCCCTGCCGATGCCGGCACGGGGGCCCCGGTCCCCACCCCGCATCCTCCGCATTCCCCCCGGGTACGGCAAGGCCCGCCTGCTGCCAGACGGGCCACACCGGCAACTCCCGTGCGGGTCAGCCGAGGGTCTGGGCCGCCGTCGGCGAGGAGTCCTTCAGGAACTGCGAGCAGCGCTGGTACTCCTCCTGCTCGCCGATCGCCTGGGCGGCGCGGGCCAGGGCGTGCAGGGCGCGCAGGAAGCCGCGGTTCGGCTCGTGCTCCCAGGGCACCGGGCCGTGGCCCTTCCAGCCGTTGCGGCGCAGGGCGTCCAGGCCGCGGTGGTAGCCCGTACGGGCGTAGGCGTACGACTCCACCACCGAGTCCCGCTCGAACGCCTCGTCGGCCAGCTGGGCCCAGGCGAGCGAGGAGGTGGGGTACCGGGCGGCGACGTCCGCCGGCGCGGTGCCCTCGGCCAGCAGCAGGCGGGGCTCCGGCTCGTCGGGGAGATGGGTGGGGGGCGGGCCGCCGAGGAGGTTCTCGTGAATCGTCATGGGTTCAGTCTCGCGCATGGGCATGGCGGGCGACGGGGGGTGGGCGGGCCGGTGGCGGGAGGGTGGTGGCGGACCCGGGATGCGGCGCCGCCGTCCACGGCTACCCCGGTCCGCGGCCGGGGCGCCCGGTCTCCAGCGGGGGAGCCGTCACGCAGCCGTGCTGTCTGCACTCGGGGCGCGGGCAGCCCGGGGCCGGCCGGCGCACCAGGGTGAAGGCCAGGACCGCGCCGGCCACCAGGACGCCCGCGCAGATCGGCATCGCCCGGTCGAAGGCCGCGTCGAAGGCCGGGGGCGACCGGTAGGCCTCCGGGCCCATCCCCGACAGCAGGGGCAGCGCAGCCACCGCCACCAGGCCCGCCGCACGGGCCGCCGCGTTGTTGATGCCGCTGGCCAGGCCCGCCCGGGCGGTGTCGACGGAGGCGAGGACCGTGGCGGTCAGGGGGGCGACCAGGACGACCATGCCGGCACCCATCACGAGGACGGCCGGCAGGACGTCGGTGAGGTAGTCCGCGTCCTCCCCCACCCGCAGCATGAGCAGCATCGCCGCCGCGCAGAGCAGCGGGCCCGCCGTCAGCGGCAGCCGCGGGCCCGTACGGTCCGCGAGCGCGCCCGAACGGGAGGAGAACAGCAGCATCAGGGCCGTGGTGGGCAGCAGGGCCGTACCGGCCGCGAGGGGCGAGTAGCCCGCCACCACCTGGAGCTGGAGCGCGGTGAGGAAGAAGAAACCGCCGAAGGCCGCGTACACGCACAGGGTGACCAGATTGACCGCGGTGAACTGGCGCGAGGCGAAGATGTCCGGCGGGAGCATGGGGTCGGCGCGGTGCCTCTCGACGTGTACGAACCCCACCGCCGCCGCGAGGCCCGCCACCGCGCTCACCGTCACCGCCACGGCGCCGGACCGGGCCTCGATGAGCGCGTACGTCAGGAGGGCGAGGGCCAGGGCGCCCAGGGCGGCGCCGAGGACGTCGAAACGGCCGTGCGCGCGGTCGTCGGCGGACTCCGGTACGTGCCGCAGCGCCACCGGCACGCACAGCACCGCCAGCGGCACGTTCAGCAGGAACACCCAGCGCCAGCCGGGCCCGGCCACCAGCCAGCCGCCGAGGAACGGGCCGACGGCGGCGCCGATCCCGCCGAAGCCGGACCACAGGCCGACCGCCCGGCTGCGGTCGTCGGGATGGAAGGACGCCTGGATCAGGGCGAGCGAACCGGGGGTGAGGAGGGCACCGCCGACACCCTGGAGGGCCCGGGCGGCGACGAGCACGCCGGAGGTGGGGGCCAGGCCGCAGAACAGGGAGGCGACGGCGAACCAGACCACCCCCACCACGAACACCTTCCGGCGGCCGTAGCGGTCGCCGAGCGAGCCGCCCAGCAGGATCAGGCCGGCCAGCGTCACCATGTACGCGTTGACCGTCCACTGGAGGGCGGACAGGCTCGCGTCCAGGTCGCGGCCGATGCGCGGCAGGGCGACGTTGACCACCGTGGAGTCCAGCATGGCCATGCTGGAGCCGAGCACCGTGGTGAGCAGGATCCACTTGCCCTGGGACGAGGCCAGCCGGACGTCGGGCATGCCCCCAGGTATACAGCGGGCCCGGCGGCATGGACAGCCGCCGGGCCCGAGGGGACCCGACGGCATGGACGGCCGCCGGGCCCGAGGGGACCCGACGGCATGGACGGCCGCCGGGCCCGTGGGGACCCGACGGCATGGACAGCCGCCGGGCCCGAGGGGACCCGACGGCATGGACGGCCGCCGGGCCCGTGGGGACGAACCCCTTACTTGATCTTGTTGCCCGCCGAACGCAGGTTCTGCGTGGCCTGCACGACACGCTCGGCCATGCTCGCCTCGGCCAGCTTGCCCCAGGTGCGCGGGTCGTAGGCCTTCTTGTTGCCGACCTCGCCGTCGACCTTCAGGACGCCGTCGTAGTTCGCGAACATGTGACCGGCGACCGGGCGGGTGAACGCGTACTGGGTGTCGGTGTCCAGGTTCATCTTCACCACGCCGTTCTCCAGCGCGGTCTGGATCTCCTGCTCGGTGGAGCCGGAGCCGCCGTGGAAGACGAAGTCGAACGGGGAAGCCTTGCCGAACTTGGCGGCGACACCGTCGCTCAGCTGCTTCAGCAGCTCCGGGCGCAGGACGACGTTGCCCGGCTTGTACACGCCGTGCACGTTGCCGAAGGAGGCGGCCAGCAGGTAGCGGCCCTTCTCGCCCAGGCCCAGGGCCTCGGCGGTGCGGATCGCGTCCTCGACGGTGGTGTACAGCTCGTCGTTGATCTCGTGGGAGACGCCGTCCTCCTCGCCGCCGGTCGGGGTGATCTCGACCTCAAGGATGATCTTCGCGGCGCGGGCCTGCTCCAGCAGCTCCTTCGCGATCTCCAGGTTGTCGGCGAGGGTCTCGGCCGAACCGTCCCACATGTGGGACTGGAACAGCGGGCCGAGGCCCGCGTCGACGCGCTTCTTGGAGAGCGCGATCAGCGGACGCACGTACCCGTCGAGCTTGTCCTTCGGGCAGTGGTCGGTGTGCAGGGCGATGTTGACCGGGTACTTCTCGGCGATGATGTGCGCGTACTCGGCGAGCGCGACCGCGCCGGTCACCATGTCCTTGCTGTACTGGCCGCCGAGGAACTCGGCACCGCCGGTCGAGATCTGGACGATGCCGTCGCTCTCCGCCTCCGCGAAGCCGCGCAGGGCCGCGTTCAGGGTCTGGCTCGAGGTGACGTTGATGGCCGGGTAGGCGAACTTGCCTGCCTTCGCCCGGTCGAGCATCTCGTTGTAGACCTCGGGGGTTGCGATGGGCATGTGTCCGCTCCTTGAGTGTGCGGGTTGACGTGCTGCGTTACGGCCCTGACCTAGACCTTGGGGGTGACGTCATCGTCGTCCCCATCTTTCCAGACATGGGGCGCTGGTCCACGCCCCCGCCAAGTCCAGGTCAAAGAGGCGTGTCAGTCCAGACCCAGTTCATCCTTCGAGAAGGCGAAGAGGTACGGCACCCCCGCCTGCTCGGCGATCGCCTCGGCCGCGCCCGTGGCCCGGTCGACGATCGTGGCGACGGCGACGACCTCCGCGCCGGCCTCGCGCAGCGCCTCCACGGCGGTCAGCACGGAGCCGCCGGTGGTGGAGGTGTCCTCGACGGCCAGCACCCTGCGGCCCTCGACCTCGGTGCCCTCGATACGGCGCTGGAGGCCGTGCGCCTTGCCCTGCTTGCGGACGACGAACGCGTCGAGGACCTTGCCGCGCGCGGCGGACGCGTGCAGCATCGCCGTGGCCACGGGGTCGGCGCCCAGGGTCAGTCCGCCGACGGCGTCGAAGTCCAGCTCGGCGACCAGGTCGAGCATGACCTGCCCGACCAGCGGGGCGGCCTCGCCGTCCAGCGTGATCCGGCGGAGGTCGATGTAGTAGTCGGCTTCCTTGCCCGACGACAGGGTCACCTTGCCGTGCACCACGGCCTTGTCCTTGATCTGCTGCAGCAGCGCGCCGCGGGTGCCGTGCGGCTTTGCTTCGTTGACGTCCGTCATGGCAGTCAGCTTAAAGGCGCCGCCAGCTCCAGGTGGTCGTCGCCTCCAGCGGTTCGAGGGGGGTGACCAGGCGCGGCAGGGTGTTCAGGCCGTTGGGCGGGCCGGTCTGCGGCTCCACGCAGACGGCCTCCGCCTGCTCGTCGTAGACCACCACCCACTCCTCGCGGCTCGCCACCTTCAGCTCCAGCAGTCCGGGCCAGGTGAGGGTGACGTCGACCCCGCCGGGCATGCCGAAGCAGTCGTCCCAGGGGCCGGGCCGCGGGTCGACGCGGTTGCCGGTGGGCAGGTGGTCGGCGCCGCGCTCCTCCTGCCAGGCGGGCTCGAAGTCCAGCCGGACGTCGGTGCCGTCGAGGGTGCGGTGGAACCACGGGTGCCAGCCGAGCTGCGCCGGGAAGGAGTCGTCGTACGTCTCCACGGCCATCGTCAGCGTCAGGCCGTCCTCGGCGAGCGTGACGCTCTGGGTGACCCGGGCGGGGTGCGGCCAGGGGTCGGTCAGCTCGCACGTGATCACCGCTTCGTCCGCCGTGACGCGCGCGGTGCGCCAGGCGCCGTCGCGCGCGGTGCCGTGGATGGCGTGCGGCGGGGAGTTGAGCGGCATCTGGCGGACGGTGCCGCCGTCCAGGAAGCGGCCGTCCCGGATCCGGCCGCACCAGGGCACCATCGGGAAGCAGCCGAAACGGGGCCCTTGTCTCAGCAGTTCGAGGGAACCGACCTTGAGGCCGCTGATACGGCCGCCGTTGCCGGGGCTGACGCGCACCTCGGCGTCGCCTGCTGTCAGCGTGATGTCTTCGTTACTCACGGGACGACACTACTGGGGGACGGGTGGGGCCGTGGGCGGCCCCGGGCCGGTGGGGGCCGGTCGTGTCCGCGGCGGCGCCGTGTTCCGGACACCGCCGCGCGCCCCCGGCGGGCCGCCTTCGCTCAGCGGCGTCTGCGCAGGGCCCTGCCGACGACGATCGCCGACGCCACGGCCAGGGCCGCCGCCGGGGCCGCCCAGCGCAGGGCCGGGCTCCCGACGACGGTCTGAGGGGCCGGTACGGGGGCGTAACGGCCGCGCGGCGGGGCGTGGTCGACCTCCTCGGCGCTGCGGCCGATCATCGTGCGGCGGGCGTGCGCGGCCTCGGCGGGTGGTTCACCGGTGTCGGCGAAGTCCCCGGAGATCCGTTCGGCGGACCCGGCGTCCGCGTCGGCCCCGGCGCCGGTGTCGACGGTGCCCGCGCCGGCGGTGCCGGCGGTGTCGTCGTCCGCGTCCGGGTCCAGGGAGGGCGGCGGGACCTCGGTGTCGAAGACGGAGGCGGGAGCGGGCTCGGTGCGGTCGGGCCCGGGGGCCGGAGACCGCGGCCGTCCGGGCTCCCGCTCCTCCCCGGCCTGTTCGCCGCCTCCGGTCGCCAGCCCCTCCAGGAACCGGCTCAGCAGCCTGGTCGCGGTCGCGGTCACCGCCTCCGCCGGCAGCTCCGTGATCCGGCCGGACGCGTCCGCCGTGCCCTCGGCGGTGACGGTGCAGCCGCCGTCGGTGTCCGTGAGGCGCAGGGTGAGGGCGAGCCGGACGGTACCGGTGCCGCGGGCCTCGGCGGCCTCGGCGTCGACGGCGAAGGTGCCGTCCTCGCGGGGGGTCACCCGTGCCGTCCCCCGGTAGGTGACGGAGTGTCCGCCGACGCGCAGCTTCAGCCGGCCGGTGACGGGTGCGGCACCGGCGTCCTGTTGCAGGCCGGGGACGGCTCGGGCGACACGGGACTGGTCGGCCAGTGCCGCGGCGAGCCTGTCGGCGGGGGCCGGGACGAAGACCTGGTGCTCCATGGTGCGGGAGCCTACCCAGTCGCGGCCGATACTCACCCTGGCGTGCGGAGAGCTGCGCACCCGGACCGCCCGTTCGCCCGTCCGGCCGCCCGCTGTCAGCCGGGAGGGCGGGCGCCCCCGTGCTGTCCGCGCTCCCGTGCTGCCCGCGCCTCCGTGCTGCCCGCGCCCCCGGGCTGTCCGTGCTCCCGGGCACGCGTGCTCGGCGTGCACGCGTGCCCGGCGTGCACGCGTCGGTGCGGCGGCACGGAGCCCGCCCTCAGTACCGCGGATGCACCAGCGTCAGTACCGCGGATGCACCAGCGTCGACGCAGGCAGCCCCCTGATACGGGTGCGCCGCGCGGCCGCGCCGTCCGCCGTCAGCTCGGGCTGGGTCAAGGTGCGCGGGCGGTCGGGGCCCAGCCGCAGGAGCGGCGGGGTGCGGGCCGGGGCCGCCAGCAGGAAGCCCCAGTCGTGCGGGGCGCGGGGGGTGCCGGCCGAGCGGTCGGGGCCGGCCGCGAAGCCGGAGTCGAGGCCGAGCACCCGGTAGGGGGAGACGGCGAAGCCCGCCGTGCGCAGGGTCGCGGCGACGGTCCAGAAGGCACGGGGGCGGGCGGTGACGGGGCCGGCGTGCACCACCAGGCGGCCGCCCGGGGCGAGGACGCGGCGGGTCAGACCGTAGAACTCCTGGGAGTACAGCTTGGTGCTGGCGGTGATGCCGGGGTCGGGGAGGTCGGCGATCACCACGTCGTACCGCCGGCCGGGTTCCTCGCGCAGCCAGGCCAGCGCGTCGGCGGTGCGGACGCGGACCCGCGGGTCGGCGAAGGCGTGGTCGTTGGCGGCGGACAGGCCGGGGTCGCGGCGGGCCAGCCGGACCAGTCCGGGGTCGAGGTCGACGACGTCGACGCGGCGCACGCCGCGGTGCCGCAGCACCTCGCGGGCGGCCAGGCCGTCGCCGCCGCCGAGGATCAGGACGCGCCCGTGCGGGCCGGTCAGGGCCGGGGCGACCAGGGCCTCGTGGTAGCGGCGGTCGTCCCGGCCGCCGACGCGGAGGCGGCCGTCGAGGAAGAGGTCGAGGGGACGGCCGTGGGTGCCGCCGGCCAGGACGACCTCCTGGACGTCGGTCTGCACGGCCACCCGGACGTCCGTGCCGTAGACGGCGCGCCGGGCGGCCCGTTCGAAGTCGCCGGCGAGTGCGGCGGCGGAGGCGAGGACGGCGAGGACGGTGAGACCGGTGCACAGCAGGGTCCAGCGGGCCCGGCGGGAAAGGTCGCGGCGGAAGAGGCCGAGGACCAGGGCGCCGCCCGCGACCACGTTGACGGTGCCGGTCAGCAGCGCTCCGGTCAACTGGCCCAGGAACGGCAGGAGGAGGAAGGGAAAGGCGAGGCCGCCGACCAGGGCCCCCACGTAGTCCGCGGCGAACAGGTCGGCCACCGCGCCGCCCGCGTCCTGCCGGCGGATGCGCTGGATCAGCTCCATCAGCAGCGGGACCTCGGCGCCGATGAGCAGGCCGATGGCGAGGGAGAAGGCGACCAGCAGGCAGCGCGGCCCGTCGGCCCACATCCCGCCCCAGCCGGCGGTCCAGGCGAACACGGCGTACAGCGCCATGGCGCTGCATCCGCCGACCAGCGCGAGGGCGGACTCGACCGCGCCGAACCCGGCCGCCGCGTGCCAGCGCAGCCGCTTGGCGCCGAGGGAGCCGATACCCATCGCGAACACCATCACGGACAGCACCACGGAGGCCTGGGTGACCGAGTCCCCCATCAAGTACGAGGCGAACGCGACCAGTTCGAGTTCGTACACGAGGCCGCAGGCCGCGCAGACGAAGACGCACACCAGGACCAGGAACCGCCCGGTGCCGGGCCGGACGGGCAGCCGCGCGGGGCCTGTCCAGGAGGGCGGAGCACCCGGCGGCGCGGGGGCGTGCGATTCGATCACATTGCGACGTTACGTCACACGGTCGGCACGCTTCGTCACCCACACGTGTGGACCTGCGGGCAGTTGACGCACGGTGGGTTTATGTCGCGCCGGGGGGATCTGCCGGCCGTGCCACCCGCCCCCGCACGCCGACCCGGGTCCGGGTGGCCACCAGCTGGCCGTCCTGCGGGTAGGCGTGCCAGGTGCGCCAGTGCACCTGGCCCTCGTGCCGCTGGGCCAGCATCGCGGTGAAGGCGTGCGGGCTGCCGGGGAAGACCCCGGCGAGGCCGTGCGGATGGTCGGAGACCAGCGCGAGCAGTTCCTGGGCGCGGCCGGCGAACGAGCCGGGGGTGAGCGCCTCCACGCGGGCGGCGAACTCGTACTCCCAGTCGCCGACCCGTTTGGCGACGCCCAGCGGCAGCGGGGTGCTGGAGCCGGGGATGCACGCGACCGTCTCCGAACAGCTGCCGCGCTCCTCCTCCAGGAGCACCTGATGGGACGCGCCGAGCAGCCGTAACTGCAGTTTCGCCCCGTCGAGCGCGAGATCGAGCGTGGCCAGCGCGGGCAGCGGCTCGCGCCCCAGGGCCCAGGCGAGATCGGCAGCGCGCGTATCGGTGTAGGAGGTGTTCAGGGTCGTGAGCATGGATCGGCTCCGCTAACACGCGAACGAGGGGGAGATCGGCCATGTCAGCCCAGCCGGCCCGGCCGGGTGGGGAGTCGTCAGGACGTCCGAGGGGGCTGCGATGGCGAATTAGAGGGAATCATGAACAGTGGCACCGCCACAGCGTTTTTACCCAACTTCGTGGGGTTTCCATCCCTCAGAGGGCTCCACAGCTCAACTGTTCAACTACGGCGTGCGCCGGGCGCGGGCCCGAACAGGCCGAGCGCCCGCCGGAATCGACGTCCACGGGCGCTGGACCGTGCGCGGCCCGGACAGGCCGAGCGCCCGCCGGAATCGACGTCCGACGGGCGCTGGGCCGTGCGCGGCCCGGATGCGGTTCCCCCTGTTCCGGAAGCTCAGCTGCCCCGTGTCAGCTGCCTCCCCCGCATCCGCCCCCGCCGCCGCACGACGAACCCCCGCCGCAGGACGATCCCCCGCCGCAGGAGTGACCCCCGCAGGAGTGACCCCCGTGGTGCCCCCCGCCGTGGCCGCCGCCATGGCCGCCCGACGAGCCCGAGTCGCCCCCGCCGACCCACCAGCTCGCACCACCGTCGCCCCCGGCAGCCGCGGCCGACGAGGACGACGAGGACGACGAGGACGACGAGGACGACGAGGACGACGAGGACGACGAGGACGACGAGCGGTACGACCGGTACGACCGGTTCCGCCCGCTGCCGCCCTTGCCGAGCGACAGCCGGGCCTTCCGGTTGCGCCGGGCCCCGCTCCACCCTGCGATCACTACCACGGCCAACGCCAGGATGATGCCTTCGATCGCGGTGTCACTCATGGCGTCACCCTCCTTCCGTTCCCCCGAAGCGGCCCCCCGTGGGCGCCTCGCCTTGGTTCCGCGTCTCGCGCGGTGCCGGGGGGATGCCCGGCCCGGCGAAGCCCCAAAGCAGAGTTGAGCAAGTTCTGAGGGTCCATCCCGAAAAACGGCCTCTGACCTGCAAAGACACCCAGGTCGGGGGCCGTCCACGGCTCGGGATCCTCCCAGGAGGGGACGCGGCTCGGGGTGCTCCCAGGAGGGGACGCGGCTCGGGGTCCTCCCAGAAGGGGGCACCGCGACACGGCGCTCCGGATCCGCGTACACGACCTTTCGGACCGGCTACCGCCACGACCTCCCGGACCGGCTACCGCCACGACCTCCCGGACCGGCCACCGCCACGCGCTCCCGGACCGGCCACCGCCACGCGCTCCCGGACCGGCCACCGCCACGCGCTGGCGGACCGGCCACCGCCGCGCGCCCCGGGTCACCGCAACAGGGTGACGACCGCCGCCTCGACGCGTTCGATGTCCGGATCACCGTCATCCGAGGTGTCGACCTCCAGGACCGCGTCCGTTCCACCCGGCGGCTCGAAGACCGACCGCTTCATCTCCCCTCGCCGGAACCGGGTCAGGAGCTGTAGGTCGACCGGCCCGCCCGCGGCGGCCCGGACCCGCAGGCGCTCGCCGATGACCGGTGCGGGGGCGACGACGTGGACGGCGAGCACACGGGCGTCACCCGCGCGGAGCGCGTCCAGCAGCGTGCGCGACAGCACGGAGGACTCCACGACGAAGCTCACCCCCGAGAAGGCGAGCAGCCGGGCCGTGTCGACCATCACGGCCTCGGCGCGGAGACTCAAGGGACCGCCGGCGATGTCGAAGTCCGGGGCGAGCCGGACACCGCCGTCCCCCGCGACGGAAGCGGAGGACAGCCCGAGACCGCGCTTGATCTCGTCCCGGGTCAGGAACGGCACACCGAGGCGGCACGCCGTCGCACGGGCAACGGTGGTCTTCCCGGCCCCCGGGGACCCGCACACGGCGACCACGACCGGCCGTTCACACCTCGACATCCGCCGATCCTGCCGAATCCCGACCATGCTGTCCACGAGCGGCCACCGGAGCCGTATCCCGACCCGTCACGGCCGGCCATGGGCCAGGATGGTCCCCGGAGAATCGACCGGTACCCGAGTGAGAACGGTGGAGACATGAACGCCAGGCCACTGCTGAACCGAAGGCTGGACGGACTCGGGACGACGATCTTCGCGGAGATGTCGGCGCTGGCGAACGCGACGGGCGCGATCAACCTGGGGCAGGGCTTCCCCGACACCGACGGCCCCGAGGAGATCAGGGAGGCCGCCGTCCGCGCCCTCCGGGACGGGAAGGGCAACCAGTACCCGCCCGGTCCCGGCGTCCCGGAGCTGCGCGCCGCGATCTCCGAACACCAACGGCGTTTCCACGGCCTCGCCTTCGACCCCGACACCGAGGTCCTGGTCACCGCCGGCGCCACCGAGGCCATCGCCGCCACCATGCTGGCGCTCCTGGAGCCGGACGACGAGGTCATCGCCTTCGAGCCCTTCTACGACTCCTACGCCGCCTGCATCGCGATGGCCGGCGCGAAGCGCGTACCGCTCACTCTGCGCGCGCCGTCCTTCCGCCCGGACCTGGACGAGCTGCGCGCCAAGATCACCCCGCGGACCCGCCTCCTTCTCCTCAACACCCCGCACAACCCGACCGGGATGGTGCTCACCGCCGATGAGCAGAACGCCATCGCCGCGCTCGCGGTCGAGCACGACCTGCTCGTCGTCACCGACGAGGTGTACGAGCACCTCGTCTACGAAGGCACGCACCGCCCTCTCGCGGCCCTGCCCGGCATGCGCGAGCGCACGGTCACGATCAGCTCGGCGGGCAAGACCTTCTCCTTCACCGGATGGAAGGTCGGCTGGGTCACGGCGACCGGCCCGCTCGTCTCCGCCGTCCGGACGGCCAAGCAGTATCTGACCTACGTCAGCGCGGGCCCCTTCCAGTACGCCATCGCCGAGGCGCTGCGCCTGCCGGACTCGTACTTCGAGAGCTTCCGCGCCGACCTCCGCCGCAAGCGCGACCTGCTCGGCAACGGCCTGCGCGCGGCCGGGTTCGAGGTCTACGAGCCCCAGGGAACGTACTTCATCACCACCGACATCACGCCCTTCGGCGAGAAGGACGCCTACGCCTTCTGCCGAGCGCTGCCCGAACGCTGCGGTGTCGTCGCCATCCCCAACTCCGTCTTCTACGACGATCCGGACGCCGGCCGCGGTCAGGTCCGGTTCACCTTCTGCAAGAGGGACGACGTACTCCAGGAGGCGGCCGGCCGGCTGCGGCGCCTGGGCTGATCTCCGGGCCTCGGCGTGGCGTTCGGCGGCACGGGGGTTCGTGGTCAGTACCGGGTGTTGAGATCCGTGCCCTTGGGGGCGCGCCAGCAGCCGGAGACCACGTTGACCGAGAGCAGCGGATCCTTCTCGTGCGGATGGGTCGGCGTGGACACCATGAGCACGGCGTGCACCGAGAAGCGGTCCTTCCCCGAGTTCGCGGTGAGAGCGAGCGACTTGGCCTTGCTGTTGTCGGGGCCGTATTCGACGATCTCCCACCCCTTCTTGGGCAGTTCCTCCCGCAGCCGCTGGAAGCCCGCCTTCAGCGCGTCCTCGGAGACGCCGTAGACCGACCAGGGATGAGCGGTCTTGTAGAGATGCTCGGGGTCCTCGTCACACGTCGCGATGGCGGGGCCCGGTTCCGTGACCTTGGCCGCGGGCATGCCGATCATCTCGTAGATCGCGCTGGAGGCGGCCTTCGCCTTGTCACGGGCCTTGTCCACGTCCAGCGTGGGTGACCCGGAGGCGGTCTGCGAGCCGGAGGAGGGCGAGTGTCCTTTGTGATCCACCGTCTTGGAGCATCCTGCCGTGAGAAGGGAAACAGCGACTACTGCGGCGGCAAGGCCGACGGAGGCCCGCCGGTACCGCTTCCTGTGCATTGTCATCACCTCAGGGATCCACTACCTGGTCGTACCGTCCAGTGACTACGGCCGCCTGATTCTGGAGGCTGTACGAATCTTCGTCCCAGTAGCCGCTGTGTCCGCCCGTGTCGACGGCCATGCGATGTGCTCCGAACGCTTCGTCGGACGGAACCGTCTGGATCGGTCCAGCGTCGTACGGCAGCCCGTGCCAGGTCTGAACTCCCCACTTGTACCCGCCGAGGTGGGCGACCTTGCCTCCCAGTGGGACCATGTCGTCGTGTGCAGCCTCGGACCACACATGGTTCTTCCCGACGTCCAGGTCGCTCGCGTCGCCCACCAGCATGCCGGGGCTGCCCGCCACGACGATGTCATCAGCAGCGAAGTGACCTGGAGCCTTTGACGCGGCACCCACGGTGGTAGATCCGTAGCTGTGACCGATGACGGTGGTGTGGCTGGCGTCCGGTCCTCCCTGCACCGTCTGCAGACCATCCAGGAAGTTGTTGAGCTTGGGTGCGCCGTCGTAGGCGAAGTGCTTCTCCATGGCCTCGGGCGTGATGCTCTGCGGGGCGTCGTACCCGATCCATGTGATGGTCGAGTTCGTCTTACCCGGTGCCAAACTATTGGTGTCGTTCCACAGGCGCGTCATACGCGTGATGTCACCGTGGGCCCCGGCCAGTTTCGATTTCGTACCCGGAACGTAGACGGCCGTGTTGTCCGCTGTGTCCGGGTTGCCGTTGGCCAGTATGACGTGGCCGTTGTCCTTGAGGTCGAAGCCCAGCAGGTAGGCCGGCGGTAACCCGTCGACTCCGGTCTGGTCGAAACGTGCCCGGACCGCGTCCATGCCCTTGAGCTGGTCCCTGTACTTGTTTCCGCCCATGGCGTTCCACGCAGTCCATTCCGGGTTGGTGATGATCCCGCCCGCGGTGACGACCTGCTTCTCCGGCTCCGGGCCGAGCTGATCGATCTTGTACTGGACCTGGGCATGAGCTTCGTCCAGGACGATCCGGTTGGACGAGTCGCGGGTCGCACTCGGCAGGCCGTCGAGCGCCCCGATCTCGGCCGGGTAGAGCGTCTGGTACTCCTCCCGTTGCTCCTGTGTGAGACCGTCCCACCATTTCTTGTTGTCGCCCGGGGACTTGCCCTGCGGAATGCTGCTCTTGTCGAGATAGGTGCCGACTGCTTTCTGGACGTCACCCATGTCGTGAGCCTCGTCCAAGAGCATGTCGTCGGTCACGGCCAGGCCGTCCGGTGCCTTCAGCTCACGAAGAATCCTGGCGTAGCGGGTGTCGATCTCGACGGCGCTGTTCACTGCCTGGGAGATGCGCTCGGCGATGTCCTCGGCCTTGCCCTTGTTGGGGTCGCCGTTCGCCTCGCCGGCACCAGGGAGGTACGGGACCGGCGCGCCCGGCCTGGCGACCTCCGTGCTGGAGGACGTGCCGGGAGACATGGGCAGCTCGGTGCTCCTCGGGTACTCGACGGAGCCGTCCTCATTGACCGTGAACTTGAGACCGGCAGCGTCTTCGAGGGCCTGCTTCAGTTTCTTCTGGGCACCTGAGAGTTCCGAGGCGAGACCGTTCAACGCCGTGCGGACAAGTCCGCATTCGCCATGGAGGTATTGGTAGTTCCGGCTCAGCCGGGTCAGATCCCGCTCTGCCGAGGTCTGCGCCTCGCCCTTCTGCGTGGTGCGGATCGGAGCGGACATCTCCTGGTCGACCCGGATGCGAGCGGCGTCGGCCCCATTACTGACCTTGCCCCAGCCGTCGGAAGCTTCCTCGTACTCGGTGAACTTCGCGTCACGGAGTTGCTGCCATGTGGGCATGCTCGCGTCACCGCGCCCAGTCGGGCGTGTTACCGACATGCACGCCGTCGACCTTGCCGGCGACGGCAGGGTCGATCTCACCGAAGTCGCGGCCCGTCTTGGCGAGCGCGCCGTTCAGCCGGTCGCACTCGTCGCGGACCGAGGTAAGCCGGTTCTCCCAGGTGGATAAGATTTCGTTCAGCGCGGCGGTGCTGCTGAAGCCGTCGGTCCCGCTTTTGACACCGTCGTGGGCCGTCTTGAGGTCGGTGAGTCTTGAGTTCGTGGCGGTCCGCAGCTCATGAGCCACGCCGGAGGCCTTGGTCCACGGCCCCTTCGATGCCTTCAGGTCAGGACCCGACCCGTTTGCGCCGCTCGTCCCCCCGCCCCCTCCACCACCTGGGTCGGCTAAGTGGTCGATCTGAACCCGCTGAGCCGCACCTGCTTTGAGCTGCTCCCACTCATCCCACGCCATCAGCGCTTCCCTCCCCCGCTCGCGACGGCGATGCGGCGTGTGCCGTAACGCATTGTGTTCTTGCGGCCACTGAGCCTAACGATGCGGTACTGGTAGCTCCTGAGTACGCATACTCAACTCGCGCCCGGGGATCGTCACGGGGCACCGCACGCCGCAGGAGTCGTCGACGGACATCCCGCGACGAGAGCAGGCCGATCGGAGCCTGCGGGAGCGGATGAGCACTTCGGCCGATTCCGGCTTCTGCACCGGAAGGCTGCGCCGATGAAGGGTGATGCCCCTCGCTTCGGCCTCCTCCTCGACGATCGTCATGCGATCGGAGGTACTCCGGGAGGCAGCGTGGCGCGGGGAGGATGTGCAGGTGGTCCGGGGGACGGTGCCCCCGGACCCGGGGTTGCGGTTACTCGGTGTCGGGTTCGGGGTGGTCGCCGTCCGGATGCGGTGCGTTCGTGCCGTCGACCTCCTCCTCCAGGCCGAGCCGTTCGATCAGCCACTTGTCGAACTCGATCGCGGCGCGCACCCAGCTGACCGTGGAGGAGACGAAGTGGTTGATGTCGACGCCCGTGCCGATCAGCATCTGGGCCTCGCCGATCAGACGGACGGTGCCGTCGTCATGGGTGTGGGTGTAGACCTTGGGCCACAGCGTGCGGCGGTTCCAGTCGTCGATGGCCTCCAGCAGCTGCGGCTTTTCGTCGATCTTGTGGGGGCGGTCGTAGAAGGTCCGCACCGAGAAGATCGCTTGCTCGTCCTCTCCGCGGAACATGAAGTACGTGCGGAACTGCTCCCACGGCGCGGCGAGGTCACCCTCCTCGTCGACGACGTACTTCAGCTCCATCTGGTCGAGAAGCTGCTTCACCAGGTCCTGATCCGGGAGGACGGGGCCCGCCGGTCCTTGGGGCTGCGGTTCGGGCTGGCCCCCGAAATTCGGAATCGAGGACGGGTCGATGCTCACCGTGTTTTTCCCTTCATGCGGATGTCGCCATCCTCCCCCAGGAGGGGCGGGGGATGGCAACCCCTGACCCGCCGGTCAGCCCTGAGCCGAAAGCCGTTCGGCCACCGCCCTGCGGTCGGTCTTCCGGTTGGCGTTCAGCGGGAACGCGTCGAAATGGGTGAAGGACCGCGGCAGCATGTAGGCGGGCAGCCGTTCCGCCAGCCGGGCGCGCAGCTCCAGGGAGTCCTGCGGAGCGCCGGTGTAGGCGGCGGCCAGGACCGGTTCGGCGCCCTCCGCCGTCCGTACCGTCACCACGGCCTCGGCGACCGTGTCCGTCTCCCGCAGGACCGCGCGCAGGGCCGCCTCCACGTCCCCCAGCTCGATCCGGTGGCCGCTGATCTTCACCTGCTGGTCCAGCCGGCCCAGGTGCAGCAGGTTGCCGTCGGGGTCGCGCCGGACCCGGTCGCCGGTGCGGTAGTACAGCTCCGGGCCGGGCGGGGTGTGCTCCTGGCGGACCGTGCCCCGCCGGCCGTCGAAGCGGATGAAGCGGCCCGGGTTCTCGGCCGGGTCCAGATAACCGGGGAAGCGCTGCGGGCCGCGCAGGCACAGCTCGCCCTCCTCGGCCGGGCGGCCGTCCTCGTCCAGCACCAGGGCGTCCAGGTGCGGATAGGGCGCGCCGATGGGCACCGTGCCGTTGGCGGTGGCCGGCCAGTCCGCGGGGTCGGCGGGCAGCCGGTACTGGGTGCAGGCGACGGTGACCTCGGTGGGGCCGTAGAGGTTCTCCAGGACGCTCGCGGGGGCGGCGGACCGCCAGACGGCGGCCTGCTCCAGGGTGAGCGGTTCCCCGCCGAACAGGGTCCAGCGCAGCTCCGGCATGGCGCCGGGGGCGAGGTCGCGCAGCCGGCGGCCGTAGGTGATCACCGAGGGCACGGAGAACCAGTGGGTGATCCGCCGCTCGCGGATGAAGCGGGCCGGCCGGGCCAGGTCCGCGCGGCCCGGGACGATCAGGGCAGCGCCCGCGCTCCAGGCGGTGAACATGTCCCACGCGGTGGGGTCGAAGGTGAGGTCGAAGGTCTGCGAGACCCGGCTGTCCGGGCCGAAGCCGTACCGGTCGAGGGCGTGGTCGAGCAGCGCCGCCGCGTTGCTCTGGAGCACCGGGACGCCCTTGGGGGTACCGGTGGAGCCGGAGGTGAAGACGATGTACGCGACCGCCTCGGGGCGCGGCTCGTACGGCGGCAGTCCGGCGTCCGGGGCCTCGGGTGCCGGCTCGGTGAACGGCAGGACCGGGCAGCCGAATCCGGCCGCCTCGGCCGGGCCGGCCGCGTCCGGGCCGGCGAGCACCGCGTCCAGCGCGGCCCGGTCCGCGATGGCGGCCAGCCGGGCCGGGGCGACGTCGGGGCCGAGCGGTACGGCCGCCGCGCCCAGCCGCTGCGCGGCCAGGTAGGAGGCGTAGGCGGCGACCGAGCGGCCCGCGAGGACGCCGACGCGCTCGGGGCGCCGGCCGTCGAGGGCGGTGAGCAGCCGGGCGGCGGTGTGCTCGGCGAGCCGGCGCAGGGCCGCGTAGTCCAGCACCCGGCCGGCGGTCTCCAGCGCGGTCCGCGCGGGGTGGGCGGCGGCGGAGGCGGCGAACCGTTCGTAGAGGGTGGGACGGTCAGCCACGGGCGCTGTCCTCCCCGGCGGCGGTCTCCCCGGTGACGATCTCCCCGGCGGCGGCCTGCCCGGCGGCGGCCTGCCCGGCGGCGAACTCCCCGGCGACGGCCTCCCCCGTGACGGCCTCCCCGGCGACGGCCTCCCCCGGGACGGCCTCCCCGGCGACGGCCTCCCCCGTGACGGCCTCCCCGGCGGCGGTCTCCCCGGGGCCGGGGGTGACGTAGGCGTCGTAGTAGACGGGCGTGCCGAGGAACGACGAGGTGAACACGCCGCCCACCCGCGGGCCGGACACCGCCACGTGCACGTAGGAGAAGACCGGGACGAGGGGTACGTGGTCGCGGGCCAGCCGCTCGTCCAGGGCGGCCCAGCCCTCGGCCGCCCGGTCGGCGGGCAGCGCGGACAGGCGGGCGATCTCGGCGTTGACGCCGGGGTCGTCCAGATAGGTGTAGTTGGCGTTGCCGGTGGGGCGCAGGGTGCCGCCGTCGAAGCCGGTGAGCAGGGTGGCGGCACCCGGCCAGTCGGCGGCCTGGCACATCAGGTACAGGTCGTGGTCGTGACCACGGGTGAGGACGGCCGCGTTGTGCCGGGGCCGTTCGATCTCGGTGATCTCCACCCGGAAGCCGGCCGCCTCCAGCGAGCGCTGGACCGCCCGCGCCCCGGCGGTGAAGTAGGCACCGTCCCGGCTGAGCAGGCGCAGGGTGGTGTCGTACCGGTCGGCCGGCAGACCGCGCGGGCCGCCCGCGTGCGGGTCCGGGTAGGGGCGGTGGCCGAGGGTGGCCGGGGAGAGGATGGTGTGGGTGATCTCGCCGCCGACGGCGCCCGTCATGGCGTCGCGCAGCGCCGCCTTGTCCAGGGCGCGGGCGATCTCCCGGCGGACCTCGACGTCCGTCACCCGGGCCGTGTTGATCGCCAGGTACCAGACGAGCGGGGTGGGGTCGCGGCGCAGCCGGGGGGCGAGCGCGGGATCGTCGGTCAGCAGCGCGGCGACGTCCTCGGGGGCGGTGTTCTCGGCGACGGCGAAGGCGTCGGCGCCCTCGCCGTCGCGGGCCCGCAGGTTCTGCTCGCCGGCCCCGACGGCCAGTTCGATCTCGACCCGGTCCGGGTGGTCGTGGCGCACGGCGTCGGTGGCGGGGTCCCAGTGCGGGTTGCGCTCCAGCACCAGCAGCTCGCCGGGCCGGTGGGCGGCGATCCGGTACGGGCCGGAGGCGAGCGGGGCCTTGCCGTAGCTCTCGCCGGTGTCGGCGTCCCGGGGCACCGGCACGGTGGTCACCAGGGCCGCGGCGAACGGCAGGTCGGGGCGCGGCTCGGGGAAGCGGAGGACCAGGGTGCGCTCGTCCGGCACGGTCAGGCCGGGCACCTCGTCGGTGCCGTCGGTGAAGGGGCCCGCGTAGGGGCCGTTCGCGCCCAGCCATTCCTGGAGGTGGCCGGGGCCGCCGGACAGGGACTCCTCGAAGGAGCGGGCGATGCCGTGGGCGACGTCGGCGGCGGTGACCGGGCGGCCGTCCTCGTAGCGCAGCCCCTCCTTGAGGGTGAACTCCCAGGTGCGGCCGTCGCCGTCGACGTCCCGGCCGGGGTTCTCGGCGAGGTCGCCGACCAGCTGCCAGCCGCCCCGCCCGTCCTCGGCGAACATCGTCAGCGTGCGGTACAGCAGATGGCCGAGCGCGGTGGCCTGGAGGGTCTGGATGCGCTGCGGGTCGAGGTGGTCGTAGTCGGCGTCGCGCAGGATGCGCAGGGTGCCGCCGCGCACGGCGTGCGGCACGGGGCGGGCCGGGCCGCGCGAGGCGCTCGGGTCCCGGGCGATGGCCGCCTTCGGCGGGGACGTCGTACTCATGGGCGTGCTCCGGGGAGTGCGGGCGGGCGGAAGGAGGGGTCGGGGGCGGCGAAGGCACCCTCGGTGAAGACCAGCGGCCGGACGCCGTCGAGCGGACCGAAGGACTCGGCCCGGCCGACGACCAGGACGTGGTCGCCCGCCGGGTGCACGGCCTCGACGGAGCAGTCGAAGAAACCGACGCCGTCGGTCAGCACCGGGCAGCCGGTCGCCGGTCCCGGCGTCCACGGGTCGTCGGCGAACGCGGCGGTCCCGGCGGGGCGCGCGGGATCGGCGAACCGGCGGGCGGTGGCCGTCTGCCGGTCGCCGAGCACCGTCACCGCGAACCGGCCGGCGGCCGGCACCCGTTCGAACGCGCGGGAGCCGACGCCGACGGCGACGGCGACCAGCAGCGGGTCGAGGGAGAGGGTCAGGAAGGCGTTGGCGGTCATGCCGTACGGCTCGCCGTCCGTGACCGTGGTCAGCACGGTCACCCCGGTCGGGAACCGGCTCGCCGTGCGCCGGAACAGCGCGGTGCGTTCCGTCGTGGCGGCCGCCGTCACGCGGTCGCCTCACGCAGCTCGTCCAGGTGCTCCAGGCCGGCCAGGACCTGGTCCTTGCCGACGCCGAAGTCGATCAGGCAGGCCAGTTCGTCCACTCCGGCCGCGCGCGCCCGCTCCACCACGGCCGCGGCCTGCGCGACCGTGCCGAACAGGCCGCTGGTCGTGTAGTAGGTGTCGAAGGACCGCCGGACCAGGAAGTCGATGTCGGACTCGCGCAGCTTGTCGGGGTCGAAGCCGGACAGGATGCTGCCCGCCGAGCGGGCGATGAGCCCGAAGGAACTCTTCAGGTACGCGGTGAACGGCTCGCGGACCGTCTCCTTCACCCGCTCCGGGTCCTCCCCCAGATAGGTGTGCAGCATCAGCGCCACATGGCCGGGGCGGCCGTCGTGGCCGGGGCGGGCGGCGAGCTCCTTGCGGTACAGGGCGATCTTCTCGGCGAGCTGGTCGAAGTCCTGGCCGAGCAGATGGGTGAGCACCCCGGCCCCGGCCCGGCCCGCGGCCCGGAACGTCTCCGGGCCGCCCGCGCTGGTCACCCACACCGGCAGCTCGCGCTGCACGGGCTGCGGGAAGACCCGCACCTCGGCGGGGTTGCCGGCGCCGTCGGTGACGGCCAGCGGCTCGCCCCGCCACAGCGCCCGCACCTGCTCCAGGGTGTCGAGGACGGCGTCCTTGCGGCCCGCGTAGCCCTCGGGGCGCAGCGCGAAGTCGACCGCGTTCCAGCCGGAGGCCAGGGACAGGCCGACCCGGCCGCCGGAGAGGTTGTCGACGACTGCCCACTCCTCGGCGATGCGCAGCGGGTGGTGCAGCGGGGCGACCACGCTGCCGGCGCGGATCGCGACCCGCTCGGTGACGGTGGCGACGGCGGCACCGGTCACCGACGGGTTCGGGTACAGCCCGCCGAAGGGGTGGAAGTGCCGTTCGGGCGTCCACACGGCGGAGAAGCCGTGCGTGTCGGCGTACTTGGCGCCTTCGAGCAGCAGGTCGTAGCGTCCGCCGCCGCTGCCGTCGCCGCCGCTGCCGTCGGCGAAGTAGAAGAGGCTGAAGTCCATCTTTGGGCCTTCCGTGGGTGCGGGGCGGTCAGCGCACGCTGAGCGGGCGCAGGTCGGTCCAGACGGTCTCGATGTGCGCGAGCGCCTCTTCGCGGGTGCCCGCGAAGCCGGTGGTCCGCCAGCCGTCGGGCACGGGCAGCAGGGCCGGCCACACCGAGTACTGCTCCTCGTGGTTGACGACGACGAGGTGGCGCGGCTCGGCGCCGGCGGTGTCGGGGACGTCGGGGGTGTCGTACGGCTGGGACATCAGGCGTCTTCCTTGCTCTGCGAGGGGCTCTGCGACGGGCGCTGCGACGCGCTCGGCGACGGGCCCTGCGACGGACTCTGCGACGGGCTCTGCGGGAACAGGACGATCGGCTCCGGGAGGTCGAAGCGGATCCGGGCCAGCGAGGACAGGGCGAGCGGGACCAGCGCGGAGGACAGACCGATCGCGGTGATCAGGACGGTGCCGCGCAGGCCCACCGCGCTGCCGAGGAAACCGCCGGCGAGGGCGCCGAGGGGCGCGATGCCCATGGCGACGAAGCGGTTGGTGGCGGCGACCCGGCCCTGGAGCGAGTCGGGGGTGAGGGTCTGCCGGATGCTGAGCACGGTGACGTTGTTGGCGACGCCGAAGGACGCGAACAGGAAGTTGATCAGCATCAGGGTGCCGACGGCCAGGACTCCGGAGCCGTGCACGGTGGAGATGCCGAGCATGACGAGGTTGGCGACGGCGGCGGTGGCCAGCATCGTGCGGCCGTAGCCGAAGCGCTGCGGCAGCCGGCCCGCGAAGGCCGCGCCGACGAGGAAGCCGGGGCCGAGCGCGGCCATCACCAGGCCGATCTCGCCCGCCGACAGGCCGAGCGTGCGGGGCATGAACTGGACGAAGGCGACCTCCAGTGCCGTGAACGACAGGTTGAAGATCGACGCCATGACCGTCATGGCCCGCAGCGGTTCGTTGCCGAAGACGAACCTCAGGCCCGCCCACACCTCGCGCAGGGTCCCCGCGGGCGTCGCGCCCCCGGTGTGCTCCGCGCCCTCCTCCCGGTGCCGGATGCTCGCCACCGTCACCGCCGAGACCAGGTACGACACGGCGCCCGCCAGCACGGCCACCGGTGCGGTCAGCCACTGCACGAGCACACCGCCGAGCGCGGGCCCGCCGATGGTGGCCGCCGACTGGCTGGCGCCGAGCGCGGAGTTGGCCCGGGTGAGCTGCTCGCGCTCGACCAGCCGGGGCAGATAGGCCTGCCCGGCCACGTCGAACAGCACGCTGCCGCAGCCGGCGAAGAAGCCGAGGACGTACAGCCAGCTGATGCCGAGCCGGTCCGTCCAGTACAGGACCGGCACCACGGACAGCACGAGGGCGCGGCCGAGGTCGGTGGCGATGAGGATGTTCCGCCGCCGGACCCGGTCCACGAGCACTCCCGCGAACAACGAGACCAGCAGGTACGGCAGTTTGACCACCGAGGTGAGCAGGCCGACCTGGGCGGAGCCGGCGGACAGGGCCAGCACCGCGACCAGCGGCAGGGCGAGTTCGCTGACCTGGGCGGCGAACAGGGAGGCGGTCTGGCCGGTCCACAGCCGGGTGAAGTCGGCGTTGCGCCACACGCTGGGGGCGTCCGCGGCAGCGGACTCCCCCGCCGTCGCCTCGGCCGGCTCCCCGGGCGTCGCTCCGGCCGGGGCGGCGGCCGGCGAGACGCCCGTGGCGCCGACCGTCTCGGCGACCGCTTCCCCGGCCTTCACGACCGCTTCCCCGGCCGACTCGCCCGCCGGGTCGCCGGCCGTCACGCCGGCCGGGTGGCCGGTCCTCTCGTCGGCCGGGTCGCCGACCGTCTCGTCGGCCTTCTCGCCGGCCGTCACGGCGTCCGTCATGAGGTGCTCCTACGCAGGGGGTTTCGATGGGTCAGGACGCGGCGACGACACCGCGCGGCCGGCCGTCGGCCGCCTCCTCCAGGCGGCGCGCGACCTGGGGGACGTTGGGCTGTTCGAGCATGCTGAAGTGGTCGCCGGGCGACTCGTCGATCAGCAGGGTGCCGCCGACCCGGGGCTGCCAGCCCATGTGCCAGCCCTCGAACAGCTCGGTCTCGGCACGGACCAGCACCGCGTCGCCGCGCAGCGGCTCGCGCGGGGTGTCCCGGTAGGTGAGCAGGGCGCGGGCGTGCCGCGTGTACAGCTGCACCAGGCGGCGCAGGTCCTCCACCGAGCGGGCGTCGGCGCGCTCGTCGCTGGTGCCCTGGGTGAGCCGGACGACGTGGGCGAGCCGCTCCTCGGGGTCGAGGGCCTCCAGTTCGGCCTCGGTGACGTCGAGGCGGCCGGCGAACGCGCCGAGGATGGCGGCGGACTCGCTGGTGGCGTAGCGCGGCGGGACCGGGTCGTCGATGCTGGCGCTGATGATCGTCAGCATGCCGACCTCCTCGCCGGCGGCCTCCAGCTGGCGGGCCATCTCGTAGGAGACCATGCCGCCCATGCACCAGCCGCCGAGGAAGTACGGGCCCTCGGGCTGGACGGTGCGGACCTCGGACAGATACAGGGCCGCGATCTCCTCGACGCTGTCCGGGCGGGGCACGTCGGGGCCCGCGTACTCCGGGGCCTGGAAGGCGTACAGCGGGCGCTCGGGGTCGAGGACGCCCACCAGCTCGGAGTAGCAGAAGACGCTGCCGCCCAGCGGGTGGACGAGGAAGAACGGCGCCTTGGTGCCGGTGGAGCGCAGCGGCACCAGCGTGGACGCGGCCTGCCGGCGCTCCCCGGTGACGATCTCCGCGAGCCGCTCGATGGTGCCGCCCTCGAACAGCGCGGCCACCGGCACCTCCACGTCGGTGATCTCCGGCAGCCGCAGGATGACCCGCAGCGCAGAGATCGAGTTGCCGCCGAGGTCGAGGAAGGCGTCGGTGACACCGACCTCCGGCACGCCGAGGACGTCCCGCCAGATCGCGGCGATGGCCTCCTCGACGGGGGTGCGGGGCGCGACGAAGACGCCGGCGGTGGTCTCCTCGCGGCCGGGCGCGGGCAGCGCGAGCCGGTCGACCTTGCCGTTGGGCGTGAGCGGGAAGGCGTCCAGGACGACGAAGGCGCTGGGCACCATGTAGTCGGGCAGCGCCCCGGCGGCCAGTTCGCGCAGGTCGGCCGCGGCCGGCGCGGTGTCGCCCTCGGGGGTGAGGTAGGCGGCGAGGCGGGCGTCGCCGGGCTGGTCGCGGCGTGCCGTCACCACGACCCGGCCC
Source organism: Streptomyces naphthomycinicus (assembly GCF_020400595.1). Taxonomy (GTDB): domain Bacteria; phylum Actinomycetota; class Actinomycetes; order Streptomycetales; family Streptomycetaceae; genus Streptomyces; species Streptomyces naphthomycinicus. Next base: position 54,617 of record NZ_JAINRE010000011.1, on the reverse strand, counting down.
ACCGCGGGGTGCCGGGCCAGTACGGCCTCGATCTCGCCGAGTTCGATCCGGAAGCCGCGCACCTTGACCTGGTGGTCGGAGCGGCCGAGGAACTCCAGACGGCCGTCGGGCAGCCATCGCGCCACGTCGCCGGTGCGGTACATGCGGGCGCCCGCCGCCGGGGCGTGGGGGTCGGGCAGGAAGCGGTCGGCGGTGAGGTCGCCGCGCCGGGAGTAGCCGCGGGCCAGACCGTCGCCGGCGATGTACAGGTCGCCGGGCACGCCCTCGGGCACGGGGGCGTAGGAGGCGTCGAGGACGTAGACGCGGGTGCCGGCGATCGGGCGGCCCAGGGTGACCGGCTCACCGGCGCGGACCCGGTCCAGGGCGGACCAGATGGTGGTCTCGGTGGGGCCGTAGGCGTTCCACACCACCGGGAAGCGGGCCGTCAGCTCCCGCGCGAGGTCCTCGGGCAGCGCCTCGCCGCCGGAGATCACCCGCAGCCGCTCGTCGCCGCCGAGGCCGGCCTCGATCAGCAGCCGCCAGCTGGACGGGGTGGCCTGGACGACGGTGGCGCCGGAGCGCTCGACGGCCTCGCGCAGCCGGGGTCCGTCGACGGCGATGTCGGGGGCGACGATCAGCTCGGCACCGGTCAGCAGCGGCAGGTACACCTCCAGGGCGGCGATGTCGAAGGAGAGCGAGGTGACCGCCAGCAGCCGGTCGTCCTCGGTGAGTTCGAGGTCGCGGCCGAAGGAGAACAGCAGGTTGAGCAGGGCCCGGTGCGGGATCTGCACGCCCTTGGGGCGGCCGGTGGAGCCGGAGGTGTAGATGGTGTACGCCAGGTGCTCCGGGCCGGCCTGGGGCAGCGGGTCGGTCTCGGGCCGGCCGGCGGCGACCGCGCGGTCGACCTCCACGACGACCGTGCCCTCGGGCGCGGCGGGCGGGGCCAGGCCGGCGCCGGTCAGCAGGACCGGGACGCGGGCGTCGGCGAGCATGTACTCCAGGCGTTCGCGGGGATAGCCGGGGTCCAGCGGCACATAGGCGCCGCCCGCCTTCAGCACCGCGACCAGGGCGACGATCAGCTCGGCGGAGCGTTCCAGGTGGACGCCGACCAGCGTGTCCGGGCCGACGCCGAGTTCGCGCAGTTCGTGCGCGAGCCGGTTGGCCCAGGCGTTGAACTCGCCGTAGGTGAGGGCGGTGTCGCCGAAGCGTACGGCGGTGCGGTCGGGGTGCTTGGCGGCCCGCTCGGCGAGCAGCTCGGGCAGGGTGCGGTCCAGGTCCCAGCCGGCCGCGGTGTCGTTCCACTCGGTGAGCAGCCGGTGCAGGTCGGCGGTGGGCAGCAGCGCGGTGGTGTGCACGGGGGCGTGCGGGTCGGCGGTGAGCGCGCCGAGCGCCTCGGCGTAGTAGCCGCCGACGGTGGCGACCCAGGCGTCGGTGAACTCGGCGGCGTCGTAGTTGACGCGCAGCCGGACCTCGCCGGTGACCGGGTCGGTGCCGAAGTTCGCGGTGAAGGGGAAGTTGGTCTGCTCGAAGAACTCGCCGCCGGTGACGGCGACCTCGTCCAGCGCCATGTCGTAGCTGCGGAAGCTGCGGTGGTCGACGACGGTCTCGAAGAACTGCGGCCGGCGCAGGTCCTGGAGCATCCGGGCCAGGGGGTAGCGGCGGTGCGGCAGGGCACCGGACTCGGCGGCGTGGATGCGCCGGGCCAGCTCGATCCAGGTGGCGCCGGTGACGTCCACGACGAGCGGGAGCGTGTTCAGGAACAGGCCGACGACCTGGTCGCCGTCGGCGGTCTCGGGGCGGCCGTTGCCGACCAGGCCGGTGACGACCCGGCCGCGGCCGGACAGCAGGGAGAGCACACGGGCGTGCGCGGCGAACATCACCGCCTTCACCGGCACCCGCGCCTCGGCGGCCACCGCGCGCAGCCGCTCGCCGAGCCCCTCGGGCAGCGGGACCTCGTGCACCCGGGCCTCGCGGACCGGGGACAGGGCGGGGTCCGCCGTGCGGGGCAGGCCGGTGAAGTCGGTGTCCTCCAGCAGGCCGGCCCAGTAGGCGCGGGACTCCTCGCTGGTCAGGGCCTGCTGTTCCAGCGCCAGGTAGTCGCGGAACCGGGTGGCCGGGGCGGTCGCCGGGTCGGGGCGTCCGGCCAGCCGGGCGTCGTAGCCGGTGATCAGCGCGCTGGTGACCAGGGACAGGCTCCAGCCGTCCAGGATCGCGTGGTGGAAGCTCAGGTTGAGCCGGAAGTCGTCGTCGGCGAAGACGTGCACGTGCAGGGTGAGCAGCGGGGCCCGGGTCAGCACGAACGCGGTGGCCTTCTCCCGCTCGGTCCACGCGGCCACCCGCCGGTCCTGCTCGGCCGTGCCGAGGCCGCGCAGGTCCTCCACGGTCAGCGGGGTCTCCACGGCGGAGTGCACCAGCTGCATCGGGGTGCTGAACCGGGTCAGGTCGAAGGAGCTGCGCAGGATGTCGGCGCGCTCGATCACCGCGGCCAGCGAGGCGCGCAGCGCGGTCTCGTCGAAGCGGCCGGAGAGCCGGATGGCGGAGATGTCGTGGTAGGTGGGGGTGTCGCCGTCGGCGTGGCTGTGGAACAGCATGCCGGACTGGAGCAGGGTCAGCGGATAGGCGTCGACGATGTCGGCGGCGGGGGTGCTGGCGTCGTGGCTGGGCACGGGGTTCCTTCCGGGGTGCGGGCGTCGGGGCGGCGGGCGGGCGCGGGCTGGGCGTACCGGGGCCGGGGTCCGGGGGGAATGGAGCCGGCCCCGGTACGGGCTTGTCAGGACCGCAGGCGGGCGAGGTCCTCCGGGGACAGCAGGCCGAACGCGGCGACCTCCTGCCGGGCGGGGCTCTCGTCGGCGCGGTCGGCGAGCCAGCGGGCGAGGTCCTCGACGGTCTGGCTGGTGAACAGCTGCTGGAGCGGGATGTCGTGCCCCGCCTCGCGGGCCAGGCCCACGATCCGCACGGCGTGCATGGAGTCGCCGCCGATCTCGAAGAAGTTGTCCCGCACCCCCACCCGGTCCTGGCCGAGGACCCGCTGCCACAGCCCGGCCAGCAGTTCCTCCTCGGGGGTGCGCGGCGCGACATGGGCGGCGGCGGTGACGGCCGAGCGGTCGGGGGCGGGCAGCGCCGCCCGGTCCACCTTGCCGTTGGGGCTCAGCGGCAGCGCGTCGAGGACGACGAACGCGCTGGGCACCATGTGCTCGGGCAGCCGTTCGCCGAGCCGGGACCGCAGTATGGGCACGCCCGGGGCGGTGTCCGGGCCGCCGCTCGCGGTCAGGTAGGCGACGATCCTGCGGTCGCCCGGCCGGTCCTCGCGGACCACGGCCACCGCCTGCCCCACGCCGGCCACGGTCAGCAGGGCCGCCTCGATCTCGCCGAGTTCGATCCGGAAGCCGCGCACCTTCACCTGGTGGTCGGCCCGGCCCAGGTACTCGACGTGTCCCTCGGCGTGCCAGCGGGCGATGTCACCGGTGCGGTACAGGCGGGCGCCGGGCGGCCCGAACGGGTCGGGCACGAACCGGTCGGCGGTCAGCGCGGGCCGCCCGCCGTAGCCGCGGGCCAGCTGCACCCCGCCCAGGTACAGCTCGCCCGGCACGCCGACGGGGGCGGGCCGCAGCCGGGCGTCGAGGACGTAGGTACGGGTGTTGGCGATCGGGGCGCCGATGGGGACGGCCGCGCCCGTCCAGTCCGGCCGGGAGGACCAGCGGGTGACGTCGACGGACGCCTCGGTCGGCCCGTACAGGTTCTCCAGCGCGGCGCCGGGCAGGGCCTGGTGGAAACGGCGGGCCAGATCGGCGGGGAGCGCCTCGCCGCTGCACACCACCAGCCGCAGCGAGCCGCAGTCCACGGCCCGGCCGGAGCCGAGGAAGGTGTCCAGCATGGGCGGCACGAAGTGGCAGACGGTGACCCGTTCGTCCCGGACCAGCCCGGCCAGGTGCGCCGGGTCCCGGTGTCCGCCGGGCGCGGCGAGCACCAGCCGGGCCCCGGTCAGCAGCGGCCAGAACAGCTCCCACACCGACACGTCGAAACTGATCGGTGTCTTCTGCAGCACGGTGTCGGCGCCGGTCAGCCGGTAGGCGTCCTGCATCCAGCGCAGCCGGTTGACGATGCCCCGGTGCGGCACCTGCACGCCCTTGGGGCGCCCGGTGGAACCGGAGGTGTAGATGACGTACGCCAGGTGGCCGGGGCCGGCGAGGGGTTCCGGGTCGGTGCCGGGGAACCCGTCCGCGGCATGCTCGGCGTGCTCGTCCACGGTCACCACGGTGACGCCGTCGGCGGCGAGCGACGCGCCCTTGCCGGGGTGGGTGAGCAGCACCGGCGCGCCGGCGTCGGCGAGCATGAACGCCAGCCGCTCGCGCGGGTATCCGGGATCCAGCGGCAGATAGGCGCCGCCCGCCTTGAGCACGGCGAGCAGGGCCACCATCAGCTCCGTCGAGCGCTCCAGGTGGACGCCGACCACGGTGTCGGGGCCGACGCCGAGACCGCGCAGCCGGTGCGCGAGGGCGGCGGCCCGGCGGTGGAGTGCGGCGTACGACAGCTCGTGCCCGGCGAACCGTACGGCGGGCGCGTCCGTGTGCCGGGCGGCGGCCTCGGCGAGCAGCCCGGTCAGGGTGTCGTCCGCGGGCCAGTCGACGCGGGTGTCGTTCCAGCCGGTCAGCAGCCGGGCGCGCTCGGCGGGGCCGAGCGGGTCCAGCAGGGGCACGCCGCCGGCCGGGTCGGCGGCGACGGCGGTGAGCACGTTGGTGAAGTGCTCCACGAACCGCTCGACGGTGGCCGCGTCGAACAGTTCCACGTCGTAGTCGAGCCACCCCACCAGCTCCCGGCCGGTGTCGATCATCCGCAGGTTGAGGTCGAACTGGCTGTTGGCGGCCGACACCTCCACCAGCTCGCCGGTCACCCCGGGCACGTCGAGCGTGCCCAGTTCGACGTTCTGGAGCGCGAACAGCACCTGCACCAGCGGGCCGCGCGACAGGTCCCGTTCCGGGGCCAGCTCGCTCACCAGCCGCCCGAACGGCACCCGCTGGTGGGCGAAGGCGTGCAGGGCGGTGTCCCGGACCCGGCCCAGCAGTTCCCCGAAGGCCGGGTCCCCGTCGAGGTCGACCCGGAGCGGCAGGGTGTTGAGGAAGCAGCCGAGCAGGTCCTCGAACTCGGCGCGCGGCCGGTTGGCGACGGGGGCGCCGACCAGCAGCCGCTCCTGCCCGCTCCACCGGGACAGCACGATCGCGTAGGCCGACAGCAGCGTCATGAACAGGGTGGCGCCGTGCTCCCGGGCCAGTTCGCGCAGCGCGGCGGAGGTGGCCGCGTCCACGGTGAGCCGGCGGCGGGCGCCCCGGTGGGCGCTGACCGCGGGGCGCGGCCGGTCGGTGGGCAGCTCCAGCACGCGGGGGGCGCCGTCGAGGTGGCCGCGCCACCAGTCGGCCAGCCCGTCCAGCGCGGGCCCGTCCAGCTCGGCCCGCTCCCAGCGCGCGACGTCCGCGAACTCCAGCTCCCGGGGCGCGAGTTCCCTGCCGGCGTAGGCGGCGGACAGCTCGCGCAGCAGCACCCCGAAGGACCAGCCGTCGAAGACGACGTGGTGCGCGGTCAGGGCCAGGACGTGCTCGTCGGCGCCGGTCCGGTAGAGCGCCGCGCGCAGCAGCGGGCCGCGCGTGAGGTCGAAGGGTTCCTTGACGCTCTCCATCGCCGCGGCGGCCCCGGCCGCCCGCGGGTCCGGCCGGCCGGTCACGTCCGCGAACCCGAGCGGGACGCGGGCGCCGGGCAGGGCCCGCTGGCGCGGGGAGCCGTCGGGGCCGGGCTCGACGACCGTGCGCAGGACGGCGTGCCGGGCGACCACGGTGTCCACGGCCCGCTGGAGCAGGGCCCGGTCGAGGGGGCCGCGCAGCCGCAGCACGAGCGGCATGTTGTAGGCCGCGTCCCCGGGCCGCAGCTGTTCCTCCAGCCACAGGCGTTCCTGCGTCCAGGACAACGGAGCCGGTTCGGCGGGGTCGGTGCGCGGCAGGCCGCCCGCGCCGACCGCGTCCGCGTCCGCCGCGTCCGCGCCGGTGCCGAGGAGTCCGGCGAGTTCGGCCACGGTCGGGCGGGCGAACAGGTCCTGGAGGGTGAGCCGTTCGGCGGCCGGGCCGGGGAACGCCCGGCGGATGCGCGCCAGCAGCCGGGTGAGCAGCAGCGAGTGGCCGCCGAGCGCGAAGAAGTCGTCCTCGGCGCCGACGCGTTCCCGGCCGAGCACCGCCCGCCACTGGGCGGCGAGCCGCTCCTGCACGGGTCCCCGCGGGGCGGTGTAGCTGCCGGTGGCGGCCTCGGCCCGGTGCTCCAGGAGGCGCAGGGCGGCCCGGTCGGTCTTCCGGTTGGCGGTCAGCGGCAGGGCGTCCAGGACGACGTACGCGGAGGGCACCTGATGGTCGGGGAGCCGCCGGACCAGCGCGGCGCGCACCTCGGCGAGGTCGGGGCGGTCGCCGCCGGTGGCGAGGAAGGCCACCAGCCGGTGTCCCTCGTCCTCGTCGGGCACGGCCAGTACGGCGCTCTGCGCCACCGCGTCCAGCGCGTCCAGCGCCGCCTCGGTCTCCGCGGGCTCCACCCGGAAGCCGCGCACCTTGATCTGCTCGTCGGCCCGGCCGAGCGGCTCCAGCAGCCCGTCGGGGCGCGGCCGGGCGAGGTCGCCGGTGCGGTAGAGGCGGTCGCCGGGGCGGCCGGGGTGCGGGTCGGGCCGGTATCCGTCGCCGGCGCCGTCCTCGGCGTACCGCGCCAGGTACGGGGTGCGGACGACGAGTTCGCCGATCTCGCCGAGTCCGGCGGGGCGGTCGCCGGCGAGCACGAGCAGCTGGACGCCCTCGATGCCCGGGCCGAGCGGGACGGCGCCGGCGGGGGCGGTGCCGGCGGGGGCGCCCGCGCGGTGGGCGACGTGCACGGAGACGGCCTGCGGGGTCTCGGTGGCGCCGTACAGGTTCAGCAGGTCGGCGCCGGGGGCGAGACGGGCCCAGGCGCGCAGCGTCCGCCCGGTGAGGGTGTCGCCGCCGAAGCCGGCCAGCCGCAGCGCGGGCCAGCCGGTGCCGGTCCGGGCCGCCTGGTCGGCGAGGGCGCGGCCGAGCGCCGGGGTGAGGTGGACGACGGTCGGCGCGGCCTCGGCGAGCCAGCCGGCGAGGGCGGCGGTGTCGCGTACGTCGGCGTCGGGGAAGACGGCGGCGCCGCCCGCCCACAGGGGGGCGAGGACGTCCCGCAGGAACGGGTCGTGCCCGAGGCCGGAGAGCACCGCGAAGCGGTCGCCGGGGCCGAGGTCGAAGGTACGGGTGTACCAGTCCAGGAAGTGCCCGAGCGGCCGGTGCGTGCCGATGATCCGGCGGGGCCGCCCGGTGGTGCCGGAGGTGAAGGCGACGTAGGCGTCGTCGTCGGGGGCGGGAGCGGGCAGGGGGACGCTGTCGAGCGGGCCGGCGGGGTGGGCGGTGTCCGGGTCCTGGTCCGGGTCCTGGTCCGGGTCGGTGCCGACGTGCAGGACCGGGCCGTCGGCGCACGCGGGCAGGGGGTGGCCGGGGGCGCAGGCGAGCCAGGCGCGGGGGGCGAGGGCCGCCGCGCGGGTGCGCAGGGTGTCCTCGGGGTAGCCGGCGTCCAGCACGGCGAAGGACGCGCCGGCCCGCAGGACGGCGAGCAGTCCGAGGACGGTGGCCGGGTGGCGGGCGGCGTGCACGGCGACCACGTCACCGGGCCGCACCCCGCGCTCGGCCAGCCGCCGGGCCAGCCGGGCGGTGACGCGCTCGGTCTCGGCGTACGTCCACACCCGGCCGCCGCCGATCAGGGCGGCCGCGTCCGGGGTGATCGCGGCGTGCTTGGCGAGCCGGTCGGCGAGCGGCTCGGGCGCGACGGAGTCGAGGCGCGCGGCCGGGTCGGGCAGCAGCGCGGCGGACCGGGGACCGGCCAGGTCGAACGCGTCGGCGGCCCGGCCGGGGTCGGCCGCCGCCTGGGCCAGCACCGCGCGGACCTGGTGCAGCAGTTCGTCGACGCGCTCGGGCTCGTACAGGCCGGCGTCGTACACCGCCTCCAGTCCGTAGCCGCCGTCGGGCCGGGCCGCGGCGTACAGCGTGAGGTCGAACTTGTTGTCGACGTCCCCGAACGGCAGCTGGGTGACCGTGCAGCCGGGCAGTTCGGGGGCCGCGGCGGGCGGCAGCAGGTTGAAGAACACCTGCACCAGCCGGCCCCGGGACAGGTCGCGTTCCGGGGCGAGGTCGGCGACCAGCCGCCCGAACGGCACGCGCTGGCGGGCGAAGGCCGCGAGGGCGTCCGCGCGGACCCGGGCGAGCAGGTCCGCGAAGGAGGGGGAGCCGTCGGCGCCGCCGCCGACGTCCACCTTCAGCGGCAGGGTGTTCAGGAAGCAGCCGACGACGTCCCGGCTGCCCGCGCCCCGGGTGGCGGCCGGGGTGCCGACGATCAGCCGCTCCTGTCCGGTCTGCCGGGCCAGCACCACACCGAACGCCGTCAGCAGGGTCATGAACGGCGTGGCCTCGTGCGCGCGGCCCAGCTCGCGCACCGCCTGCCCGGCCGCGGGGTCCAGCTCCAGCCGGCGGCTCGCGCCCCGGTGGCCGCGTACGGCGGGCCGGGGGCGGTCGGCGGGCAGGTCCAGCACTCGCGGGACCCCGGCCAGGTGCGCGCGCCACCAGGCCACCAGCTCGTCCGCCGCGGCCTCGCCGTACCGCTCGCGCTCGGCGCGCACGGCCTCGGCGAAGCTCTGCCGCGGGAGCGGGAGCCGGACGGCGGGGTCGGCGCAGAGCAGCGACAGTTCGGCGAAGAGGACCGCGAAGGACTGGCCGTCCGCGATCAGGTGATGGGCCGACAGCAGGAGCAGGTGTCCGTCGTCGGCGTAGCGTACGGCGAGGACCCGCAGCAGCGGTCCGTGCGCCAGGTCGAAGGGCTCGCGGGCGGCGCGGCGCAGCGCGGCGTGCGCGGCGTCCTCCGGGTCGGCCGTGGCACGCACGTCCTGGGTGTGGACGGGGACGGTCACGGTGTCCAGCACCTGCTGCCGGGGCTCGCCGTCCTCGGTGCGGAAGACGGTGCGCAGGGCGTCGTGCCGGGCCACCAGGGTGCCGACGGCCCGGCGCAGCGCGGCGATGTCGAGCGGGCCGCGCACCCGCAGGGTGACCGGCATGTGGTACGCGGTGTCACCGGGGCGCAGCTGCTCCTCGAACCAGATCCGCTCCTGGGTCCAGGAGAGCGGGCCGGCGGAGTGGTCGGTCATGTCAGGTCCTCGGGTACGCGGGCGGGAGGTACGGCGTCGGGGCCGGCCAGATCGGCGAGCGCGGCGGTGAACAGGGCGGCGGCCTCGGCGAGCGTGGCGACGGGCACCAGGCCCTCCGGGGCCGTGACGGCTCCGGTGAACGCGGCCCCGTCGTCCCAGAGCTCACAGGTCAGCTCGGTCTGCGCGCCGAGCGCGGGCGCGGGCAACGGAGTGAGGACCGGGCCGGCCGCCGTCGCGGACACGGCCGGCGAGGTCACGGCCGGGCTCGCGGACGGGACGGGCGCGGGGGGTGGGGTCGGGGATGGGCTCGCGGACGTGACGGGCGCGGGCAGTTGGGCCGGAGCCGAGCTCGCCGCGGGGACGGACGCGGGCAGTTGGGTCGGGGCCGTCGGGTCGGCCGTCGCGGACGCGGGCAGTTGAGTGGGGGCCGTCGGCTCGGCCGTCGCGGACGCGGGCAGTTGGGTCGGGGCCGTCGGGTCGGCCGTCGCGGACGCGGGCAGTTGGGTCGGGGCCGTCGGGTCGGCCGTCGCGGGTGCGGGTGTCCGCTGGAGCACCAGCAGGTTCTGGTAGAGCGGGCTCCGGCCGGCGGGCGGGCGGGGGGCGAGCGGGGCGATCTCGTCGGTGCCGAGCGCGGTGTGCGCGAAGACCTCCAGCAGCCGTTCCCGGACCAGCGCGAGCAGGGCCGGGGTGTCCAGCGTTGGGTCGGCGGTGATCCGGACGGGCAGGCCGTTGGCGAAGTAGCCGACGGTGCGCTCGTGGCCGGCCGGGCGGTCCTCCACGATGGTGCCGACGGCCAGGTCGCCCTGCCCGCCGAGCTTGGCCAGCGCCCGCCACCAGGCCGCGAGCAGCGGTACGAGCACGGGGTTCCGGGACCGGGCGGCCGCCTGCCGCAGCCGGCCGGCCGTCGCCGCGTCGACCCGTACCGGGTGCGAGACGAGCGGCCGGGACAGCAGCTCGCGCGGCGGCAGCACCGTTCCGCCGGGCCAGTCGGGGGCGGTGAGTCCGGCGAGCCTGCCGCGCCAGAACTCCCGCGCCTCCTCGGCGCCCTCGCGGGGGCCGGCCGCGGGCGGTGCCGGGGCGGGCGCGGGGGTACGGCCCGCGTAGGCGGCGGCCAGGTCGGCGACCAGCACCTCCTCGGACCGTCCGTCGTACACGATGTGGTGTACGGCGACCAGCAGCAGCCCACGCCCGTCGCCCGCGTCGAGCAGCCCGGCGGCGAACAGCGGTCCGGTCTCCAGGTCCTGGACGAGCGCGAGGAGTTCCCGGGTCAGCTCGTGCTCGGCGGCACCGGGTGCGCCGCCGTGGTCCGTGCGCAGGAGCAGCGGCGGCGGGGCCGGCCGCGCGGCCACCGCCCGCCGGGGCCGGCCCGCGTGCCGGGGGAACGTGGTGCGCAGCGCCGGGTGCGCGGCGGCGACGGCGGCGAGGGCCCGCCGCAGCCGCTCCGGCTCCACGGGCCCGTCGACGGCGATCCGGCCGACCACGACATGCCCGTCGGCCCCGGGCGCGATCCGCGCGGCAAGCCAGAACCGCCGCTCACCGGCCGACAGTTCCCCGAACCCGTCACCGGGGGCCGGGGGCGTGGAGGCGACGGGGGCCGGGGGCGTGGAGGCGACGGGGGCCGGGGACGCGGGGGCATCGGACAGCTCGGACGGCGGGGACAGCTCGGCCGGCTCGGACGGCGCGGCAAGCGGCCCGCCCCCGGTGTACTCCCCGCTCCCCTCCGACGACCCACTCCCCTCCGACGACCCGCTCCCCTCCGACGACCCGCTCCCCGGGCGCGCGGTACTCCCGCGTGCCGCCGCGAGTTCCTCCAGGGCCGTGACGGTCGGGTGGTCGTAGACGTCCTTGGCCGTCAGCCGGGTGCCGAGGAGGCGGGTCAGGCGGGTGGCGATGCGCAGGGCCTGCAGGGAGGTGGCGCCGGCGGTCAGCAGGTCGTCGGCGCCGGTGAGGCGCGACGTGCCGAGGACGGCGCGGACCTCGCGCAGGGCGGGCGTACCCGTCGCCGGGGCCGTGTCCGCGTCCGCCGCGGAGTCCGTCGCGTGCCGGGCCCGTGCCCACTCCTCCACCGCCCGCAGGTCCGCCTTGCCCGTGGGGCCCAGCGGGACGGGGTGGAGGTGGAGGTAGCGGTCCGGGCGCAGATAGGCCGGGAGGGTCTCGGCGGCCGACCGGCGCAGCGTCCGCTCCGGCACGGGCTCCCCGTTCTCGCCGGCGTACACGCAGACCGTGCCGGTGACCGTGCCGTGCGCGTCGCGCAGCGGCACCAGGAAGGCGTGCCGCACCCCGGGGAACGCGGCGATGCGGCGCTCCGCCTCGCCCGGCTCCACCCGGTACCCGCGGAGCTTGAACTGGCGGTCGGCGCGCCCCACGTACGACAGCAGGCCCGTGTCGTCCATGCGGACGCGGTCGCCGGTGGCGTACGCCCGGACCGTGCCGTGTCCGGGCAGGGCGAGACGGGCGAAGCGGCGGGCGTCCTCCTCGGGCCGGTTCAGATAGCCGAGGGCGAGCCCGTCGCCCGCGACCCACAGCTCGCCCTCGGTACCGTGGGGCACCGGCCGCAGCGTGCCGGGGTCGACGACGGCGAGCAGGGTGCCGCGCAGCGGCCGGCCGACCGGGATGCCGTCGGGGCGGTGGGTGTCGGCGGGGCGGAGGTCGTGCGTGCTGACGAAGACCATGGACTCGACGGGCCCGTAGCCGTTGGTGACGCGCAGGCCGGGGTGCCGGCCGAGGAGGGCGGCGAGGTGCGGCGGGGAGAGCCGTTCGCCGCCGCACATCAGATGCCGCAGGCCGGTGAAGGCGCCCGGGTCCTCGTCCACGATCAGATTGACCAGCGAGCTGGTGAGCCACAGGGTGTCGGCGCCGTGCTCGGCGACGAGGGCCCGCAGCGCGTCCGGGGTGACCAGCGGCTCGTCGGGGACGACGCAGGTCCCGCCGTTCATGAGCGGACCGAACACCTCCATCGCGCCCGCGTCCCAGTACGGCGCGGCGAGCAGCGGCATGACCGTGCCCGGCCCGAACTCCGCGTAGCCGCCGTCGACGAAGGTGCGGACGAAGGCGCGGTGCGGGACGACGACGCCCTTGGGCCGGCCGGTGGAGCCGGAGGTGAAGAAGACGCAGGCGGGGTCGTCGGCCCGGACCTCCGCGGGGGCCGGCCGGACCGCCTTGGCCCGCCCGGTGCCGGGTTCGGGCATCCGCACCACCGGCACACCGTCCGCCACGCCCGCCGGCAGTGCCGTGCCGCCCGCCGCGTCGAGGACGACGCGGGCGCGCAGGTCCTCGATCACCCCGCGCAGCCGGGCCGCCGGCCACGCCGGGTCTACCGCGGCGTAGGCGGCGCCGGCCAGCAGGACGCCGAGGGCGGCGACGACGAGGTCCGCGCCGGCCGTGGCGGCCACCGGGACGAACGTGCGGGGCCGGACCCCGGCGTCGGCCAGCAGGTCGCGGACGGCTCCGGCCCGCGCGGTCAGCTCGGCGTAGGACAGCCGGGTGCCGCCCGGCCCGCGCAGGGCGGTGGCCTGCGGGGTTCGGGCGGCCTGCCGCAGCACCGCCTGGTGGGCGGTGGCGTCGGCCGGGACGGGGCGGACCGGGCCGGCGGCGACCGAGGGGCGCGGCGGCCGGGTCATGACGTGCCGGCCGCCGCGCCGAGCAGCAGCGCCAATTCGGCGGGCGTCGACTGGAGTACGGCGGTGAAGTCCGCCTCGATTCCCCAGAGCTGCTCGACATGATCGACGACGAGCACCGCGTGGAACGAGTCACCGCCCTGAGCGAGGAAGGACAGGTCGGCCCGTATTTCGGTGCCCAGGACGTCGGCGAACAGCTGCCGGACGCTTTCCGTGGTGATTTCGGGGGTGATGCCGAGTTGATTCATGGGGCTTTCTCCGCAGTCCGTGACGGGTGGGGTGGGGGGAATCCAGGAATCCGCCGGATTCCTAGCCCCATCCGCTGTCGCCGGCCGTGCGCGCGCCGGTGCCGGCGGACCCGGCGACGACCAGGGAAACAAATGGGGCAAACCTGCACTTCACCATGGAAAGAACCCCCCGATTCAAGAAGCTGGACGCAAGGACCGACCGCACGGACGGCCGTTTCACGATGTTGTAATCACGTCCCCGTGGCAGTCCAGGGCAGCCGTCCCGCATGATGATGCAGACAGGAAACTGCAGGGGGGAAGAATTGGACAAAATCCTTGATAGCAGCCCTTCACTGCTCTTCCACCAGCTAGCGCCGGACCATATCCGGCTTTATCGCTGGGGCAGTTCTCAGGCTTTTTTCACGCTGTCCGAGGCAGCGTCCGCCCTGGGTCTGACCGAGGCCGCCGCCGAGACAGCGATCGGCGCCCTGGAAGAATTCCACCTGGTGAACCGAGCGCCCGGCTCGGAACATCTTCAGGAAATGGGAGATTACGGCGCCTGGTGGCGCACGGTGCATCCGCACCTGGCCGCGGCCCGGATGGCGAAGGCCGAGTCCGAGCTGCGCCGGCGGCTCGTCGAGCTGGACGCGCGACGCGACTCGCTGGACGCGCTGGCCGCGGAGTACGACCCGCGTCCGGCGCCGCGTACCGACAGCGTGGAGATGGTCGACTCGCTCGGCGATGTCATCGCGCTGCTGGAACAGGCCAGTACGGAGTGCGAGTTCGAGATGATCACCTGTCAGCCCGGCGGGGGCCGGCCGACGGTGGAGCTGGAGCAGGCGGTCGCCCGGGACACCGCGCTGCTGCGCCGGGGCGTCCGGATGCGCACGCTCTACCAGCACTCGGCCCGGCGGCACACACCCACCCAGGCCTATGTGGAGCGGGTGGTGGCGGCGGGCGCCGAGGTGCGGACGATGGCCGAGCTGTTCGGCCGCGTGATCGTCTTCGACCGGCGGATCGCCTTCGTCCCGCACCATCAGCGGGCGGGCGGGGCCGCGGTGCTGCGGGCACCCGCGGCGCTGGCGTTCCTGTGCACCGCGTTCGACCGTGCCTGGAACCTCGCCATGCCGTTCGGTGAGCCGGAACAGGCCCGGATCGCCGTCGACGAGCTGCGCCGGCGGATTCTGCGGCTGCTGAGCGAGGGCCTCAAGGACGAGGTCATCGCCCGCAGGCTCGGCGTCTCCCTGCGCACCTGCCGCAAGCACATCGCGGACCTGTTCCAGGAGCTGGGTGCCGACAGCCGGTTCCAGGCGGGCTATCTGACCGCCGCCCGCGCATTACTGTCCGGCCCCGCGTAGGCCGGCACACGGACGGCCGGGGTGCCGGTGACCGCCGTACGTCACCGGCACCCCGGCCGTTCCCGTCCTGTCCCGCGCGCCCCCGTCGGTCCCGATGGCCCCATCAGGCGCCGCCGGTCCCGGTCCCGCCGGTCCCCCGAGGGGGCACCGGCCGGGGACGCCCGCCTCAGAGCGTCTTGCCGGTGGCGGGTCCGACCAGCAGGCCCTCGCCGAAGCGGTCCACGCGGACCGTGTCGCCGTCCTTGACCTCGCCGGACAGGATCTCCCTGGCGAGCCGGTCGCCGATGGCGGTCTGCACCAGGCGGCGCAGCGGCCGGGCGCCATAGGCCGGGTCCAGGCCCTCCTCCGCCAGCCAGGCCAGCGCCTGCGGTGTGACGTCCAGCGTGAGCCTGCGCTCGGCGAGCCGCTTGGCGAGCCGGGCGATCTGCAACCCGGCGATCCGCTCCAGCTCGGGCTTGGTCAGCGCGGAGAAGACCACCAGGTCGTCGAGCCGGTTGAGGAACTCCGGCTTGAAGGAGGTCCGGACGACCTCCAGCACCTGCTCCTTCTTCTCCGCCTCGCTCAGCACCGGGTCCACCAGGTACTGGCTGCCCAGGTTGGAGGTGAGCACCAGGATGGTGTTGCGGAAGTCGACCGTACGCCCCTGGCCGTCCGTCAGCCGGCCGTCGTCCAGCACCTGGAGCAGGACGTCGAAGACCTCCGGGTGGGCCTTCTCCACCTCGTCCAGCAGCACCACGGTGTACGGGCGCCGCCGCACCGCCTCGGTCAGCTGGCCGCCCTCCTCGTACCCGACGTAGCCGGGGGGCGCGCCGACGAGCCGGGCCACGCTGTGCTTCTCGCCGTACTCCGACATGTCGATGCGGACCATGGCCCGCTCGTCGTCGAAGAGGAAGTCCGCGAGTGCCTTCGCGAGTTCGGTCTTGCCGACACCGGTCGGGCCGAGGAAGAGGAACGAACCGGTGGGCCGGTCGGGGTCGGCGATCCCGGCCCGCGACCGCCGTACGGCATCGCTCACGGCCTGCACGGCCTCGCTCTGCCCGATGAGCCGCCGGCCCAGCTCCTCCTCCATCCGCAGCAGCTTCTGCGTCTCGCCCTCCAGCAGCCGGCCGGCCGGGATCCCGGTCCAGGCGGCGACCACGTCGGCGATGTCGTCGGAGCCGACCTCCTCCTTGACCATGGTGTCCCGGGCGGCCTCCTCCTCGGCCGCGGAGGCGGCCTCCAGCTCCTTCTCCAGCTGCGGGATCTCGCCGTAGAGCAGCTTCGCCGCGGTGTCGAAGTCTCCGTCGCGCTGGGCGCGTTCGGCCTGTCCGCGCAGGTCGTCCAGCCGCTCCTTCAGCTCACCGACGCGGTTGAGGGACTGCTTCTCCTTCTCCCAGCGGGCGGTGAGCCCGCGCAGCTCCTCCTCCTTGTCGGCGAGGTCGCGGCGCAGCTTCTCCAGCCGGGCGAGGGAGGCCGGGTCGGTCTCCTTGCCGATCGCCAGCTCCTCCATCTTCAGCCGGTCGACGGCACGCTGGAGTTCGTCGATCTCCACGGGCGAGGAGTCGATCTCCATGCGGAGGCGGGAGGCGGCCTCGTCCACCAGGTCGATGGCCTTGTCGGGGAGGAAGCGCGAGGTGATGTACCGGTCGGACAGGGTCGCGGCGGCCACCAGCGCGCTGTCGGCGATCTGCACCTTGTGGTGGGCCTCGTACCGGCCCTTGAGCCCGCGCAGGATGGCGACGGTGTCCTCCACCGTGGGCTCGGCCACCAGCACCTGCTGGAACCGCCGCTCCAGCGCCGGGTCCTTCTCGATCCGCTCCCGGTACTCGTCCAGCGTGGTGGCGCCCACCATGCGCAGCTCGCCACGGGCCAGCATGGGCTTGAGCATGTTGCCCGCGTCCATGGCGGAATCACCGCCGGCGCCGGCCCCCACGACGGTGTGCAGCTCGTCGATGAAGGTGATGATCTGCCCGTCGGACTCCTTGATCTCGGCGAGGACCGCCTTCAGCCGCTCCTCGAACTCGCCGCGGTACTTCGCCCCGGCGACCATGGCCCCGAGGTCGAGCGAGACGAGCCGCTTGTCCTTCAGCGACTCCGGCACGTCCCCCTTCACGATCCGCTGGGCGAGCCCCTCCACGACGGCGGTCTTGCCCACACCGGGCTCGCCGATGAGGACGGGGTTGTTCTTCGTCCTCCGGCTCAGCACCTGCACGACCCGCCGGATCTCCTGGTCCCGCCCGATGACCGGATCGAGCCGGCCCTCGCGGGCCGCGGCGGTGAAGTCGGTGCCGAACTTCTCCAGGGCCTTGTACTGGCCCTCCGGGTCGGCGGTGGTCACGCGGCGTCCTCCCCTGGCCTTCTTGAAGGCCTCCAGCAGCTTCTTCGCCTCGGCGCCCTGCGCGGCGAGCAGCTCGCCGGCGGCACCGCCCTTGGCGGCGACACCGATCAGCAGGTGCTCGGTGGACAGGTAGTCGTCGCCGAGTTCCTTCGCGCGTTCCCCGGCGTCCGCGATCACGGCCAGCAGCTCACGGCTGGGCTGCGGCGGCGCGACGGTGGATCCGGTCACGCTGGGCAGGCCGGCGAGGATGCGCTCCGTGCCGGCGCGCACGGCGGCCTGGTCGGCCTCGACGGCGGCCAACAGGTCGGTGATGTTCTCGTTGTCCTGCCCCTGGAGCAGAGCCAGCAGCAGGTGAGCGGGGGTGAGGTCCGGGTGCCCCTCGGTCACCGCGCGATTGCTCGCCGCGTTGATCGCGTCCCGGCTCCGGTTGGTCAGCTCGGCGTCCACGTCGTCCGTTCTCCTCCTCGTCCACGGTCCACTGCTGACTCAGCTAGCGTACACAAAGTTGAGTCTATTCCGCTCAAGGTTCACCGGGGCCCTCTCCGGCGCTAGGTTGCGAGGCATGACGAGGCACTCCGTTGACCCGGCTTCCCCCGACGAGCCCTACCTCGCCTTCTGGCGCGAGCGGCATCTGTGCACCCTGACGACCCTCCGGCCCGACGGCAGCCCGCACGTGGTCCCGGTGGGCGTGACGTACGACGCCGGGGCGCGGCTGGCCCGGGTGATCACGAGCGGCACGAGCGCGAAGGCACGGCATGTGGGCGCGGCCGGCCCCGAGGGCGCCCGGGTGGCGGTGTGCCAGGTGGCCGGCCGGCGCTGGGCGACGCTGGAGGGGCGGGCGCGGGTGCGCACCGAGCCGGAGCGGGTCGCGGAGGCGGTGCGGCGCTACGCCGAGCGCTACGAACGGACGCCGGGCCCGAATCCGGCCCGCGTGGTGATCGAGATCCAGGTGGAACGGGCCCTGGGGCACGGGTGAACATTTCCAGCCACCGTGGAAGTCGGCCCATACCTGGAAATGTCCCCACAAAACTGCAGCGGCGTCACCGTGTTCAGGTCACGGTGACGCCGCTGCGGGGGGAAGCACCTGAGCGATCTGTTACGACGGGGGAATCGCGTCAGGCACTGCGGGGGGTGGCCGAGATGGTCCTCAGGTCGGACTCCGCCGGCTCGACGAGCCGGTGGTCCCGCTGGTCCAGGTTCACAAAGATCATTCCGTACCGGATGGCACATCGCACCGGCTGCGGCGCACCGCGCGGCTTGCGCAGACACCGGTACGCCCGTACGTCCTCGTCGTCGTCCCGGGTCACGACCACCGGCTCGCCGAACACGGTCACCATCAACGAGTCACCGCTGTGGGGGATGGCGGTGACCAGATCGATGAAGTGCCAGCCGGAACGGTACGCGGTGGCCATTTCTCGACGGAAGGAGCGGTCGTCGGGTGGAGTAGTCACGTCAGCTCCCAGCCGCGCTTGCCGTCGACTCCGCTGCCGCCGCCGGCCACACGCTGTCCGCCAGCACAGGCCCCTTCGGGAGCAGCGGCCAGACACTGTCGCCCGCTTCATCACCGCTTCCGCCGGCTCCGCCACGGAGAATCCCGACGGTCGCGACGGCGGCGAAGGTGGCGACAAGCACCGAGCGAAGCATTCTGTTACGCATAGTCGGCTTCGTCCTCACTTGAAGGTCCCCTCTTCCCCCGTCGAGTACGACGATGGCTTATTCGGGCACATCATTGCCACACGATCGGTGCATCATGTTCCTGCATGTTCAGGACCCTGGGGGGTGGAGATTTGGTAGCGAATCGGACTAAGGCGGCACATCCCCATGCGGTGACCGAGATGTGCGAAGAAGGCGGCCAACTTTATGCTGCCGCACTGCGTACCGGGCGGGTCGCCCGGGACGAAGTGGCATCGGCCCCTTGCCTGATGGAGTTCGCCCTCCTCCATCCCGATCCCGACGATCCGGACTGGCTGCGTCCGGTTCTGCCTGCCGTCGCCCTCGCCCAGCGGCTCAATCCGATCGAGTACGAGATCACCGAGCGCAGACGGCAGTCGATCCAGCTGTCCGACGCCTTCGCCCCCTTCATGGCGCTCGGCGCCCAGATGTCGGCCACGAGCGACTCCATCACGGTCCTCGAAGGCAGTGAGCGGATCAACGCGGCCCTCAACCTGGCCACCTCCCAGTGCCAGACCGAGATGCTCACCGTCCAGCCGAGCGGCCACCGGCCCGAGCAAAGCCTCAAACAGGGGCTGGGACGCGACCGCCCGCTGATCGAACGCGGAGTGCGGATCAGAACGCTCTACCCCCACACCGCCCGGTACAGCTCCGAGCGGCTGGACTACGCCGCCCGGCTCTCCGACGGCAAGGTGGAACAGCGCACCATCGACGGCCTGGTCGAGCGCCTCATCATCTGCGACGAGACCGTCGCCTTCATCCCGACGCGCGACGACCAGAGAGTCGCCCTGGAGATCCGCCAACCCGGCCTCGTGAGCTACCTCATCAAGGTCTTCGAGTTCATGTGGGACCGTGCGGTCCCGCTGAGCGCCGGCGCGCCCTACGAAACCGCCCCGGACGGCATCACCGATGTCCAGCACTCCATCGCCAAGCTCCTGGTCGAGGGCCACGTGGACGAGGCCATAGCCCGCCGCCTCGGCATGAACGTCCGCACCTGCCGCGCCCACATCGCCAAGCTGGCACAGGCTCTGGGCAGCGGCAGTCGCGCCCAGCTCGGCTACCTCATCGCCCAGTCCGGCATGCTGGAACAGGAACACTGACTCGCCGCCGTGCCCGGCGGCGACGGCCGGGCACGGCCCGGTCGCCTCATCGGACGGTCGGGGATTCCTGATCGGGGCCCGTGAGGGCGGTGTGCCGGCCATGGCCGTCCAGGCCCACCTGGGCGATGCGGACGCCCAGCTGGGTGCGGCTGGCCGCGCCCAGGGTCTCCGACAGGCGGGCGATGTGGGCGCGGCAGGTGCGGACGCTGATGCCGAGGCGTTCGGCGATCACCGCGTCCTGGTGCCCCTCGGCGAGCAGCGCGGCGATGGACTGCTCGCGGTGCGAGATGCCCTCGATGCCGGTGTCGGGGAGGGGCGCGGTGAGCGGGATGGCGAGGCGCCAGAGGCGCTCGAAGACCGTCAGCAGGTATTCCACCAGCGCCGGGTGACGCAGTTCCAGGGCCATCGTGCGATCGGTGTTGGCGGGGATGAAGGCCACCGTGCGGTCGAAGAGGATCAGCCGGTCGATGACCTCGTCCAGGGTGCGGGCCTCCACCGTGTCACCCATCAGCTCCAGATAGTTGAGCAGGCCCTGGCCGTGCCGGGCCACGTGCGTGTAGAGGTCGCGCATGCGCACGCCCCGGCCGCGCAACGCCAGCGCCCGGTGCAGGCCCTCGGTGAGTTCCGCCTCCCGCCGGATGCCGCCGGGCTGCACGGTGAGCACCTCGGTGGTGCACGCCTCGGTCGCCTCGTCCATCGCGGCCTGGATGCGGGAGAGCCCGTCCAGGACCCGGATGGCGCTGCCCTCGGCCGGTGCCGCCGCGGTCAGCTGCCGGCCCAGGCCCGCGTACCACTCGAAGGCGGCCACCGCCGAACCCACTCGCCGCTGACTGGCGCTGACCTCGTCGTAGACCCCGCGCAGCAGCCGGGTCATCACCTCCTGCGGGGAGGTGGGCACCAGCCAGTCCATGTCGTCGGGGTCCGGGTGCAGCAGGGCCAGTTCCAGCAGACAGGGCACCGGCTCGGCATCCGTGCGCGGCACCCGTCCCCGGCGTACGGCACGGGAGTACACACGGTCCCCGGCCCCGCACAGCCGGTCGGCACCGTGAGGATGCTCCTCCGCCCCGCGCCCGGCCATCGCCCATTCCACCCCCGGTGTGCTGCCACTTCCGCAGCGCAACTATGCGCGGCGCCGACCGGGTCCGCAACACGGCTCCCTGCGCGGCGGCAACCGAAACGCCCCGCTGTGCCCGGTTTTTGGCGGCACTCCGCCGTGCGCATCGCAACAAGATCGGCGGTGGTGACGGGGCGTCGCTCCGGCATCGCCGAGGCTGCTTCCCCCGGGTGCCGCCGGCAACCGGAACGGCCCCGGCCGGGGTTCCTCCACCCCGGCCGGGGCCGTACGGTCACGCCTCGGGGCGCCGCTGCTACTTGAGGCCGATCGCCGCGCAGGCCGCCTTGTACTTGGCGGTGCAGATCTCGTCGACGGTGTAGATGCCGTCCGCGACGACCGTGTCCTTGATGTTCTTCTTGGTCAGCGCGGTCACCTGGACCAGCTTGGACGGGATGTCCTTCTGGCTGGGGCTGTCCACCCGGTCCTGGGTGAGGGCGTCGAACTGGATGTCCTTGCCCTGGACCTTGGTGACGGCCATCTGTGCGGCGGTCTCGGCCTCGTCCGGGTAGGACTTGTAGACGCTCATGTACTGCTCGCCGCTCACGATGCGCTGCACGCCGTCCAGCTCGGCGTCCTGGCCGGTGATCGGAGGCAGCACGGTGACGCCGGCCGCCTTCAGGGCCTTGATGACGCCGCCCGCCATGCCGTCGTTGGCGGAGTAGACACCGGCGATGTTGCTCTTGCCGATCTCCGCGATCGCCTTGGTCATGTTGGCCTCGGCGTTCTCCGGCTTCCAGTCCGTGGTGTCGAAGTTCTCGGCGATCGTCACCTTGCCGTTCAGCTCGGAGAGCGCGCCCTCCTTGAACTGCTTGGCGTTCGGGTCGGTGGGCGAGCCGTTCATCATGACGATCTTGTCGGAGGTGTCGACGTCCGGCCCCATGGCCCCCAGGAGGGTGCGGCCCTGCACCTCGCCGACCAGCTCGTTGTCGAAGGAGATGTAGGCGTCGATCGGCCCCTCGGCGAGCCGGTCGTAGGCGATGACCGGAATGCCCGCGTCCTTGGCCTTCTTCACCCCGCCGGCGACGGCGTGCCAGTCCACGGCGTCGAGCAGGATGACGTCGACCTTGCCGTCGATCATGTTCTGGAGCTGCTCGGACTGCCGGGCGGCACTGGCGTCGGCGTTGGCGTACTCGACCTTGCCCCGCTTGTTGGTGAGTTCGGCGACCTTCTTCTTGATGATGGGGTAGTCGAACTTGTCGTAGCGGGTGTTGGCCTTCTCGGGCAGCAGCAGGCCCACGGTGATGTCGTCACCCTTGGTCGGGCTCGCGCTCGCGCCGTCCCCCGTCGCGTTCAGCACGCCACAGCCGGCGAGCGAGAGGGTCATCGTGGACGCGGCCACGGACAGGGCGATACGACGCATTCGGGGGCTCACTTCAGGTGCGTTCCGGACGTGGGTGTTGCTATACGACCCAGGTGTCTGAAAAGACAACGCGGAGGCCGCACCCGGCGTCAAGAAGAATCACTTAACGAGTCCGCAACACCACGCACAGCTCCATCTGTGAAGGTCACGCGAAATCCCCTGCAAAGGTCCTTTACGGGCCGTTCATCCAAAGGGACTTCATGCAGTCGGCAAAGATCCGTACAACCAACCCGGTTCACCACGAGTCGTGATCATCGCGGCTCCCGGGCCGCGCACCGACTCGATCAGAGGAACGAATGAACCCAGCCAGACGTACGACCGCGACGGCCGTCGTACTCGCCGCCTCCGGCGCCCTGCTCGGCGCGGTCGCCCCCGCCGCGTCCGCCGCCCCGAACTGCACTTCACCGGTCTATACGCGGCAGTTCTTCGCGAACACCACCTTCTCGGGCACACCGAAGAAGGCCGACTGCGACACCGGAGTCCACGAGGAGTGGGGCACCGGCGCACCCGCGTCCGGGCTGCCCAAGGACAACTTCGGCGTCCGCTGGACCGTCACCCGCGACTTCGGCTCCGGCGGCCCCTTCGCCCTCAGTGCGACCGCCCAGGACGGCGTCCGGGTGTACCTCGACGGCACCCGCAAGATCGACCTGTGGAAGAACGTCTCCCGCACGCAGTCCAAGTCGGTGAACGTCACCGTCCCCGCGGGCAGGCACACCCTGCGGGTCGACTACGTCAACTGGACGGGCGCCGCGAACGTCTCCTTCGGCTACGCCCCGCGCACCGGCGCCGACGTCGACAAGGTCAAGCCCCTGGCCCCGGCCGGGATTTCGGCTGCGTACGACAAGGCGACCGGCCAGACCAGGCTGAGCTGGGCGAAGAACAAGGAGATGGACGTCGCGGGGTACCGCGTCTACCGGCGCCTCAAGGGCCGGCCGTTCGACGCCGCGCCGCTCGCGACCCGCACCGTCACCTCGTACACCGACACCACGCTGCCGCGGACCGGCGAGACGTACTACTACGAGGTCCGCGCCTTCGACCGGTCCGGCAACGAGTCGGCCGGCACGGCGGACCAGCCGGTCACCACCGTCGACCGGACCGCCCCCGCCGCGCCCGTCATCACGAGGGCGAGCGGCGAGGTGACCGCGGAGGGCGGCACGGGCGGGCTCCTGCTCGCCTGGGACGCGGTGCCGGACGCGGTGTCGTACCGGGTCTTCCGGGCGGCGAGCGAGAACGGCACGTACTCCGCGGTGGCCGGCACGGACAAGCCGTCCTACCTGGACGCCTCGGCCGCCGAGAGCGTCACCTACTACTACCGGGTCTCGGCCGTCGACGCGGCGGGCAACGAGTCGGACCGGTCCGCGCCGCAGCGGGGCAGGATCTGGGACAACGACCCGCCGGCCCTCGTCACCGGCCTGAAGGTCACCCCCACGGAGTACGGCTTCCGTCTGGTCTGGGACGAGAGCACCGCCACGGACCTGGACTACTACACGGTCAACTGGGGCGAGCTCGTCGGCGAAGAGGGCGACCAGGCCTGCTACGGCGGCACGGTCGAGTACCTGTCGCCCGGGACGACGTCCTACGACTACACCACGCTCCCCGACGGCGACGACGTCTGCTTCTACATCGACGCCGTGGACGACGACAACAACTCGGCGAACAAGTGGAACGGCCCGGGAGAGGCCGTGGCCGCCACCGAGCTGGACATGACGCCGAGCGTGGCGACGCCCGAGGACTCGCCGGTCCGGCTGGACGCGACCGCCGGCCGGGACGGCACGGACCCCGTCACGCTGAGCTGGAACACGGTGCCCGACGCCACCGGCTACCAGGTCTACCGCTGGAACCCCGGGACCGAGGCGTACGAGAAGCTGGCGACCACCACCGGGACGTCCTACGAGGACGGCGGCGCCCGGAAGGGCACCACCCACTTCTACCGGGTGACCGCTCTCCTCGCCGACGGCACCGAGTCCGCCCCCGGCGGCGACTGGGCGTCCACGGCACCCTGAGCGGGCGCCGGGGGCCCACGGAGCGGCCCCAGGGGCCCTGAGAGGCTCCTGGGGCCCCCGCGGCTGTCGCAAGCGCGAGGGTTCCGGGAGAACGGTGCTCCGGGAAACCGGCGGCCCCACGGTCCCGTGGCACGGTCCCGTGGGAAAACGGAGAGGGGCCCGGAGATCCGGGCCCCTCTTCCGCGTGCTTCGCGGGTCAGTCCTGCTGCTGCCGCTTCGGCCGCCACACCACCAGCGCGCTGGTCTGCTGGACCTCCTGGTACGGGACCAGGTCGCGCCGGTAGGAGGCGTGCACGGCGGCCTCGCGCTGCTGCATCGCCGCCGCCGCGCCGTCCAGGGCCGCCTCCATCTCCGCGACCCGGGACTGGAGCGCGGCGACCTGGTTCTCCAGTTCGATGATCCGCTTGATGCCGGCCAGGTTGATGCCCTCGTCCTGCGACAACTGCTGCACCTGGCGGAGCAGCTCGATGTCACGGGCCGAGTAGCGGCGGCCCCGGCCCGCGGTGCGGTCCGGGGAGACCAGGCCCAGGCGGTCGTACTGGCGCAGCGTCTGCGGGTGGAGTCCGGAGAGCTGGGCCGCCACCGAGATGACGTAGACCGGGGTCTCCTCGGTCAGTTCATACGGGTTTCGCCGACGGCCGTCCATCACTCTCAGGCTCCCTTCGCGGCCTCGAACAGCTCCGCCCGCGGGTCCTCGCCCGCGGTCGCCTCGCGATACGCCTCCAGTGCGTCACGAGCCTTCCCCGACAGGTCCGCCGGGACACGTACCTCGACGGTGACCAGCAGATCGCCGCGGGTGCCGTCCTTGCGGACCGCGCCCTTGCCCCGGGCCCGCATGGTCCGGCCGTTCGGGGTGCCGGGCGGCAGCTTCAGGGTGACGGCCGGGCCGCCGAGGGTCGGCACCCGCACCTCGCCGCCGAGGGCCGCCTCGTCGAACGTCACCGGGACGGTGACGGTGAGGTTGTCGTCCTTGCGTCCGAACACCGGGTGCTCCCCGACGTGGACCACCACGTACAGGTCGCCGGCCGGGCCGCCCCGCTCGCCGGGCGCGCCCTTGCCGCGCAGCCGGATGCGCTGGCCGTCCGTCACCCCCGCGGGGATGCGGACCTGCATGGTCCGGGACGACTTGGCGCGCCCGCTGCCCTTGCACTCCAGGCAGGGGTGCTCGGCGATCAGGCCGCGCCCCTTGCACTCGGGGCAGGGGTCGGTGAGCGAGAAGCCGCCGCCGGACCCCCGCGCGACCTGACCGGTGCCGACGCAGGTCTGGCACACGCGCGGCGTGCCGTTCTTGTCGCCGGTGCCCGAACAGGCCTTGCAGGGCGCCTGGGAGGACATCCGCAGGGGCACCGTGGCGCCCTCGATGGCCTCCGTGAAGCTCAGGGTGACCTCGGACTCGATGTCCTGGCCCCGCCGGGGCTGGGTACGCGTGCCGGTGGTGGCACCGCCCCGGTTGAACAGGCCCCCGAAGACGTCACCTATACCGCCGCCGAAGCCTCCTCCGCTCTGGGCGCCGCCTCCGAAGAGATCGCCCAGGTCGAAGTTGAAGGAGCCGCCGGCCGCGCCCGGCCCGGGGCGGAAGCCGCCGTTGCCGAACAGGGCGCGCGCCTCGTCGTACTCCTTGCGCTTCTTGGGGTCGCCGAGGATGTCGTTCGCCTCGGAGATCTCCTTGAAGCGCTCCTCGGCCTTGGTGTTGCCCTTGTTGGCGTCCGGGTGGAACTCGCGGGCGAGCTTCCGGTACGCCTTCTTGATCTCGGCCTCGGTGGCGTCCTTGGGGACGCCGAGGACCTTGTAGTAGTCCTTCTCGATGAAGTCCTTGGTGCTCATCCTCGACGCCCCTCCTTTCGTCCGGTGTCTACGTCAGCCCTCCTCCGGGCCACCGTTCTCCTTGTCGTCGGCCGCCGCGTCCTCGTCGGCGCCCTCGGCCTTGACCGTCTGCGCGCCGGGCTGCGGCTCGGCGACGGCCACCCGCGCGGGGCGGATGGTGCGCTCGCCGATGCGATACCCGGGCTGCAGGATCGCCACGCAGGTCGTCTCGGTGACGTCCGGCGCGTAGCTGTGCATCAGGGCCTCGTGGATGGTCGGGTCGAAGGGCTCGCCCTCCTTGCCGAACTGCTGGAGGCCCATCTTGGCCGCGACGGTCTCCAGCGACTCGGCCACCGACTTGAAGCCGCCGACCAGTTCGCCGTGTTCCCGCGCGCGGCCGATGTCGTCGAGCACGGGCAGGAGCTCGGTCAGGAGGTTCGCGATGGCGATCTCCCGGACCGCGACCCGGTCACGGTCGACGCGGCGGCGGTAGTTCTGGTACTCGGCCTGGAGCCGCTGGAGGTCCAGCGTGCGCTCGTTCAGAGCCGTGCGCACCTGGTCCAGCTGAGCGACCAGACCCGCACTTTCGTTCGCGTCCCCGGCCGGGGCCGCCCCCTCCTCGGGGGCGGCCTTCGGCTCGGCGTCGTCGGAGGTGGCGCCGGAGGGGACGTCGGGCTTCTCGTCAAAGCCCGGGGTCTCCTCCGTCACGCGGCACCGTCCTTGCGCTCGTCGTCCACGATCTCGGCGTCGACGACGTCGTCGTCGGCCTTGGCCTCGCCGGCACCGGCGGTGGCGCCGCCCGCGGCCTGCGCGCCCTGGGCGTCGGCGTACAGCGCCTGGCCCAGCTTCTGCGAGACGGCCGCGACCTTCTCGGTGGCGGTGCGGATCTCGGCGGTGTCCTCGCCCTTGAGCGTCTCCTTCAGCTCGGCGACGGCGGCCTCGACCTCGGTCTTGATCTCGCCGGGGACCTTGTCCTCGTTGTCCTTGAGGAACTTCTCGGTCTGGTAGACGAGCTGCTCGCCCTGGTTGCGGGACTCGGCGGCCTCGCGGCGCTTGTGGTCCTCCTCCGCGTAGCGCTCGGCCTCCTCGCGCATGCGGTCGACCTCGTCCTTCGGCAGCGAGGAGCCGCCGGTGACGGTCATCTTCTGCTCCTTGCCGGTGCCGAGGTCCTTCGCCGTGACGTGCATGATGCCGTTGGCGTCGATGTCGAAGGAGACCTCGATCTGCGGGACGCCGCGCGGCGCCGGCGGCAGACCGGTCAGCTCGAACATGCCGAGCTTCTTGTTGTAGGCCGCGATCTCGCGCTCGCCCTGGTAGACCTGGATCTGCACGGACGGCTGGTTGTCCTCGGCCGTCGTGAAGATCTCGGAGCGCTTGGTCGGGATCGTGGTGTTGCGCTCGATCAGCTTGGTCATGATGCCGCCCTTGGTCTCGATACCGAGGGACAGCGGGGTGACGTCGAGCAGCAGGACGTCCTTGACCTCGCCCTTGAGGACACCGGCCTGGAGCGAGGCGCCGATGGCGACGACCTCGTCCGGGTTCACACCCTTGTTGGCCTCCTTGCCGCCGGTCAGCTCCTTGACCAGTTCGGCGACGGCGGGCATACGGGTGGAGCCACCCACGAGGACGACGTGGTCGATCTCGTTGATGGAGATGCCGGCGTCCTTGATGACGTTGTGGAACGGCGTCTTGCAGCGCTCCAGCAGGTCGGCCGTCAGCTGCTGGAACTGGGCGCGGGTGAGCTTCTCGTCCAGGTGCAGCGGGCCCTCGGCGGACGCCGTGATGTACGGCAGGTTGATCGAGGTCTCGGTGGAGGAGGACAACTCGATCTTGGCCTTCTCGGCGGCCTCGCGGAGGCGCTGGAGGGCCATCTTGTCCTTGGACAGGTCCACGCCGTGGCCGGACTGGAACTGCTTGACCAGGTAGTCGACGACGCGCTGGTCCCAGTCGTCACCACCGAGGTGGTTGTCACCGTTGGTGGCCTTCACCTCGACGACGCCGTCGCCGATCTCCAGGAGGGACACGTCGAAGGTGCCGCCACCGAGGTCGAAGACGAGGATCGTCTGGTCGTCCTTGTCGAGGCCGTAGGCGAGCGCCGCCGCGGTGGGCTCGTTGACGATGCGCAGGACGTTCAGACCGGCGATCTCGCCGGCCTCCTTGGTGGCCTGACGCTCGGAGTCGTTGAAGTAGGCCGGGACGGTGATGACCGCGTCCGTGACCTTCTCGCCCAGGTAGGCCTCGGCGTCCCGCTTCAGCTTCTGCAGGATGAACGCGGAGATCTGCTGCGGGTTGAACGGCTTCCCGTCCAGCTCGATCTTCCAGTCGGTGCCCATGTGACGCTTCACCGAGCGGATGGTCCGGTCCACGTTCGTGACCGCCTGGCGCTTGGCGACCTCGCCGACGAGCACCTCACCGTTCTTCGCGAAGGCGACGACGGACGGCGTGGTCCGGGCACCCTCGGCGTTGGTGATGACGGTGGGCTCGCCGCCCTCCAGAACGCTGACGACGGAGTTAGTCGTGCCCAGGTCGATGCCGACCGCACGTGCCATTTTTGTTTCCTCCAGCTGACTTGAGTGGAACAGGCTCAAGTGTGCATGAGGAGGGCCGCTGGGTCAACAGACCTGAGTCAGCCAGGCTCAACTCTTATCCGTTCCTTACGCGCAATGACCCGCTGACCTGCGTGGATGCCGTGCGGCGGGGCTGCTGGACAGGCATCCGAAGGAGTACGAGAACGAGCACCACGGCCAGCACCGCCCCCGCCACCCAGAGCGCGGCACCGTCCCCGGTCCACCCCGCGTGCACCAGAACCCCCACCAGGACCGAGGAGAAGGAAGCGGCCCCCAGCAGGACGACCGACCCCTGCGGAGTGAGTCCGAGCCATCGCATCCGGTGCGCCAGATGGTCCGGTCCGCGCCTGAGCAGCGGACGCCGGGCCACCCCCCGGGCGAGGACCACGAGCAGGGCGTCGGCGACGGCGACGGCCCCGAGACAGAACACCACCGCCGCGCTCGGCCCGATCGCGTACCCCGCGCGCGTGAAGACGACGGAGGAGGAGAGGACGAACCCGGTGAACAGCGAGCCGCAGGCGCCGAGGCCGACCCGCGCGGGGTGCCAGTTGTGCATCAGGAAGCCGGTGAGGGCGGCGGCGACCACGCTCAGCAGCACGGCCAGCCCGTCCATCACCTCGGCGGCGGCGCAGGCCCCCGCGCCGAAGGCGGTGACCACCCCCACCGTCCCGGCCAGCCCGTCGGCGTGGTCGAGCCCCTTGAAGGCGAGCGTGGCGACGACGATCCAGCCGATGGCCAGCAGCCCGCCCGGCACACCCGTCTCGTCGTACGGCACCACCCAGGCGGCGGCCACGGCCGTACCGGTGACGAGCACGCGCGCGCGAAGCCGCCACACATCGGCCACCAGGCCGAGGCCGGCGACCCCGGCGGCGACCACCAGCAGGCGCCCGACCCCCTGTCCCAGCGGGGCGACCCGGGTCCATTCCCCCATGCCCGCGACCAGGCAGGTGACGACCACGACGGCGAGACCGCCGAGCAGCGGCAGGGGCCGCTGCCGGCGCCGGTCGAGGATTCCGGCTCTCAGGGCGGGCAGCCGGAGCGCCGCCGCGAGCACGGCGGCGAGGAGGAGGGCGGCGGTGGCGGCGGCGATCCCGTAGAGCACGGCTCTAAGGTAGGGGCGAAAGTATCAATTCGGTACGAATAACACGATCTGATTGCCTGCGAATGGACCACACAGGCCACCCTCAGCGATCCAGATCACCCCGCGCCCGGCTGCATCCCGACGGAAGATGGGGGTAGTCTCAGACGGACTACATAAGTTACCGCTTAGTAATGTCGATCAGCTCAGTCAGCTCGTTCAGACCGAGGCCGCCTCAGGAGCCCCAATGCAACTCGCCGCGATCATCGTGTCGCTGGTCCTGATCGTGGTCGGCGTGGCACTGTTCGGCCGCGCCCTCCTGCAGATCTACAACTTCATGCGGCTGGGCCAGCCGGTGCCGGCCGGCACGCGGACCAACGATCCCACACAGCGAACCATCACCGTGGCCAAGGAATTCCTCGGCCACACCCGGATGAACCGCTGGGGCATCGTCGGCGTGGCGCACTGGTTCGTGGCGGTGGGCTTCTTCTCCCTGCTGCTGACGATCGTCAACGCCATCGGACAGCTGTTCCAGGCCGACTGGCTCCTGCCGGTCATCGGCGACTGGGCGCCGTACAACGTCTTCGTCGAGTTCCTCGGCACGATGACCGCGCTCGGCATCCTCGTCCTGATCGTCATCCGCCAGCTGAGCAAGCCGAACAAGCCGGGCCGCAAGTCCCGGTTCGCCGGCTCCAACTTCGGCCAGGCGTACTTCGTCGAGGCCGTCATCCTCATCGTCGGCGTCTGCATCTTCATGCTGCACGCCCTCGAAGGCGCCCAGCACCACGTGGACGGCTACGAGGCCTCGTTCTTCATCTCGTACCCCGTCGTCGCCTGGCTGCGGGACCTGGACGTCTCCACGCTCCAGAACCTCACCTACTTCTTCGCCGGCCTGAAGATCGCGACCTCCTTCATCTGGATGATCACGGTCGCCCTGAAGACCGACATGGGTGTGGCCTGGCACCGCTTCCTCGCCTTCCCGAACATCTGGTTCAAGCGCAACGCCGACGGCGAGACCTCCCTCGGCGCGCTGCTCCCGATGACCTCCGGCGGCAAGCCCATCAACTTCGAGGACCCGGGCGAGGACGACGTCTTCGGCGTCTCCCAGGTCGAGCAGTTCTCCTGGAAGGGCCTGCTGGACTTCTCCACCTGCACCGAGTGCGGCCGCTGCCAGTCGCAGTGCCCCGCCTGGAACACCGGCAAGCCGCTGTCCCCGAAGCTGCTGATCATGTCGCTGCGCGACAACGCCCACGCCAAGGCGCCCTACCTGCTCGCGGGCGGCGGCAAGACCGTGGAGGGCGAGGAGAAGGCGTCCGAGGAGCAGCTGAAGGACGTGCCCGCCGCCGCGCTGGCCGAGGCCGAGCGCCCGCTGATCGGCACCGCCGAGGAGAACGGCGTCATCGACCCCGACGTCCTGTGGTCCTGCACCACCTGCGGCGCCTGCGTCGAACAGTGCCCGGTGGACATCGAGCACGTCGACCACATCGTCGACATGCGCCGCTACCAGGTGATGATCGAGTCCGCGTTCCCGTCCGAGGCGGGCACGATGCTCAAGAACCTGGAGAAGAAGGGCAACCCCTGGGGCCTGGCCAAGAAGCAGCGCCTGGAGTGGACCAAGGAGGTCGACTTCGAGGTCCCGGTCGTCGGCAAGGACATCGAGGACCTCACCGAGGTCGAGTACCTCTACTGGGTCGGCTGCGCCGGCGCCCTGGAGGACCGCGCCAAGAAGACCACCAAGGCCTTCGCCGAGCTGCTGCACATCGCGGGCGTGAAGTTCGCGATCATGGGCGGCGACGAGAAGTGCACCGGCGACTCCGCCCGCCGCCTCGGCAACGAGCCCCTGTTCCAGGAGCTCGGCATGGAGAACGTCATGGCCCTGAACACGGCGTTCGGCGAGGAGCTGGACGACGAGGGCAAGGTCGTCGCGGAGTCCGCCAAGCCGAAGTCGGCCAAGAAGATCGTCGCCACCTGCCCGCACTGCCTCAACACGCTCGGCAACGAGTACCCGCAGCTCGGCGGCGACTACGAGGTCATCCACCACACCCAGCTGCTCCAGCACCTGGTGGACGAGGGCAAGCTGGTCCCGGTCACCCCGGTCGAGGGCATCATCACCTACCACGACCCGTGCTACCTGGGCCGCCACAACAAGATCTACACGCCCCCGCGCGAGATCATCGGCAAGGTCCCGGGCCTGCGCAACGAGGAGATGCACCGCCACAAGGAGCGCGGCTTCTGCTGCGGCGCCGGCGGCGCCCGGATGTGGATGGAAGAGCGCATCGGCAAGCGCATCAACAACGAGCGCGTCGACGAGGCCCTCTCCCTCAACCCGGACATCGTCTCCACCGCCTGCCCGTTCTGCCTCGTCATGCTGACCGACTCGGTCAACGGCAAGAAGAACGACGGCAAGGCCAAGGAGTCCATTCAGGTCGTGGACGTCGCCCAGCTGCTGCTGGACTCCGTCAGGACCCCGGTCGACCCGGCGGGCGAGCCGGAGCCGGAGAACGAGCCGGAGCCGGAACCGGTGAAGTGACCGCTGCCTGAAAAGACCCGACGGCGCCCCCTGACCCGCACAGGCAGGGGGCGCCGTCGTGTTCAGGTCCATACACCTAGGCGCTCTTCGGCCCCGCCTGCTGCACCACCTCGAAGGACCACAGGGTCGAGCCGGAGGCCGCCGGCTTCGGGCGCTCGCCGCCCTCGCCGCCGCCCTGGTGCGCGGACTTCATCGGCCCCTCCATCCACGCCTGGAACGACGCCTCGTCGCGCCAGCGCGTGTAGACGAGGTACGTGTCGGTGCCCTCCACGGGGCGCAGCAGCTCGAACCACTCGAAGCCGTCGGAGTTCTCCACCGCGTGGGCCCGCGAGGCGAACCGCTTCTCCAGCACCTCCCGCTGCTCGGCGGGAACGGTCAGCACGTTGATCTTCACTACGCTCATGGACCCATCCTCGCCCACACCGCCGCCGTTCTCGGAAGCCGGTCGTGAAGGCGTACACCAAGAGGACCAGTAGGAAGCCGCCCCCGGCGAACAGAGCGGACACCACGCCCGGCTCCTCTCCGAGCAGGAACGGGCGCCAGGCCGGGTACAGCCCGGCGACGGACAGGCCGCGGACCGTCTGCGCCCGATGCGGCGTCGGCGCCGCCCCCAGCAGCCACGTACACGCGACCGCCCCCGCACTCCACTCCGCCGGCCCGCACAGCCGCACGAGCCACACCAGCACCGACGCCATCCGCCTCCCCCTCCGGCGCACGCCGCCGTCAGCGGGCCCCACGGGCCCCGGCGGTCACCGTGATCCCATCCGTTTCCGCACGCGCGTACAACCCTTGAGGACCACCGCTGGTCTCCTGATCGCCGACCGCCCGGTGAACCACGGCACAACCCGTGGCGAACACGGGCGGACCGCACCCCAATCACTGCGGATGCCCCGCCAGGCATCCCCCGCATGCCGCAGGAGAACGCATGCACAGGCACCCTCCGCGACTGGCCCTCGCGACGGCCGTGGCCGCCGCTCTGACGGGCGGTCTGCTCACCTTCGCGGCGTCGCCCGCCACCGCCGCCGACTCCTTCAAGGCCGCCAAGGCCGACTTCAACGGCGACGGCATCGGCGACATCGCCACCTCCGCGGCCACCGCGTACGTCAGCGGCCACAAGAACGCCGGCCAGGTCGTCGTCGTGTACGGCACGAAGACCGGAGTCTCCTCCGCCAAGCGCACCACCCTCAGCCAGAACAGCACCGGCGTCCCCGGCACCGCCGAGACCGGCGACATGTTCGGCGCCGACCTGGCGTACGCCGACTTCAACGGCGACGGCTACGACGACCTCGCCGTGGGCTCCCCCAGCGAGAAGGTCGGCACCGACACCAACGGCGGCGGCGTCGCCCTGCTGTGGGGCTCCAAGAGCGGCCTGACGGGCAAGGGCGTGGACCTCCCCGACCCGGCCGCCGGCTCCCACGACTTCTGGGGCCAGACCCTGGCCGCCGGCGACTTCGACGGCGACGGAAAGGCCGACCTGGTCGTCGGCAGCTCCGCCGCCACCCTCTACCTGTACAAGGGCGGCTTCGGCAGCACCGGCACCGCGGCCGGCCGCACCACCGTCAAGCCGCCCATCGAGACGGGCTCCAACGACTACCCGTACGGTCCGATGAACCTGACCGCGGGCGACGTGAACGGCGACGGCCGCACCGACCTCGTCGTCGACGGCTACGAGACGAAGACGTCGTCGCACTGGAACACCAACTACTGGCTGCCCGGCACCACGAGCGGCCTGAGCGCCGGCTCCGCCAAGGCCCTGAAGTCCGGCATCATCACCGGCATCGGGGACGTCAACGGCGACGGCTTCGGCGACATCGTCTCCGGCGCCTCCTGGGACACCAAGGCGAGCGACGGCACCACCATCCCGGACTCCGCCAAGGGCGGCAGGGTGAGCGTGACCTACGGCTCCGCCTCAGGCCCGGCCGGCTCCACGTCCATCAACCAGGACACCGGCAACGTGCCCGGCGGCTCCGAGACGGGCGACGGCTTCGGCTGGGACATCGACCTCGGTGACATCAACGGCGACGGCTTCCAGGACCTGGTCGTCAGCTCCCCGAACGAGGACCTCGGCAGCGTCGCCAACGCCGGTCAGGTCACCGTCCTGTACGGCTCCCCGTCGGGCGTGAACACCACCTCCGGCGCCCAGTCCTTCGCCCAGAGCACCGCGGGCGTGCCCGGCGGCGACGAGAAGTCCGACCTGTTCGGCGCCGACGTCAAGCTCGACGACGTCACCGGTGACGGAAAGGCCGACCTGGTGATCGGCTCGTACGAGAACGGCGGCGACGGCGCCCTCACCTACCTGCCGTCCAACGGCACGAAGATCACCACGTCCGGTTCGCGTGCCTTCGGCGCGGACACCGTGGGCGTCTCGACCACCGGCACCCCGCAGTTCGGCGCCGTCTTCGCGGACTGAGCCGCCGCCCCCGGCGGAGAACCCGGACCGCCCCGGGTGGAGAACCCGGACCGCCCCCGGCGGAGAACCGGAAAACCCGGGAAACCCCCGAGGAACCCCGGGTGCCGTGCCTGACGGTCCCTTAGGGGATGTCACAGGTCGGCCGCAAAGCCGGGCCCGGACCACCGGGCCCGGCCCGTCGGCCATCAGGACCAGGTACGTTCGATGACGTGGCTGGATTCAGGATCGGACGCGGGGGCCGGGACAACCGCACCCCCCAAGGACAGCAGGCGCCCCAGGGACCGTCGTACGGGCACGGGCGCGGCCCCGCTCGCCCCGGAGGACCGTCGTACGGTCAGCCGTCGCACGGTCAGCCGTCGCACGGCCGGCCGGGCCCGTCGGGCCCCTCGTACGGCTACCCCTCGGCGCCGCAGCCGCCGTACCCGCAGCAGGGACAGCAGTACGGACACCCGGGCCCCGCCGACGACGGACCGGAGTACTTCGGCGACGGCGGCTACCCGGGCTCCGGGCAGGGCGGCCACGGCGGCCACGACCCCTACGCGGCCAACAACCCGGGTCACACCCAGGCCTTCTCGGTCGACGAGGCCGCCGGCTACACCCAGGGCGCGACCTACCACGCCGGCGCGGCCGCCGCGCCCGCCGGCCCGGTCGGGCCGCCGCTGCACTGGAAGGAACTCCTGAAGGGGATCGTCCTCTCCCCGGACCAGACGTTCCTGCGCATGCGTGACTACACGATGTGGGTCCCGGCGCTCGTCGTCACCTTCCTCTACGGCCTGCTCGCCGTCTTCGGCTTCGACGGCGCCCGCAAGGACGCGATCAGCGCGACGCTCTCCAACGCGGTGCCGATCGTGCTGGTGACGGCGATCGTGATGGTGCTGGGGCTGTTCGTCCTGGGCGTGGTCACCCACACCCTGGCCCGCCAGCTCGGCGGCGACGGCGCCTGGCAGCCCACGGTGGGCCTGTCCATGCTGATCACGGCCCTCACGGACGCGCCCCGCCTGATCGTCGCCATGTTCTTCGGCGGCGACGCCGGCTTCGTCCAGATCCTGGGCTGGGCCACCTGGATCGGCGCGGGCGTCCTGCTGACCATGATGGTCTCGCGCTCCCACGACCTGCCCTGGCCGAAGGCCCTGGGCGCGTCGGCGATCCAGCTGGTCGCGCTGCTGTCGATCGTGAAGCTGGGCACGTTCTAGCGGCCGCCCGCCACCGGACACGGCAGAGGGCCCTCGGCATACGCAGCCGAGGGCCCTCGCCGTGTGCCGTGTGGCCTAGGCCGCCTAGGCGTCGAGGACCTGCCCCGCGCGCTGCACGACGGGCGGTTCGACACTCCACGGGAAGTTGATCCAGTCATCGGTGCGCTTCCACACGTACTCGCACTTCACGAGGGAGTGGGACTTCTCGTAGATCACCGCGGAGCGCACCTCGGCGACGGTGTCGAGGCAGAAGTCGCGCACCAGCTTCAGGGTCTTGCCGGTGTCCGCGACGTCGTCGGTGATCAGCACCTTCTTGTCGGAGAAGTCGATCACGTTCGGCACGGGGGCGAGCATGACCGGCATTTCCAGGGTGGTGCCCACACCCGTGTAGAACTCCACGTTCACCAGGTGGATGTTCTTGCAGTCCAGGGCGTAGGCGAGCCCGCCGGCGACGAAGACCCCGCCCCGCGCGATGCTGAGCACGATGTCGGGCTCGTACCCGTCGTCGGCGATGGTCTGCGCCAGCTCGCGGATGGCGCCCCCGAATCGCTCGTAGGTCAGGTTCTCGCGCACGTTCGCGTCGCTCATGTCGTCGTAGCCCTCACACCTGGGTCCGATGGAAATTGAGGAAGGACCGCGAGGCGGTCGGCCCGCGCTGCCCCTGGTACCGGGAGCCGTAGCGCTCACTGCCGTACGGGTGCTCTGCGGGCGAGGTCAGCCGGAACATGCACAGCTGCCCGATCTTCATCCCCGGCCACAGCTTGATCGGCAGCGTGGCGAGGTTGGAGAGCTCCAGGGTCACATGCCCGCTGAACCCGGGATCGATGAACCCGGCGGTGGAGTGCGTGACCAGGCCCAGGCGTCCGAGCGAGCTCTTCCCCTCGAGTCGCGACGCGAGATCGTCGGGCAGGGTGATGACCTCGTAGGTGGAGGCCAGCACGAACTCCCCGGGATGCAGGATGAACGGCTCATCGCCCTCGGGCTCGACCAGGCGGGTCAGATCGGCCTGCTCGACGGAGGGGTCGATGTGGGGGTACCGGTGATTCTCGAACACCCGGAAATACCGGTCCAACCGTACGTCGATGCTCGACGGCTGCACCATGGATTCGTCGTAGGGATCGATCCGCACCCGCCCGGCGTCGATCTCGGCCCGGATGTCCTTGTCTGAGAGAAGCACGTAGCGAGGATACGCAAGGCGCGCGGAGCCATGGCAATCACGACGGCTCCGCGCGCCCGCTGTCACACTCCGACTACGGACGGTCCCCTACGGCTCCCGTCACCGCTTCCTCCATGGCGACGGGCACCGGCACCGCGCTGCGGAGCCGGGCACACCGCGGACACCGCACGAGCCGGCCGGGGCCGAGCCGGTCGGCCTGCTGCATCGGGAACGAAGCGGTGCTGAAGACATGCCCGTCCGCGCATCGGACGACGGTGCGTTCCATCAAGTCCCTCAAGTCCCTTCCCCAAGAGCCTCGTCCGGCGTTGCTGCCCGGACGACAAAAGCCACATTACGGGATCAAAGAGACGGCACTCCAGGCGGCACTCCGGCCCCCCACGGTACGCCCCAACTCGCCCCGTCCGCAGCCGGATCCCACCCCGAAACACCCCGGGTCGCAGCACCGGGGGCCAACGATGATGTACAGTGAGCGAGCGTCCGGACAAGGGATCCACAAAGACCATGTCCGTACATACGCGGGTGTAGTTTAATGGTAGAACATCAGCTTCCCAAGCTGAGAGCGCGAGTTCGATTCTCGTCACCCGCTCCATGATTAAGGCCCAGGTCAGCGACCCGGGCCTTTTTGCTGCCCTTGGTGATCACTCGCCGCGTGCCAGATCCGTGCCAGAAGGCTTGTCGGCTGCCTTCCTGGCTGCCTCAGCCCGAGCCTTCCGTACCGTGGCGTCGAGGCCGGCGGCGACCTCTTCCTGTCGCTCGTCATCGGAGTGCTGATAGATCAGCGCGGCCTTCTCGGAGGACTGCCCGGCGCGGACCATCGTGTCCTTGAGGGTGGCGCCGGAACGAGTCGGCAGCCTGTGCCCGGTGTGCCGGAGGCCGTAGAACCGGAAGCCCTCCGGCATGCCGACGGTCTCACGCGCCTTGCGCCATTTCCGCCCGAAGGTGCTGCGGCGGAAGGGAGCCCCCTTCTCCCCCACGAAGATCAGCCCGTCCGGTCCCGGCCCGGCGTACGACTCCAGGTGCCGGCGCAGCTCCCGGCGGAGGAACGCGGGAAGAATCACAGTCCGGGTTCCGGCCTCCGACTTGGTGTCGCTTTACCGGGCAGGTCCAGTCCCCACGCGGCGGACTGCCCGGAGCTGCTCGCGCGGCTCAAAGGCCCGTTCAACAGAGCCGCACCAGGTCTCCGATGAGCGCCCTGGCCGGCGGCTCCCCACAGGTCATGGCCACCGTCAGTCATGAAACACCCCGACCCGCGCGACGGGTCAAAGCAAGCGGTAGCAGAGCTCCTGAAGGCGTATCGCGGCATTGGCGAACTCGTCGAGCGTGGCAGTGGGAAGCTCCATGGAGGCGAACCCTTGGATCTTGCTCCGCACGCTCGCCGGCACGTCCAGGCGCTCCGCGAGCGCGTAGAGGCCCGCCCGCATGGTTTCGCTCTCCATCGTGGGGTCTTCGGGCCATAGCGCCCGCACGATCAGGAAGATCCTTGCGATCAGATCGGCCAGAATGAACCAATCGAATTCGTCACCGGCCGAACGCTCACGGAGCGCATCGGTGACGTCGTCGACCGCCGCGGCGAACGCGAACATCGCTGCCACGAACTGCTTCCCGGCGGGCGCCGTGGCCACATCGTCGGCACGAGCGCGGATTGCGTCGAGCTTTTGCCGAGGGATGCCGACTCGCTCCAGCCCTGCCAGGAGTTCGGACAACGCCTCTGAGGGGTGGGACTCGGCGATCGGCGGGACCAGGTTGAACTTCGTCCCGACACTGGTGCCGATTTTGAAGTAGAGGTGCCGCCTGGCCCGGTCGGCTGGTGCGGTCGACCCCACGCCAAAGTTGATCTGCATGCCCCCGGACCCGACCTGCAGCCCGGCCGTCTGCCGGGCGTCGATCTGCGGGGGGTGCCCGTCATAGCTGTCCACCGGCTACGGCCCTCAGTTGAATGTGTTGGTCTGGATGGAGTGGTCGCCGACCTGCACGCCCTTGGCGCCGCGCGCATCGACCCGGTACTTACCTCCCGCGCCGACCAGCGCCCAGAGGGCCTCGGCCGCCGCCAGCAGTTCCTGGTCCCGGTCGACGCCGGAGGCTGTCAGCTCCTCACGCAGCCGTGCCTCCCAGGCATCCGGCTCCACCTGCGCGGCGTCCAGCACCTCTTCGCCGTGTGCGGACAACCGCCGGCGCACCGCCTCGTAGAGCGCGCCGTACGCGTCCCGAACAGTGCTGCTCGCCGTGTCGGTCAGCCCCGCCGACGCCCCCGCGGCCAGCGCCGCCATTACCAGTTCCACCCCGACCATCAGACCCCCCTGTTTTAGTCCAGGCCCAGTATTCCACGACATTTCCTACCCAAGACAGGACTTGACGGCAATTCAGGCCCCGAAGTGGCATCGTCGCGAAGCGGGCCCGAGGTGGAGCCGTGGCGGCGCAGTGGTGGGGAGGAGGGGAGGGAGCCGAGGAGATGCGCCAGGAGCCTGGTGGAATCAGCGTCATGCAGGAGGAGGGGCGCCCTCGCACCAGCAGGGCGGGCGACGGCGAGGACGGACGCGGGGGTAGCGTCGGCGGTCCAGTCGCGGCCCCCGGCGGTCCGCACTGAAGCGAGTGCCGCAAGGCGCCCTCGACCATGGTCAGCCCCTCGTCGACACTGATCGGCATGGGGGACAGCGCGGTGTGGATCGCGGCTTTGACCCGGACCAACAAGCGGGGAACCACGGTGAATGCGGCCAAGCCCGCCGGGACCGCTCCCCGGCCGTTCGCCCGGGTCAGTGCCCAATCCGGCCCCGAATGCTCGCAGCTTCCCAAGCCAGGGTCCCGGCCTCACACCCTAGGAAGCAGCGGCTCGTGCCGGTGCCAGATCAGGTACCGGTCTTCTCGACGCAACTCTGCGGAGCCCCACTCGATGCGCATCACGCCGTCCCCCATGGAGCAGGCATAGGCGACGAGGACGAGTCGTACGTCTTCAGGAAGCAGCTCCAGGTCGGGATGCACCTCGGAGTCGTCGAGGTCTCCCCAATCCAGGTCCAGCGGTTCCTGCATGGGCGGCGGGCCGTGGCGACGGATCAAGTCTGCTCGAAAGCCTGTGGCCCGTCGGAGCCGTGCGGCCGTAACAGGGACGTCCTTCTTCGCGTAGCGGAGAGGGTGGATCAGGCACCCGCGGACGAGCATCGAAGGCCAGGCCGGACGTTAGCTTCGCGGGTTACCTGGTGACGGCCCGGCGTGCCGCAGACGGGCCGCAAGGTACGGCTGCCGGCGGCCAACGAAGGAGTCGGCGGGACAGGATTCCTGCCCGCGGGTCGCTGTACAGCAGCTCCGTACCGCAAGCCCAGCAACCGACCCCGTCCGGTAGCGTCTCCCTCACCGGCCGTCCGCCCAGCTCAGCGCCCGAACCGAGCTCAAATGATCGCAGCTTTCAAGGTGAGAGCGCGAGTTCGATTCTCGTCACCCGCTCCCTGAAGAAGGCCCAGGTCGAAGACCGGGGCCTTCTTGCTGTGCGGGAAGGGGATCAGTGGCCGCGAGCCGGATCCGTGCCGCAAGCGGACCGCCGGACCAGGGAGGCCAGTGGCGTAGTTCACCGGGCGGCAGGTGGCCGCGTGCGGAGCCGCGGTTCCAGGAGATCAAGAGCCTCCTCCCAGCGGAAGCTCTCCGCGTCACCGCCCGCCTTCGGCCGGTGGGGATCGTACGAGCCGATCAGGACATCCATGTCGCGGAGTTCGTCCAGGCTTCGCCGGTAGGCGGGATGAGCCGCCTGGCCGGCGTTCAGGTAGGGGAGGACAGCTGTGGGGACACCCAGACCGGCCGCCTCGCAGAGCACGCCCAGGGCAAGGGTGTCGGAGATGCCGGCAGCCCACTTGTTGACCGTGTTGAAGCTGGCCGGGGCGACGGCGATGGCGTCCGCCGGTGGGAGGGGGCGGGGCTCGCCGGGGGTGCGCCAGGCGGACCGGATCGGGAAACCCGTCTGCGCTTCGATCGCCGCCGTGTCGAGGAACCCCAGGCCCTGGGGGGTGGCGATGACGCCGACGTCCCAGCGCCTCTCCTGCGCGGCCGTGATCAGCTTGCCGACGTCGGCGGCGATGCCGCACGCGCACACGACGACGTACAGGAAGTGTCTCTTGTCCTGGGTGCTCGGCTCGGTCACGCGGAAACTCCCAGTCGGCGGCTGAGGTGGGGCAGTTCCGGCAGCGTACGA
The DNA here is from genome assembly GCF_020400595.1 of Streptomyces naphthomycinicus. Lineage (GTDB taxonomy): Bacteria > Actinomycetota > Actinomycetes > Streptomycetales > Streptomycetaceae > Streptomyces > Streptomyces naphthomycinicus. The sequence continues at coordinate 13,728 of NZ_JAINRE010000011.1, read as the reverse complement.
CGGCGATCTGCGGGCGACCATGTCGGCGACCGGATCACGGACGGCAGGACGGCGGACGTCCTGGGCGGCTCAGGGCTCGGCGATGCGCAGGGGCCGGTATCTGTCGGCGAGCCGCCCCTGTTCGGCCTCACCGTCGCTCTGAGCGGCCGATGTGACAGCGCCGCAGCGCTGCTGCGCGGCGGCTGGGACGACTGCCCCGCGCCATCCGATGTGTCCAGGGCCCCTCCCTGCCGAGCGGAAGCCCCAAGACGGCCGGCCGCCATCCGCCGGGGAGGCCGCTGATGCCGGCTACGGCACCCCGAGGAGCTTCTGGTGCGCATGCTGGACCGATGACCTGAAGACCGTGGACGCCGCTACATCAGCCAGAGAGAGCTGCCTCCCAATTCGACCAGTTCTCTCAGAGCGCGGTCGCCGGGATGGGCGGCGGCGAGTCGGTGCCCGGCGTCAGCGGCCCAGGCGGGTTCGGAGGCGGCAAGGGCGTTGATGAACAGGGCAAGTTGTACACCGAGGTCGAACTTGGGGTGATCGCCCGCCGCGAGGCGAGCGATGCCCCGGTCGACGACGGCAACGAGATCGCCCCGGCACGCCGAGACGATCTCCGGGTACAGCAGGTCGTTCGCCCTGCGGTCGAGTTGGACCCGGTCGGCGATCCGGATCAGTGCCCGAGCCGCCTCGATACGTTCGGCCGCGGTGCCTCGCTCGTCGACCATGTCGCGGCTGCGTCCCACCGCCTCTGCCAGGTGCGCGAACGTGTCGTCCTGGCTGCTGAAGCGGTCGTAGGTCTGGCCTCTCCACGTCAGGTCCTCGGGTGCGCCGGCCGCCTCGACGACCGTCGCGTAGCCGATCGGATCCGCCCAGGAACAGAGCGCGCAGCAGGCGAGGAAGCGTGCGGCCGGATCGGCGTTCTCGTCGCGCAGGAGAGCCACCAGGCCCTCGGTGCGTTCCACGTAGCCGCCGTCGAGAGCATCGGCGATGACGTCGTCCGGATCGGCGGGCAGGCCGTCGAAGTCCGTGAACAGGAGCTCCCTCAGCACGGGGTCCGGCTCCCAGCGGGCGGATGGGGCGTCGGGCACGGGGCACTCCTTTCCAGAATCACGATCACGAGGTGGGGTAGGGGCCGGTGACGTATTCCTTCGGAACGACGCCGCTGATCAGCCATTCGCCGTCCCGGCGGGTGTTGAGCAGAGCCATCACCCTGTCGGTCACTTTACGTGACTTGCCCTTGCTCAGCCCAAGGCTGTCGACGAAGTCGGACACCTCATGGGGCTTGAGCTCGGACGGGACCTCGACACGTTGCCCAGCCGCCTTGTCGATCTCCTCGCCGATGGACTGCTGCACGCGTTGTGGAGGAAGGATTTCGACGCCGTGCACGTGCCCCGCGTCGATGTCCTTCTGAAGCCGCTGGTAGTCGAGGTGAATCTCCTCGCTCCCGTACACCTTGCCGGTGCCGTCCTGCGGAGCGAAAGATGTGTACTGACTGGATTCCTTGGCGGCCCTGTTCTTGCCGCCGAGCACGTGCTGCAGCGGGGTGATCTCACCGTCCGGATCCGCCGGAACAACTCCGATGTCCGGATCGAAGCGGGACTTCTTCAGGCCGACCGGGTTGTGCGTGGCGCCGAAGTCGTCGTCCTGGCGGATCAGGCGTAGTTCGTCCGGGCTGAGGGAGTCGAGCTCACTGGGAAGCACGGCCCCCGACCGGGAAAAGCCGGGCAGGCCGGCGAAGAAGTCGCGCAGTCCCCCCGCGTTGGTCGCCGCTTTGATACTCCCGGCTCCGGCGCCGAACAGCCCGCCGAACGCCATGCCCTGGAGACCGGCGTCACCCGCCTCGTCGAGGCTGAGGCCCTTGCTTTCACCGAGAGCGATGGAGACGGGCTGGGTTACGGCGAGATCTACCGTGATGGATTCGACTCCGGCGAAAGCTGCCGTGGCCAGGGTGGTGCCCGCGATGGTGGCGATCTCCTCGGTCACCGCGATGCCCAGGCCGGCGGCCATGTCCGCGACCGTGACCGCGGCCGCTGCTGCCGCACCCTCGGAGATGCCCGCGGTGAAGATGGCCAGGGCGGTGCCGGCGACGAGGGTGGCGCCGACGATCTCCAGCTCGTGTTCCAGCTTCTTCTTCGCACCGTGCACGGCGTCCGCGTACGCGTCCAGCGCCTTGGCCATGTCGCGTGCGGCGTCGGCCAGGTCCTTCAGCCAGCCGTGCCCGTCGTGGTAGTAGCGACGCCAGTACGGGTCGTCGAAGGCGGAGATGGCCTCGCCCTTGTTGTGCTCGATGATGGAGCGGGCTGCCTTGTTGGCACCGGAGGTGACGTCGTCGACGTCGTCGGCGAAGGTCCTCCACACCTTGGCGGCGTCCCGCAACCCGTCTTCATCAGCGTCCGGCCACCACATGCCCGTCAGGTCCTGAACGACCTTTCGGGCCTTGTCCGCAACGCTCACTTGCCGGCGCCCTTGGCGTCGTGGCCGACACGGATCCGGCTGAACATGCCCCGGATCAGCTCTTCGTTGTCGATGTGCCCGTCGGCCATGTCGACCATGGCCTCCCGGATGCTGGCCAGGCCGTCGGCCAGGATCCGGGTGGACTCCTCGATCTGCTTGACGTGCGGGCCGTACGCCTTGTGGAACTTCTCGCCCTGCTCGTCGTCACCCCAGGGAGAGCCGGCCGCGGCCAGCCCGTGCTTCAGCTTCGTGAGCGCGCCCGCGAGGGCAACGCTCTCGTCGTGAAAGTGAGGTGCTGCCGCCTTGAGATCGGCGATCTTGATGTCGAGCACCTCGCCGCTGTCACCCATGACTTGACGTCTCCCCCTCCGTTGACCGCCCGGGCATTCGACCCTAGTTAGCCCTCCTCCTTCACGTCCGCGAGCTGCGCAAAGGCCGAGTAAAGGTCTGTTGGTGGGCCGTGAGCCTTGTCACTGGTCAGCCGCGTGAGAGGCTGAGCAGGCTCGCCCGTGACGGCCCTGCGTGATTGCCTCGTTCGGGGTGCAGCCTTCCTCCTGGGTGTGCAGGACTCGCTGGAGGGCAGACGGGGGCCCTCGCCTGCAAGGACCGGGACGGTAGTGGTGCGGCAGCCGGCAGAGCGTGCACCATGACGGACTCGAAGCCGTTCGCCCGCCCGCCTGCGCACGCGCAAAGAATCTTCCGAGACCGGTCCTCGCACCGACGTAGTACCGGGGTCTGTAGAGCACATGCGCGCAGGACCCCACACTCTCTTACGTAGTCGTGCCCTTGGCGTGCCCTTCAGGACGGACAACTACGGTCAACAGCGGTGCCATCTCGCCCACACGCGAGCATCACCAGATTGCGTACGCCCAGGTCACAGCCGGTCTGGCCGCCGAAGCGCCGTCGCTTCCCAAGCTGAGAGCGCGAGTTCGATTCTCGTCACCCGCTCCAGAGAGAAACCCCAGGTCAGCGACCTGGGGTTTGTTCGTCATCTAGCCCAATTGGGGGGGCCGTGCCCTGGGCGGCCGCCCCCGGGTGATCACCGACACGAAACGCAGGCCCGGTCCTCACCCCGGAGCGGCGACGCTGAAGAAGCTCAGTGGTCATCAATGGGACGGACGCATCCGACCAACTGACCGACCCGGCCCGAGCCCACCGCGGCCGCCGGTGGGCTCGGATCGTCCGTGCAGCCGGTTTCCGTTACTTCCCGAATGCCTGGCGGAACTCGTCGACGGTCTCGGCCGAGGCCCCGTTCGCACCGCACACCGGGACGACGCCGTTCTCGGCGGCCACGATGTAGCGCTCACCTTCCGAGAACGTCAGCGCCTCCGGCCGGCTCGCGTCGCTGTCGAGCACGACCGTCTCCGTGTCGCCGCCCTTCAACCAGTGGTCGACGCGGAAGGTGACCGTGGAGCCCTTGATGGAGGTGACCGTTCCCACGAAGAGAGTCGGGTACCCGCGCAGGGTGTCGGGACCGGGTGTCACACACTTCTGGCTGCCGAAGCCGCTGTGGGTGGTGAGTGTCAGCGGGCCGGCCGAGGCCGAGTGCCCGTTGTCGTCGTTCGCCATGACTCCCGCGGCGATGCCGCCGCCGAGCAGAAGCAGACCAGCGGCCGCCGCGAGTCCGAAGAGCTGACGGCGGCTCCGTCGCGCAGCGGTCTTCGCGGGGACCGTATTGCCGGTCCGGAGCGCGGTGTCGGTGGTCAAGATGTCCTCCACAAGTCGGTCGATGTCGGGCAGCGGAGCATGTGGGGCCAGCGCCGGGTCCGCGGACTTCAGCCGGGCCAGCAACTCGTCGTCATTCACTGACCGCTCCTTCCTTCATCCCTCTTGTGTCCGGACGGTTCGTCATGCTTTCGACTCAACTGTTCGGCGAGTTTCTTTTTCGCCCGGTGCAGCCGGATGCTCACGGCGTTGGACGTCAGCCCGGTCGCCTCCGCGATCTGCCGGGGTGCCAGCTCCTCCCACGCCCACAGCCGCACCACCTCGCGGTCCAGCGCCCCGAGAGCGGCGAGCGCGGCGTGCAGACGGCTGTGGTCGGCGACCTCGGCCGGCTGCTGTTCCTGCGTCCGGATCAACCGCTCCGCCAGCCGCAGCCGGCGCCCGTCGGCACGGCGGGCATTCGCCAGGCAGCCCCGCGCCACCCCGTAGCACCACGGCAGCACGTCATCGGGGTCAGGCAGGGAACCTGGCGCCGGCCCCAGGCCGGGGACGTCGTCGATACGGCGCCACAGCACCAGCATCGCGTCCGCCAGGATGTCGTCGACCATGTCGGCGCTCGTCCGTCGCAGCAGATACCGGTGCAGCGGTTCCACCACCACGTGCGCCAGTCTTTCGAAGCGCGCCCGCTGCCTCTGGCGCGACTCCTCTTCCGTCATGGATTCCACGACCCGTCCTGTCCGGCACCGGCCGGATCCTTTCAGGCGAGGGCGTACGGACGCGTCACCAGTTCAGGGCGTCGTCCATGGTCGGCTGCCCGTACGAGACGCGGATCGAGCTGTCGCTGTACACGCCCTTCGCGGGCAGCGACGGGTGGGCGGCGGTGCTCGCGCCCTGGCCGAAGCAGACCGCGAGGGACTCGGCCGTACAGCCGTTGGAACCGCTGCCGTCCGCGGCCGGCAGCAGGACGCTCGCGTAGCCCGACTCACCGCCTCGAAGCGTCGCACCCATAGCGTGCCCGTGAGGGCGGCCAACCACCGTCAACAGGAGTGGGGATCCCGAAGGGGCCGGTCAAACGCCGTCGCTTCCCGAGCTGGGAGCGCGAGTTCGATTCTCGTCGCCCCCTCTACGAGAAACCTGCGAGGTCAACACGCGCCGAGCTTGTCCGGCTCTCGCTCCGACGCGCCGGGGGACAGCCGCGCCGCAGAAGCCCGGGCGGAGGCATGTTCCTCGACCTCTGGGAGACCGAGCTGCTGGTGAAGCTTGTGCGGGCGATGAGCAGTAGCCGATCGAGACAGGGCCGCCAGGAGTTTCAGGTCGGTCATGCACGCGGACCACGGTGAACGATGATGTCCCTGACGTCTCTGAGCCACTGCCGCAGGGAGACGCCCTCAGGCGGGGGTTCTCTGAGACCCAGTACCGCCGACGCTTCACTGAGCTCATCCTCTGATGGGTTCAGCGTCAGGAATTCCGTGGCTTCGGACGCCGCTCGCTCCACGTCCTCGATCGGTTCGCCAGTCAGGTAGTCCTCCATCGCTTCCGCGTGCGAGTGGTACTCGATCTCAAGGCTGTCCTGATAGAAGTACGCTCCGAGGAAGTGGGCGAGTGCGGGAAATCGCTCCCTCCATTCCCACGATGTCTGCGGCCGAGCGGTGGGATCAGGCGCCGGAGGTGCGGCGAGGAATCGGTTCAGGTGGTGGCGAACGACCCTGAGGCAGTCCTCGACGCGCACTCCCCCGGGGGGTTCGATGTGCGGCAGAAGGTCCACATCGTCGGCGATCTCGTCGCTGAAGAGGCCGACTTCAAGCAGATCGTCTATCTCGCGCACCGCGGCCGCAGCTCGGTCAGGGGTGCCGGCCGCCGTCCGCAGGTACGACTTCAGAGCCCGGCCGGGGGCCTCCATGGTGTCGTCGAAGACCTCACCGGTCGATTCGTAGGCGCTGAGGAGGCGGCTCAGTTCGTGGAAGCGATCGTCTGAGAACTCGGTCATGTTTCCCTGGCTGGTTCCAGGAAGGGTAGGAAGTCAGGACTCGATAGCCCAGAGAAGCGGTCGGGTCACGCTTGAGGACCACCGTCGCACCATCGAATCTTCCCGGGTCAACATCCCTGCGGTCGTGCAAGCGCCGTCGCCTTCCAAGCCGATGACGCAAGTTCGGCTCTCGTCACCCGCTCCAGTGTGCAGCGCCGGGAAGCGGCTCCTTGCCGGGCAGGCCACGGACGTGTCCGTGTGGCGAGTCCGCTCTCCGTTGCCGGCCAGTACGCGCTCGGCGGCTCCTCCTCCGCGGGGAAGAGAACCAGGGCACCGTGGTCAGTTCGCCGGGGTGATCTCCTCGACCAGGTCGCGGATGCGCTGTTCGATCTCGTCGCGGATCGGGCGCACCGCTTCGACGCCCTGTCCGGCCGGGTCGGGGAGCTGCCAGTCGAGGTAGCGCTTGCCGGGGAAGACGGGGCAGGTGTCGCCGCAGCCCATCGTGATGACGACGTCGGACACCTGGACCGCCTCGGTCGTGAGCACCTTGGGCACCTCGGCGGCGATGTCGATGCCTGCCTCCGCCATGGCCTCGACGACGGCCGGGTTGACGGTGTCGGCGGGGGCGGAGCCGGCGGAGCGGACCTGGACGCGGTCGCCTGCCAGGTGGGTGAGGAAGGCGGCGGCCATCTGGGAGCGGCCAGCGTTGTGGACGCAGACGAAGAGCACGGACGGCGCGGCGGTGTCAGGCATGGGTGGGATCCTCCCGGAGCTCGGGGACGGCGGGGGCGGTGAAGTAGCGGCGGGCGTACAGGGCGACGTGGACGAGGCCGATCAGCACGGGTACTTCGATGAGGGGGCCGACGACACCGGCGAGGGCTTGGCCGGAGGTGGCGCCGAACGTGGCGATGGCGACGGCGACGGCCAGTTCGAAGTTGTTTCCCGCGGCGGTGAAGGCCAGCGTCGTCGCGCGTGCGTAGTCGAGGCCGACCGCGCGGCCCAGGGCCATGGATCCGGCCCACATGACGGCGAAGTAGGCCAGCAGCGGCAGCGCGATGCGTGCTACGTCGAGGGGCTCCGAGGTGATGGCGTCGCCCTGGAGGGCGAAGAGGACGACGATCGTGAAGAGCAGCCCGTACAGGGCGAAGGGGCCGATGCGCGGGATGAGCCTGGTCTCGTACCAGGTGCGGCCCCTGGTCTTCTCGCCGATGCGTCGGGTGAGATAGCCGGCCGCGAGCGGGATGCCGAGGAAGACGAGCACGCTGCGGGCGATCTCCCACACCGACACGTCGAGACCGGTCTGTTCCAGGCCGAGCAGGCCGGGCAGGACGGTGAGATAGAACCAGCCCAGTGCCGAGAAGGCGATCACCTGGAAGACGGAGTTCAGGGCGACCAGGACGGCGGCGGCTTCGCGGTGGCCGCAGGCGAGGTCGTTCCAGATGACGACCATGGCGATGCAGCGAGCCAGGCCGACGATGATCAGGCCGGTGCGGTAGGCGGGCAGGTCCGGCAGGAACAGCCACGCCAGGGCGAACATGAGCGCCGGGCCGACGATCCAGTTGAGCAGCAGGGACGGCAGCAGCAGGCGGCGGTCGCGGGTGACGGTGTCGAGGCGGTCGTAGCGGACCTTGGCCAGCACCGGGTACATCATCACCAGCAGGCCCAGGGCGATCGGCAGGGAGACCCCCGTCACGGTCACCTTGGCCAGCGCGTCGCCCAGGCCCGGGACCAGGCGGCCCAGGCCGAGCCCTGCGGCCATGGCCACGAGGATCCAGACGGCCAGGTAGCGGTCGACGAAGGACAGGCGCCGGGCCACGATCCCTTCGGGTGCGGCAGTGCTCACCAGGCGACTCCGGCCGGCGCGGTGCGGTCGGGCAGGGGCTCGCCGGCGGGACGGGTCAGGATGCCGGCTAGCCGATCGGTCGTCTCCGGGACGAGCCGGTAGTAGACCCAGGTGCCGCGCCGTTCGCTGTCGATCAGGCCCGCCTGCCGCAGCAGCTTCAGGTGGTGCGAGATCGTGGGCTGGGACAGGTCGAAGGCCGGGGTCAGGTCACAGACGCACACCTCGCCGCCCGCCCGGGAGGCGATCATCGACAGCAGGCGCAGCCGCACCGGATCGCCCAGCGCCTTGAACACCTTCGCCAGCTCCACGGCTTGGCCCTCGTCCAGGGGAGCGGTCAGCAACGCGGGGCAGCACTCTCCGGCGTCATCGCCCTGACCGAGCACCCGCAGCTCTTGATTCGACATGCTTCTATATTGACAGCCTTCGATCCCGCACGCAATCTTGCATCGACAGACATCAATGCAACTGGATGGGAGCCCGTCATGTCTCGCGCTCAGCTCGCCCTGCGTGTCAGTGACCTGGAAGCGTCGATCGCCTTCTACTCACGGCTGTTCGGCACCGAACCCGCCAAGCGGCGCGAGGGCTACGCCAACTTCGCCGTCACCGAGCCCCCGCTCAAGCTGGTACTGATCCAGGGCGAGCCCGGCGAGGAGACCCGGCTGGACCACCTCGGCGTCGAGGTCGAGTCCACCGACCAGGTCAACGCCGCCACCAGCCGGCTCAAGGACGCCGGCCTGGCCACCTTCGAGGAGAACGACACGTCCTGCTGTTACGCCCTCCAGGACAAGGTCTGGGCCCACGGTCCCGGCAAGGAGCCCTGGGAGGTCTACGTCGTGAAGGCCGACGCCGGCACCCTGGGCAAGAGCGCCGGCCCCGACGCCGCCGGCGACGGCTGCTGCGCCGGCCGGCCCGCCGAGGAGGCCCCGGCAGCGGCCGGATGCGCCTGCGACCGGTGATCCGAACGGGGCCGCCGCCGTCGGCGAGGGGGACGGCGGCGGGCGCCAGTACGGCTACCAGGCGAGGGCGTCCTCCGCGTTGTCCTGCCAGTACGTGACGGTGGCCGCGCTGTTGAAGAAGACACCGCCGTTCGGCAGCTTCAGGGTCTTCTCCTTGCTGATCGCCTTGCCGTCCCGGTCGGCGAAGAACACGCCCAGGGTCTTCTCCGTGCCTCCGCCTTCGCCCTCGGGGGTGGACGTCGTGATGCCCGCGTACGCGGACCGGCCGGGGTCGAGCGTCACCACGGCCTGCGGCGTGGTCTCCTCGGCCCACGGCAGCGGGGCCTGGGCGTCGGCGCCGGCCCTCAGGTGGGGGGCGATGTAGGCGTAGCAGGGCTTGGTGCCGGTGTTGGTGGCCTTGAGCAGCAGGTGGTTGATCGGGCGGGAGACCTCGGTGACGGTCAGCGAGGTGTTCGCCGTGGTGCAGGTGACGACCGAGGCGGCCTTCGTGGTGGCGGCGGAGGCGGCCTGCTCGGCGGCCTGGATGCCGACGAGCGCGAGGGCGGCGACGACCACGGAGGAGGCGGTCGCTCGGGAGGCGGAACGAGGGACGATACGCATGAGTGGGCTGCTTTCTCTGTACGCGGGGGCACCGGAAGTACGGGCCTCGGGAACCGAGTTGAGCGGGGCCGGTCACCGTGTCCGGTGAGGCGCCGCGTTCGGATGGCCCAAGCCTGTGCCCCGGGGCGTTCCGTCCGCCATCCCCCTCGGGTGTTTCGGGACGCTGGAATGCCCTCACCGGTCTTGACCTGTGGAAACGCGGCCTTCGTGGAATGCCGGATGGAATGCGGGGCCGTGGGAAGCGGCTGTCGGAAGCTCCGGCTCGGGGCCTCAGTCGGGCGGACGCCCCCCGCCGCACGGCTCGCGGGCGCGGCGACACGTGCGGCATATGCGCGGCTCCGCCTCCGGGGCGGCAGGATCTAGGCTGACTCCCGTGAGGCAGGCAGGCGTTGGGAAGGATGTTCGGCGATGACGCCCCTGAGCACTGCGGACCCCGAGTCCATAGGCGGGTACACCCTCCTCGGCCGGCTCGGGACGGGCGGCATGGGAGTCGTCTATCTGGGGGTCTCCGCCTCGGGACGGCAGGTCGCGGTCAAGGTCGTACATGCGCCGTACGCCCAGGAAGAGGAGTTCCGGACGCGCTTCCGGCAGGAGATCGCGGCGGCGCGCAAAGTGAGCGGCGCCTTCACCGCGCCTGTCGTGGACGCCGACCCGGACGCCGACCGGCCGTGGATGGCGACGCTCTACGTGCCGGGGCTCAGCCTTGCCGAAGTCGTGGAGAGGAACGGCCCGCTGAGCCTGCGGGAACTGCGCGCGCTGGGGCTGGGGCTCGCCGAGGCACTGCGCGACATCCACCGGGCGGGCCTGGTGCACCGGGACCTCAAACCGAGCAACGTCCTGATGACCGAGGACGGGCCGCGCGTCATCGACTTCGGCATCTCGCGCGCCTCCGACAACCAGCGCCTCACCACGACCGGGCGGATGATCGGCACCCCGCCCTTCATGTCACCGGAACAACTGGCCTCCCCCCGGGACGTCACCCCGGCCTCGGACGTGTTCTCGCTGGGGTCCCTGCTGGTGTTCGCGGCCGTCGGCACGGGCCCCTTCGACGCCGACAGCCCGTACATCACCGGCTATCAGGTGGTGTTCGGGACGCCGGACCTCGGCGGGGTGCCCGAAGGACTCCTGGGCATCGTCGAGCGCTGCCTGGACAAGGAACCGGTCGCCCGGCCGGACCTGACGGACCTGCACGGCATGCTCCAGGCGCTGCCGGAGTCCGAGGCCACCGGGCTCCCGAGGAGCCGGTCCCCGAAGCCGCGGGTCCGCCCCGACTCCCCGGGCGCGGCCGCCGCCTCGGACGCCGCGGACGCCGCGACCGGTGCCGGCACCGGCAGGCGACGCCGGGCCCGGATGCTGCTCACCGGCCTCGTCTCGGCGCTGGCCGTCGCGGGGCTCGGTGTCGGAGTGGGCGGCTTCGTGTCCGGTCCGGACACCACCGCCACCGCCTCCGACACCACCGCCACGGCCACCGCACGAGCCGCGGCACTGCCCGCCGGCTGGCGGCCGTGGCAGAAGGAGCTGCGGCACGACGTGAAGGGGATCCCCCTCGACTACGGCAGCCCCGGCTGCGTGGCGAAGGGAAGCGCCCTGTTCTGCGGCGGTACGGGCTTCACGGTCGCCAGGATCGACGCGGCCTCCGGCCGCACCCTGTGGCGGGCCGGCACCCGCCCTCAGGGGGCGCGGCCCATCGGCGTGCGCGACGGGCTGGTCTACGTGTACGAGGATCCGGACGACAGCACCAGGCGGGTGGTGGCCCTCGACGTCACTACCGGGCACCGGCGGTGGCAGCAGGACATCAGCAAGTCCGAAGACGCGGTCCTGTACGACGGCGGGTTGCTGACCCTGTCCCCCGACTCCTCGTCGTTCGTGGCCTACGGGCCCGCCGGCCGGCAGTTGTGGCAGGCGCCCTCGCTGGACGAGTATTGCACTCCGTCGGCGCCGGGCGGCGTCCCTCACGCCCTGTGCTCGGAGGGCACCGAGCCCGGCCAGGCCCCGGTCGCGCTGATGAGGATCGGCCCCGGCAGCCTGACCGAAACCGCCGTACTGCCCAAGAAGGCGGTGGCGCTCGGCGCTGTCGGCGGGCAACCCCTGTTCCTCGCCCCCCAGACCGCGAAGGACGTGTACGAGTCCGGGTACGAACGGCCGTACAGCGCGCTGCTGCGGGTGGCCCCGGAAACCAGGCGGGTCAAGCGGATACCGCTGGCGCATCCGCTGACCGGCGCGGCCACCCTGGTGGACGGCGTCGTCTACTTCGTCCGGTCCGACGGAACGGTCACCGCGGTGTCGGCGGACAGCGGCAGGCAACTCTGGCAGAAGGTGACGGACGTGGAGAGCCTGTCCGCGCCCGCGGTGTCGGCGAGGTACGAGCGGGTCTTCTTCTCCAACCGCTTCGGCCGTCTGCTGGCGCTGGACAGCCGTACCGGAGCGGAGGTCTGGCGCACCTCCGCACTGGACGACCCCGGGGACAAGGCGCAGGGCTACCCGCCGTGCGTGCTGCTGGTCAAGGACGCGATCGTGGCGACGGCCGGCGACACGGCCTTCTCCCGGAGCCCGGACGGACCCGCCTGACCAGCCGCGGGCACCCGTCAGTGCTCGCTGGTGGCGAGGTAGGTGCCGTGCCAGGTGTGGTACCACACGGCGCCCGTGGAGGCGTTGACCGAGAGCATGCCGCTGATCTTCCCGTCACGCAGGGTGTGCAGGGTGTAGTAGCCCGGGAACGCCTCCGCCGCGCCGACGGTCAGGCCGCTGCCCCGGTCGCGGAGCCACTGCCGGGCGCGGTCGGGGGAGATCCGGTTCTGGGGCCGAGGCGGGCGGTGCATGCCGTAGTCGGTGTTCCACATCATCGCCGGGCCGTACTCGATCCCGGTGTCGCCGTCGGCCGGGTCGACGAGGATCTCGGTGGCCGGCTTCCCGGAAGGGGTCTCCAGTTCGGCGTAGAAGTTCTTCGAGAACTGCATGACCTCGCCGACGCGCAGGCCGAGCCGGCCGGCGAAGGCGTCGGCGCGCGCCCGTGCCTGGGCCAGGGTCCGTACCGGGGTGCCGTCGCCGCGCTGCCAGTAGTACCCGCCCATCATGCCGGGGCCCCACGAGCAGTCGTCGCCCATCATGCCCGGCCCCGTACCGGGCCCCCATGAGGCCCAGTCGTCCCAGTCGTCGCCCGATACGCCCGGGCTCCGGCAGTCGCCGCCGGAGGGGCTCGGCGCGGCGGCCGGGCGGAGGGCGGCACGGCCGGAAGAGGTGCCGTCCGCCGCGCATCCGGCAGCCGGCGTGCCGGCCAGAGCGAGGGCCGCCAGCGCGGCGACGGTCCACCTGTTCACGCTGGGCATGATCACCACCCCTGCGGGTCGTTGCCCCGGCGTCCGCCCGGCCGGGCGGACGCCGGCCTGTCGTCTTCAGCCTCTCTCCGGGCCCGGAGGACCTCCCAGGGCCGTTCGGGCCGACCGTTGCTCCGACCGGCCCGACCGGGACGGACCGGCCCGACCGGGACTGACCGGCCCGACCGTGGCGGAGCACCTGACCGCCGTCACGCCGCCTGCCGGGCGGGCGGTCCGTACCGGTGGTGAGGACCGGTGGTGAGAGGACCGGTGGTGAGAGGACCGGTGGTGAGAGGACCGGTGGTGAGGGGACCGGTGGTGAGAGGACCGGCCGGAGCGGCCGTTCCGCGGGTGTCGCGGAGGTGTCGTCGTGTCGGCCGTGCCTCTGGGTACTCGAAAGGGCACCCATCGGGGTACCGGAGTCTCCGTGACCCGGCGGCCCGGAGGTCGCGGTCGCGGTGCGGGTCTGTGCGGGAACGGGAAGGCGGCGGTGCGGTGCAGGGCTTGAGGTCCGGCGGGGAGCACGAGAGGCGGCTGCCGACGGCGGACCCGGGTCTGTGGCAGCGGGTGGTCGAGCGGCTGGGCACGGCCGTCGTCGTGATCGACGCCGGCGGGCGGATCGTCGGGGTCAACCCGGCCGCCGAGCGGCTGCTGGGTCGCGGCGCGGCGGTGGTGCGCGGACAGGATCTGCACGGCCTGTGCCATCGGGACCCGGGAGGCGCTTCCATCCCGCGGGAGCGCTGCCCGCTGCTGCGGGCGCTGGCCGAGGGGCGTCCGGCACGCGGGGACGACGACAGATGCCTGCGGGGCGACGGGCGGCTGGTCCCGGTGTCCTGGTCGGCCACGCCTCTGACGGACGACGACATCCCCGGCGCCTCCGACACGTCCATCGCCTCCGACACGTCCATCGGCTCCGGCGGCTCCGGCGGCTCCGGCGGCTCCGGCGGC
>NZ_JAINRE010000119.1 GCF_020400595.1 Streptomyces naphthomycinicus | reverse complement strand
ACTTCTGGCTCGCTCCGCCCGTGGCCGGTCCCGCCGGCCTCGCGGGGGTCGGTCTCACGCCCACCGGGCACCCCCTGCTCGGCGCCGGCGTCGAACTGCCCGGCACGGACGCGGTGGCGTTCACCGGGAGCGTGTCGCTGAGCACGCACCCGTGGCTCGCCGACCACGCCATCCTGGGACCGGCCCTGCTGCCGGGCACCGCGTTCCTGGACCTCGCCCTCACGGCGGGCGAACACGTGGGCTGCCCCCGGGTGGACGACCTCGCGCTCCAGGCCCCCCTGGCACTCCCCGCACACGGCTCGGTGCGCCTCCAGGTCACGGTCGAGGCGACCGAGGCCGACGGGCGCCGACAGATCGGCATCTACTCACGGCCCGAGGACGACGAGACCGCCTGGACACAGCACGCGATCGGCGTGCTGGCACCCGAAACCGGCACCGCCGCCCAGACGTTGACCGAGTGGCCGCCCCAGGGCGCCGAACCCGTCTCCGTGGACGGCCTGTACGACGACCTGGCGGCCACCGGCTTCGCCTACGGTCCCCTCTTCCGCGGCCTGCGTGCCGCGTGGGCGCACGAAGGTGCCGTCTACGCCGACATCGCCCTCCCCGACGACACGGCCTCCGTCGCCGGCTACGGCCTGCACCCGGCGCTGCTCGACGCGGCCCTGCACGCCCTGGGCTGCGCCGACCTGGTCGAGGACTGGGCGGACGGCCAGCTGCCTTTCGCGTGGACCGGCGCACGGATCCACGCCGTGGGCGCCAGGGCCCTGCGGGTCCGGCTCCGGGCCGAGAACGGCGGGATCGCGCTGACCGCGGCCGATTCCGGCGGACAGCCCGTGGCCGAGATCGACGGCGTCCGGCTGCGGCCCGTCGGCGACGCACGCGCCGTCCGCGCGGCCGCGGGGGTGCGCCCCCACCGCGTCGAGTGGGTTCCCGTCGTACCGGCGGACGACCACGACCGCGTCGCCGACGACGTCACCGTCGTCGCCGTGGCCGGCCGCACCGCCGGCGGCGACCTCCCCGCCCAGGTGCGGGCCGCTGTCGCCGCAGCTCTGGCCCGGGTCCAGGAATGGCTGGCCGACGACCGGCCCGAGCGCCTCGTCCTCGTCACCCGGGGAGCCGTCGCGGCGCTGCCGGACGAGGCACCCGACCCGGTGGCCGCCGCGGTGTGGGGCCTCGTCCGCTCCGCCCAGTCCGAGCACCCCGGTCGGTTCTTCCTCGCCGACCTGGCACCGGACGACGACGTCCCGGACTCGGTGGCCGCGACGGCCACCCGCACCGGCGAACCCCAGATCGCCGTCCGCGGCGCACAGTTGCTGGCGCCGCGCCTGACGCGCACGGACGGCCGCA
>NZ_JAINRE010000118.1 GCF_020400595.1 Streptomyces naphthomycinicus | reverse complement strand
CCTGTGGGCACCGGCGAGCGCCATGACCTCCGGCACCGACACCGCGCGCCTGGCTCGTGGCGGCATCCTCCCGCTCCCCGCCGACCGGGGCCTGGAACTGTTCGACGCCGCCTGCGCCACCGAGGCACCCCTCACCGTCGCCGCGCGCCTGGACCTCACGGCGTTCCGCGCACAGGGCACCCGTATGCCCGCTCTCCTGCGGAGCCTCGCGGGCACCGCGGCCCGCCGCACGGCACGAGCCGGCGACGCCGGCACCCTGCGCGACCGCCTCGCCGGCCAGACCCCCGCCGAACGCACGCGGACCGTGCTCGACCTGGTCCGCGGCCAGGCCGCCGCCGTCCTCGGACACGAGTCGGCCGCCGCCATCGCCGAGGACCGGGCCTTCCTCGAACTCGGCTTCGACTCCCTGACCGCCGTCGACCTGCGCAACCGCCTCGGCACGGTGACGGGTCTCCGCCTGCCCACCACCACCGTGTTCGACCACCCCAACCCGGCCGCGCTGACCCGGCACATCGTCGCCGAGCTGCTCGGCACCACGGCCGGCGCCTCCCGGACCGCCCCCGCCGCGGTACGGGCGGACGAGCCGATCGCGATCGTCGGCATGGCCTGCCGCTACCCCGGCGGGGTGGCCTCGCCCGAGGACCTGTGGCGCGTCGTCGCCGAGGGCCGGGACGTCATCTCCCCCTTCCCGGAGGACCGAGGCTGGGACCTCGGCACCCTCTACCACGCCGACCCCGACCACACGGGCACGAGCTACGCCCGCGAAGGCGGGTTCCTGCACGACGCCGCCGGGTTCGACGCCGAGTTCTTCGGGATCAGCCCGCGCGAGGCGCTGGCCATGGACCCGCAGCAGCGGCTGCTGCTGGAGGCGTCCTGGGAGGCGATCGAGCGCGCCGGCATCGACCCGGGCGCGCTGCGCGGCAGCGCCACCGGTGTCTTCGCCGGCCTGATGTACCACGACTACGCGGCCCGGCTCGGCACCACCCCCGAGGGCCTCGAAGGCTATCTGGGCATGGGCAACTCGGGCAGTGTCGCCTCCGGCCGGATCTCCTACACCCTGGGTCTGGAGGGCCCGGCGGTCACCGTGGACACCGCCTGCTCCTCGTCCCTGGTCGCCCTGCACTGGGCGATCCAGGCACTGCGGTCGGGGGAGTGCGACCTCGCCCTGGCCGGCGGTGTCTCCGTGATGGCGACCCCGGGCACGTTCGTGGAGTTCTCCCGGCAGCGCGGCCTCGCCCCCGACGGCCGCTGCAAGTCCTTCGCCGCGGCGGCCGACGGAGCCAGCTGGTCGGAGGGCGTCGGCATGCTCCTCGTGGAGCGGCTGTCGGACGCCCGTCGCAACGGGCACAA
>NZ_JAINRE010000117.1 GCF_020400595.1 Streptomyces naphthomycinicus | reverse complement strand
GCCGTCCGTCGTCCGGGGCGGAGCGCGGGCGGTCGTTGTCGGTTCCGGTCCGGCCGGAGCGTGGCGATTGCCCCGGCCCCGGCCGGGGGACGGGCGGATCGTCACCCGTCCCTCGGACCGGTCCGGGGGGTAGCGGGGGGCACGGCGGCCCCGGGTCTCTTACCGCTTGTGGCCGTTGCCGTGTCCGTCGGGATGCAGGACGACCTTGGTCCAGCCCTCGTCACGGGCGTCGAAGTGCTCGTAGGCGGTGGGGGCCTCGTCCAGGCTGAGTTCGTGGGAGACGACGAAGCTCGGCTTCGCCTTCCCGCCGGCGATCAGGTCCCGCAGTGCCCGGTTGTACTTCTTCACCGGCGCCTGCCCGGTGCCCATGTGCTGGCCCTTGAACCACATCATGCCGAAGTCGATCGGGACCTTGCCCTGGGCCTCCAGCTCGCCCTGGGCCTCCGCGCCGCCGGGGTCCTGGGGCAGGAACACGCCCACCACGCCGATGTCGCCGGTGAACCTGACCGAGTCGATCAGGCCGTTGAGCGTGAGGCTGGCGTCCTCGTGTCCCTGGGGGTCGTGTGCCTGGTAGCCGACGCATTCGCAGCCGTTGTCGGCGCCCAGGCCGAGGGTGGCCTCCTTGACGACCTCCGCCGGGTTCTGCTCGGCGGTGTTGATCGGGATGGCCCCGATCTCCTCCGCCTTGCGCAGCCGGTCGGGCTGGTGGTCGGCCGTCCAGACGCGGCCGGCGCCCTTGATGAGGGCGGAGTAGGTCGCCATCAGCCCGACCGGACCGGCTCCGAAGACGATGGTCTGGTCGCCCGGTTTGACGTGGGCCATCTCGGTGGCGTGATAGCCGGTGGGGAAGATGTCGGCGAGCATCACGTAGTCGGTCTGCCGATCGGCGGCGTCCTCGCCCAGACGCAGCGCGTTGAAGTCGCCGTAGGGCACGCGCAGCAGCTCCGCCTGGCCGCCCTGGTAGGGGCCCATGTCGGCGAATCCGTAGGCGGCTCCCGCGAGGGCCGGTTCCGGCTGCATGGTCAGGCAGTAATTGGTCAGGCCCTGCTCGCACTGCTTGCAGAAGCCGCAGGCGATGTTGAAGGGCAGGACCACGTACTCGCCGACCTGGACCTTGCGGACGGCCGGGCCGACCTCCACCACCTGGCCCAGGTTCTCGTGTCCCAGGGTGCGGCCGGACTCGAACGAGGTGCGGCCCTCGTACATGTGCAGGTCCGAACCGCAGATGTTGGTGGTGGTGATCTTGACGATGATATCGCAAGGATGTTCGATCTTCGCGTCCGGTACGTCCTTCACGGTGACCGTTCGCGGTCCTTCGTATACCGCTGCTTTCATGGTGACTTTCCTCGATGTCGCGGCATGGCGGTGCTGGAGGGGGCGCATAGAGCCTGACCTCGCGAGTGCTGCGACGGGGGCCGCGGCTCCGGAGCCTCTGCGG
>NZ_JAINRE010000116.1 GCF_020400595.1 Streptomyces naphthomycinicus | reverse complement strand
AGAGGAGGCCCTCGCCGGGATCTTCGCCGAGGTGCTCGGGCTGGAGCGGGTCGGCATCGACGACAGCTTCTTCGACCTGGGCGGCCACTCCCTGCTCGCCACCCGAGTCGTCAGCCGAGTCCGCACCGTTCTGGAAGCGGAAATGCCACTGCGTGTCCTGTTCGAGCGGCCCACCGTGGCCCGGCTCGCACAGTGGGCGGCGGATGCCGGGCAGGCTCGGACCGCGCTGGTACCTATGGCCCGGCCGGCCCGGGTGCCGCTGTCCTTCGCCCAACGGCGCCTGTGGTTCCTGAACCGCTTCGAGGGAACGGCGGCCGCCACCTACAACATGCCCGTCGTCCTCCGGCTGACCGGCGCCCTGGACCAGAAGGCCCTGGCCGCCGCCCTGCGGGACCTCGTCGAGCGGCACGAGTCGCTGCGGACCGTCTTCCCCGAAGGCCCCGACGGCACCCCCTACCAGCACATCGTGTCCACGGAAGAGGCATGCCCGCCGCCGACGGCCACCACGGTGTCCGGCACCGACTTGCCGGAGGCCGTCGCGGCAGAAGTGACGAACGGCTTCGACCTGACTTCCGGTGTCCCGCTGCGGATCCGGCTGTTCGCGGTGGCGGACGATGTGCATGTGCTGGTGGTGGTGCTGCACCACATCGCCGGCGACGGCTGGTCCATGGCCCCGTTGGCACGCGACCTGACCGCGGCCTACGAGGCTCGGATCGACGGGCAGGCTCCCGCCTGGGAGCCGCTGTCGGTGCAGTACGCGGACTACGCGCTGTGGCAGCGCGACCTGCTCGGTGACGAGGCCGACCCGGACAGCCTGCTCAGCAAGCAGGTCGCCTACTGGAAGGCACAACTGGTCGATCTGCCGACTCAGTTGGAGCTTCCGTCCGACCGTCCCCGCCCCGCGGTCGCCTCGTATCGGGGTGACAGCGTCCACTTCGAGGTGGACGCCGAGGTGCACGCCGGCCTGGCCGAGCTGGCCCGGAAGTCGGGCGCGAGTATGTTCATGGTGGCGCAGGCCGCGCTGGCGACGCTGCTGTTCCGGCTGGGCGCGGGCACGGACATCCCGATCGGTTCGCCGGTGGCCGGCCGCACGGACGAGGCGCTTGAGGACCTGGTCGGCTTCTTCGTGAACACCCTGGTGCTGCGCACGGACGTGTCGGGCGACCCGACGTTCCGCGAGCTGGTGGAGCGGGTGCGGGAGACGGACCTGGAGGCGTTCGGCAATCAGGATGTTCCGTTCGAGCACCTGGTGGAGGCCCTGAACCCGGCCCGGTCCATGTCCCGGCACCCCCTGTTCCAGGTGGCGCTGGCCTTCCAGAACCAGAGCAGGCTCGACCTGCGTCTTCCGGGCCTCGACGTCGATGCCGAGCCTCATGACAGCGCCGTGGCGAAGTTCGACCTCTCCTTGGGACTCTCGGAGCGCTTCGAGGATCAGGACACA
>NZ_JAINRE010000115.1 GCF_020400595.1 Streptomyces naphthomycinicus | reverse complement strand
TCGACGAGCTTGCCGTCGGGGGAGGTGCCGGAGAAGACGATGCCGGCCTTCTTCTCCAGTTCCGCGCGGTAGGCGTTGTTGACCTCGTAGCGGTGGCGGTGGCGCTCCTCGACGTACTCCTTGCCGTCGTAGACCTCGCGGACGATGGAGCCCTCGGCGAGCTTGGCCGGGTACATGCCCAGGCGCATCGTGCCGCCCATGTCGCCCTCGCCGGCCACGATGTCGAGCTGCTCGGCCATGGTGGAGATCACCGGGTGGGCGGTGGCCGCGTCGAACTCGGTGGAGTTGGCGTCGGGGATGTCGGCCAGGTTACGGGCCGCCTCGATCACGATGCACTGCAGGCCCAGGCACAGACCCAGCAGCGGGATCTTGTTCTCCCGGGCGTAGCGGATCGCGCCCACCTTGCCCAGCACCCCCCGGTCGCCGAAGCCGCCGGGGATGCAGACGCCGTCGACGTCGGCGAGCTGGGCCTTGGCGCCGGCCGGGGTCTTGCAGTCGTCGGAGGTGACCCACTTGATCTTCACGCGGGCCTTGTTCGCGAAGCCGCCGGCCCGCAGCGCCTCGGTCACCGACAGATAGGCGTCGGGCAGGTCGATGTACTTGCCGACCAGGGCGAGGGTGACCTCGTGGTCGGGGTTGTGGACCCGGTCCAGCAGGTCGTCCCAGGTCGTCCAGTCCACGTCCCGGAAGGGCAGGTCGAGCTTGCGCACCACGTAGGCGTCCAGGCCCTCGGTGTGCACGACCTTGGGGATGTCGTAGATCGAGCGGGCGTCGGGGCAGGCCACCACGGCGTCCTCGTCCACGTCGCACATCAGCGAGATCTTCCGCTTGATCGCGGTGGGGACCTCACGGTCGCAGCGCAGCACGATCGCGTCCGGCTGGATGCCGATGTTGCGCAGCGCGGCCACCGAGTGCTGGGTGGGCTTGGTCTTCAGCTCGCCGGAGGGGCCGATGTAGGGCAGCAGCGAGATGTGCACGACGAAGACGTTGTCCCGGCCGACCTCATGGCGGACCTGGCGGACGGTCTCCAGGAACGGCAGCGACTCGATGTCGCCGACCGTGCCGCCGACCTCGGTGATGACCACGTCGACCTCGTCGGTGGCCATGCGCCGGATGCGGTGCTTGATCTCGTTGGTGATGTGCGGGATGACCTGCACGGTGTCGCCCAGGTACTCCCCGCGCCGCTCCTTGGCGATCACGGTGGAGTAGACCTGGCCGGTGGTGACGTTCGCGGTGCCGTCCAGGTCACGGTCGAGGAAACGCTCGTAGTGACCGATGTCCAGGTCGGTCTCGGCGCCGTCGTTGGTGACGAACACCTCACCGTGCTGGAAGGGGTTCATCGTCCCCGGGTCCACGTTCAGGTACGGGTCCAGCTTCTGCATCACGACACGCAGGCCGCGGGCCTTGAGCAGCATGCCCAGGCTGGAGGCGGTCAGACCCTTGCCGAGCGAGGAGGCGACACCCCCGGTGA
>NZ_JAINRE010000114.1 GCF_020400595.1 Streptomyces naphthomycinicus | reverse complement strand
GAGCGAGCCCGGTCACGGGACTGGTGACGGGCGGCGGCACCACGCCGGCGCCCTCCACCGGCACCACGTCGGCTCCCTCCACCGGCACCGACCCCGGCGCGCCCGAGACCCCCGGCCCCGGCGCCACGGGCACCGGGCATCCGCAGGCCGCGCCCGGCGGCGGCATCGACCTGTCGATCTGGCAGCTCCAGGAACCGGTCGGCTCCCCGGGGTCCCCGACCACCGTCGCCGCATCCCGGCTCCAGGGCGGTTTCCAGGACTCCTACTTCTTCCCCGACAGCGACGGCGCCCTGACCTTCTGGTCGCCCGAGCAGGGCGTCACCACGCCCAACTCCAAATACCCCCGCTCGGAGCTGCGGGAGACCGCCGAGTGGCCGCTCGGCGGCACCCACCGGATGAGCGCGAGCCTGCGCGTGGTGTCCGTGACGTCGAGCGTGTGCGTGGGACAGATCCACCTGGGTTCCGGCGGCTCGTCCACCAAGCCGCTCCTGGAGCTGTACTACCAGTCCAACGGCGACATCGTCCTGGGCACCGAGAACTCCCCGGCCGGCGGCCAGACCCGGCACACCGTGGGACACGTTCCGATGGGGGAGAAGTGGAGCTACACCATCGGCGTCTCCGGCGGTGACACCATCGACCTCACGGTCGACGGAAGCACCACGCACTACCCGATCGACGACTCCTTCAAGTCGTACCAGCAGTACTTCAAGGCCGGGGCCTACAACCAGTCCGCGTCCGGCAGCAGCACCAACGGGGCCAAGGTCGCGTTCTACGCGCTGACCGTCTCCCACGGCTGACCCACCGCACACGGCGAAACAGCGGGGCCCGGCGCCGGTACGGCGTCGGGCCCCGCCGCGTGGAGCGGGAAGTACCTCAGTAGAGCTCGGTGCACTTGCCGTTCTGGAACAGGGGTCCCTCGACGACCGGGAGATCCGGGCCGGGGTCCCGCACCACGGTGTTGAGTCCGCCGTGCGAGCCGGCCGTGACCGTGTCCGCGCAGTCCTGGACCGCGGACTCGCTGTCCCCGCTCTCCCCGCCGACGTACATGTCGAGCCAGGTGGTGGCGCCCTGCGGAGCCGTCTTCAGGCTGTGGCAGGGGCCGTTCTGCGGGCTGCCGCCGTCACCGCAGGCGTCCTCGACGATGAAGTACCGGCGCACCCGGGGCATGTAGAAACGGGTGCCGGCGGGATAGTCCAGCGTGTCCTTGCCGCCTTCGGTGCTGTGCCCCACCGCGAGCGTGATCGGGTCGGCGTAGGTCCCGGTGCCGCCGGCCTGCTGGTGCAGGACGGGAGCGGAGATCTGGGCGCTGCCCCGCGGGGTGTTGTCGAACCAGGTGTACCCCGTGGTGAACGCGGAGTCGATGGTCTGGCCGGCGCCGCCCGTCCCCGTGGCACCGCCCCGGCTTCCGCTGTCCGGCACATCGGGGGTGGCACTGGTGGAAGGCGCCGGCGTACCGCTCCGCGTGGGCACGGGAACGATGCTCCGCGTGGGCTGCGGACTCGGCT
>NZ_JAINRE010000113.1 GCF_020400595.1 Streptomyces naphthomycinicus | reverse complement strand
CCGTTCGGGGTCAGGGGGAGATGGTCGAGGGTGACGTAGAGACTGGGGACCATGTAGTCGGGCAGCTGCCGCTGGAGATGGGTGCGCAGCTCGGAGGTGGCGGGTGTGTGTCCGGGGGTGGGCACGACGTAGGCGACGAGCTGCTTGTTGCCCGGCGTGTCCTCACGGATGGCCACCGCGGCGGTGTGGATGCGGGAATGCGTGGCCAGCGCGTTCTCGATCTCACCGAGTTCGATGCGGTAGCCCCGCAGCTTGACCTGGTTGTCGATACGGCCGATGAACTCCAGCGTCCCGTCCGCACGCCACTTCACCAGATCACCCGTGTGATAGACCCGCGGATCAGGCAGCGGCGGGTCGAGCGGGTTGGCGGTGAAACGCTGCCCGGTCAGCTCGGGCCGCTCGTGATAGTGCCGGGCCAGGCAGACACCCCCCAGCAGAGCATGACCGGGAACACCCACCGGCGCCGGCTGATTGTGATGATCAACGACATACACGGTCGTGTTCGTGATCGCCCGCCCCAGAGTGGTGGTACCCCCGTGCGGATCCGGCTCGGTCGTCAGGCTCATCACGTTCGCCACCGAACCCTCAGTCGCCCCGTACTCGTTGCTGATCGTCGTCCGCGTACTGCCGGCCTCCAGCAGCCGGCCCACCAACTGCGGCGCCAGATTCTCCCCACCCGCGACGATCGTCGCGATGTGATGCCGCGCCCCCCTGCTCTCCAGATGCGCCGCCAGCACCTCCAGATGCGAAGGAGTCGCCTTCAGGAAACCGATCGGCGTACCAGCGCAGATCAGATCGATCGCGGCATCGAAAGCCGTCTCCCCGGGCCCCGTCACCGGAATCACCAACTGCTGCCCCTGGATCAACGGCAGGAACAACGCGGTGATCGTCAGATCGAACGTCACCGACGAATACAGCACACTGCCGACCCCACCCGGCACCACAGGCGGATAGTTCTCATCGCACCAGTGCAGATAGTTGACCACCCCCCGATGCTCCAGAGCCACCCCCTTCGGCCTGCCCGTGGAACCCGACGTATAGATCACATACGCCAGATCGTCCGGCGAAGCCACCGGCACCGGATCCGACTCCGGACCCGCCGGCCACTGCGTGTCCACCAGCAGACGGCCGACCGACTCGGGCAGCCGGTGGGCCAGGTCGGTACTGGTGATGATCAACGGCGTGCCGGTGTCCTCGACCATGTAGGTGATGCGGTCGGTGGGATACTCCGGATCCAGCGGGACGAACGCCGCACCCGCCTTCAGAATCCCCAGCAGCGTCGCGATCAGATCGGGCGAACGCTCCAGGCACACAGCGATCAGCGTGTCCGCCGTGACACCCGAACCCCGCAGATGATGAGCCAGCCGGTTCGCACGCGCGTTGATCTCCCCATAACTCCAGCCCCGACCACCATGCGTCACAGCGATCGCCTCAGGGCAGGCGGCGACCCGCTCCTCGATCAACCGATGAATCGTCGCCGTCTCCGGATAAGGACCCCAAACACCGTTCCAGTCGACCAGAACCTCCCGCCGCTCCCCCACCGTCAGCATGTT
>NZ_JAINRE010000111.1 GCF_020400595.1 Streptomyces naphthomycinicus | reverse complement strand
ACGGTCAACGGGACGCTCTCCAGGACCACCAGGGCCGAGGGCACCATGTGCGAGGGCAGCACCGACCGCGCGTGCTCCCGCACCGCCGCCACATCCACCCCACCACCCGCCACCGGCACCACATAACCCACCAGCTGACGGATCCCGGGACGGTCCTCACGCAGCACCACCACCGCCTGCGCCACCCCCGCCACCGCGACCAACGCAGCCTCCACCTCACCCGGCTCCACCCGGAACCCCCGAAGATTCAGCTGCTCATCACCACGCCCCAGGAACTCCAACTCCCCATCCACCCGACGACGCACCACATCCCCCGTCCGGTACATCCGCTCCCCCGGACCACCGAACGGATCCGCCACGAACCGCTCCGACGTCAGACCCGAACGCCCCAGATACCCACGCGCCACCCCCACACCCGCCACATACAACTCACCCGGCACCCCACACGGCACCAACCGCAACCGCTCGTCCAGCACATAAGCCCGCACATTCGCCAACGCACGACCGATCGGCGGCACACCCCCGACCGCCGCCAACGGACCCGCCATCGTGCACGACACCGTCGTCTCCGTCGGCCCGTACGCATTGAACATCCGCCGCCCCGAAGCCCACCGCGCCACCAGCCCCGGCGCCGCCGCCTCACCCGCGACCACCAACGTCACCACACCCGGCAGACACCCCGACGGCAACTGATCCAACACCGCCGGCGGCAACGTCGCATGCGTCACCCCCAACCGCCCCAACAACCCCGGCAACTCCGCCACCTGCTCCAACATGTCCGCCGGACCCAGCACCAGACACGCCCCCGCCAACAACGGCGTGAACACCTCCGACACCGCCGCGTCAAACCCCAACGACGCGAACTGCAACGCCCGGGAACCCCGGCCCATCCCATACGGACCCACCCGCGCCAACACCAGATTCACCACCGAACGATGCTCAACCACCACACCCTTCGGCCGACCCGTCGAACCCGACGTATAAATCACATACGCCCCACGACGACCCGAAGACGACCCCGACCCCGGCACCTCCCCCGCGGCCAGATCCCCGGCATCATGACCCGCCAGCTCCGCCACCGTCCCGGCCGCGTCCAGCACCACACACCGGCCCGCCACCGAACCCGGCAACCGCTCCACCACCCCCGACACCGTCACCACCAGCACCGGAGACGCATCCTCGAACAGAAAACCGATCCGCCCCGCCGGATACGCCGTGTCCACCGGCAGATACACCCCACCCGCCTTCAACACCGCCAGCACCGCCACCACCGCATCCACCGACCGCGGCACCGCCAACGCCACCAACGACTCCGGCCCCACACCCCGCGCCACCAACAACCGCGCCAACCGGTTCGCCCGCTCGTTCACCTCCCCGAACGACCACACCCGCTCACCCTCGACCACCGCCGGCGCACCCGGCGCCTCCCCCACCCGCTCCTGGAACACCTCATGCACCAACACATCCGGCACCCCACACACCACACCAGCCGAAGCAGCCAACAACTCCCGCCGCTCCACCTCACCCACCAACACCACATCCGCCAACCGCACACCCGGATCCGCCACCACGGCCCGCACCAACCGCACGAACCCCGCCGCCATCCCCACCACCGACGACCGATCGAACAGATCCACGG
>NZ_JAINRE010000110.1 GCF_020400595.1 Streptomyces naphthomycinicus | reverse complement strand
ATACCTCGAATTCCCGCGGGACGTCCATCCCTACCTGGTCGCCACCCAGGCGCACCCGGAGCTGCGCTCGCGGCCGACCCGTCCGAACCCGCTCTTCGCCGGCCTCGTCAAGGCGGCCGTCGCCTATGCCACGGCCGACCGCACCCCGCTGAACGTGCCCTGACCCGGCCCGCCGACAAGGCGTAGCACCGGGCCGGGCTGCAACCCGCGCGGCAGACCGAGGGGCGGACGGTCAGCCCCTGCCTCCGCTGAAGTTCCCCCACCGGGGCCCGATCTGCTTCCACTCCTCGTCCCATTCGGCCATCCGCCGCCGGATGAGCCGGTTGCGGCACAGCCATCCCGCACCCCAGACCAGCGCACCGGCCGTGGGGGCGACGAGGACGCCGGTGAGGGCGGACTGCAGGTCGGCCGCCGTACCGGTGACGGGCGCGGGCACGACCCGGCCCGCCTGGTTCGTCCAGACCGACACCCGGGTTCCGGCGGGCGCGCCCGGGAGGACCTTCGCCCGGTCGGTGTGCACCGAGCCGTCGGCGTCCGTCCAGCGCACGGCCGCCCACACCCGCCCGTCGTCGTAGCCGCCGCCGGCGGACGGGGTCCGCGCGGTGTCATCGGTGAGCACGGCGGACACGGGGTGCACCCGGGTCAGCCGCTCCGCGAACGCCGACTCGGAGGCGCGGGCCGCCATCAGGCCCGCGAGAACGCCCACGGTCAGTGCCAGCGCCCAGGCCGCGAGGACGATCCAGGCTTCGACGACATCGCTGTGCCGCCTGAGCGGGTTGCGCCGCCAGCGCCACAGCCGCACCCGGGTGACCGTCGTGGGAGGTGTCCGTGTCATCGTCACCGCCTCCTCTCGCGCACCGGCGGCCCGAGACCGGGGCGGCGGCCCCCGCGGTGTCCCCGACCCGGTTCCGAGCAAGCGTCACGACTCCATCGTGCACCTCTCCTCGCCCGTCGTCCGCCGCAGATCGGGAAGCGGACAGGAAGGGGAAAGGAAGCGGACAGGGCGGAAAGGAAGCCGGTCGGCTCAGCGGATCGAGGAAGGAGGATCAGAGGGGTCAGAGGGGTCAGAGGGATCAGGAAGGGATCAAGAGGGGGTCAGCGGCAGGTCGTCGGTGTAGGCGTTCACCGGCTGGGCGATGGGGTCGGCGTCCCTGACGTCCAGCGCGGCTTCCGCGGTCCGCGTGCCCAGGGCACCTCGGGGGTGCCAGGTGCCGGTCACCGCCAGCCAGGTGTCGGCGGGCGGCGCCTCCGTGCCGTACATGCGCACCTTGACCGTCTGGGAGTCCGCCGCACAGCACGTGAAGATGATGCGGGTCAGGTACCAGCCGTCGTCGCCGTCCGGGGTGACGAAGCCGGTCAGCCGGACGGTGCGGCCCCCGATGGCCCCGCCGCGGTCCTGCTGGACGCGCTTGGTGAATTCGGTGAGGGTCAGCGGCAGGGGCGAGGTGGCCGGCAGCGGGGCGAACCCCTTCTTCTGCACGGCGACAGCCTTGCTGTTCGCGCGGGCAGCGGTGTACGCCCCGAGCGCGGGCGGGGCGTAGAAGAGCAGGCTGAGGGCCGGGAGGAACAGCAGCCAGGCGACGCGTGGGGTGCGGGAGTGGTCGTGACCGTGGGCGTGCTCGTGGCCGCCGTCGTCGGCGGGCGTGCACCCGT
>NZ_JAINRE010000010.1 GCF_020400595.1 Streptomyces naphthomycinicus | reverse complement strand
ATAGGGGTCTTTTCAGAAGGTGACCTCGGCGGTTTTCACCGTCCCACCCTGCCGGCCGGGCGCACTGTGCCAGCGCCAGTAGAGATTGGTGTGGGCGATCACCTGATCCGGAGCCGGAGCGCCATGCGCGGTGAGATCCTCGGTGGTGTGGGCGTCGGCGACCAGCGTCGCGTCGTACCCGCGGACGATCGCGCCGTGCAGGGTAGCTCGGATGCACACATCGGTCTGTGCGCCCGTGACGAACAGCCGGCCCACCTTTCTCTCGGCCAGGACGGACTCCAGGGCGGTGTCCTCGAAGGAGTCCGGGTAGTTCTTGGCCACCAGGGGTTCGGTGTCACGGCGGACGAGTTCCGGGACGTACTCCCAGCTCTCGCTGCCCACCGTCAGCTCCTCGTCCGAGTGCTGTACCCAGATGACCGGTACGTCGGCCGCGCGGGCCTTGCCGACCAGGAGGCCGATGTTGGCGACGACGCCGTCGCGGTCGTGGGCGTTCGCCACCACGCCGTTCTGGACGTCGACGACGAGCAATGCGGTGTTGGGCCGTTCGGGAAGCGTGGTCATGCGGCCCACACTAGGACCCGGCACTGACAGCCGGCCCCCGTATATGGGGTGAACGGCCTGTGGGGTGCGGGCTACGGTGGGGCGCATGACCCTCCTGACCAGGAACGACTACGTCGTCCGCGCCATACGTCCCGACGAGTGGGAGCGGGTGAAGCAGCTGCGGCTGGACGCCCTGCGGGACCCGGTCGCGCATCTCGCCTTCCTGGAGGTGTACGAGGAGGCCGCGGCCCGGCCGGACGTCTTCTGGCAGGACCGGGCCGTCGGCTCGGGCGAAGGGTCCACGACGGCCCTCCAGTTCGTCGCCGAGGCGCCCGACGGGACCTGGGCCGGCTCGGTCACCGTGCTCATGGAGGAGGCCGGGACCGAGGACTGGGCCGGGTCCCCGGTCGAGCGCCGGCAGGGACATGTGGTCGGGGTGTTCGTACGGCCCGAGCACCGGGGGAACGGGCTGATCGAGGCGCTGTTCGAAGCCGGTGTGGCGTGGGCGTGGGAGCGGGCGGCCGAGCGGGTACGGCTGTTCGTCCACAAGGACAACGCGCGAGCGCGGGCGGCGTACCGGAAGGTCGGCTTCGAGCCCAGCGGAGTGGTCGTCACGTTCTCGAAGAGCGAGGCGGAGACCGAGTTGGAGCTGGTCCTGGAGCGGCCGGCCTAGCCCGGAGGTCCCCGGTGCGGCCGGTCTAACCCGGAGATTCCTGGAGCGGCCGGTCTAGCCCGGAGGTTCCTGAGCGGTCGGCCTAGACCGGGAGTTCCTGGTGCGGCCAGCGGGAGCGGGCCTGTTCACGGGAGCGGAGCAGGGCGAGCGCCGGCAGGCCCTGGCCGGCCCCCGTGGCGAGCAGCGACGGCAGCTCGGGGAACGGGGCCACGGCCGCGACGTCGTCCAGGACCAGGGTGAGTGGTGGGTCGAGCCGACCGGAGGATGACCGTTCGGCCATGCGCCGGCCGCGCTCGACCACGCTGGAGACGAGGGCCGTCAGGAGCGGCATGGCACCCGGATTGCTCCTGGGGTCCTCGATGGATGCACCGACCACATAAAGCGTGCCCCCTTCGTGCACGAAGGAATCCAGGGTCAGCGCATCAGTTCGGTTCGGGGTGCAGGACTCGCGGATGTTGACCGTGGACAGGGCGGACAGCGCCCGGCTGGTCAACTCCTGCGCCATGTCCCGGCGTTCTGGGTGCGCGGTGAGCGCGGCCTCCAGTTCGCCCGCGGCGCCGGGGGCGGCCTTGGCGTGGGTCCGGAGCGTGCGGACGGCGTCCTGCACCTGGGTGCCCTGGGACCAGCGGTGGACGTGCCGGACGGTGCGGTTCTCCAGCGCGGCGGCGTGCAGATAGCTGCGCAGGAGCGTGGTCGCCGTGTCCGCCACGGCCTGGTCGATCCTGGCGGTGGGCCGGACGGGGGCGAGCAGGGCGGTAGCCCGGTGCAGTGCCGTCTGTCTGTCCTCGCAGCCGGCGGTGGGAGACCAGTGGAGGCGGGCCGGGGTGTCGCAGAGGTGGGTGGGGTCGTAGAGCAGGACGGGGCCCAGCTTGGCCCGGGTGTCCTTGGTCTCCGCCCACAGGGACGGGTTGGAGGTGACGAGGAGGACGGGGCCCGCGGCGTCCCGTACCGCCTGGGCCGCGGCCGACCGGCGGCCCTCCCTGGGCGCGATGAGGATTCTCTCCCCGTCGGCCGATCCCCGGCCGTCGGCCGGGAGACCGGCTGCCACCAGGGGCTCCGGCGCGCTGCGAGGAGCCGGAACCTCGGCCTGGAGCGCGGGCTCTGGCTCGGGCACGGGCACGGGTGCGGGTGCGGGTGCGGGTTTCTCCAGGGGCGCGGGTGCGGGCGTCCCCAGGGGTGAGGGTGCGGGCGTCCCCAGGGGTGCGGGTGCGGGCGGCGGAGTCTCGTACGCGGGCTCCGGGTCCCGGGGGACGGCGGCCGCCGGTCCGCTTCCCGGTGTCCGCGTCTCCCCAGCCGTGGCCCGTCGTCTCCTCCCCGCCCGCCAGCGTGCCACCGTGCCCATCGTGAACATGGTGAGGACGAAGAGGATCATCAGCTGGCCGATGAACAGGCCCCAGAACAGGCCCC
Organism: Streptomyces naphthomycinicus; assembly: GCF_020400595.1. Taxonomy (GTDB): domain Bacteria; phylum Actinomycetota; class Actinomycetes; order Streptomycetales; family Streptomycetaceae; genus Streptomyces; species Streptomyces naphthomycinicus. The sequence continues at coordinate 326,044 of NZ_JAINRE010000010.1, read as the reverse complement.
AGCCGGACAGCTGGGACGGCGGGGTGTCCGGCCAGGCGCCGGTGAGGTCGTGTGGCCGGCCGATGAGGTGGCGCATGGCCAGCGGGGTGCGGGTGAAGGTGACGCCGTGGGGCCAGCCGCCCCGCGCGAAGAGGGCCGACAGGCCCGTGGCCGTCCACACCAGCACGGTCATGCCGAGGAGGAACGCCAGTATGCCGATCAGCAGGCCGTCGGGGATGCCGCCCTGGCCCTCCCGACGGCTGTCACGGCGCTCGTCCGGTCTCACCCTGCGCTCCCTTACGCCGCCGTCCTACGCCACCGTCGACTCGGAGTCGCCGAGGTGCTGTTCCACGAAGGCCGCGGCCCGCTGCTCGGCCTCCAGCTCGGCCGCGCGCAGGGCGTCGTCGGCCGTGAGGTCGCTGGAGGACTCGGTCATCGCGCGGTCGGTGAAGACCAGTGGCCGTTCCGTCTCCGTGACCAGGTGCTTGACCACCTGGACATTGCCGTTGACGTCCCAGACCGCGATGCCGGGGGTGAGCGTGGGGATGATCTCGACCGCCCAGCGGGGCAGGCCGAGGACCCGGCCGGTCGCCCGGGCCTCGTCGGCCTTCTGGGCGTAGATCGTCCTGGTCGACGCCATCTTCAGGATGGCCGCCGCCTCCTTCGCCGCGGCCCCGTCGACCACGTCGGACAGATGGTGGACGACCGCCACGAAGGACAGGCCGAGCCGGCGCCCGAACTTCAGCAGCCGCTGGAACAGCTGGGCCACGAACGGGCTGTTGATGATGTGCCAGGCCTCCTCGACCAGGAAGATGCGCTTCTTCCGGTCGGGGCGGATCCAGGTGTGCTCCAGCCACACGCCGACGATCGCCATGAGGATCGGCATGGCGATGGAGTTGCGGTCGATGTGGGACAGGTCGAAGACGATCAGCGGGGCGTCCAGGTCGATGCCGACCGTGGTCGGGCCGTCGAACATGCCGCGCAGGTCACCGTCGACCAGCCGGTCAAGCACCAGGGCGACGTCCAGGCCCCAGGCCCGTACGTCGTCTATGGCGACGTTCATCGCCTCGGCCGACTCGGGTTCGGGGTGCCGTAGCTGCTCGACGATGTCGGTCAGGACGGGCTGGCGGTCGACGATGGACTCGTTGACGTACGAGTGCGCGACCTTCAGGGCGAAGCCGGAACGTTCGTCCAGGCCGTGGCCCATGGCCACCTCGATGATGGTCCGCAGCAGCGCGAGCTGCCCGGTCGTGGTGATCGCCGGGTCCAGCGGGTTGAGCCGGATCCCGTGGTCCAGGGCGGCCGTGGGGTCGAGCCGGATGGGAGTTATCCCCAGCTCCTGCGCGATCAGGTTCCACTCGCCCACGCCGTCCTCGCCCTGGGCGTCCAGGACGACGACCTGGCGGTCCCGGAACCGCAGCTGGCGCAGGACGTACGTCTTCTCCAGCGCCGACTTGCCGTTGCCGGACTCGCCCAGCACCAGCCAGTGCGGAGCCGGCAGCTGCTGGCCGTACAGCTGGAAGGGGTCGTAGATGTAGCCCTTCCCGGAGTACACCTCGCGGCCGATGATGACGCCGGAGTCGCCGAGGCCGGGCGCGGCGGTGGGCAGGTAGACGGCCTGGGCCTGGCCCGTGGAGGTGCGCACGGGGAGCCGGGTCGTCTCCACCTTCCCGAAGAGGAAGGAGGTGAAGGCCTCGGTCAGGACGGACAGCGGATCCCGCATCGGTGAATCAGCCCCTACCTTCGGATGCCGGTGGCGAAGGGAAGTGTGTTCACGAAGGCGCGGTGGTGCTCTCGGTCGCACCACTCCAGCTTGAGGTACGACTTGCCGGCGGAGGCCCTTATCGTGCGCTTGTCGCGGGCCAGGGCCTCCGGGGAACGGGAGGAGACGGTGATGTAGCCGACCAGGTTGACGCCCGCCGCGCCGCTGGCGAGGTCTTCGCCGCGCTGGTCGAGACGGTTGTGCGCGGCGATGTCGCGCGGGTCGACGGTCCGGTTCATCTTGGCGGCACGGGACGCGTCGGCCTCGTCGTTGGTCTTCTCGGTCAGCATCCGCTCGATGGCGATCTCGGTGGGTTCGAGGTCCATGGTCACGGCGACCGTGCGGATGACGTCGGGGGTGTGGACGAGGAGAGGGGCGAGGAAGTTCACGCCGACCGGGGTCATGGGCCACTCCTTCACCCAGGCGGTGGCGTGGCACCAGGGGGCACGGGTGCCCGACTCCCGGGTCTTGGCCTGGAGGTAGGTGGGCTCCATGGCGTCCAGCTCGGCCGGCCAGGCGTTGCGCCTGGTCATCGCCTGGATGTGGTCGATGGGGTGGTCGGGGTCGTACATGGAGTGCACGAGGGACGCCAGCCGTCCCTGGCCCAGCGGCTGGCGGACGCGGATGTCGGCCTCCTGGAGCCGCGAGCAGATGTCGGTCAGCTCGCGGGCCATGACGACGGCGAGACCGGCGTCCCGGTCGACCTTGCCGCCGTGGGCGCGGGCGGCACGGGCCATGGCGTGTGCCTCGGCGGCCAGTTCGCGGTTGTAGTGCATGCAGGCGACGAGGTAGGCGCGGTGCTGCTCGCTGCTGGTGGACACCATGGACTGGAGCTGGTCGTACGACTGCTGGAGCCAGTCCAGGGAGCGTTCGTCGCCGCGCAGGACGACGTCCTTGGCGTGCGCGTCCGGGTCGGCGGGCAGGGTCCGGGCGAGCATCTGCAGCCGGGTGACGAACCCGTCGCCGTTGGCGACGTGCTTGAGCAGGGTGCCGAAGCGGTCGACCAGGGCCTCCTGGTCCTCGGAGTCGCGCAGGCCGACGCCGGGGCCCTCGATCTCGATGGCGGCCGTGACCGTCTTGCGGTCGGCGTGCAGGAGGACGGCGATCTCGTCGGGGCCGAAGGGCGCGGCGAGCCAGGAGATCCGTCCGATGCCGGGGGGCGGCCCGACCTCGATCTCCCGGCCGTCGAGCCGGGTCCCGGCCTCCATGGCGCCGGACCGGTAGACGGCACCGCTCTTGAGGGTCCGCTTGTACGAGCGGTTGATCTCGAACCACTTGTAGAAGGTGCGGCGCTTGTACGGCACGTAGACCGCGGCGAGCGCGAGCAGCGGGAAGCCCGTCAGCAGCACGATCCGCAGGGAGAGCACCGGGACGAGGAGGCCGCACATCATGCCGAGGAACGCGCCGGCGATGATCAGCGCGATCTCGCCGGATTCGCGGTTCCGGCCGACGATCGCGTTCGGCCGGGCGCGGCCGATGAGATACGTACGGCGGGGCGTGATCGGATGGGACAGATGGGACTCGGTCGTCAACGCCCTTCACCTCCAGAGCGGTTGTTGCGGGCGTTGCTGGCGTGCGGGGTGTTGACCGGGCTGGACGCGCGGGGCGCGGGCGTGGCGGAGGGGACGGCTCCGCCGGTGCCCCCGGTGGGGGTACGGCTGCTGTGGGCGGCGACACCGCCGCTGGCGGGGTTGGCCTGGCGGGGCGTGGCGGCGCCGCCCTGCGCGCCCGCGTTGCTGTCGGCGCGGGTGCTGTGGGTCTTGATGCCCTGGGCGACGAGGGTGGCGGGAGAGCTGATGACGGCGGCTGCCTTGCTCTCTGCGCCCTGCATGATGCGGTTGCTGCGGGAGCCGGCGAGCTCGTCGCCGAAGCCGGGGACGAAGCGGTAGATCATCGCGCTGGCGAAGATGGCCAGCAGGATGATGGCGAGGCCGGAGACGACGGCGGAGAAGGCGTCGGGGCCGCTGCCGCCGGACAGGGCGCCGGCGAGGCCGAGCACGATGACGATGACCGGCTTCACGAGGATGACGGCGATCATGATCCCGGCCCAGCGGCGGACGTGGCCCCACAGGTTCTTGTCGACGAGTCCCGCGTAGACGACGGTGCCGAGGAGGGCGCCGACGTAGAGCAGGGCGGCGCGGATGACCAGCTCCAGCCAGAGGACGCCGGCGGCGAGGATGCTGACCAGGGAGACGACGATCAGCATGATGGGGCCGCCGCCGATGTCGGTGCCCTTGTTCAGGGCGCCGGAGAAGGTGCCGAAGAACGTGTCGGCCTGGTCGCCGGTGGCCTTGGCCAGGACGTCGGTGACGCCGTCGGCCGCCGATACGACGGTGTAGAGGATCAGGGGGGTGAAGGCGGAGGCGAGCACGGTGAGCCAGAGGAAGCCGACGGCTTCCGAGATGGCGGTGGTCAGCGGCACGCCCCGCACGGCCCGCTTGGCGACGGCGAGCAGCCACAGCAGGAGGGTCAGGATCGTGGAGGCGGCGAAGACGATGGCGTACTGCTTGAGAAACGCCTGATTGGTGAAGTCGACACTGGCGGTCTCCTTCACGGCCTTGCTCAGCTTGTCCACCGTCCAGGCGGCGGCTTCGGCGCAGCCCTTGGCCAACGACGACAGCGGGTCGAGGGTGGAGGTGTCCGGAGTGGTGGCACCGCCGGACGAACCGGAAGTGTTCCCGCGCTCGCAGTACTTCTTGGCCTCGCCCGGGATGGCGTCACAGTCGAACCTGCCCTTCGACGGCGAAGGGGACGGGCCGGCGCCGGAGGGAGTGGGCGTGGGTGTGGGCGCGGCGAAGGCGCGTGTGGCCAGGAGTACGGCCGTGGTCTGTACGGCTGCCACGACTCCGGCGAGCTTGAGCGCACGCTGCGGGCTACCGGGCATACGTGAACCCTCCGTACTCTTCGACGGCTTTGCTGATCTCACCGGAGGTGGCGGCCTTGTCGTCACCGGGCACCGGGGCGGGGCCGTTCTGCTGCGTCTGCGATTCGATCTTCCAGTCGCCGTCGGACCACCGCAGGTCGAACGTCCATGTCTTCCAGGATGAGGTGACAGGGTCGGTCGACGTACTGCCGGCCATGCCGATGAGCCCCACGTACCAGACCGCCACCTTGGCGCTGTCGGTCGTGTACTGCTGCACCGTCGTGCCGATCGGGGTCACGCGCGAGACGAATGTGTTGCCCTTGGGCGGGTTTCCCCCCGCGTCGAGGCCCATCTTGGCGAGGAAATCGGCCGAATACGCCTGGTCCATGGGGCCCTGGAGGCGGTCCGCCGCCTCGGCGGTGTACAGGAGGCGCAGGAGGGAGTGGCGGCTGTCCTTGTTGAACATGCCCGTCGAGCCCAGCGCCACGGCGTAGTTCGAGGCTGCCGACTGCGCGCCCTGCTCGGTGTGGGCGAACCCGGTCGGGAGACCGGCGGACTTGGTGTCCACCGGGCGCGTGCCGCTCGCCGTCGTCGCGGAGGTGGCCGGTTTGTCGGCCTTCTTTCCGGACGGTCCGTCACCGGACGCCGAATGATCGCCCCGATTGGCGAATGCGATGGCCGCGATCAGCAGGACCACCACGCCGACCACCGTGACCAGGCTTCTGGAGGAGGAGCGGTGGGGGCGGCGGGGGGCGCCGCCGTAGGGGTCGGTCTCGGGGAGGCGGGTTCGGGTGTGGCCCGTCTCGGGGTAGTCGGTGTAGGCCTGGTCGTCTCCGGGACTCATGCCGTCTGCGCTCCCTCACCCTCGTAGGCATACGACGGTAGCCGTGCTGGTTCCCGCGCGGGCGCGGTGTGGTGACTCGACATCAGGGAAACGCAACCTCAGCCGGTGGGCACGACGGGTGGGTGGGGTGGAGGGGACAGCCGTGGCCGGGCGTGCCCGGGAGGGCTGGGGCTAGACCGCCATGCCGTACACGATGGTGAACAGCGTGCCGAGGGAGCCGATGATGAACACCCCGGTGAGGCCGGCGATGATCAGGCCCTTGCCCTGTTCCGCGCTGAAGGTGTCCCGGAGGGCCGTGGCGCCGATGCGCTGCTTCGCCGCACCCCATACCGCGATGCCGAGGCAGAGGAGGATGGCCACGGCCATGACCACCTCGATCATCACCTTGGCCTCGTTGCCCAGGCTGCCGAAGGGGCCCCAGTCCGGAGCGATCCCGCCGATGATGGTGTTGATGTCTCCCTTGTCGGCCGCAAAGAGCATGTAAGTCACCGCCCCTGGTGGGTAGTTCCGCGAGTGCCCCTGCGGTGTGCAGAGGTCAGGCATCATTGTCGCCGACAACGTCGCCAACGTATGTCGACTTGACGTCATTGACTGGCGGGTTTCGTACGAATAGCCCGTACGGTAACTCTGTGTATCACGGCAGGTCACGCCGGGCAACGAGGTCCGACCGGAACCTGTCGTGTGGTTCCGTCGTGGGCCTTCCTCGCGGCCTGGCAAGGTTTCTGACGGCCGGTCGGGTGAGATGCCGCGTCGATGTTCTCACGGGCGGAGGCGGGTGCGGGAGGACGGACCGCGGCCGGGCGGCCGGCCCGGCGCGGCCGCCGGCCGTGTGCGGTCGGCTCAGCGCGGGCGCAGGCCGTGCAGGAGCAGGCGGACGTGTTCGTCCAGGCCCGCCAGTGCCTCGTCCGCCTCCAGCGCGCAGCTGGCTATGAGGGCGGCGAGGCCGTGCAGGCTCGCGGCGGCGACCAGCGTGATGTGCTCGGGGTCGCCCTGGACGATCTCGCCCCGCTCCTGGGCGTCCGCGATCAGTGCGGTGAAGGAGCCGAAGGACTGGTCGACGGCCGCGGCGAGCTGCGCGGAGCTGTCGGGGTGGTGCTTGCGCGCGAACATCAGCTCCAGCAGTTCCGGGTGCTCCACGGCGAAGCCGAGGTAGGCGCGGGCGAGCGCGGTCATCCGCTCCTCGAAGGAGAGGCCCGGGCGGTCGCCCGCGGCGGCCAGGGCCTGGTTCATCCGCTCGTACCCGTCCAGCGCCAGGGCGTCCAGGAGTGCCTGCTTGTCCTTGAAGTGCCGGCCCGGGGCGGCATGGCTGACGCCGGTCTCGCGTGCCAGCTCGCGCAGTGAGAGCGCGCCGACCCCCTTCTCACGCAGGGTGCGCTCGGCGCTCCTCAGCAGGGCGGCGCGCAGGTCTCCGTGGTGGTAGGGGCGGCTTGTGGGCATGCGCACCATCGTATCCCGATGTTGTCGGCGCCAGCTTTGTTGACGTCGCCACCATTGTTGTCATTGACAGCATTGTTGTCGGTGCCTACTTTGGGGGGATGGCTGATACGACCGAAGCGCGCACCGCGCGCAAGTGGAACGCGACCCGCCTCCCCGACCTGACCGGCCGCACGGCCGTGGTGACCGGTGCCAACAGCGGCATCGGCTTCGCCGCCGCGCACGCCCTCGCCGGCGCCGGGGCGCACGTGGTGCTCGCCGTCCGGGACCTCGCCCGGGGCGGCGCCGCCGCGGCGCGGATCGGTGGCAGCACCGAGGTGCGCCGACTGGACCTGGCCGACCTCGACTCGGTGCGCGCGTTCGCCGCCGGCTGGGACCGCCCGCTGGATCTGCTGATCAACAACGCGGGCGTGATGATGCTCCCGGAGCAGCGCACCAAGCAGGGCTTCGAGATGCAGTTCGGCACCAACCACCTCGGGCACTTCGCGCTGACCACGCTGCTGCTGCCCCAGGTGACCGACCGCGTGGTGACCGTGTCCTCCGGCGCGCACCGCATGGGCGACAAGGTGATCCACTTCGAGGACGTGAACCTGCGCGGCAGCTACGGCCCCACCCGCGCCTACGCCCAGTCCAAGCTGGCCAACCTGCTCTTCACCCTGGAACTCCAGCGGCGTCTGACGGAGGCCGGGTCCGCCGTGCGCGCCCTGGCCGCCCATCCCGGCTGGGCGGCCACCAACCTTCAGAGCCGCACCGCGAACCCCCTGGTCAGGGGCGTCATGGCGGTCGGCAACAGGCTGTTCGCCCAGGACGACCGGGCCGGTGCCCTGCCCACCCTCTACGCGGCCACCCAGGACCTGCCCGGCGCGGCCTACGTCGGCCCCGACGGACCGGCCGAGATGCGCGGCGCCCCGACCCTGGTCGGCCGCAGCGCGGCGGCGAGCGATCCGGCGGCGGCCCGGCGGCTGTGGACGCTGTCCGAGGAGCTGACGGGCGTGGAGTGGGCGCTCGCGGCACCGGTGCGGTGACCACCGGGACGGTCGCCTCCCGCGGCGCGCGGAACCCGGGAACAGGCCGTCCGAGAGGGTCCGGGAACAGGCCGTCCGCGGAGGTCCGGGAACCGGCCGCCCGGGCGGACCGGGGAACCGGCCGCCTGAGGGGACCCAGGAGACGTCGGGTCTTCGGCGGTGGTGCGGGCGGGCGGGCCGTGGTTCACAGGAAAATCTCAGAGAAGTCGGGGCGGGTTTCTCACCTTCGGGGGAAAGAGTGAGACCTGATGACGCGCATCTCACGCCTCTCGGTCACCTCGCGGCCCGCGCTGCTGGGCGCTGCGGTGCTGCTCACGCTGACGTCGGCCTCCGTGGCCACCGCCGACGACGGGCGGGGGCCTCTCGGGGTCACCGCCGACACCCTCGCGACCCGGTCCAGCGCGCGGGTGGGCGCGCTGTTCGCCGCGGACCGGGCGGGCGGACCGGCCGGCGCACACTTCTGCACCGCGTCGGTGGTGCACAGCCCGGGGGGCGACCTCGTCGTCACCGCGGCGCACTGCGTGGACGACTCCGGTGACCTGGTCTTCGTGCCGGGCTACCGGGACGGGCGGGCGCCGTACGGGGTGTGGGAGGTGACGCGGCGGTTCCTGCCCGCGGGGTGGGCCGAGGGCCGGGACGAGGACAGCGACCTCGCCTTCGCCGTCGTCGCCGGCCGGTCCGGCGAGGGGCTGGAGGACACGGTCGGGGCCAACGCGTTCGCGCCCGGCGTGGCCACCGGCGCCACCGCGGTGACCGTCACCGGCTATCCCGACTCCCGGGAGACGCCCATCACCTGCACCAACAGGCCGTCTCCGCGCGGCAGTACCCAGCAGCGCATCGACTGCCCCGACTTCACCGGCGGTACCAGCGGCAGCCCCTGGATCAACGGCGACCACCAGGTCGTGGGCGTCCTCGGCGGCCACGACGAGGGCGGCGCCACGGCCGACGTCTCGTACAGCGTGGTGCTGGGACACGAGGCGGGGGAGCTGTACGCCCGTGCCGTGAAAGCCTCCTGACGGCCCCTCGGCACCCCGCGCGCGCACCTGATCCCCGCCCGCGACGGGCGCGTGATCTTTGTGGCAGGGTCTGTGCCCGTGGACGCACTCAGGCCGCAGGATCCCGCGCACATAGGCACCCACACCCTGCTCGCCCGGCTCGGGGCGGGCGGGATGGGGCAGGTGTATCTCGGGCGTTCGCCGGGCGGCCGGCTCGTCGCCGTCAAGGTGATCCGGGACGAGATCACCGACCACCCCGAGGCGCTGGCACGTTTCCGGCGCGAGGTGGAGACCGCGCGGACCGTCCGCAGCGCGTACACGGCCAACCTGATCGACGCCTCGCTGGACACCGCGCCCTACTGGCTGGCCACGGAGTACGTCGCCGGACCCACTCTCGCCGGAGCCGTCGCGCGGCGCGGGCCGCTGCCCGCCGAGACCTGCCGCGGGCTGCTGGCCGCGCTCGCCGAGGGGCTCGCCGCGGTGCACGCGCACGGCGTCACCCACCGGGACCTCAAGCCGCAGAACGTCATCCTCGCCGCGCAGGGGCCGCAGCTCATCGACTTCGGCATCGCCCGCGCGGCGGGCCACACCGCGCTCACCGGCACCGGGTTCGCGCCCGGCACACCCGGGTACACCGCGCCCGAGGTGCTGCTGCGCAACGAGGTCGGCCCGCCGGCGGACGTCTTCGCGCTGGGCGCCACCCTCGCCTTCGCGGCGACGGGACGGGCGCCCTTCGGCACCGGAGACCCCCACGGCGTCAGCTACCGGGCGGTCCACGAGCCCGTCGACCTGGCGGGGGCGGCGCCGGAGCTGGCGGCCCTGATCGAGGCGTGCGTGGCCAAGGATCCGGCCGCCCGGCCGGGACTCGGCGAGGTGATCGCGCGCTGCGGGATACGGACCGCGCTGCCGGAGGACCCGTACTACGCCGGCCTGGCCGCCCCGGACGGGGCAGCCCCGGACGAGGCAGCCCCGGGGATCCCGGCGCCACCGGCGCGTCGGCCGGTCGGGCTCCACGACCTGCCCACCGCGGGCCCGGCGGGATCCGTACCGAACCTGCCCACCGCGGGCCCGGCGGGATCCGTCCCGAACCCGCCCACCGCGGGCCCGGCGGGATCCGTCCCGAACCCGCCCACCGCGGGCCCGGCGGGATCCGTACCAAACCTGCCCACCGCGGGCCCGGCGGGATCCGTACCAAACCTGCCCACCGCGGGCCCGGCGGGATCCGTACCGAACCCGCCCACCGCCGGCCAGGCGGGATCCGTGGCGAACGCCGGTGTCGGTCATGTGCCCGCCCGGACCGTGCAGCCGACGGTCCGTGCCGCGAGCCGGCGCCTGCCGGTCGCCGTGGCGGCGGGGCTCGCGGTGGGGATCATCGCCGCCACGGTGGTGGTGCTCGCCCGGCAGGACGAGGGCGCGGGCGCCGCGCGGGGCGGGACGAGGACCGCGGCGTCGCCGGGCCCGCACGGCAAGGCGTCGCCCACGACGGGCGCCGAGGGGGCCCCGGTCCACGCGGAGATGAAGCTCGACCGCACGCTGTTCGAATCGGCCACGGGACGCTGCCAGGTGCCGTCCGAGGAGCACACCTCCGAAGGTTTCATGATGGCGGTCGAGGATCTCGACGACCCGGACAACCACGAGAGGATCCTCACCGCCGGCCACAGGGTGCGGATCGGCTTCCGTGACAAGTACGCCTTCGGGACGAAGCGGCCCTACTACGTGACGGTCGGCGTGAAACCGCCGCACGACATCGACCCCGACACCGGCAAGCCCGTCGCCGGACTGCTGACGACCAACGTGAGCTCGGGCTACACCAGCAAGCCCCTCGACCTCTACGGCGGTGCCGAACAGGGCGACTGGAAGTACGTCACCTACCCGGACGACTTCCGGCAGTGGGTGAAGGGCAAGGCGTACCCCGCCGTCCCGCTCGCGAACGACCCGGGCGACTGGACCGTGCAGGCGCATCACATCCGCACGCCGGCCGACTATCGCAGCGTCATGTGCCAGGGTTTCACGGTGAAATGACGCCACTTCACGCCGAAGGTGTCGTGGACCCGCCCCGCATGGGGGAAAGTTGACCCGTGCGGAAGGTATGGGTGATCGGTGGTGCGGCCGTCGCGGTCGGCACGGGATTCGTCATGCTGCTCGTCGTCGGGGTGTACATCGTGGCCGGCAACCTGGTCAACGGGGTGACCACGGGGAGCCGGGGGCTGGCCAAGGGGGCCGTACCGGCCGCCTACAAGGGGCTCGTGCAGCAGTGGGGCAATCTGTGTCCCGCGATCAGTCCGGCGCTCCTCGCCGCTCAGCTGTACCAGGAGAGCGGCTGGAACCCGACCATCGTCAGTCCGGCCGACGCCCGGGGCATCGCCCAGTTCATCCCCAGCACATGGGCGACGCACGGCATCGACGGCAACGGTGACGGCCGGCGCGACATCTGGGATCCGAACGACGCCATCCCGTCGGCCGCTTCGTACGACTGCGAGCTGGCGAAGTACGTGAAGGACGTGCCGGGCAACGTCTCCGACAACATGCTCGCCGCCTACAACGCGGGCGCCTACCGCGTGATCCGGTCGGGCGGGGTGCCGGCCATCAGCGAGACGCAGAACTACGTCCAGCGGATCCGCTCCCTGGAGAAGAGCTTCGCCGCGCCGGTCACCCGGATCGACCCCACCCGGCAGGCCGCCGGCGCCATCGCCTTCGCCCAGAGCCGGCTCGGCACGCCGTACCTGTGGGGCGGCAACGGCACGGCCGACCAGGGCGGGCGGTTCGACTGCTCGGGCCTGACCAAGGCCGCGTACGAGAAGGTCGGGATCACCCTGCCGCGCGTGGCCAACGACCAGTACAACGCCGGTCCGCACCCCTCACGGGACCAGCTGCTCCCCGGCGACCTGGTGTTCTTCTCCGACGACCACACCGACTCGCGGGCCATCCGGCACGTGGGGATCTACGTGGGCGGCGGATACATGATCGACGCCCCTCGCACGGGTGCCGTGATCCGTTTCGACCCCGTCGACACCCCCGACTACTTCGGCGCCACCCGGGTCACCGAAGATGGCGCAAAAGCGCTCCCCACAAACGTCTGAGCCGACGGTGAAGCCCTGCCCTGAGCTGCGGCGACGAGTCTCTCTTCGATAACGTCTGCGTGATCATTCAGTGGAGAGTGGAACGTATTGATGGTGGCCGTGCGTTCCTGTTGACGTAGCCGAGCGGACGTCAGTACGGGCAGTACGGCAGTGCAGCGTAAGCGGATCTACGCACCACGGGGGTAGGAGCGACGCACAAGAGGTGCGTCCGGACGAACGACGAAGGGGCCGCAGCACCATGGCTGTACTCGCCGAATCCGGATCGAACCCCGACGTCGAACTGCTCTACGACATCAATGGCCTGGCCAAGGACGCCCCGGGGTGGTTCGACCGGGGCATGGAGTTCGTCGGTGAGTACGGCCTGCTGATCGCCATGGTGCTGCTGGTCCTGTGGTGCTGGTGGTCCGTGCGGCGCAGAGGCGGCGAGGAGGCGGCGCCCTCGGTGGCCGCGCTGGTGTGGGCGCCGCTCGCGGCCGGCCTCGCGGTCCTCGTGAACGTCCCGATACGCGGTTTCGTGGAGCGCCCCCGCCCCTTCGTGGACCACCGGGGCCTGGACGTCCTCGTCTCCGGCAAGACCGACTTCTCCTTCGTCAGCGACCACGCGACGATCACGATGGCGCTCGGCGTGGGGCTCTTCGTCGCCAACCGCCGCTTCGGGCTCGCGGGGATAGGGCTGGCCCTGCTGGAGGGCTTCTGCCGGGTGTACATGGGCGTGCACTACCCGACGGACGTCGTCGGCGGCTTCGCCCTCGGCACGGCGGTCGTCCTGCTGCTCTCCCCGCCGGCCACGGCCCTGCTCACGCCGCTGATGCGGGCCGTGGAGCGCTCGCCGCGCGCCGGATGGCTCGTGCGGCGCCGCCCGGCGGCGGACGGCGGCCGGGACACCCTGCTGCCCGGCGCCCGGACTTCCGTGGAAACCGAGGAGCGCGACCTGGCGGCGTAGCCCTACGCTCCCGCGCATGACCAAGTTCCTCGCCACGGTGTGCCTGCCACCCACCCCGCCGGACCGGGTGGCGGACGCCATAGCCGTGGCCATGGCGCCGTACGACATCAACGCCACGGACGACTGGAACCCCGTGGGCGAGTGGGACGCGTGGTTCGTCCACGTCCATCCCGAGTCCCCGTTCGTCGTCCGGCCCGAGCACGACGGCGACCGCAGGATCCTCACCGCGGCCACGGACGACGGCCTCGATCCCCTCGGTCCCCTGGAGTGCTACGGCGGCCCCCGCGGCCTGCTCGACTTCGCCGCCATGCGGCGGCGGGCGGTGCGGGGACACGACGCGCTGCTGGCCGCCTGGGAGCACCTGGCGGCAGTACACCCGCCGGCCCGCCCGCTCACCGAGTTCGCCGCCCGGCACGAGGCCGACCCGGACGGCTATCCGCTGGCCCGGGCGAAGGAGGACCACCTCGCGCAGCCCCTGGTGCAGGAGGTGGCCCGGCGGGCGGTGGCGGGCGACCCGCACTTCGGCATGTCGTTCCTCACCACCGACCCGGTCGCCTACTTCGCCGGGGAACACGCGGCGCTCCGGGAGAGCGTGCTGCGGGCCGCCGTCCCCGGCTACGCCCTGCTCGGCCTGGACGGCCGCTGGCGGGACGCCGGCACCGAGGGCTACTGGGAGTGGGCCGACGACCATCTGGAGCGCCTCGACCCGGAGACGGTCGTCGTCGACGTGCTCTGCCACTGCTGACGGGCGCGCCTCCGGCGCGCGGGAAGCGCAGGAGGCGCGGCACGGGCAGGACGTGCAGGGCGTGCAGGACGTGCAGCGCGGGCAGGACAGGCAGGACGGGCAGGACGCGGAGGCGTGGCCGGGCCGGGGTTACAGGCCCTGTGCGTAGGAGAAGAAGCGCTGCGGGTCGTAACTCTTCTTCACCTTGGCCAGCCGGGCCGCCGCGTCCCCGTAGTACGCCTTCTTCCAGTCCTTCAGCGTCGCGTCCGTGTAGTTCTGGTAGGCGGCGCCGGAGGCGTACGGCTTCATCGCGCCGTGGGCCGTCGTCAGCCAGGACTGCGCGGTGGTGCCGGAGGCCCCCGTGCCCCAGGAGGCGATGTACTGGGCCAGCATCCGGGAGCGGCGGTGGACGAACGCGGTCGCGGTCGGGGAGACCCGGTTGACCGCGCCGCCGAGCGCGGTGAACGCGATGCTGCCCGCGCCGCCCCGCACCGCGGCGATCTGCTTCAGCACGGTCTGGATGCCGGCCGCGGACAGCGAGCGGTCGAAGAAGTCGGAGCGGGCCGCGTACGTCTCGCGGCCCAGCCTGCCCTGCGGGGAGCGGCCCGGGGTGGAGCCCGGCAGATGGCACTGGGCGTCGGTGGAGAAGGAGGAGCAGCCGGCGTAGATCTCCATGGCCTCCTCGTAGCCGCGGCGGCGCAGGGTGACGGAGGCGGCGTTCGCGCCGGCCAGGTGGGCCAGGCGGTCCACGGCGTTCTGGAGCTCGCCGTAGGTGCCGAGGGAGAAGCAGGACACCGAGACGGCCGGGGTGCGGCCCGGCGAGCAGGACAGGTGCAGCGAGGACCAGATCTCGTCGGGCTGGCTCGGGCCCCACTCCTGCCAGGCCTTGAGCACCTTGGCGGCCTTGGCCCACGGCCAGGTCAGGTACGCGGTGACCGCCTGCGGTGCGGCATGGGTCTTGAAGTGCAGCTCGGTGACGACGCCGAAGTTGCCGTTGCCGGCGCCGCGGAGCGCCCAGAAGAGGTCGGAGTGGTGGGTGGCGTCGGCGGTGACCTGGGTGCCGTCGGCCGTGATCAGGGTGGCCTGGGTGAGGCTGTCGCAGGTCAGGCCGTAGGCGCGGGAGGCGACGCCGTGGCCGCCGCCGAGCACCAGGCCGGAGACGCCGACGGTGGGGCAGGAGCCCGCGGGTATGGTCACGCCCTTGGCGGCCAGCGCCCGGTAGACGTCGATCAGCTTCGAGCCGGCGCCCACGACCGCCTGGCCGCCGCCGGCCCGGATCCGGTTCAGCCGGGACACGTCGACGATCAGCCGGTTGTCGCCGGAGGAGTAGCCCGCGTAGGAGTGGCCGCCGTTGCGTATCGACACCTTCACCTGGTGCGCGCGGGCGTAGGCGAGGGTGGTACGGATGTCGGCGGCGTGCGCGACATAGGCCACCGCGGCCGGCTTCAGGCCGTCGAAGCGGGTGTTGTACAGCTGGTGGGCCGTCTTCCAGGAGGCGTCGCCGGGCCGTAGCAGGCTGCCGTCGAGGTCGCGGGCGAGGGCCGCCCAGTTCGCGGCGGCGCTCGCGCTGGTGGTCTTCAGGGACGTAAGAGAGGATGGGGCGGACGGCGTCCCGGTGTGCGCCGCCGCGGGGCGGGAGGAGCCTCCGCCCGCACCGCACGCGGTCAGTGCGGTCGTCGCCAGGGCGACCGCGCCGCCCGAGATGAACGTACGCCGTTCCATGTCCGTCGCCTTTCCTCGGCTGTCGTGGAACGAGACGACGCCCCGCACGATGAGGTTCCGCCGGACGGGTGAAGAACGTCGAATACGTGTCCGGGCAACCCGCTCGTCGGAACCTCCATGTGTTCTCCCCGTGAGCAATCCGTGACCTAACCAGGCCGACGGCAGGGGTTCACCCTGCGTTCATTTATGGCCATCGGCCGCTTCACCTGATCTGCCTAATTTCGGCCGTACACGGTGCGGAGTGCGGCCCTGAAAGGCACTCGCGCGCCACCGACCCTCGCGCGCCGCCGACAGCGGCGGCTCCTGGAAGGAACTTCCGAAAGTGATGCTTCAGCGCAAGAACCGGCTGCGCGCCCTCTCTCTCGGTGCTGTCGCCGTCACCGGCGCCCTGGCCCTGACGGCGTGCGGCTCCGACGACAACGGCGACGGCGGCAAGGCGTCGGGCAACCCGTCCTCCGCCGCCGCCGGCTCGATCAAGTGCGACGACGCCAAGGGTCAGCTGCTCGCAGACGGCTCCTCCGCGCAGAAGAACGCGATCGACGCCTGGGTCAAGGAGTTCTCCCGGGCCTGTGGCGTGCAGATCAACTACAAGGGTGCCGGTTCCGGCGCCGGCGTGACCTCCTTCAACCAGGGCCAGATCGCGTTCGCCGGTTCGGACTCCGCGCTGAAGCCCGAAGAGGTCGCCGCCTCCAAGAAGGTCTGCAAGGGCGGCCAGGGCATCGACCTGCCCATGGTCGGCGGTCCGATCGCCCTCGGTTACAACGTCCCGGGTGTCGACAACCTGGTCCTGGACGCCCCGACGATCGCCAAGATCTTCGACAGCAAGATCAAGAACTGGAACGACGCGGCGATCAAGAAGCTGAACCCCGACGCGAAGCTTCCCGACCTGAAGATCCAGGCGTTCCACCGCTCCGAGGACTCCGGTACCACGGACAACTTCACCAAGTACCTGATCGCCACCACCCCGGACAACTGGAAGTACTCGGGCGGCAAGGCCTGGCAGGCGCAGGGCGGCCAGGCGGCCTCCGGCTCCGCCGGTGTGGCCCAGGGCGTCAAGCAGAACTCCGGCGCGATCGGCTACTTCGAGCTGTCCTACGCCAAGGACATGACCACCGTCGCGATCAACACCGGCGCCAAGACCCCGGTGAAGCCGTCCACCGACTCCGCCACCGCGGACATCGCCGCGGCCAAGGTCATCGGCACCGGCAAGGACCTCGCCCTGCAGCTCGACTACAAGACCAAGGCCGAGGGCGCCTACCCGATCACCCTGGTCACCTACGAGATCGTCTGCGACAAGGGCAACAAGGCGGACACCCTGCCCGCCACCAAGGCCTTCCTCAAGTACATCGCCGGCGAGGACGGCCAGAAGGTCCTGACGCAGAACGACTACGCCCCGATCCCCGCCGAGATCATCGCCAAGGTCCGTACCACCGTCGACGGCCTGAGCTGACCTGATCCGTAAGTGCGGCCCGGTACCCGACAGGGCCGGGCCGCACCGTCCGGTGCACCGCCGCCACGAGCCGCCGCCGCCCCCCGTGGGCGCGCGGCTCCGCAGACCGGAGAACCCGATGGACATATCGACGACAACCGACGCTCCTCCGCCCACGCCCCAGCCCCCGGTCGCCGAGCAGAAGCGCGCGGCCCGTGGCGCCACCCGCCCCGGTGACCGCATCTTCCTGGGCCTGTCCCGCGGGTCCGGCATCCTGCTGCTGGTGGTCATGGCCGCGATCGCGGTCTTCCTCACCTACCGTGCCGCCCTCGCGATCAGCGACGACCACGGGAACTTCCTGACCACCTTCGAGTGGAACACCAACCTCACGCCGCCGAGCTTCGGCATCGCGGTGCTGGCCTTCGGCACGATCGTCTCCTCGGTCATCGCCATGGCCATCGCGGTCCCGATCGCCGTCGCGATCGCGCTGTTCCTCACCCACTACTCCCCGCGCAGGCTGAGCGGTCCGATCGCCTACGTGATCGACCTGCTCGCCGCCGTGCCGTCCATCGTCTACGGCCTCTGGGGCGCCCTGATCCTCGTCCCGCACATGGACGGCCTGTTCGGCTGGCTCAACGACTACCTCGGCTGGACCGGGATCTTCTCCTGGGAAGGCGGGGCGCCGCGCTCGATGCTCACCGTGGGCATCCTGCTGGCGATCATGATCCTGCCGATCATCACCAACGTCAGCCGTGAGGTGTTCCGGCAGGTCCCGCGGATGCACGAGGAGGCCGCCCTGGCCCTCGGCGCCACCCGCTGGGAGGTCGTCCGCATGGCCGTCCTGCCCTTCGGCCGCTCCGGCGTGATCTCCGCCTCGATGCTCGGCCTCGGCCGCGCCCTCGGCGAGACCATGGCCGTGGCCACCGTGCTCTCCCCGAGCTACGACATCCAGGCCAGCCTGCTCAACCCGGGCGGCGGCACCTTCGCCCAGAACATCGCCAGCAAGTTCGGTGAGGCCACCCCGCTGGGCCGGGACGCGCTGATCGCCTCCGGTCTGGTGCTCTTCGTCATCACCCTGCTGGTCAACGGCGCGGCCCGGGCGATCATCGCCCGCCGCAAGGAGTACTCGGGGGCCAACGCATGAGCACCGCAGCCGTCACCGACAAGCGGCCCAGCACGCTGCGCGCCGCCAGCCTCCCGAAGTGGACCTCGCCGGCGATCGCCGTCGGCGCGATCGCCCTCGGCATCGGGATCAGCTTCGCCGCCGATCTGCACAGCGAGATCCAGTGGGCGCTGATCGCCGCGGTCCTCTTCGTCCTCGGCACCTACGGCATCTCCGCCCGCGTGGAGGGCCGCCGGCAGGCCAAGGACCGGGTCGCCACCTCGTTCGTCTGGGTCGCCTTCCTGCTCGCCGTGATCCCGCTGGTCTCCCTCGTGTGGACGACCGTCTCGCGCGGTGTGAAGGTCCTCGACGTCTACTTCCTCACCCACTCCATGGGTGTCGTCGCCGACTCCGAGCCCGGCGGCGGCATCTACCACGCCATCATCGGCAGCCTGGAGCAGGTCGGCCTCGCCACCCTCATCGGCGCCCCGATCGGCGTGATGACCGCCATCTACCTGGTGGAGTACGGGCGCGGTCGCCTCGCCCAGGCGGTGACGTTCTTCGTCGACGTCATGACGGGCATCCCGTCGATCGTCGCGGGTCTGTTCATCCTCAGCCTGATGCTCATCTTCGAGATGCAGCCGTTCGGCTTCGCCGGTTCGCTGGCCCTGGCCATCCTGATGATGCCGGTCGTGGTCCGCTCCACCGAGGAGATGCTCAAGCTCGTCCCGAACGAGCTGCGCGAGGCATCGCTGGCGCTGGGCGTGCCGAAGTGGCGGACCATCCTGAAGGTGGTCCTGCCGACCTCCATCGGCGGCATCACCACCGGCATCATGCTCGCCATCGCCCGTATCGCGGGCGAGACGGCGCCGGTCCTGCTGCTGGTGTTCGGCAACCCGTTCATCAACAACAACCCGTTCGAGGGTGCGCAGGCTTCGCTGCCGCTGTACATCTACCAGCAGTACGCGCAGAGCGCGGGCGCCAACGCGGCCTACGACCGGGCCTGGGCGGCGTCCCTCACGCTGATCGCCTTCGTGATGATCCTCAACCTGGTGGCCCGCGGCATCGCCCGCTGGAAGGCCCCCAAGGCCGGTCGCTAGAGGAATCGATCTGCGGCTACCGCCGCGTAGCGGCCCATCGGCGACCGACCAAGACTTACCTGGAAGTGAAGTAGACAATGGCCAAGCGAATCGACGTAAGCGGACTCACCGCCTACTACGGCTCCCACAAGGCGATCGAAGACATCTCGATGACCGTCGAGCCGCGTTCGGTGACGGCGTTCATCGGCCCCTCCGGCTGCGGCAAGTCGACGTTCCTGCGCACGCTGAACCGTATGCACGAGGTCACCCCCGGTGGCCGTGTCGAGGGCAAGGTGCTGCTGGACGACGAGGACCTGTACGGCACCGGGGTCGACCCGGTCTCCGTCCGCCGCGAGGTGGGGATGGTCTTCCAGCGTCCGAACCCGTTCCCCACCATGTCGATCTACGAGAACGTGGCGGCGGGCCTGCGGCTGAACGGCAGCTACAAGAAGAGCGAGCTGAACGACATCGTCGAGAGGTCGCTCAAGGGCGCGAACCTCTGGAACGAGGTGAAGGACCGCCTGAACAAGCCGGGCTCCGGTCTCTCGGGCGGTCAGCAACAGCGTCTGTGCATCGCGCGGGCGATCGCGGTCGAGCCCAAGGTCCTGCTCATGGACGAGCCCTGCTCGGCCCTCGACCCGATCTCCACCCTCGCCATCGAGGACCTGATCGGTGAGCTGAAGGAGCGCTTCACGATCGTCATCGTGACGCACAACATGCAGCAGGCGGCGCGTGTCTCGGACCGTACGGCGTTCTTCAACCTGTCGGCGGTCGGCCAGCCCGGCCGGCTGATCGAGATCGACGACACCGAGCGGATCTTCTCCAACCCGTCCGTGCAGGCCACGGAGGACTACATCTCCGGCCGCTTCGGCTAGACCGGCCGGTATATGACCCCTCGCGGTGCTGCATGGCGGTGCCACCGCGAGGATGCAAAAGGGCCCGCCCCCGGCTCCCGGGGGCGGGCCCACGCGTATGGTTCCGGTCCCGCCCGTCACCCGGCTCGGCCGGCCGGCGGGCGGGACCGGCGGCCTACAGGGCCACCAGCTTGACCACGCCGAAGGCGAGCGCGGCCACCACCGCGGCGGCCGGCATGGTGATGAACCAGCCCAGGACGATGTTCTTGGCCACGCCCCAGCGCACCGCGTTGATCCGCTTGGTCGCGCCCACACCCATGATCGCCGAGGTGATGACGTGGGTCGTGGAGATGGGGGCCTTGAAGAGGAACGCCGTGGTGAACATGATCGACGCGCCCGTCGTCTCGGCGGCGAAGCCCTGCGGGGGGTCGAGCTCGATGATCTTGCGGCCGAGGGTGCGCATGATGCGCCAGCCGCCGGCGTAGGTGCCGAGGGACAGCATCACGGCGCAGACGATCTTCACCCAGACCGGGATCGGGTCGCCGTACGTCTCATGGCCGGAAATCACCAGTGCCATCACCACGACGCCCATCGTCTTCTGGGCGTCCTGGAGGCCGTGGCCGAGGGCCATGCCGGCCGCCGAGACGGTCTGGGCGATGCGGAAGCCCCGCTTCGCCTTGTGCGGGTTGGACTTGCGGAAGATCCACATGATCGCCGTCATGACCAGGTAACCGACGATCAGGCCCACCACCGGGGACAGGAACATCGGGATGATGACCTTGTCGACGACGCCGTCCCAGAGGACTTCCGTGCCGCCCGCCAGCGCCGCGCCCACCAGGCCGCCGAACAGGGCGTGCGAGGAGGAGGACGGCAGGCCGAAGTACCAGGTGACCAGGTTCCAGACGATCGCGCCGACCAGCCCCGCGAAGAGGATGCCCATCCCCGTGGAGCCGCGCGGTGTCTCGATCAGACCCTCGCTGACCGTCTTGGCGACACCGGAGCCCAGGAAGGCGCCGGCCAGGTTCATCACGGCGGCCATGGCCAGGGCCGCCCGCGGGGTCAGCGCCCGCGTCGACACGGACGTCGCGATCGCGTTCGCCGAGTCGTGAAAACCGTTCGTGTACGTGAAGAAGAGCGCGACCGCGATGGTCACGATCAGAGCGAAGGTGTCCATCGACGCCTCAGGACTCCTTGACGGCGATGGTCTCCACCGTGTTCGCCACGTGCTCGAACGCGTCCGCCGCCTCTTCCAGGACGTCCACGATCTGCTTGAGCTTCAGCACCTCGATCGCGTCGTACTTGCCGTTGAAGAGGTGGGCGAGCAGCTTGCGGTGGATCTGGTCGGCCTGGTTCTCCAGCCGGTTGACCTCGATCCAGTACTCGGTGAGGTTGTCCATGGTGCGGAGGTTCGGCATGGCCTCCGCCGTCAGCTCGGCCGCGCGGGCCAGCACCTCGATCTGCTGCTCGACGCCCTTGGGCAGTTCCTCGACGTTGTAGAGGACGACCAGGTCGACGGCCTCCTCCATGAAGTCCATGATGTCGTCCAGGGAACCGGCGAGGGCATAGATGTCCTCACGGTCGAACGGCGTGATGAACGAGGAGTTCAGCTGGTGGAAGATCGCGTGCGTGGCGTCGTCACCTGCGTGTTCCGCGGCCCGCATACGCTCTGCGATCTCGGCCCGGGCAGACGCGTCCGCCCCGAGCAGTTCCATCAGGAGCTTCGAGCCCGTGACGATGTTGTCCGCGGATGCGGCGAACATGTCGTAGAAGCTCGTCTCCCTGGGGGTCAGACGAAAGCGCACGTGGGGTCCTCGGGGTGCTTCGGTTTCGGTCAGGCTGATGCTAGGCGCATCATCCGGCCACGGCTAATGGGCCGTCCCCCAGTGTCGCCCATCGGGGAGATTGATCAGCACGGGGGCGTACCAAGGGCTCCCTACCCCGCAAAGTTCGTTACCATATACCCAGTAGGGGTATGTATCCCGGGTTGTGTCCACAGCTCGTTCCGAGACGGAGGCCAGCGATGACGACGACGACCGAGGCCGGCGCCACGCACGGCTACCACCACCAGAAGGACGAGCACCTCAAGCGGCTGCGCCGGATCGAGGGGCAGATCCGCGGCCTGCAGCGGATGGTGGACGAGGACACGTACTGCATCGACATACTCACGCAGGTCTCCGCCTCCACCAAGGCGCTCCAGTCCTTCGCGCTCCAGCTGCTGGAGGAGCACCTGCGGCACTGCGTCGCGGACGCGGCCCTCAAGGGCGGCGACGAGATCGACGCGAAGGTGGACGAGGCGACGAAGGCGATCGGCCGCCTGCTGCGCACCTGATTCCGCCGCACGGGCCGCCCCGGCCGCCCGGCTCACGATCGGCCGGTTCCTGTCGGTCCGGCGGGGCGGTCAGGGACCCGGCGGGTCCGGTTCGGGTCGGTCCGGCGGGGTGGCCGGGGGCCGGTCAGGCCGGATCTCGCTCCTCGGCCACGCGCAGCACCTCGTCGATGCTCTCCAGGCTCAGCCGGTCCTCGGCGGCCGAGGCCGCGATGATCAGCTCCCCGCACAGCTCGATCTCGGCGAGGGCCACATGGTCCTGTACCGCCGTGCCGCCGCCCGGAGCCACCCGTCTCACCTCTTCTCCGCCGCCACCGACCTCCTAGCGTAGGCAGTGGTCTACACACCGCGCATGGCACGGACGGGCTACTTACGGGAGGGCGTCCCGGACTAGTCGCCTGGCCGGTTTCATGCGCCGCTCCCGGTGTCGTCCTCGGCGATCCGCCCCGCGTAGATGTCCGTCGGGGCAGGCAGACGGATGTCTGCGGGGGTGCCGAAGTCGAACAGCAGCAGGGTCGAGGCGACCGCCACGGTGGCCTCCTGGCGGCCGTTGACGAAGCTGAAGCGCTGCCGCAGCTTGCGGATGCGGCCCTGGTCGTCCAGGTAGGCGTCGAACGGCACCTCGGCGGTGGCGAACCCCTTCGCCGCCGCCGCCAGGGCCGCCCGGTGGCCGGCGGAGGCGTACCGGGCCGCCCGGCGCAGGTCGGCGATGCCCTGGTAGTGCCGCACGGGCGTCCCCGCCAGTTCCGTCCAGCCGGCGAAGGCCGCCTCGCGCGTCCCGCGCAGCACCTCGGCCGCCGCGTACGGGTCGGTCGCGCCGCCGGTGACCAGGTTGCCGTCGGAGAGCGTCGCGGTCTCCACCCGCACCCACTTGTCGGCGGGCACGCCCGCGCCCCGGTTCTTCATGTAGAGGGCGCCCGGGGCGAGGAGTTCCGTGATGGGCCGGTGCTCGGAGGCGCCGGTGGGGTCCTCGGGCAGCATCACGGTGAGCCGGCCGAGCCGGTGCCGGTAGTCGTAGACACCCTTGCCGCGGATGGTGACCCGGGTGCCGCCGGTGGCCATCTCCATCGAGGTGCCGGCCTTGGAGCTGCCGGCCTCGCGCAGCGTGTCCGCGGCCCGGTGGAGCGCGGTGACGGGGTCGCCCGGCCCCTTGATGTCCTCGGTGGCGGCCCCGCTGCCGGAACAGCCTGTGGTACCCGTCCCGAGGGCGAGGAGGAGGCCCACCGCGGCGACCGTCCTGCCCGTGCGTCTGTGCTGCCGCCGATCCATCGTCCGCCTACCCCCAGCCGGTGTGTCCGTCACGGGCCCCCTGTCGTCCGGTTAACGACGGGTAGGGGGCGCCGTCACGCGCCACGGCGGGAGGAGGGAGGTCGTGCGCACCCTTTTCCCCTGGCTGGGTAACGTTGCCGGGGTGGCAGTCACCTCGGCGGAGCAGGACGGGCCGGATCGCGCCCGGTCCGGGCAGGAACACCTCACGACGACGACCGAGCAGGGCCGTTTCTGTGTGGCCCGGTGCAGCTGCGGCTGGCGCGGCCCCGCCCGCCGGGCCCGGAGCCAGGCCCGCACGGACGCGGAGGGGCATGCGGCGCGGGGTTAGCGGTCACCGGCGCTCCAGGGCCCGCACCAGGGCGTCCACGAGGTCCCGGTCGCGGGGCTGGGTGAGCCGGGAGCGGGCCGCGGCGGGGGAGAGCCACAGGATGCGGTCCACCTCGGCGTTGGGCGAGAAGTGGCCGGAAATCGCCTCCGCGGCCCAGTACCGGACCCGCTTCGGGCGGTCGCCCACCGCGTAGGACACGGTGGGCAGCTCGCTCCCGGGCTCGGCGGTGTACCCGCTCTCCTCGGCGACCTCGCGCAGCGCGCCCGCGAGCGGCTCCTCACCCCGCTTGAGCTTGCCCTTGGGATGGGACCAGTCGTCGTACTTCGGCCGGTGGACCAGGCAGAGCTCCAGGTCACCGGAGACCGGGGAGCGGCGCCAGAGCACGCAGCCGGCCGCCTGGACCACGGTGTCGTCCACACCGCCTCCTCGCGGGGGTTCAGGGAACGTTGACGGTCTGCTTCTGCCACGCCTGCTGGAACGCGAACCGGGCCGCCTCCACCTCGTGCCGCTGGTCGGCGTGGAGCACCCCGAGCGCGTACGCGGTCGCCGGGGTGATGCGGGGGGTGCGGGCCGCCTGGGCCGCCGCCGCTGCCGCCTCGGAGGCGTCCCGGTGCCGGTTCAGCGCCTGTCCGGCGGCCAGCAGCCGGACGTCCACGGGGGCGGTGCCGCCGTGGAGCACCTCGCGGGCGTACCGGTGCAGCCGCAGCAGCAGCCGGACCTGGTGCCAGGGGCCGTCCTGGGGGTGCGGGGACGGGTCCGGGGACAGGCCGTGGACCAGTGCCTCGGCGTTGTAGGGGTGGCCGGCGACGATCAGCGGGAGCGCGGCGACGGCGTCCGTGAGGCGTTCCTCGGCCGCGGCGGCGAGAGGACGCAGCTCGGTGGCGGGGGCGGCGGGGGTGAGGGGGACCTCGCTGGCGAGTACGGCGACCTTGTCCGCGACGGCGTGGAAGCGGCTGGAGCCGAGGGCCTGGAGGGCGGAGGAGTGCGCCCGGGTCCGGGCCAGGGTGAGCTGGCGTTCGAGGAGGGCGCCCGCTTTGGCCGCGCCCACCGTCAGGCTGCCGCGTTCCGCTGTCGCCGTGGCGCGGGCCGGTCCGCGGGTGCTCTCCGGGGCCTCTTTGAGGGGGAGGGCCGCCGTCCCGGCGGCGCGGCCGCCCGCGGCCACGGCGTCCACCGGCTGCGGGGGAACCGCAGTGGCCCCCGACAGCCGGTGCAGGGCCAGCAGCAGCCGTTCCAGGCGTCCCTCGTAGGCGTGCTCAAGGCCCAGGGTGCCGGACAGCCAGGCCAGTTCGGGGCGCATCTCCTCGGACCAGTCGGCGTCGAGGAGGGGGCGGAAGGTGTGCAGGCTGCCGCTGATGCGGCGGGCCGAGCGGCGCAGGGCGCGCGCCGCGTCGACGGACTCCTCCGGGCCGCCGTCCCCCGCGCCGGGGTAGCCGCGCGCGGGGGCGCCCCCGCCGTTGCCGCCGGTCTCCCGGTGCAGGCGCAGGGCGCGGAGGAACTCCGTGGCCTGGGCGCGCAGGTAGCCCGCGAGGGCGTCCCCGGTCACCGCCTCGGCCGTGGGGTCCGTCGGGTCAAGGTGTTGCTGTGCCACGCCGGCGCCTCCGGGCGTCTATGAGCATCTCCTGGACGTTGCGCAGGGGTTGGCCGTCCGCGTCGGTCGCGTGTCGCGTCCATTCGCCGTCCGGGCCGAGATGCCAGGAGGCGGTGCCGTCGGACATGCCGGTGTCCAGCAGCCGGTTGAGGGCTGCGCGGTGGCCGGGGTCGACGACCCGGACCAGGGCCTCTATCCGGCGGTCGAGGTTGCGGTGCATCATGTCGGCGCTGCCTATCCACACCTCGGGTTCGCCGCCGTTGCCGAAGGCGAACACCCGGGAGTGCTCCAGGAAGCGGCCGAGGATCGAGCGGACCCGTATGTTCTCCGACAGGCCCGTCACGCCCGGACGGACGGCGCAGATCCCGCGCACCCAGATGTCGACCGGCACGCCCGCCTGGGACGCCCGGTAGAGCGCGTCGATGACGGCTTCGTCGACCATCGAGTTGACCTTGATGCGGACGAAGGCCGGGCGGCCCGCACGGTGGTGCTGGACCTCCTTGTCGATCCGCGCGACCAGGCCGTCCCGCAGGGACTTGGGGGCCACCAGCAGGCGGCGGTAGGTCTCCCGGCGGGAGTAGCCGGACAGCCGGTTGAAGAGGTCGGAGAGGTCCGCGCCGACCTGCGGGTCGGCGGTGAGCAGGCCCAGGTCCTCGTACAGGCGGGCCGTCTTCGGGTGGTAGTTGCCCGTGCCGACATGGCTGTAGCGGCGCAGGGTCTCGCCCTCCTGGCGGACCACCAGGGACAGCTTGCAGTGCGTCTTCAGGCCGACCAGGCCGTAGACGACGTGGCAGCCGGCCTCCTCCAGCTTGCGCGCCCACTTGATGTTGGCGTGCTCGTCGAAGCGGGCCTTGATCTCGACCAGGACCAGGACCTGCTTGCCGGACTCGGCGGCGTCGATGAGCGCGTCGACTATGGGGGAGTCGCCGGAGGTGCGGTAGAGGGTCTGCTTGATCGCGAGGACGTCCGGGTCCGCCGCCGCCTGCTCCAGGAACGCCTGCACGGAGGTGGAGAAGCTGTCGTACGGGTGGTGCAGGAGCACGTCCCGGGCGCGCAGGGCGGCGAAGATGTCGGGCGCGGACGCCGATTCGACCTCGGCGAGGTCGCGGTGGGTGCCGGCGACGAACTTCGGGTACTTCAGCTCCGGCCGGTCGAGGCTGTGGATGCGGAAGAGCCCGGTGAGGTCGAGCGGGCCGGGCAGCGGGTACACCTCGGCCTCGGAGATCTTCAGCTCGCGCACGAGGAGGTCGAGCACCTCGCGGTCGATGGACTCCTCGACCTCCAGGCGCACCGGCGGGCCGAAACGGCGCCGCATGAGTTCCTTCTCCAGGGCCTGGAGGAGGTTCTCGGCGTCGTCCTCCTCGACCTCCAGGTCCTCGTTGCGGGTGATCCGGAAGGCGTGGTGCTCCAGGATCTCCATGCCCGGGAACAGCTCTTCCAGGTGGTTGGGGGCCGCGATGACGTCCTCGATGGGGACGTAGCGGCCCGGGGAGGCCTCCAGGAAGCGGGAGAGCAGCGGCGGCACCTTCACGCGCGCGAAGTGCCGGTGTCCGCTGACCGGGTTGCGCACGACGACGGCCAGGTTCAGGGAGAGGCCGGAGATGTACGGGAAGGGGTGCGCGGGGTCGACGGCCAGCGGGGTGAGGACCGGGAAGATCTGGTGCCGGAAGAGCGTGAAGAGGCGGGCCTGCTCCTTCTCGGTCAGCTCGGTCCAGCGGACCAGGTGGATGCCCTCCTCCGCGAGTGCGGGGGCGACGTCCTCGTGGTAGCAGGCGGCGTGCCGGGCCATGAGCTCGCGGGAGCGGGCCCAGATCATCTCCAGCACCTCGCGGGGCTGGAGGCCGGAGGCGGAGCGGGTGGCGACGCCGGTGGCGATGCGGCGCTTCAGACCGGCCACCCGGACCATGAAGAACTCGTCCAGGTTGCTGGCGAAGATCGCGAGGAAGTTCGCGCGCTCCAGCAGCGGGGTGTTCGGGTCCTCGGCCAGCTCCAGGACCCGCTCGTTGAAGGCGAGCCAGCTGCGCTCACGGTCGAGGAACCGGCCCTGGGGCAGGGGGCCGCCGCCGGCCTGGGACTCCTCGTACGCGTCGAGGTCCGCGTCGATGTCGGGTTCCAGGTCGGAGACCGCGGCGGCCGACACGGCGTGCTGCCGGTGCGCGGCGATGGAGCCCACGGGGGGCTGCGGGTGCTGAACTTCGGCCTGGGTGTCTGACTGGCTCATGAACCCATTCTTCCGCGCAACGGGCGACACGGGCGCGTCGGAACGTGCGGGTGGGAGCTTCACGGCCCCGTTCCCCGCGGCCGGCCCCTCGGGGGGCGGCGAAGGCTCTGGCACGGCGGGCTTCATTGGCCGAGCGTCGCAAGCCCGGCTGAATCAATGGTTACGGCGACATGACGTGCGGGATAGCGGGGGGCGGCTCGAAGGGGTTCCCGGCTGCGAAAACGCCGGTCCGGTACGCCCCGCCCCCCGTGGCGGGACGTACCGGACCGGCGTGGGTGCGGGCCCTCAGGCGGTCCGGCGGCGCAGGACGGCGTACGCGGCGACGAGGGTGGCCGCGGTGAGGGCGAGGACCATGCCGGTGGCGGCCAGGTGCAGCGGCCAGAAACCGGTCAGCGGCCCGCGCAGGGGCTGCCACAGGTCGCGCAGGAAGGTCCGCAGGACCACGGTGGCGGCGCAGGCGACGGCCAGCGCGGGGAGCGCGCGGCGCAGCACGAGACCGGCCAGGGCGCCCGCGGCCAGCGCGAACAGCACGAGCGCGGGCAGCAGCGGGCCGCGCGGGACGAAGACGCGGTCCCAGGTCCAGTGGGTGACCAGGACGTCCTTGTCGGCGGACCAGACGGCGCCGAAGGCCAGGGCGAGCAGTGCGGAGCCGGTGAGCAGCGGCAGCGCGGCCGTCGTCAGCTTCGCGGTGAGCCAGCGGGCCGGGGTGACGGCCTGGGTCCAGGCCAGCCGGGCGGTGCCGGACTCCAGCTCGCGGCCGATCAGCGCGGCGGCGGACCAGGCGGCCACCGCGACGGGGGCGTAGCCGAGGGCCTCGCCGAGGGCGTTCATGACGTTGTTGGTATCGGTGAGGCTGGTGTACGAGCACCAGTGGCCGGGTCGCGCACAGCCCCGGTCCCGGGGGGCGGCCGAGTAGTGGACCCAGAGCAGTTCGCCGGCGGCGAGCAGGACGAGGGCGGTCCAGACGAGCAGGGCCGGCCGGTGCAGCCGCAGCAGGGTGCGGCGGGTGGCGGGGCGGGCGGGGGCGAGGGCGGTCACGCGGCGTCCTTCCGGGCGGTGCGAGCGGGGCCCGTGATGCGGCGCAGCGCCAGGAAGGAGCCGAGTGCCAGCAGACCGGCGACGGCCAGGTACAGCGCGCCGGCGGTGAGTTGCAGGGGCCAGTGGTGGGAGTAGGGGTGGTAGGTGTTCCAGTGGCCGGTGAGACCGGCGTACGCGGCCTCGCACGCGGCGGTGGAATCGCACGGGGGGACGGGCACATGGGCGCCGGTCCGGCTGATCATGCCCTGGTCGACGACGAGGCCGGAGCCCACGAAGCCCTGGTCCATCGTGGAGACCCGGGTGACGGCGGGCCACAGGTGCGGCAGGGCGGCCTCGGCGGCTCCGCGCAGGAGCGCGGTGACCGCGAGGCCGGCGAGGAGGGCGGGCAGCGTGCGGCGCAGCACCAGGCCGGCGAGGGTGCCGGCCGCGAGTGCGGCGAGGGCGAGGGCGACGGTGGTGGGGCCGCTCGCGAAGAAGGTGAAGCGGTCGTACCACTCCTTGGCGGTGTCGACGCGGCCCCGGCCCGCCTTCCAGGCGAGGTCGTGCAGCAGGAACAGCGGCGTGGCCCCCGCGGTCACGGCGATCGCCGGCACGGCCAGCCGGACCGCCAGCCAGCGCGCCGGTGACGTGCCCTGCGTCCAGGCCAGCCGGGCCGTGCCGGACTCCAGTTCCCGGCCGACGAGCGCGGCGCCCGCCCAGCCGGCCACCAGCAGGGGCAGGAGGTTCAGGGCGGCGGTGGCGTAGCTGTAGTAGTCCTTGTAGCGGAGGATGGCGTCCTGGTCGTAGGCGCATCCGACGGTGTCCGCGCAGGCGTCGTACTGCCGCCAGCCCTCGGCCGCCGCGTCGGCGAGCGGGCCGCGCAGGGCGAGCAGCAGGGCGGCCACGGCGATCACCAGGCCCGCCCAGGCGTACAGCGCGGGCCGGTGCAGGCGCAGCACCCAGCGGGTCAGGCGCGGCTTCCCGGCGTCCCGCCGTACGGCGGCCGGGCCGGTCAGGGCGGCGGTCATGCGGCGCTCCCCTCGTGCAGGCCGGGCGCGCCGGGGTTGCGCAGGTGGCCGAGGACGAGTTCCTCCAGCGAGGGCGCCGAGGCGCGCCAGTCGCCGGGGAGCGGTCCGGCCGGGCGGATCAGCGCGCTGAGCTGGCGGCCGGTGACCCGGGACTCCACCACCGTGTGCGCGCCGAGGCCGGCCGAGTCGGCGGCGCCGGTCACCCGCCGGTGGGCGGCGAGCAGCTCGTCGATCTCGCCGGCCAGCCGGATCCGGCCGTCGCCGACCAGCAGCAGGTGGTCGCAGGAGTCCTCCAGCTCGGCCACGACGTGCGAGGACATCACGATGGTGGTGCCGTACTGGGCGGCCTGTGCCATCAGGGTGCCCATCAGCTCGTGCCGGGCCAGCGGGTCGAGGTCGGCCATCGGCTCGTCCAGGAGCAGCAGTTCGGGCCGCTTGCCGAGGGCGAGGGCGAGCGCGACCCGGGTGCGCTGGCCGCCGGAGAGGGAGCGGACGCGGGCCCGGGGGTCCAGGTCGCCGCCCGCGACGACCCGCGCGGCGTGGCCGTCGTCCCAGTGGCCGGGGTTGAGGTCGGCGCCCATGCGCAGCGTCTCGGCGATGGTGAGCTGCGGGTACAGCGGCTTGTCCTGGGCGACGAAGCCGACCCGGGGGCGGGCCGCGGCGGGTGTGCGGCCGAGGACGGTCACGCTGCCCTCGGTGGGTGCGGTGAGCCCGGCGGCCAGGGCCAGCAGGGTGGACTTGCCGGCGCCGTTGGGGCCGACGACCGCGCACACGCGCCCGGTGGGCAGCCGGAACGAGCAGTCGCGCAGGGCCCAGCCCCCACGGCGGCCGAACCGTTTCCCCACAGCCTCGGCCCTCAACGCCGTGTCGCTGCTCATGACGGGTCTCCCTGGAAGTGCTTGTCGAGTACGGCAGTGAAGAGTGCGGCCACGTCGTCCCGCTCCAGTCCCGCGGCGCGGGCGCGGTCCGCCCACTCCTCCAGCTCCGTGCGCAGCGGGGAGTCGGCGGGTGCGGTGCCCAGGGACCGCCGGACGAAGGTGCCGAGCCCGCGCCGGGCCTCCACCAGGCCCTCGCGCTCCAGCTCGCGGTACGCCTTCAGCACGGTGTTGGGGTTGATGGCGGTGGCCTCCACCACCTCGCGTGCCGTGGGCAGCCGGTCGCCCGGCTCCAGCAGGCCGAGCCGGAGGGCCTGTTTGGTCTGCTGGACGATCTGCACATAGGTGGCCACGCCGCTGTGCCGGTCGATGCGGTAATCGACCATCAGGAACAACCACCCTTTCACTAATTGAGTAGTGAAAGGGTGGTGCAGGGGCGGCGGAAAGTCAACCGGCGCCTTCCGTGAACCGATCGGCGGGGCCCGTCCGATGAGGAGACGTGAGCGAGACGAGAAGCGACGGGGACCTGCTGCGAGCCATCGCGGCGGACCGGGACCGGCATGCCTTCGAGCAGCTGTACCGGCGGTACGCGCCCTGGCTGACCGCACGCCTGCGCGGCCGCTGCGCCGACACCGGGATCGTCGACGACATCGTCCAGGAGACCTTCCTCGCGATCTGGCGGGGCAACGCGCGTTACCGCGAGGACGGCGAGGTCGCCGGATGGCTCTGGCGCATCGGCTCCCGCCGGCTCGTCGACGCCCTGCGCGGCGACGGAGCCCGGGGCCGGCTGCGGCAGGCACTGGCCCGGCTGCGGCACCGGGACGAGGCGTCCGCCGAGGAGCGGGCGCTCGCCGGCGTCGAGCACGGCGATCTGGCGGGCGCGCTCGTCCGGCTCTCGCCGGAGCTGCGGGCGGTGCTCCAGGCGACGGTCGTCGACGGGCTGACCACCCGGGAGGCGGCCGTCCTGCTCGGGATTCCGCCGGGCACGGTCAAGACACGGGCGATGCGGGCCCGGAAACAACTGCGGGAGGCACTGGCATGACGGAACGCGGAACCGGAGGGGCCGCACGGGCCGGGGCCGTGCCCGGCGGGCGCCGGCCCGGCGGTGCGTCGCCCCGCGCACGGGCCGGGGAGGTGCCCGCATGACCTGGCACGTCGCCGAGGACGATCTGCGGGCCTACCTCCGCGGGGAGCTGGCGCCGCCCCTGCTGTGGTCCGCCGACACCCACCTGGCCGCCTGCGCCGAGTGCCGGGCGGCGCTGGCCGCGGCCGGGGATCCCCGCGCGCTGGACGCGGCCTGGGAGCGGCTCGACGCCGAACTGGACGCGCCGCGGCCCCGCCTCTTCGAGCGGCTGCTGGTGCGGCTCGGCGTGGCGGACCACACGGCACGGCTGCTCGCCGCGACGCCGGTGCTGCGCCGCTCCTGGCTGACGGCGGTGACCCTGGTCCTGCTGATGTCCGTGCTGGCCGCCCGCGCCGGCCACTCCACCACGCTCTTCCTCGCCGTCACCCCCCTGCTGCCGCTCGCCGGGGTCGCCCTGTCGTACGGACCCGCGGTCGACCCGACGTACGAGATGGCGGTCGTCTCGCCCCTGCACGGCTTCCGCCTGCTGATGATCCGCACGGTCGCCGTGCTCGCCGCCGGCCTCGCCCTGAGCGGCCTGGCGGGCCTCGCCCTGCCCGGGTTCGGGCTGGGCGCCCTCGGCTGGCTGCTGCCCGCCCTCGCCCTCACCGGGACCGGGCTCGCGCTGACCCCGCGGCTCGGGCCGGTCGGCGCGCCCTGCGCCGTCGCGGGCGGATGGGTCGCGCTGCTGCTCGCGGCCGCCGCCCGGGCCGGCGGCGGCCACCCGCTCGCCCCGTTCACCGCGGCCGGACAGGGCGTGGCGGCCGGCGTCGCGGCGCTCGCCGCGGGGCTGCTCTTCCTCGCCCGGGACCGCTTCGACCAGTCCCGCGGAGGCGCCCGATGAGGCACACGCCCTCCCGACCGCGCCTTTCACCCCCCTCGTCCCCCGGGAGTCCCGCATGACCGTCACCGTCTCCGCCTCCGGGCTCGGCCTCCGCTACGGCTCGACCCACGCCCTCGACGAGGTGTCGCTGCGGCTGCGCCGGGGTGTCACCGGGCTGCTCGGACCGAACGGCGCCGGCAAGACCACGCTGCTGCGGGTGCTGGCCACCGCCGTACCGGCCGACCGGGGCGCCTTCACGGTGCTCGGGCACGACCCGGCCACCGCGCGGGGCCGGCAGGAGCTGCGGCGCGCGCTGGGCTACCTGCCCCAGACGCCCGGCTTCCACCCCGACTTCACGCCCTTCGAGTTCGTGGACTACGTCGCGATCCTCAAGGAGCTGACCGACCGCGCCGCCCGGCACCAGGAGGTGCGGCGCGTACTCGCCGAGGCCGACCTCGCCGACGTGCGGGGCAAGCGCATCAGGAAACTCTCCGGCGGCATGCGGCAACGCGTCGCGCTGGCCGCCGCCCTCGTCGGCGACCCGGGTTTCCTGGTGCTGGACGAGCCGACCGTCGGCCTCGACCCCGAGCAGCGCATGCGCTTCCGGGAGGTGATCGCCCGGGCCGGAGAGGACCGGACGGTGCTGCTGTCCACGCACCAGACCGAGGACGTGGCGATGCTCTGCCACCGCGTCCTGGTCATGGCGGGCGGCAGGATCCGCTTCGACGGCACCCCCGCCGAGCTGACCGCGCGGGCCGCCGGCCGGGTGTGGAGCAGCGCCGGACGCGATGTGGGGGCGAAGGCCGGCTGGCGCACGGGGGACGGCGGCTTCCGCAACATCGGCGACCCGCCCGAGGGCGCCTCGCTCCTCGCACCCACCCTGGAGGACGGCTACCTGCTCACCCTCGACGGCGACCTCGCGGAGGTGACCGCATGACCGCGCCCGCGCGCCGGCAGGAGACCGGGCGGGAGGCGAAGGAGACGCGGGAGACACGGGAGACGCGGGAGGCGAAGGAGACGCGGGAGGAGACGCAGGAGACGCGGGAGACGCGGGAGGCGACGGTGCGGGAGGCCAAGGAGGCCAAGGAGGCCAAGGAGGCCAAGGAGGCCAAGGCGGCCAAAAAGGCCAAGGAGGCCAAGGAGGCGACGGTGCGGGACGCCGCGCGGTCGGCGTCGCGGCACTCCCTGGCGGCCCTGCTCGCGCTCGCCCGGTTCGAGGCCCGCGGACTGCTGCTGCGCCTCCCCGTCGTCCTCGCCCTCGCCGGCTACACCGCCTGGATCGTGTGGCGCACCCTGCAACCCTGGGACGACTACCCCGTCCTCCAGGACGCCGACCGGGCCACCCAGGGCGGACCCCTGTTCGTCGGCCTCGCCGCGCTGCTCTGCGCGAACCAGGCCGTGCTGCGCTCCCGGCGCCACGACACCGAACGCCACCTCGGCGTGCTGGTGCTGCCCCGGGCCCACCGCACGGCCGCGCACGCGCTGTCCGTCGTACCGCTCGCGCTGCTCACCGCCGCCGGGGTGGCCGCCCAGTTCACCTGGGAGGCGCTCAAACCCGGCGCGCTCGGCCGGGGTTCGGCGGCGGAGCTGCTGACCGGACCGCTGGTGGTGCTGCTGTTCGGGGCGATCGGTGTACTGCTCGCCCGGCTCGTGCCGTCGGCCGTCGCCGCGCCGCTGCTCGTCGTGGTGTCCTTCCTGCTGTTCGTCGGGGCCGGGTTCCCCTTCACCGGGGAGACCGGGGCCGTCTGGACCGCCCCCCTGGCCGCCGGGGCCGGCACCCACTCCTACCCCTCCGGCCTGCTCGGCCGCCCCGCCGGCTGGCACGACCTCTATCTGGCCGGCCTCACCCTGACGGCCGTGCTGCTCGCCGTCCTGCTCTCCGGCACCCGCGCCCGGACCGTCCGGGCGGCCCTCGCCGCCGCGCTGACGCTGACCGTGCTGGGCGGGGTCGTCCAGACCGGCGGGGTGCCCGCGGTGACGACCGCCGCCCGGCTGCGCGCCTCGCTCACCCCCGAAAAGGACCAGACGTGCGTACGGCGGGGCACCGCGACCTACTGCGCCTTCCCCGAGTGGACGCCGCGCGTCGGCGACTGGGCACGGACCGTCGAGCGGGTGCAGTCCCTCACCGGAGGGACCGCGCACGGCCGGCCGCTCCTCGTCCGGCAGCGGCTGGACGCCCGTCGCGGCCTCCTCGACGATGCCGCGCTCGCCCCCTCCCGCCACCCGCGGCAGGTGACCGTCGGCACCGCCTGGGGCGGCAACCGGGTCCCGGAGTTCTCCACGGCCGTGGCCGCGGTGCTGGTCGCGGGCGACGAGAAGACGGCGAGCGAACTGTGCGACGGCCGGATGGTCACCGTCATGTGGCTCTCCCTCGCCTGGCAGACCGACCCGGAGTCCGCGCTCCGGCACGTCCGTCTCGACGACAGCCTCACCGGCTCCGCGATCGTCCTCTCCCCGACCGAGCCGCTGCGCATGACGGCCGGCCAGACCGAGGTCGTGCGCGCCCTGCTCCACAAGCCCGTCACCGGCGTGGCCGTCCGGGTGAAGGCGCACTGGGCCGAGCTGACCTCCCCGAAGATCACGACGGCCCGCGCGGCGGAACTGCTGGGAGTGCCCGCCGAGGTGGGGGCGGACCGGTGCGCGCAGTGATCCCCGCGCTGGTGGTACCGGTCTGGCGCACCCTGCCGTGGCGGACGCTGGGCGCGGCCGGCGCGGCCGGACTGCTGACGACCGGACTGCCCCGGCTGTTCGGCTCCGCCCCCGGCGCCTGGTTCGCCCTCGGTCAGCTGCGGGCCGCCGCCCTCGCCTTCGCCCTGGGCCTCGCCTTCCTGCTGGACGACCCCGCACGGCACGGCACGGCACCGGTCCCGACCGGACGGGGCGTCCGCATCGCGCTGCGGGTGGCGCTGGTGGCGCCGGTCGCCGCGCTGTGGTGGACGGCCGCGCTGCTCCTGGTGCCCGGACCGGACCGGCCGCCGGCCGGGGACGTCACCCTGGAGGCCGGTACCGCCTGCGCCCTCGCCCTGGCCGCGGCCACGCTCGCCGTACGCCGCACGGACGACCCGTACCCCGGCCGCCCGGCGGCCACGGCCCTCCTCGTCACCGGGGTCCTCGCGCCGCTGCTGGTGCCGGACCGCTGGGCGCTGTTCGTGGCACCGCAGGACCCGAGGTGGGCCGCGGCGCACGAACGGTGGGCGTGGCTGCTGGCGGGGGCGGCGGCCGTGTGGGTCCTGAGCCTCGGTGAGCCGCCGCGCCGCCGCTCGGCGCGCCCGCGTCCCGGCCCGCACGGCAGCTGACGCGCGGGCCCGCACCGCGGCAGCTGACGCGCGGGCCCGCACCGCGGCAGCTGACGCGCGGGGCCGCGCCGCGAGCCGCTGCCCGACGCCCACGGCCGCGCGCGCAAGGGCGCACGCCGCCCGGGGACCGTGCCGCCGCGCGGCCCCTCACGTCTCGGACCGCGGCCCCGCGGTGCTCACGTCTCGGGCCGCGGCCCCGCGGTGCTCACGTCTCCGCGCGGTACATCAGGTCGGTCTCGTGGACCGTGAAGCCCAGCCGCTCGTACACCGACACCGCCGCCTTGTTGTCGGCGTCGACGTAGAGCATCGCGGTCGGCAGCTGCTGGGCGGCCAGATGGCGCAGCCCGATCGTGGTGAGGGCCTTGCCGAGCCCGCCGCCCTGTTCACCGGGCCGCACGCCGAGGACGTACACCTCGCCGAGTCCCTCCTCGGCGTGCACCTTGGTCCAGTGGAAGCCGATCAGCTCCCCGCGCCGCTCGGCGAGGAAGAACCCGGCCGGGTCGAACCACGGCTCGGCCTTGCGGTCGTCCAGGTCACGCTGGGTCAGCGAGCCCTGCTCGGGGTGGTGGGCGAAGGCGGCGGCGTTCACCGCGAGCCAGGCCGCGTCATCCTTGCCGGGGACGAAGGCGCGCACGGTCACCCCCTCCGCCAGGACCGGATCGGGCAGCTCCAGACCGGACAACGGGCGCCGCATCTGCCGCAGTTCGCGGAACAGGGTCAGGCCGAGCACCTGCGCGAGGTGCCGGGCGGCGGGATGCCCCCCGTGCGCCCACACCCGCAGCCGCTTGCCGGAGGCGGCGAGCAGGGCCGAGCCGAGCGCCCGGCCGTGCCCGTGCCCGCGGTGCGCGGGATGCACCACCAGCTCGGCGGCCGGCGCCTCCACCGGGTCGGTGTCCTCCAGCTGGGCGTAGCCGACGAGTTCGCCGTCGACGGTCAGCAGCAGATGCGAGACGCCGTCGCGGGCCCCGCCGCGCAGTTGCAGCCGGCCCTGCTCGGACACCGGTTGCTGCCCGTCGGTCCGGACGGCCTCGCCGAGCAGGCCCAGCACGGCCTCGGCCAGCTCCGGGGTGAGCGCGGAGTGGGTCTCGATGGAGCGGGCGGGGAAGCCCCGTACGGTGTCGTCGCTGCTCATGCGTACGAGGGTACGGCCCGGCCGGGGTGAAGTCCCGGCATACCGGCCACAACGGCCGACATCCCGCCCGCGGCGGCACCGGCAAAGGGAAACCAGGATGTAACCCCGAACCCCCTGTCGTGCTACGCGCGTTGACCTTAGGCTGCGCCGAGCCACCACAGCCGAACCACAGGGGGGTTCCCATGTCAGCCGCGCCCCGGCGCACCAGACGTCGTCCCTACGCCTTCCTCGCCGCCGCGGCCGGCCTCGCCACCGCGGCGGCGCTGCTCACCGCGCTCCCGGCGGACGCGCACGAGAGCCACCACCGTCCGGGCCGCTACCAGGACGTCCAGCTGCTGTCGTTCAACGACCTGCACGGCAACCTGGAGCCCCCGTCAGGCTCTTCCGGGCGGGTGAGCGAACTCCAGCCGGACGGCACGACGAAGACGATCGACGCGGGCGGTGCCGAGTACCTCGCGACCCATCTGCGCCAGGCCCGCGCGGGCCACCCGTACTCGATCACGGCAGCCGGCGGCGACATGGTCGGCGCCTCCCCGCTGCTGTCGGGCCTGTTCCACGACGAGCCCACCATCGAGGCGCTGAACAAGCTGCGGCTGGACGTCACCTCGGTCGGCAACCACGAGTTCGACGAGGGCGCGCGGGAGCTGGCGCGCCTGCAGAACGGCGGCTGCCACCCGACGGACGGCTGCTACACGGACAAGAGGTTCGAGGGCGCCGACTTCCCGTACCTGGCGGCGAACGTCCTGGACGACAAGAGCGGGAAGCCGATCCTCAAGCCGTACTGGGTCTGGCAGAAGAAGGACGTCCGGATCGGCTTCATCGGCGTCACGCTGGAGGGCACCCCGGGCATCGTCTCCGCCGACGGCGTCAAGGGCCTGGCCTTCAAGGACGAGGTCGAGACGATCAACAAGTACGCCAAGGTGCTCCAGCGCCAGGGCGTCCAGTCGATCGTGGCCCTGATCCACGAGGGCGGCTTCCCGGCCTCCGGCTCCTACAACTACGACTGCGACTCCGGGGGTGCCGGCAGCGGCGTCTCCGGCCCGATCGTGGACATCGCCAAGAACGTGACGCCCGCGGTGGACGCCCTGGTCACCGGCCACACGCACAACGCGTACGTCTGCGACATCCCGGACCCGTCCGGCCGCCCCCGCATGGTCACCTCGGCGGCCTCCTTCGGCCGGCTGTACACCGACACCACGCTGACGTACGACCGCCGCACCGGCGACATCGCGCGTACGGCGGTGCGGTCCGCGAACCGCGTGGTCACCCGGGACGTCCCGAAGGCCGCGGACATGACCGACCTGATCTCCCGCTGGAACACCCTGGCGGCCCCGATCGGCAACCGCCCCATCGGCTACATCTCCGCCGACGTGAACAACACCGGCACCGAGTCCCCGATGGGCGACCTGATCGCCGACGCGCAGCTCGCCCACGGCCGTGAGCTGGACCCGAGGACCAGCCTGGCCCTGATGAACCCGGGCGGGGTCCGGGCCGGCCTGACCTACGCGGCCAAGGGCGCCGAGGGCGACGGCGTGGTGACCTACGCCGAGGGCTTCACGGTCCAGCCGTTCGCCAACACGGTGAACCTCCAGGACCTCACCGGCGCTCAGCTGATCCAGGTGCTGAAGGAGCAGGTGAGCGGCGTGAACGCGGCGGCCCCGAAGATCCTCCAGCCGTCCGCCGGCCTCACCTACACCCTCGACCTGACCCGGTCGGGCGCGGACCGGGTGGTCACCGGCTCCATCCGCCTGAACGGCACCGCGATCGACCCGTCGGCCACCTACCGCGTCGCCACGAACAGCTTCCTCGCGGGCGGCGGCGACGGCTTCCCGACCCTGGGCCAGGGCACGAACGACCTGGTCGGCGCGGACGACCTGAGCGCCCTGGAGAAGTACCTGACGGCGAACTCGTCGGCGGCCTCCCCGCTCGCGCCTCCGGCGGCCGACCGGATCACGGTCGTGCGGTAGGACCGGTGTCCTTCCGGCGGCCCCGTCAGCTCTTCTTCCGCCGGTCGAACCAGACGGTGGCCGCCGTCGGGACCAGTCCCGCCCAGAAGACGATCCGGGCGGGCGTCCGGTCCGTCCACGGCACCTGGGTGAGCAGCAGCGCGCAGAGCATCGCCCAGGCGGCCTGGCCGAGCACGATCCGGGGCCAGCGGCGGCGCCGGACCAGGGAGCTGAGGTTGTACCGCACGCCCTTGCGCAGCCTGCGGTAGCGCAGCAGGGCGCCGACGGCCCACAGGGCGGCGAACGGCACGAGCGCCCACAGCCGCTGGCCGACGGGGACCGGCAGGGCCCGCTGGGTGGCGCCCTCGGTGGCGAAGAGATCGAGCATCGCCCCGGCGAGCCCCACGCACAGCAGGGCGAGCCAGCGCACCCCGCGCAGCAGCCGGTACGAGGCGTCGTCCAGGCCCTGCCGCATCGGCGCCGAGTCCGGGGCGGCGGCGAGGGCGTCGGCGTAGAGCGTGGCGGCCTCGGCCGCCTTCACGCCCGGTGCGGCGGCGGCCTGCCGGGTGCGCCGGGCCAGCGCCTGCGGATGGTTCGGGTCGATCCGCAGGATGGCCTGGTCCATCTCGGCGGCGAGGGCCCGGTCGCCCGTCAGGGAGGCGATCGTGGACCGCACCTCGTACGGGAACACCTCCTCGGGTGCCAGCCGGACCGCCTCGCGGGCCAGTTCGTCCGACTCCCGGACGAAGGAGTCCATGGCCTCCCGGGTGACCTCGCCGCCGTTCTCCCGCCCGAAGCGCAGGGCCCGGATGCGGTACAGCCAGTGGCCGAGCAGCGCGTATCCGTACCAGTACCCGGGATCCAGCCGGATGATCTCGCGCAGGTCGCCCTCGGCGTCCACGAGACGGCCGAGGGCCTGGAGGGCGCGGGCGTGCTCGAGGAGAGCGGGAATGTCCTCGGGGGCGAGCGCGAGCGCCTGCCCGGCCACCTCCAGCGCCCGGTCCGCCTCCTCCGTCCGCAGCAGGCAGCGGGCGAGCCGGACGAGGGCGCGGACGTCCTCCGGGTCCTCGGCGAGCCGCTGCCCGAGCAGTGCCTTCGCCTCGTCGTACCGGCCCAGTTCATGGAGCGCGTCCGCCCGCTCCAGGGCGGGGTGCAGGCCGGTGCTCACAGTTTTCGCCTCTTCTTCAGATAGGTGATCAGGTCGTCGTACGTGCCGCCCTCGTTGGCGAACATCGCCACGTTCCGGGCGGCGGCGAACCACGGCTCGGTGGACGGGGCGATCTCCGCGGCCGCCGCCAGCAGATCCTTCATCCCGATCATCCGCACCGTCCCGGTGCGGGCCGAGTCGAGCAGCGCGCGCTCGGCCGCCGCCTCGCACAGATGGGCCAGGTCGGCTCCGGAGAGGCCGTCGGTGGCCTTGGCGAGTCTGGCCAGGTCGACGTTCTCGATCGGCCGCTCGCGCAGGTGGTACCGGAGGACGGCCTCGCGGGCCGGCGTGTCCGGCGGCAGCACGAGCAGGGTGCGGTCCAGCCGTCCCGGCCGGCGCAGGGCGTTGTCCACGTCCCAGGGCACGTTGGTGGCGGCGAGGACGAACACCCCCTCGTTGGCGCCCGCGTCGATCCCGTCCAGCTCGGTCAGCAGCTGGTTGACGGTGTTGCGCATCCCGCTGTGGGCGCTGCGGCCGCGTTTGCCGCCGAGCGCGTCCAGCTCGTCCAGGAAGACCACGCAGGGGGCCTGCCGGCGGGCGGTCTGGAAGATCTCGTGCATGTTCCGCTCGGAGTTGCCGATCCACATGTCGAGGACGTCGTTGACCGACACCGACAGGAAGGAGGCGCCGAGTTCTCCCGCGACCGCGCGGGCGATGAACGTCTTGCCGCACCCGGGCGGCCCGTACAGCAGGAGCCCGCCGCGCAGGCTCTTGCCGTACAGCCTGCGCAACTCGGGATGGCGCAGCGGTGCGAGGAAGGCGGCCTCCAGCCGGTCCTTCACCTCCCGCATCCCGCCGACGTCGGCGAGCCGCACCCGCCCGGGCCGCTCCACGTCCCAGGCGCCGGCGTCCCCCGGCTCCCCGTCCCCGTCCGCCCGCACCGGCGCCTCGACGAACCGTGGCGGCACGACGTCCCCGACCTGTTCCTCGGCGGCCCCCCAGTCGAAACGGGGCCGGGCGGGCGCCGGCGGCTCGTCGGTCCGCGGCGGCTCCGGCGTGGGCTGCCCGGCCGGTATCCCCATGGCCCGCGCCATCAGCTGCCGTGCCTGGGCGTCGGCGGGCGCGTGCTGGAGGGCGACGGCCACCTCGGCGACCGCGGCCTCGGACCGGCCGGCGTCCAGCAGCAGTCCGGCCAGGTGGAGTCGGAGCGGCACATCGGCGGGTGCGGCGCCAACTGCCGTACGCAGGCTCTGTATCAGAGGGGAGTCTTCCGGCATGGGGGCCACCCTACGGAACCGTCCCCGGCCGGAAAGCCGCAGGTACCCGGCCCCCCGGGGCCGGTCCGGCCGCCGCTACCCGCCCAGCAGCGTCCCCCAGTCCTGCCCGGCCGCCCAGGTGTCGAAGGAGTGCCACCCGACCTCGGGGTAGGCGCGGCGCAGGCCGGACACGTCCACGTCGAGGCCGGTGCCGGTGAAGTAGGCGAACATCGCGGCGAGGTCGGCGGAGCGGGTGCGGACGTGGGCCAGGGGGACCTCCTGGTGGGTGACCGGGCGGCCGAGGGCGGTGGTGAGGGCGCTCGCGATCCCGGCGGGTGTGCGGACGTCGGAGGCGATGTCGACGCGGCGGCCGGTGAAGTCGCCCGGACGCCGCAGGGCCAGCGCGGCGAACGCGCCGATGTCCGCGGCGGGGATGAGCGTGAGCGGGCGGTCGTGCGGCATGGGCCAGGCGAAGCTGCCGCTGCGCAGCCCGTCGAGGGTCCAGCCGCTCGTGTAGTTGTCCATGAAGGCCGCCGGGGCGATCACGGTCCAGGGCAGGCCGGACGCGCGCAGGTGCCGCTCGACCGCCCACTTGCTCTCGTAGTGCGGGACGCCCGTGCCGCGGTCGGCGTGGGCGGCGGAGGTGAGGACGACATGGCCGAGGCGGGCATCGGCCGCGGCGTCCACCAGGGCCGTGCCCTGCCGGATCTCGGTGGCGGTGTCGGTGCCGAAGGGGGTGGTGACCGCGAACAGCGCGCCGGCGCCGGCGAGGG
The DNA here is from genome assembly GCF_020400595.1 of Streptomyces naphthomycinicus. Taxonomy (GTDB): domain Bacteria; phylum Actinomycetota; class Actinomycetes; order Streptomycetales; family Streptomycetaceae; genus Streptomyces; species Streptomyces naphthomycinicus. The sequence continues at coordinate 284,061 of NZ_JAINRE010000010.1, read as the reverse complement.
CCGAGTCGAGGGAGGCGCGGTCGTCGAAGTCGGCGTGCCGGATCTCGGCGCCCAGGCGGCGCAGGGCGTCGGCGGCGGGTGAGCCGGGGGCGCGGGTGAGGGCGCGGACGTGGTGGCCGGCGGCCAGCAGGGCGCGGGCGGTGGCTCCGCCCTGGGCTCCGGTGGCACCGGTGACGGCGATGGCGGGCATGGGTCTCCCCCGGTGGAATAGAGTTGCTGTGTGGCGCATCAGTTGCGTCACGCAGCAGATTACGCGCGGATGACTGCGTCGCGCAGCGATTTTGGGAGGGAGTCTCGTGACAGACCCGAGCCGCGCCCGGCTGTACGCGGAACTGGCCATGGAGTCCCGCCGCTATCTGGCCGCATATGTGCTGTTCAACCAGGCCGTCGCCGACCACCTCGGGCTGCACCCCACCGACGTGCAGTGCCTCAGCCTGCTGACGGCCGAGCCGGAACCGCTCACCGTCAAGCAGATCGCGGAGCTGACCGGCCTCACCACGGGCTCGGCCACCCGCCTGGTGGACCGGCTGGAGCGCGGCGGCTACGTCACCCGCACGCCCGACCGGCAGGACCGCCGCCGCGTGCTGGTCGCCCCGGTCCCGGAGCGCGTCGACCGCGTCACCGCGCTGTGGGACGACCTCGGGCAGACCTGGCAGACCATCCTGGACGGCGACAGCGAGGACGAGCTGAGGGCGATCACCCGGCACATGCGCCGCGCGAACGACCTCAGCCACACCCAGATCCGGCGCCTGCGCGCGATGCCGAAGCCCGAGTGAGGGCGGAGCGCGGGCGGAGCGAGGGGGCGGGTCAGCCGGCCGGTGTCCCCGGCGGCGGGGTCGGGGCCCCCGGCAGCCGTACCGTCGCCACCGTGCCGCCGCCCTCCGCGCGGTCCAGGGCGACCTCGCCGCCCGCCTGCTGCACCGTACGGGCGACGATGGACAGGCCGAGGCCGGAGCCCGGCAGGGCGCGGGCGCCGGGGGAGCGCCAGAAGCGGTCGAAGACGTGCGGGAGTTCGTCCTCGGGGATGCCCGGACCGTGGTCGCGGACGGTCAGCACGCCCTTGTCCAGCCGCACCTCGATGGTGCCGGCCTCCGGGCTGAACTTCACCGCGTTGTCCAGGACGTTGACCACCGCCCGCTCCAGCGCGGAGGGTTCCGCCCGCACGTACCAGGGCTCCAGGTCCGCGGTGATCGACAGTTCCGGACCGCGCAGCCGGACCCGGCGCAGGGCCGCCTCCACGGTGTCCTGGAGGGCGACGACCTGGACGCGCTCGCCGCGCTGCCCCTCCGAGCGGGACAGTTCCTGGAGGTCGCCGATCAGCGCGGACAGCTCGGTCATCTGCGCCTTCACCGAGGCCAGCAGCGCCTTGCGGTCCTCCGGCGGCAGCGGGCGGCCCGTCTCCTCGCTGCGGGTGAGCAGATCGATGTTGGTCCGCAGCGAGGTCAGGGGCGTACGGAGTTCATGGCCGGCGTCCGCGATCAGCTGCTGCTGGAGTTCCCGGGAGCTGGCCAGCGAGGCGGTCATCGAGTTGAACGACCGCGAGAGCCGGGCGACCTCGTCCTCGCTGACGTCCGCCACGGGGATGCGGATGGTCAGGTCCTCGGTCCGGGCCACGTGCTCCACGACCTCGGTGAGCTTGTCCACGGGACGCAGCCCCGCACGGGCGACGGCCAGGCCCGCGGCGCCGGCGCCGACGACCCCGACGGCGGACACCAGGAGCAGCACCAGGGCCAGGTCGTTGAGGGTCGTCTGGGTGCTCTTCAGCGGTACGGCGATGAGCACGCCCACATTGGGTCCGCGTCCGCCGGTCGTGGTCGCGGTGGGGCCGATGGGCTTGGTGAGCACCCGCAGCTCGTTGCCCTGGTCGTCGATTCCGTTGCGGAAGTAGAGCGTGTCGGGGGCCAGGCCCTCGATCTCGGTCTTGTCGGCCTGGGTGACCTTGATCCTGCCCGAGGCGGCACCGAAGAGACAGATCTTGCCGTCGTCCGTGACCAGCTGGGAGTACTTGTCCCGCAGCAGGAAGCCCCTGGACTGCGGAGTGTCGGTGCAGTTGTCGAGGGTGAACTGCAACTGGTCCGGCTGCGTGGTGCTCCGCAGGGATTTCTGAAGGTCCTCGTCGAGCTGCGCGTACAGCCTGCGCTCCACGATGAACCAGCAGGTCACCGACACGGCCGCCACCGCGAACGCCACCGCCGCCGCGACCAGCATCGCCAGTCGCGCCCGGATCGGCAGCGCCCGGTAGCGGCGCGCCAGCTTGTTCACTCGGCGCCGCCCTGGCGGAGGACGTATCCCACGCCGCGCACGGTGTGCACCAGGCGCGGCTCGCCGCCGGCCTCGGTCTTGCGGCGCAGGTACATCACGTAGACGTCGAGGGAGTTGGAGGACGGTTCGAAGTCGAACCCCCACACCGCCTTCAGGATCTGCTCACGGGTGAGCACTTGGCGCGGGTGTGCCATGAACATCTCCAGCAGGGTGAACTCCGTGCGGGTCAGTTCGACCTGCCGCCCGCCGCGGGTGACCTCCCGGGTCGCGAGGTCCATCCGCAGGTCGCCGAAGGTGAGCGCCTCGTCCTCCTGGGCCTCGGCGGACACCGCCGCCGCGTAGGTGCTGCGGCGCAGCAGGGCGCGGATGCGGGCGAAGAGTTCGTCCAGTTCGAAGGGTTTGACGAGGTAGTCGTCGGCGCCCGCGTCGAGGCCGGTGACCCGGTCGCCGACCGTGTCGCGGGCGGTGAGCATCAGGATCGGTGTCGTGTCGCCCGCGCCGCGGATCCGGCGGGCCGCCGTCAGGCCGTCCATGCGGGGCATCTGGATGTCCAGGACGACCAGGTCCGGCCGGTAGGCCGGGGCCTTCTCCAGGGCGTCCGCCCCGTCGACGGCGACCTCGGTGTCGTACCCCTCGAAGGCGAGGCTGCGTTGCAGTGCCTCCCGTACGGCCGGCTCGTCGTCGACGATCAGGATGCGCTGGGGGTCGCGGTCGCCTTCGGCGGGGCTCATCGCTCGTGATTCCTCGGGTGCGGTGGGGACGGGTGGTCGCGGTGTCTCTCAGCGTGCCACGTCCTGCGGTCGCCGAGGGGCACGCGGGCCGGTCAGGTCCGGACCGTGCTCAGCCGGTGCAGGGGCACCTTGCGGCGGTGCGGGCGGGCGGCGGAGGTGCGCAGGCCCATCAGCTGGGGGACCGGGTTCACGGCCACCTCGGGGGCGCGGGGTGCCGGAACGGGCACGTGCAGCTCGGAGACGATGGAGAGGGCCAGGGTGATTCCGGCCGGGCCTCGTTCGGCCATCCGGTGGGGTACGTGCTTGATCATGACCTGCTCCTTGCCTGTTCCCTGTTCCTTGCCGGGTTTCGTTAGCTGTCGGAGCCCGCCCGCAGTGCGGCCAGGTCGGACTTGACGGTGTTGACGGGGATCGCGAAGCCGAGGCCGACGCTGCCCGCGTCCGAGGACGAGGACGACTGCGAACTCGACGAGTACATCGCGGAGTTGATGCCGATGACGTGACCGCTCGCGTCGATCAGCGCACCGCCGGAGTTGCCGGGGTTCAAGGACGCGTCGGTCTGTATGGCCTTGTAGGTGGTGGTGGACGAGCCGGTGTCGCCGTTGAACTCACGGCCGCCGAACTGGAACGGCCACTGTCCGCCGCCACTCTGGCCCTGTCCCTGCCCCTCGTCGGTGGAGACGGTGACGTCCCGGTTCAGGGCGGAGACGATGCCGCTGGTGACGGTGCCGGTCAGGCCCTCGGGGGAGCCGATCGCGACGACCGTGTCGCCGACCTGGACGCCGCTGGAGTCGCCCAGCGCCGCCGTCTTCAGCCCGGAGGCGCCCTGGAGCTTGATCAGCGCCAGGTCCTTGGAGCTGTCGGTGCCGACGACCTCGGCGGGGTAGCTCTTGCCGTCGCTGGTGCGCGCCTTGATCGAGGTGGCGCCGGAGACGACGTGGTTGTTGGTGACGATCTCGCCGTTCGACGTGATGACCACGCCGGAGCCGGTGGAGGAGCCGCCCGCGAGCGTCGCGTTGATCTCGACCACGCTCGGGCTGACCGCGGCGGCGATGGCGGCGACGTCGCCCCTCTTGCTGGACGGCACCACGGTGGTGCTGTTGCCGGCGCTGGCGACGGTGCTCTTGCCGGTCAGCTCCTGGAAGGCGTAGGCCGTGCCGCCGCCGACCGCCGCCGCGACGATCGCGACCGCCGCGAGGAGGGCGACGGGCCCCCGGGGGCGCTTCTTCCCGGGCTCCGCGGGGAGCGGTCCGGGGGCCGGCGCGGCGGCCGTGGCCGTCGGGGGCTCGTGGGGCGGCGGGGGCGGCCACTCGGGGTTCACGGGAGCGGAGTAGCCGGGCTGCCGGGCGAACCCGCCCTGCTGTGCGTACGCGGGGGCGCCCCCCTGCGGGGTGCCGTACTCGAACTCGCCGCTGCGGCGGATGCTCTCGGTCATGACAAGAGAGTCCCCCGCCACCATGAGAGCTTCCTGAGGGCTCCCTGAGAAGCCCGGCAGAACCTCGTTTGCCCGATATAAAGAAGCCTCTCGCGGCCTGGCGAAGCCGCTCGGGCCGGCGGGGTTACCCGCAGCCGCAGCTCGTGCGGAGCACCAGCCGGGACGGGAACGTCTTCAGCCGCTCGCGCCGGGACCCGGCGATCCGCAGCCCGTCGTCCAGCACCAGGTCGACCGCCGCCCGTGCCATCGCCGAGCGGTCGGAGGCGACCGTGGTCAGCGGCGGGTCGGTGAGCGCGGCCTCCTTGATGTCGTCGAAGCCGGCCACCGCCAGCTCCCCCGGGACGTCGATGCGCAGCTCGCGCGCGGCCCGCAGCAGACCGATCGCCTGGTCGTCGGTGGAGCAGAAGATCGCGGGCGGCCGGTTCGGGCCGGCCAGCACCTCCAGCGCCACGCGGTAGGCGTCGTAGCGGTTGTACGGCGCCTCGAACAGCCGGCCCTCGATGGACAGGCCCGCCTCGGACATGGCCCGCTTCCAGCCCTCGACGTGGTCGGAGACCGGGTCGCCGACGGCCGGCGTCTCCGCCGTACCGCCCATGCACGCGACGTAGTCGTGGCCGTGCTCCAGCAGATGGCGCACGGCGAGCTGGGCGCCGCCCAGGTCGTCCGTCACCACGGCCACGTCGTCGATCGCCTCCGGACGCTCGTGCAGCAGCACCACCCGGGCGTCCCAGGCGTCGATCTCGGCCGCGGCCGAGTCGTTCAGGGCGTGGGAGACGAGGATCAGGCCGGAGACGCGCATGCCGAGGAAGGCCCGCAGATAGTGGACCTCGCGCTCGCCGATGTAGTCGGTGTTGCCGACGAGGACCATCTTCCCGCGCTCGGAGGCGGCCTGTTCGACGGCGTGGGCCATCTCGCCGAAGAAGGGCTGGCGGGCGTCCGGGATGATGAGGCCTATGAGGTCGGTGCGGCGGGAGGCCATCGCCTGGGCGACCCGGTCGGGGCGGTACCCCAGTTCCTTGATCGCGGCGAGGACACGCTCGCGCGTGGCCGGGGCGACCGGCCGGGGTCCGTTGTTGATGACATAACTGACGACGGCTGTGGAGGTTCCAGCCAGCCGTGCCACGTCATCCCGAGTCACCTTGGCCACGCGCGGAGTCTACGCGGATTGACCCGCGCTGGGCAGGGCGTTTCGCATGGTGGCTGCGCGAAGGAAAGGCCCCGCCCGGTCGCCGTCCGTGCGTCTGCTACGCCTCGGCGTGGACCTCGGTGCCCTCCAGGACGGAGGATGCGTCCGCATCTTCCTGCTTTGCCCGGGCGGCCTTGGCCTTGGCCTCCTCGGCGGACCGGTCGCCCTTCTCGGGCGTAACGAATCGATAACCGACGTTCCGGACGGTGCCGATCAGCGACTCGTGCTCCGGGCCGAGCTTGGCGCGCAGCCGCCGTACGTGCACGTCGACCGTGCGCGTGCCGCCGAAGTAGTCGTACCCCCAGACCTCCTGGAGCAGCTGGGCGCGGGTGAAGACCCGGCCCGGGTGCTGGGCGAGGTACTTCAGCAGCTCGAACTCCTTGAAGGTCAGGTCCAGGACCCGGCCCTTGAGCTTGGCGGAGTAGGTGGCCTCGTCCACGGACAGGTCGCCGTTGCGGATCTCCATGGGGGAGTCGTCGTTGACGATCTGCTGCCGGCCCATGGCGAGCCGCAGCCGGGCCTCCACCTCCGCGGGGCCGGCGGTGTCGAGCAGGACGTCGTCGATGCCCCAGTCGGCGGTGACGGCGGCGAGGCCGCCCTCGGTGACGACGAGGATCAGCGGACAGCCGGGGCCGGTGGAGCGCAGCAGCTGACAGAGGCTGCGTACCTGGGGCAGGTCGCGGCGGCCGTCGACCAGGATCACGTCGGCGCCCGGCGTGTCGACCAGGGCGGGGCCTTCCGCCGGGGCGACCCGCACGTTGTGCAGGAGCAGGCCGAGGGCGGGAAGCACCTCCGTCGACGGCTGGAGGGCGTTGGTCAGGAGCAGCAGAGAACTCATACGTCTGGTTCCTCCTCGGTCCCTGCGAGGACGTGTGCGGTGCGGCACTGCTCTGCGATCCCGAAGGCCCCGTACACCGGCGGTCACCTGTGGTTTCCCGCTTCGTATACAACGCTTCCGAAAGCACAAAAGGACCCGGGGGCTACGCTGCCCGAGTCCTCTGCCCAGCAGAATAGCCCACATGAGCAACCGCCGGGCAGGTCAAGTGGCGCATTCCATCGTTCGTCCGTATCCCGAGACAAGCAGACGTGCCCCTATCCGGACGTTTCTGCACACGGCCGACGGAGTTCCGATCGATTCCGTATACGATCCGGGCCCGGTTGTATACGAAGCATTTCCCGATGCGCCGGACGCCTCTTCTTCCGCCGCCCGTGACCTGGTGTTCGTGATCGCGCACGGCTTCACCGGAGACGTGGACCGGCCACACGTACGACGGGTGGCCGGCGTGCTGCGCGCTTACGGCGCGGTCCTCACCTTCTCCTTCCGCGGCCACGGCCGCTCCGGCGGCCGGTCCACGGTCGGCGACAAGGAGGTGCTGGACCTCGCCGCCGCCGTGGAGCGGGCGCACGGTCTCGGGCACGCGCGCGTGGTGACCGTCGGCTTCTCCATGGGCGGCTCGGTGGTCCTGCGGCACGCGGCCCTCGCCCCCGGCACGGCCCACGCGGTCGTCGCGGTGAGCGCGCCGGCCCGCTGGTACTACCGGGGCACCGCCCCCATGCGCCGCCTGCACTGGCTGGTCACCCGCCCCGCGGGCCGCCTGGTCGGCCGCTACGGCCTGCGCACGCGCATCCACCACCGCGACTGGGACCCCGTCCCGCTCTCCCCCGTGCAGGCCGTCCCGCGGATCGCCCCCACCCCCCTGCTGATCGTGCACGGCGACCGTGACGGCTACTTCCCGCTCGACCACCCCCGGATGCTCGCCGAGGCGGCCGGCGAGCACGGCGAACTGTGGGTCGAGCCGGGCATGGGGCATGCGGAGCACGCGGCGGACGACGCCCTGGTGGCCCGGATCGGGGGCTGGGCGGTGTCGGCGGCGGGCTAGCCTGACCCCACACTGTCTTTGTCTATGTCTTGCCGTCGATTGAGGATTCAGATGCCCAAGGTCACGGTGCGCTACTGGGCCGCCGCCAAGGCCGCGGCCCAGGTCGCCGAGGAGCCGTACGAGGCGGACACGCTGGCCGGCGCGCTGGCCGCCGTGCGTGTGCGCCACCCCGGCGAACTCACGCGCGTGCTCCAGCGATGCTCCTTCCTCGTCGACGGAGACCCTGTCGGGACCCGCGCGCATGAGACGGTACGGCTGGCCGAGGGCGGCACGGTCGAGGTGCTCCCGCCGTTCGCAGGAGGGTGAGCGATGACCGATCAGCCGTATCAGGGCGGCCCCTACGAGGGCTACGACCCCTATCAGCAGCAGTGGCCCGGGCACGATCCGCAGTACGGGCAGCAGCCCGGCCAGGACCCCGAGCTCACCCAGCAGTGGCAGGGCCGGACCTGGGAGACGCAGACGCACGCGCCCGTGCCGGCGGCGGAGACGGCGTATCTGCCCCGGCAGGAGCAGCAGCCGCAGTACCAGGAGCAGCAGTACCAGCAGCCGGGGTATCAGGAACCGGGGTATCAGCGGCCGGGGTATCAGCAGCCGGGGTACCAGCAGCCCCACGCCCAGCAGCTCCCCTATCGGGAGCCGCAGTACCAGCAGGGGCAGTACCAGCAGGGGCAGTACCCGCAGGGGCAGCACCCGCAGGACGCGCAGTTCCAGCAGTCCCGGCAGTACGCGGAGACGTACGCGCCCGAACCGGCACCGGCGGCTCAGGCTCAGGCACAGGCGGCTCAGGCAGCTCAGGCCGCTCAGGCGCAGGCTCAGGCTCACGCGTCAGCGGCGCAGGCACACGCGGCGCAGGCACCCGCGGCCCAGGCACCGGCTGCCGCGCCCGTGGCCGAGCCCGCCGACCCGGCGGCCGGTCCGGGCTACGGCCCCGCCACGCTCGCCGGCAACGCGCGCATCACCGACGCCCAGCGGGCCCGCCTGGAGGGCCGCTCCCCGGTCATCGAGCCCGGCATGCAGCCGGCGCTGCTCACCGCAGTGCTGGGCCTGCTCCTCGCCGCGGCGGCCCCCGTCGCCCCGTACGTCCTCGCCGTACCGCTGGTGCTGCTCCAGGCCGTGACGGCGGCGGGCTGGTTCCGGCTGAACGGCATGTGGCCCGCCCGGCAGGGCATCGCGCTGGCCTTCGCGGGCGCGCTGACGGCCGACGTGGCGGTCCTGGCGGCCGGCCGTGACCACGCCCTCGTGGGCATCCTCGGCTCGCTCGGCCTCTGGGTCCTGCTCTCCCTCGTCCTCCAGCTCCGCTCGCACGCCTCACCGGACGAGCGCATGTACGGCCTGATGGCGACGGTCGCCTCGGCGGCGATCGCGGTCCTGGCCACGGGGTACCTGGCCGCCGACCCGCACGCCGTCTCCGTCGGCGCGGCGGCGGTCGCGGTCGCCGTCCTGGCCCGCGCCCTGCCCCTGCCGACCCCCGCGTCGGTCGTGGTGGCGCTGCTGGCGGCGGCGGGCGCCGGGATCGCGGTGGGCGGCATGACCGGCCTCGGCGCGAAGGGCTCGGCCCTGGGAGCGGCGGCGGCCGTGTGCGCGCTGATCGGTCACCGGGTGGCGAGCTACGACTACCCCTCCCGCTTCGTCCACTTCACGGCGGGCGTGGCGCTGCCGCTGTCGGCGGCGGCGCCGGTGGTGTGGGTGCTGGGGCGCGCGCTGGGCTAGGACCTGTCCGGCAATTCGCGTCGTCGCCCGAAGGGCGGCCGGTGCGGCGAGAGTGCGTGCATGGCGTCGCGCGGCAGACGGGAATTGCCGGACAGGCCCCAGGGGTACCGGATCCATCCACCGGTCTCGTCTCCCGGCGCACCCCACCCGGTGCGGACCGGCCGGCCGGCGGCTCACGGAATTCCGGAGGTGATCCAGGTCGCCTCCGCCGAGCCGCCGGCCTGTGTGTTTTCCGGATGCGCACGGCCGCGCGCAGAGCCATGGCCGACGGGCATTTGCGAAGTGAATGAGACAGTCGCGGGGAAGGAAATGCGGCCGGCATCGACCGGTCGTCGCCTATTCGTTTCCGGGCTTTCGCGACCGGGTCCGCACGGGGCGACGCGGGAAGCGGCGCGGAGGGCAAGCCGAAGGGCCGCACCCCCCACTGGCGTCCAACCCAGGGGATGCGGCCCTCAGCCGTCACATGAGCCCGTTCGGCCCGTCCGGTCCGCTCAGACCGCGATGGCGACCTCCGCCAGACCGCCCTGCTGGGCGACGACCGTGCGGTCGGCGGTGGCACCCGGCACCAGCGCCCGCACGGTCCACGTGCCCTCGGCCGCGTAGAAGCGGAACTGACCGGTCGCGGAGGTGGGGACCTCCGCGGTGAACTCACCGGTCGAGTCGAGGAGTCGGACGTAGCCCGTCACCGGCTCGCCGTCGCGGGTCACCTGGCCCTGGATCGTGGTCTCACCGGGCTTGATCGTCGAGGCGTCCGGGCCGCCGGCCTTCGCTCCGCACATACTGTTTCTCCAGAGGGGTCAGACCGGAAGGCCGGTCGGGATGGGTTACTTAGCGGCGCCGAGCTCGATCGGCACGCCGACGAGGGAGCCGTACTCGGTCCAGGAGCCGTCGTAGTTCTTGACGTTCTCCACGCCGAGCAGCTCGTGCAGCACGAACCAGGTCAGGGCCGAGCGCTCACCGATGCGGCAGTAGGCGATCGTGTCCTTGGCGAGGTCGACGCTCTCCTCGGCGTAGAGGGCCTTCAGCTCGTCGTCCGACTTGAAGGTGCCGTCGTCGTTGGCGTTCTTCGACCACGGGATGTTGCGGGCGGACGGCACGTGACCGGGGCGCTGCGACTGCTCCTGCGGCAGGTGGGCCGGGGCGAGCAGCTTGCCGGAGAACTCGTCGGGCGAGCGGACGTCGACCAGGTTCTGCGAGCCGATCGCGGCGACCACGTCGTCGCGGAAGGCGCGGATGGAGGTGTCCTGCGCCTTGGCCTTGTAGTCGGTGGCGGCGCGCTCGGGCACGTCGGAGCCGTCCACCAGCTCGCGGGCGTCCAGCTCCCACTTCTTGCGGCCGCCGTCGAGGAGCTTGACGTTCTCGTGGCCGTACAGCTTGAAGTACCAGTAGGCGTACGACGCGAACCAGTTGTTGTTGCCGCCGTAGAGGATCACCAGCGTGTCGTTGGCGATGCCCTTCTTCGACAGGAGCTTCTCGAAGCCCTCCTGGTCGATGAAGTCACGGCGCACCGGGTCCTGGAGGTCCTTGGTCCAGTCGATGCGGACGGCGTTCTTGATGTGGTTCTTCTCGTAGGCGGACGTGTCCTCGTCCACCTCGACGATGGCGATGGCCGGGTCGTCCAGGTGCTCCTGCAGCCAGTCGGCGTCGACCAGGACGTCGGTGCGGCTCATGCTCTTTCTCCTCCGGGGCAGTCGCGGCGGGATGTGCGAGTGAAGAGACGGTGCGCTCGATGCCCGAGCGGCACACGGGTGCCCTGTCGGCAGGGCGGGGTGAAGACGCGGGAGCCGGGGCTTCCGCTCAGAAGGTGCGACAGAGCATGGCGGCGACGCGGCACAGGTCCACTGCCCGCCGCTTCGTGAGAACCGCCTGTCCCCGCGGCTGGAGGACGCTCGTCGAGTACCGCATGGGGTCGATCGTAGGGACGTACGGGCGAGCATGTCACCGGTGTGTCATATGGCGAGATTCGATCGTCCGAATGGCGGAACGAAAAAGCGCCCGGAGGGCCTCTGCGGGGCCTCCGGGCGCTCGGGTGGCGCGGGGGATCTGCGCTGCGGACGGGACCGTCTCGCCAGTCGGACACTCGGTGTCCGGACCGGCGTCACCGGCCCCTACCCCGCCAGCTTGACGTCCGAACCCTTCACACTGATCTCCACGCCGTCGGGCGCGGCCTGCACCTTGTCCAGCTTGATCCCGCCGGGCAGCTGGTCGATGGCCTGCTGGAAGTCGGTGATCGTGCGGACGCGGTCCTCGGCGATCGCGGCGGCGCCCAGCTTGGGCAGGGAGTCCGCGTGGACCTCGACCTTGTCGTTCACCACGCTCACGGAGCTGAGTACGGACACCGTCTGCTTGACGCCGAGGGACGAGACGGTTCCCTCCACCGCGACCTTGATCTTCCCGTTGCCGCCGTCGGAGAGCCCCACGACCCGGGCGGTGACGCCGGGCGCCACCTCGGTCGGCTCGGACTTGGCGGTCTTCAGCAGCTCGGCGTAGGTGATCGTCGCCGTGCCGGTCGCGGTGGCCGCGGTGGCGGAGCTGTAGTCGCCGGAGAACTCGACGCCCTTCATGTCGGCCTTGAGGTCGTCGATCCGGATGGTCTGCCCGGGCTTGGCGGTGGCCGCCTCGTAGTCCTTGATGCCGACCTCGACGTCGTCCAGGGAGCCGCCGGCGACCTGGGTGAGGAAGGGGAAGCCCTTGATGTCCACGTCCGGGGTCGACGCCAGGTTCTCGGTCGCCTTCAGCTTGTCCGCGGCCTCGCCCTCCGCGAAGTGCACGGCGACCCGGTCCACGATCACGAACAGCGCGCCCAGGATCACGACGACGATCAGGAGTATTCGCAGGGCTCGCATGTGGTGGGTCCCCCGGTCGGTGACGGTGTATGGAATCCGGTACGGATACCCCACGGTAACCCTGCGGGCTCCGGCCGAACGGAAATTGTGGATCAGTTGTGACAGGGGCCGCCGGTCCTACTCTGGACGTATGTACGCCCGGCGTCGGCACATCTACTTCGCCATGATGGGGACGTGTATCGGCCTCTTCGTCCTGGCCTGGGGAGTCGTGCGCATCTGGTCCGTGCCCGCGGCCGTGGGCATGTGCGTCGTGGCCATGGTCATCCCGCCGGTCGCCGCGATGATCGCCAACCGGAGGGGCCCGGAGGACCGCTGGTGGGACGACCCCTCCGGGGATCCGCAGTCCGACGAGTGGTGGGACGAGCTGGACGGCAAGAAGCGCCCGCGACCGTAGGTCCGGATGCCGGATGCCGGATGCCGGATGCCGGATGCCGGATGCCGGATGCGGGATGCCGGGTGCCGGCGGGCGGCGAGGTGCCGATGGGGTACGTCCCCTTCGTCACCGGCCGGCGGTGTGCCGGGGCCCGTTCAGTAGACGAGCGCCTGTGCGCCGTCCGCCAGGGCCTCCTGCACGAAGACCTGCGCGCCCGCGATCCGTACGCCCTCGACGACGTCCTTCTCCGTGATCTCCCGGCGGGCGGCGCACTGCGTGCACAGCGTGACGCGCCCCCCGGCGAGGATCGACTCCAGCAGATCCGGCAGCGGCGCGGCGTGCGGCAGTTCGAACTCGGCGGCCCGGCCCGGCAGTGCGAACCAGGACGACTCTCCGGTCAGCCAGAGCGAGACCTCGACGCCGCTGGCCACCGCCACCGCGGCCACCGTGAACGCCTGCGAGCAGCGCTCGGGGGCGTCCGCCCCGGCCGTCACCTTGATCACGAGCTTCTTCGCCATGACCGAATCGTAATCCGCGTGCCCACAATTCCATGCACATGCCACGAGTCTCCTGCGCGAGCGCGGACTCGTGCCGTCAATGGACCGGATCACCCGGATCACCCGGATCACCCGGATCACCGGGATCACCCGGATGGACCGGACGGACCGGGCGGACCTGCCGGGCCTCGGCACCGCCTCCGACGGGCGCTGGACGTACCCGGAGCTGGTGCAAGGGCGGGGTGAACGCCGTCCCGTTCCGGGGGACCGTGACCCTCCGGACCGAGTTGCCCGCCTGAGCAGACCTCGTCAGGAGGGCCGGGTCCCGGCCGCGTAAGCTGGGCTGCGGCTCTGTCGTATGACCACCCTCGCTCAAGGAGCACCCGTGGAGATCTTCTTCGAAACCCTGCTGGTCCTGGTCTGCGTCGGCGTGCTCGCCTTCGCCGGTCTGACCGTGAAGAAGCTGTACCAGGGCCAGCGCTGACCCCCATCCAGGAAGCTTTCCGCTCATGATCGAGATCCCGTCCGACCTGCACAAGGACCTGGTCCCGCTCGCCTTTCTGCTCGGCAACTGGGCCGGCGCGGGCGTGCACGACTTCCCCGGCTCGCAGAAGTGCAACTTCGGCCAGGAGGTCAGCTTCAGCCACGACGGCCGGGACTTCCTGGAGTACCAGTCGCACACCTGGGTGCTGGACGAGGACGGCAACAAGGTGCGCCCGCTGGAGTCGGAGCACGGCTTCTGGCGGATCGACGCCGACCGCAAGGTCGAGGTCACGATGACCCGCGACGACGGTGTCATCGAGATCTGGTACGGCGAGATGGCCGACAAGAAGCCGCAGATCGACCTGGTGACGGACGCCGTGGCCCGCACGGCCGCCTCGCAGCCGTACAGCGGCGGCAAGCGGCTGTACGGGTACGTGAAGAGCGACCTGATGTGGGTGGGCGAGAAGCAGACCCCCGAGGTCCCGCTGCGCCCCTACATGTCGGCCCAGCTGAAGAAGGTCGTCACCCCGGAGGACGTCGAGCGCTGGGCCAAGGCCCTGCCGGACGACATGCCGGACGACGGCATCGCCTTCTTCAAGTAGTCCTAGACTCGTCGGTGTGGTGAGCACCGACTGGAAGAGCGACCTCAGGCAGCGCGGCTACCGGCTGACGCCGCAGCGGCAGCTTGTCCTCGAAGCCGTGGACACCCTTGAGCACGCGACCCCCGACGACATCCTCGTGGAAGTGAGGAAGACGGCGTCGGGGGTCAACATTTCCACCGTCTACCGGACGCTGGAGCTGCTGGAGGAGCTGGGCCTGGTGAGCCACGCCCACCTCGGGCACGGCGCGCCGACCTACCACCTCGCCGACCGGCACCACCATCTGCACCTGGTGTGCCGGGACTGCGACAACGTCATCGAGGCGGACGTGGAGGTGGCGGCGGAGTTCACGGCCAAACTGCGCGGGCAGTTCGGCTTCGACACCGACATGAAGCACTTCGCGCTCTTCGGCCGGTGCGAGGACTGTTCCCTGAAGGGTTCAAGTACCACGTCGTAGGCTTGCGGTATGAAGAGCCCCCTGCTGTCCCTGCCCGGCGCAGTCCCCGCCGAGGGTGTGGACGAAGGTGTCGCCGCCCACTACGGCGACCTGTTCCGCGAGCAGCGCGCCCTCGCCGACGGCAACGGTTTCGTCGACCTGTCCCATCGCGGTGTCATCACCGTCAGCGGCGACGACAGGCTGAGCTGGCTGCACCTTCTCCTCACCCAGCACGTCAGCCAACTCCGCCCCGGCGAGGCCACCGAGGCGCTGATCCTCTCCGCGCACGGGCACATCGAGCACGCCCTGTACCTGGTGGACGACGGCACGACCGTCTGGGCGCACGTGGAGCCCGGCACCCAGGACGCGCTGATCGCGTACCTGGAGTCGATGAAGTTCTTCTACCGGGTGGAGGTCGCCGACCGGACCGCCGACACCGCCGTGGTCCACCTGCCGGCCGGCTCCATCGCGGAGGTGCCCGAGGGCGTCGTCGTACGCGAGACGGCGTACGGCCGTGATCTCTTCCTGCCGCGGGCCGCACTGGAGGAGTTCGCCGCCGGGCACGGGCCCGCCGCCGGACTGCTCGCGCACGAGGCGCTGCGCGTCGAGCACCACCGCCCCCGCCTCGGCTTCGAGACCGACCACCGCACGATCCCGCACGAGCTGGGCTGGATCGGCACGGCCGTGCACCTCCAGAAGGGCTGCTACCGGGGGCAGGAGACCGTGGCCCGGGTGCAGAACCTGGGCAAGCCGCCGCGCCGGCTGGTCTTCCTGCACCTGGACGGCAGCGAGGTCCGGCTGCCGGCGCCGGGCACGGAGATCCGGGTCGCGGACGAGGGCCCGGACGGCCGCAAGATCGGTGTCGTGACGACGTCGGTACGCCATTACGAGCTGGGCCCGGTGGCGCTGGCACTGGTGAAGCGGAACGTGCCCGTCGACGCGCGGCTGCTGGCCGGGGACACCGCGGCGGCGCAGGAGGTCGTGGTCGAGCCGTAGCCCCGCGAGGCCGCGCCGGAATCCCGGCGGCGGGAGCCCGCGCCCGGATCCCCGGCGGCGCGAGGCCGGGCCCGGATCCCCGGCGGCGCGGGTCCGGGCCTAGATCTCCAGCAGCACCGTGAACGGGCCGTCGTTCGTGAGGGACACCCTCATCTGCGCGCCGAACCGGCCCGTCGCCACCGTCGCGCCCAGCTCCCGCAGCCGGGCCACCACCTCGTCCACCAGCGGCTCGGCCACATCGCCCGGGGCCGCCGCGTTCCAGGTGGGGCGGCGGCCCTTGCGGGCGTCGCCGTAGAGGGTGAACTGGCTGACGACCAGGAGCGGGGCGGCGATGTCGCTGCACGACCTCTCGTCGTGCAGCATCCGGACCGTCCACAGCTTGCGGGCCAGCTGGGCCGCCTTCTCCTTGGTGTCCTCGTGGGTCACCCCGACGAGGACGCACAGTCCCTCGCCCTCGATCGCGCCCACCGTCTCGCCGTCCACGACGACGCTCGCGCCGTCCACCCTCTGCACCACCGCACGCATGCGGACCATCATGCCGGGTGCTCCGCGCTCGGCCGCGGGGGGCCCATTATGGATCTCTTACCGCCCATCTGGGGCCGTTCGGGGGCACTCGGTCACATTGTGGCCAGTTGGGGTGGCACGATGCTCCCACACGCGGGTCGAGGGGACGGTCACAAGCAGATGAGCACACCGAGTACCGGCGGGCGGGTGCGGTCCCAGGGGACGTACCGGCCGCCCGTGCAGCGCGCCGACGGCACCGCGGGCCCGGCGCTGCCCGCCGAGCCGCCCGAGCACGACCTGGCCCGGCTGAGCCTGCCCGAGCTGCGCACCGTGCGCCGCGACGCCCAGCGCGACGAGGCGGACCTCAGCTATGTGCGGCGGCTGTTGCAGGGCCGGATCGACATCCTGCGGGCGGAGTTGGGCAGGCGCGGCCGGGTGCCCCTGCCGGCGCCGGCGGACGGCTCCGTGGTCGACCGGCTCCCGGAGATCCTCAAGGACGCCCCGGCCCGGCACCGCTCCTCGGCCCGCCATGTCACGCTCGGCACCCCGCACAACGAGGAGTACCGGCGGCTGGCCGCCGAGATGCTCGCCGAGGTCGAGCTGTCGGACCTGACCGCGCGCACGGATCTGGAACTGAGCGCGGCGATGGGGCGGTTGGTCCAGTACGAGCAGGAGGTCTCCCGGCGCCGGCAGCGGTTGCAGCGCACGGCCGACGACTGCAGCGGCGAGATCGCGCGCCGGTACCGGGTGGGCGAGGCGCAGGTGGACGATCTGCTGACGTGAGGAGCGGGGCGGCCGCCGGGGACGGACAAGAGGGCGCCGCCCCTGCGGGGGCCGACGCCCTGGTGTGCTCGTCCGGGTGATCGTGCCGCCCGGACCTTCGCTGTGCTCCCCTCTCCCGGCGGCCTGCTGACTGTTCATCCGTAGCGAGCTGTTCAGTTGTGGCTGTGCGAAGTCGGGTATTCAGCTGTCGGTGTTCGGTTGTGGCTGTGCGGGGTGTTCAGTTGTGGCTGTGCGTACCGGTGGCCGCCCCCTGCCCGGGCTCCCGGCTCCCCTCCGGAAGGGAGCCCGGTCGGCCAACCACTGGGAAGCTCGACCATGTCCTTCAAGTTGGCAGCCAACTTCACTGTACTTATCTCCGTTGGGACGCGACTCATAACCACCTGTCGGTGAACTGCCGTAGGTTGGCGGGAAGTTGTACGGTTCGTTCGTGGACCCGGAGCACGCCTCCGCCAGTGGACGGCCAAGGCCACAGCGGCCCCGCTCGTCCCACCGCGAGATCGCCGACGAACTGCGCAGCCGGATCCGGTCCGGTGAGCTGCGGCCGGGTCAGCGCATGCCCACCCAGGCCAAGCTGGCCGACGAGTTCGGCGTCGAGCGGGGTGCCGTACGGCAGGCGTTGCGCATCCTGCAGTCCGAGCACCTGCTCACCGACGTCTCCAAGGGCAGCCCCGCCACCGTGGCGGCGGCGCAGGCGCCCGCCCGTCCCCCGGCCGGCCCCGCCGTGCCGCCGCAGCCCACCATGGTCGCCCTCGCCCCGCGCATCGCCGCCGCCTTCGCCGCCCGGCACGTGCGGATCGACGCGCTGTGCCTCACCGCGGTCTCGCTCACGATGGCGATCGGGGAGCCACTGAGACAGATCCACGCAGGACGGCTGGAACCGGCCAAGATCGACCTGCGGCTGCTGCTGCCCAGCCGGGACATCGACCTCGCCTTCCCGACGCCGGTGGACGCGGACGACGGCGGTCTGCTGCACCGGCGCTGGCTGGCCCAGCGCAACGCCCAGGGCCTGGTGCTGCGGCAGAACCTGCTGGCGCTGTACGCCACGCACGGCATCGACGTCCGGATCTCGTTCCGGGCGCTGCCGTTCACCCCGCCGGTGAAGCTGTATCTGCTCAACGGCGCCGAGGCGCTGTTCGCGTACTACACGCTGGGGCGCCGTGAGCGGGAGATCGGACACGAGCACGTGGAGCTGTACGACGCCGACGGCACCCGGTCCCCGCTGTTCGCCTTCGAGCGGCGGGCCGGCCGGCGGGACGCGGCGTTCGTGGATCAGTCGGGCCTGTGGTTCGACGCGCTGTGGGAGACGATCAGTTCGGAGCTGGTGCTGACGTCATAGCGCGGGACCGGCCAGCAGCACCGCGAGCAGGACCGCGCCGGCGGAGCCGACGACCGGGTTCCCGGCCTTGACGCCGACGGTGAGCAGCAGCAGGCCGACGACGCCGAGGACGCCGAGCCGCCACTGGACGAGCTGCTCGAAGCCGACGGCGAAGAGGGCGCAGAGGAGTGCGAGGACGGGCATGGTTCCCCCTTTCGGTCTGCCAACCCAACCAAGTTGGCAGCCAACTCTGTTTAAGTTGTCCCCACTTGGTCGATGATTACAAACAACTTTCCGACAACTCCCGGTAGATGGATGGGGGTTGTAGCGTTTGGTCGTGGACCAGGAGAACGTGGCAGTGAACGGCAGCAGAAGGCTCACGCCCCAGGAGATCGCCCGCACCCTGCGCGAACGCATCCGGACCGGTGCCCTCCGCGTCGGTGAGCGGCTGCCCACCCAGGCCGAGCTGGCCGGGGAGTTCGGCGTGGAGCGGGGGGCCGTGCGCCAGGCACTGCGGGCGCTCCAGGAGGACGGTCTGCTCAGCAACGTCAGCAAGGGCAGCCCGCCGCGGGTCGCCGTGCCGGCCCCCGCGCACGAGGAGCCGCAGCCGACCATGGTGGCCCTCGCGCCCCGGCTGACCGAGGCCTTCTCCGCGCCGCACGTGCGCATCGACGCCGTCTGCCTGACCGCGCAGAGCCTGATCCCCGCCCTCGGCGAGCCGCTGCGCCTGATCCACGACGGCCGGCTGCGGCCCGAGCGCATCGACGCCCGCATCCTGCTGCCGTCCCGGGACATCAACCTCGCCTTCCCGGTCTCGGTCGACGCCGGGAGCGACGACGACGCCGTCCACCAGCGCTGGCTGGCGATGCGCAACGCCCAGGGCCAGGTCCTCCAGTACAACCTCCAGGCCCTGCGCGGCACCCACGACATCGACGTCCACGTCACCTTCCGGGCCCTGCCGTTCACCCCGCCGGCGAAGCTGTACCTGCTCAACGGCAGGGAGGCGCTGTACGCGTACTACATGGTCACGCGCCGCGAGGAACCCACCGAGAGCGGCCGGACGCTGGAGATGTACGACACCCTCGGCTCCGAGTCCCTCCTCTTCTCCTTCGAGAACCGGGCCGGTCAGCGGGACGCGGCGTTCGTGGCGCAGTCGCAGAAGTGGTTCGACGCCCTCTGGGAAACCATCACCACGGACCTGACACTCTCCTAGTGACTTCTGATGCGACTTCTGATGCGCCTTCTGTTGCGAGTGAGAACGAGAAGCTTCGGGAACTGATCACACCGGCCCGGGTGGTGCTGTGGGACTTCGACGGTCCGATCTGCCGGCTGTTCGCCCGGCACCGGGCCGAGCGGGTGGCCGCGGACCTGGTGGACTGGCTGGAGCGGCAGGGGCTGCGCGGGCTGCTCACCGAGACCGAACGGGAGACGCTGGACCCGCAGGTCGTGCTGCGCGCGGTGGGCCGCCGGCGGCCGGGCAGCGACCTCGTCGCCGGGCTGGAGGAACGGCTCACCCAGGAGGAGCTGCGGGCCGCCGCCTCCGCGCTGCCGACCGCCTACGCCGACCCGGTGATCCGCACCTGGACGGCCGTCGGCGCCCGGCTGGCCGTCACCACCAACAACTCGCCCCGCGCCGCCCGCACCTACCTCGAATCCCGGGGCCTCACCGGCTGCTTCGCCCCTCACCTGTACGGCCGCACCGAGCATCTGCACCACCTCAAGCCGCACCCGCACTGCCTCAACCGCGCGCTGAACGCGATGGGCGCCGCCCCCGCCGCGGCCCTGATGATCGGCGACTCGCTCTCCGACCTGACCGCGGCCCGCGGGGCCGGGGTGCCGTTCCTGGGCTACGCGCGCAGCGAGGCCAAGGAGAAACACCTGCGCACGGCCGGCGCGGGCCACGTCGTACGGTCGCTGGAGCCGCTGCTGCGCCTGCTGCGGGGCCACCGCGCGGGGGTGCGCTGACACCCGGCCGCCCGGCGGGGCCCGGCCGTGCGCGCCGGCCGCCCGGTGCTCCCGGTGCGCCGCCGAAGGGAGGGCGAAATCCCCCCGGGCGGCGGGGAAACCGGCGCGGAGCCGCCGGGACGGGGCACGGCGGCGCACCCGGCCGGCCCGACGCCGAGGGTCCCGGAGACCGCCGGTGCGGTCGCGGGAGCGCGGCGTCGGACGGACGTGCCGTGGGGTGCGCTACGATTCCGCCCGCCGAGTCACCGCTCGGACACGCGCACCGGGAAGGGTGACGAGCCGTTCCCGCGGCCGTCGCCGCCGGCGCGGACCGAGTGGTCGGCCACCCGCCCGGCCGCTTGTCCCGGCCGGCCGGTCGTGGCGGCTGCCAGCCGGACTTATGTTCTCCCTGACGGGTCTTCCGACATCTCCCGAGGTCCCGGCCCTTCCCGTTCGCACGAGTCACCCGGAGCGGCCCGTGGGCGCACCGCCCGTCCCCCGCGCCGCGGCCGCGGGGCCCGTCGGCCGAGTCCGTACGGACGCCGTCGTCCGGGAGTTCGTGGCCCGTGCCGTCGCCGCGGACCCCCCGGCCGGCCCCCCGCCTCCGCACGGCCGCGTCGCCGCGCTGACCGAACCGCTGGCCGGGCTGCTGGGCCGGGCGCCGGGCACCCTGGTGACCGTGCGCGTGCCGCGCCCCGGCACCGTGCCGCTGGTGATCCGGACCTGGCGCGGCGAGCCGGAGATCCTGCGCGCGCTGCGCGGCCTGCTGCCCGTGCCGGAGTGCCTGGCGGCGGGCGAGGGGTACGCCGTCCACAGCCATGTGGACGGAAGTGTGCTCGCCGACGTCTGCGGCCCCGGCAAGCCGGTCGAGGGGCCGCTGCTGCGGGACCTGGCGGAGCTGCTCGCCGCCGTCGTCCAGGTGCGCGCCGGCGCCCTGCCGCCCCGGCCGGCCCACTGGCCGCGCAACCACACCGACTCCCAGGGCTTCCTGCGCACCCTGGCCCTGCTGGCCGACCAGCAGCTCCGCCGGCCCGAGATGCTCCGCTACGGGGGCCTGTTCACGGCGCTCGGCGTACCCGAGGACGCTCTCGCGCGGTTCGCCGACGGGGTCCCGGCACTGACCCGGCGGCCGTACGGCCTGCTCCACGGCGACCTGCACCGCGGCAACCTGCTCCTGCCGGGCGCCGGCGCCGCGCCGCTGTACTGCCTGGGCTGGGAACAGGCCGGGTACGGCGACCCGTTGCACGACCTCGCCGTCCATCTGGTGCGGATGCGCTACCCCGAGCACCAGCGGGGCGAGGTCGTCGAGGCCTGGGCCGAGGCCGTGCACCGGGTGCGGCCCGCCGCCACGGCCGGGCTCTCCCGGGACCTGCCGCACTATCTGGCGTTCGAGCAGGCCAGGTCCGGGTACGCCGATGTGGTCCGTGCGGTCCGCGCGCTGGAGGAGTCCTTCGGGCGGGAGCGGCTGGACGAGGCCACGGCCACCGTCGGCGACGCCCTGCGGGCCGCCGCCGGGCCGCTGCGGCTGGGCCGGGTGCCCGGGGCGGCGGAGATCGGGCGGATCCTGATCCGGCGGGGCGCGTCCGGCGCCGTCCCCCGGGGGACCGGCCCGGCCCGGGTCATCGGCTGGACCCCGGACCGGCGGGTCCCCGAGCACCCCGACTTCCCCCGCGCCGCGGTCGACGACGCGCTGTTCCTGGAGGGCGCCGCCCCCGCCGGCCGGGTCTTCAAGGGGGCCGCGCACCTGAACACCGTGCTCCGGGTGCCCGGGACGCCGTTCCCGGTCGTCGTCCGCCGCGAGGCCGCCGTCGTGCTGCGGCGCGAGACCGGCTTCCTCAGCGAGCACGCCGTGCTCCGGGCGATCGAGCGGTCCGGGGTGCCGGTGGCCGCGCCCCGGGTGCTGGCGCTGGGCAAGAGCCATGCGACGGACCCCGCCCTCGGATACCGCGGGGACCGGTTCACCGTCCACACCTACGAGGGCGCCCGCGACCTCGGCCGCCGTCCCGAGCACCCGGTCGACGGACTGCGCCCGCACGAGGCCGACTGCCTGGTCGACCAGCTGGCCGCGCTGACCCGGGTCGACCACGCCCCCCTCGACCCGCTGGGCGGTCCGCCCGGCTTCTACGCGTGGCTCAGCGACCAGCTGGTCGCGCTGGTCGCCGGCCTGCCGGGGGAGTCCCGGCAGCTGGCCCGGTTCCTCGGGCTGCCCGACGCGCCCCGGCTGCGCGAGATCCTCGCCCGGCACCGGGTGACCGACCGCGACCCCGCCCTGCTGCACGGCGACCTCAACCCCTGGAACCTGGTGCGCCGCGACGACGGTCCGCCGCTCACCCTGATCGACTGGGAGATGGCGCTGATCGGCGACCCGCTGTACGAGCTGGTCCGGCACATGCACCTCACCCCCACCCGCCCGGAGATCCGGGACCGCATGTTCCGCCGCTGGGAGGCACGGCTGGCCGCGCGCTTCACCGAGGGCTGGCAGCGGGACTGGCGGGTGTACCGGTGGATCGAGCTCGTCCGCTCGGCCTACGTCGACCTCGACCGCCTGGTCACCGGGGCCGGCCTGGACGCGCCCAACGTGCGCCGCGCGGTGGACTCGTACGCCATGACGCTGGCCGCGGCCACCGCCTCCCTGGGCCTGTCGTCCCGGCGGCACGGCAGCCCGCGGCCGGTCTGGCCGACCGCGCCCGGCGGCCCCGCGTAGCCGCTCCCGCAACGGCTCCCGGCCGCGCTGCGTAGGCTCCCCCCATGGGCGAGATGGGTCTGCGTGAGCGCAAGAAGCAGCGGATGTACCAGGAGGTGTCGGACATCGCCGTGCGGCTGTTCCTGGAGCGGGGCTTCGACGCGGTGTCCGTGGCGGAGGTCGCCGCCGCGGCGGGGATCTCCAAGCCGACCCTCTTCCGGTACTTCCCCGCCAAGGAGGACCTGGTCCTGCACCGGATCGCGGACCACGAGACGGAGGCCGCGCGGGTGGTGG
The DNA here is from genome assembly GCF_020400595.1 of Streptomyces naphthomycinicus. Taxonomy (GTDB): domain Bacteria; phylum Actinomycetota; class Actinomycetes; order Streptomycetales; family Streptomycetaceae; genus Streptomyces; species Streptomyces naphthomycinicus. The sequence goes on along the minus strand of NZ_JAINRE010000010.1, from coordinate 261,104 downwards.
CCCGGGCCGCCGACCCGGTGGCCGCGCTGCGCCGGAACTTCCTCGCCGGCCTGGAGCGGCGCGACCCGGTCACGGGTCTGAACGCCCACCCCGAGGTGCTCGCCTTCCACCGTCTGCTCTACGGCACTCCGGCCCTGGTGGCGCGGGCGTACGGCCATCAGGAGCGGTCGGAGGCGGCGCTCGCCGAGGCGCTCGGGGGCGGACTGGACGCGCGGCTGGCCGCCGGGCAGATCATCGCCGTGCAGCGCATCCTCGCGCAGGAGAACTGGCGGCGGATCGCGGCGGGGGAGCCGGTCGAGGAGGTGGCGCCGGACGCCGTGCGGGCGGCCGAGCGGGCGTTCGGGCGTCTGGCCGAGGGGCTGCCGGGGCTGAGAATGACGGAGTGAGACTCGGTTAAAAACTTAACTCGGTAACGTTTCGGGGGTACGGTGGCGCCATGACGTCACTCGAACCCGCCCTCACGGACACCCTGCACACCGAGCGCGCCCACCACGACGCCTGCCGCGCGGCCCTCGCCGCGATGGTCGAAGGCGCCGCCGAACAGGTCGTCGTCGGCGAGGACGTCTCCGCCTCCGGCGCCGACGCCGAGGTCCTCGGGTACCGGCTGCGCAGCCGGGCCAAGGCCATGCGCGAACTCCCCGCCGGCCCGCTGTTCTTCGGCCGGCTCGACTTCGCCGCGGACCAGCCCGAGCACGGCGGGCAGAACTACCACATCGGCCGGCTGCGGATCACCGAGGACCCCGCCGCCCCGCCCCTCGTGGTCGACTGGCGGGCCCCCGTCTCCCGCGCCTTCTACCAGGCCGGCGCCCGCGACCCGCAGGGAGTGGCGGTACGGCGCCGGTTCGGCTGGGCCCCCGGCAGCCGGGGCGACTCCGCCGACCTCACCGGCCTGGAGGACGAGCACCTGGACCGGGGCGAGTCCCGGACCAGCGACATCGTGGCCCGCGAGATCGAGCGCCCCCGCGTGGGGCCCATGCGGGACATCGCCGCCACCATCCAGCCCGAGCAGGACGACCTCGTGCGCGCCGCCCTCACCGAGTCCGTGTGCGTGCAGGGCGCCCCCGGCACCGGCAAGACCGCCGTCGGCCTGCACCGCGCCGCGTATCTGCTCTACACCCACCCCAAGCGGCTCCAGCGTTCCGGCCTGCTGATCCTCGGCCCCAACCGCACCTTCCTGTCGTACATCGCCGAAGTGCTGCCCTCCCTCGGCGAGACCGGCATCCGCCAGTCGACGCTGCTGGACGAGATCGCCCGGCACCCCGTCACCGGCACCGACCCCGCCCCCACGGCCGTCGTCAAGCACGACCCGCGCATGGCCGAGGTGCTGCGCCGGGCGCTGTACGCGCGCGTCACCACCGAGGGCGCCGCCGACCTCACCGTCCCCGACGGGTCCTCCCGCCGGCGGGTCTCCGCCGCCGAACTCGCCGTGATCGTGGCGGAGGTGCGCGCCGAGGAACCGCCGTACGCCGTGGGGCGCGAGCGGGTGCGCACCCGGGTGGTGCGGCTCCTGCGCGCACAGGCCGAACGGCGCTCCGGGGTGCTGCCCGCCTCCTGGGCGCGCCGGGTCGAGCGGTGCCGGCCGCTCACCGAACAGCTCGACGCGATCTGGCCCAAGGTCCGCCCCGAGGAGATCCTCGCCGGGCTCCTCACCGACGCCGCGGCGCTGGCCCGGGCCGCCGACGGCCTGCTGGACCCCGAGGAGCAGACGGCGCTCCGCTGGTCCCGTCCGCCGCGCTCGTACAAGTCGGCCCGCTGGTCGGCCGCCGACCTGGTCCTGCTGGACGAACTCGCCGGGCTGATCGAACACCCCGAGAACCACGGCCACATCGTGGTGGACGAGGCACAGGACCTCTCGCCGATGGAGTGCCGGGCCATCGCCCGCCGGGCGGTGTTCGGCTCGCTGACCGTCCTCGGCGACCTCGCCCAGGGCACCACCCCCTGGGCCGCCCGGGACTGGTCCGTCCAGCTGCGCCACCTCGGCCGGCCGGAAGCGGCCGTGACACCGCTGACCACCGGGTTCCGGGTGCCGGCGGCCGTCTTGGAGCTGGCCAACCGCCTCCTCGCCCGCCTCGGCGTCGCCGTGCCCGCCGCCACCTCCCTGCGCACGGACGGGGAACTGGTCCTCCGCCCCACCGAGGACCTCCTCGGCACCACCGTGACCGCCGTGCGCGACGCCCTCGCGCGGGAGGGGTCGGTCGGCGTGATCACGGCCGACGCGGACACCGACCGGGTGCGGGCGGCGCTCACCGGGGCGGGCCTCGGCCCGGCCGGCCCGGACGCGCTCGGCGCCCGGCTGACCGTCGTCCCCGCGAGCCTGGTCAAGGGCCTGGAGTACGACCACGTCATCGCCGTCGAACCGGCCGCGGTGGCCGAGGCGGAGGAACGGGGAGCCCACCGGCTGTACGTGGTGCTGACCCGGGCGGTGTCCCGGCTGGACGTGGTGCACCGACGCCCCCTGCCCTTCTAGCGGTACGCGCCGCCGGCCCGCCCGGGGACCCCGTGGACGGCGGGGGCGGGGTGCGCCGAGGCGGCGGGGCGCGGTGGCGGGGCCCGCCACCGGCTCGCGCGGGGTGCCGTGGCCGGCCGGGGCCGGGTCCGCCGGGGCGGGGCGGGACATGGTGGCCGACGGGGCTCCGCGGGCCGATGCTGGTCGGTGATGCTGCTCTTCCTCGACGTCGACGGCCCGCTGATCCCGTTCGGGGCGGCGGACGCCGCCTACCCCGTGTACGAACGCGTGCCCGCCCCGCCCGGCGCCGCCGGCCACCCGCTGCTCGGCCGGGTCGACCCGGCCCTCGGGCCCCGGCTCACGGCGCTGGGCTGCGAGCTGGTGTGGGCCACGACCTGGATGGACGACGCCAACACCTGCCTGGCCCCCTGGCTCGGCCTGCCGCCGCTGCCCGTCGTGGAGTGGCCCGACGAGGACGAGCCGCCGGACCTGCTGCACTGGAAGACCCGGCCGCTGGTCGCCTGGGCGGCCGGCCGGCCCTTCGTCTGGCTGGACGACGAGCTCACCGAGGCCGACCGCGCCTGGACCGCCGTCCACCACCCCGCACCGGCCCTCCTGCACCGCGTCGACCACCGCTACGGCCTGACGGACGCCGACTTCACCACGCTCCGCCGGTGGCTGCGGCCGCCCGGGCGGACCACAGCCCCGTGACCGCGCAGGAGACGGAAGAGACGCCGGAGGCACGGGAGTCGCCGTACCCGGCGAGCGGCTGGGCGGGCGCACGGAGGACGACGCGGGGAGCCCGCGGCGGGCGTCAGGCGCCGATGTACTCCGCCAGGTGCTCGCCGGTGACGGTCGAGCGGGCGGCGACCAGGTCGGCCGGGGTGCCCTCGAAGACGATCCGGCCGCCGTCGTGGCCGGCACCCGGACCGAGGTCGATGATCCAGTCCGCGTGCGCCATGACCGCCTGGTGGTGCTCGATGACGATCACCGACTTGCCGGCGTCGACCAGCCGGTCGAGCAGGCCGAGCAGCTGCTCGACGTCGGCCAGGTGCAGACCGGTGGTCGGCTCGTCCAGGACGTAGACACCGCCCTTCTCGGCCATGTGCGTGGCCAGCTTCAGCCGCTGCCGTTCGCCGCCGGACAGCGTGGTGAGCGGCTGGCCGAGGGTGAGGTAGCCGAGGCCGACGTCGGCGATGTTGCGCAGGATGCGGTGGGCGGCCGGGGTGCGGGCGTCCCCGTCGCCGAAGAACTCCTCGGCCTCCGTCACCTGCATGGCCAGCACCTCGCTGATGTCCCGGCCGCCGAGGCGGTACTCCAGCACCGAGGCGTCGAACCGCTTGCCCTCGCACTCCTCGCAGGTCGTGGCGACCCCGGCCATCATCGCCAGGTCGGTGTAGACGACACCGGCGCCGTTGCAGGCGGGGCAGGCGCCCTCGGAGTTGGCGCTGAACAGTGCCGGCTTCACGCCGTTGGCCTTGGCGAACGCCTTGCGGATCGGCTCCAGCAGGCCGGTGTACGTCGCCGGGTTGCTGCGCCGCGAGCCGCGGATCGGCGCCTGGTCGACCGAGACCACGCCCTCGCCGGCCGGGATCGACCCGTGCACCAGCGAACTCTTGCCGGAGCCGGCGACGCCGGTGACGACGACGAGGACGCCGAGCGGGACGTCGACGTCGACGCCCTGGAGGTTGTGCGCCGTGGCGCCGCGGATCTCCAGGGCCCCGGCCGGCTTGCGCACGGTCTCCTTGAGTCCGGCCCGGTCGTCGAGATGACGGCCGGTGAGCGTGCCGCTCGCCCGCAGCCCCTCGACGGTGCCCTCGAAGCAGACGGTGCCGCCCGCCGTACCGGCGCCGGGGCCGAGGTCCACCACGTGGTCGGCGATCGCGATGACCTCCGGTTTGTGTTCCACGACCAGCACCGTGTTGCCCTTGTCCCGCAGCCGTAGCAGCAGGTCGTTCATCCGCCGGATGTCATGGGGGTGCAGGCCGGTGGTGGGCTCGTCGAAGACGTACGTGACGTCGGTCAGCGAGGAGCCGAGGTGGCGGATCATCTTCGTGCGCTGCGCTTCGCCGCCCGACAGCGTGCCCGCGGGCCGGTCGAGGGAGAGATAGCCGAGGCCGATCTCCACGAACGAGTCGAGGGTGCCGCCCAGCGAGGCGAGCAGCGGCGCCACCGACGGCTCGTCCAGCTCGCGCACCCACTCCGCCAGGTCGCTGATCTGCAAGGCGCAGGCGTCGGCGATGCTGATGCCCTTGATCTTCGAGGAGCGGGCCGCCTCGCCGAGCCGGGTGCCGTCGCAGTCGGGACAGGTCGTGAAGGTGACCGCGCGGTCCACGAACTCCCGGATGTGCGGCTGCATCGCCTCCCGGTCCTTGGCGAGCATCGACTTCTGGATCCGCGGGACCAGACCTTCGTAGGTCATGTTGATGCCCGCGATCTTCATCCGGGTCGGCTCGCGGTACAGGAAGTCGTCCAGCTGCCGCTTGGTGAAGGTGCGGATCGGCTTGTCCGGGTCGTAGAGGCCGGACTCGGTGTAGAGGCGGTGGTTCCAGCCGCCGGGCTTGTAGCCGGGGACGGTGAGCGCGCCCTCGCTCAGCGCCTTGTCCTCGTCGTAGAGCTGGGCCAGGTCGATGTCCGTGACCGAGCCCCGGCCCTCGCAGCGCGGGCACATGCCGCCGGTGATGCTGAACTCCCGGCGTTCCTTCACCTGCTTCCCGCCGCGCTCCAGGGTGACCGCGCCCGCGCCGCTGATCGAGGCGACGTTGAAGGAGAACGCCTTGGGCGAGCCGATGTGCGGGGTGCCGAGCCGGCTGAAGAGGATGCGCAGCATCGCGTGGGCGTCGGTGGCGGTGCCCACGGTGGAGCGCGGGTCGGCGCCCATCCGCTGCTGGTCGACGATGATCGCGGTGGTCAGCCCCTCCAGCACGTCGACGTCGGGCCGGCCCAGCGTGGGCATGAAGCCCTGGACGAACGCGCTGTACGTCTCGTTGATCAGCCGCTGCGACTCCGCGGCGACGGTGTCGAACACCAGGGAGCTCTTGCCGGAGCCGGAGACGCCCGTGAACACCGTCAGCCGGCGCTTGGGGATCTCGACGCTGATGTTCCGGAGGTTGTTCTCGCGCGCGCCGTGCACGCGGATCAGTTCGTGGCTGTCGGCGAGGGGTGCCGCGTCCGCCGGCGCGTCCGTCCTCGTGGTCATGCTCATCGTCTCTCCGTCCGTGGGGCCGCCTCCGCCACGCTATCCGCGGTGCCCCGCGCGAGGCTTCTCGATTCCTGACCGACCCGGCGGCGGGTCCACCGCGACGCCCGGGACCGGCCTCCGCCCCTGCGCCCTCTCGCCCCCGGCGGCCTGTCGTCGCCGCCCGCGACACACTCTTGCAAGCGGATGCTTGCAATTGTTAGCGAGGATGGGGCAAGGTGGAGGCATGGCATCGCTGAACGTCGGCAATCTCGGTGAGTATCTGCGCGAGCAGCGGCGAAACGCGCAGCTGTCGCTGCGGCAGCTCGCCGACGCCGCCGGGGTGTCCAATCCGTACCTGAGCCAGATCGAGCGCGGGCTGCGCAAGCCCAGCGCGGAGGTGCTCCAGCAGGTCGCCAAGGCCCTGCGCATCTCCGCCGAGACGCTCTACGTCCGCGCCGGAATCCTCGACGCCGAGCGGGACCGTGACGACGTGGAGACCCGCGCCGTCATCCTCGCCGATCCCTCGCTCAACGAGCGGCAGAAGCAGGTGCTGCTCCAGATCTACGAGTCCTTCCGCAAGGAGAACGGATTCGGGATCGGCGAGCCGGACGGGGCCGGGGCGGACGGGTACGGCACCGTGGACCGGGGGACCGGCGGCGCCGGTACGGCCGACGGAGGCGATGCCGCCGGAAGTGACACGGACGCCGGTCCGCGGCGGACGGCCGGATAACGCCGGACCAGGGCTCCGGACGCCCGCCGCGGACCACATCCACCCAGCCGAACGCGAATCCGATCCGGGAGGACCCTCACCATGGCCATCACCGACGACCTGCGCAAGACCCTCAGCGACCCGACCCCGCTCTACTTCGCCGCCGGCACCGCCGACCTGGCGCTTCAGCAGGCCAAGAAGGTGCCGGCCCTGGTCGAGCAGCTGCGCGCCGAGGCCCCGGCCCGCATCGAGGCCGTGCGCAACACCGACCCCAAGGCCGTGCAGGAGAAGGCCGCCGCCCGCGCCAAGGAGGCGCAGGAGACCCTCCAGGCCAAGGTCACCGACCTCATCGGCACCCTCGACGTCGACCTGAAGAAGCTCGGCGAGACCGCCCAGGACCTCGCCCTGCGCGGGGTCGGTGTCGCCGCCGAGTACGCCGTCAAGGCCCGCGAGACCTACGAGAAGGTCGCCGAGCACGGCGAGCAGACCGTGCGGACCTGGCGCGGCGAGGCCGCCGAGGAGATCGAGGACCTGGCCATCGTCGTCGAGGGCAAGCCCGAGCCGGTCGCGGTCCGGAACGACGAGCCGAAGCCGGCCGAGGCGAAGGCGGAGTCCGCCGCGGACAAGAAGCCCGCGGCCAAGAAGGCTCCGGCGCCCCGCAAGAGCACCACCGCGAAGAAGACCACCCCGCCGGCCAAGTGAGCGTGACCGCCGGGCAGGGCGCGGGCCGGGCACCTCTGGGGTGCCCGGCCCGTTCTATGGGTACGGTGGCGGCGTAGCAGGATCGGGAATCAACGGGCGGTGGGCAGCATGCTGATGTTGGGCTTCGCGGGATTCATGGGCATCTTGAAGATCATTCTGATGGCCCTGGCAGCGTTCGGGCTGTTCGACGCCGCCTTCCGGCGCGAGGACGCCTTCCGCGCGGCCGACAAGCAGAACAAGGTCTTCTGGCTGATCATCCTCGGCATCGCCCTGGTGGTCAGCTACCTCTTCTCGATCCTGTCCATCCTGCCGATCGCCGGCGCGGTGGCGAGCATCGTGTACATCGTGGACGTGCGCCCCGCGCTCCAGCAGGTGGGCGGCGGCCGGGGCTTCGGCCGCCGCGGGGGAAGCAGCAGCGACGGCCCGTACGGGCCGTGGAACGGCGGCCGCTAGCGGTATTCCGCCGAGGGGGGCAGCTTCGCCGTCACCGGGCGGGCGGCATCCCTCCGAGGGGGCAGCTTCGCCGTCGCCGGGCGGGCGGCATCCCTCCGAGGGGGCCGCTCAGCCGTCGCCGGGTGCGGGTCAGCGGGGCTCGTTCGCGCAGTTCCCCGCGCCCCTCAGGTGGGCGAGCAGCAGCTTGCCCCAGGGGCGCGGGGAACTGCGCGACAAGCCACGGACGACCCGCACCCGGCGACGGCGGAGCGCCCCCGCGACGGATCCCCGCTCACGCCGCCCGGTCCAGCAGCACCACCGCGACGTCGTCGGTCAGCTCGCCCCCGTTGAGGTCCCGGACCTCGCTCACCGCGGCCCGCAGCAGATCCTCTCCGCGCAGCCCCTCGGAGAGCTGGCGGCGGATCATCGCCAGCATGCCGTCCTGCCCGAGCCGCTCGCCGTCCGCGCCGACCCGGCCCTCGATCAGGCCGTCGGTGTAGAGCATCAGGCTCCACTCGGCGCCCAGCTCCACCTGCATCCGCGGCCAGCGGGCGCCGGGCAGCAGGCCGAGGGCGGGACCGTTGTTGTCGTAGGGAAGCAGCCGTGCCTGCCGGCCGGGGCGGGCGATCAGCGGCGCCGGATGGCCGGCCAGGCACAGGCCCGCACGCCGGCCGTCGGGCGCGATGTCCACCGTGCACAGCGTCGCGAAGATCTCCTCGTCGGCGCGCTCGTGCTCCAGCACCTGTTGCAGGGTGTTCAGCAGCTCGTCCCCGCACAGCCCGGCCAGGGTCAGCGCCCGCCAGGCGATGCGCAGCTCCACGCCGAGCGCGGCCTCGTCCGGGCCGTGCCCGCAGACGTCGCCGATCATGGCGTGCACGGTGCCGTCGGGGGTGCGGACGGCGTCGTAGAAGTCGCCGCCGAGCAGTGCCCGGGAGCGGCCGGGGCGGTAGCGGGCGGCGAAGCGCAGCGAGGAGCCGTCCAGCAGGGGCGTGGGCAGCAGCCCGCGCTCCAGCCGGCGGTTCTCCTGGGCGCGCAGCTTGCCCTCGGCGAGCCGGCGCTCGGCCGTGTCGGACCGTTTCCGCTCCACCGCGTACCGGATGGCACGGCTGAGCAGACGGCCGTCCAGCTCGTCCCGGAACAGGTAGTCCTGGGCGCCGACGCGCACGGCCTCGGTGCCGCGCTCGGCGTCGCCGGAGGCGGTCAGCGCGAGCACGGCGTGCCGGGGCGCGAGCTGGAGGACGTGCCGGAGCACGGCCAGCTCGTCGTCGGTGTCGCTGCCGCCAGGCGCGGAGAGCGCCAGGTCCAGCAGGATGCAGTGGACGTCGTCGGTGAGCAGCCGCTCGGCCTCGGTGAGGTTGCGGGCGGTGCGGACGCGGATCGGCTTGCCGGCCGAGTCCAGCATGTCGGGCACGATCGGCGAGCCGGCCGGATCGTCCTCGATCAGCAGCAGGGTGAGAGTGGCGCCGGTGCCGTTCACGGCCGTGGCGTCGCGGTGGGCCTCTTCCTTGAGGGGACCGCCGACGGTGTGGGCGGCCTGCGCCTGACCACTCTCCACGGCCGGGATCGCTCTCTGCCGCGGTACGGGTACGGGCATCGTGTTGGGTTCCTTCCCTCCCCCCGAGGGCACGGCGGCGTCGAGGGGTCTCGACCCACCGACCGGGACCATAGCGGCTACGACCGCCCCGATGGAATGGTGTGAGCCGCGTCGCTCCGGCGCCCGCCGCTGTCATATGCCGCGTTCCGTACCGCAGTTGGACACGGTGACGGCTGGTGCGGGATGACGAAGCTCACGTCCTGCCCGGGTTTGTCCGGTGGTTGGGGGTGCGGTGGGTCACATGACGTGCGTCACCGGGCGTATGGCCGCCGCGCGGCCGGCCCCCCGGCGGCCGTCACGCGTCGGGCCGTACGACCCCGAGGATCGGCATCGAACCGGCGCCCGCGACCGTCACCGTGCGGCCGGGGCGCGGGGCGTGGATGATCGCGCCGTCGCCGATGTACATCGCGACATGGCTGGCGTCGTCGAAGTAGATGACGAGGTCACCGGGGCGCATGTCCTTGACGTCGACGTGCTTGAGCTGCTTCCACTGCTCCTGCGAGGTGCGCGGCACGGCGTGCCCGGCCGCCGCCCAGGCCTGGGAGGTCAGCCCCGAGCAGTCGAAGGAGTCGGGGCCCTCGGCGCCCCACACGTACGGCTTGCCGAGCTGCTCGGAGGCGTACTTCACGGCCTTCTTGCCCTGCGCGGTGGCCTTGCCGTCGACGTCCTTGAGGACACCGGTGTCCAGCCAGGCGGTCTGCGCCCGGTTCGCCGCCTCCTGCTCCAGCTGGGCGAGCCGCTCCTTCTCCTTCTTCTCCAGCCGGGACTCCAGCTTCTCGGCCGCGTCGATCTGCTTCTCGATCTTCTTCTTGGCGGCGGCCTTGGCCTTGCGGTTGCTCTCCAGCCTCTTCCACTGCTCCGAGGCGTCGTCGGCGTACTCCCGCAACTCCTTCTGGGTGCGGGCCATTTCGGCCATCAGCTTGGTCGCCGCCTGCTGGCCCTGGAGCACCCGGCCGGCGCCGTCCAGGAACTGGCCGGGGTCGTCGCTGAGCAGGAACTGGGCGGTGGCGGACAGGCCGCCGGTGCGGTACTGGTCCCGGGCCGCGGCGCCCGCCCGGTCCTTGAGCCCGTCCAGCTTCTGCTGTCCCTGGTCGATCTTCTTCGCCAGCGCCACGATCTCGGCGGACTGCTTGTCCGCCTTCTCCTCGGCCGCGTTGTAGTCGTCGGTGGCCACCGCCGCGTCGTGGTAGAGCGCGTCGAGCTTCTTGCGGACCTCCTCAAGGTCCTTGCCCGGCGGGGGAGTCGGCTTCGGATCCGGTGCCGGAGTCGTTCTCGGCGAGGGCGAGGGCGAGGGCGAGGGCGTGGGCACGGGGGCCGCGAACGCCGTGCCCGGTGCCGCGAGGACGGTCACCGCGCAGACCACGGTCAGGGCGGCCGTGAGCAGGCCGCGCTTGCCCGAACCCATACGTCTTCCCCCAAACTGATTTACCGTCAGTAACTTACGGTCGCCCGAGGGATCGTGCCACGGCCGCGCGCAAAGCGACAGAGGCCGTCGGAAAACGGAATTCCCCCACCGGTCACCGGATACGACGATCTCCCCGTGATGTGACGAACGACGCACGCGGAGCGTTCCCGTGGGCCACCGACGGGCCGGGGCCACCGACGGGCCGGGGGCGCCGACGGGCCGGGGGTGCCGGCGCGACCGCGGGGCGGTCCGCGCGCCGGCGGCGGGCGATCAGCGCACCGGCGCCAACGCCGCCCAGGCGACGGTCACTTCGCCCTGCCGCCAGCGGGCCGGGGAGCCGGTCACGGGCCAGTCGGCCGTCAGGTCCCCCACCGCGCGGATCCAGCGCTGCCGCGCGCCGTAGGAGGCGTAGGGGGCGGCGGCGGCCCAGGCCCGGTCGAAGTCCCGGAGGAAGGCGTGCACCGGCTCACCGGGGACATTGCGGTGGATCAGCGCCTTCGGCAGGCGCTCGGCGAGGTCGGAGGGGCGGTCCAGGGAGCCCAGCCGGGCGGCGAAGGTGACCGTGCGGGGGCCTTCGGGGCCGAGGGCCACCCATACGTGCCGGCGGCCGATCTCGTCGCAGGTGCCCTCCACCAGCAGCCCGCCGCGGGTACCGCCGCCCGCCGGGGCGAGCCGCGCGCACAGCCGCTCCCACACCCCGGCGACCTGGTCCTCGTCGTACTGCCGCAGCACATTGGCGGCCCGGACCAGCACCGGGCGCCCGGCGAGGGGGATCTCGAAGCCGCCGTGCCGGAAGGCCAGCCCCTCCCGCTCGTACGGCCGGGCCGCCGCCACCCGCGCCGGCTCGATCTCGATGCCCACCACGCGCGCGCGGGGGGCGACGGTGCGCAGCCGGCCGAGCAGCTCGACGGCGGTCCAGGGGGCGGCGCCGTAGCCGAGGTCGACGGCCAGCGGGTCCGCGGCGCGCCGCAGCTCGGCGCCGTGCACGGCCGCGATCCAGCGGTCCATGCGGCGCAGCCGGTTGGGGTTGGTCGTCCCGCGCGTCACCGTCCCCACGACGGCGGTCCCCCCGGCCGGCCGAGGCCGGGAGGGGGGGAGGGTCGCTGCGCGGGCTGTCATGCGTACGAGGGTAAGCGGGCGCGCGGAGGTGCGATGGCGCGTCGTCGCCCCGGGCCCCCGGCGCCCGTGCCCGCGCCGCGCCGCGCGCCTCTCACCGGGCACCCCGGCCGGCCGACGCCCTCCGTATTCGAACCGTTGATCGATGCAAGGTAATGATTCGGTAAAGCCGCTTGTTGGGGAAATGGCCGGGCACCCGCTCGCTGTTGGACCCCCTTGGAGGGCGAGGTGGGCCCTCCGACAGGCATGCCCGCACAAGGAGGAACGCCACGTGAGCCAGTACGTCAGCAGGCTCGGGCGACGCTCCCCGTCGGCGGCCCCGCGGCTCCGGCTGTACCGCAGGCCCCGCCGGGTGGCCATGCTCTCCGTGCACACCTCCCCGCTCCACCAGCCCGGCACCGGCGACGCCGGCGGCATGAACGTCTACATCGTGGAGCTGGCCCAGCGGCTGGCCGCGATCAACATCGAGGTCGAGATCTTCACCCGGGCCACGGCCGGCGGCCTGCCCCCCGTCGTCGAGCTGGCCCCCGGCGTCCTGGTCCGGCACGTCGACGCGGGCCCCTACGAGGGTCTGGCCAAGGAGGACCTCCCGGCCCAGCTGTGCGCCTTCACCCACGGTGTGATGCAGGCGTGGGCCGGCCACCGCCCCGGCTACTACGACCTCGTCCACTCGCACTACTGGCTCTCCGGCCACGTCGGCTGGCTCGCCGCGCAGCGCTGGGGCGTCCCGCTGGTGCACGCCATGCACACCATGGCCAAGGTCAAGAACGCGAATCTGGCCGCCGGCGACACCCCCGAGCCCGCCGCCCGCGTCATCGGCGAGACCCAGATCGTGTCCGCCGCGGACCGGCTCATCGCCAACACCGCCGAGGAGGCCGACGAACTGGTCCGGCACTACGCCGCCGACGCCGGCAGGGTCGCCGTCGTCCACCCCGGCGTGAACCTGGAGCGGTTCCGCGCGGCCGACGGCCGGGCCGCCGCCCGCGCCCGCCTCGGGCTCCCGCCGGACGCCCTGATCCCCCTCTTCGCGGGCCGCATACAGCCCCTGAAGGCGCCGGACGTCCTGCTGCGCGCCGTGGCCGTCCTCCTCGACGAGCACCCCGAGCTGCGCTCCCGCATCGTCGTCCCGGTCGTCGGCGGCCCCAGCGGCAGCGGCCTCGCCAAGCCGGAAGGGCTGCAGAAGCTCGCGGCCCGGCTGGGCATCGCGGACGTCGTGCGGTTCCGCCCGCCGACCGGGCAGGAGCAGCTGGCGGACTGGTTCCGGGCCGCGTCCGTCCTCGTCATGCCGTCGTACAGCGAGTCCTTCGGCCTGGTCGCCATAGAGGCGCAGGCGGCCGGGACCCCGGTGCTCGCGGCCTCGGTGGGCGGGCTGCCGGTGGCCGTGCGCGACGGCGAGACCGGCTTCCTCGTCGAGGGCCACGATCCGGCCGCGTACGCCCGCGTGCTGCGCCGGTTCGCCGACGAGCCGGCCCTCTCGACGCGCATGGGCGAGGCCGCGGCCCGGCACGCGCAGTCCTTCGGCTGGGACACGGCCGCCGCCGCCACCGCCGACGTCTACACGGCCGCGACCCAGGCCCATCGCCGTCGCGTACGCTCCCACCATGGGTGATGTCGAGAAGGCCGGGCAGGTCCTGGAGGGCGTCCTCGGCGACGCCGAACTGGAGTGGGAGAGCCCCGAACCCGGGAACTACGTGGTCAGGCTCCCCGGCACCCGCAAGCTGTCCACGACGGTCTCCTTCCTCGTCGGCCGCCACTCCCTGTCGCTGAACGCCTTCGTCATCCGCCACCCCGACGAGAACGAGGCGGGCGTCCATCGCTGGCTGCTGGAGCGCAACCTCAAGCTGTACGGCGTGAGTTACGCCGTCGACCGGCTCGGCGACGTCTACGTCGCCGCCCGCCTGCCCCTCGCCTCCGTCACCCCGGACGAGATCGACCGCCTCCTCGGCCAGGTCCTGGAGGCGGCCGACGGGGCGTTCAACACCCTGCTGGAGCTGGGCTTCGCCTCCTCGATCCGCAAGGAGTACGCCTGGCGGGTCGCGCGCGGCGAGTCCACGCGCAACCTGGACGCGTTCAAGCACCTGATCGAGCGTCCGGCCGACTGACCGGAGCCGGACGCGCGCTCAGGCGGGGCCCGGCCGCGGGCCCGGGGCACGCGGCCGGGGGGTCAGGAGGGGTCCGGCGCGGGAGTGGCGCTGCTGCCGCCGTGGTCGAGTTCGTCGGCGAAGGCCCGCAGGGCGTCGGCCAGTTCCTTCTTGGTCGGCAACTGGTCGACCTTCTTGTCCAGCTCCGTGACGCGCCGGTTCAGCTCGGACAGGTCGACGGATCCGGTGGGCTCGCCCGAGGGGTCGGGGGTGTGGTCGGTGCCGCCGTCGGCACCCACGGAGCCGCCTCCGTCGACGAGGCCGCCGGTGCTGCCGGAGCCCGACACGGAGCCGCCGTCCGTGCTGCCGTCGGACGTGCTCCCGTCGGACGTGCCCCCGGCGGTGCCGTCGCCGTCCGTGGGGCCCCCGCTGCCGCTGCCGCCCGTGTCCGAGTCCGGCGGGAGGGTGTCCGTGACGCTGCGCGCGGGGCGGGAGTGGTGGTCCGAGGGGGCCGCGAGCGCGACGCCGACGCCGAGGGCGACCAGGGTCGCGGCACCCGCGACGGCGACCGAGACCCGCCTGAGCGGCAGTGAGCGGGCGGGGGTGGATGAATCGCGAGGAGTCTGTGGGTCCTGTGCTTTCTGTGTGTCATCCATGGGGCGAGGTTAACCACCGGTGATCGGCGGACGGGAGGCTTCCGTCGATTCGGCCCCGCGGGTCACGTCCGCCCCCTTTCCCCCGGAGAGGAGCGGTGGCATGCTCACGGGCGACGCATTCCTGAACAGCATTCATGTGTATGAACAAGAAGGGGTGGCGCGTGGACATGAGCGGGACGCATCTCACCAGACGGGCCCTGCTGGCCGGCGCGACGGCCGTGGCGCTCGCCGCGACGGCCGGCCGGGCGGCCGCCGCCGAGCCGGCCCCCGGCACGGTCCCGGAGACGGCCCCGAAGACGGCCCCGAAGACGGTCCCGGGGACGGCCGCGGAGGCGGCCCCCGGGGCGGCCGCGACGTCGGGCGTGGAGCCCGAAGTGCCCTCCCTGTGGCGGGAGTTCCGCCGCACTCCGTTCACCCACCCGCAGATCCCGTACATCGGCCGCGCCGGCCGGCGGGCCGGATCCACCCGCTTCCCCCGTCCCCGGACCGTCGCCGACGTCACCGCGTACGGCGCGGTCCCCGACGGCACCACGGACTGCGCCCCCGCGATCAACCGTGCCATCGCCGCCGCCGGAAGGGCCGGCGGTGGCACGGTCACCATCCCGCCCGGCACCTACCGCATCGACGACGTCATCCGCCTCGGCGACTCCCACGTCGTCCTGCGCGGCGCCGGCAGCGGCCGTACGACCCTGTACGCGACGAAGAACCTCACCGAACTGATCGGCGTCTACGGCTCCCGCTACGGCGGCGACAAGTCGTCCTGGTCCTGGGCGGGCGGCCTGATCTGGCTGGCCCCGCGCGCCCGCTGGGACTCCCTGACCGCCGCCATCGAGGCGAAGGACTGGCCCTTCGAGGGCTGGACCGGCAACAAGCGGGACGAGTGGACCACCCTGACGACCGTGGCCCCGGCCGAGCGCGGCGCATGGACGATCACGGTCGCCGACGCCTCCGGACTGCGCCCCGGCCGGCTCGTCCTCCTCCGCCTCGCCGACGACCCCGCGCACACGCTCCTCCAGCACATGGCGGGCGACGGCCCCGGCCCGGCGGCGTACGTCTGGGACGACAAGACGAAGCTGACGTCCTACGTCCCCTACGAATGGCCCGTGCGCGTCACCCGCGTCCACGGCCGGCGCGTCACCCTCGAACGCCCGCTCCCGCTCGACATCCGCCCGGAATGGGACCCCCGGCTCACCACGCACGTACCCGAACTGACCGGCTCGGCCGTCGAGGGGCTGACCCTCGAAGCGGTCGAGACCCCGCAGGCGCCCCACCTCCTCGACAAGGGCTACAACGGGGTCGTCCTGCAATGCGCCTACGACTGCTGGGTGGACGACGTCACCGTCCGGCACGTCGACAACGGCTTCGGCCTGGTCGCCGCCTCCGCCTGCACCCTGCGCCGCACCCGGGTCGCCGGCCGCGGCTCGCACCACCCGTACTTCTGCCGCGAGGGCTCCCACGACAACCTGATCGAGGACTTCACGATCGAGGAGCGCACGGTCCCCGCCCCCGCCGGCACCCAGCTGCACGGCATCAACGTCGAGGGCCTGTCCTCCGGCAACGTCTGGTCCCGCGGCGACATGCGGATGGGCACCTTCGACAGCCACCGCGGCCTGCCCTTCGCCGACGTCCGCACGGACATCACCGTGAACAACAACGGCCGGCACGGCGGCGACGCCGTCGCGGGCCCGCTCTTCGGCGCCCGCTTCACGCACTGGAACATCCGCGTCACCAACGGCCGGGCCGGATTGACGAGGATCGACGGCCTGGCACCGTACTCCGCGACCGTGGGCGTGAACGAGGTACGCGAATTCGACCAGACCGACGTCCCGGACTTCACCGGAGACCTGCACTCCCGCCTGGAGCTGTACGGCACCACCGACGCCGTACGCCCGCGCAACCTGTACGAGGCTCAGCGCGAACTGCTGCGGTAACGCCCCGGGGTCACCCCGACCCACTTCCTGAAGTGCCGGGTGAGATGGGCCTGGTCGTAGAACCCGGCCACCGGAGCCACCTCGCCCGGCGCCAGCCCGTCCAGCAGCAGCCGCCGGGCGCGCCCGACCCGCAGCGACATGAGGTACTGGTGCGGGGCGATGCCGTACGCGGCGCTGAACGCCCGCACCAGATGGGCCGGATGGGCGTGCAGCAGCCGGCCGGCCTCCTCCAGCGGGACACCCTGGACGACACGCGCGTCGAGCAGCTCCCGCAGTTCGCGGGCGAGCACCGGATCACGGCGCCGCGGCGGCCGCGCCGTCTCACGCCGCAGATGCCCGCGCAGCCGCTCCGCGACGAGGGTCAGCCTGCTCTCCGCCTCCAGCTCCTCACCGGGCCGGGCGAGGGCGGAGTGCAGCTGCCCGACGCGCCGCCGGAGCAGGGGATCGAGCAGGTCGGGAGTGTCCACGGCGGCACCGATCAGTTCGTCGCCGAGCCGGCTGCCGTCCAGGTAGACCACCCGCTTGCGGAAGCCGCCCGGGGTGGCGGGGGAGCCGTTGTGCGGCACGTGCGGCGGCAGCAGCGACACGGTGTCGTGCGGGGTGCCGTGCTCGTGCCGGTCCAGGTCGTACCGCACGGCTCCGGCGTCCACGATGAGCAGCGTCCAGGCGTCGTGGACGTGCATCGGATAGGCGTACTCGGTGAAGCGGGCGTGGAAGACCTCGGTGACGCCCGGGACCCGGGGGCGCCACGCGGTGACTTCCTGTCCGCCGACCGTGCCGACCATGCCGACCATGCAAAAAACGTACAAGAACCGGCCGCCCCCGGATCGGCAGTCTCATTCCATGAGCACTGAACCCATCCGTTTCGACACGAAGATCGCCGTCCTGCTGCGCGAGGACCTGGAGCCCTGGCAGCGTCTGAACGTCACCGCGTTCCTGGTCAGCGGCCTTGCCGCGACGGTCCCGGAGGTGATCGGGGAGCCCTACGAGGACGGGGACGGCGTGTCGTACCTGCCGATGTTCCGGCAGCCGGTGCTGGTCTTCGAGGGCGGCAAGGAGATGCTGACACAGGCCCACGGCAGGGCGCTGAGCCGCGCCCTGCCCCGTGCCGTCTTCACCTCGGACCTGTTCGCCACCGGCAACGACCGTGACAACCGCGCGGCGGTCCGGGCCGTCCCGACGGCCGGGCTGGACCTGGTGGGACTGGCGGTGTACGGCCCCCGCAACGGTGTCGACAAGGTCCTCAAGGGCGCCCGCATGCATCCCTGACCCGGTGGGTTCCTCAGCCGAACATGCCGGGCACGTAGTCCCCGGCGGGCTGCTGGACGATGACGTTCGCCCGGTTGTAGGCGTTGATCAGGGCGATGAGCGCGACCAGGGCGGCGAGCTGCTCCTCGTCGTAGTGCTTGGCGGCGTTCGCCCAGACCTCGTCCGGCACCCCGCCGGCCGCGTCGGCGATCCGGGTGCCCTGCTCGGCCAGCTCCAGGGCGGCCCGCTCGGCGTCGGAGAACACGGTGGCCTCGCGCCAGGCCGCGACCAGGTGCAGCCGCGTGGCGGTCTCACCGGCCGCCGTGGCGTCCTTGGTGTGCATGTCGGTGCAGAACGCGCACCCGTTGATCTGGCTGGCGCGGATCTTCACCAGCTCCTGTGTGGCGGCCGGCAGGGTGGACTCCCCGATCACCCTGCCCGCGGCGTTGAAGTGCTTGAAGAGCTTGCCGGCGACCGGGTTGGTGAGGAGGTTCAGCCGAGCGTCCATGATCTGCTCCTGGGTGGTTGCGGTTGCTGACACCTCATCGACGGAGCGGAGCGCCGGGATGTGACACGGGCGCGTGTGAACTGGGCCACGTTCCCGGCGGGGTGCCGGCGGCGCCTTTGCCGCCGACACCCGGTGCCTCACGGCGCCGGACACCTGCCTCCGGGAAGCGGCCGCGGTGCCGGCCGGGGCGATGCCGCGTTCACGGCCGGGAGCGCGGCCGGTCGGCATGGGTGGCGTGCCGTGCGCGGCTCTTGGCCGGGAGCTGGCCGACGAGTTCCCAGAAGCAGACCAGCGCGGTCACCGGCGGAATGCCGAAGATCACTAACGAGAGCAGCGCATGGGAGGAGTGGCTGACGCACAGCGCCACGGCCATCGCGGAGGACGCCAGCACGATGCCCCAGGAACGCCGTGCGCTGCGGCGCTGGGCCGTCGCCCGCAGGACGGAGAGCGCCGCCACGAACCACGGGCCGTACACCGTCAGCGGCCAGTACCGCGCCACCTGTACGGGCAGCACCGAGCAGGCGATCCCGCGCAGCTGGCCGTACGAGTAGCAGACGGACCAGCCCAGTATGCCCACCGCGCACAGCGAGACCGTCGCGATCAGCAGCGTGATGTGCGTGACGCGCCGGCCGCCGTCGAGCAGATGGGAATCCTGGCGGAGCCGCCGGCGGCCGCCCCGGCGCGGGGACGGCACGGTGGGCGGGGCGGCGGGAGCCGGGTGCGCGACGGTCGGCGTGGACAGCATCTGGGCCAGTTCCTCGACCGGGTCCCAGTCGTTCTGCGCGATGCCCGGTTCCGGGACGCCCCAGGTGTGGTCGTAGAGACCGGTGTCGGTGTGGTCGTAGAGACCGGCGTCCTGATGAATCCTGTCCATGGGTCAGCCTCCGCATCCTGCCTCAGGAGGCCCTGTACAGATCCGCCATTGCCCGCCAGTATTCATTTTCCATGGCGCTGATTCTTTTCAGGAAATCATCGAGCAGGTCGGAGCATGACGTGGGGTCCGCATCACCGTAACGGTAGAGCGGAGTCATCAGGAGGTCGTCGGCCGTAGCCCAGTCCAATCGCATCACGGTGACCTAACGACGGCCGCCGGAGGCTGGCTTTGGGGCATTCGAGGGAATACGCGTCACCTGGAAGGGGGGTTTCCGGGGTGCTGCGGGCACATCATCGAAGTAATGACGAACATGTCGGAAATTGCATTTCGTGAATACTGGAATGAGATGGTCGGCGGACCCGCCGGCGACCGCCGCTCCCCCCGGGCCGTCCGCACCCGGACCCCGGCGCTCTCCTCAGGCCGCCCGCCCCCCGGGCCCCGGCGCTCTTCTCAGGCCGCCCGCCCCCCCCGGGCCCCGGCGCTCTTCTCAGGCCGCCCGCCCCCCCCGGGCCCCGGCGCTCCCCTCAGGCCGTCCGCACCTCGGCCCCGGTGTCCGCCTTCGCCGCGGCCGTGGCCGGCGCTTCCCGTGGCAGCCTCCGCATGAGGACGGCGTATCCGAACCCCGCCGCCGTCCCCACCACCGCGCACATCCCCCACAGCCAGTCCGCGCCCAGCCGGTCGATGACCGCGCCCGACATCAGCGGGGCGACCAGGGCGGCGACGGACCAGGAGAGGGTGTACACGCCCTGGTAGCGGCCGCGGCCGTGCACCGGCGAGAGCTGGACGACGAGGCTGGTCTGGGTGGGCGCGTTGACGATCTCGGCGAGCGTCCACACGCACACGGTCAGCATGAAGACGCCGACCGACCCGGCGAAGGCGGTGAGCCCGAAGCCGTAGCCGGCCAGGAGCGAGGAGGCGACCAGCAGGGTGCGCGGGTCACGGTGTTCGATGAACCGGGTCACGGGGATCTGGAGCGCGACGATCAGGATGCCGTTGACGGCGATCGCCAGGCCGTAGTCGGCGGGCGAGAACCCGGCCCGCCCCATGGCCACCGGCAGCCCGACCGCGCCCTGCTGGAAGACCAGCGCGACGAGGAACGACAGGCCGACGACCGCCATGTACCGCCGGTCCCGCAGCACCGTGCCGAGGCCGACCTCCGTCTCCGCCTGCCGGGCCGTGGCCGCGGGCCGGGACTCCGGCACCCGGGCGAAGACGACGACCGCGCAGGCCAGGGTCATCCCGGCCTCGATCAGGAACCCGGCGAGATAGCTGAACTCGGCGATGAACCCGGCGGCCATGGAGGAGACGGCGAAACCGAGGTTGATGGCCCAGTAGTTGAGGGAGAACGCACGCACCCGGTCCTCGGGGCGGACGAGGTCGGCCATCATCGCCTGCACGGCCGGCCGGGAGGCGTTGGAGGCCATGCCGACGAGGAAGGCGACACCGGCGATGGCGACCGGGTGGGTCATGAAGCCCAGCAGGGCGACGGAGGCGGCGGTGGCGGTCTGGGCGATCAGCAGCGTGGGCCGCCTGCCGAGCCGGTCCGCCATCACCCCGCCGCCCAGCGAGGAGACCACCCCGCCGAGCCCGTGCAGGGAGGCGACGAGACCGGCGTACGAGGCGGAGTAGCCGCGGTCGAGGGTGAGGTAGAGGGCCATGAACGTGGCCACGAAGGCGCCGAGCCGGTTGACGAGGGTGCTCGTCCACAGCCACCAGAACTCGCGGGGGAGTCCGGAGACGGATCCCCGGACGGCACGTCTCACACGGGCTGATGGCATCGAGGATCCCCCACGGCGGTAAGCAGCTCAAGCGGTGGCCACAACTTACAAATGAGTTGCTCGGTGGTGCCACTCGATTAACAGGCGGCGTCAATCGAACCGCGGTGCCCGCGGCCGCCGGGCACCTCGCGGGGCGCGGCCGGATACGCGGCGCCCCGGGCCGCCCGCTCGAAGCGGCTCGGGAACGGATACTTCCGCTCCAGGAAGGCACGGATGGCCGCCTGGGCCGCCGCCCGGTCCGCCGGGGCCGTGTCCACGTCGTTGAGGCAGAAGAAGTCCACGTCCTCGCCGGCCGTGAGACGGGCCAGCCGCCGCCGCATGTCCGGCGTGCCCAACTGCACGTACCGGAAACGGTAGTCGGCCGGCACGGCCCGGCCCGTCGCGATCGCCCAGTGGTGGTGGAGCGTGGACGCCGGGGCGACATCGGCGGTGGACCGGAAACGCGAGTACGCCGTCCGCTCCAGCTCCTCGATGCCGACGTCCTCCATCTCCCGCATCACCGACAGCAGTTGCGGATGAGGCGTGTGCAGCGACTTGTGCGTGATCTGCCGCCCGTGGAACCGCCGGATCACCTCGCGGGCGTTCTTCCCCGCGGAGTTCGGCGCCGGCTCCAGCGGGTGCGGGGCGCCGACCCCGAGCTTCAGCGGGGACAGCGGGATGCGGGCGATGCCGTTGCCGTGGAAGAAGTGCTCGGCCCGCACCGGCCGGTTGATGAAGACGTCGTCGTTGAAGTAGAGGTAGTGCTCGGACAGGCCCGGGATGTGGTGCAGCCGGCTCTCTATCGCGTGCGAGTTGAAGACGGGCAGCGCGTCGGCCGGGAGGATGTCCCGGTGGTCGACCACGGTCAGGCCGGGCGTGTCCGCGTCCAGCCAGGCCGGAGTCTGGGAGTCGGTCACGAGATAGACGTGCCGGACGAAACCGGCGTACATCTCCAGCGACCGCAGCGCGTACCTCAGCTCGTCGTGGCTGGTGTAGCGGGAGGCGCCGGTCTCGCGCGGGGCGATGACGTTGTCGGAGAGCGCCTGGTGCGCCCGCCGCTTCACGGCCATCGCCGGGTCGTCCCCGTCGACCCAGGTGTACACGGCGTCGACGGGGAAGCAGACCTGGTCGATGCCGGGCTCGGCGAACGCCGCGAACGTCGGCACGGCACGCCGCCGCCCGACGACCACACCGGGCTGCTGCCCCGCGACGACGCCGGGCTGCTGCTCCGCGACCACGGCGGGCTGCTGCTCCGCGACGACGCCGGGCTGCTGCTCCGCGACCACGGCGGGCTGCTGCTCCGCGACCACGGCGGGCTGCTGCTGCGCGTCGCTGCCGGCCTGCTGCTCCGCGACGACGCCGGATTGCTGCCCCGCGACGACGCCGGGCTGCTGCCCGGTGACCGCGGCCGACCGCCCGGTCGCCAGGGCGGCCGCCTGCCCGGTCGCCGGGGCCGGCTGCCAGGCCGTGGCCGGCAGCACCTCGGCGACGGCGTTGCGGCGCGGCGCGACCAGCGCGGGGCCGAAGTCGTCCTGGAGCCGGGTGCCGGGCACGGTGAGATACGCGGGATCCGCGCCCAGCTCCCGGCCGTACCGCCAGAACTCGATGTCGCAGCCCGTCTCCAGTCCGCCGAGCACCTGCCCGCCCGGACCCAGCCGCAGCAGGCCGGTCCGCAGCACCGGAGCCCCGCGCAGCGCCCGCGGCAGCCTCCCGTCCGCCCACAGCACCGCCCGGGTCACGGCACCGTCCGCGTCCACCGCGCCCACGTACCCGGCGCTGCGGGCGAAGTGCTGCCGGGCCCGGGCCAGCACCGCGCCGCGGTAGGACTCCTCCACCCCGATCACCGGGCGCGGCACCACGGGCCCCTGCTCGGCGGGCACCAGGAAGTACGGGACACCGGCCGCCTCCAGCAGGGCGCACACCTGCTCCAGGTCGGCGGCGGCGGCCTCCGCGGCGGTGTACCCGGCGACCGTGCGCCCGTACAGCCGCACCGGACCGCACGCGACCCGGCGCAGCCCCGGTACGGCGGCGCGCAGCCGGCGGCGGGCCGGGGCCGCGCGCAGTGCCCAGAGCCGGGCCGCCAGCCACACCCGCAGGCGCAGCAGCAGGTCCCGGGCGGCCCGCAGGCCCGGTTGCGGGGACGGGAGGCGATGACGGAGGTCGATGGCCATGGCCGCAGCCCGTCAGCTCTGCTTCTCGAAGGGGCTCGGGAAGGGGAAGTAGTTCTCCAGGAACTCGTGCATCCGGACGCCGACCTGCTCCCGCTCCTCCGGCGGCACGTCGACGTCGTTGAGGCAGAAGAAGTCGAAGCGGCGGTTGCGCCGCAGGTCGGCCAGGCGCCGCGCGGCGTCCGGGCGGCTGATGTTCACGTACCGGAAGCTGAACTTGCCGGGCACGCCCCGGCCGGTCATCAGCGCGTACTGGTACAGCAGCGGGGCCGTCATGGCGATGTCCTGCGGCGAGCGGAACCGGGACGCGGTGGTGCGGCGGACGTCCTCCGGGAACAGCTCCTCCAGCGCCCGCAGCGCGCCGCGCTGCTGCGGCAGCGGGGTGTGCATGAAGTTGTTCGTGGTCATCCGCCCGAACTTCTCCAGCAGCAGCCGTCGTACGTTCTTGCTGGCCGAGTTGGTGGCCGTCTCCTCGGCGTGCGGCTTGCCGACGCCGATCTTGAGCGGGGACACCGGGATCTTCATCAGGCCGCTGCCGAAGAAGAAGTGCTCCGGGGTGACCCGGCGGCCCACGAAGACGTCGTCGTTGAAGTAGAGGTAGTGCTCGGACAGGCCCGGTATGTGGTGCAGCCGGGTCTCGATCGCGTGCGAGTTGAAGACCGGCAGCACCTCCTCCGGGAAGATGTCGCGGTGGTCGATGACCGTGATCCCCGGGACGGTGTCGTCGAGCCAGTGCGGCTTCTGGCCGTCGGTCACGATGTAGATGTGCCGGACGAAGTCGGCGTACATCGCCAGCGAGCGCAGCGAGTACTTCAGCTCGTCGTGACTGGTGTAGCGGGAGGCGTTGGTCTCCTTGTCCAGGATCTCGGCGATGCCGCGGTCCTGGTGGCGGGCCCGCTTCGCCCGCATCGCCGGCTCCTCGCCGTCGACCCAGGTGTAGACGATGTCGACGGGGAAGGTCACCTGGTTCACGGTGGGCAGCGTGAGCGGCGTGAAGCTGGGCAGCTCCCGCTCCCCGACCCGCACGGTCGCCGGCGTCTGCTCGCTCGCCGGCAGCACGTCCGTGATCCCGTTGTTACGGGGCGTGACCAGCGACTCGGCGAAGATGTCGGCCGAGGCCTGCGGCTGCACCTTGGCCAGCCGCCGGGGCCCGTCGGCGGAGGCGAGCAGTTCCGCCCCGTCCTCCCAGAACTCGACGTCACAGGCCAGCTCCGGCCCGGCGAGCAGCTGGCCGGCGGGACCGAGGTGGTTCTCGCCGACGCGCAGCACGGTGGCCGTGCGCAGCGCGGCGGGCAGGCCGCCGTCCAGGAACAGCGCGGGGTGCTTGAGCTGGCCGCCGGGCAGGGGCCGGCCGATGAACACGGCCGTACCCGCGTTGCGCGCCTCCAGCGCGGTCAGGAACCGCTCGCGGTCGACGGCGTTCACGCCGACCGTGTAACGCGTCCGGGAGGACACCAGGAAGTAGGAGATGCCTTCCTGTTCCAGCGCGCCCACGACGAGATCGAGATTCTGCGCGGCCGCCTCGGCCGCGCTGAACCGGTCCACGACCCGGCCGTAGAACTGCTGGCCACGCACCGCGACCGGGCGCAGCACCGGATCCGTGACCGCGGCCTTGCGCCGCCGCCGCATGGTGCGCAGCTGCCAGACCCGCTCGGCGGCTTTCCGCTCGACTCGCGGTCGCATCCGCCGCGCAAAGGAACGCACGGTCACGTTCAGTGCTCCTCTTCCCTGACCCCTCAACTTCCTGGCGATAACCAGACAGATGAATGTGGTGAAAGGTTGTAGAAGAGTTAACCGGGATTTAGCGGGTGGCAGAGCGGGCCCTTACCCCCCGCCCGGCCCGGCGTGCTGGGCCCCCAGGGGCGGCGCGGCCCCCAGAATCCTTAGGTAGGCTCAAGACCATGGCCGACGCACCGTACAAGCTGATCCTCCTCCGCCACGGCGAGAGCGAGTGGAACGCGAAGAACCTGTTCACCGGCTGGGTGGACGTGAACCTGAACGAGAAGGGCGAGAAGGAGGCAGTCCGCGGTGGCGAGCTCCTGAAGGACGCCGATCTTCTCCCCGATGTTGTCCACACCTCCCTCCAGAAGCGCGCGATCCGCACCGCGCAGCTGGCGCTGGAGGCCGCGGACCGCCACTGGATCCCCGTCCACCGCTCCTGGCGCCTGAACGAGCGCCACTACGGCGCCCTCCAGGGCAAGGACAAGGCGGCGACGCTGGCGGAGTTCGGCGAGGAGCAGTTCATGCTCTGGCGCCGCTCGTACGACACCCCGCCGCCGCCGCTCTCGGCCGACTCCGAGTTCTCCCAGGCGCACGACGCGCGCTACGCGACGATCCCGCCGGAGCTGCGCCCGGACACCGAGTGCCTCAAGGACGTCGTCGTCCGCATGCTCCCGTACTGGTACGACGGCATCGTCCCCGACCTCCTGGCCGGCCGCACGGTCCTGGTCGCCGCCCACGGCAACAGCCTGCGCGCCCTGGTCAAGCACCTCGACGGCATCTCCGACGCCGACATCGCGGGCCTGAACATCCCGACGGGCATCCCGCTGTACTACGAGCTGGACGCCGACTTCAAGCCGGTCACCCCGGGCGGCAAGTACCTGGACCCCGAGGCGGCAGCGGCCGCCATCGAGGCGGTCAAGAACCAGGGCAAGAAGAAGTAAGCGCCCACGCGTAAGCCCCCTGCCTGCGGGTTCTCCGCTGGGAGGGGGCTTTTCGCTGCCGCTGGGCCGTCTCTGGGCCGTCAGGTGCTGGAGGAGGACGACCGGGCCGTGTCGAAGACGGCGGCGACCGCCTTGCGGGTGCGCTCCTGGCTCGACGGCATGAGATGCGCGTACACGCGGAGGGTCAGGCCCGGGTCCGAGTGGCCGAGGTACTCGGCGAGGGCCTTGATGTTCTCGCCCGCGTCCAGGAGCACCGAGGCGTAGAAGTGGCGGAGTGCGTGCATGCCGTTCTCGCGGGACTCGGCATACGACCCTCCCGGCTTCCGCTCGGGGATCACGCCGGCCGAGGCGAGGGCCCGCTTCCAGACCTCCTCGTTGAGCGACGTACGCCAGACGTGCCCGCCGCGCGGCCCGGTGAAGATCAGCCGCTTGGTCACCGGAGGCCCGTCCGCCACCTTCCACGGCAAGGTGATCTCGACCGGCGGGAACCGCTTCATGTGGGCGCGGAGAGCGTCAGCGACTGGACCGGGGAGCGGTACGTCCCGGAGCTTGCCACCTTTCGGCGGAGCGAAGACCGGCTTGCTGCGGCTCAGCTTCAGCTGCTGGACCACGTGGAGGGTGTCCGACTCGAAGTCGATCGCGTCGACGGCCACGCCCAGGATCTCGCCTTGCCGAAGGCCGCAGCCGCCGCCCAGGTCGACCATGGCTTGGTAGCGTTCGGGCATGCCGGCCCGGACGGCGAAGACCCGTTCAGGCGTCCAGGGCACGACGCGCTTGTTGTCCACAGCCGGTGGACGGACTGAGCGGGCGGCGCACGGGTTCCGGGGAAGGTGCCCGTCGTCCACGGCCGCGCTCAGGGCGGCACGCACGTTGGAGTAGATCGTCCGGGCATACGAGCCACGGACGCCGTTCTCCTGGAGCTGCCGCACCCAGTTGCGGATGTGAGCGGGCTGGAACGAGCCGAGAGGGCGCGAACCCAGGTACGGGTAGGCGTGCAACCGAAGCTGCGACTCCATCGAAGCCTGAGTGTTCGGGTCCGGCGCGTGGTTCACCCAGTCCTCGGCGTACTGCTGGAAGGTGATCCGGGCCGCGCGCGGGTCGATGTACTGCCCGCGCGCCATGTCCGCCTCGATGTGCGCCAGCCACTGATCAGCGAGCCGCTTCTGACGGTCGGGGAAGCTCTTGGACTTCTCCGTGCCGTCCGGGCCGACATAGCGAGCGCGATAGCGCAGGCCGGACCCGTAACGCTCGGTCTTGACCTTGCGCACCTTCCCGTCCGGGCCGGTCTCGGTCCGGTACCAGCGGTCCTGGATGTGCCCGGCCATCAGGCGGCAGCTCCTTCACGCAGGGACTCCACCCAGACGCGAACGTCCGCAGGGTCGTAGCGAAGGTGCCGACCGACCCGGAAGCCGCGGGGACCGGTGCGCTTGCGACGCCACTGGTAGACCGTCTCGACGCTGGGGAGGTCGAACATCACCACGAGGTCGTCAGGAGTCAGGTACCTCGACGGCAGGCCACCGGAATCGGAGGCGGTTTCCGCGACAGCGAGGCGTCGGCTACCCATGGGTGGGCTCTCCTTCGGTTCCGGGCGCGGGTTCGAGAGACGCGGTCAGCCAGGCTTCGGCGCGGGAGAGGCCGGTGCCGGCGAAGACCCAGTGGGCGAGGACGAGGGTGGTTTCGCCGTCCTGCGGGACAACCGGACTGGTTTGGGCTCGGCGCCATTCGGCGCGGGCGTCGCGGAGGGCGCCGAGGGTGGTGGAGTAGCGGCGGGACTTGGTGGAGAAGTGGCCGCGGAAGCCGAGCATGTGCGCCCAGGCACGGAGGCGGAGGTCTGCCAGCTCGGGGCGTGCGCCGAGGGTCCAGGCGGTACGGATCATGCGTCGGGCGTGGTCGGTGATCCTGGCTTGGGCCAGTTCGGCGAGGAACCGGATCGGCCGGTCGAGGGTGCCGGTCGCGGTTTCGGCTCCCTTGGTGGCGTACTTGGCGATGTATGCCGCGACGGCTCGCTCGGTCAGCTCCTGGCCGTCGTTGAAGTCGGCGGAGCGGATTGGGCGGACGTCGAACTGGCGGCCGAAGACGAACGCGTGCGCCCGGCCGTCGATCTCCGGTCCGTCGACGCGTGCGGCAGTGGCAGCCGCACGGATGGCGTCCGTCAGCAGCTCGGTGGTGGCCCAGGCCGGTGGAGGCGTGTCGCCGCCGTCGGGGCCGTCGAGGCGGATGACGGCGTGGAAGTGGACGGCGCCCCGCTTCTGGTACTCGGCGACCTTGGCGAACGAGATCCGGGCGTGATCGCGGAAGGCGCGTTGGGTGAGGCCGGCGCGCTTGGCGACCTCGCGGCGGAGGTAGATCGAGAAGCGCCGCCACAGGGCTCCGGCGTGCGCGTTCCAGAGCACGGCCGCTTCGTAGTCGTAGGTCTCCGGGTCGATAGGTGAGCCCAGGGCGGGATCCGTCTCGTCGTGCCGGAGGCCGCAGCGGCAGTACCTCCCACTGGAGGGCCGGTTGTGGACCGGGCCGAAGCTCGGAGCGGTGAAGGTGGCGAAGACGCGCGGGTGTGTGCCGACCTGTTCCGGCGTGCCCTTGCCGCCCCGCAGGCCGGCGGTGATCAGGTGGAAGGTGTCGCGGCGGTAGGTCTCGGCGCAGGCGGCACAGCGGGTGGCGCGGCGGTTGTTGCAGCGGACGAGGAGTTGACCGGCGGGCAGGGCGCTGGAATCGAGGTGGTGCAGGAGGCTGCCGATCTCGCCGGTCGTGGTGTCGACCTGGTACTCGGTGCGGTGGCCGTCGAGGCGGACGGGGTTGGTGCAGCCGCCCAGGCCGGAGAGTTGGCGTGCCAGCTCGGGCATGGTGCCGAGTGAGGCCAGCATGGAGAGTTCCGCCAGCGGCGGCGGAGTCTGCCGGGTGATGATGGGACTTCCTTTCGGCTGTTTCGGCGGTCGGGAGGGACGGCCCCGGGGCGACGGGATGCTTGGCGGCGTTGGTGTCGCCCCGGTGGCCGGTCAGCGCTTGTGCGCGTTGTTCATGAGGGAGCGCAGGACCACGGCGGCGATGGCCACGGAGACGGCCGAGATGGCGACCGCGGCCAGGAGCGCGGTGAGGACGATGCCGATGACGACCACGGCGGCGACCGCGCCCACGTAGGGGGTCAGGGGACGGCCGGCGGCGGGGGCCGGGACCTGCATCTGCTGAGACGTGGGGATCGTGGTCGGCAGGGCCGGGACGTCGGGGAGCTTGGGGCGGAGCATGGTGGACCTCCTTGTCACTTGTGGGTGCCGTTGACGACGTCGACCCCGGAGCGGGTGCCGGACTCGATGGCGGGGGCGAGGAAGGTGTGCGAGAGCCAGAAGCCGAACAGCGCGATCACGACGGCGACCCAGAGGCGGACGCCGAGGAACTTGATTGCGGCCCAGGCGATGACGCCCAGGACGAAGACGAGCGGGAGCGAGACGGTCACAGGGGTCTCCTCAGCGGGCGGCGCAGCGGTGGGTGCGGGCGGCCAGTTCGGCGGCGGCACGGCTGTCGTAGTCGGTCGAGAAGCCGCAGCGCGGGGCCGTACAGGCAGCGGTGTGCTTCTCGCGGCCCCGACCGTCGTAGTACGTGCCGACCTGGACGGGACCGATGCGGACGACGTTGCGGAAGCGCGGGTTGGCGGGCATGAGGGCTCCTCTCAAAGCTGTGCGGCGATGGCCTCGGCCAGCGGCGCCGGGACGCCGAGCCGAGCGCGGAGAGTTGAGGTGTCGATGACCGACCCGGTCCGGGCACGGTGTTCGGCGGCGACCTTGCGGGCATGGGCAACGAGGGCGGCCGGTACCGGTACGGGCGGAAGTTCCGGCTGCGCCTCGATGACGGGCTCACCGTCCTGGTCCTCGGCATCAGCAGTTGCCCTCGGTGCCGAGTGCGCGAGGAGCGTTCCCCCGAGGAAGGCGACCGCAGGCCAGCCCGCGACGAGGATGCGCAGCCAGGCCGGAACGTCGCCGAGGTGGAGGAGGCCGGCGGTGGCGACGTTGGCGCCCAAGGACGCAGTGAGGGCGACGACGAACCAGCACCAGGCCGCCGTCTTTGTGACGCCGGAGCGCAGTCGACGCCAGGCAGCGACCAGGAGCAGATCGACGGAGACGGGGTAGGCCCATGCCTTCCACCCGTCTTGCCCGGCTGCCGAGGCGACGTCATGCAGGTGGGCAAAGGATAGGGCGGCGGCAATGAGCGCCTGGACGAGCACCGCGTCCACGCGGGCAAGCTGGGCGCGCATGATGCGGCTCCTTCCGATTTCGGACGTGCCGGGGTAGGGACACGGCGCGAGATGGGCACGCCGGCCGG
This sequence comes from Streptomyces naphthomycinicus, assembly GCF_020400595.1. Taxonomy (GTDB): domain Bacteria; phylum Actinomycetota; class Actinomycetes; order Streptomycetales; family Streptomycetaceae; genus Streptomyces; species Streptomyces naphthomycinicus. The sequence goes on along the minus strand of NZ_JAINRE010000010.1, from coordinate 231,322 downwards.
GGGGAAGTGGGTCAGTCCGTCGCCGGATGCGCACAAACCACCGGAGTGGCTGTCACGACCTGCTGCGCGGGGGCGTAGGGCCGGAAGCGCCTCAGCGCAGGCACAGCGGGGACCAGGTGTGCCGACTCCCGACAGACCTGGGCAGCGTCGGCGAGGGAGAGGTACGGCGTGCGGATACGGGACCAGCCGCCGGAGGTGTCGCCTGCCACGGCCAGGCCGGGTCGTTCCGGGGCGATGGAGCAGGCGGCCATGACCGCTTCGGGAGCGATGTCGCCGAGAGCCATCTTTGCGGAGGCTTCGTCGTTGACGCGGTGGCAGACACGGCCTGTGAGCTGGGCGCGAAGCATGGTTGCGCCTTTGCCCAGTTCGGCGCCGAAGCGCTGCCCGCAGACCTCCAGATAGATGCCGGCCGCGCGGCCGAGCTGAGCGAGCCGGATGAGCTGGGTGACCATCTCGTCCCGCCGCTCTTCATCCTTCTTCGTGGCGACGAGGAAGAGTTCGGCAACCTCGTCCACGAACAGCACGATCGGCACGGGACGTTCGCTGTCGGGCAGGCCCCAGATGTCGGAGGTGATCTCCTCGTCCGGGGTGCTCGGCACGATGCCCTGCCGGGCTTTGATCAGGTCGTACCGGTCTTCCATTTCCTTGACCAGCACGGGCAGCAGCTCGGCCGCCTGCTCCGGGTCGGTTGCCAGCGCGGAGAGTCGGGCGGCGAACGGCGCCAGCTCGACACCGCGCTTGCAGTCGATACCGACCAGGGCGACTGGCTGAGGGGCGAGTCCGGCCACCAGGTGCCGTAGGTACATGGACTTCCCGGACAGGGTGGCGCCGAGGGTGAGTTGGTGGGGAATGGCGCGGTAGTCGCGGACGAACGCGGTCGCATCCTCCCTCAGGGCCACCGGCACCTGGAGAAGCCCACCGCCGCTTCGTCGAGGCATCCGCACCTTCCGCAGGACGTCGAAGCCGACGAGCCGGAGTTCCACGACACCCGGCTTGACGTCCCGCACGTACACGGCGTGGACGCCCCAGGCATGCCGTAGCCGCTCCGCCGAGGCGGCGACGTCCGCCGGTTCCTGGCCGGGAGCCAGCCGCAGCCGGAGCCGCAAGCCCGTCGACGTGGGCCGGATGATGCCTCGCCGCGGAGGCACGGGCCGAACCTCACGTCGAGTCGTTGCCCTCACGGCGAGGGCCCGCAGCCTGGAAGGCTGCACCGTCAGCCCACACGCCTCCATGACGGAGCCGTACGAGCCCAGGAGCCGGGCCGTCGATAACGGCAGGCCGACCGTGGACCAGTAGACGCCCGGGTGACGAGTCCGGGCGTAGGCGGCCCCGCCGCCGAATGCGGCGAGGGGACCACCCACCTCCAACAGCGTCATCCAGTCCGACATCAGGCGGAGGCCCCGACTGCTGCCGGGAAGGCGGCCGACGTGACCGCAGCCGCCCGGTAGGCGATGCCGTGACGCTGCTGGCCGTTGAAAACGGTCTCCCACGGCCGGGCCACCAGGCCCACCAGCGACACCGGGGAGCCGAGGGACAGTCCCTCGGTGACGCCGCTCTCCGGAACGGTGACCTTGATGAGCGAGGACTCCCCGTCCTCGATGTAGACGACGCCGATGGTCATCAGCGCCTCACCGGTGTTCGCATCCTTGGCGATCTCACCGGTCTGCCGGTCGCGGACCTTGGGCTCAGGAGCCTCGGTGAGCAGGATTGTCGCCGCCGACGTCTCCACACGGATTACACGCACAGAACTGCTCTCCCTTGCGTCGCACCGTAGGCACGGTGCATTCAGTGATGAATCACTACGCAACGGGAGGTTGACCTCATACCGACTGGGCGCGATACGCTCCAAGAGCGTTGATGCCAAAGACGCACCCGGCCTGAGTGGGCTGCCTCCCGCTCAGGCCACATCTGCTCTCTGTGGCCCTTTCACTCACGCGCCGGTGCAGGTCTGCCTTCCTGCTCCGGCCCGTTCGCATGCCCGCACGCCAACTCCGCTGGACGCGAAGGGGCGTGCCGACGCCAACCACATTAACCCGTACTCCAAGTACTGTCTAGTACTTCAAGTACCAGTCCGTACTTCGTGTACGCCCAACTCTCCTGCCAGGGCTCGCAGCTCCTCGCACGGGGGCTGGCTCATGGTCAGAAGATCCGCGACGAGCTGCTTGACCATCGGCAAGGACCGCACCATCTCGGGCGACTGTTCCCGCGCCTTCAGCAGCGCTGTTACGGCGTCACCAACCTGACGCCGCTGGGCGTACGCCCTGGCCACATCGATCTGGAACCGTGTCTGCCGCTCCGCGGACAGTCCCGACGCGTCGACTGCCTGAGCGGCCCGAAGGGCGACGCCGGCGTCTCCGAGGTCGACCGCGACCGACACCTCGTGCAAGCCGACGTTCGTGGGTCCGAATTCGGTGTTGTAGTCGTTGCGCCCATCACCGACCTGCTCGGCCATGGCACGAGCATCGCGGAGGAAGCCGTACGCCTCATCAGCCAGGTTCAGCCGAGCGGCGGCGACCGCCCGTTGCAACGTCAGGGCACCCCGCAGCGCCACCGCCTCGATCTGCCCGGACTCCGCGAGGGGGTGCAATGCGTCAGCCGCGCTGCCCGACGCTTGAGCCGCCTGCTCGAAGTGACGCGCACCGAGGAAGACGATGGAGAGCCGGAACTCGCCCGCTGCCATCAGCAGCGGATCACCGGCTCGCTCGGCGGCGACCACGGAGCGATCGACGGCGATCCAGGCCGCCTCAGGCTCTCCCAGGTTCGCGAGCGCCCCACTGCACGTGTGATACATGACCGCGAGCAACCGGAAGAGTTCAGGACGCTCGGCCTCTGACACCGAGCGGGTGGCCGACTCCAGCCGCGGAACGAGCCCTTCGAGCAGCTCGGCCAAGTCGGCGTAATTACCTTGATGCGTCAGCGACCAGGCACGGTCGACCTCGGCGCGGAGTGCCGGCACATCCGGGGATGCGTCATGCCGACCGAGGATCGCCTTGAGCGAGTGCGCTGAACTCAGCACCAGCCGCAGCCGATTCGCACCCGGTGGCTCGCCTTCGGCCACGGACGCGACGATGGGGGCCTCGGCCGCCAGCTCCGCGAGCGGCACCTCCAGCACCTCGGCGACCTTCTCCAGCACGGTCATCCGGTCGATGCGTCGTACGCCCCGCTCCACCTGGGACACCCACGCTTCCGATCGCCCGAGGAGACCGGCGAACTCCTTCTGCGACAGCCCGCGCCGTTTGCGATGGAAGGCGATCTTGCGACCTAGCGCCTTTTGATACTCAGTGCTCAACGTCCACACCCTTGCCGGACACGAAGTCCAGACGGTCGACCTCCGTGGCGGAAAGGTACTGGTCCCGCTCGGAGAGGAACGCCCGCACGTACTCCTTCGACTCGTGCTCCTCGAAGGCGACCTTGTCCCGGTACAGCTCGTAGAACACGCGCTCCAAGGGACGTCCGTCAACGCGGTGCACCGCGTAGATCACCGTCCCGGGCTCGTTCGCCCGGATCAGCTCGCCAGTCCGTGCCACAAGGTCATCGAACGCCGCCGCCGACGTCTCGTCCTTGCAGGTGAAGCGCACCATCAGTCCGAACATGCGAGGTCCTCTCTCCATCGGCTTCCAGGCCAGCACCAGACCACTCGGCGAACGCTATGCGCCGACCGCTCGCACGAAAAGTACGAACCCGCACTCTTAGGACGCGCACATTCGGTACGGTGCTAGTACTAATTGTACGGCTCTGCATGGTCCGTGTCAGCCGGTCGCCCCCGATGGCACGGAAGACAGCAGGTCACCGCCATGGAGGACGCCATGCCCACCCACGGACGCACCTTCCCTGGGCATCCCCAAGAACTCAGCACCGCGCGCCGCTGGACCCGAGCCACCTTGAACGGCCACCCGCGCTCCGAGGACGCCGAGCTGATCGTCACCGAACTCGGCACCAATGCCGTCACACACACCGCCAGCGGCGAGGGCGCCGGCGCCTTCCGCGTCAGCCTCACCATCTCCGATCGGGTGCTCACGATCGCGGTGACCGACTGCGGCCACACGAAGACCACGCCCGAGGTCCAGGACCCACCGCTCAACGCGACGCACGGCCGCGGGCTCGCCCTGGTCGCCGCCCTCGCCGACAGCGTCACGTTCCAGGGGGACGAGTCCAGCCGAACAGTCACCGCGGAACTCGGTGTCCGGATGAACCTCCAGGAGTCGGCGCCGTGTTTCTGAACGCCGAGCGGGACCCCCGTGACGTACCGCAGGCATCTCACAGCGACGACAGCAGTCCCAGGACCACTGCAGGAGGCCACCCGTGTTGATGAAGGGGCCCCGACCCGGCTACTGGTGCGAATGCTGGACGCAAGACCTCACTGAGCAGCAAGGGCCGGCACTACTGGCATCCTTCGACGCCTACGCAGCTCCGCAGGCGGACCGGTGGGTAGCGGTCACTCTCCGCACGATCTCATCGGCCCTCGACGCCGACGCGTCGGACGCTGCGTGGGAGTGGCTGTACGACGGCCGCATCAAGACCAGGCGTGCGCTCCTGCGTGGCGAGCCCTGCACGGTGTCGGTGACCCACGAGGACATCCACATCACGTGGACTATTCGACCCGTGATCTTCCTGCCGCTCTTGCACCGCCAGGGCGCCGAACTCCCGAACTGCGCTCATGACTTCAAGCCCGGGAAGCCCGACTGAGTTACAACTTTCTCTACGGGTTCAAGGCCCGCGCACAGCGCGGGCGCGTGCCGTCGGGTGGGCCCGCCGCTCTGTCTTCGCCAGCGGCGGGCCCGCCCGACGGCACGCCAGCGACTGCGGGCCAGCACGGAGGAGACGCCCCGGGCTGGAGCGGTCGGCTACACGGCGTCAACCTCCGTTCGTACGTCCACAACGCGCACGCAGGAGGGAGCACGAACCGTGACGTTTACAAGAAGCGTGGCTGAGGCCGGCGCGGGTTGCTGGAGGCACACGTGACACGCAATCGTTCGGCGCACCCACCTTCGTGGCTGACTTTCGGTGGCTAAGGTGAGAACGGGGTTTCCGTCAGCCAGGTTGCAAGCGCACCCGTTTCCAGCATGCCAGCCACCCGTGCAGGTTCGAATCCTGTCGAGTGCGCGCAGATAGCCCCCATGGGTTATTCTGACAGGTTTTTGCAGTGGGCTTCGTGACCACCGCCCGAGATGCACCAAGTTTTCCATAGTGGCATCCTGGTGGTACCGGGCCCCGTCGCAGCCCTCGGGGAGAGATGCCCGTCGGAGCCAAGATCTGCGAGGTTCGAGATGAAATTCGGTCGAGTCGTTGCGGCTGCTGTTCTGCTGACCCCCATCCCTTTCATAGGAATTGCGGAGCCAGCTGCCGCAGCCAGAACCCACACTGTCAGCATCGAGGGGACACTGGTTGTGGGAAATGGTGGCCACGCTCGAGAGTTTCTCGACATTGACGCGCGAGTTAACCTCACGCATACGTCCCCCATTCGGCACCCCCAGTTCGAAATATGTGCAAATGATGAAGCCAGAGGCGTTCTGCTCTTCACGTTGACCCTCAACAGATTCGACGAGGTTGGAGTAACGCCAGTGTTGTATCTGTACGAAGGGTCAAGCTGCGGAACTCGTGACCTCGACGCAACAGCATCCGCTGAGCGTAGGCTCATCCCGTTGGGCGGCAACCGGACCTGGTCCATGGTCGCGAAAAATGACGAGTTTCTTTCTTTTGATGTCGCTCAGGCGGACTTCACTGTGACTCAGGGTGTAGGGATCGACGAGGGACAGCCGACCGAGCCTTCGCATATGGTTGCGAGGAGGATCCATCTCCTATGCATTCCTCGCGTCCCATGCCACAAGACCGATGAGGCCAAGGTGGAGTGGGTGGACGAAGCAAATAATGAAACCGGTTATGAGGTCCGTAGAACCAGGATCGACGCAGCGGGAAACATCAGCACCGAGCAGCCCGTACGTCTGCCGTCTAACGCTACGACATTCACCTCGGTAGACCTCGACCGGAATAGCAAGTACTGTTACCAAGTGCGGGCGGTAGGTACTGGTGGTCGGTCCGACTTCACTCCTGTGAGTCCTACAGCAGAGTGCGTGTGATGGTCGCCATGACCTGCTGCGTTACCCAGGTAAGGGGCCTCCGGAGAAGTGGGCTAATCGGTTCCGGATTCGGCGGACAACACAGCTGATGCGTCCGCATGCTCTGCACAGGCAACCCACCAGCTTTCGCCACCGGCATCGCTGACCCTCACACTCCACGCCGCTGGGTTGGGGCACGGTGCCCCCAGGCGCACTCGCCACGTGCGGAGGCCGTGTCGGCCCGATGATGGTTCGCGGCCCACCGGCACTTCTCTTCAAGCTTCATGACTCATAGTCAACCGAAGTGCATCACCATCGTCTGTCGAATGCGTGTCGAAGTCCCGCAGAGCCCATGGTTCAGGGGCGGGTCTAAGCAGGTCAGCGCAGGGGTGTATCGGTAGGCACTGGGTGCCTTCTAAGCGCCTGTGCCGCCAGCAGCCGCATGCCACCGGGCGGCAATGGCCAGTGGGTGTCTAACTGAATGACAACGCTGGCGCACAGCGGCGACCAACCACGAGCGTTTGCGGACCGGTCGCAAAAGGTGAGAGGCACACCGGCCCGTGGTCAAGCGCTACGCGAAATTGCTTCGGGAAAAGCTTGGTAGTGATGACCGCAGTCGGGGCGAGTCAGAATCCGATGAGAATTGATGCGACATGGTGCCCTCATTCCCCGGACGACGGGAGTGAGGAGCACGCTATTCTTGCCCACTTGCAGCTTGCTGCTCGCAATTCTAGCGGCGCCGACCAGAGCGCGGGAGTTTTTGCGGATGAGGACGTGCTGGCACTGTGGATCTACAACGACAGGGCGAAAGGGTGTGCCATCGGGTTGTAACCTTGATACACCGCAGGCCACAATTCCACAGGTTTAGAACCCATCAACTCAAAAGCCTGTCCCGTGCTCCAGAAATGGAGAATAACGGACGACAAGTGATTCGCCGAAACGCCTTCCGGATTGTCGAGCATGAAATGGGCCAAGATTTCTTCAGCGGCGAAGCACCTGCCCATGGCATCCGGAGCTCCAGCCGAAATCAGGAGACGATTATTGGCCGGTTTGTCCTTACGCTTGATGATCTTTCGCAGGTTGACCCACTCTTGCGATGCGACATGGTCGGACTGGAAAGCCAACCCCACACTCATACCAGTCATTGCAAACAGCCCAGATGCGGGAGCGCCTCCGAGCAGCGGGATGGACATGAAGTTGACGTCGTCAGGCGTTCTTACCGGGTCAGCACCAGTCACCTGCATAGGGGGCTGAGATCCTTGAACCTTGAATTGATCTGGATCTGGGCGATGCGCCACAAGGGCATCGATCAACCGATCATAGGAACTCTCCTTATTGGCCTTGAATGGCAGGCCAGCGGGATCATCAGCAGCACCGAACCACATGGAAATGTGGTAGCCAGTTAGATGACCGATGCGATGCCTTTGCTGAAATGCAAGTCGCTTGGAGACCTCAAAGAAGAGAGCCTGAGCGTACCTCCGGCTGGAGTTACTGAAAGCGGTCAGTTCCCAGCCGATCTTACTTCCGGCCGCATGTGCATAAATGTCAGGGGGATCTTCACCGGGGGCGACCGGATCTATCGCCTCGTAGAGTTCGCCGCCTGTGGAACATTTGTGATCAGTCGCGAGCCTTTGCAGGTGGAGGATCTCCAATTCCGACTTGGGAATCGACGCGCCGACGCGGAGCCAACTGACCGGAGTCTCGTTAGCGATAGCAAGCCAGGGCTGTCCATCTTCATCCTTGCCCCTCAGTGCCATAGCAAGGGGAGCCCCCCAGGGAGACGGCACGAAGGTGACACCTTCAACGGTGCGGTTCTCATCCAGCCTGATCGGGAGCAGGATCATGTGGCCCTGTTCGGGCGGGCTCCCCGGCTCAGCTTCCTGCGACACGCCCAGCAGGCTAGCAACGGTTGGTCATCTCACGCCCGTGCTTTGTCAGTGAGCGCGCGGGACCGCTTCCTCTTGCAGTTCACGCGTGCCAGACCCGTGCCAGGTTGTGCGGGGAACCACGGGGAACACCGGGTAACCAGCGGACCGCCCACCTGGCGCCGACACCGCTCCGCCGCAGGTCATGACTGGCAGCGAGCCCTAGATCACCTTAGCTTCCCAAGCTGATGCGCTACCGTCGGCCTTGACCTCATCGGCCCGCTTCCCTTCACCATGTGCCGGACCGATCATGGGGTGATGGTGTCAAGCATCGTCGTCCAGTACACCGATCTCCTGCGGACCAGCGACTACGACCTGTGGAGCCGATTGCGGGAGCTCCTGAAGGGCCAGGGGCTCGATCCGTGCCGGACGGTCGTCGTCGACCTTTTGCAAGGTGGCCCCGATCACGAGGATGGCCAAGTCATCGCCGAAGACGGCAGGGTCTACAGGTTCACCCTCTTCTATGACCAAGCCGCAGAGCACGGGGCGCGCAGCGCCTACCTTCACCGGTGGACCGACATCACCGACTCCTGGCGGGTCGGATCGTTGGCTACCCGAACAGCAGACGCCTTCGCTTGGATGTCTTCGCCCACCGATTGGAATTGACCGCCGGCGCATGGGCGGTCGGCCGCTGCCCGACTGAGTGTCTAACTGCGTGACAACGCCCGCGACCAACGGCAGACGAGCACGGACGTCAGCGGATCAGCAACGCAGGTGAGAGATGACCCAGCCCAAGGCGGAGGCCTCTACCAAGTTGCTTCGGGACGAAGAAGTCACGGTCCCAAGGTCTCATCACCAGGCCGCCGCCGTCGCGGATTGCTGTGGTCGACGGCACCAATAGCGTGGCTGAGGCCGGTGGGGGTGCAGCGAGGCACACGCGCGCCCGGTCGGTCGGCAGACTCGCCATCGTGGCTGACCGTCGTCGGTCGAGGTACAGACGACCTGAGTCAGCGATGCACCGAGCGGTCGGTCTGAGGTGACGCCCCTGCCCTGCGTGATTCTGCGATGTGGAAGGGGAATGCAGCCCTGTGGCGGAGTAGGGCCAGGGGAGGGGTAAGCAGGTGGCGCAACGGGGTAGCGGCCGAGGCACCGACTATCAGCGGCAGCAGCAAGCGTTACGACGTGCCCAGGAGCAAAAGGCCCGGCAAGTGGAGCGGGAACGCAAGGCCGCTGAGACGGCTAGCAAGCGGCAGGAGCGCGAGCGGAAGGTTGCGTATCAGGAGCAGCAGGCGGAGCAGGCGCGGGTTCGCACGATCGGGGTCGAGCACGAAGTCGAGCAGCTCGGGCAGTTGCTCCGCAACGCGTTGGTTGGCGATCCGCCGACGACCTTTGAGCGCCGGCGGAGGACTTACACGCCGAGGAAGTTAGACGAGCGTCCTTGGTCTCGGCCGGAGCCTTCACCGCGCTGGGAGGAGTTCGCACCACCCGAGCCCGGCGGTCTGGCTGCTGTCCTGGGTCTTGGCAGGAAGCGCTATGAAGCTGAGGTTGCCGAGGCCCGTGTGCGGTTCGGCGAGGCACAAGAGCGCCACAGGCGAGCCGAGGAGAAGCGGCTGGCAACGCTGGAGCAGAAGCGTGCAGAACACCGCCAGGCCGAAGCGCAGGCACTTGACGAGGTGGCGGCCTTCAACGGGAAGTTGGACGAGGAGCGCGAGGCGTACAGGGCCGGGGAGCCCGCGGCGGTCGAGGCTCATCTAGGGGCGGTTCTGGATGCGTCAGAGTATCCGTTGGGCTTCCCCCACGAGCATCGGATCGCCTTTCGGCCTGCCACCGGTGACGTACTCGTTGAGATCCACTTGCCTCCCGAGGCGATCGTTCCTACCGCGCGGGGCTACCGGTACGTGAAGAGCCGAGACGAGACGACCGTGCTGCCTCGTCCCGAGAAGGAGCGCAAGGAGATCTACGCCTCCGTCCTGGCCCAAGTCGCTCTGAGGACAGTCCACGAGGTCCTGACGAGCGACCCAGACCGGATCGTCAATGGCGTGATCCTGAACGGCCATGTGGGAACCATCGACCGGGCCACCGGTCAGGAGGTCTCACCCTGTCTGGTGACGCTCAGCGCCAGCAGGGAGCAGTTCGGGAAGCTCCGTCTCAGTCAGGTTGATCCAGCGCAGTGCCTCAGGGGACTCAACGCTCTGGTGTCTCCCAACCCCTACGATCTCGAACCGATTCGCCCCATCGTCGAGTTCGACCTGTCGAAGTACCGGCTCATGGACAGCATGGATGTAGTCGCCGGCCTGGACAGCAGGCCCGTGCTGGTGAAGCTGACGCCCACCGAGTTCGAGCACCTGATTCGCCAACTGTTCGAGGCGATCGGCATGGAGGCCTGGAACACCCAGGCGTCCAAAGACGAGGGCGTTGACGCGGTGGCCGTCAGCAAGGACCCCGTCTTCAACGGCGAGTGCATCATTCAGGCGAAGCGCTACAGCAAGCTCGTGGGCGTTGAGTCCGTCCAGGCGCTCGCCGGAGTGGTCGAGCACAAGCGTGCTGCCAAGGGGGTCCTGATCACCACATCGTGGTTCGGCAGGGCCAGCCACGACTTTGCCCGCCAACATGGCCGGCTCCAGCTCATCGAAGGGCCGGAACTCAAGTACCTGATCAAGGAACACCTCGGCAAGGATGTGATACCTGGGCCGGTTCCCCCGAAGAAGCGCCCCTCGCGTTAGGCCAGCGGGCCGCCCACTCAGCCCGAGGAGCTGGGCCGTCTCTGGGCCGTCCGAGGCCGCTCGAGAGTGGCCAATGACGACCAACGGCAACCACCAGGCGCACGAGCCCACTGCCTCTGACCAGCAAAAACCCAGCTCCCCAAGATCCCCGGCAAGACCCAGGGCAAGAAGAAGTAGATTTGGTGAGCATGCCCCTGACCTGCGCGGGAAGCGCGGATCGGGGGGCATTTTCATGCTCTGGGACCTCCCTGGAACCTCAGCCTTTGGGATCTTGGGGCCGGAGAGTCTTGCCGAGAGCCTTTCGGGCCCGGTCTCGGGGATCACCGCAGGTAAGCGACTCAGCGCACCGAGGGTGCGCTGAGTCGCTTACCTGTACTTAGCTGACCTGTACTTATGTGCAGCACCTCGTAAACGTGCAGGTGAGAGTGTTGCGATCGTCGTGCAGGCTGCTCGGTTTGCGGGGACGGTGAGGTCAGGAAGGCTTGCGCGCCGAGACCGGGGTGACGGTCACCTTGTTGTCGCACTCGGCCCACACCCCGTCGTTCAGGGCGACCTGGTGCTTCCCGGAGTGCGGCAGCCCGATGACCATCGTCGGATACGTCACCGGGTCCTTGCCCGACAGGCAGTAGCCGTCGCCCTCCCCCTGGACCTGGACGAAGGTCAGCTTCACCCACGCCTTGCCGTGCGGCCGGACCGTCACGGTGGCCGCCCTGCCGGTGCGGGTGACCTTGAGCGGGGTGTTGTGGGCGGGGGAGCCGTTGCCGGCGCCCGCGACCGTCGGATAGCCCTTCAGGACGCACGTCCTCCGGGAGACGTTGGTGAACTGCACGACCGCCGCCCCGGTCCCGGTCCCGACGGGCCGGTGGACGGCCTGCCAGGCGCTGACCTGGAGGGCGGAGGCCGGGCAGGCGGGCGGCGGGGTGGAGGTGGTGGTGCTCGCCGCCATGGCGGTGCCGGGCAGGATGCCGGTCACCGCCGCCGCGACGGCCGTGACCGCCGTCGTCGCCAGAGCCGCCCTGCGAATGCCGTTGCTGTGCCGCATGCTGTCGTCCCCCTGAGTCGTCTCGTCCGCGGGTTTCGGTCGTCGGTTGTTGCCCCGCGGTACGCGTGGTCGTGGTACGTGAGTGCAGACAGGGCGGGAGAGCGGCAGGGTTCCGTGCGGGGACCACTTGTGACGGAACGGTGACGACGGGCCGCACCCGTGGTCGAGGTTCGGGAAGCGGCCATCGGAGGCACCTGCCGCCAGTCGGGGCCGGCCGTGGGCCCTCGGATACGAGCCCTCTGCCCCGGGGCAACCCGAAGCCGCCGAACGGCTCGGTCCCGTGTCATCCGACACCGACAGGGACACCGCGGCCCTGCGAGGCGCAGAGTGGCGCCACCGACTTGCGGGACCCGAGCGGCTTTGGACGCCTTGCTGACGGGAGCGAGGGCGAGTGGTGGGTCGATGTGGGTCCCGGGAGGGTGGTGCCGGTTGGCATAGCCCGGGCGGGTGAATATCCAGGCGCCATTACGGCAGTAGGGTCACCTTTCTCTGCGTGTTTCGCTACCTATGTCATAGCGAAAGGTTGCAGGATCCGGAAAGTCTGATCCACCCACAGCGAAAGGTAGTTCATCGATGAAGGCTTTCCGGGGCCTCGTTGTAGGGCTTGCGACCGGCGCCCTGTCTTTGGGGGGCGTGGCGCTCGCCAACCCGTCCGCTCTCCCCGTTCACCGAGTGATCACTTCCATCGGTCACCCCCTCGGCTCCAGCGGCATCGGCGTGGACCACGGGGACGGCTCTTCGTCCCTGAACCTGGACCACAACTGCAAGGGCGGAACTTTCGGGTACTGCACCCAGAATGCGACGTTCAACCCGACGGTGACGGTGACCCTGATTCCCGTCGGCATCATCGGGGGCTCCAACGGAGCGAACAACCCGAACAACGCCAACAACGGCAACAATGCCAACAACGGGAACAACGGCAACAACGGGAACAACGGGAACAACGGGAACAACGGCAACAACGCCAATAACCCGAACAACGCCAACAACGGGAACAACGGCAACAACGGGAACAACGGGAACAACGGCAACAACGCGAACGGCGGCTGACAGGGGCGCCGACGCGCGTCGGCTCCTGTGGCATGGCGTCCCCGTCCGTGGCCGAAGCCGAAACCTCGGCCCGATCACGCGGGGACGCCGGCGAGGGGCAAGGAGTCCCGGTGTGGCCCGGACGGGTGACACCGGGACGCCCGCGGCGCGTGAGGCACCGAAGCGGCGCACGGCTCCGTGCCGTCGCTCATGCCGGTGAGACGGCAGATCACGAGGTTCATCATGGAGCAGTTCACGAAGTCGGCAGGCGACTGCGCGTCACCCGAGAGCTCCGGCGCGCTGGTGGGCGCGCCCAGGGCGCCGGGGGCGGCCGAACCCTCAACGGAATGCGTCGAACCGTCCGCCCTTACCGCGGACGCCGCCGGCGACGCACTCCCCGCCCGGGGAAGCGGGCGGGACGGCGTCGCGCGCGTTCCGTTCACGACCTCTCTCGCGGCATTGACGGCCACGGCCGCCGTCCTGATCGGCGCTGTGGTGTGGCATCTCGGCATGGTTTTCCTGACCCTCTCGCCGGCCAGTTCCGTGACGAACGCGTACCAAAAGACGATCAACGGATATATTTATCCGGAATTCGGCCAGAACTGGCAGATGTTCGCGCCGAATCCACTGGCCCAGAATGTGTCGACCGGTGCGCGCGTCCAGACTCTGGGGCGGGACGGCACCCGGCATACCTGGAACTGGGAAAATCTCTCCTTCCCGCATCTCGAGGCCATGAAGCACAACCCGGTTCCCGGTCATCTGGACCAGAACGTGCTCCGCCGCTCCTGGGATTTCTACACGCAAACACACACTGTGAAGGACAAGCCGACGAACGGCATGCGCAGCGCGCTGTCCACCGAATATCTGACGCGGATCGCACTACAGCATTTCGGCCGCCGGTGGAACGGCGAGCGGATCGTCCGTATCCAACTCGCCAGCCGTACCAACGCCGTTGCCCCTCCGAAGTGGACGGGACAGAAGGCGCCGGACACGACGGCCTACAGAATCCTGCCGTGGTGGCCGGTCGAGGAGAAGTTCTACAAGGAGCTGTGACGTGTACGAAAACCGCAACGCGGCGACGGTCGCCGTCCCGGCGCCCCAACCTCCCGCGGACGGCGTCACCACGCCCCGGCCCCCATCGGCCCCGGCATCGCGGCCGTCGGCGTCCGCGCTTCCCGCCGCTCGGGTCGGCCCGCGCGATCGTGTCGTAGAGCGGCTGTCGCGGTTCATGGCTTTCGCCACCCGCACCCATTCCCCGTACCAGGTGGCCGTCATCCGGATCGGCTACGGCTTCTTCTTCGCCTGCTACCTGCTCCGGGAGTGGCCGAACCGCCGCGTGCTGTTCGGCGACCACAACCCCTGGTCGCAGACCATGGCCAGGACCCTCACCGCCGACACGCACGCCTTCACCGTGCTCACCTGGTCCGGTGGCCGGTGGTGGTTCGAGCTGGTCTACCACGGGGCGCTCGCAGCCGCGGTACTCCTCATGCTGGGTTGGCGCACCCGCGCCACAGCGGTGCTCTTCCTCGTGGGAGTGCTCGCGATCGAGAACCGCAGTCCATTCGCAGGTGACGCCGGTGACGACATCATCCGCATCATGGCGGTGTACCTGGCCTTCACTCGCTGTGGCCGGGTCTGGTCGCTGGACGCGCGGCGCCGTGGACCGTGGGCCGGCGGCACGCGGCGCGACCGCTCCGGAGCGGCGTTGTGGCTTGCGCTCGGCCCGCCGCTGTTGTGGGCTTCATGCCTCCACTGGGACGGCTGGCTCGGCGTCTTCTGGGCGATGTGGGGCCTTCAGGGCCTGTGGTTCGCCCTGGATCGGTGGGCTCCCCGGCACGCGATGCGCTCGCTGCTGGACTCCGGCGCGGCCATGCTGCACAACAGCGCGATGCTGGTCATCGCCGCCCAGGTCTGCTTCATCTACGCCTCGGCGGGCCTGTACAAGAGCCAGGGGACGAAGTGGCAGGACGGCAGCGCCGTCTACTACGCGATGCACCTGGACCTCTTCCGTCCCTGGCCGTGGCTGACCGACCTCGTCTCGGCGAACATGCTGCTGGTCTTCCTGCTGTGCTACGGCACGGTCATCATGCAGATCTCGTTCCCCTTCACGCTCATGTACCGCAAGGTCAAGAACGTGCTGCTGTCCGTCATGATCCTCGAACACGTCGGAATCGCCGTCGTCCTGGGCATCCCCTTCCTGTCCCTCGCCATGATCGTCAGCGACTCGGTCTTCCTGCCCACGGCCCTCCTCGTCCGGGCCGGCGGCCGGTCCTCGGTGCTGGTGCGGCGCATCCGGGAGCGGCGCGGACGGTACGTGGGCGGGCAGTGCCCCGAAGGGGCGTGAGGGAGGAGCTCGGTAACTGGGCAGACCGGCCGCGAGGTTCTTCTCCGCCAGGGCTTCGAGGCGTGCCGAGCGCACGGTCTCCGCTGCCTTCGGCGGCTTCACCGAGACGGGATCGCCGTAGGCGCCGAACCGGAAGGCGGCCGGCTCCGACGCGAACGTGGGCATGTCCACCACCAGCTTGCGGGGACAGGGCTTGCCGTGGCTTGTCGGCCGGAGCCCGGGGCGTCAGTGATCCAGGCGTACGGGCATCAGGATCGAGAACGTCTCCTCGTCGTCGGGCCGGCGGATCGCCATCGGCGCCGTCGGGGCGCCGAACTCCAGGATCAGCCGGTCCTGGTCTCCGGCTGCGAGGGCGTCCAGCAGGAACCGGCGGTTCACCGCCACCTGGTTCTGGTCCTCGTCACCGTCGTCGCAGAGGGCCACGGTGCCGTCGGGCGTCACCTTCAGCACGCTGAGGTCGTGGGACTCCCCGCCCTGATCGCGCACCTCGCTCGGGCGGACCGGACCGCTCATCAGCGCCTCGCGGAAAACCGGCGCGTCGACGAGGGCGCGGCGTCCGGGCGGCAGGCGGACGAGGCGACGGTAGTCGGGGAAGTCGTGATCGAGGTGCCGGCCCGACACCCGGCCGTCCTCCGTCTCCAGCGCCACTCGATCACCGTCCACGGAGAGCCGCGCGGATCCCTCGACGTCCAGCACCGCCCGCATCGCGTCGACGAGCGGGGCGGGCACGACGACGCGCACCGCTGGTCCGTCGTGCCCGGTGGCACCGGCGCGGGCGACCGCCATCCGGTACCGGTCGGTGGCCACGACGTGCAGTGCCTCTCCTTCGATGTCGAACAGGACACCGCCCAGCATCGGCACTTCCGGATCGGTACCGGCCGCGAAACGGACCGCGTCCAGCGCGGCTGCCAGCTCGGCGGCGGAGGCGGTCGGCCGGCTGGTGGTGGATTCCCTGGAAGTCACGGTGTTCTCCCTGCGTGCGAGTAGGTTCCGGAGCGTGGAGAACTCGTCGCGGGCATCGGACAGACCCCGTTCGAGTCGGCGCAGGTGCGCCTGGAGCAGTTCGGTCACCAGGCCCTTGTCCGCACCGGACCAGCCGGCCAGGACGAGCCGGGTGTCCGCCAGCGGCATACCGGCCCGGCGCAACCGGGCCAGCAGACGTGCCTCCTCCAGCTGGGCGGGGCCGTACCAGCGATAACCACTCGCCGGGTCCACCCAGGCGGGGACCAGCACACCGGCACGGTCGTAGAACCGCAGGGCGCTCACGCCCAGGCCGCTGTCCCGGGCCATCTCACCGATGCTGCGCATCTCTCTCTCCACACCTCGAACCCTGAGCCCTGCACAAGGTCGAGGGTCAACCCCGACCGACCGGGACGACCGGTGACCGCGAGCGCCGCCCGCGAGCACCAGCCGTGCCGCCGAGCCTCCGAGTCCCCGCCCGGCCCGGCGATGCCGTGGACGGCGCCCGCGAGCCACCCGTGCCGCCAAGCCTCCGACTCTCCTCCCCGCCCGGCCCGGCAGGGTTCGGTTCGGCCGTGCCCGGGACATGGGATGCACGCCGGCCCGGCGATGCCCGGCACGCGGGAATACGCGCAGTTACTTTGCCCACTCTGGGAAACTCGGTAGTCGAACAACGATGGATCATGGCGGTCGAGACCGAGCCTTGGGGGTGATGAGCATGCCGCCCCAGGAATCCGGACCGCCGCCGGGCGGTGGCGTGCCGCCCGACGCGGAGGTGCGGCTACGGGTCAGTGAGACACTGGCCGCCGCCGCGCGCGGTGCGGATGATCAGCGGG
The DNA here is from genome assembly GCF_020400595.1 of Streptomyces naphthomycinicus. GTDB lineage: Bacteria > Actinomycetota > Actinomycetes > Streptomycetales > Streptomycetaceae > Streptomyces > Streptomyces naphthomycinicus. The sequence goes on along the minus strand of NZ_JAINRE010000010.1, from coordinate 214,467 downwards.
CCGTCCCCGGCGCCCTGTGCGCGGCATGTGTGCAGCTGCTGCCCATCACCGGTGCCTCCGTGTCGATCTCCGGTGGCAAGGGCGTCCGCGTGACCTGGTGTGCCAGCGACCGGGTCGCCGCCCGGCTGGCCGAGCTCCAGTACACCGTGGGTGACGGTCCCTGCCAGACCGCCCTCGACCACGGCGCCCCCGTCCTCGCGGGCGACCTCACCCAGGGCCCCGACCTCGGCCGTTGGCCGATCTTCGCGCAGGAGGCGGTGGGCCTCGGCGTCCGCGCCGTGTTCTCGCTGCCGCTCGGCGTCAGCGGCGCCGCCATCGGCACGCTCGACCTGTACAGCGATCAGGCGGGCGGGATCGCGGAACCGGATCTGCGGACCGCGCTGTGGGTCCGGGACGCGGTCACCTTCGCCCTGGTGAACCTCCAGGCCGCCGCCCGCGCCGGCCGCGGTGACCACGACGGCACCGCCGAGGACACCGATGCGGACACGGAGGACGAGGTAGCGTCCTGGGTGGCGGCCTCCGAGGCCGACCACACCGAGGTCTACCAGGCGGTCGGCATGGTGATGGTGCAGCTGGACGTGGATCCCGAGCAGGCCCTGGACCGGTTGCGGGGCCGCGCCTACGCCGAGGGCCGCACGGTCAGCCAGATCGCCTGGGAGGTCCTGGCCCGCCGGCTGACCTTCCGGCCGGAGGCGTACGGCGGCGATCCAGGGCGCCCGTACGGCGGCGATCCCGGCCGGCCGTACGCGGGGGACCCCGGACGCTACGACGGTGATCCGCAGCACCCCGCCGAGGAGAGTGACACGCAGGGCAGCGGTGAGCAGGAACCGGACGTCGGTGAGCAGGAACCGGACGTCGGTGAGCAGGGACGGGACGTCGGTGACGAGGGAAGGGACGGTCAACGGTGATGAGCCGTGAACAGCAGCTCGCCGAGGCGCTCGTCGGGCTGGCCGACTCCTTCGCCGACGACGTCGACCCCGTCGTCCTGGCCGACCGGCTGGCCCGCAACTGCATCGACCTCACCGGCGCCGACGCGGTGGGCATCATGGTGGTCTCCGCCCGCGGCGCGCTGCGCACCATGGCGGTCACCGAGGAGCAGGCCGCCTTCCTGGAGTTCCTCCAGCTGCAGGCCGACGAGGGGCCCTGCCTGGACAGCTTCCGGCACGGCCGCCGTATCGACGTGCCCGACCTGGAGGGCAGTACCGGCCGGTGGCCCCGGGTCGCGCCCCTGGCCGCGCAGTTCGGCTACCGCTCCGTGCACGCGCTCCCGTTGCGGGTGCACCGGCAGACCGTCGGCGCGGTCAACCTGCTGCTGCGCAGGCCCGGCGGACTGCCCGCGCTGGACGTGGAGCTGGCCCAGGCGCTCGCCGACGTCATGGCCGTGGCCCTGGTCAGCTGGCGTCCGGAACCGCTGCGGCCGGCCGACATCAGCAGCCGCGTCCAGGCCGCACTCGCCGCGAAGGCGACCGTCGACATGTCCGTCGGCATGCTCGCCGAGGCCGGCGGCCTCACTCTCGCGGAGGCCCGGGAGGCCCTGCGCGGCTATGCCGAGCACCGCCACGGCCGCCCCGTGGACACCGCGCGGGCCCTGGTGCAGCGCACCCTCCGCCCGGACGCCGTACTCGACGCCACGGACCGCGCCGAGATCAGGCGGCGCGCGGTGGCCATGGACGTCGCGGATGCCTCGGACGCCTCGGACGTCGCGGATGCCTCGGATGCCTCGGACGCCTCGGACCTCGCGGAGGCCGCAGGTGCCACGGAAGCCACGGCGGTCGCGAATGCCCCGGACGTCACGGCGGCCCGGGACGGCGCACACGGCTCGCCGGCTGAGGCTGACGAGCCCCCCGCGCCGGACTAGCCTTGAAGTGGCGCACCGCGCACCAGGGTTGCGCCCACGCGGCACGGAGCCTTCGCGGCCTGCCGCAGGCATCACGGACGGGAGGCCCGTCATGCCGAACTTCTCCTGTCGAACCATCTTTGACCTGAACATGCCTGAGCTGGCGGCGGGCCGGCTGACGGTACTGGCGATGTACGGCGACACCGGCACCGGCACCGCTCTGGAGTCCGCCCTCGCCGCGCAGGGGGAGACCCAACTCGTCATCGACCTGGGCGGCCTGGACCGGCTGTCCCCGGCCGCCGCCGCGATCCTGCACCGGTTCGCCGCGGCCGGAGCCGCCCGGGGCCACTTCCTGCGGCTGGCCGCCTGCCCCGCCGACGTCGCCGCCGTCCTCGCCGGCACCCGGGCCGACGGCGAGGACGGAGCCGAGCTGTACGCGACGGTCCCCGACGCGCTGACCGCCGTCGTCACCGCCGCCGTCGCCTCCGGCACGGGCACGGCGCCGGGTGCCGCGCTGCGCCCGCGCACCCTGCGGCTGCGGCACGAACTGCTCGCACACGCGCGGGTCGCCCGCGCGCAGGGCATCCTCGTGGAGCGGTACGGCCTGCCCCACGCATACGCCGCCGACACCCTGCTGCGGACCGTCGCCCGGGCGCACGGCCTCACCCGCGCGGGACTGGCCCTGGCGCTCGCCCGGACGCCACCACCCGGACCCGGCGCCGCGTGGTTCCCGGGCGACGGCCGGCCCGCCCCGCCCGCCGTCGGCTTCCTCGGCCCGCCGGACGGCCTGCCGCCCACCCGCGCCGCCTTCCTGGACGCGCTCCGGGACGCCGCCTGCGCGGTCATGCGCACCCCCATGGCCGACGTCCAGCTCGTGGATCCCGCCGACAACACCCTGTGGCTGGAGTCCCACTGCGGTTTCCCCGCCGAGTTCGTCCGCTTCTTCGCGGTGATCGACCAGTCCGGTACGACGTGCTGCGGCGAGGCCGTCCGCAAGAGCGAACGGGTCGTCGTGGACGACGTCGTCACCACGCCGTTCTTCGACGAGGCGTCCCGCGCCGTGCTGCTCGCCGCGCACAGCCGCTCCGTCCAGAGCACCCCCATCCCGGGCTCCGGGGGCCGGCCGCAGGGCATGTTCTCCACCCATCACGCCCGGCCGGGCCGTGCCTGCACCGACGCCGAACTGAGTGCGCTGGACCGGCTCGCGGGGGAGGCGGGGGCCTGGCTGGACTGGCAGCGCACGACCACGCTCCGCGGCGCCCTGGAGGACCTGCACCACCGCGCGCGCACGTCCTGACACCGGCAGCACGGCGTACGGCATCCAGGAACGGCGTACGGCATCCAGGAGTAAGGCAGCCCGGCGCACAACAGCCCGGCTTACGGCAGACCGGCGTACGGCGGCCAGGAGTAAGGCAGACCGGCATACGGCAGCCCGGCGTACGGCAGTGTGGTCTGTCGTCCCCGGACGCGCGAAGCGGTCTGCCGTTCTCAGACGCGCAGCGGTACCGGATGCACCTCGTCCGCGCGGTGCCCGGCGCGTTCGTGGACGCGCTGGACGGCCTCCGCCGAAGGTGCCTCGGAGAGGCAGTAGACGAAACCCGACTCCGGATCCGCCCAGGCGCTCTCGAAGTGCACGCCCTCGTCGGCCTCGACGGCGAGGTCGGCCTGATGCGCCTCCATCAGCTGATCGGCCGTGATGCCCTGCATGCCGCGGTGTACGTCCATGAACTTGGCCATGACCTCACGCCTTCTTCCCGCCTGTGCGTCCCGCCCGCTCACGTCCATGCTGCGCCCGGCGGACGGGAGGGGCATCCGGTACGGCGAGGGGCCGGTGCGGATCTCGTCCGCACCGGCCCCGAGTGCCGTACATCCGCACTGGTCAGCCGCACTGGCAGGGGTTGCCCGACTGGCACCCGCAGCCGCAGCCCGAGCCGCAGCCGCACGCGCCGACCAGCGGCAGACTCTTGATCTCGGCGGGCTGCTCGGTCTCGCGCTGCTGAGTGGGGTCGGGCGTGGTACCGGGGGATTCGGCCATGGGTCCCTCCTAGACCTGTGGGCAGGGGTGCCCTCGCCTATCTCATGCCCGTTCCGCCGGGCGCATCAACGGCGCACGGAGGCGCCGGCCGCACCCAGGCGCCGGCCTCTCCAGAGGTCACGCCCCCTGGAGAGGTCACGCTCCCTGGAGAGGCGACGCCCCTCCGGAGAGGTCACGCCCCCTGGAGAGGTCACGCTCCCTGGAGAGGCGACGCCCCTCCGGAGAGGTCACGCCCCCTGGAGAGGCCACGCCCTCCCGGAGAGGCCACGCTCCCGGAGAGGCGACGCCCCTCCGGAGAGGTCACGCCCCCTCGACGCCCGTCACCGGCTGGATGTCCGGCTGCAGCTCGTCCGCGTGCTCGCCGGTGACGAGGTAGACCACGCGCTTGGCCACGGCCACGGCGTGGTCGGCGTACCGCTCGTAGTAGCGGCCCAGCAGGGTGACGTCCACGGCCGTCTCGATGCCGTGCTTCCAGCGGTCGTCGATCAGGTGCTGGAAGAGAGTGCGGTGCAGGAGGTCCATCTCGTCGTCGTCCTGCTCCAGCTGGAGGGCCAGGTCGACGTCCTTGGTGATGATCACCTCGGCGGCCTTCGCCATCAGGCGCTGCGCGAGCTGGCCCATCTCCAGGAGGGTGGCGTGCAGGTCGTTGGGGACCGCACGCGCGGGGAAGCGCAGCCGGGCCAGCTTCGCCACGTGCTGGGCGAGGTCGCCGGAGCGCTCCAGGTCGGCGGACATGCGCAGCGAGGTGACGACTATCCGCAGGTCGGTCGCCACCGGCTGCTGCCGGGCCAGCAGGGCTATCGCCCGGGCCTCCAGGTCGTGCTGGAGTTCGTCGACCTTCTGGTCGGCCTCGATCACGCTCTCGGCCAGCTTCAGGTCGGCGTCGAGCATGGCGGTCGTGGCGCGCCCGATCGCCGATCCGACCAGCCGGGCCATCTCCACCAGTCCGTCGCCGATCGAGTCCAGTTCCTCGTGGTACGCGTCCCGCATCTTCGGTTCCCTCTCGTGCATCATCGTTCGGGGGGTTCGGGGGCCGTCACGTCACGCGTGCGCCCCCTGTCGAAAAACGGCGGTACGAACCCCACGCTTCCACGCTGTGCCCCGTACGCGTCTGTTTCCGCCACCCCAAATGAACCAATACTGGCTCCAAGGTGAACTCTGGGCGACGAGTGTTCGAGGTCGCACCTCGACGGCTGTGGTCATGTCGGAGGGCATGCCTAACCTGGAGGCATGGACGTGAACGCGGCGGTCGCCGCAGCAGCAGCGATCGCCGGGGTCCTCACCGGCGTCATCGCCATGCTGGCGTTCCGCTGGAGCGAACGCGACCAGAAGCGACCGACCAGGACTTCCTTGCACACTGATCCCGTACTCCCGCCCGGCGTGGACACCGTTCTGTCGGTGCTGCGCTCCTCCGCCGTAGTCCTCGACGAGGCGGACGCCGTCGTCAAGGCCAGCTCCGCCGCGTACGCCCTCGGGCTGGTCCGCGGCGGCAAGCTCTCCATCGAGCCCATGCTCCAGATGGCCCGGGACACCAGACGGGACGGCGAGATACGCCAGGTCGAGCTGGACCTGCCCCGGCGCGGCACCGGACGGGGCGAGGCCCTCGCCGTCTCCGCGCGCGTGGCCCCGCTCGGCTCCCGCCTGGTCCTGCTGCTGGTCGAGGATCTGACGGAGGCCCGCAGGATCGAGGCGGTACGGCGCGACTTCGTGGCGAACGTCAGCCATGAGCTGAAGACGCCCGTCGGCGCGCTGTCCCTGCTCTCCGAGGCCGTCATGGACGCCTCCGACGACCCCGAGGCCGTGCAGCGCTTCGCCGGCCGGATGCAGATCGAGGCGACCCGCCTGACCAACCTGGTCCAGGAACTGATCGACCTCTCCCGGGTGCAGAACGACGACCCGCTGGAGGACGCCGAGCCCGTCCGCGTGGACGAGCTGGTCGCCGAGGCCATAGACCGCTGCCGCCACCAGGCGGGCACGAAGCAGATCACCATGGCCGCCGGAGGCACCGCCGACCTGCATGTGTGGGGCAACCGCGGCCAGCTCGCCGCGGCCCTCGGCAACCTGGTCGAGAACGCCGTCAACTACTCCCCGGCCCGCACCCGTGTGGGCATAGCCGCCCGCCGGCTCTCCGCGCCCGGCGGCGACATGATCGAGCTCGCCGTGACCGACCAGGGCATCGGCATCTCGGACCGGGACAAGGAGCGCATCTTCGAGCGCTTCTACCGGGTCGATCCCGCACGCTCGCGGGCCACCGGCGGCACCGGTCTGGGTCTCGCCATCGTCAAGCACGTGGTCGCCTCGCACGGCGGGGAGGTCACGGTGTGGAGCGCCGAAGGCCAGGGCTCCACCTTCACCCTCAGACTGCCGGAGGCGGGCGTGGCACGCGACCGCGCCGGGCAGCACCCCGACCTCGACGACGAGGCCGGGCCCGCCGACCCATCCCCGTACGAACCGCTTCCCGCCCCGGAGGTCCTTCCGTGACCCGAGTGCTCGTCGTCGAGGACGAGGAGTCCTTCTCCGACGCCCTGTCGTACATGCTTCGCAAGGAGGGCTTCGAGGTCGCCGTCGCGGCGACCGGTCCCGACGGACTGGACGAGTTCGAGCGCAACGGCGCCGACCTGGTCCTCCTCGACCTGATGCTGCCGGGACTGCCCGGCACCGAGGTCTGCCGCCAGCTGCGCGGCCGCTCCAACGTCCCCGTGATCATGGTGACCGCGAAGGACAGCGAGATCGACAAGGTCGTCGGTCTCGAAATAGGAGCCGACGACTACGTCACCAAGCCCTTCTCCTCGCGCGAGCTGGTCGCGCGCATCCGGGCCGTCCTGCGCCGCCGGGGCGAGCCGGAGGAGGTCACCCCGGCCGCGCTGGAGGCCGGCCCGGTCCGCATGGACGTCGACCGGCACGTGGTCACCGTCGGCGGCTCCAAGGTCGACCTTCCGCTGAAGGAGTTCGACCTGCTGGAGATGCTGCTGCGCAACGCGGGCCGGGTGCTCACCCGCATGCAGCTCATCGACCGCGTCTGGGGCGCCGACTACGTGGGTGACACCAAGACCCTGGACGTCCACGTCAAGCGCCTGCGCGCCAAGATCGAGCCGGACCCCGGCGCGCCGCGTTACCTGGTGACGGTCCGGGGTCTGGGCTACAAGTTCGAGCCGTAGACCGCACCCGCCGCGGACCGCTCTCGCCGACGGGCACCCGCGGCGGCCGCGTACGACGAGCGGCGGCCGGATACGACGAAGGGCGGCACCCCGTGCGGGGTGCCGCCCTCGTGCGTACGGCAGGTCAGTGGCCGGCGGCCGACTGAGAGGCGGAGTCGCTCGGGGTGACGGCCTCACCGGTGGCGGCCTCACCGGTGGCGGAGGAGGAGGCGGAGCCGGACGGGGTCGCCTTGTCGCCCTTCCCCGGCTTGCCGCTGCTGGAGGCGCTCGCGCCGGGCGCGCCGGAGGCGGGCGCCGAGGCGGAGGGGGTCGGGATCTCGGACGGGCCCCACGTGCCGAAGTAGCTGGTGGCCGGGACCACGAAGGCGCGCAGGCTGACCTCACCGGTCTTGCTGAGGGTGAAGGTGACCTTCTGGGCGTTGCCGTCCTGGACCGACTCGCGGCCGTTGGGGATCACCGCGGAGGCGTTGTCCTTGCCGCCGACGACCAGGGAGCCGTGGGCCGGGACGGTCAGGTACTTGCCCTTGGCGGGGGTCAGCTTCACGGTCTCGTTCGAGCCCGGGATGGCGATCGACTGGAGCGTCTGATCGGTGTCGCCCGCGTTGAACAGGGTCGCGGAGACCGCTGCGGGCCCCGTCGCCTTCAGGTCGGGCTGGGTGATGATCGTGGCATTCTGGATCTTGATGTCCCCGACGCTGGTGGCCGCGTTGTCCGGCTTGATCTCCAGGGTCTGGGAGTTGTTGCCGGCGCCACAGGCGGCGAGCGAGGCGATCGAGAAGACGATGGCGGAGGCGGCGAGGGCGCCGCGTCGAAGGCTGCTGCTCACGGCGGCGGCAACTCCTTGAACGCGCGGGCGGCTCCCCTTATAAAGCCGCCCTAAGTGTCTGTCAGCGGCCTTAGGTTACCGAGCCGTTCCCACGCCGCCGCACCCGACCCTCCCCCAAGCGGCGGGCTTCCCTCCAGGTGGGGGTACCCGGCGGGGCCCAAGTGACTCCGCGGTCACATTGCGGAGCAGCTCGTCTGCCATTCACATAACGCGACGGTGACCCCTCTCGGCGCCCCTCGCGAAATCTCTGTGAAGGAATGCGGGAAGCGCCCCGGAATTGATCACGGCGGACCCGTCCGGAGGTCGTTGATCAATTCCGGATTCGTCTCACATCCGCCTCCGGCCACCGAACGGAGTAGCGGAAGTCGCACGCTTGAGACCAGACAAAACGGGACGTTCCTCCACTTGGAGTGCCCTTCCGGGGCGTGTAACGTACGCGTTTCACCTCGCCCGGAGAGCCCCTCCGACCTGCGAATACCCGCTCACGGGAGCTGCCCGCAGCACGTTCCGGTTGCTGTTGTCAAGCCCCGAGATATGCCCTGACCTGCGAAAACGCCATTCAGAAGACGCCGTATCCGTGTTACCCTGGATAGCCACGGAAGGGGTACCTGTCACATGACGTTCAAGGTTGGCGACACCGTGGTCTATCCCCATCACGGGGCCGCGCTGATCGAGGCCATCGAAACTCGCCAGATCAAAGGCGTGGACAAGACCTACTTGGTGCTGAAGGTCGCCCAGGGTGACCTGACGGTACGTGTGCCAGCGGACAATGCGGAGTTCGTCGGCGTGCGTGATGTGGTCGGTCAGGACGGGCTGGACCGGGTCTTCGAGGTGCTGCGCGCGCCGTATGCCGAGGAGCCCACGAACTGGTCGCGTCGCTACAAGGCAAACCTGGAGAAGCTCGCCTCCGGCGATGTCATCAAGGTCGCCGAGGTCGTGCGCGACCTGTGGCGTCGCGAGCGCGAGCGCGGACTGTCCGCCGGTGAGAAGCGCATGCTCGCCAAGGCCCGCCAGATCCTGGTGAGCGAACTGGCTCTCGCGGAGAACACGAACGAGGACAAGGCCGAGGCCCTGCTCGACGAGGTGCTCGCCTCCTGACGCGCAGCGGCAGCGAACCCTCGCTTCCGGCACGCTCAGCACAGTAAATGCCGCGGTGCCCGATGACACTGATCCTGTCGCCGGGCGCTGCGGCATGTTCGTCCCCGCAAGCCGTCGTCCCCCGTCAGGGGTGTTCTCCGGGCAGCCCTCGGAACAACCCCCCGATACTTGAGATGCCGGGCCCGGGCGGATGGCTCGACCAGGGTCACGGAAAGGGTCCGGTCAAGGCGTCGCGCCCGGCACTCCTCCAGGCCATACCCACGTAGGTCGAGCACACAAACCTTGACAGGAACCGATGTCTGACGAATCGCGCTCCACGCCCGCGCAGACCCCCGTCGCCGCCGTGATTCCCGCCGCCGGCCGGGGCGTACGCCTCGGCCCGGGCGCCCCCAAGGCACTCCGCGCGCTGAACGGCACGCCCATGCTCATCCACGCGATCCGCGCCCTCGCCGCGTCCCGCCACGTCTCCCTGGTCGTCGTCGTGGCCCCGCCCGACGGCGCCGCCGAGGTCAAGTCCCTGCTCGACGCCCACTCCCTGCCGGAGAGGACCGACTTCCTGGTCGTCCCCGGCGGCGAGACCCGGCAGGAATCGGTCCGGCTCGGCCTGGACGCCCTCCCGCCGCAGTACGGGATCGTCCTGGTCCACGACGCGGCCCGGCCGCTGGTCCCCGTCGACACGGTCGACGGGGTCATCGAGGCCGTGCGCGACGGCGCCCTGGCCGTGGTGCCCGCCCTGCCGCTGGCCGACACGGTCAAGGAAGTCGAGCCCGCGGCCGAGACCGGCGAGCCGGAACCCGTCGTCGCCACCCCCGCCCGGGCCCGCCTGCGCGCCGTGCAGACCCCGCAGGGCTTCGACCGGGCGACCCTGGTCCGCGCCCACGAGACCGTCATCGGCGACGTCACCGACGACGCGAGCATGGTGGAACAGCTGGGAGCGACCGTCGTGGCCGTGCCCGGCCACGAGGAGGCCTTCAAGGTCACCCGCCCCCTGGACCTCGTCCTCGCCGAAGCGGTCCTGGCCCGCCGGAGGCTGAACGATGGCTTCTGAGACGCCCTGCCCGCTCCCGCAGGTCGGCATCGGCACCGACATCCACGCCTTCGAAGAGGGCCGCGAGCTGTGGTGCGCGGGCCTGAAGTGGGACGGCGAGGGATCCGGCCTGGCCGGCCACTCCGACGCCGACGTCGTCGCCCACGCGGCCTGCAACGCCCTCTTCTCCGCCGCCGGCCTCGGCGACCTCGGACAGCACTTCGGCACCGGCCGCCCGGAATGGTCCGGCGCCTCCGGGGTCACCCTGCTCACCGAGGCCGCCCGGATCGTGCGCGCGGCGGGCTTCGCCGTCGGCAACATCGCCGTCCAGGTCGTCGGCCCCCGCCCCAAGATCGGCAAGCGCCGCGACGAGGCCCAGAAGATCCTCTCCGAAGCGGCCGGCGCCCCCGTGTCCGTCTCCGGCGCGACCACCGACGGCCTCGGTTTCCCCGGCCGCGAGGAAGGGCTGATGGCGGTGGCGACCGCACTCGTCGTGCGGGTGAGCTGAGAGCGTGCGAGGGTACCCGGAGAGTCACCGCCGACCGGCCCCACGGAGGTACCCGTGTCCGCAGTCCTGTCCGACCGCCTGAAGTCCCTCCTCGACGACACCGTGTTCATCGTCGTCGGCACCGTCCAGCCCGACGGCAGCCCGCAGATGTCCCCGGTCTGGGTGAAGCGCGACGGCGAGGACGTCCTCTTCTCCACGACCGTCGGCCGCCGCAAGGAGAAGAACCTGCGGCGCGACCCCCGGGTGACCGTCGTCGTCATGAACCCCGACCAGCCCTACGAGTACGCCGAGATCCGCGGCACCGCCGACATCACCACGGACGGCGGCGCGGAACTCATCGAGGAACTCAGCCGCAAGTACACCGGCAAGGACTACGCGGACTTCAACCCCGCCTCCGCGCAGGACGCCCAGCGCGTGGTGGTACGGATCCGGCCGCAGAAGGTCGTCGGGATGATGTGAGACGCCATCCTCCGGGGAAGGCGCATGGCACTGCCCGGCGCCCACTACCCTGGAGAGGTGACTATTCGCCTGTACGACACCAGTGCCCGGCAGATCCGTGACTTCACCCCGCTCAAGCCGGGCTGCGTCTCGATCTACCTCTGTGGCGCCACCGTGCAGGCGGCACCCCATATCGGCCACATCCGCTCGGGCCTCAACTTCGACATCATGCGCCGCTGGTTCGAGTACCGCGGCTACGAGGTGACGTTCGTCCGCAACGTCACCGACATCGACGACAAGATCATCACCAAGAGCCACGAGCAGAACCGGCCGTGGTGGTCCATCGGCTACGACAACGAGCGCGCCTTCAACGAGGGCTACGACGCCCTCGGTTGCCTGCCGCCGACGTACGAACCCCGCGCCACCGGCCACATCACCGAGATGATCGAGATGATGCAGGGCCTCATCGAGCGCGGACACGCCTACGAGGCCGACGGCAACGTCTACTTCGACGTGCGCTCCTTCCCCGGCTATCTGCAGCTGTCACGCCAGGAACTGGACAACCTCCAGCAGCCCTCGGGCGCCGGCGAGACCGGCAAGCGCGACCCCCGCGACTTCGCCATGTGGAAGTCCGCCAAGCCGGGCGAGCCCACCTGGCCGACCCCCTGGGGCCCCGGCCGCCCCGGCTGGCACCTCGAATGCTCGGCGATGGCCCACAAGTACCTGGGTTCCGCCTTCGACGTCCACGGCGGCGGCCTCGACCTGATCTTCCCGCACCACGAGAACGAGATCGCCCAGGCCAAGGCCTACGGCGACGACTTCGCCCAGTACTGGGTGCACAACGCCTGGGTCACCATGGCCGGCGACAAGATGTCCAAGTCGCTCGGCAACAGCGTCCTGGTCAGCGAGATGGTCAAGCAGTGGCGCCCGATCGTCCTGCGCTACTACCTCGGCACCCCGCACTACCGCTCGATGATCGAATACAGCGAGGACGCGCTGCGCGAGGCCGAGTCCGCGTTCGCCCGCATCGAAGGCTTCGTCCAGCGCGTCACCGAACTCGCCGGGAAGACCGTCGAACCGGCCGCCGAGGTCCCGCCCGCATTCGCCGAGGCCATGGACGACGACCTGGGCGTCCCCCAGGCCCTCGCCGTCGTGCACACCACCGTCCGCCAGGGCAACAGCGCACTGGCCGCCGACGACAAGGAAGCCGCCGTCGCCCGGCTCGCCGAGGTGCGCGCCATGCTCGGCGTCCTCGGCCTCGACCCGCTCCACCCCCACTGGACCGACGAGACCGGCGACCGCACCGAGGACCTCAACGGCGTGGTCGACAGCCTCGTCCGCCTCGTCCTCGACCAGCGCGAGTCCGCCCGCGCCCGCAAGGACTGGGCCACCGCCGACGCCATCCGCGACCAGCTCAAGCAGTCCGGGCTCGTCATCGAGGACAGCCCGCAGGGCCCGCGCTGGAGCATCGGCGCACGCTAGCCCCTGCTTGATCGACTGTGCCGCCCGGCCCGCCGGGCGGCACACTGCATAAGACGTACGTACGAAGCTCACGGAGACAGGTAACTCATGGCCGGGAACAACCGCCGCATGTCCGGCAAAAAGGGCGCGCAGATCGGCAGCGGCGGCAAGCGGCGCCGGGGCCTGGAGGGCAAGGGCCCGACCCCGCCCGCCGAGATGCGCAAGGGACACGCCAAGCAGCGCGCCGCCGCGGCCAAGACCCGCCGCGCCCAGGGCCGCCCCCCGCAGCGCCGAGGCGGCGGCAAGTCCGCCTCCGAGCTGGTCGTCGGCCGCAACCCGGTCTACGAGGCGCTCCGCGAAGGCGTCCCCGCCACCACCCTCTACGTCCAGCAGTTCATCGACAACGACGAACGCGTCCGCGAAGCCCTCCAGCTCGCCGCCGAGCGCGGCGGCATCAACCTGATGGAGGCCCCGCGCCCCGAGCTGGACCGCATGACGAACGGCCTCAACCACCAGGGCCTCGTCCTCCAGGTCCCGCCCTACGAGTACGCGCACCCCGAGGACCTCCTCGACGCGGCGGCCGACGAAGGCGAGGACCCCCTGGTCGTCGCGCTCGACGGCGTCACCGACCCGCGCAACCTCGGCGCCGTCGTCCGCTCGGTCTCCGCCTTCGGCGGCCACGGCGTGGTCGTGCCCGAACGCCGCTCCGCCGGAATGACCGCCGGCGCCTGGAAGACCTCGGCCGGCACCGCCGCCCGCACCCCCGTCGCCCGCGCCACCAACCTCACCCGCACCCTGGAGTCCTACAAGAAGGCCGGACTCACCGTGGTCGGCCTGGCCGCGGACGGCGAGGTCGAACTCGGCGAACTGGAAGCCCTCCAGGGACCCGTCGCCATCGTCGTCGGCAGCGAGGGCAAGGGCCTCTCCCGCCTGGTCGGCGAGACCTGCGACTTCCGCGTCCGCATCCCCATGCCCGGCGGCGCCGAATCGCTCAACGCCGGTGTCGCCGCGGGCATCGTGCTCTACGAGGCGGCACGCCGACGCCGCTGACCGACGATCCGGACGGACTGAACGCCCGTCCGGATCCTCACCCTTGCGGGGTGATTCGGACCCCCATGAGGCGGTCGGGAAGGCTTTGACGGGGTCCGGACACATCCGCCCGGTCAAAGCAGTGTCCTAACACCACGTCACTCGGTTAGATGAGTGTGGACACCAGAACACCCCGCACACCCACGGGGGACCGCTCGTCGGGATACGACGACGCTCCCGCGCTGAGCATGGTGAAGGTGCCGAGCGATCCGGCGCAGGTCATCGTCAATCACGCCAGCTTCCGCGTGCAGCTGGGCGCGGCGGCGAGGCGCACCCAATCGCCGCGGATCACCCGGCACCTGAGCGCCACCCAGATGCCCGCCACGGGCACGACGGCCCGGACCGCCGCCGGCCGCCGCCGCCCCGTCGTGTGGAGCGGCAAGTCCGCCCCCGACGACACCGGCGCCCACCGCCTCCTCCAAGCCGTCCGGGGCAGCAGCGTCCGCCACGCCGACGAACCCCTGGCCGGAGCCACCCGGGTCATCCCGCGGATCAAGACCGGCTACGCCGACACCCACGACGCACTCGACCAGACCGTCGAGACCCCCGTCGTCGGCCACCAGCGCACCGCCCCCGAAGCCGACGGCACCCGCCTCCTGCCCCCCATGCGCACGGTCAGCGGCGCCTACGACGAACCGCCCTACCCGGACCCCACGAACGACCACCACTCCCCGTACGACCCGTACGACCCGTACGAGCCCTACGACACCCACCCGGCCCCCACCGACCCCGACGCCGACACCCCCCGCACCACCAGACGCCAGAGCGACGACCCCGCGCGGCACGCCTACTACCCCGGCCGCCGACTCAACCTCGGCGTCGTCCTGCTCCCCCTGCGCGTCTTCCTCGGCTTCATCTCCATCTACGCCGGCATGGGCAAACTGTGCGACCCCGTCTACTTCGACGGCGGCAAACGCGGCTCCATGGTCAAGTGGCTCAACACGCTGCACCCCTGGGACGTCGCCGAACCACTGCGCCAGTTCGCCCTCCACCACCCGGTCGGCTCCGGCCTCGTCATCGCCTTCCTCCAGGTCGTCGTCGGCGTCCTGACCGTCCTCGGCTGCTGGCAGCGCGTCGCCGCGGTCGTCGGCGCCCTGCTCTCGGCGGCCCTGATCGTCACCGTCAGCTGGAAGACCGTCCCGGCCTACGACGCCCCCGACATCATCTACCTCGCCGCCTGGTCCCCACTGATCATCGCCGGCGCACCGGTCTACTCCGTGGACGGCCGACTCGCCGGCAGCGCCTGGCGCCGGCTCGGCCCCCGCTCCGACATCTGGGAACTGCGCCGCTTCGTCCTGCGCCGCGGCGCCCTCGTCACCGCCGTCACGGTCGGCCTGACCCTGCTCCTCGGCTCCCTGCTGGGCGGCGCGGTCCGCGACTCCAGCCGCGTGGTCGTCCCCGGCCCCGGCGAGGCCCCCCGCAACCACGTCCCCGGCTCCCCCCTCCCCCAGGAGCCCGGCAAGCGGCACCGCACCCCCCCGACGGCCTCCACCCCGCCGACGGACGGCGCCACGGCCGGCGCGAGCCCCTCGGGGGCGGCGACGACCCCGGGCGCGAGCAGCACCACCGGCACCACCACCACGGCCCCCAGCCAGACCCAGGGCACCACGGGCCAGGTCCCGCCCCGCCAGGCACCCGCCACGGGCGGCGCCCCCAGCACCACGGCGGGCCCCACGAGCACCGGCGGCACGAGCACCAGCGGCTCCACGACGGGCGGCGGCACCACCACCGGCGGCGGCAGCACGGCCACCGGCCAGCCCGGCCTGGTGGGCGGCCTGCTGGGCTGACGACACCCCACGAGAAGGGCCCCGTACCGGAGGAGGTACGGGGCCCTTCCCATGCGCCGCGGGGGCGAGGCGGTGTGACCGACCGCCGTGTCCGGGGGTCGTCCCCGTGCCAGGGCTACCGCGTGACCAGCCACCGGGCGTCAGGGCTACCGCGTGACCAGCCACCGGGCGTCAGGGTTACCGCGTGACCAGCCCCCGGGTGTCAGGGCTACCGCGTGATCAGCCACCGCGTGTCAGGGCTACCGCCCCAGCGCCGCCAGCTCCTTGGCCGCTTCCGTCAGATCCTTGGCCGTGTCGATGGCCCGCCAGTACGCACCCTGCGGAATGGGGAACCCGGCAAGCTTCTGCTCCCGGGCCAGCCGGGGAAACGTCGTCCGCTCGTGATCCCCCCGCTCGGGCAGCAGAGAGGCGAACTCGGGCGAGAACACGTACACACCCGCATTGATCTCGAACGTCGACGGCGGCGCCTCGATGAAGTCGGTGATGTGCCCGAAACCATCGGTCCGCACCGCCCCCCACGGAATCCGCGGCCGGGCCAGCGCCAGCGTCGCCACGGCACCCCGCTCGGCATGGAAGTCGGCCATGTCACGCAGCGAGAACCGGGTCCAGATGTCCCCGTTCGTGGCGTACCAGGGGCGATCGGGATGAGGCAGACGCGCCGCCGCATACCGCAGACCGCCACCACGGCCGAGAGGCTCGCTCTCCACGACGGTGGTGACGGTGACGGGCAGATCGGCCGAGTCCAGCCACTTCTCCAGCACATCGGCGAGGTGGCCGCACGAGACCACCACGTCCGTCACGCCTTCCTCGGCGAGCCAGGCGAGCTGATGGCCGATGATCGGAGTCCCCGTACCGGGGATCTCGACCATCGGCTTGGGCCGGTCGTCGGTGTACGGACGCAGCCGGGAGCCCTGGCCACCGGCCAGGACCACGGCTTGAGTGGGGCGCGACGCGGCGTTCGGATGGGTCATGACCGCACTGTACGTGGCGCCCCACCGCCGCGTGCCGGCGGCAACATGCTCCTGACCGAGCCGATACCGGCCGCCCCGCGGGGCGGCCGGTCCGCACCTCAGCTGTGCGCGGCCAGGACGCCCGAGGCGAAGGCCGTGTCACACACCGGGCGGGCGTAGGACTGGGCCCGGGAGGCGCCGTAGATGCGCACCGCGGCCTTGCCGAGCGCACGGGCGATGGAGGAACAGTGCCGGGCCAGCGCGGGATGCCCGTTGACGGCCTCCTGGAGGTGGGTCAGGACCACCCCCGGATTCTCGTCCTGCAGCTCGCTCATCAACTGGTCGCGGAGCACGTCCTGCGGGGCGCGCGCGACCGTCCTGGCCGACACCTCCGCCGACGAGACGTCGGAGGCGGTCAGCACCGAGCCGGACGGGCCGCCCGTCCAGTTGACCCGGGTGACCGCGAGGGTCCCGGAGAGCACCAGGACGACGGGCAGGACGAGGGCGAGAGTGCGGCCGATGTGGCGGGCAGGGCCGCCCCGGTGGCCGCGTCGCGTCTGAGGGGTGGTGGAGTGCTTCACGCGTGTGAGGGTAGCGCCCGGTAATGATTTGGAGACATTCAGTCACCCTTATGGGGGATGAGACAGCGCAGCTTTCTGGGTAGAGGGTTGACTCCGGCCACCCGAAATGATCGTTCCGCACGAGCATCCGGCCCACGCGAAAGGCCCCGCGGTCAGACCGCGGGGCCCTGGCGTCGAACGGGGTCAGTCGGTCAGCCGCTCGCCCGTGGACGTGGAGAACACATGGGTCTCGCCCGCCCGCGGCACCACGTGCAGTGTGGAGCCCTTCTCCGGGACCTGACGACCGTTGACACGCACGACCAGGTCCTTGACCTCGCCACCGACCTCGGCGGTGCCGTACACGTAACCGTCGGCGCCCAGCTCCTCGACGACGTTCACGGAGACCGCCAGACCGGCCGGCGCGTCCGCGCTGTCCTTCGTCAGGGACGCCGCGGCCCCGCCGCCCAGCTCCACCACGTCGAAGTGCTCCGGGCGCACGCCCACCGTCACCGTGCGGTCACCCCTGTCGGCGGCGGCCGTCAGAGCGTCCCGGTTGACCGGCACGACGCTGTTGCCGAACTTCACACCGCCGTCGGTGATCGGCACCTCGACCAGGTTCATGGCCGGGGAGCCGATGAAGCCGGCGACGAAGAGGTTCGCGGGCTTGTCGTACATGTTCCGCGGCGAGTCGACCTGCTGCAGCAGACCGTCCTTGAGCACGGCCACCCGGTCGCCCATCGTCATGGCCTCGACCTGGTCGTGGGTGACGTAGACGGTGGTGATGCCGAGACGGCGCTGAAGCGACGCGATCTGCGTACGCGTCGACACACGGAGCTTCGCGTCCAGGTTGGACAGCGGCTCGTCCATGAGGAAGACCTGCGGCTCACGGACGATCGCGCGACCCATGGCCACACGCTGGCGCTGACCACCGGAGAGGGCCTTGGGCTTGCGGTCCAGGTACTCCGTGAGGTCGAGGATCTTCGCGGCCTCCTCGACCTTCTGCCGGATCTCCGCCTTGTTGACACCGGCGATCTTGAGCGCGAAGCCCATGTTGTCGGCCACCGTCATGTGCGGGTAGAGCGCGTAGTTCTGGAACACCATCGCGATGTCCCGGTCCTTGGGCGGCAGGTGCGTGACGTCGCGGTCACCGATACGGATGGCGCCGCCGTTGACGTCCTCCAGACCCGCGAGCATCCGCAGCGAGGTGGACTTTCCGCAACCCGACGGGCCGACCAGGACGAGGAACTCGCCGTCCTCGATCGCGATCTCCAGCTGGTCGACGGCGGGCTTCGTGGAACCCGGGTAGATCCGGGTCGCCTTGTCGAACGTGACAGTGGCCATGGTGAATGGGCCCCCTTCTACCGGCAGGAACGTGCCGGACGATCCGTTGTAGGAAGGTGGTTGGTGTAGTCCACACAGGTGAACTGGGTCAGGACGGTACCTGCCGTTCACCGGCTCTGTCAGTACTTCCACCCCTGTGAACTTCACGGAAATTCTCGACGGAGGCAGAGCCGCGCACTTTTCGCCTCACCCTTGGCAGCCAGAGCAAGGCCCTTTCGGCCCTGCCCAAGGCTTCCTGCTTCATCGCCCACCGCCGGCCACACACAGCCCTGCCGAGCTGCGCCTGACGGGCCTCACACGGACTCCACAGGCATCACGGCCGGCGACCCGCCGGTCCGTACCGCACCAACCGCCTACCCGGCGGCCGGCAACCGCATCCCCTCATGACCCCCTCCCCGACGATCCGATCTTCGGAACAGCACGTCAGACCGATCGACGAACGGATGCACGGATGGTTACGTCTGGATTTGAGGCCGTGTGGAGTGGGGAACTTCGTGGCCCGGGGTGACGGGCTCTGTGTACAGTGGAGCCGCCTTCGTGCGTGGCATGGCGATGCACGAGTGCCTCCTTAGCTCAGTCCGGCCCAGAGCGGCTCACTTGTAATGAGCAGGTCGTCGGTTCGAATCCGACAGGGGGCTCCAGCCCGGGCGGGACCCGTTCCCACCTGGGCTTTCTTATGTCAGCCTGCGGGCGATCTCCAGCTGGCGGTCCTCGATGGGGCGGC
Source organism: Streptomyces naphthomycinicus (assembly GCF_020400595.1). Taxonomy (GTDB): domain Bacteria; phylum Actinomycetota; class Actinomycetes; order Streptomycetales; family Streptomycetaceae; genus Streptomyces; species Streptomyces naphthomycinicus. The sequence goes on along the minus strand of NZ_JAINRE010000010.1, from coordinate 195,628 downwards.
CGTCCGTCACGTCCCACAGGGCGTTCTGGAGGAGGCGGCCGAGGGTCCAGGCACGGGCCCGCTCGCGGTCCAGGCCGAGCACGTCGGTCATCGCGTCGAAGCGCCAGCGGACCTCGGCCGCCTCGAAGCGGTTGTCCAGGGCGGGCCACAGCTCGAAGCCGGGGTCTCCGGCCAGCGGCTTGGGGTCGATGGCGAGCCAGTCGGCGCGGTCGGCGGCGAGGACGTTCTCGTCGTGCAGGTCCCAGTGGAGGAGCCGGTCGCCGGGGTCGCCCGCGACCTCGCGGACGGCGGCGGCGCAGTCGGCGACCGATCGCCGGACGGCCGGGTCGGGGATGCGCCGCAGTGCCCGGGGGGTCCGTTCCAGCAGGGTCTCGGCGATGTCGCCGAGGCGGCGCAGGCCGGGCGGGGCGGGGAAGGACGTCAGGTGGGCCAGCAGTCGTGCGATGACCAGGACCGCCTCGCGGGTGTCGTCGAGGCCGGCGAGCATCCGGGTCTCGTCCAGGCGTTCCAGGAGCATGGTGCCGGTGTCCGGGTCGTGGTCCAGGAGGCGTACGGCTCCGTCGCCGTTCCATGTGCGCAGGGCGACGGGTTCGCCCGCGCTCTCCTCGTCGCGCAGCTGGAGTTTGAGGACCGCGGGAAGGCCGTCGGCGCGGACGACGGGGAGGACGAGGGCGCTGACGCCGTTCATGGACGGTCCGTCGGGGCGTAGTCGCCAGTGGTCGAGGAAGTGTGCCGCGAGGCCGGGGAGTGCGGCGATGAAGGCTCGTCCCGCCGTGCCGTTGTAGCGGTCTTGCGCCTCGGCCAGCTCGCTCGGGATGTCGATCACGAATGGGACGTTACCGGCGTGCGTGAATCGGTTCATGCGAATTGACCGGGGCCTGAGTGGGGTGTGGGCGTTCGTCCGTGGTGCTCCGGGCACGTATGTGTGGCTGGGGATCCTGTTTGTGACGACTGTGGCGTTGCATCACATGTCGCCGGAGTTCGAGCAGCATTTTCTGCGGCAGCGGTCGACGAACATTCATGAGTTGTCGCGGAATCCGGTGCGGGTTCTGGTGGCGAGTGCGATGTGGATCGACGGGGGGCACTGGGTGCCGTATGCGTTCTTGTTCACGGTGTTCCATGCGCCGGTCGAGCGTTGGCTGGGTACGGTCCGTTGGCTGGTGGTGTGTGGGCTTGCGCATGTGCTGGCTTCGTTGATCAGTGAGGCCATGCTGTTGGCGGCGATTCGTAAGGGTGTGGCCCCGTATGCGGCGGTCGATACGCTGGATATCGGGGTGAGTTATGCGTTGGCCGGGGTGATCGCGGTGCTCGGGTATCGGATCGCTGTGCCGTGGCGGGTGGTGTATCTGTCGGCGGTGCTGGTGGTGTTCGTGTTGCCGCTGGCTGCGGGGGCGACGTTCACGGACTTCGGGCATTTCGTCTCGGTGCTGCTCGGTCTTGCCTGCTATCCGCTGGTCAGGGGGCGTGGGAAAGCATGGAATCCGAAGGAGACACTGGCGGGGTACAGGGGTTAACGTCCGGGCCATGAGCAGCTGGGCGAGCGGTGTGGTCAATGGTGGTGTGTCGTTCTGGTACGCGGATGACGGTCTTCCCGTGGTGCGGGAGCCGTTGGCGGGGGATGCGTCCGCCGATGTCGTCATCGTCGGTGGTGGGTACACGGGGTTGTGGACGGCGTACTACTTGAAGAAGGCGGCGCCTTTTCTGCGGATCACTGTGCTGGAGCAGAAGTTCTGTGGGTATGGCGCTTCGGGGCGTAATGGCGGGTGGTTGTACAACGGGGTCGCGGGCCGGGACCGGTATGCGAGGCTGCGGGGCCATGAGGCGGCGGTGCGGTTGCAGAGGGCGATGAACGACACCGTGGCGGAGGTGGTGGCGGTTGCCCGGGCGGAGGGGATCGACGCCGATGTGCATCAGGGTGGTGTGCTCGAAGTGGCGACGACTCCGGCGCAGTTGATGCGGCTGAGGGCGTTTCATGAGCATGAGTTGTCGTTCGGTGAGAAGGACCGGGAGTTGTTCGGTGCGCGGGAGACCGCGGAGCGGATCCGGGTCGCGGATGCGGTGGGGTCGGCCTGGACTCCGCATGGGGCTCGGTTGCATCCGGTGAAGTTGGTCAAGGGCCTCGCGGCGGTGGTGGAGGCGCTGGGTGTGACCATCCATGAGTCGACGCCGGTGACGGAGATTCGTCCGAAGCATGCGGTGACCCCTTACGGGACTGTCCGGGCTCCGTATGTTCTGCGGTGTACGGAGGGCTTCACCGCGTCGTTGAAGGGGCAGCGGCGGACGTGGCTGCCGATGAATTCCTCGATGGTGGTGACCGAGCCGCTGACCGAGGAGCAGTGGGCGGCGGTCGGTTGGGAGGGCCGGGAGACTCTGGGGGACATGGCGCATGCCTATATGTATGCGCAGCGGACGGCGGATGGCCGGATCGCGCTGGGTGGGCGTGGGGTGCCGTATCGGTTCGGTTCGCGTACGGACAACGACGGTCGTACCCAGGAGGCGACTGTCGAGGCGTTGCGGGAGGTTCTGGTCCGTTTCTTTCCGGCTCTGGCGGGGGTGCGGGTCGAGCATGCGTGGTCCGGTGTGCTGGGTGTGCCGCGGGACTGGTGTGCGACGGTGACGCTCGATCGGTCCACGGGTCTGGGCTGGGCGGGTGGTTATGTGGGTTCCGGGGTGGCTACGGCGAATCTGGCGGCTCGTACGTTGCGTGATCTGGTGCAGCGGGATTCGGGTCAGGGCGGGCGGACCGAGTTGCTGGAGCTGCCGTGGGTGAATCACCGGGTGCGTAAGTGGGAGCCGGAGCCGTTTCGCTGGGTGGGTGTGCGGGCGATGTATGCCACTTATCGTGCTGCCGACGAGCGGGAGCGTCTTCGTCCGGGTGCGGGGTCTTCGCGGTTGGCGAGGGTGGCGGATCGGGTGGCGGGGCGGAGCTGAGGCTGTTCCTGGGGGCGCGGTTGTCGGTGCTCAGGGTTCCAGGACGACTTTTCCGATGGTGCCGCGGTGTTCGAGGGCTCGGTGTGCGGCGGCGGCTTCGGCGAGGGGGTAGCGGGTGAGGGCGGGGCGCAGCCGGTTGTGGGCGGCTTCGGCCAGGGCGCGTTGTTCGAGTGCGCGCAGGCCGCCGGCGCGTTGGAGCATGGCGGGGCCGAGTACGGATTCCGTGAGGCCTTCGACGGTGTAGGGCCGGCCTTCGGTGATGCCTTCCGCCGACCAGCCGAAGACGAGGTGGCGGCCGTGGGGGCCGAGGAGGGCGACGGTTTCCCGGGCGATGGTGCCGCCGACGCCGTCGTAGACGATGGTGGCGGGCCGGCCGTTGAGTCGTGTGCGGGTTTCGGCCGGCCAGTGGGGGTCGGTGTAGTCGAGGGCGAGGTCGGCGCCGTTGGCTTGTACGCGGGCGGTTTTCCCGGGGCCGCCGGCGAGGCCGATCACATATGCTCCGGCGTTTTTGGCGTGTTGTACGAGCAGTGTGCCGATGCCGCCTGCGGCGGCGGGTACGACCACGATGTCGTCCGGTCCGGGTTCGGCGAACTGTGCGATGCCGAGTGCGGTGCGGCCGGTGCCGATCATGGCGACGGCCGTGGCGAAGTCGAGGTTGTCGGGGATGTCGTGCAGGCGGTCGGTGTCGGTGACGGCGAGTTCGGCGTAGCCTCCGGGCGCGTAGCCGAGGTGGGCGACGACGCGTCGGCCGAGTTGGTCGTCGTCGACGCCGTCGCCGAGGGCGTCGATGGTTCCCGCGATTTCCCGGCCGGGGATGGTGGGCAGGCGGGGGAGTTCGGGGAGGGGGCCTCGGTGTCCTTCGCGCAGGGCGGCGTCGAGGAGGTGTACTCCTGCGGCGGCGACCGCGATGCGTATCTGGCCGGGGCCGGGGTGGGGGTCGGGGATTTCTTCGTGGGTCAGGTTCTCGGCGGGGCCGAAGGTGTGGAGACGGACGGCGTGCATGGGTTCCCCCCGGGGGCCGCGGTGTCGTGTGGTGGTCTGGTGCTGTGGTGCGTCGCGGCCCAGCCTCTGACCTCAAGCGTGCTTGAGGTCAAGGGCGGTTGTCAGTGGTGGGGTGCAGCATGGGTGCATGGTGAGGCGAGTGGCGGGAAGCCGGCCGGCGGGTCGGGCGGCGGTGCGGGGTGTGCGGCGGCCGGAGGTGCGGTTGCCGTCCCTGGAGCGGTGGGGCGAGGGGGAGCTGGAGCCGGACGGTGACTACGACGGCCTGGAGTTCCTGGATCTGGATCTGGCGGGGCAGGACGGGGCGGGTGCCCGGTTCATGGACTGTGCGCTGACGGGCTGTGCGGTGGACGAGACGGTGCTGGACCGGGCCCGGGTGCTGGACTCGGTGCTGACGGGGCTGCGCGGGGTGGGCACGCGGTTCGCGGAGGCCACGTTCCGTGATGTGGAGGTGGTCGATCCGCGGCTGGGCGGTACGCAGATGCACGGTGCCGTGTGGGAGCGGGTCGTGGTCCGTGGCGGCAAGATCGACTGTTTGAATCTGCGTGGGGCCCGTCTGAAGGATGTCGTCTTCGAGTCCTGTGTGCTGGTCGAGCCGGATTTCGCGGGTGCGCGTCTGGAGCGGGTCGAGTTCACCGATTGTGCGGTGCGGGAGGCCGACTTCGGTGGTGCGACCTTGCGGGACGTGGATTTCCGTGGTGCCGGCCCGTTGGAGATCGTTCGTGGTCTGGACCGGCTGTCGGGGGCGGTGATCACTACTGCCCAGCTGCTGGATCTGGCGCCGGCGCTGGCGGGGCAGCTGGGGATCAGGGTGGAGGGGTGAGGGAGGGGCGGGTGGCCGGGCCGTCCGTCAGGGGCGGGCGGGTTTGCCGTCTCCGTACAGCCAGTCCTTCCAGATGTCGTGGAAGTCGGTGTCCGGGGCTTTCTTCTCCACGTACGCGGTGAAGTCGGCGGTGGTGGCGGTGGAGTGGCGGTGGGTGGCGGCCCAGCCCTGGATGATGTCGTAGAAGGTGTCGTCGCCGGTCTTCTGGCGGATCTTCTGCAGGACCATCGCGCCCCGGTCGTAGACGGGGGGGTCGGAGATGTGGGCGGCGCTGGAGGGTTTCGCCGGCGGGAAGGCCCAGAGGGCGTCGTTGTCGCTCCGGTAGAGGCGGGTGAAGGTCTGCTGGGCGGTGGGTCCGCCGTGGTCCTCGTCGTACAGCCACTCCGCGTAGGTGGCGAAGCCTTCGTTGAGCCACATGTCCCGCCAGGAGGCGGGGGTGACCGAGTCGCCGTACCACTGGTGGGCGAGTTCGTGCACGAGGATCGAGGTGTCGGGGGGTCCGGGGAAGACCGGGCGGGTCTGGGTCTCCAGGGCGTAGCCGGCGTCGTCGGGGCGGTCGATGACGGCGCCGGTGGAGGAGAAGGGGTACGGCCCGAAGTTGTACTCCTCCCACTCGATGATGTCGGGGATCTTCGCGAGGACCTTGGCGCTGCTCTTCGCCTGGGTGGGGTCGACGGCGGTGAGGACGGGCAGTCCGTGCGGGCCGGTGGTGCGGGTGATGTCGTAGTGGCCGATGGCGACGGTGGCGAGGTAGCTCGCCATGGGCTGGGCGGAGTGCCAGTGGTAGGCCGTGCGGCCGTTCTTGGTGGTCTGTTCCGTCAGTTCGCCGCCTGAGACGGCCTGGAGGCCCTTGGGGACGGTGATGGTGATGTCGTAGGCGGCTTTGTCGGAGGGGTGGTGGTTGCCGGGGAACCAGGCCATGGAGCCGACGGGTTCGCCTAGGGCGAGGGCGCCGTCGGCGGTGGGCAGCCAGCCTTCTTCGGAGCCGTCGGGGTCGGTGAGGGTGTGGGGGGTGCCCGAGTAGCGGACGGTGGTGCGGAACGTTTCGCCTTCGGCGAGGTCGTCGTGGGGGCGGACGGTGAGTTCCTGGCCGGTGCGGTTCCAGCGGGCGGTCTTGCCTTCGACGCGGACCGAGTCGATGTGCAGTCCGGAGAGGTCGAGGTCGAAGGCGGACAGGTCTTGGGTGGCCCGGGCGGTGACGACGGCTGTGCCGGTGAGGTGGCGGGTGGCCGGGGTGTAGTCCAGGGTGAGGGCGTAGTGGTCGACGTCGTAGCCGCTGTTGCCGGCCTTGGGGAAGTAGGGGTCGCGGACGCCGGAGCCGCCCGGGGTGCCCTGGACGCCGCCGTCGCACGCGGTGCCGGTGAGGGCGAGGGCGACGAGGGAGGCGACGGCCGGGACGAGGCGCGCGCGTCTGGACATGTCAGCGATCTTAGGCGCGTGGGGCGGGCTGTGCGCGGGGTCGGTGCAATGCGGGCGGGGTGGGGGTGCGGGGGGTGTCGGGGCGGGTGTGCCGGGCCCGGTGCGGTGGGTGCCGGGGCGGGGGCGCGGCGGGCGGTGCGATGCGGGCGGGGGCGGCCGTGCGGGGGGCCGGTGGGCCGAGGGCGGGGCGGGCGCGGTGGCGTGACACCATCTCCCCGTGCTCGACATCGGCTACGCCCTTTCCAACCGGTTCCCGGATCCGCCGCAGACGGACTACCGTCGCGCGGACGTGCGCGCGCTGCGTCACGACCTGTTCTGCGGGGACGTCTATCTGGCGGACACCGTGTCCGACCGGGAGCTGTCCACAGCCTGGGGATGGGTGCCGGTGCTGGATTTCGCGTGGGCGCTGTGCGACATCGTGGAACGGCTGGACCGGGACCCGATGGGTTCTCGTGCGGCGCGGCCGCAGCGGGCGGAGCTGGATTTCACGGAGTCCACCGACCGGATGCTCTTCGAGCGTCGTTTCGGCTGGGTCGACATCACGTCGGACTGGAGTCCGGCCGAGGAGGCTCCGCTCTCCTTCTCCCATGCCGAGCTTCGGCGGGAGGCCCGTGATTTTCTCCACGACCTGCTGGCGGATCTCGTCGATCTTCATGAGGAGCTGGCGGAGAATCCCGCGATCTGGACGCTTCAGGCCCGCTTTCCCCGGGTGTCGTGAACGGGGAGGACCCCCGGGCACGGCCCGGGGGTCCTGACCGGTGCGGGAACGTCAGACGTTCACGCCGAAGTCCTGGGCGATACCGACCAGGCCCGAGGCGTAGCCCTGGCCCACGGCGCGGAACTTCCACTCGGCGCCGTTGCGGTACAGCTCGCCGAAGATCATGGCCGTCTCGGTGGCCGCGTCCTCGGAGAGGTCGTAACGCGCGATCTCGGCGCCGCCGGCCTGGTTCACGATCCGGATGTAGGCGTTGCGGACCTGGCCGAAGTTCTGGCCGCGGTTCTCGGCGTCGTAGATGGAGACCGGGAAGACGATCTTCTCGACGTCGGCCGGGAGCGCGGCGAGGTTGACGTTGATCGCCTCGTCGTCGCCGGCGCCCTCGCCCGTGCGGTTGTCGCCGGTGTGGACGATCGAGTTGTCCGGGGTCTGCTTGTTGTTGAAGAACACGAAGTGGGCGTCGGAGTAGACCTTGCCCTGTGTGTTCACCGCGATGGCGGAGGCGTCCAGGTCGAAGTCCGTGCCGGTGGTGGTGCGGACGTCCCAGCCGAGGCCCACGGTGACGGCGGTCAGGCCCGGAGCCTCCTTGGTGAGCGAGACGTTGCCACCCTTGGACAGGCTTACAGCCATGTTGGGAGTCCCTTCCTTAGATACCCGTGCATATCGTGCACTCTGTGCCGACGAAGCTACCGTCACCCGGGAGAACGTCGAGGGGGGTCCCGGTGGTTCCGGATCCCTTTACCTTTTTTACCGAGCCGGAAATCCAGGTGACGTACGCCGGGCCGGGCCGGGAACATGGGATGCATGTCCGGGCCTTACTTCATCCGTGGCTCCGTCTCGCTTCCCGAGGCCGAGCTGATGTGGCGTTTCTCCAGGTCGTCCGGGCCCGGCGGGCAGCATGTCAACACCAGCGACTCGCAGGTGGAGCTGCGCTTCGACCTCGCGGGCACCGAGGCGCTTCCCGCGGTGTGGAAGGAGCGGGCGCTGGAGCGGCTGGCGGGCCGCCTCGTCGACGGGGTGGTGTCCGTGCGGGCCTCCGAGCACCGCTCGCAGTGGCGGAACCGGGAGGCCGCGGCCGTACGCCTCGCCGCGCTGCTGGCGGAGGCGAGCGCGCCGCCGCCCAAGCCTCGCCGGGCGACCCGTATCCCGCGCGGCATCAACGAGCGCCGGCTGCGGGAGAAGAAGCAGCGTTCGGACACGAAGCGGGGCCGTTCGGGGCGGGACTGGGGTTAGGGGCTTCGTCCGGACCGGCCCGGGGCGGGGGCGTCCTGTCACATCTTCGGCTCTCCCGTCGTCAGGGTGGAGCGGGGGCACGCGGCGGAAGTGCCGCGCAGGGGTGACGAGGACGACGGAGAGGCCGGGCCGCTCATGACCGACAACGACTTTCTCGCCGAGCGGTTCGAGGGGTACCGCGGGCATCTGCGGGCCGTCGCGTACCGGATGCTGGGCTCCGCGGCCGAGGCCGAGGACGCCGTGCAGGAGGCGTGGTTCCGGCTGAGCCGGTCCGACACGGGTGCGGTGGACAACCTCGGCGGCTGGCTGACCACCGTCGTCGGCCGGGTCTGCCTGGACATGCTGCGCTCCCGGCGTTCCCGGGGCGAGGAGCCGCTGGACGGCTGGCGGCCGGCGCCGTCCGCCGACCCGGATCCCGTGCAGAGCGCGCTGCTCGCGGACGCCGTGGGGCCGGCCCTCCTGGTCGTCCTGGACACCTTGTCGCCGGCCGAGCGGCTGGCGTTCGTGCTGCACGATCTGTTCGGGGTGCCGTTCGAGGAGATCGGCGGCATCCTCGGGCGTGCCCCGGCCGCGGCGCGGCAGCTCGCCAGCCGGGCCCGGCGGCGGGTGCGGGGGGTGGAGGCGCCGGAGGCGGATCCGGTCCGGCAGCGGGAGGTGGTGGACGCCTTTCTGGCCGCGGCGCGGGACGGTGACTTCGACGGGCTGCTCGCGGTGCTGGACCCGGATGTGGTGGCCCGCAGCGAGGCCGGTGTGAACAGCGGGGCGGCACGGGTCGCCGCGGGCGCGGCGAGCTTCGCCCACCTGGCGCGTGTCGCGCGTCCGGTGCTGGTCGACGGTGTGACCGGGCTGGCCGTGTTCGCCGGGGGCCGGGCGGAGCGGGTCCTGGTCTTCGCCTTCCTCGCCGGCCGCATCTCGGTGATCGACATCGTCTCCGACCCGTCCCGTCTGGCCGGCATGACCATCGAGGCGGCCTGAGCCCCTCCCTCGGCCCCGGCGGGCGGCCCGGACGGGGCGCGGGCGGGCGGCTCGGACGGACGAGGGGCCTCGGGGCGGTGGTCACAGCTCCAGGACGCCCACGGTCTCGCCCTCGCTGACCTCGCCGGTCCTGCGGAAGCCCAGCCGCAGGTAGAACTCCTCGGGGCCGGTGGGGCCGGGGTGCCAGGTGACGTGGAGTTCCTTGCCGCCGCGGCGGCGGATCTCCGCGGCCACCGCGTCTACGGCGAAGCGGCCGCAGCCCCGGCCCTGGGCGTCCGCCGCGATGTTCAGCCGCCACAGGCCGGAGCGGTGCACGCTGCCGTCGCCGTGCCAGTCGATGTCGAAGAAGGCCATGAGGAAGCCCACCGCCCGGTCGCCGTCCAGGATCAGGCGCGGCCAGGCGACGCCGTCGGGATGGACGTACGCCTCGGCGAGGGACTTGACGACGGGGGCGACGTTCGGTTCCTGGCCGGGCCGGACGCGTATCCCCACGGCGGCCTCGAAGTTATCGGGTGTCACTTTTTCCAGACGGAGTGTCATCCGGGCACCTTAGGCACACGCGTTTTGCGGGGCCACGAATTATCGGGGCCGGAGAATTCCCGGGTCAGCCCAACTGCCGGTAGCGGCCACGGAAGTAGAGCAGGGGGCCGCCCTCCGTGCCGGGTAGGTGGGCGGTGAGGACGCGGCCGATCACCAGGGTGTGGTCCCCGGCGGCCACCCGCTGCTCGGTACGGCACTCCAGGGTGGCCAGCGCGCCTCCCACCAAGGGGGCGCCCGTGGCCTCGCCGCGGACGCAGGGGATGTCCTCGAAGAGCAGCCGGTCGCTGATGCGGCCCTTCATGGCGAAGCGGCCCGCGATGTGCCGCTGGCTCTCGGTGAGGACCGAGACCGCCCACAGGGGCTGTTCGGCGAGCAGGTCGTCCATGCGGGCGCCCTCGCGCAGGCTGACCAGCACCAGGGGCGGGTCGAGGGAGACCGACATGAAGGCGGTGGCGGTCATGCCGACGTCCTCCACGCCCGGCGCGTCTGGGTCGTCGGGGTCCAGCGGCGGCTCCTGCGCGGTGACCAGGACCACGCCCGCGGCCAGCCGGGACATCGCGGCCCGGAACTCGTCGTTGCTCACCCCCTCAGCATGCCCGGAAGGCAGGGGGGTGATGGGGGAGGGAGTCTTCAGCACGCCGGAAACGCTAGTCTTCGCCGGACGCGGGGCGCATCGGCCCTCGGTCCGAGCCGGGTCCTAGGACCAAGGCCGCACTCTTGTGTGCATCATGTGTTCAGATACGTACGCTGTGCGTTCGGTAAACGCACGGGGCAAACGCAGAAACTCCACTCAATTGTTCACCTTCTTCTGTGACTTGAGTCACAAGAGGCAGGAATTGTTGACCCTGTGTACCGAGTGAGGAGCGCGCTGTGATTCAGTGGCGGGGAAGCCGCGAATAGAAACGTAAGAGCCACCGCGAAAGACGCGGGAGGAACGCCGAAGACAACCCTTGATTCGCTGCGAGGTCTCGGGGGGAGGGCGAGCATGGAGACCGAGTCGGAGCCGTATGTCCGCCTTGCGTCCCTGCGACAGCTGCACCAGGTCATGGCCGACATGAACACGGCACGCAGCCTGGCGGACACACTGCAGACCGTCGCCGACGGCGCCGTGGGCGCCCTCGGGTACGAGATGGCGGCCGTCAACCTCGTGCGCCAGGACGGCGATCTCGTGGTCGCCGCCTTCTCCGGGAACTCCGCCGCCGAGGCCCTGATCACCGGCCGGGTCGGCTCCCGCGAGTCCTGGGACCGCCGGCTGAACATGGGCGAACGCTGGGGCGACCTCGTCTTCATACCGCACACCGAGGGCTGGGTCCTCGACGACGACGACGTCCCGCAGTGGTACACGGACGGCCCCGCACCGCGCTTCGAGGACGAGTGGCACCCCTCCGACCGGCTCTTCGCGCCCATGTACACACCGGGCGTGCAGGGCGGCTCCTCCGGTGAACTGCTCGGCGTCATATCCGTCGACCGCCCCCGCAACGGCCGGCACCCCGGCGCCTGGGGCCGCGAGGCTCTCCAGATGTACGCCTTCCAGGCCGCCATCGCGATCAGCAACGCGCGTCTGCGTGCGAACATGCAGCGCGCCCTGGTCCGCCTGGAGCGCGAGCAGCAGGCCCTGCGCGCCAGCGAGGAGTCTTTCCGGCAGGCCTTCGAGTACGCCCCCTCCGGCATGGCCATCGCCGAGATGGGCGGCGACCAGCACGGCCGCATCCTGCGGACCAACGACGCCCTGTGCCGGCTGCTCGGGCGGCCCGCGTCCGCCATGCGCCGCTACTCCTTCGCCGACCTCGTCCACCCCGAGGACATCGGCACGCTGCTGCGCACCTCGGCGGAGGGCGGGCGCGCGGAGCTGCGGCTCGGCCGCCGGGACGGCTCGTACGTCTGGGTGTCGCTGCGCAACTCGGTCGTCGCGGACGCCGCCGACGGCCCGCGCTTCCTGCTCAGCCACGTCGAGGACATAGAGGAGCGCAAGCGGCGCGAGCTTCAGCTCGCCCACCGGGCCTCGCACGACTCGCTGACCGGCCTGCCCAACTCCGCCGAGCTGCGCTCGCGCCTGTCGGCCCGGCTCTGCCAGCGCCCCGCCCACGCCGGCGCCCCGGACTCCCTGGACGCGGCCTACGGCGGCCACCCCGCCTTCGACGCCCCCGTCGGCCACGGCTTCGACTTCGCCCCGGGGGCGGAGGCGTACGACGGGTTCGACCACCACGTCCACACCGTCGCCCCCGAGGACGACCGGGACGACGGCGCCAAGGGCCTCGCGGTCCTCTTCTGCGACCTCGACGGCTTCAAGTCGATCAACGACCGGTTCGGGCACAACGCGGGCGACGCGGTCCTCATCGAGGTCGCCCGCAGGCTGTCGAACGGGGTCCGGGACGGTGACACGGTCGCCCGGCTCGGCGGCGACGAGTTCGTGATCCTCGCCGACGGCCTCGGCCGGGCCGACGCCCAGGACCTCGCCGTACGGCTGCGCAACGAGATCATCCAGCCGATCCGCGCCGAGGGCCGGGCGGTCCGGGTGGGCGCGAGTTTCGGCATCGGCTGGGCACACTGCGGCATGACGGCGGACGAAGTGCTGAAGTCAGCTGACGAGCGGATGTACGTAGAGAAACGATCTCGTCCCAAACAACATCGACGCGCCGGATGATCCGCAGGTCAGCGAGTTGATGCGGTCCGGGTCACCCGTTTGGGCGAGCCGGAGCGGGTAGGCTCGCCATTCCAACCCGTACCGCATCCGCCCGCACCTGTTGAGGAGTACCAAGGGATGACGCCCGGCGACAACGGCGCGAGCACGCCCGAGGACGACGACCCGTTCGGCTACCTGTACGCAGACGGCCAGGCACGGGGAGCCCAGCCGCCGTCCGGCGGGTACGGCTACCCGAACTCGGTCAGCAGGGTGCGCGCGGTCGGCGAGCGCCAGTACGGCCAGCAGCAGGCGCCGTACGGCCAGCAGCCGCAGGCCACGTACGGCCAGGGCGTGCCCCAGCAGGGTGCCTACGGCCAGCCGAACGCCCACTACCAGGCGCCGGAGACGCTGCCCGGCGGCCCTCCGACCGGCCGCCGCCCCGCCCAGAGCACCGGCCGTCGCGGCCCGAACACCAAGGGCCTGCTGATCGGCGCGATCGCGGTGGTCGCCGCGGTGGTCGTCGGCATCGGCATGGCGATGATCAACGGCAACACGGACGACGACAAGGCCGGCGGGCAGGTCGACACCTCCCCGACCCAGTCCCAGAGCCACTCCCCGGCCCCGTCGGGCAGCAGCTCGGCGGCGAGCGACGCGCTGGAGGCGGACGCCTCCTCCAACGCCCTCCAGCTGGCGGGCGGCGCGACGAAGGCCTCGGACGTCAAGGGGGCCAAGTCCGCCGACGGCAGTTACGTGGGCGGGCTGAACCAGGCCGGCGCGTCGGTCACCTGGACGGTCAACATCCCCTCCGACGGCCCGTACACGCTGTTCGCGGACTACAGCGCGGTCGAGGACCAGTCGATGTCGGTGACCGTCAACGGCACCACGTTCGGCAGCAAGATGGGCATGGACAACTACCGGCACGTCTCCGACGGCGACTTCGCCAAGGGCTGGACCACGTCCTACGTGTGGCCCCAGCTGAAGAAGGGCCCCAACACGCTCGGGATCTCCTGCCAGTCGGGGGACAAGTGCAACGTGCTGATCGAGAAGCTGTACATCAAGCCGGGCAACGTCAAGCGGAGCAGCTAGGCGCCGTGTCCGGCGCGGGCCGGTCCGGACGCCGCCTAGGCCGCGCTGAACTCCCCGGACACCGCCACCCGGCCCAGCAGTTCCTCGTAGGCCGCACGGTCGAAGTCGCCCGCGGTGGTGCTTCGTACCGTCGCCGCCGACAGGGCGACCGCGCGGGTCAGGCGGGTCGGCCAGGGGAGGTGTTCGACCAGGCCCGACAGCAGGCCGGCCACCGCCGCGTCGCCCGCTCCGGTGGGGTTGCCGCGGAGCGGGGCCGGCGGGGCGGCGCGCCAGCGGCCCTCGGGGGTGACGGCGAGCAGACCGTCGGCGCCGAGTGAGGCGACCACCGCGCGGGCCCCGCGCCGACGGGCGTCCTGGGTGGCGCGCAACGGTTCGTGGGAGCCGGTGAGTTCGGCGAGTTCGTCGGCGTTCGGCTTGATGATGTCCGGGCGGGCGGCGACCCCCCGGCGCAGCGGCTCGCCGCTGGTGTCCAGCAGCACCGGCACGCCGGCGGAGCGGGCCGTGCGGACCAGGTTGGCGTACGCCCCCACCGGCACTCCCGGTGGCAGGCTGCCGCACAGTGCCACCGCGGCGGCGCCGGACACCAACTCCTCGTAGCGGTCGAGGAAGGCGGCCCACTCGGCCGGGGTGATCTGCGGGCCGGGTTCGTTCAGCTGGGTGGTGTCGCCGGTCAGTTCGTCCACGACCGCGATGGTGCGCCGGGTCGGCCCGGCGACCGGCACCAGCGCGTCCACCGGCACCAGCGCGTCCACCGGCCGGTGCCCGTCCACGAGCCGCGCGTCCACCGGTCCTCGGCCGTCCACGAGCCGCGCGTCCACCGGTCCTCGGCCGTCCGTGAGCCGCGCGTCCACCGGCCCGTGCCCGTCCCGCGGGAGCGCGCCCACCGGCCCTCGGCCGTCCGCGAGCCGCTCCCGCAGCACCCGTCCGGTGGGGCCGCCCGCGAACCCGGTGACCGTCACCTCGTGCCCGAGGGCGGCCAGCACCCGGGCGACGTTCACGCCCTTGCCGCCGGGCCGCTCGACGACCTGCGAGACACGGTGCGAGGCGTGCGGCCGCAGCGACCGCACGCGATAGGTGATGTCGAGAGCGGTGTTCAGCGTGACCGTGAGGATCACCCGGGCCGACCTCCCTCGAAGTCCGTGCGCCTGTCTTCGGTTCCGGGCCTCGATCATGCCAAACAGACGGCGGCCGGCCCAGTGCCAGGTCGGCCGCCGTGGCGGGAAAAGCCGGACGGATCAGGCCAGTTGGGGCGTCACGATCCACTCGCCGTGCCGCATCACGCCCTTCAGCGCGAAGTCGGCGTCCAGCAGGACGAGGTCGGCGTCCTTGCCGGGCTCCAGGGAGCCGATGCGGTCGGAGAGGCCGAGCAGGCGGGCGGGGTTGGCCGACAGGGCCGTCACCGCGTCCTCGACCGACAGCTTGTCGACCGTCACCGCCCGCTGGAACGCGCGGTCCAGGGTGAGCGTGGAGCCCGCGATCGAGCCGCCGTGCACCAGCCGGGCCACGCCCTCGCTGACCTCCACCTCCAGCGGGCCGAGCATGTAGCGGCCGTCGCCGATGCCGGCCGCGTCCATCGCGTCGGTGATGAACGCGACCCGGTCCGCGCCCGCGTGACGGAAGGCCAGCTCCAGTGCGGCGGGGTGCAGATGGGTGCCGTCGTTGATCAGCTCGACGGTGACCCGCTCGTCCTCCAGCAGGGCGGCGATCGGGCCGGGGGCGCGGTGTCCCAGGGCGGGCATGGCGTTGAAGAGGTGGGTGGCGACCGTGGCGCCCGCGTCGATCGCCTCCACCGTCTGCTCGTAGCTGGCGTCGGTGTGCCCGATCGCGGCGATCACGCCGTGTTCGGCGAGCAGCCGTACGGAGTCGATGCCGCCGGGCAGCTCGGTGGCGAGGGTGACCATCTTCGCCTTGCCGCGCGCCGCGTCGATGAGCTTGCGGACCTCGGCCGGTTCCGGGTCGCGCAGCAGTTCCTCGGAGTGCGCGCCCTTGCGGCACGGCGAGATGAACGGCCCCTCGAAGTGGATGCCCGCGATGTCGCCCTGTTCGGCCAGTTCGCTCAGCAGTCCGGCCTGGCGGACCAGCAGGTCCATCTCGTCGGTGACGGTGGAGGCGACGAGGGTGGTGGTGCCGTGCAGGCGGTGGGTGCGGATGGCGGTGAGGATCTCGTCCGGGCCGCCGGAGAAGGAGGCTCCGCCGCCGCCGTGGTTGTGGATGTCGACGAAGCCGGGGACCAGCCAGTGGCCGGTCACGTCGATGACCTCGGCGTCGGCCGGGGCAGTGCCGGCGATGCGCTTGCCGTCGACGACCAGCCGGCCGTTCCTCACCGTCCCCGTGGGGAGTACCACGTCCGCGCCGGTGAGCACCTGCGGCTTGTCCGTGGCTGGTCGCGCAGTTCCCCGCGTCCCTGTCGGGGCGCTGTCCCGCTCGTGGGCCATCAGGCGCTTACCTCCGGAGTCGTAGAAGTTGTCGTCGTCAACAGATCCCGCGCGAGCAGCCCCGCGCCCAGGCAGCCGGCCGTGTCGCCGAGGGCGGCGGGGACGACGGCGGGCAGTTTCTGGAAGGTGACCCGCCGCCGGACGGCCGCCCGCAGCGGCTGGAACAACACTTCCCCCGCCTCGGCCAGCCCGCCACCGATGATCAGCGTGCGGGGGTCCAGCAGGGTGATCGCGGTGACCAGTCCGTCGGCGAGCGCGTCCACCGCGTCCTGCCAGACCCGGACGGCGTTCGGGTCGCCGGACGCGACGGCCTCGGCGCAGTCGGCCGCGTCCGCGTCCGGGTTCCCGCAGGCCGCGGCCCAGCTCTCGCTGACGGCGGACGCGGAGGCGTACCGCTCCAGGCAGCCGTGCTGCCCGCAGGGGCAGGCGACGCCGCCGGGCCGTACGACGATGTGGCCGATCTCGCCCGCGAAGCCGTGGGCGCCGGCCTCCACCCGGCCGTCCAGGCCGATGGCGCCGGCGATCCCGGTGCCGAGCGGTACGAACAGGAACCGGTCCGCGCCCCGGCCCGCGCCGATCCGGCCCTCCGCGAGGCCGCCGGTGCGGACGTCGTGGCCGAGGGCGACGGGCACCCCGAGCCGGTCGGCGAGCAGGGCGCGCAGGGGTATGTCCCGCCAGCCGAGGTTGGCCGCGTAGACGGCGGTGCCGGTGGCCTCGTCGACGATGCCGGGGACCGCGATGCCGGCCGCCCGGGCGGGTTCGCCGTACTGCTCGACGCCGTGCGCGCGCAGCTCGGCGGCGAAGCCGAGGATGCCCGCGAGCACCGCCTCGGGGCCGCGCTCGCGGCCGGTCGCTCGGCGGGCGCGGTGGAGCAGCGCGCCGTCGTCGCCGATCAGCGCGGCCTTCATCCCGGTACCGCCCACGTCGAGGGCGATGACATGTCTCACCACGGGCCTAGTGTGGCCCTCGTACCCGGGAGAGGTCTAGTCCACTCACGTGGTGTAGACCTTATGTGTCCATATATTGAACGGTCAGACGGCAGGGTTGGGGATTTGAGCGTGCGTCGGCGTACGGCAGGAACGATCGCGGTGGTGTCCGCACTGGGCATGACGGCGGCTCTCGGCGGCTGCGGGAGTACGGGCTCCTCCGACGTGACCCTCAGACTCGTCGCCGCCGACTACGGCGACTCGGCGGCCAACAGCTCCAAGAAGTACTGGGACGCCCTGGCCGAGGAGTACGAGCAGCAGCACCCCGACGTGAAGGTCGAGGTCAGCGTCTACTCCTGGAACGACGTCGACCGCAAGGTCAAGGAGATGGTCGACGCCGGCCACGCCCCCGACCTGGCCCAGATCGGCGCCTACGCCGACTACGCCGCCGCCGGCAAGCTCTACCCGGCCTCGGACCTGCTCTCCATCCGCACCCAGGCCGACTTCCTCTCCCAGCTCTCCGACGCCGGACAGTGGAAGCACACGCAGTACGGCATCCCGTTCGCCGCCTCCACCCGCGTGCTCTTCTACAACAAGACCCTGTTCGCCAAGGCCGGCATCACCCCGCCCACCACCTGGGACCAGCTGGCCGCCGACGCCGCGGCGCTCAAGGCCAAGGGCGTCAAGTACCCCTACGCGCTGCCGCTCGGCCCCGAGGAGGCCCAGGCCGAGACCATGCAGTGGCTGCTCAGCGGCGGCAACGGCGGCAGCGGCTACACCGACGACGTCGGCACCTACACCATCGACTCCGCGGCGAACGTCGCGACCTTCTCCTGGCTCAAGGACGAGCTGGTCGACAAGGACCTCACCGGCCCCGTCGCCCCCGGCAAGCTCAACCGCGCCGCCGCCTTCGCCGCCTTCGCCGACGGCCAGGTCGGCATGGTCAACGGGCACCCCACGCTGATCCAGCAGGCCGGCAAGAAGGGCGTGAAGTTCGGCATGGTGCCGATGCCGGGCCGCACCGGCAAGGCCCGGGCCTCCATGGGCGTCGCCGACTGGATGATGGCCTTCAAGCAGAACGGGCACGCCGACCAGATCGGCGGCTTCCTCGACTTCGCCTACTCCAGGAAGAACGTCCTGGAGTTCTCCCGGACCTACGGGCTGCTGCCGGTCACCAGCTCCGCCTCCAACGCCATGAGCGCCTCGGACGCGGCCCCCGACAAGGCCCTGCACCCCTTCCTGGACCAGCTCCCCACCTCCGAGCTGTACCCGGTCGGCAAGACCTCCTGGGCGGCGGTCAGCGCGGCCGTGAAGCAGAACATAGGCCAGGCGCTCGCCCCCGGCGGCAGCCCCTCCGGCGTCCTGACCCGGCTCCAGTCCACGGCCACGGCCGCCGACAGCAGCAGCGCCAGCTAGGGCGGCCGTCGGTGCCCGGCGCTACCGTGGCTCCCATGGAACTGGGCACCCGCGAGCAGGCCATCCTCGCGCTGGAGCGCCGGGGCTTCACCGGCGCCGGCGCGAAGGAACGGGCGATACGGGAGGAGCTGGGCCTGGCCCCGGTCCGCTACTACCAGCTCCTCAACGCCCTGCTGGACGACGAGCGGGCCCTGGCCCACGACCCGGTGACGGTGAACCGGCTGCGCCGGATCCGGGAGACCCGGCGCGCCGAGCGCTGAGGAGTGGACCGGGGTGCTCGTGGATAGGGTCGCCGTATGGGCACCCAGACGACGGACTCGACCGACCCTCTGCACCCGCTGCCGATGCCGGGCACCCGAGCCGGCCGGGACGGACTCGCCGCCCTGCTCGCGCGGCCGCGCTCCGCGCTGATCGGCCTGGACTTCGACGGCACGCTGGCCCCCATCGTCGCCGACCCCGAGCAGGCCCGCGCCCATCCCCGGACCGTCCCCGCGCTGGCCGCGCTCGCTCCCGAGGTGGCCTCCGTCGCCGTGATCACCGGCCGGCCGCCCGAGGTGGCGGTCCGGTACGGCGGCTTCACGGGCGTCCCCGGCCTGGAGCACCTCACCGTCCTCGGCCACTACGGCGCCGAACGCTGGGACGCGGCCACCGGCACGGTCACCGCGCCGCCCCCGCACCCGGGCGTCGCCGCCGTCCGCGCCGAGCTGCCGGCGCTGCTGGACCGCGTGGGCGCCGCGGAGGGCACGTGGATCGAGGAGAAGGGCCGGGCGCTCGCGGTCCACACCCGCCGCGCCGCCGACCCGCAGGCCGCGTTCGAGGCGCTGCGCGCCCCCCTCGCCGACCTCGCCACCCGGCACGGCCTGATGGTCGAACCCGGCCGCATGGTCCTGGAACTGCGCCCGCCGGGCATGGACAAGGGCGTGGCCCTGCTCGACCACGCCCGCGCCATCGGCGCCGGCTGCGTCGTCTACGCCGGCGACGACCTCGGCGACCTCCCCGCCTTCGCCGCGGTCGACGAACTCCGCGCCGACGGCACCCCCGGCCTGCTGATCTGCAGCGGCAGCACGGAGGTCACCGAACTGGCGGAACGGGCCGACCTGGTGGTCGACGGCCCGGAGGGGGTCGTGGACCTGCTCTCGGCGCTGGCGGCTCAGCTCGGCTGAGCGGTCAGCGCGTTCAGCTGGTCCAGGAACCACCGGGCCGGCGGCAGCGCGGTCGCGGCGGCGGCCAGCCGCTTCGAGCGCTCCGCCCGCTCGGCCGCCGGCAGCGTCAGCGCCTCGTGCAGGGCCCGGGCCGTGCCCGCGATGTCGTACGGATTCACCGTGAACGCGTCCTCGCCCAGCTCCTCGTACGCCCCGGCCTCCCGCGACAGCACCAGCGCGCAGCCCTCGTCCGAGACGACCGGGACCTCCTTGGCGACCAGGTTCATGCCGTCCCGGATGGGGTTCACCAGCGCCACGTCGGCCAGCCGGTACGCGGCCAGGGAACGGGCGAAGTCGTCCTTCACATGCAGCACCACCGGCGTCCAGTCCGCCGTGCCGTACCGCTCGTTGATCTCGTCCGCGACCCGCCGTACCTGCGCGGTGTAGTCGCGGTACACCGCGAGGTCCTGCCGGGAGGGGTACGCGAACGCCACGTGGACGACCCGCTCCCGCCACTCGGGGCGGTCCGCCAGCAGCTGCTCGTACGCCAGCAGCCCGCGCACGATGTTCTTGGACAGCTCGGTGCGGTCCACCCGGACGATCGCCCTGCGCCCCGGTCCGATCTCCTCGCGCAGCGCCGCCATCCGCTCGTCCACGTCGGGCTCGTGCGCCCGCTTGCGCAGGAAGTCCGCGTCCGCGCCCAGGCCGTGCACCCCGATCCGGGTGCCGGCCGGGATGCCGGGCCCGAGCACCGCGTGACAGCAGTCCGTGAACGCGTCCGCCCAGCGCCGGGTGAGGAACGCCGCCCGGTCCGCGCCCAGGATGCCGCTGAGCAGCTCGGCCGCGATGTCGTCGGGCAGCAGCCGGAAGTAGTCCGGCGGGGCCCACGGGGTGTGCGAGAAGTGGCCGATGCGCAGGTCGGGGCGGAGCCGGCGGAGCATGCGGGGGGCGAGCGCCAGGTGGTAGTCCTGGATCAGCACCGCCGCGCCCTGCGCGGCCTCCTCGGCCAGCGCCTCGGCGAACGCCCGGTTGTAGGCCTCGTACGACGCCCAGTGCCGCCGGAACTCCGCGTCGAAGACGGGCTCCAGCGGGGTCTGGTACAGCATGTGGTGGACGAACCAGAGCACCGAGTTCGCGATGCCGTTGTACGCCTCGGCGTGCACGGACGCGTCGATGTCGAGCATCCGCACCCGCTGTCCGCCGGTCTCCCCGGCCGGCAGCAGCCCGCCGTCCGTGCGCCGCGCCGCGGCCCGGTCCCCGTCGCCCAGCGCGGCGCACACCCAGACGGAGTCCGTGTCCGACCCGATGGCGGACAGTCCCGAGACCAGCCCGCCGCCGCCCCTTCTCGCGGTCAGCGAGCCGTCCTCGCCCACCTGGTAGGAGACGGGGCCGCGGTTGGACGCGACCAGCACCTGCGCCTTCTCGGCAGCACCCTGCGTGGAAGCCATGGTCCTCAACCTAGCCCGGTCCACAAACCCTCAAACGTACGTCCCGCCGACGGGAGGGGACCGTATACGGCCGGTTCACGCCACCTTCCGGTCGGCGTACTCCGCGATCTCCACCATGGGCGGCCGCTCCTCGGTGTCCACCGAGTAGGTGCGCGGCTCGAAGCCGTCCTCGCCCCGCTCGAACTGGGTCAGCGCGGGCCGGATCAGATGGCCGCGGGCCAGCCGGAGCTGGGCCGTGCGGTAGATGGCGGCGGCCATCCGGCCGAGCGCCTGCCCGTCCTGGTGCCGGTGCCGGCGCACGCCCACGTCCACCTGGGCCAGCGCGTTCAGGCCGGCCAGGTGCAGCGCGTCCACCAGCATGCCCAGCTCCACGCCGTAGCCCACGGGGAACGGCAGCTGTTCCAGCAGGGAGCGGCGGGCCGCGTACTCGCCGCCCAGCGGCTGCACGAACCCGGCCAGCTGCGGCCAGTGCATGTTCAGCAGCGGGCGGGCCATCAGCTCGGTGACCCGGCCGCCCTGGCCCGACACGCCGGAGGCGCCGGTGAAGGGGCGGTCGTACATCGCCTTCACCAGATCGATGTCCGGGTCGGTGAGCAGCGGCCCGACGATCCCCGAGACGAAGTCGGAGGAGAACTCCCGCAGGTCGGCATCGACGAAGCAGAGGATGTCCCCGCTGGTCACCAGCAGTGAGCGCCACAGCACCTCGCCCTTGCCGGGGACGGCGGGGAGCCGGGGCAGGATGTCGTCCCGGTGGACGACCCGGGCGCCCGCGCGGGCCGCGACCTCGGAGGTGCGGTCGGTGGAGCCGGAGTCCACGACCACGATCTCGTCGACGAGCGGGACCCGCTCCACGAGGTCGTGGCGGATGACGGCGACGATGTCGCCGACCGTCTCCTCCTCGTTGAGCGCGGGCAGTACGACACTGATCGTCCGGCCCGTGCGCTGCTTGGCGGCCACGACCTGGTGCAGCGGGCGATCGGCCACGGACCAGGAGCGGGTGCTCAGCCAGTGTTCGACTTCTTCCAGCACGGTCGGCGGCTCCTCACTGTCACGACCACACGTCACCGTGTGACCCATCTCGCGGTTCGGACGACTATCTCAACTGTCCTGGCCTTCGGTTACAGTCTTGAACAACGCCGATGACCATCGCATGTCGGGGGTCGCGTGCGTCCACAACCGAATACCGCTCATCCAGAGGGGCAGAGGGACACGGCCCGATGAAGCCCCGGCAACCCTCCAGTCGGTTCTCGTAGATCAGTTCTGATCGTTTCCGCGAGGCTCCCGGCTAGGGAAGGTGCCAAATCCGTCTCACGGCGAAACGCGTCGTGAGGAAGATGAGGAGAAAGGGCCTCGCCTCCATGGCTGTGCAGACAGTTGCAACCACCAGCGACTCCACCGTCGACCTCGGTCCCGCCGCAGCCCTGAGCTGTCGCGAGTGCGGTCATCGGGTACCCCTCGGACCCGTGTTCGCCTGCGAGGAGTGTTTCGGCCCGCTGGAGATCGCCTACGACTTCTCCGGATACGACACCGAGGAACTGCGCCGCCGCATCGAGGCGGGCCCGGCGAACATCTGGCGGTACGCGCCGCTGCTGCCGGTGCCGGCGGACGTCGCCGACAAGCCGAACATCAACCCCGGCTGGACCAAGCTCGTCAAGGCCGACAACCTGGCGCGCGAACTGGGCGTGACCGGCGGTCTGTATGTGAAGGACGACTCCGGCAACCCGACGCACTCCTTCAAGGACCGCGTCGTCGCCCAGGCCCTGGAGGCCGCGCGCGCCTTCGGCTTCACCACGCTCTCCTGCTCCTCCACCGGCAACCTGGCCGGCGCGGTCGGCGCCGCCGCCGCCCGGGCCGGCTTCCGCTCCTGCGTGTTCATCCCGCACGACCTGGAGCAGGGCAAGGTCGTCATGGCCGCGGTCTACGGCGGTGAACTCGTCGGCATCGAGGGCAACTACGACGACGTGAACCGCTTCTGCTCCGAGCTGATCGGCGACCCGGCCGGCGAGGGCTGGGGCTTCGTCAACGTCAACCTGCGCCCTTACTACGCGGAGGGCTCCAAGACCCTGGCGTACGAGATCTGCGAGCAGCTCGGCTGGCGGCTGCCCGACCAGATCGTGGTCCCGATCGCCTCCGGCTCCCAGCTCACGAAGATCGACAAGGGGTTGCAGGAGCTGATCAGGCTGGGCCTGGTCGAGGACAAGCCGTACACGATCTTCGGTGCGCAGGCCGAGGGCTGCTCCCCGGTGTCCACCGCCTTCAAGGCCGGTCACGACGTGGTCCGCCCCCAGAAGCCGGACACCATCGCCAAGTCCCTGGCCATCGGCAACCCGGCCGACGGCCCGTACGTCCTGGACATCGCGCGCCGCACCGGCGGTGCGGTGGAGGACGTGACGGACCCGGAGATCGTGGACGCCATCAAGCTGCTGGCCCGGACCGAGGGCATCTTCGCGGAGACGGCGGGCGGGGTGACCGTCGGCGTCACCCGCAAGCTGCTGAAGGAAGGCGTGCTGGATCCGGCGAAGACCACGGTCGTCCTCAACACCGGTGACGGCCTGAAGACCCTGGACGCGGTGGCCGGGACCGGCCTCACCGCCACCATCCGCCCGACCCTGGACTCCTTCCGAGAGGCTGGCCTCGCATGAGCGTGACCGTTCGCATCCCCACCATCCTGCGCACCTACACCGGCGGTCGGGCCGAGGTGACCGCCGAGGGCGGGACCCTCGCCCAGGTCATCGAGGACCTGGAGAAGAACCACACCGGCATCGCCGCCCGGGTCCTGGACGACCAGGGCAAGCTGCGCCGGTTCGTCAACGTCTACGTCAACGACGACGACGTCCGCTTCGAGCAGGGTCTGGAGACCGCCACCCCGGACGGCGCCGGTGTTTCGATCATTCCGGCCGTCGCCGGCGGCTGATCATTACCTTCGGTAACGCCGGTTACCGATTGTTCAGCGGATTGCCCCCTCCGTGAGAGAAGCGGAGGGGGCAATTCTGTGTGATTGAGCGCGGTAGAGTTGGGGAACACGGTCGCGGCCTTCGGGTCGGAGGCCCTGGATTCATGCCGCTCGCCCGACAAGAAGTAGCCAAAGTGTGCGGGTTTTCTGCGGCTTTTGTGGCTTTTATGGAGCCCGACTTGCCCTGAAGTCGGGCGAATTCTCACCAGATTCCGGACCGCTCGCGTCCAGAATTCTCGTCCGATTGACCTGTTGCAGACGGCAGTTGGACAGATACATTCAGCCGCGGTCGACGCGTTCCGGCGCACGCCCCCGGCAAATGGGGGGTGAGGTCTGACCCGGGTCCGCGAAGTGCGGATCTGTGCAAGGGCCAGTAATAGGGGAGTTAGGCATGGCTCAGGGCACCGTCAAGTGGTTCAACGCGGAGAAGGGGTACGGCTTCATCGCGGTCGACGGTGGTGCGGACGTCTTCGTCCACTACAGCGCCATTCAGATGGACGGCTACCGCACCCTGGAAGAGGGCCAGCGGGTGGAGTTCGAGATCTCGCAGGGCCAGAAGGGCCCGCAGGCCGACATGGTTCGCCTCAGCGCCTGAACGTTTTTTTGCACGAAGGGCCCGCACCTCGCACAGGGTGCGGGCCCTTCCCCGTGCCCGCACCTCGCGCGGGGTGCGGGCCCTTCCCCGTGCCCGCGTTCCGCCGTTCGCGGGCGGCCGGCGACCGCCCCGTACCCCCCTCGGGCGCTTGCACTCGGCCATGCCGAGTGCTAATCATTGCGTTAGCACTCTGAAGGTGAGAGTGACAGATGGACCGGGTCGGTGAGGCCCGTTGGCCAAGTGGGGCAAGGAACCACGGGGCCGGCGAGCCGTCCGTCGCGGGCGCGGGCGCGGTCCGAAGGAATCACCCCCAGTCCTGGAGGGACCACTTCCCATGGCCAAGATCATCTCCTTCGACGAGGAGGCGCGGCGCGGCCTTGAGCGCGGTATGAACCAGCTCGCCGACGCCGTCAAGGTCACCCTCGGCCCCAAGGGCCGCAACGTCGTCCTTGAGAAGAAGTGGGGCGCCCCCACGATCACCAACGATGGTGTGTCCATCGCCAAGGAGATCGAGCTGGAGGACCCGTACGAGAAGATCGGCGCCGAGCTGGTCAAGGAAGTCGCCAAGAAGACGGACGACGTCGCCGGTGACGGTACGACCACCGCGACCGTGCTCGCCCAGGCCCTGGTCAAGGAGGGCCTGCGCAACGTAGCCGCCGGCGCCAACCCCATGGCCCTCAAGCGCGGTATCGAGAAGGCCGTCGAGGCCGTCTCCGCCGCCCTGCTGGAGCAGGCGAAGGACGTCGAGACCAAGGAGCAGATCGCCTCCACCGCGTCCATCTCCGCCGCCGACACCCAGATCGGCGAGCTGATCGCCGAGGCGATGGACAAGGTCGGCAAGGAAGGCGTCATCACCGTCGAGGAGAGCAACACCTTCGGTCTGGAGCTTGAGCTCACCGAGGGCATGCGCTTCGACAAGGGCTACATCTCCGCCTACTTCGCGACCGACATGGAGCGCATGGAGGCGTCGCTCGAGGACCCCTACATCCTCATCGCCAACTCCAAGATCGGCTCCGTCAAGGACCTGCTCCCGCTGCTGGAGAAGGTCATGCAGTCGGGCAAGCCGCTGCTGATCATCGCCGAGGACGTCGAGGGCGAGGCCCTGTCGACCCTGGTCGTCAACAAGATCCGCGGCACCTTCAAGTCCGTCGCCGTCAAGGCCCCGGGCTTCGGCGACCGCCGCAAGGCCATGCTCGGCGACATCGCCATCCTCACGGGCGGCGAGGTCATCTCCGAGGAGGTCGGCCTCAAGCTGGAGAACGCGACCCTGGACCTCCTGGGCCGCGCCCGCAAGGTCGTCATCACCAAGGACGAGACCACCATCGTCGACGGTGCCGGCTCCTCGGAGCAGGTGGGCGGCCGGGTCAACCAGATCCGCGCCGAGATCGAGAACAGCGACTCGGACTACGACCGCGAGAAGCTGCAGGAGCGCCTGGCGAAGCTCGCCGGCGGTGTCGCGGTCATCAAGGCCGGTGCCGCCACCGAGGTGGAGCTCAAGGAGCGCAAGCACCGCATCGAGGACGCCGTCCGCAACGCGAAGGCCGCCGTCGAGGAGGGCATCGTCGCCGGTGGTGGCGTGGCCCTGCTGCAGGCCTCCCAGGTCTTCGAGAAGCTGGAGCTGGAGGGTGACGAGGCGACCGGCGCCAACGCCGTGCGCATCGCCCTGGAGGCCCCGCTGAAGCAGATCGCCGTCAACGCCGGCCTCGAGGGCGGTGTCGTGGTGGAGAAGGTGCGCAACCTGACCCCGGGCCACGGCCTGAACGCCGCGACCGGCGAGTACGTCGACCTGGTCGCCGAGGGCATCATCGACCCGGCGAAGGTGACCCGTTCCGCGCTGCAGAACGCCGCCTCCATCGCCGCGCTGTTCCTCACCACCGAGGCCGTCATCGCCGACAAGCCGGAGAAGGCCGCCGCGCCGGCCGGCGGCGGCATGCCGGGCGGTGACATGGACTTCTGATCCTTCCGAGGATCGGCAGCAGTCCTTCCGTACGAGGGCGGCACTCCCTGTTTCCGACAGGGGGTGCCGCCCTCGGGCGTGTCCGGGATCACGCCCGGGTTCTTCGCCGGGAACGGAATGCCGGGCCGCGTGTACCCGGTTACTTCAGTAGGTGCAACAATGCGCACGCACATACCAGCCGGTTGACCACTTCATGTCCGAGGAGCCCCCCACGTGACCGACACGACGCCCGCCTCCCGCGCGGCCCGGATCCTGTCCCGCCCCATCACGCTGGGCGGCCTCACCGTCCCGAACCGCATCGTGATGGCGCCGATGACCCGCATGTTCTCCCCGGGCGGCATCCCCGGCGAGGACGTGCGCTCGTACTACGCGCGCCGCGCCGCCGCCGGCGTCGGCCTCATCGTCACCGAGGGCACCTACGTGGGCCACGAGTCGGCCGGCGAGAGCGACCGCGTCCCGCGCTTCCACGGCGAGGAGCAGCTGGCGGGCTGGGCGAAGGTCGCCGAGGACGTGCACGCGGCCGGCGGCACGATCGTCCCGCAGCTGTGGCACATCGGCATGGTCCGCAACCAGGGCCAGCCGCCCTTCCCGGACGCCCCCGCCGTCGGCCCCTCCGGCCTGGTCACCGCGGGCGCCGAGCCCACCGGCAAGGCGATGACGCGGACGGACCTGGACGAGGTCGTCGCCGCGTTCGCCGAGGCGGCCGCCGCCGCGGAGCGCATCGGCTTCGACGGCGTGGAGATCCACGGCGCCCACGGCTACCTCCTCGACCAGTTCCTGTGGGAGGGCACCAACCGCCGCACCGACGCCTACGGCGGCGACCCGGTGGCCCGCGCCAAGTTCGCCGCGGAGGTCGTCGCCGCCGTCCGCGCCGCGGTCTCCCCGGAGTTCCCCGTCCTCTTCCGCTACTCGCAGTGGAAGCAGCAGGACTACGCCGCCCGCCTCGCCGAGACCCCCGAGGAGCTGGAGGCCATACTCACCCCGCTCGCGGCGGCCGGTGTCGACGTCTTCCACGCCTCCACCCGCCGCTACTGGCTCCCCGAGTTCGACGGCTCCGACCTGAACCTGGCCGGCTGGACGAAGAAGCTCACCGGCAAGCCGGTCATCAGCGTCGGCTCGGTCGGCCTCGACGGCGACTTCATCAACGCCTTCCAGGGCGAGGGGTCCCCGGTCCAGGGCATCGACAACCTCCTGGACCGCCTGGAGGCCGACGAGTTCGACATGGTGGCCGTCGGCCGCGCGCTGCTCCAGGACCCCGAGTGGGCCGCCAAGGTCCTCTCCGACCGCTTCGACGAGCTGAAGCCGTACGACGCCTCGGCCGTGAAGACCCTGAGCTGACCGGTCCCCGCCGGACCGGCCCCGGCTACAGGTTGCCCATGGGCTCGATGTCGATCCGCACCGGCGTCCCCCACACCCGGAGCACCTCGTAGTCGGTGAACTCGTGGACGAGCCGGTACGCCATGGCGGGCCGGGACCCCCGGCGCTGGGCGGCGAGATACGCCTCCGCCTCGTGCCGGTCCCGGCGGGGCGTGCCGCACAACTGCCACTCCTGCCCGTTCCACAGCTCCGGCAGCCACCGCTGCTGGGGCTGTGGCCGGTCATCGCGGACGCCGTACCGGGACGGCGCGGAGGGCGCCGGCTCGCCGGGGCGGGACCTGCCGCCCTGGAACTCCGAGCGCCGCGCGGCCCGGCGCCGCGTCTCGCACAGCAGGCACAGATCGGGGGCGCTCTCGTCCACGGGCCCCTGCGGGTGTTCGGGGCACCGGGTGGTGGGCGCGCCGGTGGTGACGCTCTCGTCCAGCAGGTCGAGGGCCCGCCGCAGGTCGTCCTTGATCTCGTGCAGCCGGGCGTCCGGGGTGTCGGCGGTCAGGGACTCCCCGTGCTCCCCGAGCAGCCTGAGAGCCCGTCCGAGGGCGGTGAGCTGGGCGTGGTTCATATCGGTCGGTTGCCTCCTTTCCTCCATGGTGCCCCGGCCGCGCCCGGCACCGGCCGTCCCGGACGGTTTCCCGGGCGGGCACGGCGGGCTCGTGATGGAGCGGCGGGGCGGGCTCGTGATGGAGTGGGTCCTGTGACGACGACCTTCACGGCCCGCCTTCTCGATGGCCTGGGCCGCTTCAACGCCGCCCACCCGTGGGACCACAACGCCCATTACCACCGTTGGCTGTTACGGCAGTTGCCCCGCCGCTTCGGTACCGCCCTGGACGTGGGCTGCGGCAGCGGTGATCTGGCGCGGCTGCTGGCCGGCCGGGCGGAGTCGGTCCTCGGCGCGGACGCGGACCGCCGCATCCTGGCCCGGGCAAGGGTGTCGACCAGGCCCGACTCTCCCGTCACCTACACCCTCGCCGCCGCGCCCCACGGTCTGCCCGCCGGTCCGTACGACGTGATCACCTGTGTAGCGGTGCTCCACCACCTTCCCTTCGCCGAGACCCTCACCCGGCTGCGGCGGGAACTCGCGCCGGGCGGCACCCTCGTCGTCGTCGGCTGTGCGCGGCCCGCGAGTCCCGTCGATCACGCGCTGGGGCTGGTCGCCGTACCGCTCAACGCGCTCACGGGGTGGGTGAAGACCCGGGGGCGCCGGGCGTTCGGCAGACCGGCCTCCATGACCGCCCCCACCCGCGACCCCGAGATGACCTTCGCGGAGATATCCCGTGAGGCCCGCCGGCTGCTGCCCGGGGCTCGCCTGCGGCGCCGGCTCTTCTGGCGGTACACCCTCGTCTGGAGCGCGTGAGACGGCGGTGTGTCACGCCGCCGCGGTGACCCGGGGGCGGCGGGCGAAGCCGAACAGATACGTCGCGGCGAAGCCCACCGCGTACCCGGTGAGCAGCCCGCCGCCGTAGACGGCCGCCGCCGCCCCCGGCCCCCTGTTCCCCGCCAGCAGCGGGAACAGGGCCCAGCCGGACGGGCCGATGGCCGTGGCGCCGACCTTCGTGCCCAGCATGGCGAAGAACCCCACGAACGCCCCGCCGGCCGCGCCGCCCGCGCAGGCGGTCAGGAACGGCCGGCCCAGGGGCAGGGAGACGCCGTAGATCAGGGGTTCGCCGACGCCGAGCAGGCCGGCCGGGAGCGCCGAGCGGATCGTCGTGCGCAGCGCGACGTCGTGGCGGAGCCGGACGTACACGGCGAGGGACGCGCCGACCTGGCCCGCGCCCGCCATGGCCAGCAGCGGGAGCAGGACGGTGTAGCCCTGCTGTTCGATGAGGGTGGCGTGCAGCGGGATCAGGGCCTGGTGCAGGCCGAGCATGACCAGCGGGAGGAAGAGGCCGCCGAGGACGAGTCCGGCGACGGCTCCGGTGGTCTCCAGGAGCCAGTTCGCGGCCGTGCCGATCGCCGTCGCCATCGTCCCGGCCGCGTACATCAGGCCGTACAGCGTCAGCAGGCCGGGGACGAGGACGGTCAGGGTGGGGGTGAGCAGGACGTCCAGCGCGCCCGGCACCCGGCCCCGGCACCACTTCTCCACCCGGGTCGCCAGGAACGCCGCCGCGAGCGCGCCGAGCACCCCGCCCTGCCCGGGCGCCAGCTGCGTCCCGAACGCCGTCACCTTCGCCACGCCCGGATACACGACGACGGCCGCCACCGCCCCGCCCAGCACGGGTGTGCCGCCGAACTCCTTCGCCGTGTTGTAGCCGACGAACACGGCGATCAGCGCCATGAAGGCGGAGGCGATCGCGGCGAGGGCGGGGGTGAGGCCGGGCAGCCAGCCGGCGTTCAGCAGCAGGCCGTTGAGACCGGCGAGGATGCCGCAGCCGATCAGGGCGGGGATGAGCGGCACGAAGACGTTCGCGACGCGGCGCAGGACGGTCTTGAACGGCGTGGCGTTCCGGCGCCGGATCACCTCCTTCAGCGCGGCCCCCGGCGGGGCGTCCGCCGGGCCCTCGTCCCGGGGGACCTCCGCCGCGGCTCCCGGCACGGCCGCCGGGACTTCGTCCCGCGGGTTCGGCGGAGCCCCGGGCGGGGGCGCCGGGAGCGCGTCCCGCGGGTCCTGCGGGGCGGCTCCCGGCGGGACACGGTCGCGCAGGGCGTCCTCCACCGCCGCCGTGACCTCGTCCACCACGCCCGGTCCGAGCACGATCTGCCAGCCGGGCCCGGCGGCCACCACCGCCAGCACCCCGGGCACGGCCCGCAGGGCCTCCTCGTCCCCGGCGGCCGGGTCGGCGAGGGTCAGCCGGAGCCGGGTCATGCAGTGGGCCACGGAGAGCACGTTGGCCGGGCCGCCGACCCGGGCGAGGACGGCGGCGGCGGTGGAGGCGGGGTCGTTGCGCACGCCCCGAGCGTGCGGGTCAGCGGGGTGCGTGCGCCAGCGCGGCACGCAGATGACCGCCGGACTCCTCCAGAAGGCGGGCGGCCGTCGGGCCGTCCACCCCGGCCAGCAGGGCCAGGATGGCGTGCTTCACCTCGCCGCCGGTCTCCGTGAGCGCCTTCTCGATCTCGGCGTCGCCCGCCCCCGTGGCCAGGGAGACGATCCGCCGGGAGCGGGCCCGCAGCTTGTCGTTGGAGGCGCGCACGTCGACCATCAGGTTCCCGTACGTCTTGCCGAGCCGGATCATCGTGATCGTCGACAGCATGTTCAGCACCAGCTTCTGGGCCGTGCCCGCCTTCAGCCGGGTGGAGCCGGTGATCAGCTCCGGACCCACGACGACCTCGATGCCGTGCTCGGCGGCGGCGGCCAGCGCGCTGTGCTCGTTGCAGGCCAGGCCGACCGTCAGCGCGCCGAGCGCCCTGGCGTGCTCGACGGCCCCCACGGCGTACGGCGTCCGGCCGGAGGCGGAGACGCCGACCACGGTGTCGTCGGCGGTCAGCTTGAGCGCGTCGAGGTCCCGGCGGGCCAGCTCCGCGGAGTCCTCCGCGCCTTCCACGGAGGTGACCATGGCCGGGGGACCGCCCGCGATCAGGCCGACGACCTGGTCGGGGTCGGTGTTGAAGGTCGGCGGGCACTCGGAGGCGTCGAGCACGCCGAGGCGTCCGGCGGTGCCGGCGCCGGCGTAGACGAGCCGTCCGCCGCGGCTCATGCGTTCGGCCATATCGTCGACGGCGGCGGCGATCCGGGGCAACTGGCCCGCCACGGCGGCGGGTACGCCCGCGTCCTCGCCGTTCATCAGACGGGCGATGTCGAGGGTGGGCAACCGGTCGATGTCGGCGAGCTCGGGACGGAAGGCCTCGGTGGTCAACGAGGCCAGCTGGGTGCGCAGGTCATGAGAGGTCATACGGGGGGCGGCTCTCTCCGGTGACGTGTCCAAGGGGCGGTGAACCTACCTGGGGACGCGGGGAACCGCGCGACCGGCCACGACGGATCGGCGCATGCCCCACGACGCCCACTCCTACGGTCTAACGCGACCACTCCGGTGCCGGTGCGCCAGCGCCTCGTAGGAGGCGGCCAGCGCGGGCGCCGCGGTCTCGTACGTCCGCTGCGCCACGCCCACGAAAAGACAGTCCACCACCAGCAGCTGGCTCGTCCGCGAGGACATCGCGGCCGGCCGCAGCTCGGTCTCCCGTGAAGTGGCCGTGGTCAGCACGTGGTCGGCGTACTGGGTGACCGGCGAGTCCGGCCGCCCGGTGACGGCCACCGTCGTCGCCCCGCGCTCGAAGGCCACCCGCAGCGGCTCGATGACGTCCCCCGTCGATCCGGAGTGCGTGACGGCGATCGCCACGTCGCCCGAACGGAGCTGCACCGCGTTGGTCACCGCGAGGTGCGGGTCGCTGTGCGCGTGGGCTATGAGCCCTATCCGCAGCAGCTTCTGGGTGAGGTCCTGTGCGACGAGCCCGGACGCCCCGATGCCGTACACGTCGGTGCGCCGGGCGGCGGCCAGTGCGGTGACGGCCGCGCCCAGCTGGGCGGTGTCGAGCCCGGCGGCCGTGTCGGCGAGGGTCTGCTGCTCCTCGTAGGCCAGCTTGGCGACGACGTCGGCGAGGGGGTCGTCCACCGCGATGTCGGTGGTGATCACGGGTGCGCGCCCGGACTGCTGCTGGGCGGCGAGCCCGGCGAGGGCGAGACGCAGGTCGCGGTAGCCCGGATAGCCGAGCAGCCGGGCGGTGCGGACCACGGTGGCCTCGCTGGTGCCGGTGAGTTCGGCCAGACCGGTGACCGTGAGGGCGGCGCAGCCGGCCGGGTCGCCCGCGACGGCCTCGGCGACGCGCTGCATGGACCGGGTCATGGACGGGGCGAGCGTGCGCACCTTGGCGGCGAGCGAGCCGCTCGGACTGCCGAAACTTTCCTTCACGTCCTGGGTCACGAATGAAAGATATTTTCGGTTCGGTGTTGCGGTCAAGAGTGCGCACAATGGGGGGCATGGACCCCATCAGCCCCCTTGAGCAGGCGTTGCACGCGGCCCGCGCCCTGGTGCTCGCGGATCTGGTCGCCGGCGAGGTCGCGGAGGCGGACGTCGTCTCGCTGGTGGAGGACTCCATCGTCCAGCGGCGCTGGTGGGTCGAACAGTGGCCGGACGGCATGGCCTTCGTCGCCGGACTGGTCGCCCAGGACGTGCAGGACGCGCTGCTGGAGCGGTACGGCCGCTGGCCGCTGTGCCCGGTGTGCGGCTCGGGCGACCCGCACGCGCTGGACGTGGAGCCGGAGCTGGGCCCGGACCCCCATTGGGTGTGCCACAAGGTGGGGGTGAAGGTCGCCTCGGTCGGCTCGCTGGGCTCGGCCGCGGGCGGGGCGCCGACCTCGTGAGGCGCCCGTGACGCTGTACATCGACCCGCCGACCTGGCCCGGCCACGGACGGCTCTGGTCCCACCTGGTCAGTGACGTGTCGTACGACGAACTGCACCGGTTCGCGGCCGGGTTGGGCATGCCCCGGCGGGCTTTCGACGGCGACCACTACGACGTGCCGTCCGACCGGTACGCGGACGCGGTGGCCGCCGGGGCGGTCCAGGTCGGCAGCCGCGAGGTGGTGCGGCTGCTGAAGTCCTCCGGGCTGCGCCGGCCGAAGGGGCGTCAGGCGCGGCGGACGTAGAGCCGGAGCCCGGCCTCCATGCCGTGTTCGTCGTGGGCGTGCCGCTCCTGCTCCACGGTCGCCCGGGTGAAGCCCGCCCGGGACACCACGGCCTGCGAGGGCAGGTTGTCCCCCTCGATCGAGGCGAGGACCGTGTCGACGTCGTCCCGGGCCAGCGCCCATTCGGTCAGGGCACCCAGCGCCTCGGTGGCGTAGCCGTTGCCGCGGGCGCCCTCGACGAGGTCGTAGCCGATCTCCACCCGGCCCTCGTCGTCCGGGGCGCCGTGGAAGCCGATGCCGCCGACGGCCCGCCCGTCCTCCCGCCGGACGAGGGCGAAGACCCCGAACTCCGGCCGGTGCACGCCCCCTTCGTACGCCTTCAGCAGGAAGCCGCTGGCCTCGCGCGTGCCCTGGTAGGGCCCGCCCGGGAGCCACTCGAACCCGCCGTCGCCGCCGAGGCTCAGGTCGCGGGCGGCGGCGGGGTGGATGCCGACGAGGTCGAGGCGCCCGGCGGCGATGACGAGGTTGTTGTACCAGGTCCACTCGGTGACCGGGGCGCGGCCGGGCAGCTCGCCGCGGCCGGTCGCCCACAGCAGGGTCGGCCAGGGCGCGGGGCCGGGCTGGACATGCGGGAAGAGCCGGCTGAGGACGGACTCGGCGAGGTCGGCGGGCGGTTCGAAGGCGAGGCCGAGGCCCTGGGCGATGTCATGGGTGTGCAGCAGTGCCTCGGCGACGCCCATCGCGGCGAAGCCCTCGCGGTCGGCGCTGCCGAAGGGGGCGGGGTGGAAGGCGCGCACGCCGGGCGGTGCGGTGCGGACCGCGGCGGCCAGCAGGGCGCCGGTCGCCTCGATCACCTGGAGCAGGCCGGCGTTGTCGGTGCCCTCGGGGAGGGTGATGCCCAGCGGCAGACGGTTCTGGGCGCCGCCGGCCAGGCGGCTCGCGTACGCGACGAAGTCCTCGGCGATGTGGAACGCCGTGGTGCGGCAACTCCAGTCCAGAGACCCGGCGTCCACCGCCGCCCAGTCCCGGTCCAGCGCTCCGCGCAGTGCCGCCGTGCAGCTCGCGACGGCCGCCTCCACCTGATCCCCGCTCATCGTCCGCATGCGCGCACAGTACGGGCGCGGCGCCCTCAGGTCGACAGCATTTCCAGCTCGGCGGCGAGGTTGTAGCGGGCGGTGGCCTCCCAGTGCTCGCGGCCGTACGGGGTCCGGAACAGACGGGGCAGGCCGAGGAGTTGGCGCAGCACCGCCGAGCGTCCCTCGCGGAAGGCCGCGACCGGGACGAAGTGGTACTCCTCGCGGACCTCGGCGGTGTAGGCGGCGTACGCCGACGGGGGTGCGGCCAGGATCGCGAGGTCGGCGTCGCACAGCACCTGGCCGTCGCGGTCGTCGTCGGCCGGATCGTGGGTGACGGTGAGCCGGACCAGCCGGGCCACCTCGGCCGTCCGGGCCTCGGGCACCCCGGCCTCCGGCAGGGCGCGCTCGGCCAGCCGTGCGGACCGCTCCTCGTTCTCGGACCGGTCGGGCAGGTAGACGGCGTCGTGGAACCAGGCGGCGAGGCGGACGGTGTCCGGGTCGGCGGCGTACGTCTCCAGGACGTCGACGTGGTCGAGTACGGCGGTGAGGTGGGCCACCGTGTGGTACTTGCGCTGGGGCTCCTGCCAGCGGGCGAGCAGGTTGTCGGCGTAGGCGGCGGGGTCGGGGCGGCTGCCGGGGGCGCCGCCGGGGGCGCGGGCTCCCTCCAGGGCGCGGACGAAGCGGAGGCGCAGGGCGTCGAGGTCGGCCATGGCCCCCATTCTTCCGCGCCGGCCGGGGGCCGGTGTGCTCCGCGGCGGCTCTCGGCCGGCGCGCCGTGCGCCGGAACGGTGGGCGTGCCGGGTGACGGATCGGGGGGCGGCTCGCTCCGGTGTCTACCGGCCGCCCGCCGGCGCCCCTAGCGTGATCTCCATGACGGACATGCCGCACGTACGCGATCCGCAACTCCCCGGACGGCTGCTGGCCGTCGAGCGCGACTCCCTCGTACCCCTGCTGCGGTCCCGGCCCGACGCGGACTTCGCGCTGCCGGTGGCGGCGTGTCCGGGGTGGTCGGTGCGGGATGTGCTGGCGCACTGTTCGGCCGCGCTGACACGGGTGGTGGAGAACCGGTTCGAGCGGGGCGTGTTCTCGCCCGAGTCGAACGACCGGGACATAGCCGAGCGGGCCGGCTGGACGCACGCGCAGGTCGTGGACGAACTGGAGCGCGGGATGACCGGGGCGGGGCCGGTGCTCGCCCGGTCGGGCGGGGGCATGGACATCCTCGGGCTCGGCGAGTGGGTGCACGCCGGGGACGTGCGGGACGCGCTGGGGGAGCCCGGGGCGTACGCGGGGACCGCGCTGCCGGACGCGCTGACCCTGCTGGCGCGGGTCACCCGGGAGCGGGGGCACGTGCCGCTGCACGCCGACCTGGACGACGTGGACGAGCCGCTGCGGTTCGGGGCGCGGGCCGCGGACGGTCCGCCCGCCCGGTACCTCGGCGACGCCGCCACGCTCGTACGGCTGTACGCGGGACGGCCGGCGACCGGTGCGGCCTACGAGCTGGCCGGGGTGCGGGAGGGGGAGCTGAACATCTTCGGATGAGTGAGGCCCCATGGCGCCCGGGGACCGGCGTACTCTTGAATTGGACTAGACCTGTAGTCGCCCGATGAATGCCGATGAATGGGGTGCCATGAGCAAGCGTGCAGTCCTGGAGGTGATCGCCCTCGACGTCGAGGACGCGGTCGCCGCCCAGGCCGGAGGCGCGGACCGGCTGGAGCTGGTCACCGATATGGCGGCCGACGGGCTCACCCCCTCGCCCGTCACCGTCGCCGCGATCCGCGCCGCCGTCGACATCGACCTGCGCGTGATGCTCCGCCTCGCGGACGGGTTCGCGGCCGGTGACGTGGACCGGCTGGCCGGCGTGGCCGGCGAGATGCGGCAGGCCGGCGCCGACCAGTTCGTGCTCGGGTTCCTCGCCGAGGACGGCGGGGTCGACCTGGCCGCGGTGGAACGGGTCGCCGGCGCGCTCCGCGGCTGCCGGTGGACCTTCCACCGGGCGATCGACCGGGCCGCCGACCGGGACGCCCTGCGCAAGCAGCTCGCCGACCTGCCCGGCCTGGACACCTACCTCACCGCCGGCTCCGCCGCGGGCGTGGACGACGGCCTGCCCACGCTGCTCGCCGAGGCGGCACACGGCGGGGAGCCCGGGTACGAGCAGCAGATCCTGGTCGGCGGCGGACTGCGCCTCGACCATGTGCCGCGGCTCCGGGCCGGCGGGCTCAAGGCGTTCCACATCGGCGGCGCGGCCCGCCCCGACGGCTGGCGGGGACCGGTCTCCGCCGACGCCGTCGCCCAGTGGCGCTCGGTGCTGGACGAAGCCCCCTAGTTCTTCACCGGGTGCAGGCACAGCGTGCTCTCGCCGTCCACGCTGTACTGGAGATGGGCGATGTAGTCGCCGGTCGCGCAGTAGCCGTCCTTCGGCTCGGTGATGAGGTACTGGGCGTCCGCGGAGTCGCAGGGGACGTTCCTGAGGTCCTGGTGCGGCCACTCGCGGTCGTTGTGCGCGCACGCCCCGACCGAGAGCGGATCGCGGTTCTTCCTGGGCTGGAACTTGACCCCGCTGCCCTCCTCGGTCGACCCGCCCACGAGGACGAGCACCGGAACGGCGATCACCACCAGGGCGAGCGCGGTGAGCGGGACGAGTCCGATCAGGCCGGCCGGCCGCCTCAGCAGCGGCCGGCCGGGATCCAGCGGCGGGCGCCAGGCTGCCGTGGCCGGCGGCGGCAGCTTGCGGATGCGGGCCAGCGCGCCCAGGTTGAGCAGCAGGACGACCGGGGTGATGAGCATCGACAGCGCTCCCCACCAGCCGCGCACCAGGGTGTCCGACTGCATCTGCCGGAACACGGCCAGCCCGCAGGTGCGGCACAGCACGCCCCCGCGCCGCAGGAAACGCATGATCACCACCATGCCCTGGTGCCCGCGCACCGTCACCGGCGCGGCCGGCATCGCCCCGCACACCTCGCACCCGGGACCGGGACCGGAGCCGGGGCCGAGTCCGGGTCCGGGAGCGGGCGGGTACGGCGCCGGCTGGTGCTGGTACGGACCCGGGGGCTGCTGGTGCTGGTACGACCCCGGGGGCTGCCGGTGCTGATAGGGGCCCGGCTGCTGCGGGTAGGGGCTCGGAGGCTGCTGGTACGGGTGTTGCGCGGGGTGCGGGAACGGCGTACTCAACGGGGGCCTCTCCAGGGGGACATGCCGGAACGGCTCAGCACCCTACTCGGCGAGCTGCGCGGGCAACGGGGCCGAGTGCGTCACGATCAGGCCCGACACCGCACGGGTCAGCGCCACGTACAGGCGCCGCAGCCCCGTGCGTTCGTCCGGCTCGCCGTCCACCACGGCCTGCGGCTCGTCCAGCACCACGTAGTCGTACTCCAGACCCTTGGCGAGCGAGGCCGGGACCAGGGTGAGGCGGGTCTCGCGGGTGGTCTCCTCACCGGGGGCGAGGCAGGAGATCCCGGCCGCCGCCAGCGCCTCGGCGAGGGCCGGGACCCGGGCGTCGGCGGCGATCAGGCCGGTCGAGCCCTCGTTGCGCAGCAACCGGGCGCAGGCGGCGACCACTTCGGCCGTCTCCGTGGCCGTACGGATCTCGAAGAACCCGGGGTTCTCCCGGACGGAGGCGACCGGGGCGAGGCCGGGCGCGATGTGCGGGAGCAGCCGGGAGGCGTACGCGATGACGTCCGTCGGCACGCGGAAACCGGCGGTCAGCTCCTCGACCGCCCCCTCCGGCTTGCCGAGATGCCCCAGCGCCTCCGCCCAGCTCCGGGTCGCCCACGGGGTGGTGCCCTGCGCGAGGTCGCCCAGCACGGTCGCGCTGCCGGTGGTGCAGCGGCGGCCGACGGCCCGGTACTGCATCGGCGACAGGTCCTGCGCCTCGTCCAGGACGACGTGCCCGAGCGAGTGGGTGCGCTGGATCAGGTCGGCCGCCTCGTCGATCAGCACGGTGTCCGCCGCCGACCACTTGGCCGACTTCACGCTGCGCGCGGGCCTGGCCCACAGGACGGTCTTCTGCTCGTCCTCGTCCAGGAGCCCGGCGGCGTGCTCGGCGAGGAACTCCGCGTCGGAGAGCAGCCTCAGCACGAGCTTGGCCGGGTCCACGGCCGGCCAGAGGGCCTTCACGGCCGCCTTCACCGCGCTGTTGCGCGCGACCGCGTCCTGCACCCGGTCGTCCGGGGCCTCCCCGGCCCGCTCCATCTGCACCAGCACCGCGTGCGCGATGCGCTGCGGAAGGGCCTCCCGGGCGGCGCCGTAGCGGATGTCCCGGGCCAGCAACTCGCGGACCAGCTCCTCCAGTTCGTACGCCGGGATCCGCCAGCGGCGGGAGCCGCGCACCACCACGACGGGTTCCGTGGGCAGGGTCACCTGGGCGTACAGCGCCCGGCGCAGCACCTCGGCCATCCGGGCGTCGCCCTTGACGATCGCGGCGGCCGCCTCGTCCGTGCCGCGCACCTCGACGTGGGCGACCAGGTCGTCCACCGTGGCCTGCCGCACGCTCAGCTCGCCGAGGGCGGGCAGGACCTGCTCGATGTAGTGGAGGAAGGACCGGTTCGGCCCGATGACGAGGGTGCCGGTGCGGGCGAGCCGCTCGCGGTGGGCGTAGAGCAGATAGGCGACCCGGTGCAGGCCGACGGCGGTCTTTCCGGTGCCGGGGCCGCCCTGCACGCAGAGCGTGCCGCCGAGCCCGCTGCGGACGATCTCGTCCTGCTCGGGCTGGATGGTGGCGACGATGTCCCGCATCGGGCCGACGCGCGGCCGTTCGATCTCCTGCTGGAGGAGCTTGCTGGTGGTGGCCCCCTGGGCCGGGTCGGAGAGGTGCTCGTCCTCGTAGGCGGTCAGATCGCCGCCGGTGTAGCCGAAGCGGCGGCGCAGCCCGATGTCCATGGGGTTCTTCTTGGACGCCCGGTAGAACGGCTGGGAGACCGGCGCACGCCAGTCGATGACCATGGGGTCGCCGTCGGCGTCGTGCACATGCCGCCGCCCGATGTAGAACCGCTCGCCCTCGGCGCCCTCCGCCTGCTCCGCGCCCGGGGCGTGCAGATAGTCGAGCCGGCCGAAGAACAGCGGGGTGTCGCTGAGATCGGCCAGCGCCTTGATCCGGTCGTCGATCTGGCGGGCGAGCACCTCGGCGTTGACCCAGTTCGCGGTGACGTCCCTGATGTCCAGGGCCTCCACGTCCTCGCGCATGGCGCGCAGCGCGGACCGGGACGAGGCGAGGTGGGAGCGTTCCCGGGCGAGGGGGTCGGCGGGCCGGTCGGTCGGCGGGCCGGCGGGGGGTTCGTGAGCGGGCGCGGACAAGGGGGTGCCTCCGGTGGGACCTGCTGCGTGACTACGACGACGATGCCGTCCGGTTTCCGGCCGGACGGCGGCACTCCGAGGGGAGGCGGGCAAGGGGGAGGATTTTAGTGAGAGGGGGTCACGGGCGCCAATGCATTTCGGGGCGGCCCGCGGTCGTGGTTTCCCCTAGGGGACGCGGCCGTCCGGACTGGGGGAGGCGGTCGGGGGGCGGTCCACCCCGGGGCCTACGCGAGGTGCGCGGAACCGGACCCGTGGACCGATGCCCTTTCCGCGCCCGAAGTTCCACCATGGAGACATGAGCGCAGCAACCCTCACTCCCGCTTCCGTCCGTCCCCCGTCCGGCGCCACGGCCGTCGACGGCCCGCATCATCACCCGCTGGGCAACGCCCTGCGCGCCGTCAAGGTGTTCGTGGAGGCCGCGTTCAGCGTCGTCATCCTCGGCGAGTACGGCGAGGAAGCGGGCATACACCGCAAGTGACCGCATAGGGTCGTGCCGTGCGGAAACGGACGGCCCTGCTCCTTCTCGCCCTCTCCCTCACCTCCTTCGTCACCCTGTGCGTCCTGCGCGGCGCACCCATGGCCGACCTGCTCGTCTACCGCGCCGAGGGCGCGGCCGTGGCCCACGGCACCGACCTGTACGGCTTCACCGTCACCGCGTGGCACCTCCCGGCGACCTATCCGCCCTTCGCGGCGATCCTGTTCGTCCCGGCGGCCTGGCTCCCCGTCCCGGCTCTGAAGGCGGCCTTCCTCGCGGGCAACGCGCTCCTGCTCGCCGTCCTGGTCGCCCTCTCCGCCCGCCTGGCGTCCCGCACCCCGTCCCCGCCCCTGCTCTGCGCGGCCACCGCACTCGCCCTCTGGCTGGAGCCGGTCTTCCAGACGCTCCTGTACGGCCAGATCAACCTGGCCGTCGCCTGCCTCGCCCTGTGGGACCTGACCCGGCCGGCCGGCGCCCGCGCCACGGGCCTGGCCGTCGGGGTCGCGACCGGGATCAAGCTCACGCCGGCCGTCTTCGTGGTCTATCTGCTCCTGCGCGGACGCACCCGGCAGGCGGCCACGGCGGCGGCCGGCTTCGCGGCCACGGCCCTGCTCGGCTTCCTGCTGCTCCCGGCCGCGAGCGCGGACTTCTGGACCCGGCGGCTGTACGAGACGGGCCGGGTGGGCAAGGCGTGGATCGTGGACAACCAGTCCCTCCAGGGCCTGGTCGCGCGGGCACTGCACGATCCCGCGCCGGGCCTGGCCTGGGCGCTGCCGGCGGCGGTGGTCGCGGTGGGGGGCCTCGCGCTGGCGGGCCGGGCCCGCCGGGAGAGCCACGGCGTCCTGCTGGCCGCGTTCACGGCCCTGCTGGTCTGCCCGATCAGCTGGACCCATCACTGGGTGTGGTGCGTCCCGCTGCTCGCGGTGCTGTGGGCGGAGGGCCGCACGTGCGCGGCCGCGCTGGTGGCCGTCGTCTTCACCGCCCGCACGATGTGGCTGGTGCCCCACGAGGGTGCCCTGGACCTGGAACTGCCGTGGTGGCAGCAGCCGTTGGCAGCCGCTTACTGCCTCCTGCCGCTCGGGCTGCTCATCTCGTATGACAGCATGATCAGCCGTTGTCCGATCCTTTCGACCGAGCAAACGGGGAAACCAGCATGTCCTTCTCGACGCACTCGATCCGCAAGGCGGTGAGCGGTCTGACCGCGGTCACCGCCCTCGCCCTCGGCGCCACCGTCCTGGCCGCGCCCAGCGCCTCGGCCGTCGGCTCCTCCGCCTGCACCAAGAACATCAAGGACCGCACCCTCCAGGTCGTGCAGTGGGACCACGCCGACATGTACACCAGCCCCAGCTTCAAGTCCAAGGTGAAGAAGTCCGTCTTCGCGGGCAGCAACGTGCGGGTGTACTGCACCGCGAAGAGCGGCGCCTGGTTCTACGGCAAGTCCGGCAAGACCAAGGGCTGGATGGAGGAGCACGCCTTCTTCTAGGCCGTACTCCTCCGGCAGGCCGTAACCCCCGGGGGGAGCCGTTCCGGCGGTCCGCCCGGGGTGTCGCGCGTCGCGCCTAGCTCTCGGCCAGGATCTCGTCCGCGTCCATGATCCGGTAGGCGTAGCCCTGCTCGGCCAGGAAGCGCTGCCGGTGGGCGGCGAAGTCCTGGTCGATGGTGTCGCGGGCGACGACCGAGTAGAAGTGGGCCTGGTGGCCGTCGGCCTTGGGGCGCAGCACCCGGCCGAGCCGCTGGGCCTCCTCCTGCCGGGAGCCGAAGGTGCCGGACACCTGGATGGCGACCGTGGCCTCGGGCAGGTCGATGGAGAAGTTGGCGACCTTCGACACCACGAGCACGCTGATCTCGCCCTCGCGGAACGCGTCGAAGAGCTTCTCGCGCTGCGCGTTGGACGTCTCGCCCTTGATCACCGGGGCGTTCAGGTGCTCGCCCAGTTCGTCCAGCTGGTCGATGTACTGGCCGATGACGAGGATCTGCTGGCCGGCGAAACGGCGGACGATCGCCTCCGTGATCTTCCGCTTGGTGGCGGTGGTCGCGCAGAAGCGGTACTTCTCCTCGGCCTCGGCCGTCGCGTACGCCAGCCGCTCGGAGTCGGTGAGGTTCACCCGGACCTCGACGCAGTCGGCGGGCGCGATGTAGCCCTGCGCCTCGATCTCCTTCCAGGGGGCGTCGAACCGCTTGGGCCCGATGAGGGAGAACACGTCCGACTCGCGGCCGTCCTCGCGCACCAGGGTGGCCGTCAGCCCCAGCCGGCGGCGGGCCTGGAGGTCGGCGGTGAACTTGAAGACCGGCGCGGGCAGCAGGTGCACCTCGTCGTAGACGATCAGCCCCCAGTCCCGGGAGTCGAACAGCTCCAGGTGCGGGTAGACGCCCTTCCGCTTGGTCGTCAGCACCTGGTAGGTGGCGATGGTGACCGGCCGGATCTCCTTCTTCGTCCCGCTGTACTCGCCGATCTCGTCCTCGGTCAGCGAGGTCCGCTTCACCAGCTCGTGCTTCCACTGCCGGGCGGAGACGGTGTTCGTGACGAGGATCAGCGTGGTCGACTTCGCCTGGGCCATGGACCCGGCACCCACCAGCGTCTTCCCCGCGCCGCAGGGCAGCACGACGACGCCGCTGCCGCCGTGCCAGAAGTTCTCCACGGCCTGCCGCTGGTAGGGGCGCAGCGTCCAGCCGTCCTCCAGCAGCTCGATCGGGTGCGCCTCGCCGTCGACGTACCCGGCGAGGTCCTCGGCCGGCCAGCCCAGCTTCAGCAGCGTCTGCTTGATCTGCCCGCGCTCGGAGGGGTGCACCACCACGGTGTCCGGGTCGATGCGGGCGCCGACCAGCGGAGCGATCCGCTTGGACTTCAGCACCTCCTCCAGCACCGGCCGGTCGGTGCTGGTGAGGACCAGTCCGTGCGCGGGGTGCTTGCTGAGGGTGAGGCGGCCGTAGCGGTCCATCGTCTCGGCGATGTCCACGAGCAGCGCGTGCGGCACGGGGTAGCGGCTGTACTGCACGAGGGCGTCCACGACCTGCT
Organism: Streptomyces naphthomycinicus; assembly: GCF_020400595.1. Classification (GTDB taxonomy): domain Bacteria; phylum Actinomycetota; class Actinomycetes; order Streptomycetales; family Streptomycetaceae; genus Streptomyces; species Streptomyces naphthomycinicus. The sequence goes on along the minus strand of NZ_JAINRE010000010.1, from coordinate 152,627 downwards.
CGGCGTCGTGCCCGGCGGCTCGCGCGTTCCACAGGCCGAGCGGGGTGACGCGGTAGGTGTGGATGTGCTCGGGTGCCCGCTCCAGCTCGGCGAAGGGCGCGATGGCCCGCCGGCAGTCGTCGGCCCGCTCGTGGTCGACTTCCAGGAGCAGGGTCTTGTCGGACTGGACGATCAGTGGACCATTCACGCGCGGCACACCCTTTCCACAACGGCCAAACGTCCAGTGTGCCTCATCGTGCGGGATTGCCGGCAGGGCCGGGATCCGCGGGCGCTCCCGGCCGCGCGGGGCGGGCTCACAGCGCGGCTTCGACGAGGAAGAGCTGGGCGTCCGAGCCGGTGCAGGGCTCCACGACGGCCTCCGCGCCCGCGGCGGCGCTCGCGGCCCGGATGCCCACGCACTTGCCGCCGCCGACCTGGATCAGATAGGTCCGGCCGACGGACTTCTCAGACTTCTCAGGCTTCTCCGCCTTCTCAGACTTCTCAGGCTTTTCCGCCTTCTCGGCCTTCGCGGGCTTGGTGGGGACGAAGTGGAAGACCGTGGTCTGCGCGCAGGCGTTCCACGGTTCGAGCAGCGCCGCGCCCGCACCGGAGGTGAGCGCCTTCAGACAGCCCTTGCCGTGGTCGGGGTGGTGCCAGGCGATCCGGTAGGCGTCCTTGCCCAGCGGGTCCAGGGTGGTGGTCTGCGGGGCCGTCTCCTCGCAGGGGCGCTGTACGGCGACGAGGGAGTGGTACCGCCCGTCCGGGACCTTTCCGTCCGTCACGCACAGGCCGGGGGAGCCGAGCGGCCGGAGCAGGACCTGCCCGCCCGGCAGCGGCGCGGACGCGCCCGCCGGCCCCGACGAGGCCGTGCCCCGGTCCCCGGCCTTCCCCGTGCCCTCCGAGTCCCGCAGGGACCAGGCGACGGCGACGGCCAGCACGACGACGACGAGGAGCACCCCGGCGAGCCCCCGCCCCCGCCGCCCGCGCGCGACCCGCCACAACGCCGCGCGCACCCGCACCCCCGGCCGTCCGTCGCCGCCACTCCCGCCGCCGCTGCCACTCCCGCCGCCACCACTCCCGCCGTCGCCGCCACTCCCGCCGTCGCCGCCACTCCCGACGGCTCCGCTGCCCCCGACGGCTCCGGACGGCCCAGCGCCCCCGGACCCCCCGGACCCCCCGGACCCCCCGGACTCCCTGGAGCCCCCCGTGGCCCCAGGGCTTCCGGAGCCCCCCGACGCGCCCGAACCCTCCGGGGCCCCGGGATCTCCCGACGCCCCCGGTTCAGCCCCCGGGCCCGCGCCCGCGCCCGCGCCCGGGACCGATCCCGATCCCGATCCCGATTCCGGAACCGGTGTCTGCGTGGCGCGCTGCCGTGCGGCCAGCCAGTCGTCCACGTAGGCGCCCTCCCCGCAGGCGCGGACGAACGCCGTCAGGAGTTCCCCCCGGGGCAGGGAGCCGTTGCGCAGGACGTCGGCCAGTGTGCTGCGCGGCAGCAGCTCGCCGTTGCGGGCGGCGCGCTGCTCCAGCTGCCGGTAGGTCAGCCCGGAGCGGGCCTTCAGCTCGCGCAGCTCGGCGTTCAGGTCCGCCGCGGTCCGTAACTGGTGCAGCGCAAGCGCTCTCTGATCCATGGCCCCCATCGTTGTTGCGGGGCCTGCCGGGGAACAAAACCCTTTCCGGTCAACGTGGCCGGAGACCCGCCCGGGGCCGCCCCCGCGACGGCCCTGGTCCCGCCGCGTCGCCGCGGGCATGCCGTGCCTCCCTTCGCGTCGGATCCACGCCGGTCCCGAGGCGGGGCCGGCCGCTGCACCGAAAGGCTGGCCGAAGCGGTCCGGCACGGGCAAGGGAGTCCGGTGTCCAGGCCGTGTCCGGGACAGCCGGCCCCTGTCCGGCCTGGTCGGCGGCCTGTCCGAGCGGGACCCTCGGCGGAAGGGGGAGCCGGGGGCCGCGCAACCAGCGGACCCCGCCGGGAGTCTTGACCCGCGGGAGCGGCGTGGGGGCGCGGCGCGGTCAGGAGGGCACGGCATGTCGGCTGGCAGGTGGGGCATCGGCGGGGGAGCCGTGGTGACGCTGGTGGTCATCGGCACCTGGGTGATGGGGCCGGGGCAGGTCGACACCCGGCTGTGGGGCGAGGTGCGGCCGGTGATCGAGGCACGGCTGGTGGCCGACTCGAAGGGCAGCGGGTACGGGGAGACCCAGCCGGATCTGCGGGCGCGGTGGTTCTGCCGGGCCGAGGCGCGGGACCTGGACGAGCGCGACGGGGTGGTGCGGGCGGGCGTGACCACGTCGTGCCGGGAGTACGGGGTGCGCGCGGGCGCGCTGGTGGAGTGCTCCGGCGCCGAGGTCCCGCAGGTGGTGCGGTTGCGGCGGGACGCGCACGCGGACGGCGGCTACCGCGTGGTGGCGCGGGAGGAGGGACCGGACGGCGAGGGGTCCGGGAAGTGGGTGGAGGAACACTTCAGTCTCTTCGCCGAGCCGGGCCCCGACGACTGGGCGTCGTCCACCGACCTGGAGGCCGCCGCCCGCGCCCACTTCGGGCTGCCCGCGGACGCCCCGCTCGGAGACTGCTGAGCGGCCGGCGGCGGCCCGGACCGTCTCAGTCGTCCGCCAGCTCCGCGACGCCCGTGACCCGGTGCAGCGGGTACGTCCGCACCTCGTCCGCCGTGTGGTCGTACGCCGTCACGAAGCCGCCCTCCACCCGGATCGGGGCGATGACCCGCTGGCTGGCGGCGCCCTCGGCGTTGACGTAGCCGATCCACACGGAGTCGCCGGTCAGGACGGCCGCCTGCATGGTGGCCAGGGTCTCGGCGGAGGAGGTCCGGGGCAGTTCGCCGCCCGCGGGCTGCTCCCCGACCGTCTTGCGCGGGGCGGTGGCGGCCAGGTCACCGGCCCGGATCGCGCGGATCGCCGCCGCGAGCAGCGTGGTGTCGGGCGGCGGCGGCCCGTCCGGCACCGGCTCGGGCGCGGTGCGCGGCGGGCTGCGGTGAGCGTGGGCCCGGGCGATCAGCACATCGCCCTCGGCGGACTCGGCGGCGGGCGCGTACCCCATCGCGCGCAGTCCCTCCAGCAGCGTCGCCGGATCGGTCGGGGCGGCCAGCACGGTCGGGGCCAGCCGGCGCAGCCGCAGGGCGGCGGCGCGCTTGTCGGCGAGGATCTCGTTCAGCAGGGTGTCGTCGTCGCAGCGCACGTACGCCGAGGCCGCGCCGACCCGCAGGTGGCCGTGTTTGCGGGCCACGTCGTCGATCAGGTAGGCGAGCGGCTGCGGAACGGGCGTGCGTGAGTGCTCGGTGAGGAAGGCGTGCAGGTCGGTGGCGGTCCGGCCGGAGTCCAGGGCACGGCGGACGGACGCCGGGGTGAACCGGTACACGGTGGCGCCGCCCTTGGACTCCACGTCCGCGAGCACGCCCAGCATGTCCGCGAGCGGGCGTTGCAGCGGGCCGGGCGCGACCGCCGTCAGGTCGGCCTGGAGCAGGACGTGGTCCAGGGGCTCCGGCAGCAGCGGGGCCAGCAGCCGGGCCGCGGCGGCGGTCGCGAGCGCCTGCTCGGCGGGGGTGAGCGGCGCGAGCCGGCCGGGCGGCCGGTGATGGTGCACCGGCAGCTTGTCCCCGGGACCGGCGTCGGCCGGGGTCCCGGTCCCGGCCCCGGACACGGATGCCGATGCGCCGGGTGCGGCGAGTGCCGGCGCCGGTGTGCCGGAGACCGGGGCCGCGGCCGCCGGGCCGGTCCTCGGGGTGCCGGCCCCGCCGGACTTCGGGGCGCGCGGTCCCGCGGCGGGCGGTGCCCCCAGCAGCGCGCGCCCGTGTGCCGACAGCGCCCCCCGCCCGGTCACGCCCAGCAGCTCCGCCTCCGACAGGGTCCAGCGGGCCAGCCGGGAGCGCAGATCGTCCTCGCCGTCCCGCGTGACGCCCCGCAGCGGCCGTTCCCAGCGCAGCCGGGCCAGCACCGACTCGGCGTCCGGGGCCCCGCCCTGCGGCAGCCCGGCCAGCAGGGACAGCACCCGGTGCCGTACCTCGGGCGCGGCGGACCGGTCGAGCCCGGAGCCGAGCGCCGACAGGGCGCGGTCCTTGGCGTCCCGGCCGCCGACCAGCCCGGGGGTACGGGTGGCCGCCAGCCACGCCTGGGCGAGCCGCGACCAGCGTTCGGCCGGCGGCTGCTCCAGCCACTCGTCGTAGGCGGGGGTGGCCGCGTACCGCTCGTCGGCCTCCCCGTCGGAGGCGATCAGACCGGCGGCGTAGGCCAGCTCGGTCCAGAAGGCGGCCACCGGTTCGGACACGTCCAGGGCGACGGCGGTCCGCTTCAGGTCGCGGACGCTCAGCCCGCCGGCCCGCAGCACGGCCGGGCCGCCCTCGTCCCAGTCCTTCAGCAGCTCCTCCACCGTGGCCAGCGCGGTGTACGCCTGCGCGGCCGCGGTGGCGTCCACCACCTGCGGACTGTGGGTGGCGGCCGGCGTCACGGCGGGCGGCAGCGGCTCCGGCGCGCGGTGGGCGCGGCCCGCGCGCAGATGCAGGGCGACCTCGCGGGGCAGGACGACCGTGCCGGGGGAGGTGGGCAGCAGCAGGCCCCGGTCCAGCAGCCAGCGCAGATGGGCCGCCGGTTCGGCGGTGACCTGCCCGTACGGCGGCCCCCACACCAGCCGGGACAGCACCTCGCGGGCGGGCTCCGGGGCCCCGGCGAGCAGCTTCGCCATCTTCTTCCGGTGCGTGAACAGCGCGGTCAGCGCGGTCATCGCGGACACCGAGTCGTGCGTGGAGGGCAGCCCGGCGGCCGTCACGATCTCCTGGATCCGCCCCGGCGACATGCCCGAGGTGGCCTCCTGCACGGTGGGCCCGAGCCCCGTCGGGGACGGATGCTGCGGCGACGGGGCGAGCAGCTCGCGGGCGGTCCGCACCAGCCGCAGCCGGTCGTCCTCACCCCACACCAGCGCCTGCTCGCGCAGCGTGCCGACGGCCCGCGGCAGCGCGTCGGCGACGGTCTCGTCCCCGGCGTCCCCGGCCAGCAGGGCGAGCAGGGTGTCGTACGACGCCGGGTCCGGGGCCACGGCCAGCGCCTCCGCCGTCTGGAGCGCGAAACGGTCCAGCCGCTCCAGGGCGCGCAGCACCGAGGCACGGGTGCCGGCGCGGGTGGCGAGCTGGGTGAGGTCGGTGGGGACGGGGGTGACGAGGTCCGGGCGGCTGCGCAGCAGCGCGGACAGGGAGGCGTCGTCCCGCGCGCGGAGCGCCTCCGCGAGGGACCGAGGGGCTGGGTGGGCCTCGGGGCTCATCCGGCCAACGGTAGCGGACATCGATGAGCCGGGGGCAGCGGGAAAGAAGCGGTACCGTCCCTCCCGGGGTTTCAGTCGGCGCACCCCGGAGGGGTTCCGTGGGGATCGAGAGCGACCAGGTCGTCTACGAGTATCTGAGCCGCGTCGGAGACATCGCCCAGCAGCGGCAGCTGCCGTCGGCGACGCGGATGCGGCTCGTGTCGGAGCTGCGGAACGAGATCGACCGGAGCCGGGCGAAGGCGACGGTGGACTCGCCCGTCGCCGTGCGCCGGATCCTGGACCGGCTGGGCACCCCGGACGAGGTGGTCGAGGCGGCGGGCGGCACCGGCGGTGTCCCGCAGCCCCCGGCCGCCGCCGTACCGGCGCAGCCCGCGTCCGCCCGGCCCATGACGGAGCCGGTGGAGCAGGAGCGGCCGAAGGGGCTGCGCCGGGTCGTGCCGCGTCCGCGCCCCGCCGAGCCGGAGCCGGCCGTCCCCCGGGACGCGGCGTCGCCGCCGCATCTCGCTCCCGCGCACGAACTCGGGGACAGCGCGGCATCGCCGGACTGGTGGCGCACGGGCACGGGGACCGGGAGTCTGCTGGGGGACACCGACCCGGTGCCGGGGTTCGTCGGCGGGGTGGAGATTCCCGAGCTGCTCAAACGGCCGCCGCTCCAGGCCGACGTGGAGGAGAGCGCGCCCGCGGCCGGCCCCGCCGAAGCCGCGCCGGCAGCCGCGGCGGTCCCGCGCCGCCGTCTCCTCGGCCTGCTCCCGGTCCGGAAGGCCGCCCCGGGCGAGGCCCCCGCTCGCGGGCTCCGCCCCGGCTGGTCCAACCCCCTGCTGCTGCTGGCGGCCGCCGCGCTCGCGGCCGGGGCCGTCCTCGGCAACTGGTTCGCGCTGCTCCTCGGCTGGGCGATCGCCTACGGCTCCCGGCGGCTCACGCCCGCGGAGACCAAGTGGGCGGTGATGGTGCTGCCGGGGACGGCGGTCGTGGCCGGGCTGGTGTGGCTGTGGGGACGGAACGAGGGGCGGTGGGGCGAGCCGATCGCCCAGGGCCACATGGGCGACGCGGTCGCCGGGACGTGGCCGTGGGTCGTCAGGGGGGCGGCGGTGGCATCGGCGCTGTACCTGGTGTGGCGCTCACAACGAAAGGGGTAACGCCGAGGGACTCTCGCCGCGGGGGTTGCGGTGCGTGTCCGGCTGCGGGTGCGTGGTGGCTGGTCGCGCAGTTCCCCGCGCCCCTAGGGGGCGCCTCGCGCCCATGGGGGACGCCCGAGCCCATGCGGGAGCCCGCGGCTAGCCCACCCAAGGGGCGCGGGGAACTGCGCGAGCGGCCACGGCGGGCCCGCAGGCGGATGGCGGGCGTACACGCGACGGCGGGATGCCGCTCAGCGTCCCGCGCATAGGAAGCAGCCTGTGGCTTGCCCACCCAAGGGGCGCGGGGAACTGCGCGACCGGGCGCGGCGGGTCCGCGGGCGGGCGGCGGGCGTGCACGCGGTGGTGGGATCCCGCGCGGTCCGGCTGTCGGAGGTACCCGGCAGAATGGCCCCCATGGCTGCCACCCTGACCGTCGGCTTCGACCTCGACATGACCCTCATCGACTCCCGGCCCGGCATTCACGCCTGTTATGTGGCCCTGGCGGAGCGGACCGGGACGTTCATCGACGCCGACCTGGCGGTGACCCGGCTCGGGCCGCCGCTCGTGGAGGAGCTGATCAACTGGTTCCCGGCCGAACAGGTGCCGGCGATGGCGGACATGTACCGGGAGATGTACCCCGCGATAGCCATCGCCGCCACGCCCGCCATGGACGGCGCCCGCGAGGCGGTCGACGCGGTGCGGGCGGCCGGCGGGCGGACGATGGTGGTGACGGCCAAGTACGAGCCGAACGCCAAGCTGCACCTGGCCCACCTCGGCATCGAACCGGACGTCGTCGTCGGCGACCTGTGGGCCGAGCAGAAGGCGCGGGCGCTGCGCGAGCACGGCGCCGGGGTGTACGTCGGCGACCACGTCGGCGACGTCCGCGGAGCCCGCGCGGCGGGTGCGTTTTCGGTCGCCGTGGCGACCGGCCCGTGCCCGGCCGGCGAACTGCACGCGGCCGGCGCGGACGTCGTCCTGGCCGACCTGTCCGGCTTCCCGGCGTGGCTGTCCGGCTACCGGGAGGCGCCCGGGGCCGCGCTCCGCGACTGACGCCGTCCGGCGGCGACGGACCGCAGCACACCCGCGCCGGCGACGAGGAATCCGACGGCCATGAGCATGCTCAGGCCGAACATGTACGTCGGAAAAGGCTTCGCTCCGAGGAACAGCGGGGCCACCGTGACGAGGGTGGCCACCGCCCCGAGGAAGAAGACGACGGCACCGGCCCGGATCAGTCGGTCACCGGGCGCGGCGGAATTCGTTTGGGTTTTGTCACGCACCGGACCAGGGTAGTTCCCTGCGCGAGAGAACAACCGGGGGACGTCTTGTCACCCGCCCCAAGACCATTAGCCTTGGTAGCGGCGGGTCATGGTGGACCCGCTCTAGTGCTATCAAGAGCCGTTTCCGAAGTAGTTTTCCCGACGAGTACGAGGACGAGGACAGACGTGCCTACCGGCAAGGTCAAGTGGTTCAACAGCGAGAAGGGCTTCGGCTTTCTCTCCCGCGACGACGGCGGTGACGTCTTCGTCCATTCCTCGGTTCTCCCCGACGGAGTCGATTCGCTCAAGCCGGGACAGCGCGTGGAGTTCGGGGTCGTCGCCGGTCAGCGCGGTGACCAGGCGCTCTCGGTGATCGTGCTCGACCCGACGCCGTCGGTCGCCGCAGCCCAGCGCAAGAAGCCGGACGAGCTGGCCTCGATCGTGCAGGATTTGACGACTCTTCTGGAGAACATCACACCGATGCTGGAGAAGGGCCGCTACCCGGAGAAGGCCTCCGGCAAGAAGATCGCCGGTCTGCTCCGCGCGGTCGCCGACCAACTGGACGTCTGAGCCGCTGTCCACGACGGACTCCTCGCGGAATCCGTCAGGGAAACGCGAGCGCATCCGGGCCGAGGGGCGGTACGAGCCCCTCGGCCGCCGCACGGGTGAGCAGCCCCCGGATCGCCGCATAGCCGTCCTCGCCGAGGTCGGCGGTGAATTCGTTGACGTAGAGACCGATGTGCTGGTCGGCGACGGCCGGGTCCATCTCCTGGGCGTGGGCCATGACGTACGGCCGGGAGGTCTCCGGGTCGTCCCAGGCGGCCCGCACGGAGGCGCGGACGGCGTCGGCCAGCCGGCCGAGGCGCTCGGCGCCCAGCGAGCGCTTGGCGATGATCGCGCCCAGCGGGATCGGCAGCCCGGTGGTCCGCTCCCAGTGCTCGCCCATGTCGGCGAGCTTGTGCAGCCCGTAGTTCTGGTACGTGAACCGGGCCTCGTGGATGACCAGGCCCGCGTCCACCTTGCCGTCCCGCACGGCCGGCATGATCTCGTGGAACGGCATGACGACGATCTCGCCCACACCGCCCGGCAGCGTGTCCGCGGCCCAGAGCCGGAACAGCAGGTAGGCCGTCGACTTCTCGCTGGGCACGGCGACCGTACGGCCCGTGAGATCGGCCCCGGCCTCCCGGGTGAGGACCAGCGGCCCGCATCCCCGCCCCAGCGCGCCCCCGCACGGCAGCAGCGCGTACTCGTCGAGGACGTACGGCAGGACGGCGTACGACACCTTCAGCACGTCGAACTCGCCGCGCTCGGCCATGCCGTTGGTGAGGTCGATGTCGGCGAAGGTCACGTCCAGCGCGGGCGCGCCGGGGAGCCGGCCGTGGGCGAGGGCGTCGAAGACGAAGGTGTCGTTCGGGCAGGGCGAGTATGCGATCTGCAACGCGTCACTGGTCATGCGGGTTCCAACTCTCCAATGCGGGCGCGAGCTTCCCGAAGCCCTCGGTGAGGGCGGCGAGGGCGTCGCCGATGCGCCAGGCGGCGCGGTCGCGCGGGCCGACCGGGTTGGACACCGCGCGGATCTCCAGTACGGGCACGCCGTGCGCGGCGGCCGCCTCGGCCACCCCGAACCCCTCCATCCCCTCGGCGAGCGCGCCGGGGTGACGGTCGCGCAGGGCGGCGGCGCGGGCGGCGGTGCCGGTCACCGTGGAGACCGTCAGGACCGTGCCGATACGGGCGCCGGTGGCCTCGGACGCAACCCGTACGGCTGATTCCGGCGGGCGGTGGGTGACGGTCCCGAATCCGAGTTCGGTGACCGGGAGGAAGCCGTCGGCGGTCTCGGCGCCCAGGTCGGCCACGGTGATCGCGTCGGCGACGACGAGCGAGCCGACGGGCGCCGCCGGCTGGAAACCGCCGCCGATCCCGGCCGAGACGACCAGGCCGTAGGGGCGGCCGGCCAGTGCGGCGGCGGTGAGGGCGGCGGCGGTGCGGGCGGCGGCGAGCGCCGGGCCGACGCCGGCGGCGAGCAGGTCCCAGCCGCCCGCGGTACGGCTCAGGGTCGCGCCCGGCAGCCGTGTCTCCTCGGCCGGCGCGGGCAGCGCCCGGGCCACCGCGTCCCGTTCGACGGGGACCGCGGTGGCGACGAGGACCGGTACGGACTGCGTGGTCAGTCCTTCTTCAGCTTGAAGGACCACACGCCCTTGTTCGACTTCTCGCCCATCTGGATCGTGAGCGTGTTGGTCTCGCCCTGCGTGCCGTACTGGACGTTGAAGAACGCGCTGCTCGGGATCGTGCGGTACGTCTCCTTGCTGGAGTCGGTGAACTGGCGGCCGTTGACCAGCACGACCCAGCCCGCGTCCGCGATCTTCGGGTCGACGCCGATGCGGACGGTCTCGTCCTGGCCGACCTTGATCGACTTCACGTCGCCGGTGTTCTTGACGCAGTCCTTCAGCGAGTCGGCGTTCAGCGTGTCGCCGTCGTTGTAGCAGAGCGCCTCGGAGTTGACCGAGTCGCCGCCGACGGTGATCGTCGCGACGGGAGACGGCTTGTCGCAGGCCGACAGGACGAGCAGTCCGGCGGAAACGGCGCCGGCGACGGCGACGGCGCGGCGGCGCCGCACGGCGCGGGGTACATCAGCGGCTTCGCCGCGGGGCAGCGTGGTCATGGCCGAAGGCTATCGGGCGCCCGGAGCCGTCCGCCCACGTGGGGTGCGGCGTGCCCGGTTCGTTACGCCAGGCGTGCCCGGGTGCGGGGAGGGCGGTGCGCCGATCGTGACGGCGGCGTCCGGCGGCGTCCGGCGTCACGCCACCCGGGACCGCGGCCGGCCCCCGTGCCGGGCCGAGGCGAGCAGCCCCTTCAGGGTGGTCAGCCAGCCCACGGCCACGAACGCGGCGCCCACGAGCAGCCCGACCGTGCCGTCGAGCGGCATCACGATGCCGACCGCGCCGCCGAACACCCACGCCATCTGGAGCAGCGTCTCGGAGCGGGCGAACGCCGAGGTCCGCACCTGCTCCGGCACGTCCCGCTGGATCAGCGCGTCCAGGGCCAGTTTGGCCAGCGCCTGCGCGAACCCGGCGACCGCCGCGAGGACGGCCACCAGGACGGTCCCGAAGAACACCCCGGCGACCAGGGCGGTCCCGAGGGCCACCGCGACGACGGTCACGATGATGATCTCCGGGGCGCGTGACCGCAGCCAGGCTCCCACCGCCGTGCCCAGGGCGTTGCCCGCGCCGGCCGCGACCCCCACTATGCCCAGCGACACCGCCGCGCTCTGCCCGGTCAGCGGGTGTTCGCGCAGCAGGAAGGCGAGGAAGAAGATCAGGAAGCCGGACAGGCAGCGCAGGGCGGCGTTGGCGCCGAGCGCGTGGGTGACGGCGGGCCCGACCGTCCGCAGCCCCGGCCGCTTGACCTGTTTCCGGTACGGCCCGTGCAGATGCTCTGCGTCGGCCGCGAGCAGCGCCCGGTCCTCGCCCTTGGCCGAGTCCACCTTGGGCGGCAGGGTGAACGACAGAAACGTCCCGGCAACGAAGATCACGAAGGCGCCGTAGAGCGGCCAGGGGTCGCCGACGGCGTGCAGCCCCGCCGCGACCGGCGCGGCGGCTCCGGTGGCCAGCAGCCCCGCCAGGGTCACCCGGGAATTGGCCTTCACGAGCGAGAACCCCGGCGGCAGCAGCCGTGGCACGACCGCGCTGCGGACCACCCCGTACGCCTTGGACGCCACCAGGACGCCCAGTGCCGCCGGATACAGCTCCAGGCCGCCGCTCGCCACCGCCCCCGAGATGATCAGCGCGAGCAGCGCCCGCGCCAGCATCGCCGCGGCCATCGCGGCCCGCCGTCCGTGCGGCAGCCGGTCCAGCAGCGGTCCGATGACGGGGGCGAGGACGGTGAACGGCGCCATGGTGATGGCGAGATAGAGCGCGACCCGGCCGCGGGCCTCGTCGGTCGGCACCGAGAAGAACACCGTGGACGCGAGCGCCACGGTGATCATGACGTCCCCCGCGCCGTTCACCGCGTGCAACTCGATCAGTTTGCCCAGCCCCGACTCGCCCGCGCCGTGCGCGTACGTGGCCTTGCGGATGCCCCGTGCCGTGCCCGTGACCGGAAAGTGCAGGGCACGGCCGACCGCGCGGACGGCACCGCCCACCCGGCCCGCACCGCCCCGACCATTCGCCCTGTCCGCGGCTGCCACGACGTTCATAGTGCCCCGAGATCGGGTTCCGTAGTGCGGATCCGGCCCGTATGGCGGCGCACGGCCGCCCGGCACCGGGCTTCGGCCCCCCCCCGGCGGGCCGGGGTGGGAAGGCGGGTGGGAAAATCCACGAATCCTGTCCGGTGTAGCGTGCCTATCTCAGCCATAACGCAGAATGGATGGCAGAGGTGCGCCCGGGCGCGCGGATGCAGACGTCGATGCGGTCCCCAGGTCCGCTCCGTAGGCGAAACCGCCGGAGGCAGCCGCACTCGACGAGACGGCGTAGGAGAGAAGCGATACCTGTGAGCGCAGCGACCACGCGAAGCCGCACCCCCGACCGCCTGTGCGCCGAGGCCGTCGACCTCGCCCGCGCCGCCGCCGAGGAGGCCGCCGCGCCCGGCGTGGTCGGCGAGCACGCCGGCCTGGTGTCGGAGGGCGACCGCGTCGTCACGCACTTCTTCGAATGCAGGGAACTGGGCTACCGCGGCTGGCGCTGGGCCGTGACGGTGGCCCGCGCCTCCCGCGCCAAGATCGTCACCCTGGACGAGGCGGTCCTCCTCCCCGGCCCCGACGCCCTCCTCGCCCCCGAGTGGGTCCCGTGGAGCGAGCGCCTGCGCCCCGGCGACCTCGGCCCCGGCGATCTGCTCCCCACCGACCAGGACGACCTGCGCCTGGAGCCCGGGTACACGGGCGAGGAGGAGCCGCCGCCGAACTCGGTGGTCTCCGAGGAGATGCGCGAACTGGCGGAGGCCGAGGACGCCGACGTCACCCCCGGCACCCCCGCCGTCCAGCCGACGATCCCGACCCGCGGGTCGATCGCCTCGGTCGCCGAGGAACTCGGCCTGCGCCGCGCCCGCGTCCTGTCCCGGTACGGCCTGCATGTCGCCGCCGACCGCTGGGAGGAGGCCTTCGGCCCCAAGACCCCGATGGCCCAGGCGGCCCCGGCCACCTGCATGAGCTGCGGCTTCCTCACCCCCATCGGCGGCTCCCTCGGCCAGGCCTTCGGCGTCTGCGCCAACGAGTTCTCGCCGGCCGACGGCCGCGTGGTGTCCTTCGCGTACGGCTGCGGCGGCCACTCGGAGGCGGCGGTCATGCCCAAGCCCCCGCAGCCGGCCGCGCCGGTCATCGACGAGATGAAGGTCGACGCCTTCCCCCTGCGCCCGGCCCGCGACTCGGGCTCCGTCCCGGACACGGGCGACGACGAGACGGCGGACCTGGGCCACTCCTAGCGGCACCGCGTCCCGGCGGGCGGCGCACCCTCGTGCGGTGCCGCCCGCCCACTCCGGTTCACCCGGACGGCCGAGTGCGGAGTGCCGTCGTCGGGACGTCCGCCGGTGCGGCCTTGAATCTGACCTCCGCCCACACGGTCTTGCGCGGCGGCAGCCCCGGCGTGGTCCCCCAGCGGTCCGCGAGCGCGTCCACGAGGAGCAGCCCGCGTCCGGTCTCGGCGTCCGGTGCGGGGCGGCCCGGCCTCGGCAGCCGGTCACCGCGTGTGTCGGTCACCTCGATCCGGAGGGTGTCGCCCACGGCGTACAGCGTCAGCCGGAAGTCCCGGCCGCGCACCCGGCCGTGAGTGGCCGCGTTGGCGGCCAGTTCCGCCACGATCAGCTCCGCCGGGTCCAAGGGCACTCCCCAGCAACGCAGTTGCTGCGTGGCCAGCAGCCGGGCCAGGCGGGCCCCTTGGGGCGAGGGGGAGAGCCGCGCCGTGAAGTGGGGGATGGGGGTGGAGATTTCCTCGTTCACATCACTCAGAGTGGCGGCGCCTGCTACCTGTGAACAGTGACGGGACGGTTGCGTACGGTCACTGTCCGTGGATTGTCCGGCGGTGTCCGGGCTGTACGGGAGGGGGTGCCGGGATGAGCGAGGAAGAAGAGCCGGGGTGGGAGGTCGAGCCGGACGACGAGTGGGGGCTCGCCGTCATCGCGACGGTGGGGCGCCAGCTGAAGCTTCGCAGGGAAGCGGTGGGCATGCGGGCCGCCGACTTCGGCAAGACCGTGGGGTACGGCGAGGACATGGTCTACAAGGTCGAGTCCGGGAAACGGATCCCCAGGCCGGAGTACCTCGACAAGGCCGACAGGGCGCTGAACGCGGGTGGGTTGCTGGCCGCGATGAAGGAGGACGTGGAGAAGGTCCGGTATCCGAAGAAGGTGCGGGACTTGGCGGAGGCTGAGGCGAAGGCGGTCGAGATCGGCGTGTACGTCTGCAACAGCATCAACGGCCTCTTGCAGACACCGGAGCACGCACGTGTCGCCTTCGAGTCACGGCAGCCTCCGTACTCGCACGCTGAAGTGGAGCGCCTGGTATCGGCACGCATGGCCCGGCAGTCCATTTTCGAGCGCGACCCGGCACCTTCCCTCAGTTTTGTGCTGGAAGAGGCCCTGGTACGACGCCCTCTCGGCGGGACAATGGTGTGGCGACGCCAGCTTGAACGGCTGCTGGAAGTCGGACGCCTGCGCAATGTCTCGCTTCAAGTGATGCCGATGAACAGCGAAGTGCATCCTGGACTGGATGGCAGGATCGAGGTGCTCAAGTTCCAGGACGGCACAGCAACGGGGCGCTCGGACGGGGCTTTCAACGGTCGCCCGGTCTCTGATCTGAGGCAGGTCCGCATCCTGGAACTGCGGTATGGCACGATCCGGGCTCAGGCTCTCCCCCCGAGGGAGTCGCTGGCCTTCGTCGAGCAACTGCTGGGAGAGACATGATCCGTTGGTTCAAAAGCAGCTACAGCGATGGCAATGAAGGCGACTCCTGCGTCGAGGTGGCCCTGGACTGGTTCAAGAGCAGCTACAGCGACGGTCCTGACGGCGACTCCTGCGTCGAAGTGGCCTTGGACTGGTCCGCTCCCACCCCCGCCACCATCCACATCCGCGACTCCAAGCAGACCGGCGGAGCCGTTCTCAGCCTCGCCCCCACCGCCTGGGCGGACTTCGTCTCGTACGCCGCCCGGCGCTGAGCCAGCCCCCGGTCAGCTCGGTCTCGTACAGGGTGCGCAGCGTCTCGTCCCGACCCGTGCGTTCGAGGCGCAGGCGGGCCGAACGGCCTTGCAGCGTAAGCGTCATGAGCTGGTTGCCGAACCACGGGCCGCCCTGTTTCCGCCAGCGGACCGGCGGCCGGGGGCAGCGGCCGTGCCGGGCGAGGAGCCGTCCCAGCAGGCGGGCCGGGGCGCTCCAGCCCACTCGGAAGCCGACCCGCATCGTCAGGGGCACCGAGTTGTGCACGGGTGAGCAGGTGAGCTGGACGACGGGGACGGACGGGCCGCCGGACCGCCAGGACGCGCGGGCGAGGTAGCCGTGGTGGACGTCCCCGGAGAGCACGCACACGCTCGCCGGGGCGCCCGGCCCGGACCCGGCCTCGGCGATGAGGCCGGCGAGCTCCGCGAAGGAGCGGGGAAAGGCCGCCCAGTGCTCCAGATCGGCCCCGCGCCGCAGCCATTCGCCGAAACGGGCCCAGCGCCGCCCGCGTTCCCCGGCGCACAGGGCCGCGTCCCAGCCCTCTATGTCGTGCACCAGGTGCGGCAGCAGCCAGGGCAGGGACGTGCCGATCAGCAGGTGGTCGTACGCCCCCTGCCCGGCCGTCACCTGTTCCCGCAGCCAGGCGGCCTCGGCCGGGTCGAGCATGGCACGGTGGTCCTCGTCGAGGACCCGCGCGGCCCGCGAGTCGACCATCACCACCCGGACCCGGCCGAAGTCCCGCCGGTAGCTGAAGCGGACCGAGGCGAGGTCGGCGTCGGCCCGCTCGGCGAGGGCGCGCAGCGCGTCGGTGCCGTCCGGCGCGCCGCTCACGGCGGCCCAGGTGGGGTCGTCGGCCAGTTCGGCGGGGGAGAGGTTCCCGAGGTGCTGGTGCACCCAGTAGGACATCAGGCCGGCCATCAGCCGCTCCTGCCACCAGCCGGTGGCGCGCATGTCGGCGAGCCAGGCGGCGGAGGTGTTCCAGTCGTCCACGATGTCGTGATCGTCGAAGATCATGAAGCTGGGCACGGTGGAGAGCAGCCAGCGGACCTCGGGGTCGAGCCAGGATTCGTAGTAGAGGTGGCAGTACTCCTCGTAGTCCGTCACCTGGGCGCCGGGCGGCACGCCGAGGTCGCGGCGGCCGGCCAGCCAGCGCCGCGTCGCCTCGGACGTCTCGTCGGCGTAGACCTGGTCGCCCAGCAGCAGCAGGACGTCCGGGGGCTCCGCGCCGGGGTCGGCCGACAGCCGGCGGGCGAGGGTGTCGAGGGCGTCGGGGCCGACCGGGTCCTTGCCGTCCGCCGGGGGCGCGGCCCAGCGGCAGGAGCCGAAGGTGACGCGGACGGCGTCCCCGCTGCCGGGGGAGCGGATGACGGAGGGCGGGAAAGGGCTGTCGGGCAGCGGCCAGACGGGCGCGTCGTCCAGGAACACCTCGTACGACGGTGCGGTGCCCGGTTCCAGGCCGGTCACCGTGACGAGCGCGTAGTGGTGCCCGGCGACCCGGAACGAGGGGGCCGTGCCGCCCGCGCCGTTCGAGCAGCGCACGCGTGCCGTGCAGGGCCCGCTCGTCTCGACCCACACGGTCGCGCACGAGCCGTCGGTGTACCTCAGCAGTGGTCCCAGACGCAGTTCGGCCATGCGGATGCCTTCCTGTCTCGCGTCGTACGGCAGGGAAACGGCCCTGGAGACCGTACCGTTCGGGAGGCCGGTGGCGACCCGCCCGTCGTGTACCGCGTCTGCCACGGTCCGGCGCGGGCATGCGCAGGAGGACGGTGACGGGGCGAGGGGAGACACGGACCATGGGGACGGTGGTGCACGTTCCGCAGACGCGGGACATGATCGGGGAGGAGCTCTCCGGCGACGAGGCGTTCGCCGCGCTGCGGCGCTACGGCGGTGTGCGGCTGCTGACCGACGCCTTCTCCCGGTTCCGGTACGCCGACGGCTTCACCAACGCCCGCGCCCTCGGCTTCCAGATCGTGCTGGGCATGGTGCCGTTCACCATCGCGCTCGTCGGCCTCGCCACGGCCGCGCACACCGAGAGCGTGGGACGGATCATCGAGCTGACCCTGAGCCGGATCGTGCCGGGCGCGGGCGACGACGTCGTCCGGGACGCCCTGCGCGGCACCCGCCGCACCGCGGGGTCCGGCACGTGGAGCACGGTCGCGCTCAGCCTCGGACTGGTCTTCTCCGTCCTCAACCTGGCGTCCGCCATGGGCCAGGTCGAGCGCGGCGCCAACCGCATCTACGGCATCGAACGGGACCGCCCCTTCCCCCGGAAGTACGGCCGGGCCGTGCTGCTCGCGTTCGCCGCCGGACTGCCGATGGTGCTGGGCTTCCTGGTCCTGGTCGCCGGCGAGGCCGTCGGCGCGTCGACGGCCGAGGCGCTGGGCCGGTCCGCGCCCCCGGCGTGGTGGGGCGCCCTGGAGATCCCCGTGGGCACGGCCCTCGCCTGGATCGCCTCCGCCGTCGTCTTCCGCTGGTCGCCGCGCCGCGACCAGCCCGGCTACACCTGGCTGGCGTTCGGCTCCGCCGTCCACCTCGTGCTCTGGGTCGGCGCCACCTGGCTGCTGACGCTGTACGTCTCCCGCAGCGGCTCCTTCGGCGCCGTCTACGGCCCTCTCACCGCCTTCGTGGCCCTGCTGCTGTGGGCCAACCTGACGGGCGTCGCGCTGTTCCTGGGCATCGCGTTCGCCGCGCAGCTGGAGGCGGCCCGCGCGGGGCTGGGCCGGGCCGTCAGGCCGGACCCCGGCCCGGGGCCCTGACACCGGCGCGCGGCCCCGACACCGGCGCGCGGCCGGGAGCCGACGGGGCGGCGCACGCCGCCGAGCGGGCCGCGGCCGGCCTCCTCCCGCCTCCTGCCGATCCTGCGGTCTCCTCCCGTTCCCTTCCGCCCGCCCCCTCCCGCTCCCGCCCGCCCCCTCCCGTTCCCGCCCGCCCCCTCCCGTTCCCGCCCGCCCCCTTCGTGCGGGTGGTCCCGGCGGACCGGCTCGACGGCGCCCGGTGTCCGGTGTCCGGGCCGTGGAAGGACACCCCTTTCGTGCGAACGGCTCGGGCGCGGACCGGCCGCTTCCGCCGTCCGCCCCGACGGCCTCCCGGCTCCGCGGCCCCCACGCCCCTGCCGTGGGCCTCCCTCCGGCGCTGTACCTTCGTCCTCACGCGGAGCGAGGAGAGTGAACGTGAGCAAGTTCGTGCGGCCGGCGGCCGAGGGCGCCGACCCCTTCGGCACCGCCCGTCTGCGGCGCGGTGTTCTCGACGCCTGGGCGACCAGCCCCGCCCGCTTCCGGGAGGACGCCAACGCCGAGGAGGACCTCGTCCTGGGCGGCTACCGGGACCGGCTCGTGGTCGAGCTGGCCCAGAACGCCGCCGACGCCGCCGCACGGGCGAAGGTGCCGGGGCGCCTGCGGCTCACCCTGCGCGACGGCGTGCTCGTGGCCGCCAACACCGGCGCCCCCCTGGACGCGACCGGTGTCGAGTCGCTCTCCACGCTGCGGGCCTCCGCGAAGCGGGACACCGAGGCGACGCACGGCGCCGTGGGACGGTTCGGGGTCGGTTTCGCCGCCGTACTGGCCGTGACCGACGAGCCGGCGATCGTGGGGCGGCACGGCGGGGTGCGCTGGTCCCTCGCCGAGGCACGGGAACTGGCCGCCGACACCGCCCGGCACAGTCCGGGCCTCGGCGACGAGGTCCGGCGCCGGGACGGTCACGTGCCTCTGCTGCGGCTGCCCTTCGCCGCCGAGGGCACCGCCCCGGAGCCGTACGACACCGCCGTCATCCTGCCCCTGCGGGACACCGCCGCCGCCGATCTCGCCGAGCGGCTGCTGGGCGGGATCGACGACGCCCTGCTCCTCGCCCTGCCGGGGCTGGCCGAAGTCGTCGTGGAGATCGACGGCGAGGCCCCGCGCACGCTCGGCCGCCGTACCGACGGCGCCTTCACGGTCGTGGAGGACTCCCGGGACGGCATCACGAACTGGCGCACCGCGTCCGCGCACGGGCCGCTCACCCCCGACCTGCTCGCCGACCGGCCCGTCGAGGAGCGGCTGCGGCCCCACTGGTCGGCGACCTGGGCCGTACCCGTCGACGCCTACGGGGCACCGGTCCGGCCGCGGACCAGCCCGGTCGTGCACGCGCCCACCCCGAGCGACGAGCCGCTCGGCGTTCCCGCCCTGCTCATCGCCTCGTTCCCGCTGGACACCACCCGCCGGCACGCGGCCCGGGGCCCCCTCACCGACTTCCTGGTGCAGCGCGCGGCCGACGTCTACACCGAGCTGCTCGCCCAGTGGCGGCCGGTGGGGACCGGGATCATCGACCTCGTCCCCGGGCCGCTCGGCAAGGGCGAGCTGGACGGGGCGCTGCGGCAGGCCGTGCTGGAGCGGCTGCCGCGGACCGCCTTCCTGCCTCCGGCCGTCGAGGCGAAGGGCGACGACGAGCTGCCGGAGGCCCTGCGGCCCCGGGACGCCGAGATCGTGGAGGGAGCTGGGGCCGACACCGTGCGGGTGCTCGCCGAGGTGCTGCCCACCCTGCTCCCGGCCGGGCTGGAGCGCCGCGTCGAGCTGCGCACCCTCGGGGTGGCCCGGCTGCCGCTGGCCGACGCCGTCGACCGGCTGGCCGGGCTGGAGAAGGACCCCGAGTGGTGGTGGCGGCTGTACGACAGCCTCGCCGGGGTCGACCCCGAGCGGCTGTCCGGGCTGCCGGTGCCGCTGGCGGACGGGCGGACCACCATCGGACCCCGGCAGGTGCTGCTGCCGACCCCGGACGCGGCCCTGACCGACCCCGACGTCCTCGCGCGGCTCGGGCTGAAGGTCGCGCACGGCGATGCCGCCCATCCGCTGCTGGAGAAGCTGGGCGCGCTGCCCGCCTCCCCGCGGGCGGTGCTGACCACCCCGCAGGTGCGGGCCGCCGTGGCGAACTCCCTGGACGAGGACGCCGGCCTGGACTGGGAGGAGGACGCGCCGGACGCCGAGGAGCTGGCCGACACCGTGCTCGCCCTGGTCCGGGACGCGGGTCTCGAACCGGGCGACGAGCCCTGGCTGGGGGCGCTGGCGCTGCCCGACGAGGACGGCGAGCCGGCACCCGCCGGTGAGCTGGTCTTCCCCGGGAGTCCCTTCGCCCGGGTGATCCGTGAGGGTGAACTGGCGGCCGTGGACGCCGACCTGGCCGAGAAGTGGGGTGAGCAGCCGCTCGCCGCGTGCGGGGTGCTCGCGGACTTCGCGCTCGTCCGCGCCACCGACGTCGTCCTGGACCCGGACGAACTGGAACCCCGGGAGGGCGACTACGCCGAGCCCGACGACGCGGGGCTGCTGGACGCCGTCGACGTGTGGTGCGAGGACATCCTCGACCGCTTCCCCGACAGCCCGGTGCCGCCCGTCGCCACCGAACTCGTCGCCGTCCGCGACCTGGACCTGGTGGACGACGACCACTGGCCCGAGGCGCTCGCCCTGCTGGCCCGGCCGCCGCTGCGGGACGCGCTGACCCAGCCCGTGCGCATCCTGCTGCCCGACGGCACCCACGAGGTCGTACGGCCGTACACCGCCTGGTGGCTGCGCGGGCACCCGGTGCTCGACGGGCGGCGCCCGGCCGGGCTGCTCGCGGCCGGCGGGGACCCGCTGCTGCGCGGGCTCTACGACGAGGCCGACGCCACGGGGTTCGAGGACGAGCAGGTGCTGCGGGCCCTCGGGGTGCGCACCTCCGTCGGCGCGCTGCTGGACGAGCCCGGCGGCGCCGCCGAACTGCTGGACCGGCTCGCCGACCCGGAGCGGACGGTCACCCCCGCCCAGCTGCACGGACTGTACGGCGCGCTGGCGGAACTGGACCCCGAGCAGGTGACCCTGCCGGAGGAGTTGCGGGCCGTGACGGACGGGCGGGCGGAGATCGTGGACGCCGGTGCGGCCGTCGTCGTCGACTCGCCGGACCTGCTGCCGTTCACCGCCGGCGTGCCGCTGCTGCCGGTCCGGCCCGCGCGCGCCGCCGACCTGGCCGAGCTGTTCCAGGTGCGCAGGCTGAGCGAGTCCGTCACCGGCGAGGTGCACTCCGAGGGGGCCGAGCACGACGTGCCGGACCCGGTGCGGGTGCTGCTCGGTCCGCGGACGCCCCGGACCTACGTCGAGCACGAGGAACTCGTCGTGGACGGCGTGGAGATCGACTGGCGGCTCACCGACGACGGGGTGCTGCACGCGGCCACCCTGGAGGGGGTCGCGGCCGGTCTCGCGTGGGCCGCCGGGCAGTGGCCGCGGCGGTTCGAGGTGGCCGCCCTGCTGGAGGATCCGTCGCGGACGGAGGAGCTGGCCAGGGACCGCTGGTTCGACTGAATGTGATCTCGAACACAAGTCCGAGAAAGTTCAAAATCGCATACAACTAAGCCCGCGGCTCGCAGATCTGATCATGCGGCAACAGTCTTCATGATCACGGAGAACACACCCATGCGTATGCGAGTCGCGGGCACCGCCGTCATCGGCACCCTGGCGCTGTCCGTCCTGGCCGTCCCGGCCGCTCACGCGGCGGACGACAGCCGTGGTGACACGAAGATCTCGAACGTCGTGGTCAACGGCGGCAAGCCGGTCGTCGTCAGCGCCACCGGGAGCAAGACGATCACCGTCTCGTTCACCGTCACCGACAACTCCGGTGTCGCCTGGGCCCAGGGCATCCTGTACCACGGCTCGGACATCGACCACGCCGACAGCGGTGCCGTCGCCAACAGCAGCGACGGCCGCTCCGCCTGCACCAAGGTCAACGCCACCACCTCGACCTGCAAGGCGACCTACACCCTGGCGGCGCAGGAGAACCTCATCAACGCCGTGGCCGGCGGCTGGAAGGTCTGGGCGATCGCGCAGGGCAAGGACAACGACTTCGTCAAGAAGGAGAACGTCAAGACCTTCCAGGCGCAGCGGCTGTCCAAGCTGACGGTCAACGCCTCGCCGGAGCCGGTGAAGAAGGGCGCGACCCTCACCGTCACGGGTGCGCTGACCCGGGCCAACTGGGACGCCGGCAAGTACTCCGGCTACGCCGCGCAGCCGGTCAAGCTCCAGTTCCGCAAGACGGGCTCCAGCAGCTACACCACGCTGAAGACCGTCAAGACGGACTCCAAGGGCAACCTGAAGACCACGGTCAAGGCCTCGGCCGACGGCTACTACCGCTACTCCTTCGCGGGCACCTCGACCACCCCGGCCGTCAGCGCCGCCGGTGACTTCGTCGACGTGAAGTAACCGGCCCGGGCCCCGCCGAGCCACAGCGCCACCGCGTCACCGCACCATCCATCTTGTCTGTCCCATACAGGGGGGAACACCATGCGTATACGTGCCACCGTGGCCACCGTCTCCGGGGCCCTGGCCCTCGCCGCCCTCGCCGTACCGGCCGCGCACGCCAGCGGCAGCCAGGGCGACACCAAGATCACCAAGATCGTCGTGAACGGCGACAACAAGGTGTCCGTCGGCACCTCCGCCGCGGTGACCGTCAAGGTCAGCGTGACCGCCACCGACAACTCGGGCATCAAGAGCGCCGAATCGTTCGACCTCTACGGCCCCGACAACGGCTACGTGTCGACCGGCACCCCGGTCTGCACCACGGTCAACGCCACCACCTCCACCTGCACCGCCTCGGTCAAGATCGACCCGAAGACCGACTACCTCACCAACAAGAGCGCCGGCACGTGGTACGTCGACGCCTGGGTCGAGGCCAAGGACGGCGACTACATCTGGAAGGAGAAGGCTTCCTCCTTCTGGTTCCAGCGCGCCTCCAAGCTCACCGCCAACGCCACCCCGGAGCCGGTGAAGAAGGGCAAGACGATCACCGTCACGGGCGCCCTCACCCGCGCCAACTGGGAGTCGCTGAAGTACGGCGGCTACGGCTCGCAGTCGGTGAAGCTCCAGTACCGCAAGAAGGGCGCCGGCGCCTACACCACGCTGAAGACCGTCAAGGCGGACTCCAAGGGCAACCTGAAGACCACCACCACCGCGACGGCCGACGGCGACTACCGCTTCTCCTTCGCGGGCAACTCCAGCAGTGCCGCGGTCAACTCGGCCAACGACTTCGTCGACGTGAAGTAAGCGGACCGAGCCACAGCACCCTCTCGATTCGGGGACAACTCATGCGCATCCGTGCCACCGTGGCCGCCGTCTCCGGCGCCCTGGCCCTGTCCGCCTTCGTCGTGCCGGCCGCGCAGGCCGCCGACGGCGGATCCTCCCACCGTGCCGAGATCGACCGGATCCTCGCGCAGCACGCGTCGGGCAAGTCCGGCTTCACCGCCACCGCGCGGGCGGAGGGCGACCTGGACGTCACCTTCTCCCGCTTCGCCATCGACAAGGCGATCAAGGTCGGGACGACCAACCGCGTCTACGCCAAGGTCTCCTACACGCTGACCCACGGCGCCGACGTCGACATCGACTCGGACTCGTTCTTCAGCTTCCCGCTCGTCTACCGCGGTTCGTCCACGACCCCGGACAACGTCCTGGGCGGTATCGAGCCCGCGACCTGCGTCGCGGCCACGGCCACGACCGCCACCTGCAAGGGCGAGATCCTCATCGACCCGCGGGAGACCGACGCGGACATGAGGCTGCGCAACGACCAGGCCGGCACCTGGAAGGGCGCGGGCATCGCGTTCGACATCGAGTCCGAGAAGGAGGCCCTCCAGGTCGACGGTCTCGGGACGACCCTGGTCCAGCGCAACTCCACGCTCACGGTCAACGCCGCCCCGGAGCCGGTGAGGAAGGGCAAGACCCTCACCGTCACGGGCAAGCTCTCCCGCGCCAACTGGGAGGACCACAAGTACCACGGCTACACCGGCCAGTCCGTGAAGCTCCAGTTCCGCAAGAAGGGCTCCAGCACCTACACGACGCTGAAGACCCTCAGGACGGACTCCACGGGCAACCTGAGGACGACGGTCAAGGCCACGGCCGACGGCTACTTCCGCTACTCGTTCGCGGGCACCTCGACCACCCCGGCGGTCAGCGCCGCGGGCGACTTCGTCGACGTGAAGTAAGCGGCACCGTTCCGCCTCCGGAAGCGCCCGGCGCCTCCGGAGGCGGAACGTTTCTTCTCACTTGTGCCATGCGCGGGTAATCAGCGCTTCAAATCCGGCCGGGAATCGCTCTTGACGTACAACCCGGATCAGCCCTCGGGGATCTGACCGCACGAGTCGACCGACTCCACGATCACTTCTCCCTCCGAGGGAACCCACATGCGCATCCGTGCCACCGTGGCCGCCGTCTCCGGCGCCCTGGCCCTCTCCGCCCTCGCAGTCCCGGCCGCACACGCCACCGGCGACTCGGGCACGCCGTACACGCTGAACGCCGGCTTCTCGGACGTCACCATCGCCAAGGCGATCAAGGTCGGCACCACCAACGAGGTCAGCACCTCCTACTCGTACACGCTGACGTACGGCGCCGACGTGGACATCACCGCGAAGGACTTCTACTCCGACGCCTTCCTCTACAAGGGCTCGTACGACGACCCGACCGCCGAGCTGTACGGCGACGAACCGGCGACCTGCACCGCCACCTCGGCGACGACGGCCACCTGCAAGGGCACGGTCGACATCTACCCGGCCGACGGCGACCTGAAGAACGCCTGGGCCGGTTCCTGGAGCGTGGCCGCCGAGGCGGTCGCCTTCAACGGGCAGGACCAGAACAACCCCGACCTGAGCAAGGTCGGCTACAAGGACCAGAGCGGCCTCGGCAGCACCCTGGTGCAGCGCTACTCCAAGCTCACGGTCGACGCGGGCCCCGAGCCGGTCGCCAAGGGCAAGACCCTCACGGTGACGGGCAAGCTGTCCCGCGCCAACTGGGAGGACCACCAGTACCACGGCTACGCCGCCCAGCCGGTCAAGCTCCAGTTCCGCAAGGCGGGCACGACCACCTACACCACCGTCAAGACGGTGACCGGCGACTCGTCCGGCAACCTGAAGACCACGACCACCGCCGCCTACGACGGCTACTGGCGCTTCAGCTTCGCGGGCACCTCCACCACCCCGGCCGTCAGCGCCACGGGCGACTACGTCGACGTGCGGTAGCACCCCCGCGCGGTAGCCCCCTAGTCGGGGAAGCGGCGGTCGACCCATTTCCACAGGAACTCCAGGGCGGCCGCCGCCACCACCGCGACGCCGACCGCCGCCCACGGCATCGTCATACCGACCAGCCTCAGCGCGAAGAACTGCTGGAGCACGGGGACGGCGAGGACGAGCAGGAAGGCCACGCCCATCGCGGCCACCAGGGCCACCCGCCACCAGGTGTAGGGGCGGGCGATGATCGCCAGCACCCACATGGAGATCAGGAACAGGGTCAGGGTGGCCGCACTCGTCTCGGCGTCCAGGGCGCCGGGGCCGGTGTAGTGGTGGCGGGCGAGCAGGTACGTCACGAAGGTCGCCGCCCCGGCCACCACACCCCCCGGGACCGAGTAGCGCATCACCCGGCGCACGAAGTGCGGTTTCGCCCGCTCCTTGTTGGGCGCGAGGGCCAGGAAGAAGGCCGGGACGCCGATGGTCAGCGTGGACAGCAGGGTCAGATGCCGGGGCAGGAACGGGTACTCCACCCCCCAGCACACCACCAGCAGCGCCAGCAGCACCGAGTACACCGTCTTCACCAGGAACAGCGTCGCCACGCGCGTGATGTTGCCGATCACCCGGCGCCCCTCCCCGACCACCGAGGGCAGGCTCGCGAAGCTGTTGTCCAGCAGCACGATCTGGGCCACCGCCCGGGTGGCCTCCGAACCGGAACCCATGGCCACCCCGATGTCGGCGTCCTTCAGCGCCAGCACGTCGTTCACGCCGTCCCCGGTCATCGCGACCGTGTGGCCGTTCGACTGGAGCGCGCCGACCATGTCCCGTTTCTGCCGCGGGGTGACCCGCCCGAAGACGGTGGCGGAGTCGAGCGCCTCGGCCATGGCCGGCCCCTCGGCGGGCAGCCGCCGGGCGTCCACCGCCTCGCCCTCCAGACCCAGCTTCGCGGCGACCGCGCCGACCGACACCGCGTTGTCCCCGGAGATGACCTTGGCCCGGACGTCCTGCTCGGCGAAGTAGCGCAGGGTGTCGGACGCGTCGGGCCGCAGCCGCTGTTCCAGCACGACGAGGGCGGTGGGACGGGCGCCCCGGGCCGGCTCGGCATCGTCCAGGTCACGGCGCGCGCGGGCCAGCAGCAGTACCCGCAGCCCCTCCTCGTTGAGCCGCTCGGTCTCGGCCAGGGCCGGGTCCCCGGGGGCGAGGAGCACGTCCGGGGCGCCCAGCAGCCAGGTGCTGGTCTCGCCGTCACCCTCGCTGAACGCGGCCCCGCTGTACTTGCGGGCGGAGGAGAAGGGGAGGGACTCGACGCAGCGCCAGTCCACGCTGTCCGGGTAGGAGTCGATGATCGCCTGGAGGGAGGCGTTCGGGCGCGGGTCGGACTCGCCGAGCGCGCCGAGCACCTTGCGGATGTACGTCTCGTCCGCCCCGTCCAGCGCCCGCAGCTCGGTGACGTCCATGCCGCCCTCGGTGAGCGTGCCGGTCTTGTCCAGGCAGACGGTGTCGACGCGGGCCAGGCCCTCGATGGCCGGCAGCTCCTGCACCAGGCACTGTCTGCGGCCCAGCCGGATGACCCCGATCGCGAAGGCCACGGAGGTGAGCAGCACCAGCCCCTCGGGGACCATCGGCACGATCCCGCCGACCGTGCGGGCCACGGCGTCCTTGAAGTCGTCGTTCTTGACGACGAGCTGGGTCACGACGAGTCCGGCGGCGGCCGGGACCATCATCCAGGTGACGTACTTGAGGATGGTGGAGATGCCGGAGCGCAGCTCGGAGTGGACGAGCGTGAAGCGGGAGGCCTCCTCGGCGAGCTGGGCGGCGTAGGCCTCGCGGCCGACCTTGGTGGCCTGGAAGGCGCCGCCGCCCGCGACCACGAAGCTGCCGGACAGGACCGGGTCGCCGGGGCGTTTGACGACGGGGTCGGCCTCGCCGGTGAGCAGCGACTCGTCGATCTCCAGCCCGTCCGCCTCGGCGCAGACCCCGTCGACCACGATCTTGTCGCCGGGGCCGATCTCGATGAGGTCGTCCAGGACGATCTCGGCGGTGGCCACCTCGGCCGCCACCCCGTCCCGCCGTACCGTGGGCCGGGCCTCCCCGATCACCGCGAGCGAGTCCAGGGTCTGTTTGGCCCGCCACTCCTGGACGATGCCGATGCCGGTGTTGGCGAGGATCACGAACCCGAAGAGGCTGTCCTGGATCGGCGCGACGAACAGCATGATCAGCCAGAGCACGCCGATGATCGCGTTGAACCGGGTGAAGACGTTCGCCCGGACGATCTCGCCGAGCGACCGGCTGCTGCGCACCGGGACGTCGTTGACCTGGCCGCGCGAGCGCCGTTCCGCCACTTCGGCGCCGGTCAGCCCCGACGGCCGGCTCCTGGGCGGGGCCGCGGGGTGAACGGGGTCGAGTTCGGCGCCCGCCTCTATATGGCTCATGCATTCGACGGTACGTGCGGATTTGCGCGTTCACCTGCCGAACGGAGCCGATCTCCGACCTGGGGAGGACCGGGGTCCTGCGCAGGTCGTACGGCTACTGCGCGCCCGCCGCCTTCAGGGCCGCGTCCCGCTTGATCGCGGCGTCCCGCCTGCGCACGTACCAGACGCCGATCAGGCCCAGGCCGCCGCCCGCCAGGCAGGTCCACAGCCACCACAGGTGGCCGTGGTCGTCGAACCAGCCGTAGAAGGGCAGCTGGACGAGGAAGAGCACGAACCACACGATCGTGCCGCCGGTGATGGTGGCGACCACGGGGCCCTCCAGGGGCTCGGGCGCCTCGTGCTTGGGGGTCCACTTGGCCATGGGGACAGCTTATGGGCCGATGAGGGGCCGTTTGCCGGACGATCAGGTCTACGCGCGGAGATAGCGATCTATCCCTCATACGTTCATACTGAAACCGTTTGTCTTTGACCACTTCCGTTCGTACGAAACTCCAACGGGGCTCGGGGGAACCCCGCTGGTGATGAGGTCTCGCATGTCCACCTCGGCACCCGCCAAGGTCCCCACCCCCGAAAAGCCGGGCGGTGCGCCCGCTTACGGCGCCCTCGACCGCTACTTCAAGATCTCCGAGCGCGGCAGCTCCCTCGCCCGTGAGGTCCGTGGCGGTTTCGCCACCTTCTTCGCGATGGCGTACATCATCGTGCTGAACCCGATCATCCTCGGCAGCGCGAAGGACATGTACGGGCACCACCTGGACAACGGCCAGCTGGTGACGGCGACCGCGCTGACGGCCGCGTTCGCCACGCTGCTGATGGGTGTCATCGGCAACGTGCCGATCGCGCTCGCCGCCGGCCTCGGCGTGAACTCGGTCGTCGCCCTCCAGCTGGCGCCCCGCATGTCCTGGCCGGACGCCATGGGCATGGTCGTGCTGGCCGGTTTCGTGGTCATGCTGCTGGTCGCCACGGGTCTGCGCGAGCGCGTGATGAACGCCGTGCCGTTCGGCCTGCGCAAGGCGATCTCGATCGGTATCGGCCTGTTCATCATGCTGATCGGCCTGGTCGACTCCGGCTTCGTCACCCGCATGCCGGACGCCGCCCAGACCACCGTCCCCCTCCAGCTGGGCACCGGCGGTCACCTCACCGGCTGGCCGGTGCTCGTCTTCATCCTGGGCGCGCTGCTCACCTTCGCGCTGATCGTCCGCAAGGTGCCGGGCGCGATCCTCATCTCCATCGTCGGCATGACCGTCCTCGCGGTGATCATCAACGCGGTCGCCACGATCCCCTCCTGGGGCCTGACGGTCCCGAAGTGGCCGGGCAACCCGGTGGCCACCCCCGACTTCGGCCTGGTCGGCCAGGTGAGCCTGTTCGGCGGCTTCTCCAAGGTCGGCGTGCTGACCGGCATCCTCTTCGTCTTCACGGTCCTGCTGTCGTGCTTCTTCGACGCGATGGGCACGATCATGGGCATCAGTGACGAGGCCAAGCTGACCGACGCCCAGGGCTACATGCCGGGCATCAACAAGGTCCTGCTCGTCGACGGCCTCGCGGTCGCCGCGGGCGGTGGCACCTCCTCCTCGGCCACCACCGCCTTCGTGGAGTCCACGGCGGGCGTGGGCGAGGGTGCCCGCACCGGCTTCGCGAACGTCGTCACGGGCGGGCTCTTCGCCGTGGCGCTGTTCCTCACCCCGATCGCCACGATGGTCCCGTCCCAGGCGGCCACCCCGGCGCTGATCGCGGTCGGCTTCCTCATCCTGTCGAACTCCGTCAAGGAGATCGACTGGGCGGACTACACCATCGCGATCCCGGCCTTCGTGACGATGCTGATGATGCCGTTCACCTACTCGATCACGAACGGCATCGGCATGGGCTTCATCACCTTCACGGTGCTGCGCCTGGCCGCGGGGCGGGCCCGGGAGATCCCCGTGCCGATGTACGTGGTCTCGGCCGTGTTCGCCTTCTACTACCTGATGCCGGCCCTGGGCCTCACCTGAGCCCGGGCGGGAGCGGTCACGTGACCCCGTAGAACCTCTCCGTCTCCTCGACGGCGGTCTGGAACCGCTCGTCGAAGTCATCCCGAATGAGCGTCCGGACGACATAGTCCTGGACGCTCATTCCTCTTTTCGCCGCGTGGTGCCGGAGCCTTTCGAGCAGCTCCCCGTCTATCCGCAGGCTGAGCACAGTGGTCCCCATGGGTACGAGGGTCGCCACACCCGGCCGCCCGGTGCGTCCCTTTCCGGACTCCGCTCACTCATATGGGTGATTCGGTGGTTCAGTGGCGGGCGTCACGGGCATCGCGGGCGTTTCCCGGTGGTCCTTAGTCAGGGTAATGAGTTACTCTAAAGAACATGCCGGACCTTACCCATGGCGACGACGCTGCCGCCGTGAACGCCCTTCGCTCAGCCGTGATGCGCCTGTCCCGTCGGCTCAAGCACCAGCGGGTCGACGAGTCGCTGAGCCCCACCGAGATGTCGGTGCTCGGCACCCTCTTCCGCTGCGGCTCCGCCACGCCGGGCGAACTGGCGCGCAAGGAGCACGTCCAGCCGCCGTCGATGACCCGCATCGTCGCGCTGCTCGAAGCCAAGGGGCTGGTCCGGCTGGAGCCGCACCCCGAGGACCGGCGCCAGAAGGTCGTCACCCAGACCGAGCAGGCCGAGGCGATGCTCGAGGAGAGCCGCCGCAAGCGCAACGCGTTCCTGGCCGGTCTGGTCGAAGGTCTCGACGAGGACGAGTGGGCCGCCCTGCGTGCGGCCGCCCCCGTCCTGGAGAAGCTCGCCCACCTGTAAGCACGCCCACCGAGGAGGCGAACCCTTTTGAGTACGGGATCCGGAACACCTTCCGCCCCCGCACCGAGCACCACCCCCGCATCCCGTAAGTCCTCGATGTTCAGCTCGCTGAAGATCCGGAACTACCGCCTCTTCTTCATCGGCCAGGCCGTCTCCAACACGGGCACCTGGATGCAGCGCATCGCCCAGGACTGGCTGGTCCTCAGCCTCACCGGCTCCTCCGCGGCCGTCGGCATCACGACGGCCCTCCAGTTCCTGCCGATGCTGCTGTTCGGTCTGTACGGCGGCGTCCTCGTGGACCGGCTGCCCAAGCGGCCCGCCCTGCTGGTCACCCAGTCCTCGATGGCCGTCACCGGTCTCGCGCTCGCCGCGCTGACCCTCACCGGACACGTCCAGGTCTGGCACGTCTACGTCGCCGCCTTCGCCGTCGGCCTGGCCACGGTCGTCGACAACCCGGCCCGCCAGTCCTTCGTCTCCGAGATGGTCGGTCCCGGCCAGCTCCAGAACGCGGTCAGCCTGAACTCGGCGAACTTCCAGTCCGCCCGGCTGGTCGGCCCCGCCGTCGCGGGCCTGATGATCACCGGGGTGGGCACCGGCTGGGCGTTCCTCGCCAACGGCCTGTCCTTCGCCGCGCCGATCGCCGGTCTGCTGCTGATGCGCGCCCGCGAGCTGCACGTGGTCGAGCGCGCGCCGCGCGGCAAGGGCCAGCTGCGGGAGGGCCTCGCCTACGTGGCGAAGCGGCCGGAGCTGATCTGGCCGATCGTCCTGGTCGGCTTCATCGGCACCTTCGGCTTCAACTTCCCGGTGTGGCTGTCCGCCTACGCGGACGACGTCTTCGACGCCGGTGCCGGCGCCTACAGCCTCTTCAACACGCTGATGGCCGTCGGTTCGCTGGTCGGCGCGCTGCTGGCCGCCCGGCGTGGCACGGCCCGGCTGCGGGTCCTGATCGCCGCCGCGCTGGCCTTCGGCACCCTGGAGACCGTCGCCGCGGTGGCACCGTCGTACTGGCTGTTCGCGCTGCTCATGGTGCCGATCGGGATCTCCGGTCTGACGGTGAACGTCACCGCGAACACCGCCGTCCAGATGGGCACCGACCCGGCCATGCGCGGCCGGGTGATGGCCCTGTTCATGATGGTGTTCATGGGCGGTACGCCGCTGGGCGCGCCGGTGGTGGGCTGGATCACCGACACCTACGGCGCCCGGATCGGGTTCGCGGCCGGCGGTGTGGTGTCGGCCGTGGCGGCCGGCGCGATCGGCCTGGTCCTGGCACGCATCGGCGGCCTGCGGCTGTCGGTGGGCTGGTACCGCGGCCACCCGCGGGTCCGCTTCGTCCCGCGCGACCGGGAACAGCTGGCGACGGCCGCCTGAGCGGGGCCGGCCCCGGAGGGCGCTAGTCCCGCCGGACCCTCCGGGCCAGCACCTGTCCCGGCCAGTCGTCCGGGCCGTGGGTGTAGCGGTGCGTCGGTGTGAAGCCGTTGGCCTCGTAGAAGGCGACGAGCGCCCGGTCGCCGCCCGCGTAGCAGTCCACGCGGAGCAGGCCCAGGCCCGCCTGCCGGGTCACCTCGGCGGCGTGCGCCAGCAGGGCGCTGCCCGCGCCCCGTCCCTTGAAGCGGCGGTCGGAGGCGAGCCAGTGGATGTACCGCTCGGGCTCGCCGGGCGGCGGCAGGTGGGACAGGTAGGCGCCGGGGCCGTCGGTCAGGGTGAGCGTGGCGGCCGGCACCCCGTCGATCTCGGCGATGTACGTCGTGCCCTCGTCCATGGCACGCCCGAGCGCCGCCACCGTCCCCTCGTGCTTCGACAGCGGCTCGGTGCCCCACTGGCGGACGCGGCCCTGTGAGACCAGCCACTCCACACTGCTGTCGAGCATGCCGAGTATCGCGGGGAGGTCGTCCGGGCCGCCTTCTCGGATGGTGATCGCCATCGCCCCATCATGCCCGCCGGAGTCTGGGATCGTGAGGTCCATGAGACTCTTCGCCGCCGTGCTGCCCCCGGAGGACGTCGCGGACGAAGTCGCCGCCCTGACGGACCGCTTGCGGCGGCTGCCGGGCGCCGACCGGCTGCGCTGGACCGGCCGCCCCGGCTGGCACTTCACCCTCGCCTTCTACGGCGAGGTCGCCGACGACCTCGTACCCGCTCTGTCGGACCGGCTGGCCCGCGCGGCCGGCCGTGCGGCGCCCTTCGCCCTCGCGGTCGCGGGCGGCGGCCAGTTCGGACAGGGCCGGGCGCTGTGGGCGGGCGCCCGGGGCGACGTGGAGGAGCTACGGCTGCTGGCCGACCGCGCGGAGGCGGCGGCGCGCAAGGCCGGGGTCCCGATGGGGGAGCACCGGCGCTACAAGGCCCATCTGACGGTGGCCCGCAGCCGGGACGCGGTGGACGTGCGGCCGTACGTGGGCCTGCTCCGTGAGTTCGCCGGGCGGAGCTGGACCGTCGCCGACGTGGCGCTGGTGCGCAGCCGGCTGCCGCGGACCGGGGTGCCGGGGGAGCAGCCGCGGTACGAGGTGGTCGAACGCTGGGCACTGGGCGGGTGCGGTTAGGCTCGAAGGCGTGGACCCGAAAACCCGGAACCGGATCATGGCCGGTGCGCTTGTGTTGATGTTCGTGGTGGTGGCCTTGGCCTCGGCGGTGCGTTAGGAGCGCCGGGGAACCGCGGCCGCCCCTCGGTCGTGGACCGCGGGCGGCCGGTCGCGCGGTTCCCCGCTCCCCCTTCGGGCGCCTACCAGGCGAAGGCCTCCGGGGACGGCCCCGGGCCCGGGAAGATCTCGTCCAGGCCGGTCAGCAGTTCCTCGCTCAGCTCCAGCTCCGCCGCCCTGAGCGCCGACTCCAGCTGTTCGGCGGTGCGCGGGCCGACGATGGGGCCGGTCACGCCGGGGCGGGTCAGCAGCCAGGCCAGCGCCACCTCGCCGGGCTCCAGTCCGTGCTTGTCGAGCAGGTCCTCGTACGCCTGGACCTGTGCGCGGACCGCCGGGTCGCCGGCGAGGGTGTCGGCGGCCCGGCCGGACGCGCGGCGGCCGCCCTGGACCTGCTTCTTGATGATCCCGCCCAGCAGACCGCCGTGCAGCGGCGACCACGGGATGACACCGAGGCCGTACTCCTGCGCGGCCGGGATGACCTCCATCTCGGCGCGGCGCTCGGCCAGGTTGTACAGGCACTGCTCGCTGACCAGGCCGATGGTGCCGCCGCGGCGTGCGGCGGTCTCGTTGGCCTGGGCGATCTTGTAGCCGGGGAAGTTGCTGGAGCCGGCGTAGAGGATCTTGCCCTGCTGGACGAGGACGTCGATCGCCTGCCAGATCTCCTCGAACGGCGTGTTCCGGTCGATGTGGTGGAACTGGTAGAGGTCGATGTAGTCCGTCCGGAGCCGCTTCAGGCTGGCGTCCACCGCGCGCCGGATGTTCAGCGCGGAGAGTTTGTCGTGGTTGGGCCAGGGGGCCTCGCCGTCGGCGGCCATGTTGCCGTACACCTTGGTGGCGATGACGACCTTGTCGCGCCGGCCGCCCTGGGCGAACCAGTTGCCGATGATCGACTCGGTGCGGCCCTTGTTGTCGCCCCAGCCATAGACGTTGGCCGTGTCGAAGAGGTTGATGCCCGCGTCCAGCGCCGCGTCCATGATCGCGTGGCTGTCGGCTTCGTCGGTCTGCGGGCCGAAGTTCATCGTCCCGAGGACGAGTCGGCCGACCTTGAGTCCCGTGCGTCCGAGCTGCGTGTACTTCATGGTCCACCAGCCAACGGCTTCGAGTGCGCTCAAGGCAAGGGCCGTCGGGGCGTGCGCCCGGTCCCGGCCGGGCGCGGCGGGGCCGGGCGCACGGGTGCCGGCGGTCAGTCCGACAGTTCGCCGAACATGCCGGGCTCGTAGGAGCCGCCCTGGTTGTGCACGATCACGCTGAGCCGGTTGGCCGCGTTGATCATGGCGACCAGGTAGACCAGCGCCGTGGTCTGGTCGTCGTCGTAGTGCTTGCGCACCTGCTCCCAGGTCTCGTCGGACACGCCCTGGTGGGCGTCGGCGAGCCGGGTCCCCTCCTCGGCGAGCGCCAGCGCGGCCCGCTCGGCCTCGGTGAACACCGTGGAGTGGCGCCAGGCGGCCACCAGATGGAGGCGGAGCTCGCTCTCGCCGGCCGCCCCGGCCTCCTTGGTGTGGAGGTCGACGCAGAAGCCGCAGCCGTTGATCTGGCTGGCGCGCAGCATCACCAGTTCCTGTGTGGCCCTGGGCAGGGCCGACTGCATGATCGCCAGGCTGACGTTGCCGAACCGCTTGCCGAGCCTGCTGCCGAGTTCGCCGTTCACCAGGTCGTGACGGGGTGCCATGTCGTGGTCCTCGCTCGTGGAGTGGATGACCGCGCCGGTCGTCGGCGCGGCGATGACGACCACGAGATGCCGGCCGGTCCGCCGGTGTGACACCCGCACTCATGTGACGTGGGTCACCGGAAAGGGGTGTCACACGGCGGCGGTGACCGGAGTCTTGAGTGTGTGAGGCACGGGCGAGGGGCGGACGGGCGGGGGCCGATGACGAGCACGAGCGGGCGAGAGCGGACGGGCGGGGGGCCGATGGCGAACGGGCGCGGCGAGCGGAAGCGCGGCAGGGCGGTGGTCCCGGCGGGGCCGGGGAGCGCGGGGGAGCCGAGGGGCGCGGACCGTCGTACGGATCCCGCCACCGAGGCGTTCGTGGCCCACCGGAATCTGCTGTTCACCGTCGCCTACGAGATGCTCGGCTCGGCCGCCGACGCGGAGGGCGTCCTCCAGGAGACCTGGCTGCGCTGGTCGGGCGTCGATCTCGGCACCGTGCGCGAGCGGCGCGCGTATCTGGTCCGCATCGTCACGCGTCAGGCGCTGTCCCGGCTGCGCACGCTCGCCCGGCGCCGGGAGTCCTACGTCGGCCCGTGGCTGCCCGAGCCGCTGCTGACCGTGCCGGACGTGGCCGAGGACGTCGAGCTGGCGGACAGCGTCTCGATGGCGATGCTGCTGGTGCTGGAGACGCTCACGCCGACGGAGCGGGCGGTGTTCGTGCTGCGCGAGGTGTTCGACCTTCCCTACGACGAGATCGCGGAGGCCGTCGACAGGACCCCGGCCGCGGTCCGTCAGATCGCCCACCGGGCGCGGTCCCACGTCGCCGCGCGCCGGCCGCGGGGCAACGCGTCCCCGGCCGAGACCCGCGCCGCGCTGGAGGCGTTCCGCCGGGCGGTCGAGACGGGCGACCTGCAACGCCTGCTCGACATCCTGGCGCCGGACGTGGTGTTCCTGGGGGACGGGGGAGGGGTCGCCCAGGCCGCGCTGGAGCCCGTCGTGGGGGCGGCGCGGGTGGCGTCGCTGTCCGCCGGACTGACCCGGTTCGGTGCCGCGGGCGTACTGGAACCGGCCGAGGTCAACGGCTACCCGGCGCTGATCCTGCGGCGCGACGGAGAGATCGACACGGTGGTGGCGGTCCGCATCGACGACGGCCGCGTCACCGGTCTGTATGCCGTGCGCAACCCGGAGAAGCTGTCGCGGGTGGCACGGGCGACCGTGCTGTCCAGGTGAGGACGCGCCCTAGTCGCGGGGGAACTCGTCGGTCCGGAGAGCGAGGCCGACGACCGTGCCGGTGAGGTCCAGGCCGCTGCCGAAGGGAACCGTGGTCTCGATCTCGTACTCCCCTTCCTTGGGCTGGGTGTAGATGTGGCACCGGCGCTGGTAGGGGTCGGCGATGACGCAGAGCCGCTCGAACATCTCGTCCAGCGTGCGCTCGTTGTCGCTCTCGGCCATCGCGATCCTGTCTTCAAGGACGGTCATCGTGACGCTCCTCCCCGGCTGTCCCACCGGCGAGTGCAGCCGCGCGGTTCAACGATACGCACGGTGATCCGGAGACGCCGGAATCCGGTCAGCTTGTTCCCGCCGCGTACACGTGTCCGATCCCCCACGCCTGCGCCATCGCCCCCGCGTACGCCTGCGCGATGAGGTGCTCGCCACGGGCGTTGGGATGCGTGCCGTCGTAGGTGTCGGTGTGGATGTCGTATCCCTCCGGCGGTGACGCCAGCAGGATCGGCGAGCGGGGCTCGTCCAGGTCGGCGGCCGCCTTCGCCAGCAGGACGTTGAAGAGGTCCACCTGCTCGGCGAAGGACGGATCCGCCTCGGCCCGGGTGTTCGGGATCACCGGCAGCAGCACCATGCGGATGCGCGGGCCGGCTTCCCGGGCCGCGGCGACGAAGGCCCGTACGTTCTCCGCGGTCTGCTCGGCGTTCGTGTAGAAACCGAGGTCGATCAGGCCCAGGGAGACCAGCAGTACGTCCGGGCGGTGCGCGCGCACGGCGTCGCCGATCAGCGGTGCCATGTGCAGCCAGCCCTCGCCCCAGCCCGCCAGGTGCGCGCGCGGGAAGCCGGGTTCGGCGTAGGCGAGGGACGTGGGGGCGTCGGCCTGCTTGTCGTACAGCGTCTCGCGCGGGCCGACGAGGGTGAACGGGCCGCCGTACGCCTCGCACAGGTGCTGCCACAGCCGGTAACGCCACGTGTGTTCGCCCGCGCTCCCGATCGTCATGGAGTCGCCCACGGGCATGAACCTAAGCATCCGGTCATGATGGACGATCGCCGGGACCGGTGGGATCCGTGGTGGCTGTGAGGCGGGCCACGTCCGCCCGGCCCGTGTGATCACGTCTCCTGAACCCCGGCCGGAGATGGCAGTCTTGGGGCATGCGTCGACCGTTCGCCGTTCTCGCCGGGGTGCTGCTCGCCGGTGCCTGCGCGCTGCCCGCCTCCGCCGCCGACCCGGCCGCCGGGGGAGCCGGCGACCAGGGGTTCACCCTCAAGGACCCGCGGATCACCGAGTCCAGCGGGCTCGCCGCCTCCCGGCTGCACCCCGGCATCTACTGGACGCACAACGACAGCGACGACGGGCCGTACCTGTACGCGGTGGACAGCGCGTCCGGCAAGACCGTCGCCCGGATCACCCTGCGCGGCATCGGCTCCCCGCGCGACGTGGAGGCCATCTCCATCGGGCCGCACAACGAGATCTACGTCGGCGACATCGGCGACAACTTCGGCGGCAGGTGGCCGTACGTGTGGATCTACCGGCTGCCCGAGCCGAAGCAGTTGCGGGACCAGACGGTCACCGCCACGCAGTACGTCGTGAAGTACGCGGACGGCCCCCGGGACGCCGAGTCGCTGCTGGTCCACCCGAAGACCGGGCGTGTCTACATCATCGACAAGAAGGAGGACGGCGGGCACCTGTACGAGGGTCCGGCCGCTCTCTCCGCCTCCGGCGCGAACGTCTTCCGGCGGGTCGCCGCCGTGGACCTCTGGGCCACCGACGCCGCCTTCTCCCCCGACGGCGAACGGCTCGCCGTACGCGGCTACTTCGGCGGTGTCTACTACGACTGGAACGGCGGCCGGATCAAGCGCAAGGGGCGCCTGGACGTGCCCTTGCAGGGGCAGGGCGAGTCCGTGTCGTACTCCGCCGACGGCACGAAGCTGATGTACGGCAGCGAGGGCGCCGACAGTGCCGTCAAGGCCGTCGACGCCCCGGACCTGCCCGCCGCGAAGTCGCCGTCGGCGAGCGGGGGTTCCGGCGGGAAGGACGAAGGCGGCGGCGCGAGCCTGAAGGTGGGCGCCGTGATCGTCGCGGCCGGGGTGGCGGCCGTGTTCGGGCTGCGCCGGCTGCGGCGGAGGTGAGGCGAAGGGCGAGCGGGACCACGGCCGCGTGAGCGGGTCGCGGTCCGTCCGCCCTCACATGATCGGGCCCCGCCGGAGCGTCACTTCACGCAGCCGGGCGCCGGGAAGGGGGTCGTGCCCGCGGGGTGGCCGCCGCCCTCCATGTTGGTGAGCAGCTTGGGGGCCGGCCCGTCGGGGTTCACGATGCGGGCGACGAACCCGGCGCTCTTCGGCAGCGCGGGGTGGGCGCGGTTGACGACACCGCCGAAGCGCGTGCCGTCACCGGCGTCCTTGAAGAACGCCACCGGCCCCCTGGGGCCGTTGCTCAGCACGGCGACCGCCCCGGCGCCGATGAAGTTCTCCTTGACGATCGTGCAGCCCCGGGCGTCCGGGGTGCCGGCCTTGGGGAGCGGGAAGGTGTGCGTACCGCTCTTGGTGCCGGTCACCCGGAGCGCGGGGGCCGAGCCGTTGGAATTCGTCAGCCGCAGGGAGAGACCGCGCTGGGCGGACGTGGTGTGCTCGCGGTCGAGCTTGGCCAGGACGCGGTACATGTAGGCGTCACCCGGCCGCCAGTGCGACGGCACGGCACGGATCCACGCCTCGGGACCGCCCGCCTTGGGGTCGTTGCGCAGGACGGCCACCAGATCCTGTCCGATGGCGACGGCCTTGCCCGCGTAGCGGGCCTCCGGGGCGGCGGTGGCCTTGGCGGTGGTCCCGGCGGCGGGGGCCGCGGCGGCGGTCGCCACCGGCAGGACGGCGGTGGCGCCGAGGGCGGTCAGGAGGGCCGAGGCGGTCAGGAGGGCCGAGGCGGTCAGGAGGGTGCGGCGGTGGCGTGCGAACGCGGTGGGCGCGGAAGGGCTCACGGAAGGGCTCCTCGAAGCGTGTGCGGAATACCGGGAGGGAAGGGTTCGCATGCCGCTTCCGGCCGGTCCGGCGCCCGCGCGACACCGCTGCGGTGTCCGGCGCTCCGGTGTCCGGCGGGACGGGGGAGGCGACGAGGGAGACGATAGGCAATCCGATTGAACCTACCCATCCCTCTATTGTCACGAGATATCGACAAGAACCGGAATTGGGGGCGCGGGAACGCGCGAAGGGCGCCCGGTGTTCTCCGGGCGCCCTTCGTCGGCGCGAGCGAAGCGGTTACCGCTTCAACGAAGCGATCGCGGCTTCAATGAAGCGGTCGCGGCTTCGATGAAGCGATGACGGCTTCAATCAAGTGGTCGCAGCTTCGATGAAGCGGCCGCGGCTTCGGCGAGGCGGCTAGAGCTTCTCGATCACGTAGTCGACGCACTTCGTCAGCGCCTCGACGTCCGCCGGGTCGATCGCCGGGAACATCGCGATGCGCAGCTGGTTGCGGCCGAGCTTGCGGTACGGCTCGGTGTCCACGATGCCGTTGGCGCGCAGCACCTTGGCGACGGCTGCGGCGTCGACCTCGTCGGAGAAGTCGATCGTGCCGATGACCTGCGAACGCTTGGCCGGGTCGGCGACGAACGGGGAGGCGTACTTGGCCTCCTCCGCCCAGCCGTACAGACGGGTCGAGGAGTCCTTGGTGCGGGCCGTGGACCAGGCGAGGCCGCCCTGGCCGTTGAGCCACTCCAGCTGCTCGTTGAGCAGGAAGAGCGTGGCGAGGGCCGGGGTGTTGTACGTCTGGTTCTTGCGGGAGTTGTCGATCGCCGTGGGGAGGCTGAAGAACTCCGGGACGTGCCGGCCGGAGGCGTGGATCCGCTCGGCGCGCTCGATCGCGGCGGGCGAGAAGACGCCGATCCACAGGCCGCCGTCGGAGGCGAAGGACTTCTGCGGGGCGAAGTAGTAGACGTCGGTCTGGGCGATGTCGACCGGCAGGCCGCCCGCGCCGGAGGTGGCGTCCACCAGCACGAGCGCGCCCTCGTCGGCGCCGGCCACGCGCTGGATCGGCATGGCGACACCGGTGGAGGTCTCGTTGTGGGTGAAGGCGTAGACGTCGACGCCCGCTTCCGCCCGCGCCTCGGGGTGGGTGCCGGGGTCGGCGGCGACGACGGTCGGCTCGGCCAGCCAGGGGGCGAGCTTGGCCGCCTTGGCGAACTTGGAGGAGAACTCGCCGAAGCTGAGGTGCTGCGACTTGTTCTCGATCAGGCCGTGCGTGGCGACGTCCCAGAACGCGGTGGAGCCGCCGTTGCCCAGGACGACCTCGTAGCCCTCGGGGAGCGAGAACAGCTCGGAGATGCCCTCGCGGACCTTGCCGACCAGGTTCTTGACCGGCGCCTGACGGTGGGAGGTGCCCAGCAGGGACGTACCGGTGGCGGCGAGGGCGTCCAGCGCCTCGGTGCGCACCTTGGAGGGGCCAGCGCCGAAACGTCCGTCGGCGGGCTTGATGTCAGCGGGAATCTGGATGTCGGCCACGGGAGGAGGTTAGCCGGTGACGGAAAGCGAGGTGGAGACGTGTCCGTTCGATGAGACGAGATCACCGGGACGGGGACTTGTGAGGTCGTACGACGATACGAGCGCGGCTGTGGAAAACATGCGGTGACTGTCCGTGATCGGATGCATGCTGGTCGCATGACGGATCGTGCGGAAGTCATGGACGCCGCGGAGGCCGCGGATCTCGCGAAGGCCCTGGGCCGGGCCGTCCGGGGCGAGGTCGGCTTCGACGCCGCCTCCCGGGCGCTGGTCACCATGGACGCCTCCAACTACCGGCGGGTCCCGCTGGGGGTCGTGGCCCCGAGGGACGCCGAGGACGTGGCCGCGGTGCTGGAGGTGTGCCGGGCGCGCGGGGTGCCGGTGGTGGCGCGCGGCGGGGGCACGTCGATCGCCGGGCAGGCGACCGGCACCGGCGTCGTCCTGGACTTCACCCGGCACATGACCGGCCTGCTGGAGCTGGACCCGGGCAGCCGGACGGCCGTCGTGCAGCCGGGGCTCGTCCTCGACCGCCTCCAGGAGGCCGCCGCCCCGCACGGACTCCGCTTCGGCCCCGATCCGTCCACGCACAGCCGGTGCACGCTCGGCGGGATGATCGGCAACAACTCGTGCGGCTCCCACTCGGTGGCCTGGGGCACGACCGCGGACAGCGTCCGGGAGCTGTCCGTCGTCACCGCGCGCGGGCAGCGGCTGCGGCTCGGTCCCGGCTGGGCGGGCGCCCCGGACGGGCTGCGGGAGCTGGCCGAGGGCGAACTGGCCCGGCTGCGCACAGGCTTCCCGGACCTGCCCCGCCGTATCTCCGGTTACGCACTGGACGCGCTGCTGCCGGAGAAGGGCGCGGACGTCGCCCGCTCCTTCTGCGGCTCCGAGGGCACCCTCGGCATCCTCACCGAGGCCGTGGTCCGCCTGGTCGAGGCGCCGCCCGCGCGGGCCCTGGCCGTGCTGGCGTACCCCGACGAGAGCGCGGCGGCCGAGGCCGCCGCGGGTCTGCTGCCGCTGCGTCCCCTGACGGTGGAGGGCATGGCCGCCGACCTGGTGCCGGCCGGGGCCGGGCTGCCCGCGGGAGGCGCCTGGCTGTTCGTGGAGACCGGCGGGGAGACGGCGGCGCAGGCACGGGCGCGCGCGCGGGACGTCGTGCGCGCGGCCGATGTCGTGGACGCGCTGGTGGTGACCGACGCGGCGGCCCAGCGCGCGCTGTGGCGGATCCGGGAGGACGCGAGCGGCAGGGCGACCCGGATGCCGGACGGCACGGAGGCCTGGCCCGGCTGGGAGGACTGCGCCGTGCCGCCCGCCCGGCTCGGCGCCTATCTGCGCGACTTCCGCGCCCTGCTGGCGTCCCACGGCCTGCGCGGCACGCCCTACGGCCACTTCGGCGACGGCTGCATCCACGTCCGCATCGACTTCGACCTGCTCACCGAGGCCGGCGTCGGCCGCTTCCGCCGGTTCTCCGAGGAACTGGCCGATCTTGTCGTGGCCCACGGCGGCTCCCTGTCCGGGGAGCACGGCGACGGCCAGGCCCGAGCGGAGCTGCTGCCCCGGATGTACGGCGCGCGGACGGTGGCGCTGTTCGAGCGGGCCAAGGCGGTCTGGGACCCGGACGACCTGCTCAACCCCGGCATGCTGGTCCGCCCGGCGCGGTTGGACGAGAACCTGCGCTTCGCGGTGCTGCCCCGCCGCCCCGTCGACGTGGCCTTCGGATACCCGGCGGACGGCGGTGACTTCGCCGCGTCCGTCCGCCGCTGCGTCGGCGTCGCCAAGTGCCGTACGACCACGGCGGCCGGGCCCGCCGTGATGTGCCCCTCCTTCCGGGCGACCGGCGAGGAGGAGCACTCCACCCGCGGCCGGGCCCGGCTGCTGCACGAGATGCTGGCGGGCGAGCTGATCACCGACGGCTGGCGCTCGACGGAGGTCCGGGACGCCCTCGATCTGTGCCTGTCCTGCAAGGGCTGCCGGTCGGACTGCCCGGTCGGCGTCGACATGGCCACCTACAAGGCGGAGTTCCTGCACCACCACTACGCCGGCCGCCGCCGTCCCGCCGCCCACCGCAGCATGGGGCGACTGCCGGAATGGCTCCGCCGGGCCGCCCGCACCCGCACCGCTCCTCTGCTCAACGCGCTGGCGTCGGTGGGCCCGTTGGCCCGGATCGGCAAACGGTGGGCCGGCATCACACCGGAGCGGGAACTCCCGCGCCTGGCGGCACGGACGTTCACGGCCTGGTGGCGCGGGAGGAAACCCGCCCGGCCGACCGGGGACGCGCCGGCGGCACGGGGCGGCGGGGACCTGGTCGTCCTCTGGCCGGACACCTTCACCGAGCATCTGTCCCCCTCCGTCGGCCGGGCCGCCGTCCGTGTGCTGGAGGCGGCCGGACTGCGGGTGGCCCTCCCGCCCACGCTGCTGCCGGGCCGCGGAACCCTCGGCGACGGCCGGACGAGGGCGGCGACCGCACTGCTCACGGCCCGCCGGGCCCGGGTCTGCTGCGGCCTGACCTATGTCTCCACCGGCCAGCTGGACCGGGCCCGCACGGTCCTGCGCCGCACCCTGGACCTGATGGAACCGGTGCTGCGGGCGGGGCTGCCCGTCGTCGTCCTGGAGCCGAGCTGCGCCGCGGCCCTCCGCACCGACCTCCCGGAACTGCTGTCCGACGACCCCCGAGCGGCCCGGCTGGCCTCCTCGGTCCTCACCTTCGCCGAGACCCTGGAGCGGCACGCCCCCGACTGGACCCCACCCGTTCTCGGCCGCCCGGTCGCCGGCCAGACCCACTGCCATCAGCACGCGGTGCTCGGCGACACCGCCGACCGCCGGCTGCGCGCCGCCGCGGGCCTCACCGGCGAGCTGAGCGGAGGCTGCTGCGGACTGGCCGGCAACTTCGGCTTCGAGAAGGGTCACTTCGACGTCTCCCGGGCCTGCGCGGAGGAGCAGCTCCTGCCGTCGGTGCGGCAAGCGTCCGAGGACACGGTGGTATTGGCGGACGGCTTCTCCTGCCGCACCCAGCTGGAGCAGCTGGCCGGGGTCCGGGGCCGGCATCTGGCGGAGGTGCTGGCGCGGGCCCTCGACGCGCCGGAGGGAGACACCGCATGACCGGGGAATGCGCGCGCGTGGCCGTCCTCTCCGACATCCACGGCGTACTGCCCGCCCTGGAGGCGGTCCTGGCGGAGCCCGAGGTGGCCGCCGCCGAACGGATCGTCGTCACCGGCGACATCACGGCGGGCCCGCAGCCGGCCGAGGTGCTGGACCTGCTGCGGGCGCAGGGCGACCGGGTGCTGTGGGTCGGCGGGAACGCGGACCGGGAACTGGTGGAGTACCGCCGGGGCGAGCGCACGGAGATCCCCGACCCGATCGGCTCCCACGCCGCGCGGGCGCTGCGCCCGGACCAGATCGACTTCCTGGCGGCCCTCCCCGGCACCCGCACCCTGCACGTGCGCGGCCTCGGCGAGGTGCTGTTCTGCCACGCCACCCCGCGCGACGACGAGGAACTGGTCCTGGTCGACTCCCGCCCGGCCCGCTGGGCGGAGGTCTTCACCGGTCTGCCGCCCGGCATCGGCACCGTCGTCTGCGGTCACACCCACATGCCCTACGTCCGCCTGGCCCACGGCCGCCTGGTGGTCAACCCCGGCAGCGTCGGCATGCCCTACGGCCGCCCCGGCGCCCACTGGTGCCTCCTCGGCCCCGGCACCGACCTGCGCGTCACGCGGTACGACATACCGGCGGCGGTGGCGCGCCT
This sequence comes from Streptomyces naphthomycinicus, assembly GCF_020400595.1. Taxonomy (GTDB): domain Bacteria; phylum Actinomycetota; class Actinomycetes; order Streptomycetales; family Streptomycetaceae; genus Streptomyces; species Streptomyces naphthomycinicus. Next base: position 108,975 of record NZ_JAINRE010000010.1, on the reverse strand, counting down.
GACCCGGGACTGCGCCTACCCGGACATCGCCGCATGGGCCGACTACTTCCTGTACGCCCGTGCGACGGACACCGAGGTGCTGGAGGCGTGGGGGCCGAAGGACGGGCGGAGCGCCTCGTAGGGCGGGACGGGCCTCGGCGTCCGGGGGCCCGGGGCGCGGCGCTGAGCGCATTCTCAGCTTCTTCCGTCAATACCCAGCTTTTCCCAGGGGATTCACAGCGCTCCTTTGCCATTTTTGCCGTTCGGGGCTCCGATCGGCGTGTAACTTCTTGGGTGTCGGGTTCCGGACGCGGAATTCAGCACCACCAGAACAATGCGACATTAGGAGTCGGAATGAGCTTCAAGAAGCTTGCCCCGCTGCCCCCCAAGCCCAAGAACAAGCAGCTCCCGCCGCCGCCGAAGCCGAAGCCCAAGAAGCACGCGCCGAAGCCGCTGCCCAAGCCGCTGCCCGGCCAGGACCGCTGACCGGTGCCGAGTGAGAAAGGGGGCCGACGGTGCACCGTCGGCCCCCTTTCTCCTGTTCGTCCGCCGAATTTCGAAGAATTTCACAGGAGTCGGCAAAAGAAAGCGCAGAGAATTCCGGAGGGTGTGCGCATGGATATCGATGGGGCCGATGAGGCCGAATACGCGGACGCCCCGAACATTCCGGCCCGCACCGCGTTCCGCCGTTTCTGGCCGCTGACCAGAGGGCTGCGCGGCCGGCTGCTGCTGGTCTGGCTGTGCACGGTGCTCGCCGCGCTCGCCGAGACCGAGGCCGTCCTGCTGTTCGGCGATCTCACCGATCACGCCCTGCAACAGGGGTCGCCGGCCGCGTTCTGGAGTCCGGCCGTGAAGTGGCTGGGGGTCGCGGTGGCCGGCGCGCTCGTCGCGTACGCGGGCAACTCGCTGGCCGCGTGGATCACCGAGCGGTTCGTGATGCGGCTGCGCGAGCACGTCTTCGACCACGTCCAGCGGCTGCCCCCGCACTTCTTCCAGCGGCACCGCCAGGGCGACCTGCTCTCCCGGCTGACCAGCGACGTCGAGGCGATCGAGACGATGGTCGTGTCCGGCCTGGTCGGCGCCGCCTCCGCGGCCTTCTCCGCGCTCTTCTACGCCGTCGCCGCGTTCTGGCTGCGCTGGGACCTGGCCGCCGCCACCTTCGTCCTCGCCCCTCTGTTCTGGCTGGCCGCCCGTCGCTTCTCCGGCTCCATCAAGGAGGTCTCCCGCGCGGGCCGGGTCGCCGACGGCGCGATCACCTCGGTGGTGGAGGAGTCGCTGGGGAACATCGTGCTCACCCAGGCCTACGACCGCCGGGACGCCGAGCGCCGCCGGCTGCACGAGGAGGCGAGCGCCTGGTTCCGCGCCTCGGTCCGCTCCGCCCGGCTGAACGAGGCCTACGAGCAGCTGGTCCAGGTCATCGAGACGGTCTGCGTGCTCGCCGTGATCGGCATCGGCGCCTGGGAGATCTCCACCGGCCGGATGACCCTCGGCCGGCTCCTCGCCTTCGCCGCCTTCCTCGGCTACCTCTACCCGCCCGTCCGCGGCCTCGCCCAGCTCGGCCTCACGGTCACCGCGGCCACCGCGGGCGCCGAACGGCTCATCGAGATCCTGGACGTCCGGCCCGCGGTCGCCGACCCCCGGCACCCCTCGGGCACCGGCCGCCCGGACGGCGCCGTCGAGGTCCGGGACGTCTCCTTCCGCTACCCCGGCGCCGAGGGGACCGCGCTCGACGCGCTCTCCTTCGCGGTCGGCCCCGGCGAGCTGGTGATCATCACCGGCCCCAGCGGCGCCGGCAAGTCCACGGTCTCCAAGCTGCTGCTGCGCTTCTACGACCCGGACTCCGGAGACCTCCTGCTGGACGGCGTCCCCTTGCGGGACTTCCCGCTGGCCCGTCTGCGCGAGTACGTCACCCTGCTCCCGCAGGAGACGCTGGTGCTGCACGACACCGTGCGCGCCAACATCGCCTGCGGCCGGCCCGGTGCCGGCGACCAGGCGATCGAGGACGCGGCGAGGGCGGCCGACGCCCACGACTTCATCGTCCGGCTGCCCGACGGCTACGACACCCGGGTCGACCCTCATGCGGCCCGGCTGTCCGGCGGCCAGCTCCAGCGCCTGGCCGTCGCCCGCGCCATCCTGCGCGACACGCCCGTCCTGGTCCTGGACGAGCCGACCACCGGCCTCGACGCGATGGCCGCCCGCCGGGTCGTCGGGCCGCTGCGCCGTCTGATGGCAGGCCGCACGACGATCATGATCACGCACGATCTGAACCTCGCCCCCGACGCCGACCGCATCCTCGTCGTGGACCGCGGCCGCGTCGTGGAGACCGGCCGCCACGACGAACTCCTCGCCCGCGGCGGGGCCTATGCCCGGCTGCACCGCTCGCAGAACAACGCGGTCCTGGACACCGGTGAGCTGCGCATGCCGCTGTGGGAGGAGGAGCCGTCGCGGACACCGGCGTACGAGCAGCACCAGCCGTACGTCCACGCGGCCCACGCCGCGCAGCCGTACGTCCACGCGGCCCACGCCGCTTACGAGGTCCACGCGGCCCACCCCGCCCACACGGTCGACGCCGCTTACGAGGTCCACGCGGTCCACCCCGCCCACACGGTCGACGCCGCTTACGACGTCCACGCCGCTTACGACGTCCATGCGGCCCACCCCGCCCACACGGTCCACGCCGCTCACGACGCCCACCCCGCCCGTGCGGCCCACGACGTCCACGCCGCCGAGACGGCCTGGCCGCAGGCGGTGTGGGAGCCCTACGGCGTGACACCGGCGGTTCCGTACGCCCCGCCCGTCGTCCCGGCCGCTCCGTCCGACGGCCGTCCGCTCTTCCGCGACGAGGAGGACCGGCCCGGCACCTGATCCCGGCATGCGTCCGGTCCCAGCATGCGGGACAGTTGCTTGAGGGGTTCACGCACCTGACGAAGTCCACTACTCTGGACTTCGCAGTACACCGCGATGAACGAACTCGATCGAGCACCAGGACCGCCCGTGACCGCCACCTCCAGCACCGCCCAGCCGACCCAGGCCACGCCCGCCGGCGGTCCCCGGCGCGTCGATTCGCTCGGCCCCGTCGGACTGGTGCTGGCCGGCTGCGTCTCGGTGCAGTTCGGCGGCGCCCTGGCCGTGACCCTGATGCCCAGGGCGGGCGCGCTGGGCGTGGTGACCCTGCGGCTGCTCGCGGCGGCCGTGGTGCTCCTGCTCGTGTGCCGCCCCACGCTGCGTGGCCACTCCCGGGCCGACTGGGGCACGGTGATCGCCTTCGGTATCGCGATGGGCGCGATGAACGGCCTGTTCTACGAAGCGGTCGCCCGCATCCCCCTGGGCCCGGCGGTGACCCTCGAAGTCCTCGGCCCGCTGGCCCTGTCCGTCCTCGCCTCCCGCCGCGCGGTCAACGCGGTCTGGGCGGGCCTCGCCCTCGCGGGCGTGTTCCTGCTCGGCGGCGGAGGCTTCAGCGATCTGGACCCCACGGGTGTCGCGTTCGCCCTGGGGGCCGGCGCCATGTGGGCCGCCTATATCGTCTTCAGCGCCCGTACGGGCCGCCGCTTCCCGCAGGCCGACGGCCTGGCCCTGGCCATGGCGATCGCGGCCCTCCTCTTCCTCCCCATCGGCATCGCCGAGGCCGGTACCCGGCTGCTGGACCCCACCACCGTCGCCCTCGGCTCGGCGGTGGCGCTGCTCTCCTCGGTCCTGCCCTACACCCTCGAACTCCTGGCCCTGCGCCGGCTGCCGGCCTCCACCTTCGCCGTCCTCATGAGCCTGGAACCGGCGATCGCGGCCACGGCCGGCTTCCTCATCCTCGGCCAGGCCCTGTCCGCCACCGAGGCCGCGGCGATCGCCCTGGTCATCGCGGCGAGCATCGGCGCGGTGCGGACACAGGTGGGCCGGGGCAAGGTGCCGCCGCTCCCGGCCGACGGCCAGTGAGCCCGGGGCCCGCACGGTGCCGCGCCGCCCCTCGCTCCGGTCACCGAGCGTAGCGACTCGCCCGCGCGCCGGAGCCGGGCGTGTGGAACAGTGGATCCCATGAAGGTCACCGCCCGCGGGCGAGCCGTGCTCGCCGATCCCCGGATCAATCGCGGCACGGCGTTCACCGGGGCGGAGCGCCGCGCGCTCGACCTCGTCGGGCTGATCCCGCCCCGTGTGCTCACCCAGGACGAGCAGGCGGAGCGCGCCTACGGGCAGTTCCGGGACCAGGCCGGCGACCTGGCCAAGAGCGTCTATCTGACCGCCCTGCACGACCGCAACGAGGTGCTGTTCTACCGGCTCGTCGGCGACCACCTCGAAGAGATGCTGCCCATCGTCTACACCCCCACGGTCGGCACCGCGATCCGCCGCTACAGCACGGAGTTCCGCCGCCCGCGGGGCGTCTACCTCTCCGTGGACGCCCCCGACGACATCGAACGCTCCCTGCGCGCGAGCGGCCTGACCGCCCAGGACGTCGATCTCGTCGTGGCCACCGACGGCGAGGGCATCCTCGGCATCGGCGACTGGGGCGTCGGCGGCATCGACATCGCGGTCGGCAAGCTCGCCGTCTACACGGCCGCCGCCGGCATCGACCCGCGCCGCACCCTGCCCGTCATGCTCGACGTCGGCACCAACCGCCAGGAACTCCTCGACAACCCCCTCTACCTCGGCAATCCGCACCCCCGGGTCGACCGTGACACCTACGACGCCTTCATCGACGCCTACGTCACCACGGCCACCCGTCTCTTCCCGGACGCCCTGCTGCACTGGGAGGACCTCGGCACCGCCAACGCCCACCGCGTCCTCGACCGCTACCGCGACCGGGTGTGCACCTTCAACGACGACATCCAGGGCACCGGCGCCGTCAACCTCGCCGCGGTCCTGTCCGGCGTCCGCGCCACCGGCGTGCCCCTGCCCGAGCACCGGATCGTCGTCTTCGGCGCGGGCACGGCCGGCATCGGCGTCGCCGACCAGCTCCGCGACGCCCTGATCGCCGAGGGGCTGTCCGCCGGGCAGGCCGCGGCCCGCTTCTGGTGCGTGGACCGGTACGGCCTGCTCACCACCGACCAGGGCGACCGGCTCCGCGACGTCCAGCGGCGCTACGCCCGCCCCGCCGACGAGGTCGCGGACTGGCGCCGGGACGACAGGCTGTCCGGCATCCCGCTCGACGAGGTGGTCCGCCGGGCCCGCCCGACGATCCTGATCGGCACCTCGGGGCAGGGCGGCGCCTTCACCGAGGAGATCGTGCGGGCCATGGCCGGGCACACCGAGCGGCCCATCATCCTGCCCATGTCCAACCCCACCGACCTCGCCGAGGCCACCCCGGCCGACCTGCTCGACTGGACCGGCGGCAAGGCGCTGGTGGCGACCGGCAGCCCCTTCGCGCCGGTCGGGCGGGACGGTACGACGTACGAGATCGGCCAGGCCAACAACGCGCTGGTCTTCCCCGGTCTCGGTCTGGGCGCCATCGTCGTCCGCGCGTCCCGCGTCAGCGACCGGATGCTCCGGGCGGCGGCCGACGCGGTGGCCCGCCGGACCGGGGACACGGAGGTCGCCCGCTCCGACGCGCCGCTCCTCCCGCCGATCCGCGACCTGCGCGCCACCTCGGAGGCGGTCGCCGTGGCGGTGGCCCGCACGGCGGTGGACGAGGGCGTCGCCCGTGCCGTCCCGGACGACATCGAGGCGGCCGTCCGGGCGACCCGCTGGCAGCCGGTGTATCCCCCGATCACCCCGGCCTGAGCCGCCCCGCCCGCCCCGGACCGTCGCCCCCGGCCGAGCCGGGCGGCAGCACAAATTCATGCAAGCACGCTTGATTGTTTCTGCCCCCGCTGCCATGCTCCCCCCATGGCCGACCCGACGCCCGTCATCGACGACCTGCGTGCCGAGAGCGATCAACTCGACCTGCTCGTGGCCGAGTTGAGCCCAGGGCGATGGGCCCTGCCCACCCCGGCGCCCGGCTGGACCGTCGCCCACCAGATCGCGCACCTCGCCTGGACCGACCGCTCGGCGCTGCTGGCCGTGACCGACGGCGACGGCTTCCGGACGCTGGTCGAGAAGGCGCTCGCCGCCCCCGACTCGTTCGTGGACGAGGGAGCGGAGGAAGGCGCCGCGCTCCCGCCCGACGACCTGCTGGCGACCTGGCGCACCGGGCGTACCGCTCTCGCCGAGGCCCTGCGCGACGCGCCGCCCGGCGCCCGTTTCCCCTGGTACGGCCCGCCCATGTCCGCCGCCTCCATGGCCACGGCCCGGCTCATGGAGACCTGGGCCCACGCCCTGGATGTCGCCGACGCCCTGGGTGTGGTGCGACCCCCCACCGACCGGCTCCGGCATGTGGCGCGGCTCGGGGTGCGGACCCGCGACTTCGCCTTCGGGGTGCACGGACTCACTCCGCCCGCCGACGAGTTCCGCGTGGAACTGACCGCGCCGTCGGGCGAGTTGTGGACGTACGGACCCGAGCACGCCGCCCAGCGCGTCACCGGCCCCGCCCTCGACTTCTGTCTCCTGGTCACCCAGCGCGCGCACCGGCGCGACCTCGCCCTGACGGCCGTGGGTCCGGACGCGGACCGCTGGCTCGGCATCGCCCAGGCGTTCGCGGGCCCGCCCGGCACCGGCCGCCCGCCCAAGGAGGCCGGCCGGTGAACCCGCTGCGCATCGGCAACTTCTCCGGTTTCTACGGCGATCGCTCCGACGCCCTGCGCGAGATGCTCACCGGCGGCGAGGTCGACGTCCTCACCGGCGACTACCTCGCCGAACTCACCATGCTCATCCTCGGCCGCGACCGGCTGAAGGACCCGGCCGCCGGATACGCCCGCACCTTCCTGCGCCAGCTGGAGGACTGCCTCGGCCTCGCCCACGAGCGGGGGGTCAGGATCGTCACCAACGCGGGCGGTCTCCACCCGGCCGGCCTCGCCGGCGCGGTACGGGAACTGGCGGACCGGCTCGGGCTCCCGGTCCGGGTCGCGCACGTCGAGGGCGACGACCTCGCCGCCGCCCACCCCGGCACCCTCGCCGCCCACGCCTATCTCGGCGGCTTCGGCATCGCCGAGTGCCTGCGGGCCGGCGCCGACGTGGTGATCACCGGCCGGGTCACCGACGCGGCCCTGGTCACCGGACCCGCCGCCGCCCACTTCGGCTGGCGGCCGGGAGAGGCGGGGGTGTACGACCGCCTCGCGGGTGCCGTCGTCGCCGGACATGTGCTGGAGTGCGGGACGCAGGCGACCGGCGGGAACTACGCGTTCTTCGGAGAAGGGGACGTACGGCGGCCCGGTTTCCCGCTCGCCGAGATCCATTCCGACGGCAGCAGCGTCGTCACCAAGCACCCCGGCACCGGCGGCTTCGTGGACGTGGGCACGGTCACCGCGCAGCTGCTGTACGAGACCGGCGGCGCCCGGTACGCGGGCCCCGACGTCACCGCCCGGCTGGACACCGTACGGCTGAGCCAGGACGGGCCGGACCGGGTGCGGATCGAGGGGGTGCGCGGGGAGGCGCCGCCGCCGGACCTCAAGGTGGGGCTCAACCGGCTCGGCGGCTTCCGCAACGAGGTCGTCTTCGTCCTCACCGGGCTCGACATCGAGGCCAAGGCGGCCCTGGTGCGCGAGCAGCTCGCCGGCGCGCTCGCCACGTCACCGCCCCGGGAGGTCCGCTGGGACCTGGTGCGGACCGACCGGGCCGACGCCGACACAGAGGAGACGGCCAGCGCGCTGCTGCGCCTCGTCGTACGGGACCCGGACCAGCAGCGGGTGGGGCGGGCGCTGACCGGGGCCGCCGTGGAACTGGCACTGGCCAGCTACCCGGGCTTCCATGTGCTCTCCCCACCGGGAAAGGGCGCTCCGTATGGGGTGTTCGAGGATGTGTACGTGCCCCAGGGGGAGGTCGACCACAGGGCCGTCCTCCACGACGGACGCCGTGTCCCTGTGCCGTCGCCCCAGGAGACGCGGCCCCTGGAACCCGTACCGGCCCCGCCCCTCCCGGAACCCCCGCCGGCCGGCCCGACCCGCCGGGCGCCCCTCGGCCTGGTCGCCGGGGCGCGCAGCGGGGACAAGGGCGGGAACGCCAACGTCGGCGTGTGGGCGCGGACGGACGAGGCCTGGCGGTGGCTCGCGCACACACTGACCGCCGAAAGGTTCCGGGAACTGCTGCCCGAGACCCGGGACCTGCCCGTCACCCGGCACCTGCTCCCCCACCTGCGCGCCGTGAACTTCGTCGTCGAGGGCGTCCTCGGCGCCGGCGTCGCCGCGCAAGCCCGCTTCGACCCGCAGGCCAAGGCCCTCGGCGAATGGCTGCGCTCCCGCCACCTGGACATCCCGGAGACCCTGCTGTGACGGTTCTGCCGACCGCTGTCGACCCCACCGGCCCCGACCACCGGGCCCACCGCGAGACCATGCTCGCCAAACTCGCCGACCTGGAGACCGAACACGCCAAGGCACTCGCGGGCGGCGGCGAGAAGTACGTGGCCCGGCACCGGAAGCGCGGCAAGCTGCTCGCCCGCGAGCGCATCGAGCTGCTGCTGGACCCCGACACCCCGTTCCTGGAGCTGTCCCCGCTGGCCGCCTGGGGCAGCGACCATCCCGTCGGCGCCTCGCTCGTCACCGGCATCGGCGTGGTCGAGGGCGTGGAGTGCCTGATCACCGCCAACGATCCCACCGTGCGCGGCGGCGCCAGCAACCCCTGGAGCCTGAAGAAGGCCCTGCGGGCGAACGACATCGCCCTCGCCAACCGGCTGCCCTGCATCAGCCTGGTCGAGTCCGGCGGCGCCGATCTGCCCTCGCAGAAGGAGATCTTCATCCCCGGCGGTGCCATCTTCCGCGACCTGACGAGGCTGTCGGCCGCGGGCATCCCGACGATCGCCGTCGTCTTCGGCAACTCCACCGCGGGCGGCGCCTACATCCCCGGCATGTCCGACCACGTGATCATGGTCAAGGAGCGGGCCAAGGTGTTCCTCGGCGGACCGCCCCTGGTGAAGATGGCGACCGGCGAGGAGAGCGACGACGAGTCCCTGGGCGGCGCCGAGATGCACGCGCGCGTGTCCGGCCTCGCCGACTACTTCGCCGTGGACGAGCCGGACGCGCTGCGCCAGGCCCGCCGGGTGGTCGCCCGCCTCGACCACCGCAAGGCGTACCCCGACCCCGCCCCGGCCGCCCCGCCCCGGTACGACCCGGAGGAGCTGCTGGGCATCGTCCCCGGCGACCTGAAGATCCCGTTCGATCCGCGCGAGGTCATCGCCCGGATCGTGGACGGCTCCGACTTCGACGAGTTCAAGCCGCTGTACGGCACCAGCCTGGTCACCGGCTGGGCGGCCCTGCACGGCTACCCGGTGGGAGTGCTGGCCAACGCCCAGGGCGTCCTCTTCAGCGCCGAGTCCCAGAAGGCCGCCCAGTTCATCCAGCTCGCCAACCAGCGCGACATCCCGCTGCTCTTCCTGCACAACACCACGGGCTACATGGTCGGCAAGGAGTACGAACAGGGCGGGATCATCAAGCACGGCGCGATGATGATCAACGCGGTGAGCAACAGCAGGGTCCCGCACCTGTCGGTCCTCATGGGAGCGTCGTACGGCGCCGGGCACTACGGCATGTGCGGCCGGGCCTACGACCCGCGCTTCCTGTTCGCCTGGCCCAGCGCCAAGTCCGCCGTCATGGGCCCGCAGCAGCTCGCCGGCGTGCTGTCGATCGTCGCCCGGCAGTCCGCGGCGGCGAAGGGGCAGCCGTACGACGAGGACGCGGACGCCGCCCTGCGCGCGATGGTGGAGCAGCAGATCGAGTCCGAGTCGCTGCCCATGTTCCTGTCCGGGCGGCTGTACGACGACGGTGTCATCGACCCGCGCGACACCCGCACCGTCCTCGGCCTGTGCCTCTCCGCCCTGCACACCGCCCCCTACGAGGGCGCGCGCGGCGGCTTCGGCGTCTTCCGGATGTGAGGGATCACGTGATCACGAGTGTGCTCGTCGCCAACCGCGGCGAGATCGCCTGCCGCATCTTCCGCACCTGCCGCGAGGGAGGAATCCGTACGGTCGCGGTCCACTCCGACGCCGACGCGGACGCGCTCCACACGCGCGTGGCCGATGCGGCGGTACGGCTGCCGGGCGCGGCACCCGCCGAGACGTATCTGCGCGCCGACCTGATCGTGAAGGCGGCCCTGGCCTCCGGCGCCGACGCCGTGCACCCGGGCTACGGCTTCCTCTCCGAGAACGCCGGGTTCGCCCGTGCCGTCGTGGACGCCGGCCTCGTCTGGATCGGCCCGCCCCCGGAGGCCATCGAGGCCATGGCGTCCAAGACCCGTGCCAAACGGCTGATGGGCCTCGCGCCCCTGGACGCGGCCGAGGTCACCGAGGCCGACCTGCCGGTCCTGGTGAAGGCGGCGGCCGGCGGCGGAGGGCGCGGCATGCGGATCGTGCGCCGCCTGGACGAGCTCCGGGCCGCGCTGGAGGGGGCCCGCGCCGAGGCCGCGAGCGCCTTCGGCGACGGCGAGGTCTTCGTGGAGCCGTACCTCGAACACGGCCGCCATGTGGAGGTGCAGATCCTCGCCGACACCCACGGCACCGTCTGGCCGCTCGGCACCCGCGACTGCTCCCTCCAGCGCCGCCACCAGAAGGTCGTCGAGGAGGCCCCGGCGCCCGGACTCACCGAGCGGCTCGCGGAGGAGCTGCGGACGCTGTCCGTGCGCGCCGCCCGCGCCGTCTCCTACGTCGGCGCCGGCACGGTCGAGTTCCTGGTCGCCGACGGCCGCGCGCACTTCCTGGAGATGAACACCCGGCTCCAGGTCGAACACCCCGTCACCGAGGCGGTGTTCGGCCTCGACCTGGTCGCGGAACAGATCCGGATCGCCGAGGGCAGCGCCCTCGACAACGACCCCCCGCCCGCGCGCGGGCACGCGATCGAGGCCCGCCTGTACGCCGAGGACCCCGCCCACGGCTGGGCCCCCCAGACCGGCACCCTGCACCGCCTCGCCGTACCGGCCGGCGTCCGCCTGGACACCGGCTACACCGACGGCGACACCATCGGCGTCCACTACGACCCGATGATCGCCAAGGTCGTCGCCCACGCCCCCACGCGCGCGGAGGCCGTCCGCAGACTCGCGGGCGCGCTGGAGTCCGCCGCGCTGCACGGCCCGGTCACCAACCGGGACCTGCTCGTGCGCTCCCTGCGCCACGAGGAGTTCACCGCCGCCCGCATGGACACCGGCTTCTACGACCGCCACCTCGACCGGCTGACCGAGCCAGCCCCCGACCCGTACGCCCCCCTGGCCGCCGCCCTCGCCGACGCCCACGGCCGCTCCCGCTTCGGCGGCTGGCGCAACGTCCCCTCGCAGCCGCAGGTGAAGCGGTACGAGATGGCGGGGGAGGAGCACGAGGTCCGCTACCGGCACACGAGGGAGGGCCTGGCCGCCGACGGGGTCCGGGTCGTGCACGCCGACGCGGGTCTGGTGGTGCTCGAAGCGGACGGGGTCCGGCGGAAGTTCGAGGTGTCCCGGTACGGAGACCAGGTCCACGTCAACACCGCCCGCCTCACCGCCCTGCCCCGCTTCCCCGATCCGACGTCCCAGCTCGCACCGGGTTCGCTGGTGGCCCCGATGCCGGGCACGGTGGTCCGGATCGCCGACGGCCTGACGGTGGGGGCAACGGTCCGGGCGGGTCAGGGCCTCATCTGGCTGGAGGCGATGAAGATGCAGCACCAGATCTCGGCACCGGCCACCGGAGTCCTCACCGCCCTGCACACCGAGCCGGGCCGGCAGGTGGAGCCGGGCACGTTGCTGGCGGTGGTGCAGACACCCTAGGGCCTGTCTGACCATTCGCGTCGTCGCCCGAATGGCGTCGCGCGGCAGACGGGAATTGTCAGACATGCCCTAGGGGCGCACGGAACCGCGCGCCCAGCCACGGATCATCCGCAGTCCGAAGGAGTCCGATGACCACCCACATCGAATCCGAAGAACACAAGGCCCTCCGATCCGCGGTGGCCGCCCTCGGCAAGCGCTACGGCCGCGACTACCTCACCCGCACCGTCGCCGAGGGCAAGCCCCCCGCCGAACTCTGGAGCGAGGCGGGCAGACTCGGCTACCTCGGCGTCAACCTGCCCGAGGAGTACGGAGGAGGCGGCGGCGGCATAGCCGAACTGTCCATCGTCCTCGAAGAGCTGGGCGCCGCCGGCTCCCCCCTCCTGATGCTCGTCGTCTCACCGGCGATCTGCGGCACGGTGATCGCCCGCTTCGGCACCGAGGACCAGAAGACCCGCTGGCTGCCCGCGCTGGCGGACGGCACCCGCCTCATGGCCTTCGGCATCACCGAACCCGACGCCGGCTCCAACTCCCACCGCATCACCACCACGGCCCGGCGCGACGGCGCCGACTGGCTCCTCACCGGCCGCAAGGTGTTCATCTCCGGTGTCGACATCGCCGACGCCGTCCTGATCGTCGGCCGCACCGAGGACGCCCGCACCGGCAACCTGAAACCCTGCCTGTTCATCGTCCCGACGGACGCCGAGGGCCTCCAGAAGCGGCCCATCGACATGGAACTGAACGCCGCCGAGAAGCAGTTCGAGCTGGTCCTGGACGACGTACGGCTGCCCGCCGACGCGCTCGTCGGCGACGAGGACGCCGGCCTGCTGCAACTGTTCGCCGGGCTGAACCCCGAGCGGATCATGACGGCGGCCTTCGCCATCGGCATGGGCCGCTACGCGCTCGCCAAGGCCATCGAGTACGCCCGCGACCGCACCGTCTGGAAGGCCCCCATCGGTGCCCACCAGGCCATCGCCCACCCCCTGGCGCAGGCGCACATCGACCTGGAGCTGGCCCGGCTGATGATGCAGAAGGCGGCCCGTCTCTACGACTCGGGCGACGACGTCGGCGCGGGCGAGGCCGCCAACATGGCCAAGTACGCGGCCGGCGAGGCCTGCGTGAAGGCCGTCGACCAGGCCGTGCACACCCTCGGCGGCAACGGACTCACCCGTGAATTCGGGCTCGCCTCGTTGATAACAGCGGCGCGCGTGGCTCGTATTGCCCCGGTGAGCCGGGAGATGATTCTCAACTACGTCTCCCACCAGACCCTGGGACTGCCCAAGTCGTACTAGGCGCCCGTCTTGGAGGAACCGTGTTCCGCAGCGAGTACGCAGACGTTCCGCCCGTAGAACTCCCCATCCACGAGGCCGTACTGGGCCGCGCCGCCGCCTTCGGCGACCGGCCGGCCCTGATCGACGGCACGGACGGCACCACTCTCACGTACGACCAGGTGGACCGGTTCCACCGGCGGCTCGCCGCCGCCCTCGCCGACACGGGCGTCCGCAAGGGCGACGTCCTCGCCCTGCACAGCCCCAACACGATCGCCTTCCCGACCGCCTTCTACGCGGCCACGCGCGCGGGTGCCACCGTCACCACCGTGCACCCGCTCGCCACCGCCGAGGAGTTCGCCAAGCAGCTCGGCGACAGCGCGGCCCGCTGGATCGTCACCGTCTCACCCCTGCTGGCCACCGCCCGCCGGGCCGCCGAACTCGCCGGCGGCGTCCGGGAGATCCTCGTCTGCGACAGCGCGCCCGGCCACCGCTCGCTGATCGACCTGCTCGCCTTCACCGGCCCCGAACCGCTCGTCGACATCGATCCGGCCGAGGACATCGCCGCGCTGCCGTACTCCTCCGGCACCACCGGCACCCCCAAGGGCGTCATGCTCACCCACCGGCAGATCGCCACCAACCTCGCCCAGCTGGAGCCCGCCGTCCCGGCCGGCCCCGGCGACCGCATCCTCGCCGTCCTGCCGTTCTTCCACATCTACGGCCTCACCGCCCTGATGAACGCGCCCCTGCGCAACGGCGCCACCGTCGTCGTCCTCCCGCGCTTCGACCTGGAGACCTTCCTCGCCGCCATCGAGAACCACCGCATCACCGGCCTGTACGTCGCCCCGCCGATCGTCCTCGCCCTCGCCAAGCACCCGGCCGTCGCCCGCTACGACCTCTCCTCGCTGGAACACGTCATCAGCGCCGCCGCCCCCCTGGACGCCCAGCTCGCCCTCGCCTGCTCCGAACGGCTCGGACTGCCCCCGATCGGCCAGGCGTATGGCATGACGGAACTGTCCCCCGGCACCCATGTCGTCCCCCTCGCCCGCCTCCACGACGCCCCCGCCGGCACCGTCGGCAGGCTCGTCGCCGGCACCGAGATGCGGATCGTCTCCCTGGACGACCCCGGCAAGGACCTCGGCACCGGCGAACCGGGCGAGATCCTGATCCGCGGCCCCCAGGTGATGAAGGGTTACCTCGGCCGTCCCGACGCCACCGAGGCGATGATCGACGCCGACGGCTGGCTGCACACCGGGGACGTCGGTCACGTCGACACCGACGGCTGGCTCTTCGTCGTCGACCGGGTCAAGGAACTCATCAAGTACAAGGGCTTCCAGGTGGCCCCCGCCGAACTGGAGGCCCTCCTGCTCACCCACCCCGGCATCGCCGACGCCGCCGTCATCGGCACGTACAACGACGACGGCAACGAGGTGCCGCACGCCTTCGTCGTCCGCCACCCGGACGCCGGCGACCTCGCCGAGAACGACGTCCTGCTCCATGTCGCCGAACGCGTCGCCCCCTACAAACGCATCCGCGGGATCACCTTCATCGACACCGTCCCCCGTGCCGCCTCCGGCAAGATCCTGCGCCGACAGCTCAGGGAGCACACGTGAGCGAACCGATCGGACGCACGCACGAGCGTGGCGTCACCACCCTCAGCCTGGACGCCGCCGGCACCCGCAACGCCCTCTCGGCGGCCCTGGTGTCCGCCCTCGCCGAGGCCCTGACCGACTGCGGCAAGGACCCCGGCGTCCGCGCCGTCGTCCTCACCCACACCGGTACCACCTTCTGCGCCGGCGCCGACCTGCGCGACCCGCCCGACCCGGACGCCCTGGTCGCCCTGCTCCGGCAGCTCGTGGAACTGCCCAGACCCGTCGTCGCCCGCATCACCGGACACGTCCGCGCCGGCGGCCTGGGTCTGCTCGCCGCCTGCGACATCGCCGCCGCGTCCGCCGCCGCCACCTTCGCCTTCACCGAAGTACGCATCGGCGTCGCGCCCGCCGTGATCTCCCTCCCGGTGATCCCGCGCACCGACCCCCGCGCCCTGGCCCGCTACTACCTCACCGGCGAACGCTTCGGCCCGGCGGAGGCCGTCCGCCTGGGTCTGCTGACGACGGCGGCGGACGACGTGGACGAGGCCCTCGCCCCCGTCCTCGACGGCCTGCGCCGCTCCGCCCCGCAGGCCCTGACCGAGACGAAACGGCTGCTCACGACTAGGGTGCTGGAGACATTCGACCGGGACGCGGCGGAGCTGACCGCGCTCTCGGCCCGGCTGTTCTCCTCCGAGCAGGCCCGGGAGGGGATGACGGCCTTCCTGGAAAGACGGGACGCGGCATGGGTGGTGTGACCACATGAGCACGACGGCGGAACGCGAGCCCGCGCCCCAGCGGGACCACGGCGCCAAGCCGGACCGCAGCCCCAAGCAGGACCGCAGCCGGGCCACCCGGCAGCGGCTCCTGGAAGCCGCCGTGGCCTGCCTCGCCGAGCACGGCTGGGCGGGCTCCACGGTCGCCGCCGTCGCCGAACGCGCCGGCGTCTCCCGGGGGGCCGCCCAGCACCACTTCCCCACCCGGGAGGACCTCTTCACCGCCGCCGTCGAGTACGTCTCCGAGGAACGCTCCCTCGCCCTGCGCGCCCTGTTCCCGGACGGCGCCGCCGACCGCCGGGCCGTCGTCGCCGCCCTCGTCGACCTCTATACCGGCCCCCTCTTCCGCGCCGCCCTGCACCTGTGGGTCGCCGCCTCCAACGAGGAACAACTGCGCCCCCGTGTGACCGAGCTGGAGGCCCGGGTGGGCCGCGAGACCCACCGCATCGCCGTCGACCTCCTCGGCGCGGACGAGTCCCGCCCCGGCACCCGCGAAACCGTCCAGGGCTTCCTGGACATGGCCCGCGGCCTGGGCCTCGCCAACCTCCTCACCGACGACACCGCCCGCCGCGAACGCGTCGTCACCCAGTGGGCGGCCCTGCTGGAACACGCGCTGGACTGAGCGCGGTCCGGGCAACCGGCTCCAGCGGAGCCGCCAGGCGGCCACCGGGGGCAGTCCCTGTGACGAAGCCGTCACGGGAGCCCTTGCGCGGGCGCGTTACCCTTGGCCCATGCTTCCGATGCTCGTCCGCCGCCGCCACGTGGACTACGTGCGCGTCACGAGCATGGGCTGTCGGCGCCTCTCCGCCTGACCCAGCCCCCTTCTCTGCTTCTTCCCTTTTCCGGCACCCGGGGGCCGCTCCCACCCCTCGGCGGCCACCCGCGCCCCGTAGACCCCGCGGACGCACCATGACCACGCACACAGCGACGCCGTACGACCAGCTCCCGATCATCGACCTGTCGGCAGCCGACGCCGGCCCCGAGGCCCGGGCCCGGCTCCACACCCGATTGCACGCCGCCGCCCACGACGTCGGCTTCTTCCAACTCGTCGGACACGGCGTGACCCCCGCCGAGACCGACGCCCTCCTCACCGCCATGCGCGCCTTCTTCGCCCTCCCCGAGGCCGACCGGCTCGCCCTGGACAACGTCGGTTCCCCGCACTTCCGCGGCTACACCCGCACCGGTGACGAGCGCACCGGTGGCGCCCGCGACTGGCGCGACCAGCTCGACATCGGCGCCGAACGCCCCGCGCACGTCCCCGCCCCCGGCGAACCCCCCTACTGGTGGCTCCAAGGCCCCAACCAGTGGCCGGCCGCCCTCCCCGAGCTCCGCGCGGCCGCCCTGGCCTGGATCGACAAGCTCAGCGCGGTCGCCCAGCGGCTCCTGCACGAACTGCTGACCGCCATCGGCGCCCCGGCCGGCTTCTACGACCCGATCTTCGGTGCCCAGGCCCACCCGCACCTCAAACTCGTCCGCTACCCGGGCAGCGCGGCCGACGGCACCGACCAGGGCGTCGGCGCCCACAAGGACTACGGCTTCCTGACCCTGCTCCTCCAGGACACGGTCGGCGGCCTCCAGGTCCAGCGCGAGGACGGCCGCTTCCACGACGTACCGCCCATCGAGGGCGCCTTCGTCGTCAACCTCGGCGAGCTGCTGGAGGTCGCGACCAACGGCTACCTGCTGGCCACGAACCACCGGGTGGTCAGCCCGCCCGGCGCCACCGAACGCTTCTCCGTCCCGTTCTTCTACAACCCGCGCCTGGACGCCCGCGTGGAGCCCCTGCCCTTCCCGCACGCCTCCCACGCGCCTGGCATCACCACCGACCCGTCGAACCCCCTGTTCGCCGAGTACGGCTACAACGAACTCAAGGGCAAGCTGAGGGCGCACCCGCTGGTGGCGCGGCGGCACCACGCGGAGTTGCTGACGCCGGCCTGAAAGACACGTCCCGCGGGGACCGTCCGCCAGGGGCGCGGGGAACCGCGCGGCCGGCCACGACCGGACCGCGGCCGCCCGCGTCCCTCACCCGCCCTCGGCGGGCGATGTCCGCGGAGCCCGCTCGGTCGGCGGGCGATGTCCGCGGAGCCCGCTCGGTCGGCGGGCGATGTCCGCGGAGCCCGCTCGGTCAGCGGGCGATGTCCGCGTATCCCTCGATGTCCTCGGGCCGCCGGGAACCGGGTCCCACATAGCGGGCGGAGGGCCGCACGAGACGCCCCGTCCGCTTCTGCTCCAGAATGTGCGCCGACCAGCCGGCGGTCCTCGCGCACGTGAACATCGACGTGAACATGTGCGCCGGCACCTCGGCGAAGTCCAGCATGATCGCCGCCCAGAACTCCACGTTCGTGGCGAGCACCCGATCCGGCCGGCGGTTGTGCAGCTCCTCCAGCGCGGCCTTCTCCAACGCCTCGGCCACCTCGAACCGCGGCGCCCTCAGCTCCCGCGCCGTACGCCGCAGCACCCGAGCCCGCGGATCCTCGGCCCGGTACACCCGGTGCCCGAAGCCCATCAGCCGCTCACCCCGGTCCAGCGCCCCCCGGACGTAGGCCTCCGCGTCCCCCGTACGCTCGATCTCCTCGATCATCCCGAGCACCCGCGACGGCGCACCGCCGTGCAGCGGACCGGACATCGCGCCCACCGCCCCGGACAGCGCGGCGGCGACATCCGCACCGGTGGAGGCGATGACCCGGGCCGTGAAGGTCGACGCGTTCATGCCGTGCTCGGCGGCCGAGGTCCAGTAGGCGTCCACGGCCGCCACATGCCGGGGGTCCGGTTCCCCGCGCCACCGGATCATGAACCGCTCCACCACCGAGTTCGCCTTGTCGATCTCCCGCTGCGGCACCATCGGCAGCCCCTGCCCGCGCGCGGACTGGGCGACGTACGACAGCGCCATGACGGCGGCCCGCGCCAGATCGTCCCGCGCCTGCCGCTCGTCGATGTCGAGCAGCGGACGCAGCCCCCACACGGGAGCGAGCATGGCGAGCGCCGACTGCACGTCCACCCGGATGTCCCCCGAGTGCACCGGGATCGGGAACGGCTCGGCGGGCGGCAGACCCGGGTTGAAGGCACCGTCGACCAGCAGCCCCCACACGTTCCCGAACGAGACGTGACCGACCAGGTCCTCGATGTCGACGCCCCGGTAGCGCAGGGCACCGCCCTCCTTGTCCGGTTCGGCGATCTCCGTCTCGAACGCGACGACTCCTTCGAGCCCGGGTACGAAGTCGGACATCAGGCGGCTCCTCGTGATGTGTGGGCGGCGGACACCCCGGTGATGCCCCGATCTGACGGTGGTCACCCGTGGTCGGTCCGACCGTAGAACCCGACCGTAAAGGGAGCAGCACGATAACCCCCGGTGCCACGGTTGGGGAGACCACAAGACACTGAGTGCCATACCCGTTCGATACGGCAAGATGACCGGGTGACCGACCGCGACCCGCTCCTGGATCCCGTCCTCGATCCCGCCGCCATGCGCAAGCAGTACCGCGCCGAGGGCCTCGCAGAGGAGAACCTCGCCACGCATCCGATGGACCAGTTCGCCCGCTGGTTCGAGGATGCCGCCCGGGCGGCCCTGCACGGCACGCTCTACGAACCCAACGCGATGATCGTCTCCACGGCGGACGCGACGGGCCGCCCCACCTCACGCACGGTCCTGATGAAGCAGTACGACACCGACGGCTTCGTCTTCTACACCAACTACGGCTCCCGCAAGGCCCGCGACCTCGGCGAGAACCCGCACGTCTCGCTGCTCTTCCCCTGGCATCCGCTGGCCCGCCAGGTCATCGTCACCGGCACCGCCCGGCGCACCGGCCGCGACGAGACCGCCGCGTACTTCCGCACCCGCCCGCACGGCTCCCAGCTGGGCGCCTGGGCGAGCGCCCAGTCCACGGTGGTCGCCTCCCGCGCCGAACTCGACACGGCCTACGCCGAACTCGAAGCCCGCTATCCCGAGGACGAACAGGTCCCGGTCCCGCCGCACTGGGGCGGCTTCCGCGTCGCTCCCGAGACGATCGAGTTCTGGCAGGGCCGCGCCAACCGCCTGCACGACCGGCTGCGTTACGTCGCCCGGCAGAACGGCACCTGGCGGGTCGAGCGCCTCAGCCCGTGACGGCGTCCGGAGAACCCGGAGAACGCAGACGACCCGCGGGCTGGGTTCCTCGGAGAGGAGCCGGCCGGACGTACCGGCAGCCCGCGGGTCGGGTGACTGCTTGAGATTGGGCCGGCCGCACGCCTGCATCGCGCACTGGTCCGGCACCGCACATGGTGTGGTGACGGGCCGCTAGCCCGCAGCCACCTCACGCGTCCGGGATTCGTACATTTTCCGGATCACCTCCTTTCACCGTGTAGCTGTCACCTTAGGAAGTCGCCGGAGACGGCTCAACCGGTTTTTCCGGCACCTCTTCGCGGCACCTCCCCGCACCCCCTGAACTATCGTCCGGCGCATGACAGAACTGCAGATCATCGCCGTCGAAGGCGACGACATGCTCGAACAGTGGCGGCACGTCCACAACGTGGTCGTGCCGCCGGCCGCCATGTCCCCGACGGACGCGCGGGTGCGGCGGGGGCGGTACCGGCTGGCGAACGCCTACGCGGGAGAGACGCTCGTGGGGTGCTCGACCGTGCGGCCGCCGGTGGGGGAGGAGCGCACGGCGACCGTCATCGCGCGCGTGCTGCCCGAGTTCCGGGGGCGGGGGTTCGGCGCCGCGGTCTACGAGGACGCGCTGGCCCACGCGCGCGTGCTGGGCGCGCGGGTGATCGAGACGTGTGTGCTCGCGGTGAACGAGGACGGGCTGCGGTTCGCCGGGCGCCGGGGGTTCACCGAGGTCGACCGGTACGTGCTGGACGGGGAGCGCGACGAGTGGGTGGACCTGCGGCTCCCGCCGGACGGCCGCGGGCATTGATCCACGCAATCTTGCGGGAACAGTATGTGGGGTGCGTCACGTTCCAGTTGAATGAGGGCCAGTGAGCGAACCGCGCGCCGTACGTACGTGCGCGACGCAGCCTCCAGGGGGTCCAGGTGAGTGCTTCGCGGCGGAGTGGGACCACGGACGAGCTGGGGCCGGACGAGCCCGGTGAGTCCGGCGATCCCGGCGGTTCCGACCTGCTCGCCGCGCTGCTCGACGGCATGGACGCGGCGCTGTGCGCCTTCGACGCCGACGGAGTCGTGACCCACTGGAACCGGGAGGCCGAGCGGATCCTCGGGTGGACGGCCGCCGAGGCCGTCGGCCGGCACGGGTTCGCCGGGTGGGCGGTGCGCAGCGCCGACGCCGAGGAGGTGCAGGCCCGGCTGATGTCGGCGATGCACGCGCCGGGGCGGCAGGTGCACGAGTTCGCGCTGGTCACCAAGGACGGCGGGCGGGTGCTCGTCCGGACGCAGACCGCCGCCGTGCGCGGGCCGGACGGCAGGCCCGCGGGGGTGTACTGCGCGTTCAGCGAGGTGCACGCGCAGATCGATCTGGAGCGGTCGATCGCGTTGAGCGAGGCGCTGTTCGAGGACGCGGCCTGGGGCGTCGTGGTCGTGGACGCCGATCTGCGGCCCGCCGTGGTGAACGCGCACGCGGCGCGGGCGCTGGGCGTGGGGCGCACGTCCGTACTGGGCCGGCCGCTGGGTGAGCTGCTCGCGCAGGGGGTGGAGGACCTGGAGGCCGCGCTGACGCATGTGCTGGCCGAGGGAGCGCCGCCCGCGCCCGCCGAGATGTGGGTGGCCCTGCGGACCGCGGAGGGCGAGAAGCGGCGCTGCTGGCGCAGCGGGTTCCTGCGGCTGGCCTCGCCGCTCGCGGAGGAGCCGGTGCCGCTCGGCGTCGGCTGGCTGTTCGTGGACGTCACCGAGGCCAAGCAGGGCGAGCAGGAGGCGTCCCTGCTGCGGTTCCGGACGAACCAGCTGCACCGTGCGGCCCGGGCCGCCGCGGAGTGCGAGGACCCGGCGGAGGCGGCCGTCGTCCACCTGGACTTCGCGCTCGCCGGTTTCGCCGACCACGCGCTCGTCGACCGGGTGGCGGGCGGCCCGCGCGCGGACGGGGCGCCGGATCCGGTCCGGCTGGTGCGGCTGGCCGCCACGCCCGCGGGGGCGCCGGGGCCGAGCGTGCTCACGGGCGCGGCCGGGCTGCCCCTGCGCTACGGGGAGGGGCACCCGGCGCTGCAGTGCGTGGAGCGGGCCGGGGCGGTGCGCGCGGACGCCGGTGCGGTGCCGGCGGAGCGGGCGCGGGAGTGGGCGCTGGAACGGCAGTGGCCCGGCGACGCGGTGCACGCGCTGTGCGCGGTCCTGCGCAGCCGGGGGCGGACGCTGGGCGTGGTGACCTTCCTGCGCGATGCCGGCCGCAGCCGTTTCGAGCGGTCCGACACGGCCTACGCGGAGGACGTGGCGGCACGGATCGCGGCGGCCCTGGACCTGGCGGAGACGGTCCGGGGCGAGGCGGGCGAGCAGGTCCGGTGACGCGGCGGGGCCCGGGGCGCCGACAGGGGCCGGTGGAGGGTCCGGTCGGCGGGGTCCGGTGCTGTCGACAGTGGCGGTGGAGAGTCCTGTCGGCGGGGTCCGGTGCTGTCGACAGTGGCGGTGAAGGGTCCGGTGGGCGGGGTCCGGCGGTGCCGTCAGTGGCGGTAGAAGATCCGGTCGCCGTACTCCGTCATCACCCGGCCGTTCCATTCGTGGCCGCCGTCGACGTTGCCGGAGCGCAGCAGCGGGGGTTCGATGCCGCGGTCGGCGAGCTCCGCGGCGGTGGTCGCCATGACGGCCTGGAGCAGGGCGGTGGTGACGACGGTGGAGGCGGGGGCGAAGGGCGCCGGGATGGTGTCGAGGGTGAGTTCGGCGTCGCCGACGGCGATCTTGGAGTCGAGGACGATGTCGCAGTGGTCCTTGAGGAAGGTGCCGGAGGCGTGCCGGGATGTCGTCTCGGTGGCGTAGGCCACCGAGGTCACGCCGATGACCTTCACTCCGCGGTCGCGGGCGCCGAGGGCCATCTCGACGGGCAGGGCGTTGCGGCCGGAGAGCGAGATGATCACGAGGGCGTCACCGGCGCGGATCGGGGAGGTGTCCAGGACGGCGCTCGCGAGACCGTCGACGCGTTCGAGGGCGGAGCCGAGGGTGGCCGGGGTGACGTCGACGCCGACGACGCCGGGGACGGCGAGCAGGTTCATCAGGGCCAGGCCGCCCGCGCGGTAGACGACGTCCTGGGCGGCCAGCGAGGAGTGCCCGGCGCCGAAGGCGAACAGGCGGCCGCCGGCCGCGACGGTGTCGGCGAGCAGGGTGCCGGCCGCGGTGATCGCCGCGGCCTCCTCGTCGCGGGCCCGTTGCAGCAGGCCGATGGCGGCGTCGAAGAACAGGTCGGCAGGCGTGCCGTCGCTCATGCGTTGCCCCTTCGCAGCGTCTGTGTCGCGGATCACCGTGCGGTCTGGACCAGTGCGGTGTCAATACGACGGGCGGGGCGCGGGGCGGCACGTGCGGGGCTCGGGGGCGCGGAGCAAGCGGGCGCGCGGCCCGGCCGCGTGGGGCGCACCGGCCGCCTGCGTCCGCCACCCGCCTGCGTCCGCCACCCGCCCGCCGGCCGCCTGCGTCCGCCACCCGCCCGCCGGCCCGCTGACGTCCCCGGTCGCGGCGCCCGGGCCGCCCGTTTGCCCGGAGGCCCCCGCTTGTCAGTGGGATCCGGCAGAATTGAGGGCAGGGCCAGCGCACGCCGCCGGGCTGCCGGCAGAGGTAATCGAGGGGCACGTATGTCCGGACTGATCGACACCACGGAGATGTATCTCCGCACCATCCTCGAACTGGAAGAGGAAGGCGTCGTCCCCATGCGCGCCCGCATCGCGGAGCGGCTGGACCAGAGCGGGCCGACGGTCAGCCAGACGGTGGCGCGGATGGAGCGCGACGGTCTGGTGTCCGTGGCCAGCGACCGGCATCTGGAGCTGACGGACGAGGGGCGCCGGCTGGCGACGCGCGTGATGCGCAAGCACCGGCTGGCCGAATGCCTGCTCGTGGACGTGATCGGCCTGGAGTGGGAGCAGGTGCACGCGGAGGCGTGCCGCTGGGAGCACGTGATGAGCGAGGCCGTGGAGCGGCGGGTGCTGGAGCTGCTGCGGCATCCCACCGAGTCGCCGTACGGCAACCCCATCCCGGGCCTGGAGGAGCTGGGCGAGAAGGACGGGGCGGACCCGTTCCTGGACGAGGGCATGGTCTCGCTGGCCGACCTGGACCCGGGGACGGACGGCAAGACGGTCGTGGTCCGCCGTATCGGCGAGCCGATCCAGACGGACGCGCAGCTGATGTACACGCTGCGGCGGGCGGGTGTGCAGCCCGGTTCGGTGGTGAGCGTGACGGAGTCGCCGGGCGGGGTGCTGGTGGGCAGCGGCGGTGAGGCGGCCGAGCTGGAGGCGGACGTCGCCTCCCATGTGTTCGTCGCCAAGCGCTGAGACGGAGAGGGCCCCGGCGCCGTGCGGCGCCGGGGCCTGTCCTCCCCTGTGCTGACCCGGAGCCCCGAGCTCTCAGGGTCGCCCCCTTCGGACCGTTTTTCCCCGAGCGGTCCGCCTCCCGCCAGAAAGATCCCCTTGGCTGCGGCGATCATTCCTTGAGAGGTGTCACTCGAAGGAGGGGTGTTGTCCGCGGAACCGGAATTTTCGAATAGGCATTCGATAGCCTGAAGCGGCTGGACGACGAGGCAGGCGGAACTGGGGGGTACCAGGCCGATGGCGCGGCGTATCGATGTGATGGGGGCGGGCGGGGTGCGCCTGGCCGCCTGGGAGTTCGCCGACCCGCCGAAACCGGAGGCGGAGTCAGGTCTTCCGGCAGCGCGGCCCGGCATCGAGGCGGAGGCGGAGCCCGGCGCTCCGGGGGTGCTGTTACTGCACGGCCTGATGGGCCGCGCCTCGCACTGGGCGGCCACCGCCCGCTGGCTCGCCGGGCGCCACCGTGCCGTGGCGCTCGACCAGCGTGGCCACGGCCAGAGCGACAAGCCCCCGCGGGCCGCGTACACCCGCGAGGCCTATGTCGACGACGCCGAGGCGGCCCTGGAGCAGCTCGGCCTCGCCCCCGCCCTCCTCATCGGCCATGCCATGGGGGCCCTGACCGCCTGGCAGCTCGCCGCCAAGCGTCCCGATCTGGTGCGCGGCCTGATCATCTGCGACATGCGGGCCTCCGCGCTCGGCGCGGCCTCGCAGCGCGAGTGGGCCGAGTGGTTCCGCGCCTGGCCCGTTCCCTTCGCCAGTCTGGCGGACGTCCGCAAGTGGTTCGGCGAGGACGACCCCTGGGTGGAGCGGCCCCATCCGGCGCGCGGGGCGTTCTACGCCGAGGTGATGCACGAGGCGGCCGACGGCTGGCGGCCCGTCTTCGAGCCCGAGCAGATGCTCAGCTCCCGCGAGACATGGGTCTACGACGCCCACTGGGAGGAACTGGCCCAGGTGCGGTGCCCCACGCTGGTGGTGCGTGGCGTGGACGGTGAGCTGGGGCGCGCCGAGGCCCAGGAGATGGTGCGGGTGCTGCCCCACGGCGTCTACGCGGAAGTCCCCGAGGCCGGCCATCTCGCACACTACGACTCGCCGGTGGCCTGGCGGGCCGCCGTCTCACCGTTCCTCGACTCGCTGCGCGGGGACTGAGCGGCGGTTCTTCCGCCGACCGGCCGCCGACCAACTGCCGATCAGCCGCCGACGACACGGTGGCCCGGCGGACGAGGGGGCGGAACGGCTACCGATCCCGCCCGCACGCATAGGCGAGCGGTGAGATCAGCTCCTCCGCGTCCGGCAGCCACCGGTTCGCCGCAGTGGGCCGGCAGGCCCACTGCACGGCTCCACGCGACCCGAACCGGGTGGGCGGCGCCGCCACGTACGCGCCCTCGCCGAGCGCCACCAGATTCAGCGACGACAGCGACCATCCCAGCTTGCGCACCAGCTCCGGCACCTTCGCGGAGGCCCCCGGCAGCACGAAGAACTGCATCCGCCGGTCGGGGGTCAGCGTGACCGGCCCGAGCGTCAGCTCCATCCGCTCCATCCGGGCCAGGGCGAGGAACCCCGCGCTCTCCGGGACGGACAGCGCGTCGAACGTCCGCCCCGTCGGCAGCAGGATCGACGACGTCGGCTGCTTCTGCCACATCCGGCGCGCGACGGTCGCGCTGCCGGTCGCCAGGCTCACCCAGTCGGGGCGCGCGGGGTGCGCACCCGGCGCAGGGCAGGACGCGTCCCCGCACGAGCAGCGCTGCATCCCGTCGGCGGCTTCCAGCCAGGTGCCCGGGAACACGTCCCAGTGCCGTTCCTCGGCATACCGTACGGCCGTCTCCAGCAGCGATTCCCCGCGCTGCTGCGGAATGTGACCGGCAATCTTCGTGTCTCGGGCGCCCGCGATCGTCTCTTCCACGCTCACTCAACTCCCGCACTCACCTGGAGTTACGGCCAGGGCGCGCGCGGGGGAGGAGCATCGGTCCGGCAGTCGGGGCGCATGGGTGCACAGCGAGGGGCGCGCGGGAGGAACCGGAGCGTGGGGTGGGTAGCCAGGAGTGGGGGCGGCATGCGTCTTTACCCCGGCAAACCGCACATGTCGTGCATTGACGGTATGTCAGCTGGGCAGTGATCTTCCGGCCGGAACTTCACGCTCCAGGGGATCGCAACGCAGGGGGTAGTACATGGCCGCAAGGCCTCTCGTGGCGAGGCAGCCGAACGAACGGCTGCAGGCACTCATCCAGGAAGCGGGGTGCTCGAACGCCGGGCTGGCCCGGCGGGTCAACATGTGCGGCGCCGAGCACGGACTCGACCTGCGCTACGACAAGACGTCCGTGGCCCGCTGGCTGCGCGGTCAGCAGCCGCGGGGCCGGGCACCCGCGATCATCGCGGAGGCGCTCGGGCGCAAGCTCGGCCGTACGGTCACGATCGACGAGATCGGCATGGCCAACGGCAAGAACCTCGCCTCGGGGGTCGGTCTCCAGTTCTCGCCGACGGTACTGGGGGCCATCGAGCAGGTCTGCGAGCTGTGGCGCAGCGACGTGGGGCGCCGGGACTTCCTGTCCGGCTCCTCCGTCGCCGCCTCCGCGCTGGTCGAGCCCAGCCGCGACTGGCTGATCTCGGCGCCGGACGCCCAGGTGGCCCGGCAGGCGGGCCCGCGCGTGGGCCAGGCGGACGTGGCCGCCGTACGGTCCATGACCCAGGCGCTGACGGACCTCGACCACCAGTACGGCAGCGGGCATGTGCGTCCCGTCGTCGTGCACTACCTCAACAGTGTCGTCTCCGGGCTGCTCGCCGGCTCGTACCGGGAGGCGGTCGGCCGGGAACTCTTCTCCGCCGTCGCCCGGTTGACCGAGCTGGCCGGGTACATGGCCGTCGACACCGGCCAACCGGGCCTCGCCCAGCGGTACTACATCCAGTCGCTGCGGCTCGCGCAGGCGGCCGGGGACCGGGGGTACGGCGGTTATGTCCTCGCCGCCTCCATGAGCCACCTCGCCGCGCAGCTCGGGAACCCGCGCGAGATCGCCCAGTTGGCGCGGGCCGCGCAGGAGGGCGCGCGCGGCCAGGTGACCCCGCGGGTGGAGGCGATGTTCCACGCCGCCGAGGCGCGCGGGCACGCCCTGCTCGGGGACGTGCGCGCGGCGCAGGCGGCCGGCGGGCGGTCGGTGGCGGCGATGGAGCGGGCGGACGGCGCCGACGGCGACGACCCGGTGTGGATCGCACACTTCGACGAGGCCTATCTGGCGGACGAGTTGGCCCACTGTCATCGCGACCTCGGGCAGGCCGAACAGGCGGCGCGGTACGCCGAGCAGTCGCTGGCCGGCCACCCCGAGTCCCGGGCCCGCCGGCGCGCCATCGGCTATGTGCTGCTCGCCACGGCCCAGGTGCAGCAGCGCGAGATCGAACAGGCCTGCCACACCGGCATGAAGGCGGTCGAGCTGCTGGAGACGCTCCGCTCCAACCGGGGCGCCGAGTACCTCGAAGATCTCCAGCAGCGCCTGGAGCCGTTCCGGGACGAGGCGGTGGTACGGGAGTTCGGGGCGCGCCTCGATCTCCAGCCGGCCGCGTGAACACCGCCCCCGTGAACGCGTGAACGACCGGGAAACGGCACCCGGGTGTGCGCCGGGTGCCGTGATCAGCGTATCGACGGGAGGTTCTGTTACCGCCGTCACAGGGAAGCAGGTCGCGTCCTGAGCTGCGTGGCACGTGGCTCGGGGGACCCGGTAGCGTGAGCCGACGATTCACAAGGTCCCCCATTAGTAGGAGTCCCGGTGACGCAGAGTGGACAGGGCGAGGAGCCCTCGGCGCGGCCCGCGCGCGAAGGCATCGTGCTGCCCTCCGACGGAGGCGAGCCCCTGCTGCCGGGCATGACCGCGGCGCCCGCGCCCGCCACCCCGGCGGGCGGACAGGCCTGGGGCGGTTCCTGGGGCCCCGGGCAGCAGGAGCCCCGGCAGGACCAGGGATGGCCCCCGGCGGCGGCCCCGCAGTGGGGCACCCCCGGCGGCCCCGGCCAGCAGGCACCCGCGGGCCCCGGCCCGCTGCCCCCGGAGGGCGCCCAGCCCCCGTCGTACGGCGGCCAGGCACCCGGCTACGACGGCGGGACACCGGCCGGCCACGGCGGTCAGCCGGCGCAGTACGGCGGTCAGAGCGGCGACCCCGGTGCCTACAGCGGCGGGCCCGGCCCCGGTGGCTACGGCGCGGCTCAGCAGCCCGCGTACGGCGCGCCGGACCCGTACGGGCAGCAGCCCCAGCAGTACCCGGCGCAGCCCGCCGGTCCCGCCGCGCCGCTGCCGCCCGCCCTGCCGGACGCGTACCCCGCCGCGGGTGCTCCGCTGCCCCCGACGGCGGACGGCGCGACCCAGTACATACCCCCGGTGCCCGCCGCCCCCGCGGACGAGGGCGCCACCCAGTACCTGCCGCCCGTGCAGGCCGCGCCGGCCGACGGCGCCACCCAGTACCTCCCGCCGGTCCCCGCGGGGCCCTCGGGGCCCGGGGTCCACGAGGCGGCCACCCAGTACATCCCGCCGGTGGCGTCCGGTGCGCTGCCGCCGGAGTCGGGCGGCGAGGAGACCCGGTACCTCGGCCAGGTGCCCCGGCAGACGGCGCCCGCGCACTCCGACGCGGAGGCCACGCAGTACATCCCGCCCTACGCCGGCCAGGGGCCGGGGCAGGGGCAGGGGGCGGACCGGCAGCCGCCCGCCGAGTTCGACAACCTCTTCCGCGGCGGCACGGCGGCCGAGGACGCCCCGGCCGGGTCCACCCAGCAGCTTCCGCGCGTCCAGCAGCAGGACCCCTACCCCGGCCCCGCGCAGTCCTCGTACCGCCCGGCGCAGCCGTCGTACGACGACGGGCCGGACGACCACGGCGGGCGGCGCGGCGGCCGGTCGCGGGTGCCGCTGATCGCCGCCATCGGGATCGGCCTCATCGTGGTCGGCGTCGGCGCCGGCGCGCTGCTCAGCAGCGGGGGCGGCGAGGACAAGGGCAGTGACGGCCAGACGGTCGCCGCCGCGTCCCCGACCACCCGGGACTCCGCCTCGCCCACCGTCGACCCCGCCCGGCAGCAGGCGGTCGAGCTGGACAAACTGCTCGCGGACAGCGGCAGCAGCCGGGCCTCGGTCATCCAGGCGGTGGGCAACGTCAGGCAGTGCGACAACCTCGACCAGGCCGCCGCCGGCCTGCGCGACGCGGCCGGGCAGCGCGGCCGGCTGGTCACCCGGCTCGGCAAGCTGTCCGTGGACAAGCTGCCGGGCAACGCCGAGCTGACGGCCGCGCTGACCAAGGCCTGGCAGGCGTCCGCCGCGGCCGACAACCACTACGCGGCCTGGGCCGGCCAGGCCAAGAACCGCAAGATCTGCCGCAAGGGGCACGCCCGCGCCACGGGCGAGACCCAGGCCGGCGACCGGGAGAGCGGCACCGCCAGCGCGCAGAAGGCGAAGGCGGCGGCGCTGTGGAACGTGATCGCGAAGAAGTACGGCCTGACCCAGCGGCAGCCCACTCAGCTGTGACGGCCGGCCCGGCCCCGGCGGGCCCCGCCACCGGGGCCCGTCACGGCACGTCGGCGTGGACCAGGACGGAGGTCATGTCGGCGATCCCGTCCGCGCCGCCGATGCCCCTGCGGGCCGCGACCAGCCTGCCGTTCTCGACCACCTGGAGCGTGACGGCGGCGTTGACCAGCCGGGGGAAGCCGACCGCCGCGAGCTTGCCCTCGTAGGGCCAGTGCAGGGTCGGGGTGAGTCCGCCGGTGGAGACCCGCAGGCCGTCGTTGAGGGTGCGCCGCACGCTGTCGGCGCTCACCTCGCCGTCGCCGATCTTGTCCAGGACGGCCTTGAGCACGGTGTAGGCGATCCACGTGGTCTGGACCCCGGCGTCCGCGGGGTCGATGCGGTTGTCGCCGAAGGCCTCCTTGTTGATCACCTTCTTCATCCCGTCCCAGCGGTGGTCGGAGGAGACCGGGTACCAGCTGGTGATGTACGCCCCCTCGTACGGGCCGCCCGCCCCGCCCGTCGCGTCGATCACGGTCTGGTCGACGCTGCCGAGCACGGTCGCCGTGCGCACGGCCGGGAAGTCCTGGCGGGTGCGCCGGAAGGAATCCATGAAGGTGTCCGTGCGGTCCCCGAGCGCGGGCACCACACAGCCCTTCCGGGCCACGTCCTTGGTCGCCTCGCGCAGCGCCCGCGCGGCCTGGGTGCCGTACTCGGTGGCGTCCTCGGCGGCGAGCTGGTCCTCGGCGTCCGTGTGTCCGCCCGCCTTCAGGCCCGAGTCGAGCATCGCGGGCAGCTGGTCGCCGGCGATGCTGTCGGGGCGGACCAGGGAGACGTTGCCGCAGCCGGTGGCCAGGGCCTTGCCGAGGCCGGCCAGGAGGGCGGGCTGGCCGCCGTTGACCGGGTAGGACATGGCGCCGGTGAACTCGTCGTTGGTGACGCCGTAGCCGCCTATGTAGGGGATGCCGGCGCCTTCCAGCGGGGCGAGGTAGGAGTCGCCGAACTGGCTGTAGGAGCCGACCACCGCGACCACGTTCTCGGCCGCCGCGCGCCGGGCGCACTTCGCGGCGCCGACCCCGTCGTTGTGGTCGTTGCAGGTCAGCACCTCCAGTCTGCGGCCGTTGACGCCGCCCTGGGAGTTGATCCACTTCGCGTAGGCGAGGGCCATCGCCGGCATGCCGGGCTTGTTGGTCGCGTCGGTGTCCTGTGGGGCCCAGGTCATCACCTTGACCGGGTCATCCCCGGAGCCCCCCGTGGCACCGGGGATGACCCCGCATGCGGCGGTGAGCGACGCACAGAGGGCCACCGCGCCCGCCGCGAGGGCAGTGGCTCCGACGGGGCGGGAGAGTGCGGGAAGGGAGGTGCTGCGCGTGCGTCGCCTGCCGGTCATGCACACGCACGATTCCCTCACACCACTAACCTGCGAGTGACCCTCGGTCAACGAACGGTGACGTCCAGGTGAATTACGGGGGCCGGTGAGGGTCGTGAGGCGAGGAACGTACGATCGGTGACCGTGCAAGGTTCGGAGAACACTTCCCGTCGCGGCCGTCGCTCCTCCACCATGGGCGGCATGCCCCTCAACGACATGCCGTGGTGGCGCTGGCGCACGCACGTGCGCTCGGCGCTCCACATGCTCTCCGACCCCGTGTTCCAGCGGGACGTCTGGCTGGCCGGCGTGGACGGCTACGGCGATGTGACGGACGCCGTGTACCGGCTGGTCGAGGACACCTGGCTGGACAACTGGTCGGCCGAGAAGTACGTCGGCACCATATTCCGGGACTCGCAGGAGGCGGCGCTCGTCGACACCGCCGTGCTGCGGGTGCTGCGGATCATGCACCAGGTCGGCCCGGACGCGCCCGTCGCCGCCTACCTGGACCACGCGGGCTGGCCGGACGCGGTCCGGGCGGCGCGGGACGCGCACGTGCGGATGTCCGCGAGCGACGGCGAGGAGCCGGACACGCCGCCGAAGAGCCTGGAAGTTCTGCGGATCCTGACGCGGTCCGCGTAGCGGACGCCGGCCCCCGCCGGGGGGCCGGTGTGGGACCCTGTAGTGCATGACTGAGCAGTCCGACTCCTCCGCCGCGGCACCGGCCGACCAGTACGTCCTCACGCTCTCCTGCCCGGACAAGAAGGGCATCGTGCACGCGGTGTCCAGCTATCTGTTCATGACCGGCTGCAACATCGAGGACAGCCAGCAGTTCGGCGACCACGACACGGGCCTGTTCTTCATGCGCGTCCACTTCTCGGCCGAGGCGCCGGTGACGGTGGACAAGCTCCGGGCGAGCTTCGCCGCGATCGGCGACTCCTTCCACATGGACTGGCAGATCAACCGGGCCGACCAGAAGACGCGCATCCTGCTGATGGTCAGCAAGTTCGGGCACTGCCTGAACGACCTGCTGTTCCGGGCGCGGATCGGCGCGCTTCCGGTGGAGATCGTGGGCGTCGTGTCGAACCACACCGACTTCGAGGAGCTGGTGGGCTCGTACAACATCCCCTTCCACCACATTCCGGTCACGAAGGACACCAAGGCCGAGGCCGAGGCGAAGGTGCTGGAGATCGTCCGCGAGGAGAAGGTCGAACTGGTCGTCCTCGCCCGCTACATGCAGGTCCTCTCGGACGAGCTGTGCAAGCAGCTCAGCGGCCGGATCATCAACATCCACCACTCGTTCCTGCCGAGCTTCAAGGGCGCGAAGCCGTACCACCAGGCGCACGCGCGGGGCGTGAAGCTGATCGGGGCGACGGCGCACTACGTCACCGCGGACCTGGACGAGGGGCCGATCATCGAGCAGGAGGTCGAGCGGGTCGGGCACGACGTCACGCCGGACCAGCTGGTGGCCATCGGCCGCGACGTGGAGTGCCAGGCGCTGGCCCGGGCGGTGAAGTGGCACGCGGAGCGCAGGATCCTGCTCAACGGGCGCCGCACGGTCGTGTTCGCCTGACCCCGTGACGCCCGTGGGCGGGCCGCCACCGAGACCGTGGCCGGCCTGACCCCGCGAGCGGCCGTGGACGGCGGGTCCACCGCCGTCCAGGCCGCCGCCCGGGAGTTCTCAGAGGAGGGTGCCCGGCGGGACGACGGTGAAGGTGCGCCCGCGCACCCCCAGCCCGGTGTCGCCGTCCAGGCCGGCGTCGTCGTCCCAGGTGACGAGCGCGGTCTCGCCGTCGCCCCCGAAGGTGGTGGCGGCGCAGGTGTGGAACCGGCCCCCGGAGGCCGCGGAGCTGACCCGCACCGGTTCGGTGAGCCGGCCCTCGTCCTCCGCGCAGACCACCGCCATCACGGCGGGCACGGTGGCGAACGTGTCGGCGCTCTCCTCGATCCACGTCATCAGGAAACGCCCCGACGGAAGATGGGCCAGGGCCGGCGCGGACCGGGTGAAGTGCCGGGGGTCTCCGGCGGTGAAGTCGACCACCCGTGAGCCGTCGGTCTTGAAGATGTTCGCCTTCACCGTGGTCTGCGGCTTCCCCAGGTCGCTGGGCGCGATGTGGGAGATGGTCGCGGCGACGAACTGCCCGCTGTCCAGCAGCGTGATCGCGTTCACCCCCTGGAAGTCGCCCACGTTCGGCGCGATCTCGCCCGTCAGCGCGTTGCCCTCGAAGTCGAAGAACCTGAGGTTGAGCCGGTCCCCGCCGATCGCGTGGGGGTCCGTCGTCCACGCGGCCACCCAGTCGCCGCCCTGGAGGACCGTGGTGGCGGGGTCGAGGTGGAAGCCCTCGGTGGTGTTGACGGCCAGCTCCGCCCCCTTCGGCTGTCCCTCCGAGTCGAAACGCCGCGCCCGGACGCGCCGGTCGCCGCGGGTGCCCGCCCAGGTGACCAGGACACCACCGTCGATCATCGAGGAGAGCGCCGGCCGGCCGTCCGAGTCGGCCTCGTCCGTGACCGTCAGCGCCGGGCCGGCCGGGTGCCCGTCGGTGAAGCGCTGAAGTCGCACCGACGACCGGCCGGGAGCGCTGAACGGTGTCTCCAGCCATACGGCGAACTGGTGGCTCGCCGCCGCCAGGACGGACGGCCACCGCGGACGGACCTGGGCACCCCCCGGAGGCTGGGCGCCGACCGTGAACTCGTCGCCCAGTACGGCGCCGGCGGCGCTCACGAAGCGGCCCTTGACGGTGAAGTCGTGCTCGTCCGCCCACAGGACCAGGTATTCGACGCCGAGGACAGCGGTGGCGGCAGGCAGATGCTGGTCACCGCTCCGCGTCGCGTTGAGTCG
This sequence comes from Streptomyces naphthomycinicus, assembly GCF_020400595.1. Classification (GTDB taxonomy): domain Bacteria; phylum Actinomycetota; class Actinomycetes; order Streptomycetales; family Streptomycetaceae; genus Streptomyces; species Streptomyces naphthomycinicus. The sequence goes on along the minus strand of NZ_JAINRE010000010.1, from coordinate 75,536 downwards.
GAATTCGGCCATGATGGTGATCCGTCTCGGGAGAGCGGAGAAGGAGAGTGGAGCGACCGGCCGAGCCCCTGGGACCAGGGTCTCACGGCCCCGATCGCCCTGCATCCGGGGCGGACCGGGCGGCCGGCGGCCCCGCGCGGAGCCCCGCACCGGCGCGGCCGCGCGCTCACATTCTGCTGAGCCCCGCCACGGCGAACAGCACGTCCCTGATCGCGTCGCGGTCGCCGACCTGTCCCGCGGCGGCTTCCTCCGGGGGCACATGCCCCGCGGCCAGCCGGCAGAACTCCACGCCGTCCAGGGCGACATGGGCCACCTCGAAGTCCGCGGAGCCCACCGCCGCCGGCGAGTCCAGCGGAATCAGCCACTCGCCGCCAGCCGCGCCCTCGATCTCCAGGCGCAGGCTGCGGCCGGGCGCGCCGGCCGGGACCAGGTGCGGGGTCCGGCGGGCCGGTCCGGACAGGCCCGCGCGGCGGCGTCCGGCGAGTGCCGTCGGGAGCAGGCGCACCGCGAGGTCGATCATCTTGTTCAAGTGCCGCGGCGCGGGCGGGTCGTAGGGATAGTCCACCGCGTCCGCGATGTCCTCGGCGTGCACCCAGCACTCGAAGGCACGGTCCAGCATGGCGTCGTGCAACGGCAGCGTGAACTCGCCGTAGGACACCGGGAGTCCGCCCGCGTGGCTGCCGGTGAAGGACACCGTCCGCTCCGCGTCCCCGAAGTCCTGGAGCAGCGCGTCCAGCCGGGCGGTCTCGGCGTCGTACGGCGTCGCCCAGCCCGGCACCGGGATGCGCGGCGGCCGGCGGTCCAGACAGCCCTCCAGGACCCGGGTCCGCAGCCCCGGATCCAGGTCCAGGCTCTCCGGCTGGTGCAGCAGGCCGACCGCCTCGCGCAGTCGGCGGGCCTCGTCGGCGCAGGTGCCGCAGCCGCCCAGGTGTTCCTCCACGGCCGCCGTCTCCGCGGCCGAGCAGGCGGCCAGCGCCCAGGCGCCGAGCAGCGACTTCAGGACGTCGTGCGACAGGTCGAGCGGCACGGGTGCGAGGTCCCCCAGGTCGGTGAGGTCGGGCAGCGGAAGCCCGCTGTCCTCCACGGAGGCGCGGGGCGTGGGTATGCGCGGCACCGGATCCGGGCCGCCGCGCCCGGCCCGCCACGCACCGCCGCCGGTGCCTCCGGTTCCTCCGGCACCCCCGACACCCCCGACACCCCCGACACCCCCGGCACCCCCGGCGCCCCCGGCACCCCCGGCGCCCCCGGCGCCCCCGGCAACCCCCGTACCCCCGGGTCCGCCCGCACCCCCGGCTCCGGCGCCGGACACCCCGCCCTCGTGACCCCGGCCCTCTTCTTCCCCGTGGCCGGCGGGTTCGTTCCGCTCGTCGGGTGCCTCGGACCGGCCCGCCCCGCTCACACCGCACCCCGGTATCCCGGCGAGGCGCCGGTGCCGGTGTCGTGGGCGGTGGCGAGCAGTTGGAGGCCGAGGCGGAGCCGGCGGCGGGCCTCGTCCTCGGTGACGCCGAGGTCGGCCGCGGTCTGGCGGTAGTCACGGCGCTGGAAGTAGGCCAGGTCCAGGGCCGCGCGCAGCGGGGCGGGCATGGAATGGACGATGTAGTCGGCGCGCGCGGCGACCGAGGCGCGGCGGACCGTGCCCTCCAGCTCCTCGCGCCGCGGCTGTTCCCGCTCCTCCCGGTCGCGCAGCCGCCGCACGGCGACCCGGTGGGTGACCGCGGCGACCCAGGAGCGCAAGGGGCCCTGCTTGGGATCGTAGGTCTCGGGGTGTTCCCAGACGTGGGCGAAGACCTCGCGGGTGACGGCGTCGGCGGCCTTCTCGTCGCCGAGGACGCGGTGGGCGAGGCTGTGCACGAGGGAGGCGAACCGGTCGTACAGCTCGCCGAGGGCGGCCGCCTCGCCCCGGGCGAGCCGCTGCTGCATCTTGCGGTCCCAGCGGGGCGGTGCGTCCTTCCTGGCCATGCGGTCCCCTCCCCTCACCCTGTCCGGCCCGTCCAGCCTGTCCAGCCTGTCGGTCATGCCTCTTCGAATGTAGTCGGCACGTCCGACAGCGCACGCCCCTTTGTGTCAATGTGCGCCCGTGGACGGGCCGCAGGTGATAGTGCCCTCTTCACATAAACTTCACACAAAGCGCGTGCGTCTCTGATCGAACAGGATCGATAGTGACCGAAACAAGCCCCTTGTCGATCAGTTGTCGTTTGCCGCGTCACGTTTCAGGGAACGGCCGCTGGGCAGCCGCGCGAAGAGAAACGTAGGAACTGCTTCCGTTTCCGGGCGGTTCCGGGAGATCCGGCGAGCGGAGGGGCAGGGCCGTGGCATTCAACGTGACCGGCGTCGAGCAGGGCGAGTGGGCCGTGCTCCGGGTGTCCGGGGAACTGGACCTGATGACCTCGCCGGTGCTGCGCCAGCGGGTGCACGACGTCGTCGCCGAGGGACACCACAGCCTGGTCGTGGACCTCTCCGACGTGTTCTTCTGCGACTCCAGCGGGGTCGGCGTCCTCATCGCCGCCCGCCGGCTGATCCGCTCCTGTCAGGGCCGGCTGCGGCTGATCCTGCCGGACCAGGGCGCCGACGACGGTTCGCACGTCAACCGCGTCCTCGGCGCGCTCGGCGTCCGCCGGCTCTTCGACGTCCGGCCGGACCTCGACTCCGCGACCACGGACGAGGCGGACCCGCTCTCCGCCTGAGCGGCCACCCCGGCCGCGCGGTCCGAGGGGCTGTCCCGACGGTGCCGTCCGGGCGGCTGTTCCGGTGGTGCCGTCCGAGGGGCTGTCCCGGTGGTGCCGTCCGGGCGGCCGTCCGGTCCTCCGGCACGGCCACACTGTTGTCGCAGAATTCCCCCGGTCTTGGCACAATCGTCGGTTTTCGTCGCCCGGCGGCCCCCCGCGTCGTACGCTCCCAGCCAGGTCGGCCCCCCGGACGGGCAGGACCTCACGCACGACCCTCACGCGACACCCTCACGTAAGGCGGGCCCGAACAGACATGGTCAGCACCGAGTACGAACGCAGGATCGCCGCCCGGTTCGCCACCTTCGACCAGGACGGCAACGGCTGGATCGACCGCGAGGACTTCATCGCGGCGGCCAAGGCGCTGCTCACCGAGTTCGCCGTGACCGCCCGCTCCGACAAGGGGCAGGCGCTGTACGCCGGTGCGGAGGCGTTCTGGCAGGGCATGGCCGGTATCGCGGACCGGGACGGCGACCAGCGCATCACCCGCGAGGAGTTCGTCACCGGCGCGGTCAAGCGGCTGCGCGACAACCCCGAGCGCTTCGCCGAGATCGCCCGCCCCTTCCTGCACGCGGCCCTGGCGGTGGCCGACACGGACGCCGACGGCAGGCTCGGCGTCACCGACACCGCGCGCGTGCTGCGGGTGTTCCACGTCCCGGAGGACATCGCCCTGGCCGCCGCGACCGCCCTCGACCCCGACGGCGACGGCCTGGTCGCCGAGACGGAGATCGTCCCGGCGTTCGCGCGGTACTTCACGGTGCCGGAATAAGGGGCAACGCACCGTCGCGTCCGGCCCTATGATGTCCGCCTCTTCCACTCACCTGATCGCGTCTCGGGGGCGGCATGGACTTCCGGATGAGCATGGACGGCGACCGTGCGGACGATGAACTGCGTTCTCTGTACGCCTGGTTGACCGAGGACCCCGACATCCGGCGCGGGGCCCGGCCACAGTTCCGGTCCGCCCCGCCGCGCCCCGGGCGGATGGGCGCCGACGCCGACTTCATCTACTTCGCGGTCCAGACGGGTCTCACCCTGGGCCAGGTGCTCGGCCAGTACGCCGCCTGGCGCCGGACACGCAGCCGTCCCGGCACGGTCGTCATCGAACGGGACGGCACGAAGATCACTCTGTCGGGCACCGACGAGGCATCGCTCAGGGACGCGGTGCGTGCCCTCGGCGGAGAGCACGAGGGGACGCGGACCGACCGATGAGACGCCTGCCCAAGCCCGCCGAGTCCCGGGTTCTGCTCATCGGCACCAGCAGCTACCGGCCGGACTCCGGCTTCACCCCGCTGCGGAACGTCCCGCACAACCTGGTGCACTTAGCGGAGACCCTGTGCGACCCCGTGCTGGGCGGCTTCCAGCGCGAGCACTGCGAGGTGCTCCCCAACCCGGCCTCCGGGGACCAGGTCCACGAAGCCATCCTGCGGGCCGTCCACGAGGCCACGGACACCCTGCTGATCTACTACGCCGGCCACGCCGAGCGCGACGACAAGGGCGAGCTGTACCTGACGACGTACGCGTCCCGCTCCGGCGCCACCGAGATCGCGTTCAGCGGGCTCAGGTACAAGGTGCTGGAGGAGTGCGTCAAGAACTCCCCGGCGCAGAACCGCATCCTGGTCCTCGACTGCTGCCACAGCGGTGCCGCCAGCCCGATGTCGGGCGCGGCCCTCCTCGAACGGCCGGAGGCGCCGGCCGTCGCGACCGACGAGGAGGCCGAGATCGAGGGCACCTGCGTCCTCACCTCCTGCCGGGCCAACCAGGTCTCCCTCGACTCCGACGGGCAGGGCTTCACCGCCTTCACCGGCCATCTGATCAGGGTGCTGCGCGACGGGGTCCCCGGGGCGCCCGGACTGCTCGATCTGGACACGGTGTACCGCCAGGTCCTGGCGTCCATGCGGCACCTGGAGCAGAACCCCCGCAAGACGGGCGGGGACACCGTCAGCGGGCTGGCCCTGGTCCGCAACGCCGCCCCGGAGGGGGCCGGACGGCCCGCCGTGGCCGGCTTCCCGCCGCACCCCTCCCCGCCGCCCCCGCCGCCCGCCCCGGCGCCCCTCCCGCCCGCCGCGGCGCCCGTGCCGCCCGCGGGCAGGGGCCGCCGGAGAAGGCCGCTGGCGATGCTGGCGGCGGCGGCCGTCCTCGTCGCCGGCGGGATCGGCACGGGGTTCTGGCTCGGGCACGGCGGCCGGACGGACGGCGCGGGCACGGAGACCGGCGCGCGGCCGACGGTCCCCTCGAAGGGCCCGACCGGCCGTACGCCGTCCACCACGCCGACCGGGACGCCGACCGGGACGGGGGACGGAGAGCAGGGCGGCGCCCCGGCGCACAGTCCGCCGGGAACACCGGCCGCGGACTCCGCCGCCGGCGCGGTGCGCCCGCACCCCGGCGAGCCGCTGCCGATGAAGTTCATCTGGTCCTGCGACGACGTCACCTGGATCGACTTCGACGCCTACCCGTTCACCCAGCGCCTCGACAAGGACGCCCCCGAGGTGGACGACCGGCCGGACACGGTGGACATGACGCTGTCCTCCTGCTCCCCCGGGCTGCTGACCACCATGAGAGGGAGCCACGGGGGCGTCATCGCCGAGGGGAAACCCGTGACGAGGGAATCCTGTCGGCACGAGGCCTACGCCGGCGGCCTGGAGCACGTCACCATGGGGTGGGACGACACCCAGGCCGGCCTCGTCAGGGGCGCGACCGTGTGCGTGGTCACCGACAAGGGACGGGTCGTCAAGGCGCTGATCACCGACAAGCCCGACTACGTCGACGCCGCCGTCGCCTTCGAGGTGTCGACCCTCAGCTGAACCGCTCCCGCAGCCGGTACTTGAGGACCTTCCGCAGGGTCTCGTTGCGCGGCAGGGCGTCCAGCACCTCCAGCCGCTCCGGCAGCTTGTGCACGGACAGCCCTTCCGCGCGGAGGAAGGAGACGATCTCCGCCAGGGTCAGGACGGCCGTCCCCGGCGGCTGCTCCACCACCGCGCACACCAGCTCGCCGCGCTCCGGGTCGGGCAGGCCGATCACCGCCGCGTCGGCCACCGAGGGATGGGCGGCCAGCAGGTCCTCGATCTCCTTGGCGGAGATGTTCTCGCCCTTGCGGATGATCACGTCCTTCAGCCGGCCGGTGAGGACCAGATGGCCGGAGCCGGTCACCCGCCCCAGGTCCCCGGTGCGCAGGAAGCCGTCGGCGTCGAAGGCCGCGGCCGTCTGGGCGGGGTCCAGATAGCCCTGGCAGACGGCCTCGCCGCGCAGCCGTACCTCGCCGTCGACGATCCGGACCTCCATGCCCTCGGGGGGCCGCCCCTCGGTGGTGGCCAGGTTCCGCGGGGTGTCCCGGGGGTCGCCCATGGTGATCATCGGGACCTCGGTCATGCCGTAGCCGTGGGTGAGCTGGACGCCCATCTCGCGGACCACGGCGTGGTACAGCTCGGGCGGCTTGGGGGCGCCGCCGCCGGCGAGCAGGCGCAGGGTCGGGATCACCTTCTCCTGCGGCCGCTTGCGCTGCTCGGCCAGGAACATCGAGTAGAAGGCCGTGGAGCCGCCGGCCACCGTCACCCCGTGCCGCCGGTACTCCGCCAGTGCCTCCGGCAGCGCGAAGTGCTCGAACATCACGGCCGGGAAACCGTAGAGGAGGAGCATCACCGTGTAGTCGGGGCCCGCTATGTGGGCGTACGGGAAGGCCATCGAGCCGACGTCGTCCGCCGACAGCCGCAGCGCGTGTGCCAGGCAGGAGCCGCCCGCCAGCAGGGAGCGGTCGGTGTGCAGCACGCCCTTGGGGTCGGACGTGGTGCCCGAGGTCCAGTAGATCCAGCGCACCGAGGTGCCCTCGGCGGGCGGCGGGGGCAGGACGGCCGGGTCGCCGTCGGGGAGGGCGTCGTACGCCTCGAAGATCCCCCTGGCGCCCAGGCGGCGGGCCATCTCCCTGTGGTCGTGGCCGCGCCAGACGCCCGGTACGGCGAAGAACTCCGCCTTGGACTCGCGCAGTGCGAAGCCCACCTCCCGGTCCCGGTAGAAGGGGATGACCGGGGACTGCACGGCGCCCAGGCGGGCCAGGGCGAAGGAGAGCAGGGCGGTCTCGATGCGGGTGGGCAGCTGCCAGGCGACCACCGTGCCGGGGCGCACCCCCATGCCGTACAGGCCCGCCGCGACCCGCTCGGCCCGCGCGCGCAGTCCGCCGAAGGTCAGCCGGCGGCCGGCCTGGAGGAGGACGGGGCGGTCGGGGGTGGCGGCGGCGCGGCGGGCGACCAGCTCCCACAGTGTGCGAGCGGAACTCAGGTCGTGCGGGGTCTCGTTCACGGCTGCCCCCTGCTTGGCTGACGACGCGTCAGCTGGCATGCTATCTGACGGTCCATCAGATAAGCAGAGCCCAGTCGAGTTCCGACCGGCGGAGGGGACCCATGGCGACCGAACTGCCCCGCATCATCAGCGTCGACGACCACGTGATCGAGCCCGCCCACCTCTTCGAGACCTGGCTGCCCGCCAAGTACCGGGAGCGCGGCCCCAGGCCGCTGACCGCCGGGATCGGCGAACTGGCCTACGTCGGCGGAAAGTACCAGATCACCATGGACCCGCAGGGCCAGCCCACCGACTGGTGGATCTACGAGGACCTGAAGTTCCCGTACAAGCGCAACATCGCCGCCGTCGGCTTCGACCGGGACGAGATGACGCTGGAGGGGATCACCCGGGAGCAGATGCGCCCGGGGTGCTGGGACCCCGCCGAGCGCCTGAAGGACATGGACCTCAACCACGTCGAGGCCAGCCTCTGCTTCCCGACCTTCCCCCGCTTCTGCGGGCAGACCTTCGCCGAGGCGCACGACAAGGAGGTCGCCCTCGCCTGCGTGCGCGCCTACAACGACTGGATGGTGGAGGAGTGGTGCGGGGACAGCGGCGGCCGGCTCATCCCGCTGTGCCTGATCCCGCTGTGGGACGTCTCCCTGGCCGTCGCGGAGATCCGGCGCAACGCCGCGCGCGGGGTGCGGGCGGTGACCTTCTCCGAGATCCCCACCCACCTCGGGCTGCCCTCCATCCACTCCGGCTACTGGGACCCGTTCTTCGCCGCCTGCCAGGAGACCGGGACGGTCGTCAACATGCACATCGGCAGCAGCTCCCAGATGCCGGCCGCCTCCCCGGACGCGCCGCCCGCCGTGCAGGCCTCGCTCAGCTTCAACAACGCGATGGCCTCGATGATGGACTACCTCTTCAGCGGGGTCCTGGTGCGGTTCCCCCGGCTCACCCTCGCCTACTCCGAGGGCCAGATGGGCTGGATCCCGTACGCCCTGGAACGCGCCGACGACGTCTGGGCGGAGCACCGCGCCTGGGGCGGGGTCAGGGACCTGATCCCCGAACCGCCGTCGGCGTACTACTACCGGCAGATCTTCTGCTGCTTCTTCCGCGACAAGCACGGGGTCGCGTCCCTGGACGTCGTCGGCCGCGACAACGCCACCTTCGAGACCGACTACCCGCACGTCGACTCGACCTTCCCGCACACCAAGGAGGTCGCCCTCGACCATGTGAAGGGCCTGGACGACGAGACCGTCCACAAGCTGATGCGGGGCAACGCCATCCGCATGCTGGGACTGGACCTGGACAGCTGATGGACCTCTCCTGCACGCCCGAGGAGGAGGAGTTCAGGGCGCGGCTGCGGGAGTGGCTCGCCGGGGTGCTGCCCGCCCTGCCGGACAAGCCGTCGCCCGACGACTGGCCCGGCCGCCGCGCCTACGACCTCGGCTGGCAGCGGATGCTGCACGACGCCGGGTACGCCGACGTCCACTGGGACGCCTCCCCGACCCGGCGGCTGATCTTCCTGGAGGAGACCGAGAAGGCGGGCGCGCCCTACGTGGGCGCCAACTTCGTCGGTCTGCTGCACGCCGGGCCGACCATCGCCGCCGAGGGCAGCGCCGAGCAGCGGGCGCGCTGGCTGCCGCCGATCCTGCGGGGCGAGCAGGTCTGGTGCCAGGGGTTCAGCGAACCGGACGCCGGTTCCGACCTCGCGTCGCTGCGCACCCGCGCACGGCGGGACGGCGACACGTACGTGGTCACCGGGTCCAAGATCTGGACCTCGCACGCCGAGGTCGCCGACTGGTGCGAACTGCTGGTCCGCACCGATCCGGAGGCGCCCCGGCACCGGGGCATCACCTGGCTCGCGCTGCCGATGGACGCCGACGGCATCACCGTGCGGCCGCTGCGCACCCTCGCCGGGTCGGCGGAGTTCGCCGAGGTGTTCCTCGACGAGGTGCGGGTGCCCGTCGCCAACCGGGTGGGGGAGGAGAACGACGGCTGGCGCGTCACCATGGTCACCCTCTCCTTCGAGCGCGGCACCGCCTTCGTCGGCGAGGTCGTCGCCTGCCGCCGGGTCCTCGGCCAACTCGCGCGGGCGGCGCGGAAGAACGGGCGCTGGGACGATCCCGTGCTGCGCCGGCGGCTCGGGCGGCTCGACGCGGAGTTCCGGGCGCTGTGGCGGCTGACCCAGTGGAACGTCAGTGCGGCGGAGGCGAGCGGCTCGGTGCCCGGCGTCGGCGGCTCGGTCTTCAAACTCCGCTACTCGCACGCCCGGCAGGAGCTGTACGACGCCGCCGCCGAGGTGCTGGGGGCCGACAGCCTCGACCTGGGCCGCCCCTGGACGCTCGACCGGCTGTCCTCGCTGTCGTACACCATCGCCGCCGGCACCTCGCAGATCCAGCGCACCATCGTGGCCGAGCGGATCCTCGGCCTGCCCAGGGGGAGATGAGCGTGCGGTTCCGACTCGACGACGACCAGCGGGCGCTGCGCGAGGGCGTACGGGAGCTGCTGGAGCGCTGTTTCGGGCGCGAGGCGCTGCGCGCGGCCGTCGCCGCGCCGGGGCGGCTGGACCGCGCGCTGTGGCGGACCCTGGGGGAGGCGGGGTTCTTCGCCCTGCGGCTGCCCGAGGCGGACGGCGGGGTCGGTCTGGGCCTGCCCGAGGCCGTGCTGGTCTTCGAGGAGGCGGGGCGGGCGCTGCTGCCGGGCCCGCTCGCGGCCACGCATCTCGCGGCCGGCCGGGTGCCCGGCGCGGCGCACGGGGAGACGGTCGTGGCGGGCGCCGACGGGGAGCTGGTGGAGTGGCTGGACGCGGCGGACGTCGTCCGCGGGGACGTCTCCGGTGCCGTCCCGCTGCGGTCGGTGGACCCGCTCACACCGCTGCACCGGGTGCCCGGCGCCGGTGAACCCGAGCTGGAGGCCGTGCTCCTCACCGCCGCCGAGCAGCTGGGTACGGCCGGACGGGTGTGCGAGCTGGCCGTGCAACACGCCCGGACCCGAGAACAGTTCGGGCGGCCGATCGGCTCCTTCCAGGCCGTCCAGCAGCTGTGCGCGGACCTGCTGGTGCGGGCCGAGACCGCACGCGCCGCCGTGTACGCCGCCGCCGTCACGGCCGACCCCGCCGACATCGCCGCCGCGCGGCTGCTCGCCGACGAGGCCGCCGTACGCGGGGCCCGCGACTGCCTCCAGGTGCACGGCGGCATGGGCTTCACCTGGGAGGCCGACGTGCATCTGCACCTCAAACGGGCCTGGGTGCGCGCCCGGCGGGGCGGGGGGAGCACGTGGAGTGAGGAACTGCTCGCCGCCGCGCTGCCGGAGTGAGCCGCCGGGGGTCCTGGGGGTGTGCCGGGGGGCCCGGGGTGGGCCGGCGGGGGTGCCGGTCCAGAAGCTTTGGCCCACGATGTCGCGGATCGTGGCGGGCCGGAATCACGGAGCGTCGATACCGGGTTGTGTCCTTCGCGGGACTCGTCACGGCCCGGAGTCGGCGGTGTCCTCGGGTACCTTGTGTGGGATGCGAGTGGCTGCGCGTACGAGCCGGGCCGGCGGTGCCCCTGGGGCGGTGCCGTCTCGCGCGGTGCGCGTCGCAGCTCGCGGGGCGATCAGGGCCGTTGGCCCCGCCTGTTCGACTCCCCGGCACGTGCGTCGCACAGTATGCCGCACGCGTACTCCTTCGCGCGGGAATATGCCCGAAGCGCTTGTTGGGGTGACTGAACGTCAACCATGCTGTCTCGCAAGGAAGTCACGTTCCGTGACCCCTGCTCTGGTCGTTGTTCTGGCCATGCAGAAAATGGCTACGATCGTGGCCCTCGTCGTGATCGTCGCCGCGGCTGACGCCGTGGCGCGCGGACGGTGCGGGGCCATGTGTCCGCCGGTTCGGATGGTGTGAGCGGTGCAGGTGCTTCAAGTGCAGCTGGAGATCCGGCCCGACCCCGCGGAGGTGGGCCGGGCCAGACGGTGGGCCCGCTCCCGGCTCGCCGGTTCGGGGATAGCGGCCGACGAGCCGTTGGCCGAGACCCTCATCCTGCTCGTCTCCGAGCTGGTGACCAACGCCGTGGTGCACACCGGGCGTCCGGCCGTGCTGCGGCTCGGCCTGCCGGGGCCGGCGGCGGTGAACTGCCCTTCCGCCACGGTGCGGGTGGAGGTGGCCGACACCTGCTCCCGTGCGCCCGTGCCCCGTTGTGCCGGCCGGGACGCCACCGGCGGCCGGGGCCTGGCCCTCGTGGACTGTCTCGCCGACCGCTGGGGCTGGAGCGCCGAGGGGGCGGGGAAGAGCATCTGGTGCGAGCTGGACCGCTGTTCACAGCCCCGGGAGAGCGCGGCGACGGCGTGCGGGGGCGGACTGTCCGCGTACGAGGATCTCGCCTACGAAGCGGTGTAGCCGCCGCCGAGCGGTGATGCGCCGGGGGATGCGACCGTGCGCGGGCTCCGCGAACACCGTGTCGCGACATGTCCCCGCACCGGCGTTGACGTCGCCCGGGCACCTGATCAGGCTGGTGGGCGTCGATTCGCCGCGAGGGGACGGCGAGGGCCCGGGTCTCCGGCCGTCCTCGTCGAGTGCGGGTCGCATCGGCCGGCGGCGCGCGCGTGACGGCGGGGGGAGGCGCGCCGCCGGACGCGACCCGGCCGCCGCCGTTCACAGGATCGCCACCGGTGCCACCGGTGTTCCCGTCGCGCCCACGAACGGCTCGGGCATCGCCGACAGCAGGAACGCGTACCGGCCCGTTTCTCCACAGGCTGTGGACAACTTTTCGAGATCCCAGTTCTGGCCCTGCAGCATCCCCATCTCCACCAGATGCAGGGCGTGCACGGGCAGCCACAGATCCTCGATCTCGGGCGGGAAGATCTCGAAAGTGAGCGTGTCGTTCGCGACCGCCGCGACGTCACGCGCGTGGAACCACTCCGGGCAGCGCACCGAGAGCCCCGGCGAGGGATGGCCGTACCCGTGCCTGTCCCCGGCCAGATACGCCCGCACCTGCCCGGTCCGCACCAGCACGATGTCGCCGGCCCGCACCCGCACCCGGCCGAACTCCTCGGCCTGCGCCAGGTCCTCCGGTGTGACGGCGTGCCCGCCCGCCAGCCGGTCCACGCCCCGCGCCCGTGCCACGTCCAGCAGCACCCCGCGCGAGACCAGGTGCGGCACCTTGTCGATGCCGCTGAACCGGGCCCCGTCGTGCGCGGTGACCGTGTGCGCCGGGCGGCCGTTGTAGAGCCTGCCGGAGTGCGAGACATGGGTCAGCGCGTCCCAGTGGGTGGCGGACTGCAGGCCCATGGTCACCGTGTCGTCGCTGCACGCCACCGTGCCCGGACCGAACAGCTCCTGGTTGATCTGCACCATCGCGTGCAACGGGTTGACCCGGCCCGGGATCATCCCCGTCTGCACACCGTCCTGCCGCAGGGGGAGGGCGAGGGGGACGCGGTGCCCGGAGCGCACCTCGGCCGCCGCCTCGCGCACCACGCCGTCCGTGATCAGGTTCAGGGTGCCGATCTCGTCGTCGGCCCCCCAGCGCCCCCAGTTGTTCACGCGCTCGGCGATCTCGTGGAACTCCTCCGGCAGTGCCATCCGGTGCCTCCCCGGGGCTTGTGTCCGCGCATCCGACGGGCCATAGAATCTAACGAACCGTCAGAAACCGCGGGAAGGGGCCGGGTGTGGGGAACTTCTTGGCAGGCAAGGTCGTCGCCGTGACGGGTGCCGGGCGCGGGATCGGACGGGCGGTCGCCCGGGCCGCGGCGGCCGAGGGCGCGAAGGTGGTCGTCAACGACCACGGTGTGGCGGTGGACGGCGGCTCGCCCACGAGCGAGGTCGCCGAGGCCGTCGTCAAGGAGATCGAGGCGGCGGGCGGCGAGGCCGTCGCCGTCGCCGACGACATCTCCACCATGGCGGGCGGGCAGCGGGTGGTGGACGCCGCCGTCGAGTCGTACGGCCGGGTCGACGGCGTCGTGTGCGTGGCCGGCATCCTGCGGGAGCGGATGCTGTTCAACATGACCGAGGACGAGTGGGACCCGGTCCTCGCCACCCATCTGAAGGGCACGTTCACCGTGTTCCGCGCCGCCTCCGCCGTCATGCGCCGGCAGCGCTCGGGCACCCTCATCGGCTTCACCAGCGGCAACCACCAGGGTTCCGTCTCGCAGGCCAACTACAGCGCGGCCAAGGGCGGGATCATCTCGCTCGTGCGCAGCGCCGCGCTCGGCCTGCACAAGTACGGGGTGACCGCGAACGCGGTGGCGCCGGTGGCCCGGACCCGGATGTCGGCCAACGTCCCCTCGCGGCTCACGGAGATCGGGGAGCCGGAGGACGTGGCCGCGCTGGTGGTGTATCTGCTGTCCGAACGCGCCGCCGCCCAGAGCGTCACCGGCCAGGTGTACACGGTCGCCGGCCCGAAGATCGCCGTGTGGGCCCAGCCGAGGGAGCTGCGCGCCGCGTACGCCGACGGCGGCTGGACACCGGAGAAGATCGCCGAGTTCCTGCCGGGTTCGGTCGGGGTGGACCCGATGCCGATGCTGTCCCGTCTGACGGCGATGGAAGAGGCGGCGCGGGGCGGGGAACGCCCCAACGCCTAGGGCTCGTCTGGCAATTCCCGTCCGCCGCGCTCCGGGCGACGACGCGAACTGTCAGACAGGCCCCAGGCCCGGAGGGCGCCCGCGCCCTCCGGAAGGCGCCACTCGGCCGCGGCCTGACACGAGGTGGTTCACATGGAGTTCGGGTTCACCGAAGAGGACGAGGCGTTCCGGGACGAGGCCCGGGCCTGGCTGGCCGCCCACGCCGGCCCCGGCGCGGACCGGCGTACCTGGGAACGCACGCTGGGCGAGGCCGGCTGGATCGGGCTCGGCTGGCCGGAGCCGGGACACGGCAACCGCACCGCCACCCTCACCCAGCAGGTCGTCTGGGCCGAGGAGTACGCCCGCTCGGGGGCACCCCCGCGCTCCGGGCACATCGGGGAGAACCTGCTGGCCCCCACCCTCATCGCCCACGGCGACGCCGCTCAGAAGAGCCGCTTCCTGCCGCCCGTCGCGGCCGGCGCGGAACTGTGGTGCCAGGGATACAGCGAGCCGGACGCCGGGTCGGACCTGGCCGGGGTGCGCACGGCGGCGGTGCGCGAGGGCGCGCACTACCGGATCAGCGGGCAGAAGATCTGGACCTCGTTCGCCCACGAGGCCGACTGGTGCTTCGTCCTGGCCCGCACCGATCCCGGCTCCCGGCGCCACCACGGCCTGAGCTTCCTGCTCGTGCCCATGGACCAGCCCGGCCGGATCGAGGTCCGCCCCATCCGCCAGCTGACCGGCACCAGCGACTTCAACGAGGTCTTCTTCGACGGCGCGCAGGCACGCGTGGAGCATGTCGTCGGGGGCGAGGGACAGGGCTGGCGGGTGGCGATGAGCCTGCTGGGGTTCGAACGAGGGGTGTCCACGCTGGCCCAGCAGATCGGGTTCGCCGCGGAGCTGGCGGCGGTCGTCGAGACGGCCGTCCGCACCGGAGCCGCGGCCGATCCCGTCCTGCGCGCCCGGCTCGTGCGGCAGTGGGCCGAGCTGCGCGCCATGCGCTGGAACGCCCTGCGCACCCTCGGCGGCACGAGCGACCCGGGCGCGCCCAGCGTGGCCAAGCTGCTGTGGGCGAACTGGCACCAGCGGCTGGGCGAGCTGGCCGTCGAGGTCAGGGGCGCGCGGGCGGCCGTGGGGCCCGAAGACTGGTCGGCCTCCGCGCCGTACCGGATCGACGCCGCCCAGCACCTGTTCCTGTTCACCCGGGCCGACACCGTCTACGGCGGCTCGGACCAGATCCAGCGCACGATCATCGCCGAGCGCGTGCTCGGACTGCCGGGAGAGCCGAAGGGGGCCGTGTGATGCGTGGTGTGGTGTTCGACGGCAGGCAGGTCCGGGTCGTCGACGACCTGGCGGTCCGGGAGCCGGGACCGGGCGAGGTGCTGGTGGCGATCGCGGCGGCCGGACTGTGCCACAGCGATCTGTCGGTGGTGGACGGCACCATCCCGTTCCCCGTACCCGTGGTCCTCGGCCATGAGGGGGCCGGCGTCGTGGCGGCGGTGGGCGCGGGCGTCACCCATGTCGCCCCCGGTGACCACGTGGCCCTGTCCACCCTCGCCAACTGCGGGACCTGCGCGGAGTGCGACCGGGGGCGGCCCACCATGTGCCGGCAGGCGATCGGGCGCCCCGGGAAGCCGTTCACCCGGGGCGAGGGCGGGGTGTACCAGTTCGCGGCCAACTCGGCCTTCGCGGAACACACGGTCGTCAAGGCCGTGCAGGCGGTGCGGATCCCCACGGACATTCCGCTGACCTCCGCCGCGCTGATCGGCTGCGGGGTGCTCACCGGACTCGGCGCGGTGCTGAACCGGGCGCGGGTGGACCGCGGGGACAGCGTGGTCGTCATCGGCGCGGGCGGGATCGGGCTGAACGTCATCCAGGGCGCGCGGCTCGCGGGCGCCCTCGGCATCGTGGCCGTGGACGCCGATCCGGCCAAGGAAGGGGTGGCCCGGCAGTTCGGCGCCACCCATTTCCTGACGTCGGCGGAGGGCGTCCGGGACATCCTGCCGACCGGCGCCGACCACGTGTTCGAGTGCGTGGGGCGGGTGGAGCTGATCCGCCAGGCCGTCGACCTGCTCGACCGCAGCGGCCAGGCGGTCCTGCTCGGCGTGCCCCCGGCCACGGCCGAGGCGTCCTTCCTGGTCTCCTCGCTCTTCCTGGACAAGTCGGTCCTCGGCTGCCGCTACGGCTCCTCCCGCCCCCAGCGGGACATCCCCCTCTACGCCGAGCTGTACCGCCAGGGCCGGCTGCTGCTGGACGAGCTGGTGACGGCCGTCTACCCGGTGGAGGACTTCGAGAAGGCCCGGGCGGACGCGGAGGCGGGCCGGGTGGCGCGGGCGGTGCTCACGTTCTGAGCGGTCGCCGGCCGGCCGCGCGGGGCGGCACCCCGCGCGGCCCGGTCAGTGCGGGCTGCCGACGCCGTCGTGCCGGTCGGCGCGGCCACCGGTGCGGAAGGTGCGCCGGTAGGCGGTGGGCGTGACCCCGAGCACGGCCTGCAGGTGCTGGCGCATCGACTGGGCCGTGCCGAAGCCGGACTCCCGGGCCACCTGGTCCATCGACCAGTCGGTGGACTCCAGCAGATGCCGGGCGCGCTCCACGCGCTGCTGGGTGAGCCACTGGCCGGGGCTGATGCCGGTCTCCTCGCGGAAGCGGCGGGTGAAGGTGCGCACCGACATCGCCTCCTGCTCGGCCATGTCCCGCAGCTGGATCGGCTCGTGCAGCCGGCCGAGCGCCCAGGCGCGGGCGGCGGTCGTCGTGGCCAGCTGCGGGTCGGGGACCGGCCGGTGGATGTACTGGGCCTGGCCGCCGTCACGGTGGGGCGGTACGACCGTGAGCCGGGCGACCTCGTTGGCGACGGCCGTGCCGAAGTCGCGGCGGACCATGTGCAGGCACAGATCGATCCCGGCGGCCACGCCGGCCGAGGTCAGCACGTCCCCGTCGTCGACGAAGAGCACGTCCGGGTCCACCCTGATCCTCGGGAACAGCCGCTGGAAACGCTCGGCGTCGGCCCAGTGCGTGGTCGCCGGGCGGCCGTCGAGCAGGCCCGCGGCGGCGAGGACGTAGCCGCCGGTGCAGATGGAGGCGAGGCGGGTGCCGGGGCGGACCCGGCCGAAGGCGGCGGCCAGCTCGTCGGTGAGCCGCCCTTCCTCGTAGACCGGGCCGAGTTCGTACGAGGCCGGGACGATCACGGTGTCGGCCGTCGCGAGCGCCTCCGGGCCGTGCGCGACGTGCACGGCGAAGTCGGCGTCCGTCTCGACCGGTCCGGGCGGCCGGACCGAGCAGGTCACGACCTCGTACAGATGCCGTCCTCGCGCGTCCCGGGGACGGCCGAAGATCCGGTGCGGAATGCCCAGCTCGAAGGGCAGCAGACCGTCCAGGGCGAGGACGGCGATCCGGTGCGGCCGGAAGTCCCCTGAGTCCGTCATGGCCCGATCCTACCGAAGGCTGTCCTCCGGGCCACTCGATGGACGGGCGCCCGGAACGGAGGCTGTGCGTCGTGACTCAGACAAGCCCCGCCGCAGCCCCCGTCCAGGCCCCGCCCGCCCGGCGCCGCCGCCGTGTACACCGCGCCTGGTTCGTCGCCGCCGTCACGTTCGTCACCATCACCGGCGCGGCGGCCTTCCGTTCCCTGCCCGGTCTGCTCATCGACCCGCTGCACCAGGACTTCGGCTGGTCGCGCGGCACGATCGGCGCGGCCGTCTCCGTCAACCTCGCGCTCTACGGCCTCACCGCGCCCTTCGCCGCCGCGCTGATGGACCGTTTCGGCATCCGCCGCGTGGTGGCCCTCGCGCTCATCGTGATCGCGCTCGGCTCCGGCCTGACCGTATGGATGACGGCGGCCTGGCAGCTGCTGCTGTGCTGGGGGCTGCTGGTGGGGCTCGGCACCGGGTCCATGGCGCTGGCCTTCGCGGCGACGGTCACCAACCGCTGGTTCACCGAGCGGCGCGGCCTGGTCAGCGGCATCCTCACCGCGGCCTCCGCCTCCGGACAGCTGGTCTTCCTGCCGCTGCTGTCCTGGATCGTCGACCGGCACGACTGGCGTCCCGCCGCGGTCACGGTCGCGCTGGCCGCGCTGGCCGTCGTCCCCTTCGTCTGGCTGCTGCTGCACGACCACCCGGCCGACGTGGGCGAGACGCCCTACGGCGCCGAGGAGTTCGTGCCCAAGCCGCCCCCGGTCACCGGTGCCGCCCGCCGCACCCTCGGCGTCCTGTCCTCGTCCGTCCGCACGGGCACCTTCTGGCTGCTCGCCGGCACCTTCGCGATCTGCGGAGCCTCCACCAACGGCCTGGTGCAGACCCACTTCGTGCCCGCCGAGCACGACCACGGCATGCCCGTGACGACGGCGGCCTCGCTGCTCGCGGTCATCGGCGTGTTCGACGTCGTCGGCACCATCGCCTCCGGCTGGTTCACCGACCGCTTCGAACCGCGCCGCCTGCTCGCCGTCTACTACGCCCTGCGCGGCCTGTCCCTGCTCTTCCTGCCGATGCTGCTGGGCCCCTCCGTGCATCCGCCGATGATCTTCTTCATCGTCTTCTACGGCCTCGACTGGGTCGCCACCGTCCCGCCCACCCTGGCCCTGTGCCGGGAGCAGTTCGGCGAGAACAGCGCCATCGTCTTCGGCTGGGTGCTCGCCTCCCACCAGATCGGCGCGGCCCTCGTCGCCTATCTCGGCGGAGTCGCCCGGGACGTCTTCGGCTCCTACAACGTCGTCTGGTACGCCGCCGGCACGCTGTGCGCCGCGGCGGCCCTGATGTCCCTGGTCATCCGGCGCACCACGACGACCGCCCCCGTGCCCGCCCTGTCCTGAACACCCCGCGGCCGGCCGGAGGGGCTCAGCCGTCGGCGAGCCGGGCGAACCGCCCCCGGTGGAAGAGCAGCGGCTCCCCGGGCCCGTCCGCGCCGAGGGCGTCCACCCGGCCCACGACGATGAGGTGGTCGCCGCCGGTGTGCACGGCGTGGACGGTGCAGTCGATCCAGGCGTCGGCACCGGCCAGCCGCGGTGAGCCCGAGGCGGGCGCGGCGTCGTACGCCACCCCGGCGAACTTGTCCGCGCCGCTCACCGCGAAGGCCCGGCACAGCTCTTCCTGGGCGGCGCCGAGCACGTTGACGCAGAAGACGCCGGCGCGGGCGATGCGCGGCCAGGTCGTGGAGGCGCGGCCCACCATGAAGCACACGAGGGGCGGTTCGAGGGAGAGGGCGGAGAAGGACTGGCAGGCGAATCCGGCGGGCCCCGGCCCGCCGTCGGCCGCGGGCGCCGTGATCACGGTGACCCCGCTGGCGAAGCCGCCCAGCACCCGCCGGAACTCCGCCTGTCCCACCGGCGCCCGCTCGCCCTCGCGCACGCACCGCAACTCGGGCCGCGGCAGGGCCTCCACGGGCCCGGCCCCCAGATAACGCACCGCGAAAGCCGCCGCTCCTGCGTGTCCCATCATCGTCCCATTGAAGCTGACGAGCCGTCAGATAGGAAGGGCCGGGCAGGGCTCACCGCCCCCGGAACTCCGCTTCCCGGCGCTCCGCGAAGGCCCGCAGACCCTCCCGGGCGTCCTCGGTCGTCATGTTGATCTCCTGGGCCCAGGACTCGGCGGCGAAGGCGGTGGCGCGGTCGGTGTCGAGGGAGGCGTTCACCAGGTGCTTGGCCAGGGCGAGGGACCTCGTCGGCGCGGCGGCCAGCCGGCTCGCCCACTCCCGGGAGGTCTTCTCCAGCTCGTCCGCCGGGACGACCCGGTTGACCAGGCCCAGGCGTGCCGCGTCCGGGGCCGGCAGCGCGTCGCCGAAGAACATCAGTTCCTTCGCGCGCTGCGGGCCGATCAGCCGGGGCAGGAGATAGGCGCCGCCCGCGTCCGGGACCAGGCCGCGGCGGACGAACACCTCCAGGAAGCGGGCCGAGTCGGCGGCCAGGACCAGGTCGCAGGCGAAGGCCAGATGCGCGCCCAGACCGGCCGCCGTGCCGTTGACGGCGGCCAGGACCGGCTTCTCGCAGTCCAGGACGGCGGCGATCAGCCGCTGTGCGCCGACGCGCAGGGTGCGGGCCACGTCCCCGGCGACGCGTTCGCCGCCGGCGCCGGCCGCGGCGCGCAGGTCCGCGCCCGCGCAGAAACCGCGTCCGGTGCCGGTGAGGACCACCACCCGGACCTCAGGGTCCGCGGACGCCTCCGCCAGCAGGCCGACGAGGCGGTCCCGCATGGCCGGGGTGAGGGCGTTCAGGGCCTCGGGGCGGTCCAGGGCGAGACGGCAGACCCCGTCGCCGACCTCGTGCCGGATCTCCGTCATCGGCACACCACCAGCGCGTCCAGCGCCACCGCGCCCTGGCCCCGGGGCAGCACCATCAGCGGGTTGATGTCCAGCTCCGCCAGGTGCGAGCCCAGTTCCAGGGCCATGCGCTCCACCCGCAGGACCACCTCCACCAGCGCGTCCACATCGGCCGGCGGGCGGCCCCGGACCCCGTCCAGCAGGGCCCGGCCGCGCAGTTCGGCGAGCATGGCGCGGGCCTGGTCCTCGCCGAACGGCGGCACCCGGACCGCCGCGTCGTGCAGCACCTCCACCAGGATCCCGCCGAGCCCCACGGTCACCGTCGGCCCGAACAGGTCGTCGTGGGTGACGCCGACCATCATCTCCACGCCCTGCCCGACCATCTGGCACACCAGGACGCCGTCCAGCCCCACGCCCTCGTAGCGGGCGATGTCGGTCAGCTCCCGGTACGCGTCCCGGACCTGGCTCGCCGAGGTCAGGCCGATCTTCACCAGGCCCAGCTCGGTCTTGTGGGCGATCTGCGCGCCGGACGCCTTCATCACCACCGGGTAGCCCACCTGCCCGGCCGCCCGCACGGCCGCCGCGGCGCTGGTCACCAGCTGCTCGCGCGGCACCCGGACGCCGTACGCCCGCAGCAGCTGCTTGGCCGCGTGCTCGCTCAGCTGCGCCCCGGGCCGCAGCAGCGCCTCGGCCTTCCGGAAGGAGGGGGAGGGGGTGCGGGGGGCCTCGTCGAAGGGGGAGCGGTAGCCGGTCACGAAGCGGTGGTGGCCGAGCCAGGCGCGGACGGCGGTCAGACAGTTGCCGACCGTGCGGAAGGTGGCCACGCGGGAGGAGCCGAGCAGCACCTCCCGGTACGCCGGCTCGGTGCCGTCCGGCGACCCCCACACCACACACACCAGCTTGTCCGTCTCCTCGGCGGCGGCCACCAGATCGCGTACGAGCCGGTCGCTGAGGGGCGGGAAGGGGCCGGTCACCGGGCAGATCAGCACCCCGACGCCGGGGTCGGCCAGGAGGGCGTCGATGATCTTCCGGCCGCGCCGGTCGCCGACCGGGTGGCCGCCGTTGTCCACGGGGTTGGCCACGTTCAGGTACTCCGGTATCCACTGGTGCAGCTCGGCCTGCTTCTGCGGGGACAGCGTCGGCAGCCGGAGCCCCGCCCCGGCGGCCAGGTCGGCGACGTGCGCGCCCGTGCCGCCCGAGATGGAGTAGACGGCCACGCCGTCGGCCAGGGGTGCCCGCGCCCGCGCCAGCAGCGCCGCCGTGTCCTGGAGTTCGTCCAGGGCGTCGACGCGGATCACGCCGTACTGCCGCATGGCCGCGTCCACGACGTCGTCGGCGCCGGTGAGCTTGCCGGTGTGCGAGGCCGCCGTCCGGGCACCGGTCTCGGTCCGGCCCACCTTCACGGCGACCACCGGCACCTTGCGGCGGGCGGCGCGGTCGGCGGCGAGCAGGAAGGCGCGGCCGTCCTTGAGTCCCTCCACGTAGGCGGCGATGGCGCCGACCTCGGGCTGCTCGGCGAACCAGGACAGGAAGTCGGCGGTCTCCAGGTCGGCCTCGTTGCCGGTGGGCGCCCAGTGCGAGAGCCGGATGCCCAGCTCCTGGAGGGCGAAGACGGGCCGGCCCTGGTGCCCGGACTGGGTGATCAGCGCGATGGCCGGACCGGACAGGTCCTCGCGGAACCGCTCGAAGGCGTTGAGGTTGGTGTTCGGGCCCAGCAGGCGCAGCCCCGAGCGCCGTACGGCCTCGGCGAGCCGCTGCTGGGCCTCGGCGCCCGCCTCCCCGGTCTCGGCGAACCCGGAGGCGAAGGCGACCGCGAACGGCACCTTCGCCTCGCCGAGTTCCTCGATCAGCGGCAGCGGGTCGGCCACCAGCAGGACGGCCAGGTCGACCGGTTCGGGCAGCTCGGCGACGGAGGCCGCGCAGGGCAGGCCGAAGACGGCGGGGCGGGTGGGGTGCACGGGATGCACCCGCGCCCCGACCCGGCCGGCCCAGTCCAGCAGCTGCCGGGTGATCCCGGTGTTCGGCCGTCCCGCCGTGTCGGAGGCGCCGATCACGGCGACGGACCGGGGCCGGAAGAACCGGGTCAGGTCGGGGACGTCCGCGTAGAGCGGACGCCCGCCGACGTCGAGGTCGTCCACCTGGTCGTGCACGACGGGGCCGGGCCGCTGCTCGCCGCAGGCGATGACCCGGGCCCGGCGGGCGTCGGTGGTGAGGGTGCCGTGGGTCGATCCAAGCATCGTTCCGCCCGCCTCCCGGGAGACAGTCACCTGCAACTGACGCTCAGTCAGATTACTTAACTGACAGAGCGTCAGGAACGGGTCGGAAAGACAAAGTTACCGCCGGGTGCGAAATCCCCTGGCCACGGAGCTGGCGATCTTCCCCGCGTCGATCGCCAGCTCCCGGAACATTCCGCTGATGGGGTTGGTGAAGCCGGTGAAGTACAGGCCGGGCGCCTGCGGGGGCGTCCGGCCGCCGTGCGCCACCGGTCTGCCGCGCCCGTCCAGCACCCCGAGATGCCCGACGAGCCCCTCCAGCGCACGGACGTAGCCGGTCGCCGCGACCACCGCGTCGGGCGAGATCCGGCTGCCGTCGGCGAGGACCACCTTGCCGTCCTCGAACGCCTCCACGGCGGCCACGATCTCCACCCTGCCCGCGCGCACGGCGTCGGTCAGGCCGACGTCCTGGACCGGGATCGCGCCCTGCCGCACCCTGCTGTACAGCCCGGTGTCCGGCCGCGGCAGCCCGTGCGCGGACAGGTCCGGGGTGCTGAGCCGCCCCACCGGCCCGGCGAGCCGGTCCACGAGCCGCACCGGCAGCCGCCGCACCAGCACGCCCGTGTACTGGGCGGCCCAGCCCAGGGTCGAGCGGCGCAGGATGTGCGGTGCCGTGCGCACCGCCAGCCGCACCCGCGCGGCACCGCCCTCCACCAGGTCCACGGCGATCTCCGCGCCCGTGTTGCCGATCCCGACGACCAGCACGTCACGCCCCTGGTAGGGCTCTGCGTTGCGATAGCCGCCGGCGTGCAGCAGCTCACCGTCGTACCCCTCCCGGCCCGGCCAGTCGGGCAGCAGCGGGGTGTGGTTGAAACCGGTGGCGACGACCACCGCGCTGCCGGTCAGCTCGCGGCCGCCGGAGGCGTGCAGCAGCCATCCGGTGCCGTCCTCGGTCCGGTCGACGCGGTGCACCTCCACGCCGGTGACGATCTCCAGCTCGTGGTGCTCGGCGTACTTCTCCAGATAGCGCACCACGTTGTCCCGGGAGACCCAGCGGCCGAACCTGCGGGGTATGCCGAGGCCCGGCAGCGCGGACAGCCGGCGGGTGGTGTGCAGGTGCAGCCGGTCGTAGTGCCGCCGCCAGGAGGCGCCCACGCGGTCGGACTTCTCCAGGACCACGGCCCGTATGCCCCGCGCCCGCAGGGCGTGGGCGGCGGCGAGGCCGCCCGGTCCGGCGCCGATCACATACACCGGGCGGTCGGCGGGGGTGGGCGAGAGGTGTACGGGAGTGGGACGGGAGACGGCCATGAGCGGGAGCGTAATCACGCTGCCCGTTGATGGGTCTCGGTCAAGACCGGAATTGGTTGCGGATTGATCACGGGTGTACGGGTTGGGTGTCCCGGCCGTGAAAGAACCGCGCCGCCGGGCCCCGGAGCACTGTGCGGCGGATTCACGGGTGACCCACGGCGCCTCACAGGAATCCCGCGCCGTCCCCCTCGGCAGGACGACCGATCTGACGTACCGTCAGATCCATGGACGCGATATGGCTGGACGGCGCTCAGTGGCTCGCGGTGCTGCGCATCGGCCTCGGCCTGTGGTGGCTGGAGAGCTGGCGGCACAAGGACAAGAAGGCCTGGTTCGAGCGCGGGAGCGGCATCGCCTGGGCGGCGGAGGTGGCGGCGGAACACCGGTGGACGGCGGTGCGCTCCGGCTTCGACACGGTGGTGAAACCCCACCCGAAGCTGATGGCGTACATCGTCGCCTACGCCGAACTGTCCCTGGGGCTCGGCCTGATCCTCGGCTTCCTGACCCCGGTCGCGCTGGTGGGCGGCCTGCTGCTGAACGCCCTCTACTTCGTCCTCATGATCCACGACTGGGCGGAGCAGGGGCAGAACTCGATGATGGCGCTGATCTCGCTGGTGGGCCTCTTCGGCATGGCCTGGCAGACGTGGTCGCTGGACGCGTGGCTGGGGTGGTTCTGACGGACACGGCACGCCACGACCTCCCCGAGCCCGACGCCTTCACCCGCACCTACTGGGAGGCGGCGGCCCGGGGCCGTCTGCTGATCCGCCGCTGCGGGGCCTGCGGCCGCGCCCACCACTACCCCCGGGAGTTCTGCCCGTACTGCTGGAGCGAGGAGGTGACCTGGGAGGAGGCCGGCGGCCGGGCCACGCTCTACACCTGGTCCACCGTCCACCACAACGACCTCCCGCCGTTCCGCGGGCGCACCCCGTACACGGCGGCCGTCGTCGACCTGGCGGAGGGGCCACGGATGATGACCGAGGTCGTGGACTGCGCGGAGACGGACCTGGTGGCCGGCATGCCGCTCGGGGTGAGGTTCCGGGAGGGGAGACCGGTGTTCGCTCCGCGGCGCCCGGCCTGAGGTTCCGGGAGGGGGGACCGGTGTTCGCTCCGCGGCGCCCGGCTTGAGGTTCCGGTAGGGGAGGCCGGTGTTCGCTCCGCGGCGCCCGGCCTGCCCCCCGGTTCAGTGACCGCCCTCCTGCCCGTTCACTTCCACGGGGCGTTGAAGGACCGGCCGGGCACCGGCTTGGCGACGAGCGCGACGGGGACGAAGAAGTTGACCTGGCCGATCGCGAACATCAAGGTGGCCAGCGCCTTGCCCGCGTAGTGCTCGGCCACCCGCGCGTACAGCTCGTCGGAGACCCGCTCGCCGTCCGTCGCCGGCCGCAGCACGGCCTCCACGAGCGCCAGCGCGGCACGCTCGGCAGCCGTGAAGTACGGCGAGTCCTGCCAGGACACCACCGAGGTGATCCGCTCCTCCGACTGCCCGGCCTTGCGCAGGAATCCCGTGTGCAGCACGGTCAGATAGGTGGAGCCGACGAGCTGACCGGCCCGCAGCTGCACCAGCCCGATCGTGGCGCGCGGCACCGAACCGTTGCCGGTCACCCGGAACAGCGCGGCCGACACCTCCGCCAGCTCGGGGACCAGCTCCGCGGGGTCCTCGGGCATCCGCGGGGCCATCGGGATCTCCGCCGTGACCGAACGCTTCTCCATCGCCGTCTCCTCGGTGCTCTTCGCGTGTTCCGCGCGCCGTCCTTCAGTGCTCTTCAGCACGCGCGCGTCGCTGTCACCGCACTGACGGACGGCGGCGGAGAAGTGTGACCGGCCGGCGAGGAACTTCTCAGGGCCACAGCAACTGCCTGCTCCAGCCGAACTCCGTGCTGCGGTACTCCAGCCGTACGTGCCGCCGCTCCGCGTCCCCCTGGAAGAACTCCACGCTCTCCGGGTGCAGCCGGTACAGCGTCCAGGTCGGCGACGGCTCCCCGGGGTTCTCCCGGGCCCGCTCCCAGGCCGCCTGCGACACCCGCCGCAGCTCCGCCACCGAGGACAGGTCCTCGCTCTGCCGGCCCGTCAGCGCGGCGGCCAGCGCGCCGGTGGAGCGCGCGTGCAGATCGGCCTGGCTCTCCTCGGCCGGCGCCGACGTGACCGGACCGCGCACCCGCACCTGGCGCCCCAGCACCGGCCAGTAGAAGGCGAGGGCGGCGTACGGCCGGGTGCTCAGCGCGCGGCCCTTGCGGCTCGTGGCGTGCGTGGCGAAGGACCAGCCGTCCGGATCGGCGCCGTGCAGCATCACGATCCGTACGTCCGGCCTCCCCTCCGCGTCGACGGTCGCCAGCGACATGGTGTGCGGTTCCGGCTGCCCCGCCGCCACCGCCTCCGCGAACCAGCTCGTGAACAGGGTCAGCGGGGTGGGAGGCGCCGTCTCCGGGTCGAAGGGGCGCAGCTCCGTGGCCTCGGGGTCCCAGACCCGCAACGACCGGAGCAGCTCGTGAAGATCGTGCTGTGCCATGGGGCGAGTATCACCCCCGCCCGGCGGCACACCGTGGTCCGGGGAGCCGGGGCGGGCTCAGGCCGCGCCGGACGCCGGGTGGTTCGCGCGGTGCCGGCGGACCGCGTCGCGGTTGGCGCAGCGCTGGGAGCAGTAGCGCCGGCGTCCGGTCCGCGTGGTGTCGGCGAAGACCGTGGCGCAGTCCGCGACGGCGCACCGCCCGAGCCGGTGCATGCCGCGCCCGGCCAGGTGCAGCGCGGTGCCGACGGAGACCAGCGCGCACAGCAGGGCGCCGAGCGACTGGTGGTCGTCGCGGAAGTGCAGGTGCCAGCCGGAGCCCGCGTGGTCGGTCAGCCGGGGGTGGGCGGAGTCCGCGGCCAGCATCCGGTTGAGCCGCTCGGCCCGCTGCCGCTCGTCCGCCGCGTCGACCACCCCCTCCCAGGCGTCCAGCAGTGCGTTCGTGCGCGCCAGGTCCGCCGGTCCCGCCGGCCCGTCGACCCGCAGCCCGGCCGCGCGGCAGCGGTCCAGCAGCTCCTCGGCGCTCACCGGACGCCGGTTGGCCAGCTCGGCGGCGAGGACGACGGCGTCTTCGCCGTAAGGGTTGAGGTGCATAAGACCATTACATCAGGCTGGCCGCCATGAGTCACCACACCGGCACGGCCGCGGGCCGTGGCTCCGCCTCCGCCGTCCCCCGCTCCCCGATCGCCCCCGACCCGCTCCCGTACCGCTGGGTGGTCCTCGGGATCGCCACCTTCACCCAGGCCGCGTCCTGCTTCTTCGTGCAGGGCATCGGGGCGATGGCCGTCCCCCTGCAGCACGCGCTGCACCTCGACACCGCCCGGCTCGGACTGCTGCTGTCCGCCTCCCAGCTCGTGCCCCTGGCCGGCCTGCTGGTCGCCGGCGAGCTGCTGGACCGCTACAACGAACGGTGGGTCGTCGGCATCGGCGCCGGTGTGGTCGCCCTGGGGCTGCTCGGCGGAAGCCTGGCGCAGGGGTACTCGTCCCTGCTCCTGGTCCTGCTGGTCGTCGGCGCCGGGTACAGCACGGCCCAGCCCGGCGGAGCAAAGTCGGTGGCGGCCTGGTTCGATCCGTCCCGGCGGGGGCTCGCCATGGGCATCCGGCAGGCCGGTCTGCCCCTGGGCGGAGCGCTCGCCGCGGCCGTCCTGCCGGCGCTCGCCGCCTCGTACGGGTGGCGGGCGGCGCTGCTGACGGGCGGGCTGGTCGCGCTCACGGGCGCCGGTCTCTTCACGGCGCTGTACCGGCGGCCCCCCGTCCTCGCGACTCCCCCCGTCCTCGGGGCTCCCCTCGTCCTCGCGGCTCCCACCGCCCCCGACCGCTCCCCGTCCGCGTCCGCCGCTCCCTGCGCCTCCGACCGTTCCCCGTCCGCCCCCGCCGTCCCCGACCGCTCCCCGGCCGACGCCCTCCCCGCCCCCGACCGCTCCCCGTCCGACGCCCTCCCCGCCCCCGACCGCTCCCCGGCCGACGCCCTCCCCGTCCCCGACCGTTCCCCGGCCGACGCCCCTTGCGCCCCGTCCGCCCCGCTCGCGGACCGGCTGCGGATGCTCCGGGAGCCGTCCCTGGCGAAGGCCCTGCTCTCCGGCATGAGCATGGTCTCGGTGCACGGCGGCGTCGGCGTCCTCGGCGCGCTCTTCCTGCACGACGAGACGCGCCTGGCCACCGGACCCGCGGCCGCGGTCCTGGTGGCGGCCCAGGTGGCGGGCATGCTCGGCCGGATCGTGCTCGCGGCCTGGAGCGACCGCAGCCGCGCGGGGCGCTACCGGCCGGTCCTGACCGCCATGGTCGCGGCGGTGGCCGGGCTGACGGCTCTGACGACACCGCTCGGCCACTCACCGGTGGCGGCCGCCGTCCTCTTCGTCTGGCTCGGCTTCTTCGGGATCGGCTGGTACGGCCCGTGGATCGCCCACCTCGCCGAGGCGGCCCCGCCCGGCCGGACCGGGTTCGCCCTCGGCCTGGTGATGGCCGTCAACCAGATCGCCGTCATCCTGGTCCCGCCCGCCCTCGGACTCCTGCGCGACACCACCCACAGCTTCACCCCGGCCTGGGCGGCCCTCGCCGCGGTCACGGCGGCGGCAGCGGCGGTCACCGCCCGCAGCGACCGCGGCCGCCGCGCCCGGACCGCGCCGTGAGCGCCGGCCCGCCCCCCGCCCGGCCGCCCCCGCCCCTCCTCAGTCCCGCCCCCGTCCCTCCTCAGTCCCGCCCCAGCACCACCGTCCCCGAGGAGCAGAACCACCCCCCGGTCCCGGACGCCACCCCCAGCCGGGGCAGGGTGCCGTCCCGCCGCCGCACCTGCCGCTCCCCGGCCTCGCCCCGCAGCTGCCGTACCGCCTCCACCAGCAGGAACAGCCCCCGCATCCCCGGGTGCTGGGCCGACAGGCCACCCCCGTCCGTGTTCACCGGCAGTTCCCCGCCCCGCACCAGCAGCCGCCCCTTCTCCACGAAGGCGCCGCCCTCGCCCTTGGCGCAGAAACCCAGGTCCTCCAGGGTCACCAGGGTCATGTAGGTGAAGGCGTCGTAGATCTCCGCGAAGTCGATGTCGGACGGGGTCACCCCGGCCCGCTCGAAGGCCAGCCGGCCGCTCACCGCCGCCGGGGAGAGCGTGAAGTCGGACCACTCGGACATGGCGGCGTGCGAGACGTGCTCGCCGGTGCCGAGGATCCACACGGGGGCCGTACGGCAGTCGCGCGCGTACTCCTCGGCCGCCAGCAGCACCGCCGCGCCGCCGTCCGAGCGCAGACAGCAGTGCAGCCTGGTGAAGGGATCGGCGATCATCGGGCCGGACAGCACGTCGTCGACGGTGACCGGCTCGCGGAACATCGCCTCCGGGTTCAGGGCCGCGTTCGCCCTCGCCTGCACCGCCACCTCGGCCAGCTGCTCGATCGTCGTGCCGTACTCGATCATGTGCCGGCGGGCCGCCATCGCGTACTTCGCGATCAGCGTGTGGCCGTACGGCACCTCGAACTGGAGGGGACCGCGCGCACCGAAGGAGAGGGTGCCGGTTCGGCGGCCCGCCTTGACGTCGGCGCGGGCCGTGGAGCCGTACACCAGCAGCACGGCGTCGGCGTGGCCCGCCGCTATCGCGTCCACCGCGTGCGCCGCCATGACCTCCCAGGTCGAGCCGCCGACCGAGGTGGAGTCCACCCAGGTGGGGCGCAGCCCCAGGTACTCGGCGACCTCCACCGGCGCCAGCGTGCCGAGGCCCGCCGAGGCGAAGCCGTCCACCCGGGCGCGGTCCAGACCGGCGTCCGCCAGGGCGCGGCGGGCCGCCTGGGCGTGCAGGGCGTAGGGCGTGGCGTCGGCCACGCGTCCGCAGTCGGAGAGGGCCACGCCGACCACGGCGGCCTTCCTGCTCCCGCGAGTCATGAGAGGGCTCCTCCCCCTGTGCTTCTCGTTCCGGCCCTCCTAATATGACGGCCCGTCAGATGCGGAGGGAAGAGCCATGGACACCCGCCTCACCGCCGAACAGGACGAGATCCGCCGGACCCTGCGCGAACTGCTGCGCACACGCTGCGGACCGGAGGAGGTGCGGGCCGCCGCCGACACCCCGGCCGGACACGACCCCCTTCTGTGGCCGGCCCTCGCCGACCGGCTCGGGCTGCCCGGCCTCGCGCTCCCGGAGGTCTACGGCGGGGTCGGCTGCTCGGTCACCGAACTGGCCCTCGCCTGCGAGGAGACGGGCCGGTTCCTCGCCCCCTCCCCGCTGCTCGCCACCTGTGTCCTCACCGCCCCGCTGATCCTCGCCCTCGGCACCGGGGCCCAGCGCACCGGACTGCTGCCGCGCATCGCCGCCGGGACCCTCACCGCCGCCCTCGCCGTCAGCGGGCCCGCGCTCGCCGCCGCCCTCGCCCTGACCTGCGGGAACGAGGCGTACAGCGCCGGCGGCGGCCGGGCCGGCGGGGTGCAGGCGCGGCGGGCGGCGGACGGCTGGCGGCTGTACGGGGAGGTCGGACAGGTGCTGGACGGGCACAGCGCGGGGATGCTGCTCGTCGCCGCGCACACCGGCGGCTTCGCCCGGGCGCGGACGCTGCTCTTCCTGGTGGCGGGGGACGCGCCGGGACTCGTCCGGGTCCGGCAGACCGCACTGGACGCCACCCGGCCCCAGGGGCGCCTGGAACTCAGGGACGTACGGGCCGAGTTGCTGGGCACCGAGGAGACGGATGTGCTGCCCGCCCTCGCCGCGGCCGGGGACGCCGTCGCCGCCGTGCTCGCCGCCGAGGCCGTGGGAGCCGCCGACCGGGCGCTGGAGCGGACGGTGGAGTACGCCGGGCAGCGGGTGCAGTTCGGGCGGCCCATCGGCTCCTTCCAGGCGGTGAAGCACCGGCTGGCGGACGCGTACGTGGCCGTGCAGGCGGCCCGGTCGGCCGCCTACTACGCCGCCTGGGCCACCGGCCGGGAACCGGACGGCGCGGCGCGAGGCGCCTCGCCGGAAGGGGGGCGGCGGGAGCCGGGCGGAGGTGTCGGGGGGCTGGCGCTCGCCCAGGGGCTGGAGGCGCTGCGCCGCGCCGCCGGCGAGGGGATCCAGCTGCACGGCGGGATCGGGTTCACCTGGGAACACGACGCCCATCTGGCCTTCAAGCGGGCGGCCGGGGACGAGCTGCTGTTCGGGCCCGTGCACCGGCTGCGGGACCGGGCCGCCGAGACGGCGGGGCTGTTCGCGGGCGGGGAGGTGGCGGTCTGATGGGCGCGGCCCTGGGCATGCGGTTCGTGCAGAAGGTCTCCTCCACCCGGGCGTTCGCGCGGATCGCCCCGCATGTGATCCCCGCCCTCGACCGGGGCGTGCACCGGCTCACCCGGGGAAGGGTGCTGCTCAGCGCCCGGATGCTGCCCGGGGTGATCCTCACCTCGACCGGGGCGCGCAGCGGCCTGGCCCGCCGGACCCCGCTGGCCTGCATACCGGAGGAGAGCGGCCGCAGCTGGATCCTGGTCGGCTCCAACTTCGGCCGGCCCGGCCATCCC
Organism: Streptomyces naphthomycinicus; assembly: GCF_020400595.1. Lineage (GTDB taxonomy): Bacteria > Actinomycetota > Actinomycetes > Streptomycetales > Streptomycetaceae > Streptomyces > Streptomyces naphthomycinicus. The sequence continues at coordinate 44,784 of NZ_JAINRE010000010.1, read as the reverse complement.
GCCTGGACGCACAACCTGCTCGCCCGCCCGCGGGCCTCGGTGAGCTGGCAGGGGCGGGAGATCCCGGTCACGGCCCGGCTGCTCACGGGGGAGGAGCGGGCGCGGGTGTGGCGGTCGGCCCTCGCGTTCTGGCCGCCGTACGCCGCCTACCAGGCCCGGGTGGAGCGGGAGATCCGGCTCTTCCGGCTCACCGCCATGCCCTGAGACCGGCGCGCGGCTACAGCGTCGCCAGCCGCTCCACCAGCAGGAACGCGCCGATCCCCAGCATCGCCGCCCCCGAGGTGCGCGTCACCGCACGGGCCGCCGCGGGCCTCGCCGCGAGCAGGGCGCGGGCGAGGACGCCCACGGTGAGGTAGACGGCCGCGCAGCACGCCATGTGCAGCAGGCCCAGCGTCGCCGTCTGCACGGGCACCGGCAGATGGCTGCCGCGGAGGGTGAGGAACTGGGGCAGCACGGAGAGGTAGAGGAGCAGGCCCTTGGGGTTGAGGCCGCTGATCGTGGCGCCCCTCGGGAAGAGCCGGCCGTCGGCCGCCGTGCGGTCGTCCGCCGCCGGGACCGCCGGGCGGCGCAGGACGCCCCAGCCCAGCCGGAGCAGATAGGCCGAGCCCCCCACCGTGAGGGCCGTCAGCAGCCGGGGCGAGCCCGCCACCAGTACCGCCAGGCCCGCCGTCGCCAGGGCCGTGTGCAGGGCATAGCCGCAGACCAGGCCCGCCACCGCGCGCGCCGTCGAGCTGCCGCGCAGGGCGGTCGCGATCACGAACGCCCAGTCGGCGCCCGGTACGCACACCAGCAGCAGGTCCACGACGAGGAAGGAGAAGAGCAGTCCCGAGTCCATGCCGGGGACATTAGGCGTGAATGGCCCGAAAGTGTTCCTGGAATTTGCCCATGATCGTATGTTCTGCGCAAATATCTTCTTCATGGACGACGTAGACCGGAAAATCCTTGCCGAGCTGCAACAGGACGGGCGGCTGACCGTGACGGAGCTGGCCGCGCGCGTGCGGCTCAGCGTCTCGCCCTGCCACCGGCGGCTGCGCGAGCTGGAGCGGTCCGGCGCCGTCCAGGGCTATCGCGCGGTGGTGGACCCGGCGTCGCTCGGCCTGAACTTCGAGGCGCTGGTGTTCGTCTCCATGCGCCAGGAGGACCGGGACACGGTCGCCGAGTTCGAGCGGGCGGTCAGCGAACTGGATCACGTCCTGGACGCGCAGCGGCTGTTCGGCGAGCCGGACTATCTGCTCCGGGTCGCCACCGCGGACCTGGCCGCCTTCCAGCGGCTCTACGACGAGCGGCTGGCGACGCTGCCGGGGGTGCAGCGGCTGACGTCGACGCTGGTGATGAAACACGTGGTGCGGGACCGGCCGCTGCCCGCATAGACGGCAGGCGGTGGCTCACCGTGTGAACCACCGCCCGACAGACAGGACTTGGTATAAGGAGGACCGGAGAAGGGGCCGGGAAAAAGAGGCGTGCGCGCCTACTTCGACGGCTTCCGGCCCGTCACGCCCAGGTGCACCAACAGGGCCAGGTTCGGCTTGAGTTCGGCCTGCTTCACACCCCAGGAAGAGAAGCCCTTCTGGTGGGACGCCACCGCCGCGAGCATCGCGACCAGCGCGCCGGCCACCGCCGCCGGGTTCACGTCCTTGTCGACCCGGCCCTTGGACTGCAACTCCGCGATGGAGTCCGCGAGGGAGTTGTTGACCGAGTTCAGGATCTTCATACGGATCTTGTAGAACCGTTTGTCCCCCTCGGCCGCGCCCAGGTCGACCACGCGCAGGATCGCATCGTTCTTGCGCCAGAACTCCAGGAAACCGTCCACGAGTTCCTGCGCCGTCTGCCAGCCCGACTTGCCGGCCCAGGTGCGTCCTTCGAGGAGTTCGGTCAGTCCCGCGCCCTCGGCCGCCATCTGCTCGGCGATCTCCAGGACGGCACCTTCGACGTCCGGGAAGTACTGGTAGAAGGTCGCGGGCGACGTCCCCGCCTTCCGGGCGACATCGATGACCTTGACGTCCCGGTAGGGGGAGGAGCTGAGCATCTCGCTGAGGCAGTCGAGCAGCTTCTGCCGGGTCGCCTGCCCACGCCGGCCGGCCACGCGGCCGTCGACGGTACGCACTTGTCCTGTCATGCCGTCAGCTTACCGAGGGGTGATCGGAGCGCGATTCGGCCGACTGCAAATGGGGTGCGCGAGGGTATCGGGGATGGTGTGCCTGGTCTGCGGGGTGCGCGCGCCCCGGTTACTTTGACGGCATGGCCGAAAACAGGGCATCCGCGAACGAAGAGACATACGGGGAGGGCGTCCCCTGCTGGGTGGACGCGCAGCTGCCCGACGTCGAGGCGGGCAAGCGGTTCTACGGTGAGCTTTTCGGGTGGACCTTCGAGGAGGCCCACGGCTCCTCGGTGTGGGCCCGGCTCGACGGCGACCTGGTCGCCTCGCTGGCTCCCAAGACGGACGGCCGTATGCCCACCGTCTGGACGGTCTCCTTCGCGACCTCGGACGCCGAGGCTCTCGGCCGGCGGATCACGGCGGCGGGCGGGCGGGTGGTCATGGCCCCGTTCCCGGTCGGCGACCTCGGCACCGCCGCCCTGGCCACCGATCCCGAGGGCGCGGTCTTCGGCTTGTGGCAGCCCGGCACCCACCGCGGCTTCGGGCGCCGGCACCAGCCGAACGCCTTCGCCTGGGCCCAGCTGTACACCCGGGACACCGCCGCGGCCAACGTCTTCTACGGCGGCCTCTTCCACGACGCCCTGTTCGGCTCGCGCGCCGTGCCCGACTTCGGCCGCGCGGAGGTCACCGAGGTGTTCCCGGCCGAGATGCCCCCGCACTTCCTCACCCACTTCGGGGTCACCGACGTGGACGACGCCCTCGGGGCCGTGCAGCGGCTCGGCGGGCGGGTGCAGGCGCAGCCTTTTGAGACGTCGTACGGACGAGTGGCCGTCGTCACCGACAATCAAGGGGCGTCGTTCGCGTTGCTGCGACGCTGATACGCCCGCTTTGGCATAAGACACCCCGATTTGTCACCGGGTTCGCAACCAGCCGCCCGGCCAGGAAGAATCGGGGTGCGTGCCGCCATGGCGGTGCGGTGGTGAGACGCTGCACTTCGGTCGCGTACATATGTGGATGGCGCGGCTCGTACGGGGAGGTGGCAGGCAAGTGGTGGATCAGCTGACGCAGCACGATCCGCGGCGGATCGGGCCGTTCGAGGTGCTGGGCCGGCTGGGGGCCGGCGGCATGGGGCTGGTCTATCTCGCGCGCTCGGCGTCCGGCCGGCGCGTGGCGATCAAGACGGTGCGCACCGAACTGGCCGAGGACCAGCTCTTCCGCGTCCGCTTCACCCGCGAGGTGGAGGCGGCCCGCGCGGTCTCCGGCTTCTACACGGCGGCCGTGGTCGACGCCGACCCGCGCGCCGCCGTGCCCTGGCTGGCCACCGCCTACGTCCCCGCACCCTCGCTGGAAGAGATAGTGAACGAGTGCGGGCCGCTCCCGGCGCAGGCCGTGCGCTGGCTCGCGGCGGGCGTGGCGGAGGCCCTTCAGTCCATCCACGGAGCGGGCCTGGTCCACCGTGACCTGAAGCCGTCCAACGTGCTCGTGGTCGAGGACGGCCCCCGGGTGATCGACTTCGGCATCGCCTCCGGCGTCTCGAACACCCGTTTGACGATGACGAACGTCGCCGTCGGCACCCCCGCCTACATGTCCCCCGAGCAGGCCAAGGACTCCCGCAGCGTCACCGGCGCCAGCGACGTCTTCTCGCTCGGCTCGATGCTGGTCTTCGCCGCCACCGGCCACCCGCCCTTCCACGGCGCCAACCCGGTCGAGACCGTCTTCATGCTGCTGCGCGAGGGACCGGACCTCAGCGGCCTGCCCGACGAGCTGCGCCCGCTGATCGAGTCCTGCATGCAGATGGAGGCCACCGGCCGGCCCAACCCCGCCGACCTCCAGGCCCAGCTCGCCCCGCACCTGTTCGGCTCCGGCTCCGACGACAGCGGCACCGCCTCCGCCTGGCTGCCGGAGAAGGCCGTCGGCCTCATCGAGTCCCGCCGCGGCGGACGCCCCGCCGCCAAGCCCGCCCCGGCCGCCACCGGGGGCCCGCGCAGCGGCGGCCGGCAGGCGGTACCCCCGCCGCCGCCGTACGACCCGCCGGTCCCCGGCTCCGCGGCCTTCCCCGTCCGGGCCTCCGCACAGGTACCCGTCGGCGCCCCCGACACCGGCCCGGTCCGGCTGGCCGGCGCCCAGGTGGCGATCGGCCCCGGCCCCCGCGTCGCCGACGCCCGCGCCGCCGCCGTCAAGGCACCCCCGCCCGAGACCGGCCTGGTGGCCAGCTGGTCCCGGCCCCGCCCCGGCGTGGCCGGCGCCGACCCCGCCGTACCGCCCGTGCCGCCCGCGCCCCCCGAGACGGCGGCGGGCTGGCGCCCCTGGCGGTTCCGCATGTCCAACGACGTGTGGGGCACCCCGTCCGTGGACGGCGACCTGGTCTACGTCACCTCCTTCGAGGTGCACGCCCTGGACGTGGGCACCGGCCGCCGCCGCTTCAAGACCCGGGACGTCGCCTGGTCCATGGCGGTGGCGGACGGCCGTATCCACGCCTCCGACGGTCCCACCCTGTTCGCCCTGGACGCCCGCGAGGGCACCGACCTGTGGCGGCTGTCCACGGACGCCTGGGTGTACTCGCTCAAGGCCGACCGCGGCACGGTCGTCACCGGCACCCGCGGCGGCGGTGTCCAGGCCTGGGAGGCCGCGGGCGGCCAGAAGCTGTGGGAGATCACCGGCTGCCAGACCGACTTCGAGTCCCCGGAGGCGGGCCCGGTCGTGCACGACGGCACGGTCTACGTCTGGCAGGACGCCCGGCTGCGCGCCCTGGAGGCCCGCACCGGCGAGGAGCGCTGGTCGTACCCCATCGGCGACGCGGCCTCCTGCGGCGGCGTCCCGGTCCGCCTGGTCCCGGCCGCCGACGGCTCCGTCTACATCTCCGCCGGTACCCGCGTGCTCGCGGTCGAGGCGGTGAGCGGCAGGGTGCGCTGGCACTTCGAGGCCCCGGCCGTCTTCCTGAGCCCGCCGGCCTACGCCCCGGGCCCGGCCGTCACCGGCGGCGGCATCTACCTCGCCGACTACCTCGGCACCGTCTACGCCCTCGACGCCGCCGACGGCCGCGACCGCTGGCGCATCGCCACCGAGGCACGCTCCTCGATCGATCCCGTGCTGGTCGCCGCCGGGCACGTGCACGTCGGCAGCGGCAAGGGCCTCTACACCCTGGACGCGGTCACCGGCACCCCCAAGTGGCGCTTCCAGGCGGGCGGTGACGTCGTGGGCGCACCCGCCGTGGCGGAGGGCCGTATCCACTTCGGCTCCACCGACCATCTCCTCTACACGCTGAAGGCCGACGACGGCCGGCTGCGCTGGAAGCTCGCCACGGGCGGCGAGATCACCGGCTCCCCGGTGGTCAAGGACGGCGTGGTGTACGCGTGCAGCAAGGACCGGTGCGTGTACGCGCTGGACGCGGAGAAGGGCACGGGGACCGCGCGGACCGCGTAGTGCGTGACGGCCGTCGTACCGTGACGGCCGTCGTACCGGTTTCACGGAAGGGCTGCGGACGGCGGCCGTCCAGGGCCGACGCTACCCCGGGCGCACGGCACGCGCCATGCGGTGGCGCCCGGTCGGTAAGGTCATGGCATGCCCATGCACACACGGACGCGCACGCTCAGGTTCACGGCCGTACTGACGCTGGTGACGCTCGCCCTGACCGGTTTCTCGTCCGGCCGGCACCACGGCCACCGGTCAGGATCGGGCAGCGGCGGCGGATGCAGCAGCTCGCACCAGGACCACGACAGTTCGACGTCCACCTCGGGCGGCGGATCGTACGGCTCCTCGGGCGGCGGGTCGTACGGCTCCTCGGGCGGCTCCTCGTACGGCTCCGACGACGACCACGGCGGCAGCACCTACCGGCGCACCCACCGCCCCACCCCCACCCCGTCGGGCAGCGGCAGCCGCACCCCGCTCAAGGACGGGACCGCGAAGCTGACCGGCTGCGCGACCGCGGCCCGGCCCTACGCCACCGTCGAGGTCACCAACCCCAACGACCGCAGGGCCGCCTTCACCGTCGAGGTGCTCTTCCTGCCGGACAGCCCGCCCGCCATCGACTCGGACCGCGAGGAGGTCTCCGTACCCGCGCGGGGCACGAAGACGGTCCGGGTGCCGTTCACCCAGCGGTCCCACCTCGACCTGCTCGACCACTGCCAGGTGGACGAGAGGGCGCCGCTCGCGGACTGAACCGCTACCGCACCCGGAACTCCCGCCGCCGGCCCGCGTACAGCTCCGCCTGCCGCCCGGCCGGCAGATTGCCCAGCGCGATCAGGTGCGGCGCCTGCGCGAACGCCTGCGCGCGCGCCGCCTCCCCGGCCGCCCACAGCGCCCGCACGGTGCCCTGCACCCCCTCCGGCGGACACCCGGCGATGACGGTCGCACAGCGCACCGCCCCCGCCAGCGCGCCCCCCTCCTCCGTGACCTCGGAGACCAGCCCCACCTCGTGCGCCCGCCGCGCGGAGATCCGCTCCGCCGTCCCCATGAGCATCATCCGCGCCACCTCCCCGTACGGCATCCGCTGCGCCATCAGCACGGACTCGTAAGCGCTCACCATGCCGTACGTCGTGTGCGGATCGAAGAAGACCGCCGTCGGATCGGCGACGAGGAACTCGCACTCGCCCAGCAGATAGAAGGCCCCGCCGCAGGCCAACCCGCGCACGGCGGCCACGACCGGCTTCCACAGGCCGTTCGCCTTCGGCCCGATGCCCAGCAGCGGATCGTCCTGCATGTACGGCGACGAGGGCTGCGGCACGACGGCGTCCCGGTCGATGCCCGTACAGAACGCCCGCTCCCCGGCCCCGGTGAGCACGACGGCCCGCACCGAGTCGTCGAACCGCAACTCACGCCACACCTCGCCCAGTTCCCGCACCATCTCCAGATCGACGGCGTTCAGCCGCTCCGGCCGGTCCAGGGTGACGACGGCGACACCGCTGTCCTTGTCGACGGCGAGGCGGACGGTGCTCACGCGAGCACCCACTGCGGCAGCCCGCCGGAGAACACCGCCTGCACCCGCGCACCGATCCGCAGCCGCGCCGGATCGACGGAGTCCAGCCGGGCCCCGGCATGCGCCACCACGTTCCCCACCAGCCGGATCCGCGGAGCCTCCGCCAGCTCCACGACGACCACGTTGTACGGGGCCTGCTCCGCGTAGCCGGGCAGCAGCGGCGGATGCGGCACGACGTACGACCAGACCCGCCCGCGCCCCGACACCGGCCGCCACTCGTTCGCGAAGGACTGGCAGTGCGGGCAGCAGGGACGGGGCGGGAAGCGGAGTTCCCCGCACTCGCCGCACGCCTGGACGCGCAGTTCGCCGCGGGCCGCGTACTCCCAGAAGGGGCCGCCGTCGGTGTCGGTGACGGGTGTCAGCATGAGCTCAACTCCTCAGGAGCAGGGCCGAGGTGGGCACGCCCTCACCGGCCGTGACCAGACAGGTGGCGGCGCCGGGGACCTGGGCGGTACTGGTCCCGCGCAGCTGCTTGACGCCCTCGTTGACGAGGTTGAAGCCGTGCACGTAGGCCTCGCTGAGCCCGCCCCCGCCGGTGTTGACCGGCAGCCGCCCGCCGATCTCCAGGGCGCCCTGCTCGGTGAAGGCGCCGCCCTCCCCCCTCGCGCAGAAGCCGTAGCCCTCCAGGGACAGCGGGACCAGGGCGGTGAAGGCGTCGTAGATCTGCGCGACGTCGACGTCCTCCGGGGTGCAGTCGGCGTGCTTCCACAGGTGCCGGGCGGCGGTCCAGGCGGGGCCGGTGAGGGGGTCGTCGTTCCAGTAGTTGACCATGCCGTGGTGCTGGGCGGGCAGTCCCTGCGCGGCGGCGTGGACGTACACGGGCCTCTGCGGGCAGTCCCGCGCCCGCTCCTTCGAGACCACCACGCAGGCCAGCGCCCCGTCCGTCTCCAGGCAGTTGTCGTAGAGGCACAGCGGCTCGCTGATCCACCGGGAGGTCATGTACATCTCGCGGGTCAGCGGCCGTTCGTACATCACGGCGGCGGGGTTCTGGTTGGCCCGGTTCCGGCAGGCCAGCGCCACATTGAACAGGTGATCGCGGGTGACGCCGTACTCGTGCATGTACCGCCGGGCCAGCATGGCTATCTCGTCGGCCGGCCGCAGCAGCCCGAAGGGGCGCGTCCACTGGGCGGGCGTGGGCAGCTGCGCGGTGGTGCCGGTCCACGGCCGGGGGCCGCTGCCCCGCTTCCGCGACCGCCAGGCGACCCCCACGGTGGCCTGGCCGGCGGTGATGGCGGCGGCGAGATGCGCGACGGTGGCGCAGGAGCCGCCGCCCCCGTACCCCACCTTGCCGAAGAAGGTGAGGTCCCCGAACCCCACGGCCTTCGCCAGCTCCACCTCGTCGGTCTCCTCCATGGTGTAGGAGGCGACGGCGTCCACCTCGCCGGGCGCGATGCCCGCGTCGTCGAGCGCGGCGAGCACGGCCCGGCAGGCGAGCGTCTTCTCGTCCTCGGCCAGCCGCCTGGCGAAGGCGGTCTGCCCGATCCCCACGATGGCGGTGGCGTCCTTGAGCCCTGGTCCTGCCATATGGCGGCCCCCTCTCCTGACAGGCCGTCAGGTTACCGCTAATCTGACGGACAGTCAGCTAGTCGTTCCGCCGTGCGGGGAGGCCGCCGTGACGTCGTGGGAAACCATCCCGGAACTGGTGCGGTCGGCGGCCGAACGGTACGCGGACGCCGAGGCCGTGGTCGACGGCCGCACCCGGATCACCTACGCCGGACTGGGCGCCCGCGTCGAACGCGCAGCGGCCGCCTGCCTGGCCCGCGGAGTACGGCCCGGCGACCGGGTCGCCGTCTGGGCCCCCAACTCCCTCGACTGGATCGTCGCGGCCCTCGGCGCGGTGACGGCGGGCGCGGTCCTGGTCCCGCTGAACACCCGCTTCAAGGGCGCGGAGGCGGCGGACGTGCTGCGCCGCAGCGGGGCCCGGCTGCTGTTCGTGACCGGGACCTTCCTGGGCGCCTCGTACGTGGCGTCCCTGCGCAGGGCGGCCGGAACGGGCCCCGCCCGGGGACGCCCGCTGCCCGGCCTGCCGGAACTGGCGGAGGTGGTGGTCCTGTCGGAGGACGCCCCGCCGGACTTCCGCACCTGGAAGGAGTTCCTGGCGGCAGGGGACGACGTGCCGCGGACCTCGGTCCTGCGCCGCACGCGCCGGCTGTCCGCCACGTCCCTCTCGGACATCACCTACACCTCGGGCACGACGGGCCGCCCCAAGGGCGCGATGATCACCCACGGCCAGACCCTCCGCGCCTACGGCATCTGGGCGGACCTGGCGGGCCTGCGCCCCGCCGACCGCTACCTCGTCGTCAACCCCTTCTTCCACACCTTCGGCTACAAGGCCGGGGTGCTCGCCTGCCTCATGCGCGGGGCGACGGTGATCCCGCAGCCCGTGTTCAACGTGGAAACGGCACTGGCGAACATCGCCCGGGAACGCGTCTCCGTCCTGCCGGGCCCGCCCACCCTCCACCAGCAGCTGCTGGACCACCCCGCCCGTGACGCCCACGACCTGTCGGCGCTGCGGCTGGTGGTGACGGGCGCGGCCGTGGTCCCCCTCCGCCTGGTGGAGCGCCTGCGCGGCGAACTCGGCATCGGCACGGTCCTCACGGCGTACGGCCTGTCGGAGGCGAGCGGCATCGTCACGATGTGCCGCCGCGGCGACGACCCGTCGGTGATCGCCACCACGTCCGGCCGGCCCATTCCGGGCACGGAGGTGAAGGTGGCCGACACCACGGGCGCACCGGTACCGCCCGGCACCGCGGGCGAGGTCCTGGTCCGCGGCTTCAACGTCATGCGCGGCTACTACGAGGACGCGCCGGCCACCGCCGAGACGGTCTCCCCGGACGGCTGGCTGAGCACCGGCGACGTGGGCGTCCTGGACCCCTCCGGCAACCTGCGCATCACGGACCGCATCAAGGACATGTTCATCGTCGGCGGCTTCAACGCGTACCCGGCGGAGATAGAGCAGCTCCTCGGCACCCACCCGGACGTGGCCGACGTGGCGGTGATCGGCATACCGGACCCCCGCCTGGGCGAGGTGGGCAAGGCCTTCGTGGTCCGCCGCCCCCGCTCCCACCTCACCGCCGACGACCTGATCACCTGGTCCCGCCGCGAGATGGCGAACTACAAGGTCCCGAGAACGGTCGAATTCCTCCCCGAACTACCGAGAAACGCCGGCGGAAAGGTGATGAAGGGGGAGCTGCGGGGGCGGGGGTGAGGGGGAGGGGCCGAGCGGAGGGGCCGGGGCCGGCGGGGGAGAGGGGCTGAGGTGGATTCCCCCGGTCCACCACGCTCCACGCCACCACTCCGGCGGACTCACCCGCACGGCTCCGGCGGCCGTGGACAAGTGCGAGAGGTCCAGGCCGTTCCCGCCGAGGAACGGCCTGGACCTTGCCCCGGACACGCCTCGGCCGCGACGGCTCCCCCTCCGTGCCGCCGCGGCCGATCCCCGCCGCGATGCAGGCCTACTTGCGGCCGTCCAGGTCCAGAGCGGGCGGGGCGGGCGCGTGGTTCTCCAGAGTGACGATCTTCTCGTCCTTGGGCGGCGCGGTGGACGCCTGGGTGTCCTGTGCCGGGGCGTCGGCGAGAGCCGGCGGAACGGGAGCGTGGTTCTCCATCGTGGTGACGTCCGTCGTCTGCTTCTCGGTGCTGCTCATGTTCAGGCTCCCCCTGGGAGTGGTGATCAAGTGGGCCAGATGCCTCTGTCCGGCGATTCCCCCGAGTATCGCCGGACAGAGGCGCATACCAAGAGCCCACCCCCCGTGGGCTCGGTGTGGTCCCGACGTCCCCCGACGCCCCGAACCGTTTGCACCGACCCTGCCAGACGGCCATAAACGTTCGATGAACGCCGGCGAGACCAGGTCAGGGAGTCTCCATGGGCGCCAAGAGGCCCCGTACCTCCGAGGCTTCGGGCGCTCCCGATTGTTCCAGCAGGAGGAGAGCCTCCTGCCAGCAGGCTCTTGCCCGGTCCGACTGGTCGAGAGCGTGAAGGCTCTTGCCCAGCGTGTTCAGCACGTTGCCGCGGATCAGATCACCACCGATGAATCCGATGGCCAGGGCCTGTTCGGCGTGCTGCGCCGCCTGAGCCGGGCGCCGAGCGGTCAGGTGAAGCTGTGCGAGGCGGAAGTGGGTGGTCCCCTCCCAGAGCCGTTGCCGGTTGCTCCCGAACATGACCAGCGCCTCGGACAACTGCGCCAGGCCTTCGGACTGACGGCCGGCTCGGACCAACGCGACGCCCAGCGCGTAGCGGCCGTTCGCGAGCCGCAACGTCATACCGAGCTGCTGGAAGATGTTGACGCCCTGTTGGGCCAGACTGACCGCTTCGGACAGGCGATTCATCCGCTCGTAGAGCCGCGACAGATTGCACAGCGAATTGGCCTCACCGGGTCTGTTGCCGTCCGCTTGATAGCCGTCCCTGGCCGTGGTGAGGAACTTCTCGGCCTCTTCGTAGCGGCCCTGGCTGAGAGCGATGATCCCCCTGTCCGTGGAGGCCCAGCTCACGGGAGCGATATCGCCTGTCGCGGATGCGAGCGCGACGGCGCACCGAGCCTCCTCGTCCGCCTCCGAGTAACGTCCGGCGGCCAAGTGGACATTGGAAAGTGCCGTTCGAGCACGGCTTTCCGCCCGGATGTCGCCGTCGTCACGCGCGGCATCCCGCAGAGCCCTCGCCGCCGTTTCGTACTGCTTGGCGTTCGCTCCTGACTCCGCCAGATCCTTCGCGGCCCACAACAGGTCGACGGCTCGGCCGAGCCCGCTACCGGTGGTCTGCTGCCTGGCACAGGACAAGAGGCACTGTGCCTCGGCGAACAGCCAGTCGAGGGCCTCTGCCCGTCCCGTGAACGAAAGGCCCTGGTACGAGGTCGGTGCCAAGTGCGCGACCGTGCGGTCCCCCGGCCGCTCGATCGCGTACACCCCGGCCGTGGTGGCCAGGTAGAAGTCCAGCAGCCGCGACATCGCGGCCTCCCGTTCCCGGGCCGGCTCCTCGTCCCGCTCCGCGCACGCTCGCGCGTAGAGCCGTACCAGGTCGTGGAACCGGTACCGGCCGGGCGCCGCCGACTCCAGCAGGGACGTGTCCACGAGGGACTCCAGGAGGTCCTCCGTGTCGTCCGGGGGGAGGTCGAGGACCGCGGCCGCGGCCGCCAGGGAGATGTCGGGGCCGTCGGCCAGGCCCAGCAGGCGGAACGCCCGGGCCTGGGGCGGTTCGAGCTGGCCGTAGCCCAGTTCGAACGTGGCCTTCACCGCCAGGTCGCCGGCCTGGAGTTCGTCCAGGCGGCGGCGTTCGTCGGCCAGCTTCGCCGCCAGCACCGACACCGTCCAGGTGCGCCGGGCGGCGAGCCGGGACGCCGCGATGCGGATCGCCAACGGCAGGAACCCGCAGGCCGCCACCACGTCCAGCGCCGCCTTGCGTTCCGATGCCACCCGCTCCTCGCCCACGATCCTCGTGAACAGGGCGAGGGCCTCGTCGGGGGACATGACGTCCAGGTCGACGAGGTGGGCACCGGCCAGGTCGAGCATGCGGACCCGGGACGTGACCAGGGCGGCGCAGCCTTCCGTGCCGGGCAGGAGGGGGCGTACCTGGGCCGCGTCCTTCGCGTTGTCCAGGAGGACCAGGACGCGTCGGCCGTCCAGGACCGAGCGGTAGAGCGCCGCCCGTTCCTCCAGGGAGTCGGGGATCGCCGAGTCCGCCGTGCCCAGGGCGCGCAGGAAGGAGCCCAGGACCGTCTCGGGTTCGGCGGGGCGCGGGCCCGCGCCCTGGAGGTCGACGTACAGCTGGCCGTCGGGGAAGGCGGTGCGGGCCCGGTGGGCGACGTGGACGGCCAGGGTCGTCTTGCCCACGCCGCCGATCCCGGCCAGTGCCGAGACCGCCATCACCCGCCCCTCCGCCTCGGACGCGGAGGACAGCACGGCGCTCAGTTCGGTGACGAAGGTGTTGCGGCCGGTGAAGTCGGGGACGGAGGCGGGCAGCTGGGCCGGGCGGACGGGGGCCGACGGTGACTCGGTGGCGGGGGCGGAGGGTTCGGCGAGGGCCGGGTCCGCCTGGAGGATGCGCTGCTGGAGGTCGCTCAGGCCGGGGCGGGGGTCCACGCCCAGCTCCTCCGCGAGCAGGCGGCGGGTGTCGGCGTAGACCGCCAGCGCCTCCGCCTGGCGGCCGCTGCGGTACAGGGCCAGCATGAGGAGTTCGCGCAGGCGTTCGCGCAGGGGGTGGGCCGCCGTCAGGGCCGTCAGTTCCGAGACGGCCTCGGAGTGGCAGCCCTGTTCGAGGTCGAGGTCGAGGCGGGATTCGAGGAGGACGAGGTGCCATTCGTCGAGGCGGGCCCGCTGGGCCTCGGCGTACGGGCCGGGGACGCCGGCCAGGGGTTCTCCGTCCCACAGGTCGAGGGCCTGGTTCAGCAGCGCCCGCGCCCGGCCGAGGTCACCGGCCCCCCGGGCCTTCTCCGCCTCCGCCGCCAGGTCCTGCGCGACCGCGAGGTCCAGCGCGCCCTCGCCCGGTGAGCGCACGGCGTAGCCGCCGGACTCGCTGACCAGGACCCCGGGGTCCAGGATCTTGCGCAGCCGGGACGCGTACGTGCGGACCGCCGCCAGTGCCTGGGACGGTGGCTCGGACCCCCAGAGCGCGTCGATCAGCTCCGCCGCCGTGGCGGTACGGCCTTCCCGCAGCAGCAGGGCGGCCAGCAGGGCGCGCTGCTGGGGGGAGCCCGTGCTGAGGGTCTCCTCGCCGCGCCAGGCCCGTACCGGACCGAGCACGCCGAAGCGCAGCGGGCCGGTCTCCGTCATGGCCACGGAGCCGGCGCGCCGCTGCTCGGGTACTCGCGGCCCACCGTCCATGCGTTCGTCCCCCTCGGCATCACGAACAACCCCGTCAGTTTGCCTTGTTCCGGGCGGTTGCGTCAGCCGTGGGAGACGCCCGTCACAGGGCGGGGGGCGCGGCACACAAGGCCCTCACACGGTCTTCGCATCCCGGTCGCCCGCGCAGCGTAGCTGACGGACCGTCAGATCAGCGCTACCGTGAACGGCATGGAGACCACAGAGTTCCCGCTGATCATCTCCGTCGACGACCACACCGTCGAGCCCGCCGGCGTGTGGCAGGACCGGCTGCCGAGCAGGTTCCGGGACGCCGGCCCCAGGATCGTGCGCGCCCCGCTGAAGGAGATGACCTTCCTGGGCGGCCGCTTCAAGCCCGTGATGGGCGAACCGGGTGCGACCGAGGGCCCGGTGGGCGACTGGTGGGTGTACGAGGACCTGCACCGGCCGCTCACCCGCCTCGACACCGCCGTGGGCTGCGCCCGGGACGAGGTCAGGCTCGAAGTGATCACGTACGAGCAGATGCGGCCGGGGTCGTACGACGTGACCGCCCGGCTCGCCGACATGGACGTCAACCACGTCCAGTCGGCCCTGTGCTTCCCGACCTTCCCCCGCTTCTGCGGCCAGACGTTCACGGAGGCCGCCGACAAGGAGCTGGCCCTGCTCTGCGTCCGCGCCTACAACGACTGGATGGTGGAGGAGTGGTGCGGGCCCGCGGCGGGCGGCCGGCTGATCCCGCTCACCCTGATCCCCCTGTGGGACGCCGAGCTGGCCGCCCAGGAGGTCAGGCGCAACGCGGGAAGGGGCGTCCGGGCCGTCGCCTTCTCCGAGATACCCCCGCACCTCGGGCTGCCGTCCGTGCACACCGACGACTGGGACCCGTTCCTCGCGGCCTGCGACGAGACCGGCACGGTCGTCGCCATGCACATCGGCTCCAGCAGCCGGATGCCCTCCACCTCCGCCGACGCCCCGCCCGCCGTCGGCTCCACCATCACCTTCGCCAACTGCTGCTTCTCGATGGTCGACTGGCTGATGAGCGGGAAGTTCGAGCGCTTCCCGAACCTGAAGGTCATGTACGCGGAAGGGCAGATCGGGTGGATCCCGTACATCCTGGAGCGCGCGGACGTGGTGTGGGAGGAGAACCGGGGGTGGGGCGGGGTCGCCGACAAGGTGCGCCGGCCGCCGTCCGAGCTGTTCGCCGGGCACGTCTACGGCTGCTTCTTCGACGACGCCTTCGGGCTGAGGAACCTGGACGCCATCGGCGTCGGCAACGTGCTGTACGAGACGGACTACCCGCACTCGGACTCCACCTGGCCCAAGTCCCGCGAGGTCGGAGAGGCCCAGATGGGGCATCTGCCGGCCGACGTGGTCGAGCGGATCGTGCGGGGCAACGCCATCGAGCTGCTGGGGCTGACACCGCAAGGGCTGTGGCGGTGAGCGCCCTGGCGTACGGCATCCAGCTGCCGGTGCAGTCGCAGAGCACCCTCTACACCGAGCCCTGGGAGGCCGGTGCCGGGCCCGAGGACCTCACGGCCGTCGCGCGGGCGGCCGACGCGGCGGGGTTCGCGTACGTCGCCTGCTGCGACCACGTGGCGATCCCGCGCCGGCTGGCCCCGGCCATGAGCACGGTCTGGTACGACCCCGTGGCCACCCTCGCCCATCTCGCCGCCGTGACCGCGCGGGTACGGCTGCTCGCCCATGTCGCCGTGGTCGGGCTCAGGCATCCGCTCCTCACCGCCAAGCAGTACGCCACGCTCGACCGTCTCTCCGGCGGCCGGCTGCTCCTCGGGGTGGGAGCAGGGCATGTGCGGGAGGAGTTCGAGGCGCTCGGCGTGGACTTCGAGCGGCGCGGGGCCGTCCTCGACGAGGTGATGGACGCGCTGCGGGCCGCCCTGGGGCCCGAGGAGTATCCCGAGCACCACGGCAAGCGCTACGACTTCGCCGGGCTCGGGCAGCGCCCCCGCCCCGCGCAGCCGCGCGTTCCGCTGTGGGTGGGCGGCTCCTCGCCCGCCGCCGTCCGCCGGGCCGCGCTGAAGGGCGACGGCTGGCTGCCGCAGGGCGACCCGCGGGACCGGCTGCCGGAGCGGATCGCCCGGATCCGGCGCCTGCGCGAGGAGGCCGGTCTCGGCGGGGCGTTCACCGTGGGCGCGATCGCCGAGCCGCTGTACGTCGGCCGGCCCGGCTGGGACGTGGGGCGGCACACCCTCGGCGGGGCGCCGGAGGAGGTCGCCGAGTCGCTGCGCGCGTACCGGGCGATGGGCGTGGACCAGATCCAGGTGCGGTTCCGCAGCCGGAGCCGGTCCGAACTGATCGAGCAGATCGCCGCGTTCGGGGCGGAGGTCGCGCCCCGGCTGGACTGAGGAGACGGTATGGGCAAGCTGGACGGGCGGGTCGTCATCGTCACCGGGGCGGCGCGCGGGCAGGGTGAGCAGGAGGCGCGGCTGTTCCGGGCGGAGGGCGCGCGGGTCGTGGTCGCCGATGTGCTGGACGACCGGGGGGAGGCGCTGGCGAAGGAGATCGGGGCGCTGTACGTCCATCTGGACGTGGGCACCGAGGACGGGTGGCGGTCGGCCGTGGCGGCGGTGAAGCGGGCGTACGGGCGGATCGACGGGCTGGTCAACAACGCGGGCATCCTGCGCTTCAACGCCCTCGTGGACACCCCGCTGGACGAGTTCATGCAGGTCGTGCAGGTCAACCAGGTGGGTTGCTTCCTGGGCATGAAGGCGGTGGTGCCGGAGCTGGCCGACGGCGGCACGATCGTGAACACCGCCTCCTACACGGCCCTGACCGGCATGGCGGCCGTGGGGACGTACGCCGCCACCAAGCACGCCGTGCTCGGGCTGACCCGGGTGGCCGCGCTGGAGCTGGCGGCCCGCCGGATCCGGGTCAACGCCATCTGCCCGGGGGCCATCGACACCGCGATGTCGAATCCGGCCCGGCTGGACCCGGACGCCGACCCGGAGGAGACGAGCCGGGCGCTGGACGAGCTGTACCGCAAGCTCGTGCCGCTCGGCCGCATCGGGCAGCCGGAGGAGGTGGCCCGGCTCGCCCTCTTCCTGACCTCGGACGACTCCTCGTACATCACCGGGCAGCCGTTCGTGATCGACGGGGGATGGCTGGCGGGCGTCAGCGTCATCTGACGGTCCGTCAGCTATTGACGGTCACGGCGGCCGGTGCGACAGTCGGCCGACAGGCGATCTGACGGCACGTCAGAAAAACACTGAGGACGGTGAACCGCCGTGGAATTCGGGCTCTTTGTACAGGGGTACGTGGGCAAGCGCGCCGAGACCGACCCGCTGGCCGAGCACAAGGCGCTGATGGAGGAGACCGAGTACGTCGTCCAGGCGGACAAGTCCGGCTTCAAGTACGCCTGGGCGTCGGAGCACCACTTCCTGGAGGAGTACTCGCACCTGTCGGCCAACGACGTCTTCCTGGGCTACCTGGCGCACGCGACCGAGCGCATCCACCTGGGCTCCGGGATCTTCAACCCCCTCGCCCAGGTCAACCACCCCGTCAAGGTCGCCGAGAAGGTCGCCATGCTGGACCACCTCAGCGAGGGGCGGTTCGAGTTCGGCAGCGGACGCGGGGCCGGGTCGCACGAGATCCTCGGCTTCCTGCCCGGCATCACCGACATGAACCACACGAAGGAGATCTGGGAGGAGACCATCGCCGAGTTCCCGAAGATGTGGCTCCAGGACGAGTACGAGGGTTTCCAGGGCAAGCACTGGCAGCTCCCGCCGCGGAAGGTCCTGCCGAAGCCGTACGGGAAGTCGCATCCGGCGATGTGGTACGCGGCCGGGTCCCCGCCCTCGTACGCCATGGCGGCGAGGAAGGGGCTCGGGGTGCTCGGCTTCAGCATCCAGAAGGTCTCCGACATGGAGTGGGTGCTGGAGCAGTACAAGACGGCGGTCGTGAACGCCGAACCGGTGGGGGACTTCGTCAACGACAACGTGATGGTGACGACGACCGCGATCTGCGCGCCGACGCACGCGGAGGCGATCGAGACCGCAGTCAACGGCGGGCTGCACTATCTGCCCTCGCTGGTCTTCCGGTACCACGACACCTTCCCGCGCCCCGAGGGCTTCCCGGTGTGGCCGGAGACGCTGCCCCCGTACACGCCGGAGTTCGTGGAACTGCTCATCGAGGAGGAGCTGCTGATCTGCGGGGACCCCGACGAGGTGCTGCGCCAGTGCAAGCGGTGGGAGCAGGCCGGCGCGGACCAGCTGAGCTTCGGGCTGCCGGTGGGGGTGCCGAAGGAGGAGACGCTGCGGACGATCCGGCTCATCGGGGAGCACGTGATTCCGAAGATCGACACGGATCCGGTGCACCGGACGTCCCGGTTCCGGGCTGCCGTGTGAGCACCGTCGCGGGGCGCGGGTGCGCGGCGGCCTGCCGCGCGATCGCCCGCGCCCCTTCGGACCGGACCTCGTGACGGAGTCGAGAAGGGGACCTCATGCTCGATCACCTCATCAGGGGCGCCACCGTGGTGGACGGCACCGGCGCCCCCGCCCGCACCGCCGACGTGGGCATCCGTGACGGCCGGATCGCCGCCGTCGGCAAGGTCGCCGAGGACGCCCGCGCCACCGAGGACGCGCACGGGCTCGTCCTCGCCCCCGGCTTCGTCGACCCCCACACCCACTACGACGCCCAGCTCTTCTGGGACCCGTACGCCACACCGTCGCTCAACCACGGCGTGACCACCGTCGTCGGCGGCAACTGCGGGTTCACCCTCGCGCCCCTCAACCCCGCCCGTCCCGAGGACGCCGACTACACCCGGCGGATGATGTCCAAGGTGGAGGGCATGTCCCTGGTGGCGCTGGAACGGGGGGCGCCGTGGAGCTGGCACTCCTTCGGTGAGTACCTGGACGCCCTGGAGGGGCGGATCGCGGTGAACGCCGGGTTCATGGTGGGGCACTGCGCGCTGCGGCGGTATGTGATGGGTCCGCGGGCCGTCGGCGGGCAGCCCACGGACGCCCAGCTGAAGGCCATGCTCCGGCTGCTGCACGAGGCCATGGACGCCGGTGCCTGGGGGCTGTCCACCACCCAGTCCGGTACGCACTCGGACGGGGACGGGCAGCCGGTCGCCTCCCGGCACGCGCGGCCGGAGGAACTGGTGGCGCTGGCGCGGGCCGTCGGCGAGCACGAGGGCACGCAGATCGAGGCGATCGTCGCCGGCTGCCTCGACCAGTTCAGCGACGCCGAGATCGATCTGCTGGTCGAGCTGAGCGCCGCCGCCGGGCGCCCCCTGAACTGGAACGTGCTCACCGTCGACGCGGCCGTCCCGGAGCGCGTGCCCCGCCAGCTCGGCGCGAGCGAGCGGGCCCGTAAGGCGGGCGGCCGGGTGGTGGCCCTGACCATGCCGATCCTCACCCCGATGAACATGTCCCTGGGCACGTTCTGCGCCCTCAACCTCATCCCGGGGTGGGGGCCGGTCCTGGGGCTGCCGGTGCCCGAGCGCATCGCCCGGCTCCGCGACCCGGACGTCCGGGCGGAGCTGCTGCGGCGGGCCCGGTCGAAGGAGGCCGGGGTGTTCCGGCGGCTCGCGGACTTCGGGCGGTACGTCATCGGCGACACCTACAGCGAGGCCAACCGGGGACTGACCGGCCGGGTGGTGCGCGACATCGCGGCGGAGCGCGGACAGGACCCGTTCGCCTGCCTGGTGGAGATCTGCGCCGAGGACGAGCTGCGTACCGTCCTGTGGCCCATGCCGAGCGACAACGACCCGGACTCCTGGGCGCTGCGCGCCGAGACCTGGCAGCACGAGGACGTCCTGCTCGGCGGCTCGGACGCGGGCGCCCACCTGGACCGGATGTGCGGGGCGCCGTACACCACCCGGTTCCTCGGGGACTGTCTGCGCGGCCGGAGGCTGGTCGGTCTGGAGCAGGCGGTGAAGATGCTGACCGACGACCCGGCGCGGCTCTTCGGGCTGCGCGGGCGGGGGCGGGTGCGGGAGGGCTTCCATGCCGACCTGGTGCTGTTCGACCCGGAGCGGATCGACGCCGGCCCGGCCCGGCTGGTGCACGACCTGCCGGGCGACAGTCCCCGGCTGGACTCCCGGGCGCTCGGGGTGCGGGCCGTGTGGGTCAACGGGGTGGCGGCGATCCGGGACGACGTGGTGACGGGGGCCGTACCGGGGCGGGTGCTGCGGTCGGGGCGGGACACGCGGACGGTGAGCACCCGGTGAGCGAGGAGCAGCCGCTGTTCGTCGGCGGGGAGTGGGTGACGCCGGAGGGCGGGTACTACCCGGTGACCGACCCGGCCACCGAGGAGACCGTGGGCCGGGCGCCGGAGGCTTCGCCGGACCAGGCGCGGGCCGCGTGTGCCGCGGCCCGGGAGGCGTTCGGGGCGTGGTCGCGGACCCGGCCGGAGGAGCGGGCGGCGATCCTGGGGCGGGCGGCGGAGATCGTCCGGGACCGGCTGGTGCCGTACGCCGATCTGGCGCGGGCCGAGACGGGGGCGACCACCGGGACCGCCCGCGCGATGCAGGTCGGGGTGGCCGCCGCCCGCTTCCGGCGGTACGCGAGCGTGGAGCCGGCCGAGTGGGCCGTCGTCCCGCAGGTCAACGAGGCGGGGCCGTTGGGGAGGGGCGGCGTGCTGGGGGCGCTCGCGGTGCGGCAGCCCGTGGGGGTCGTCACCTGTGTCACCTCGTACAACAATCCGTGGGCGAACCCCGCGGGGAAGATCGCCCCGGCGCTGGCGATGGGCAACACGGTGGTGGTGAAACCCGCCCCGCAGGATCCGCTGTCCGTGTACCGGATGGCGGAGGCGCTGGCGGCGGCCGGGGTGCCGCCGGGCGTGGTGAACGTCGTCTCCGGGCGGGACGTCGCCGTGGGGGAGGCCGTGGTGGCCTGCGACGACGTCGACATGGTGAGTTTCACCGGCTCCACGGCCGTCGGGCGGCGCATCGCCGAGGTGTGCGGGCGGGACATGAAGCGGCAGCTGATGGAGCTGGGCGGGAAGGGTGCCGCCCTCGTCTTCGACGACGCCGACCTGGCCTCGGCCGTCGCCGGCATCGGCACCACCTTCTCCTTCTACAGCGGACAGATCTGCACGGCACCGACCCGGGTGCTGGCCCAGCGAGGGGTGTACGAGCGGCTGGTGGAGCGGCTCGCCGGATACGCGGACCGGCTGAAGGTGGGCGACCCCCGGGAGCCGGACACGGTGGTGGGGCCGGTGATCTCCGCCGAGCACCGGGCGCGCGTGGAGTCGTACGTGGACCTCGGGCGCAAGGAGGGCGCGGTCGTCGTGGCCGGCGGCGAACGGCCCGGCCCGGAGAAGGGGTTCTACGTCGCGCCCACCCTGCTCGCCGACTGCACGAACGACATGCGGGTGGCGCGCGAGGAGATCTTCGGGCCGGTGGTCGTGGTGATCCCGTTCGACGACGAGGACGAGGGGGTGGCCCTCGCCGACGACTCCGACTACGGGCTCATCGACTACGTGTGGTCCGGTGACGTGGCACGGGCGTTCCGGGTGGCGCGCCGGCTGCGGGCCGGGGGCGTGGGCATCAACACGGTCGGCCGCAACATGGAGGCCCCGTTCGGCGGCTTCAGGAAGAGCGGGGTCGGCCGTGACGTGGGCGTGTACGCCCTGCACGCGTACAGCGAGGTGCAGGCCCTCGTGTGGCCGGGCTGAACCGTCACCCGGGCGCACCGCCGGCACGGCGCTTCAGTCCACCAGGTCCACCCGCACCGTCAGCAGGTCCGTGCCGAACGCCCGTACCGCCGCGCTGTTGAAGCGGGGCAGGGCGCGCAGCCGGGCCACCGCGTCGTCGTCGGGCAGGAGATGGGCCGTGCCGTGGTGCCAGCGGCCGGCGATACGGACCCGGACCACGGGGTCGGCCTGGATGTTGCGCACGTACTGCGACTTCAGGCCGAACTCGGAGACCAGCCAGAAGGAGTCCGCGACCCGGCGGCCGCCGACCGGGGTCTGCCGGGGCAGGCCCGAGGTGCGGCCGGTGGTCTCCAGCAGGGTCTGGAACGGCAGGCGCCGGTTGAGGGGGTTGGCGACGTACCGCTGGAAGCGGGTCACGAGGCGGTGTTTGCGGTCTGCGCGGCCTGGCATGGCTTCGGTTCTCCTGCTCCGTGCGGACCCGGGCGGGGTGCCCGGCGGGATGGTGCGACGGCCCCGTGCGGGGCGCCGGCTGGACGTGGTCGTCCCGATCATCGCGCAGCGCCGGTCCGCCCGTCGCCGGCCCGTCCGAGGAAGACCGGGTTGGTGAACGCGGCCATCGCCCCCGGCAGCGGCCCCAGCGCCGTCTCGTGCCGCAACTCGGCCCGTACGTAGGCCGCGCGGGCCGGTGTCGTCCGCCACTCCACCGTGCCCGTGCCGGAGACCGGCAGCGGTCCGCCGGTGAACAGCACCCCCTGGTCGGTGAGGAGCCGGACCGAGCAGCGGGGCGCGCCGGACACCTCCAGCCGGACGGTCACCGGGGTGTCCGCCGCCACCGCGAGCCGCTCGCCGATCCCGGCCCGTTCGCCTCCCTCGGCGGTCACGGCGAAGGCGAGCACGACCTGCCGCGACTCGGCCACGTACGACCGGCCCGCCCGCAGCCCCTCCTGGACGGCCTCCCGGGTCAGTTCGTCGGCGAGGACGACCGTCTGGGGCATGCCCACCACGTCCGGGTCGCGGTGGGCGTCGCTGTTGCCCAGCGCCGGCAGCCAGGCCCGTCCGCCGCGCGCCGACGCCGCCAGCCGCGCGTCCCAGGCGGCCAGGGTCATCTCGTCGTCGGGTGTCCAGGGGCCGTTCCACACCTCCACGGCGTCCGCCTCGGCGAACCCGAACCGCCAGCCGCAGCCCACGCAGTCGGCGTGCGGATGGGCCGGTACGACCAGGCCGCCGGCTGCGCGGACCGCCCGCGCGAAGTGCGCCCAGCGGCCGTCCCGGGCCCGGTAGCGCCAGTCGACGAAGGTGCCGGGGTCGGTGCCGAGCGCCAGGACGTGCCCGTTCCTGGTGGTGACCTCCTCGCCCAGCAGGACCAGGAGGTCGTCGCCGGCCGCGTCGGCCCAGTGGGGGTGCGCGGCGTTCGTGTTGTGGTCGGAGCTGTTGAGGAAGTCCAGGCCGGCCGCGCGGGCCAGGTCCGCGATCTCGGCGGGGGTGCGGCGGCCGTCGGAGTGCCAGGAGTGCAGATGGCAGTCGCCCCGGTACCAGTCGCGGCCCCGCCCCCGGGCCCGTGGCGGCGGGTACCGGGGCGGCGGGGTCTCGCCGGGCTCACCGCGCGCCGTCGTGACCGTCACCTCGTACGGCAGCCCCTGCGGCGCGACGGTGTAGGGGCCGAGGGCGATGTACCAGGTGCCGGGGTGCAGCGGCCCGGGGAGATAGCCGGGGGTCGCCTCGTCCGCCCGCACGAAGAACTCCGTACGAGCACCCCCCGACCAGCCCCGGAACCCCCGCCCGCCCAGTCCGGTCCCGCGTGCGTCGAAGAGCCCGATGTCGAGGGCGTTGCCGGGGACGCCGGGCGGGACGGAGGGTTTGCCGTAGGTGTACGAGACCTTCAACTCGGTTGTTCCCGGCGGTACTTCGAAGGGAAGGTAGACGTAGTCCGGGGAACCCGGAGGGAGAGTGCCGCGCAAGGTCGTCACCCGTCCAAGGTAGGCGCACCGCGGGGCGCGGGACAGTGCTCCGGCGCGTTCCGCCGACACCGACCAGTCGGTATGGACACCGGAGCCGGTACCCGGTACAGATAGCCCATGCGTATCGCCGTCACGATCTTCCTCACGGACGAGACCGTCACCCCCGTCCGCCTCGCCCGCGAACTCGAACAGCGTGGCTTCGCCGGTCTCTACCTCCCCGAACACACCCACATCCCCGTCGAACGGACGAGCCCGTACCCCGCCGGCGGCGACCTGCCGCGCGAGTACGGCCGCACCCTCGACCCCTTCGTCGCCCTCGGCCAGGCCGCCGCCGTCACCGAGCGGCTCGGCCTCGGCACCGGCATCACCCTGGTCGCCCAGCACGACCCGATCGACCTCGCCAAGCAGGCCGCCACGCTGGACCACCTGTCCGGCGGCCGTCTCACCCTCGGCCTCGGGTACGGCTGGAACGTGGAGGAGGCCGCCGACCACGGCGTCTCCTGGCGCACCCGCCGCGACCTGGTCCGGGACCGGATGCGGCTGATGCAGGCGCTGTGGTCCGAGAAACCGACCGCGTACGACGGCGAGTTCGGGAGCGTACGGGCCAGCCTCGCGTACCCCAAGCCCGCGCAGGAGCCGCGCGGCCCGGTCACCGGTCCCCGCACGCTCGTCGGCGGAGCCGCCGGCCCCAAGCTGTTCGCGCACATCGCCGAGTACGCCGACGGCTGGCTGCCCATCGGCGGGCGCGGGCTCACCGAGTCGCTGCCCGTGCTGCGCTCGGTGTGGGCGGACGCGGGCCGCGACCCGGCCGCCCTCCGGATCGTCCCGTACGCCGTCCAGCCCACCCCCGGCAAGCTCGCCCACTACGCCGAACTCGGCATCGACGAGGTCGTGGTGCAGCTGCCGCCCGCCGGCGAGACCGAGGTGCTGCGGGCGCTGGACGCCTACGGAAGCCTCCTCCAGGCGGACGCCGCCTGACGACCGGGCGCCGGGCCCCGTGCCCGGCGCACGGGCGTGAGCCGCGCCCCGTCCACCCCCCTGACCTCGCTGAACCGGCGGAGCCCGACCGTATGCTCGACAGATGACGACTTCCGCGACCTCCGGAACCGGCCCGACCGAGAACTCCATGCGTCGCGCCCTCAAACGCGCCCGGGACGGCGTCGCCCTCGACGCCGCCGAGGCGGCGGTGCTCCTCCAGGCACGCGGCGAGGACCTGACCGACCTCGCCGCCTCCGCCGCGCGGGTGCGGGACGCGGGCCTGGAGGCGGCGGGCAGGCCCGGTGTCATCACGTACTCGAAGAGCGTCTTCATCCCCCTCACCCGGCTGTGCCGGGACAAATGCCACTACTGCACGTTCGTCACCGTGCCGGGCAAGCTGCGCCGCGCCGGGCACGGGATGTTCATGTCGCCCGACGAGGTGCTGGACATCGCCCGCAAGGGTGCCGCCCTCGGCTGCAAGGAAGCCCTGATCACCCTCGGCGACAAGCCGGAGGACCGCTGGCCGGAGGCGCGCGAGTGGCTCGACGCGCACGGCTACGACGACACCATCGCCTATGTCCGCGCCGTCTCCATCCGCATCCTGGAGGAGACGGGCCTGCTGCCCCATCTGAACCCGGGCGTCATGACGTGGACGGACTTCCAGCGGCTGAAGCCGGTGGCGCCGTCCATGGGCATGATGCTGGAGACGACCGCGACCCGGCTGTGGTCCGAGCCCGGCGGCCCGCACCACGGCTCCCCGGACAAGGAACCCGCCGTACGGCTGCGCGTCCTGGAGGACGCGGGCCGGTCCTCCGTGCCGTTCACCTCCGGCCTGCTCATCGGCATCGGCGAGACGTACGAGGAGCGCGCGGACTCGCTGTTCGCGCTCCGCCGGATCGCCCGCGCCTACCACGGCATCCAGGAACTGATCATCCAGAACTTCCGCGCCAAGCCGGACACGGCGATGCGCGGCATGCCGGACGCCGAACTGGACGAGCTGGTCGCCACGGTCGCCGTCGCCCGGCACATCATGGGCCCGAGCGCCTGTCTCCAGGCACCCCCGAACCTGGTCGACGCCGAGTACGAGCGGCTGATCGGCGCCGGCGTCGACGACTGGGGCGGGGTGTCGCCGCTGACCATCGACCACGTCAACCCCGAACGTCCCTGGCCGCGGATCGAGGAACTCACCGAGCGCTCCCGGGCCGCCGGCTTCGAGCTGCGCGAACGGCTCTGCGTGTACCCGGAGTTCGTGCGCCGCGGCGAGCCCTGGCTGGACCCGCGGCTGCGCCCGCACGTGTCCGCCCTCGCCGACCCCCGGACGGGCCTGGCCCGCCCGGACGCGACGGTCCAGGGCCGCCCCTGGCAGGAGCCGGAGGAGGTCTTCACCCCCACCGGCCGTACGGACCTGCACGCCGCCATCGACACCGAGGGCCGTACCGCCGACCGGCGCGCCGACTTCGACGAGGTGTACGGCGACTGGGAGGCCCTGCGCGAGGCGGCGGCCCCCGGCATGGCCCCGGAGCGCATCGACGCGGACGTACGGCAGGCCCTGCGCACCGCGGCCGACGACCCGGTGAAGCTGACCGACGCCGAGGCGCTGGCCCTCCTGCACGCCGACGGTCCGGCGCTGGACGCGCTGTGCCGGGTGGCCGACGACGTCCGCAGGTCCGCGGTCGGCGACGAGGTCACCTACATCGTTACCCGCAACATCAACTTCACCAACGTCTGCTACACCGGCTGCCGCTTCTGCGCCTTCGCCCAGCGCCGCACGGACGCGGACGCGTACACGCTCTCGCTGGAGCAGGTGGCGGACCGCGCCCGGCAGGCGTGGGACGTGGGCGCGGTCGAGGTGTGCATGCAGGGCGGCATCCACCCGGACCTGCCGGGCACCGCGTACTTCGACATCGCCAAGGCGGTGAAGGAGCGCGTCCCGGGCATGCACGTGCACGCCTTCTCTCCGATGGAGGTGGTGAACGGCGCGACCCGCACCGGCCTGTCGGTCCGCGAGTGGCTGACGGCGGCGAAGGAGGCCGGCCTGGACTCCGTCCCCGGTACGGCGGCGGAGATCCTGGACGACGAGGTCCGCTGGGTGCTGACCAAGGGCAAGCTGCCCGCGGCCACCTGGATCGAGGTGATCAGGACCGCGCACGAGCTGGGCATCCGCTCGTCCTCCACGATGATGTACGGGCATGTGGACCAGCCCCGCCACTGGCTCGGGCATCTGCGCACGCTGGCCGGCATCCAGCGGGAGACGGGCGGCTTCACCGAGTTCGTGACGCTGCCGTTCATCCACACGAACGCGCCGGTGTACCTGGCCGGTATCGCGCGCCCCGGTCCGACCATGCGGGACAACCGGGCGGTGACGGCGATGGCCCGTCTCCTGCTGCACCCCTGGATCCCCAACATCCAGACAAGCTGGGTCAAACTGGGCACCGAGGGGGCGGCGGAGATGCTCCGCTCCGGCGCGAACGACCTGGGCGGGACGCTGATGGAGGAGACGATCTCCCGCATGGCGGGCTCCTCCTACGGCTCGTACAAGTCGATCCGCGACCTGGTCGCGGTGGCGGAGGCGGCCGGCCGCCCCGCGAGGCCGCGCACCACGCTCTACGGCGAGGTCTCCGAGGAACGGCGGCGGGCGGCCGAGGCGTCCGACGGGCACCTGCCGGATCTGCTGCCGGTCCTGGACTGAGTACGATGATCCGACCCCCGATCCTGGACGGGGCCCCGTAGCGGAGGAGATGCGTCCCGTGGCTGCCCTACTGCCCTCGTGGGCCTGGGTCACCGGTCTCACGGCGGGGGCGACCGCGGTCGTCGTCGCCCTCGCCGTACAGGCGAGCCACGGGCCGCATCCCACGGCCGCCGTGACCACGCCCGGCGCGTCGGCGTCGGCGTCGGCCAAGCCCCACGCCTCCCTGACCCCGGGAACGCCGGAGACGCCCGCCCTGCCGGACGCGTCCGGCGAGGGCCGCCGGATCGTCTACTCGCTCGGCGAGAAGCGGGTCTGGATGGTCGACGCGACCGGCAGGGCGAGCCGCACCTTCACGGTGTGGCCGGGCACGGTGAACCCGCAGCCCGGCCGCTACTCGATCACCCTGCGCACCCAGTCCCTCAAGGGCTCGGACGGCGTCGAGGTCGAGCACATCATGTACTTCACCAAGGTGGAGGGCGTGTCCATAGCCTTCTCCAACGCCCTGGACGGCTCCTCGCCGCCGCCCGCGAACGGCCAGAAGCGGGGCGGCGTCCGCCTCCACAAGGAGGACGGCGCCGCGCTGTGGTCCTTCGGCGACCAGGGCACCAAGGTGGCCGTCGTCAAGTAGCCGGTCCGGCCGTCCCGTTCCGCGGCGCGCTCGGGGACGGGGAGCGGGGGGCGGGGATCGGGCCCGCCGTCGGCAGGTCCCCCTCCGGGCGATGCGCACCGGCGAAGTCCGTGGTGTCGGTCACCCGCACCGCTTCCACCGCGGCCCCCGTGAGGTCCGCCGCGGCCGGATTCGCCCCCCGCAGGTCGGCGCCCGTGAGGTCCGCCTCCCGCAGGTCGGCCTGGTAGAGGTAGGCGTCGGCGAGGTCGGCGCCGGTCAGGTCGGTCCCTCGAAACGAGACGCCCCGCAGGTCGGCGCCGGACAGGTCCGTGTCCGCCAGGCTGCCGTGGGGCAGGACCGCTCCGGTGAGCTTCACCCCGCGCAGGTCGGCCCCCCGGAGATCGACGTCGGCCAGCCGGACACCGCGGAGATCGATGGGCCGCTCGCCGTCGTGCGCGGGATCACGCTGGCCGAGCACGGAGAGCGCCGCCTGGATGTCGGGTGCCTTCTCGGCCGAGGGTTCCGGCCTCGGCGCGGCGGCGGCACCGTGGCGCTCCGGCGCCCGGTGACGGTGTCCCGGAGGGCGGGCGCCCAGCGGGGCCCGGGGACGCTGCCCGGCCGGCTGCCCGGCCCGCGCCCGGCGCTGCGCGATCCGCCGGAGCTGTCCGCCGCGGGCCCCCGCGCGGGGCGTGCCACGGGTCATGCGGCCCCGGCCCGCCCGGCCTCCCGGCCCGGTTCGGTCTCTCCGCCCCGCCCGCGCTGTCCGGACGGCAGCTGGTTGACGATCAGGGCGACGCCGCTGAGCAGGAACACCCGGGTCGCCGCGTCCAGACCGTTCCAGGTCTTCGACTGCCACATCGCGAACCACTCACCGCCGATCGCGATGAACCCGGCGCCGAAGAGCAGCGACAGCATCAGCAGGCCGTAGGTGGAGAACCGCCGCGCGCGGTCGTGGTCCCGCCGCGCCCACAGCCAGGTACCCCAGACCAGCACGAGTGCCGCCACCGTCTCCCACGCGATGATCAGGACGTAGGCGGTGTCCTGGAGCGCGGTGCTGGTGACCGCCCGCCACATCAGGTCGTCGTCCCTGAACGTCGTGTCCATCGCCAGCACATGCCGTACGAACTGCTGGTTGGTCCCGAAGTCGGTGATGTTCCCGAGGGCGACCAGGGCGATGTAGAGGGCGAGTATGCCGGTGAGCACACCGGCGGCCAGGCTGAGGCCGGTGTGGCGTGTGGGGGTGGCGGTCATGGCTGGATTCTCCCCCGCCGAACACCGGCTTGGCTCGCGATCATTGAGCCAGAGTTACCCCAAGTGCCGGGCGAACCCGAGAAATTCCGTCCAGGTGGCGCCGGTGACGGCGAGCCGGGCGCGCTCGGGATTCTTGGAGTCGCGGATGTGGATGGTGGCGGGGGTTATGGCCACTTCTACGCAGTCGGGCCCGTCGTTGCTGCTGTAGCTGCTCTTGAACCATGTCAGCGCGGAGGTCATGTCTCTTCTCCCAGTACCTTTTCGATGAACGCCTGTGACTCCCGGGGGGAGAGGGCCTGCGCTCGGATCATTCCATAGCGCATCTCCAAGATCTGGGCTTCCCGGGGATCACTGACCACCCGACTGTGCAGCTGAACTTCCAGGTGTCCGAGGGTCTTGCCGTTCCGCAGTTTCAGCAGACGGAACTGCCCGGCCATGCCCGCGTGGTCCTCTCGGTCGGTAGGCATCACCTGGATCTCGACATGGCGTAACCGGCTCACCTCCAAGAGGTGTGCGAGCTGTCGACGCAGCACCATTCTGCCGCCGACCGGCCGCCGGAGCGTCACTTCTTCCTGGACGAAGGTAAGTAGCGGGCGAGGGACGCGGTCGAAGACCGACTTGCGAGCCATTCGTGCGGTCACGTGCTGATCGATCTCCTCCTCCGTGAACGCGGGCCTGCGCATCTCGTAGAGCGCCTGGGCGTACTCGGGAGTCTGGAGCAAGCCGTGGATGTGCAGCGCGGTGTAGGCGCCCAGCTCCAGCGAATCGTCCTCCAGCTTCTTCAGATCCCGAACCTTCTTCGGATACCGGGCCCGCTCCACGTCCTCCTTCATCGCGGACAGCTTTCCGCCGGCACCGAGCACTTCGTCGGCCAAGTCCAGGAACTCGGGCTGCGGGACCCGCACCGCTCGCTCCACGGCCGAGACCAGATCCTCGCTGTACCCGATCCGCGCGCCCAACTCGCCTTGTTTCAGCCCGGCGGACTCCCGCCACAGCTTGATCTGCCGCCCGACCGCCCTGAGTACGGCCTCGGCCTCCTCGTCCTTCATGTTCACCCTCCGTGTCGAGGTCGTCACGAAGGAGCGTAGAGGTGGCCGACCGTGCCGGTGACGTCAACGGGAAAGCCGGGGGCCGACCGGATCCCGCCCGCCCGCGACCCGGCGAACCGCCCTGCTTGATCAGCGCACTTGGCGGTAGGGGCCGTACCGGAACGCGGTGGGCCACGACCCGGTGGCTCACGACCCCAAAGACCAAAGAACCGGGGAAAGAACCGAACCCACCCCCACCGCCCCCGCTGCTCACTCGCCGGAGTGAATATGCCGGGCGAAACTGGCGCGGCGGGGCGGTTCTGGTGCAGCGTCGGTGATGACAGCCCCCGACATACGTCGGCCCTCGCCGGGACTGCCATCCCAATGCGAGGGCCTGATCACAGAGGAACCAACTTTCCCCGTGACTGGCAAGAAGCGTAACCCTCCTCCGCGTCCGAAGACCCGGCTTTCCTCCGGTGTCACCCACGTGAATGAGCCCCTTCTCGACAACTTCACCGTTGTCGGCAACGACTTGGCTCAGCACTCCGAGCTGTCCCTCGTGGCCATCGGCCTGGCGCTGCACATCCAGTCGCTGCCGGACGGGACGCCGATCGGCATCAAGGCGCTGGCGGCGAAGTTCCCCGAGGGCGAGATCCGGATCGCGGCGGCCCTGCGCGAGCTGGAGGAACACGGATACCTCTCACGTCCCAGGGAGCGTCTTCAATCGGGACAAGTGACGACCCGGACGATCTCGTACAACAAGCCGAGGCGCGCGCTGGCCGCAGCCGCAGCCGCAGCCGCAGCCGCAGCCGCGGGCCCGGCCACACCCCCGGCCCCAGCCCCGGCCCCAGCCCCGGCCCCGGCCGCTCCGGTGCCGAAGCCGGACCGTGCTCCCCGGCCGGAGGTTCCCGCATCACTCCGAGGGGCCGCAGATCTGCTCGCCGGGTTACGCGCCCACGACTCCCGGCTGCTCCTCACCGAACGGGACGTGCTCCGTCTGGCCCCGGCTGTCACCGAGTGGCTGGAACGGGGTGTGCCGCCCACCGCAGTGGTCCGCCTCCTGACGACCGGCCTGCCCCAGGACCCGATCAAGCACCCGGCCGCCTTCCTGGCCCACCGTCTGTCCACACGGCTGCCCCCGCCGCTGCCCGCCCCGCCCCCGAGCCCCGCCCCGGCCCGCCCGCCACTCGCCCCGGTCCCCCTCCAGACCTGCGACGGCTGCGACCGCGCCTTCCGTGCTCCCCGGCCCGGACGGTGCCGGGACTGCCGTACGGCGTCGGCGGCGGCGTGACCCTCGACGCCGGCCCGACGCCGAGCGGCACGTCCCCGTCGTGCCGCCGATTCCACCGGTACCGTACGAGGACCGAGCCACTCGCACCGGAGGTCACCGTGAGCGCCCAGACCGATGGCCCGTACGGACCGCTGATCCCCATGCCCGAGCTGACGCCGGATGCCCTGCGGGCAGCGGTGGCGCGTATCGCTCCGAGTCGTATCCCCGCTCTCACACAGCACCTCTTCGAGGCCACGACCAACGCCCAGCAGACGCAGAGCCTCGCGCCGTTGCGCGCCTTCGTGCACTCATGGGCCGTCTTCGTGGCCGTCGAGCGATACCCGGAACGGGCAGCCCGGCTGCGGGAACTGGAAAGGATCGTGGATTTGGGGGAGCAGGACCCCACCGCGGCCATGGTGGAGATCCGCGCGATCCGTGAGGCAGCCGAGGCGGAGGCCGGGTTGTGACCGACTGGGCTTGGCACTACAACCCGAGTGCTGAGTATGTCGTGGGAGGGCTGCCGCCGGGAGTGGTGGCGGAGGTGGAGCGCCTCGCGGCCGAACTGGCTTCCCTCGGCCACGACTGCGTCAAGGTGGGACGCCCGTTCGACCGGGAAGGCGGACTCCGCGAGTTCGACATCCTCGGCGGCCGCGGTTTCATCAGCTTTCTCGCCGTACCGCGCCATGAGTGCGTATACGTCTGCAACGTCACCTGGTACGGCTGACCTCGACCTGTCCGTCGGTCTCAGCGCCCCGCCGCCTCCCCCGTCACCACCGGCCGGACCTTCGTCAGCATCAGGTCCAGGAACTGGTCGGGGTGGCGGAAGGACGCGAAGTGGCTCGCCCCGCGGATCAGGGCGAAGTCCTTCACCGGGGCGGTGACCTCCTCGTAGAAGCGGCGCGCCGGTTCCGGCGGGGTGAGGACGTCGCTGTCGCCCTGGAAGAGGAAGAAGGGGAGACGGAAGACGGTGCCCTCGGCCCGCTCGTCGACCGTCGTCGCCTGCGGGCCCAACCGCTCGGAGAAGGTCATGCCCTTCAGGTACGCCCGCAGGCCGCGCAGGGTGTGGAAGGGGGAGAACCACAGGGAGCGGATGACGACCGTCTTCATGGTGTCGTACGTCAGCGGGTCGGTCGTGACCACGGTCTTCGCGAACTCCGACCACTGCCGTGCCGTCCAGGCGGACCGGTCCGGGCCCAGGGCCGCCGTCTTCGCCAGTTCCTTCTTCCGGCCGGCCGCCGCCAGCCGCGCCAGCAGGGCGTCGTGGACCGAGGTGTCCCGGCCGCCGTCGTTGATGTTCTGGTCGGTGCCGACGTACGCCGAGTACAGCTCGGGGTGGTCGCGGGCGAGGCGGAGGCCGGTGACCGTGCCGAAGCTGTTGGCCACCAGCAGCACCTTGGCGACACCGAGGCGGGCGCGGACGTGCGCCGTCACCTCCAGGGCGTCCGCGTAGAGCCGGTCGAGGGTCATCTCGCCCTGTCCCCCGGGTCCGCCCGCCGCGAAGGTCAGGCCGGCGCCGCGCATGTCCCAGCGGACGATCG
The DNA here is from genome assembly GCF_020400595.1 of Streptomyces naphthomycinicus. Classification (GTDB taxonomy): domain Bacteria; phylum Actinomycetota; class Actinomycetes; order Streptomycetales; family Streptomycetaceae; genus Streptomyces; species Streptomyces naphthomycinicus. The sequence goes on along the minus strand of NZ_JAINRE010000010.1, from coordinate 11,992 downwards.
TGAAGTGACGTTCCCAGGCGCGGGTGCGCGGGGTGAAGACGAGGTTGGAGGCGCCGGGGCCGCCGTGGACCTCCAGGATCACGGGGTTCGCCAGGTCCTCGCCGCGGATCGAGATCCACTGGTCGATGCCGCCGACGCGGACGTACGAGGACTCGTCGATGCCGTTCGGGGTGGTGATGCGCAGGGCGCGGGCGTGTGCGCGGCGCTTGAGGGCGCGGTAGGTGAAGAGCATGGTGTTCCCCCTAAACTGTTTATGTCATCAGCAGTTGCGTTTACGGTATATACAGTTGTTGGGCGGAGTCAACGGGCTGCGCCGGACCGGACTGGGAGGGCCGCGTGGCCGGACGGAACAAGGAGAAGGAACAGGACAAGGTCCGCGACCTTCGGGCGGGCCTCGCGCTGCTGTGGGGCGAACAGGAGCAGCCCACCCGCGGCCCCAAGCCCAAGCTGACCCCCCTGCGCATCGCCGAGGCCGCCGCCGCGCTCGCCGACGCCGAGGGACTGGACGCCGTGTCCATGAGCCGGGTCGCCGCCGGGTTCGGCGTCTCGGCCATGGCGCTGTACCGGTACGTCCCCGGCAAGACCGAACTCGTCGAGCTGATGGTGGAGTCCGTGCTGGCCGAGGGACCGGACCTGGCCGGGGTGCCGGCCGGGGACTGGCGGGCGGCCGTGACCGAGTGGACGCGGCAGTGCGCCCGTGTCTACGCCGCCCACCCCTGGCTGCTCACCGCCACCGCGATGCGCCGGCAGCTCCTCGGCCCCTGCCAGCTGCGCTGGCTGGACGCGGCCCTCGCCGCCCTGGAGCCCACCGGACTCGGCGGCGCCCAGCGCCACCGCGTCTTCCTGCTGCTGATCGGCCTCGTCCGCAACCACGCCCAGCAGCGGAACGAGCGCGAGGAGGAGCAGGAGCGGGAGTGGGACCGGCTCACCGGCGAACTCCTCGCCCGGCACGCCGCCCGTTTCCCGGCCCTCACCAGGGCCATCGCCGAGGGGGCCTTCGACCCGGACGGCACCGATCCGCTCCGGTTCGGGCTCGACCGGATCCTGGACGGAGTCGAGGCGCTGGTCGCCGCCGGCGCATGAGACGCGTCACCCCGGCGGAAACGTGGCCGAAGACGTGGGTGGGAGTCGGGCGGGAATGACCCGTCGGGGCGGTTTTGCCCCACTGAACGGACCGTTCCCGGTCGATTACAGTGCTGGGCGTCGTACAGGCGGACGCCGTGGGGAGGTCGGGTGAGTGCGACGTCCGGTGCCGTCTGGGGCCGCGCCGAACAGCAGGACTTCCGCGGCCGGGTGCGCGGCACGCTGCTCGGCGCCGCGGTGGGCGACGCGCTGGGCGGGCCCGCCGACCCCCTGTCCCTGGAGGAGATCCGGGCCGCGTACGGCGGCGAGGGGCTGCTGGACCTGGCCTTCGGGCACGGCCGCCGCGGCACGGTCACCCATCACACCCAGCTGACCCTGTTCACCGTCGACGGGCTGATACGCGCCCAGGTGCGCCGGGACACCGGCGCCTGGCATCCGCCCACCGATCTGCACCGGGCCTATCTGCGCTGGGCGGCCACCCAGCGGGACTGGGGGCCGGACGAGCGCCGCAAGGACGACGGGTGGCTGGCCCGGCAGGAGTGGCTGTACGCCCGCCGGGATCCGAGCCGCGCGCTGCTCATCGGGTTCGGCGACGAGACCCTGGGCACGCTGGAGAACCCGAAGAACCCGGGGGAGCTGGGGCCGGAGGCGGTCGCCCGCTCGGCGCCCTTCGGGCTGCTCGTCGGCTGGGAGCCGCAGCTCGTCGTCCAGCTGGCCGTGGAGTGCGCGGCCCAGACCCACGGCCATCCCATCGCCTATCTGTCGGCGGGCGCGTACGCGGTGATCGTGCACGCGCTGGCCCGGGGCGACAGCCTGGACGGTGCCGTGCAGCGGGCCCTCGCCCTGCTCGCCGCCCGCCCCGGCCACCAGCCGGTCTCCGACGCCCTCCAGCACGCCCTCGGCGCCGTACGGCAGGGGATGCCCACGCCCGCCCGGGTGGAGGAGCTGGCCGGCGACGGCACGGCGGACGGCCTGCTGGCCGCTTCCGTGTACTGCGCGCTGGTGGGGGAGGACGTACGGCACGGACTGTGCCTGGCGGTGAACCAGAGCGGGCCGTCGGCGGCGGCGGGGGCGCTGACGGGCGGCCTCCTGGGCGCCCTGCACGGCGAGACGGCCCTCCCGCCGGCCTGGCTGGCCGAGCTGGAGGGCCGCCCCACGATCCTGGAACTCGCCGACGACTTCGCGATGGAGATGACCCAGGGCCCGGCACTGCACGGACCCGCGGGTTCCTCCCCGGGGTGGCTGGCGCGGTATCCCCGGGCCTGACGGGGCCCCTGCCCGCGGCGGCGCGGCGCCGCGCCCCCCGGGGAGGCGCGGGGAACCGCGCGATCAGCCGCCACGCGCCCGCGCGGCAGTCCCCGGCGGCACCCCCTACGGCGCTCCCGCCACGTCCTCCCCGGCCCCCGCACTCGCGGGCACCGGCACGGCCGCCGCGGCGGCGCCGTCGTCGTCCGTGTTCACCTTCTCGATGATCGCCAGCCGTTCCCGGGTGTCCTCCGGCTTCAGGCAGCCGATCAGGATGTAGAGGACCAGTGAGACCGCGAGCGGTACCGAGACCTGGTACTGGAGCGGGACGCCGCCGTCGACGTTCCAGTTGACGGGGTAGTTGACCAGCCAGAAGGCCAGGAGACCCGCCGCCCAGCTGGTGAGCGCCGCCGTGGGGCCGGAGCGGCGGAACGTGCGCAGCAGGCCGAGCATCATCGGGATCGCGATCGGGCCCATGAGACCGGCCACCCACTTGATGACGACCGTGATGATGTCCTTGAAGGCGGGGGAGTTGACCTGGGTGGCGACCGCCATGGACAGGCCGAGGAAGACGACCGTCGTGACCCGGGCCGCGATGAGACCCGAACGCTCGCCCCACCCCCGCGCCCGGGACGACAGCACGGGCGCCACGTCCCGGGTGAACACCGCCGCGATCGCGTTCGCGTCGGAGGAGCACATGGCCATGGTGTGGGAGAAGAAGCCGACGATGACCAGGCCCAGCAGACCGTGCGGCAGCAGCTGCTCGGTCATCAGGGCGTAGGAGTCGGAGCCGTCCGGCTTCTGCGCCTGGACCAGCAGCGGGGACATCCACATCGGGAAGAACAGGACCACCGGCCAGACCAGCCAGAGGACCGCCGACAGCCGGGCCGAGCGCTCGGCCTCGCGGGCGCTGCCCGTGGCCATGTAGCGCTGGGCCTGGTTCAGCATGCCGCCGTTGTACTCGAAGAGCTTGATGAACAGGAACGCCAGCAGGAACACCGTGCCGTACGGGCCGACCAGCGGCTTGCCGTGGCCGTGCAGCGCGGGCTCGTCCCAGGCGCCGAGGAACCCGATGTCCTTGTCGTTCAGCTTCATCACGACCGCGACGAACATGGAGATCCCGGCCAGCAGCTGGATGACGAACTGGCCGAGTTCGGTCAGCGCGTCCGCCCACAGGCCGCCGATCGTGCAGTAGACCGCGGTGATCGCGCCGGTGATGAGGATGCCCTGATTCAGGGACACACCCGTGAACACCGACAGCAGGGTCGCGATCGCCGCCCACTTGGCGCCCACGTCCACGATCTTCAGCAGCATGCCGGACCAGGCGAGCGCCTGCTGGGTGCGCAGGTCGTAGCGGTTCTTCAGGTACTCCAGCGGGGAGGCCACATGGAGCCGGGAGCGCAGCCGGTTGATGCGCGGCGCGAACAGCTTCGAGCCGATGGCGATGCCGAGCGCGATGGGGAAGGACCAGGTGATGAAGGAGGTGACGCCGTAGGTGTAGGCGATGCCCGCGTACCCGGTGAACATCACGGCGCTGTAGCCCGACATGTGGTGCGAGATGCCGGAGAGCCACCAGGGCATCTTGCCGCCGGCCGTGAAGAAGTCGGAGACATTGTCCACGCGCTTGTGCGACCAGACGCCGATCGCGACCATCACACCGAAGTAGCCGATGAGCACGGCCCAGTCGAGACCGTTCATGTGTCCCCTTCCAGGGTTCGCAGCCAAGGTCAGGCATGTGAACTCTGGTTTCGAACATGGACGCACGGCAAGGAAGCGTAAGGTCAAGAGACCGTAAAAATGTTCGGCTTCATGACTTACGTTCACACACATGAACGGCCGGGCTGGGCCCGGATCGCCTCAGTGCATCAGCTCCCCCGCGTTGACCAGCAGCGACTGTCCCGTGATGGACCTCGCCCGGTCCGAGGCGAGAAACACCGCCGCGTCGGCCACGTCCCCGTCGGTGGCCAGCTCCGGCAGCGCCATCCGCCCGGCCAGCCGGGACAGCACCTCCTCCTCCGGCACCCCCTCCGTCTGCGCGGTGAACCGGACGTACGCCTGCACCGGCGGCCCCCACATCCAGCCCGGCAGCACGGTGTTGACCCGGATCCGGTACGTCCCCAGCTCCCGGGCCAGCGAGTACATGGCGCTGGTCAGCGCCCCCTTCGAGGCGGCGTACGCGGCCTGCCTCACCTGGGAGGGCGCGGCCACGGCCGACTGCGTGCCGATGAACACCACCGAGCCGCCCCCGGCCGCCTTCAGCGCCGGCAGGCACGCCCGGGTCATCCGCAGCGTCCCCAGCAGATTCACGTCGACGACCGACTGCCAGGTCGTGAAGTCGGCGTCCTCCAGTCCGCCGAAGTACGAGTCCCAGGCCGCCACGTGGACCACCGCGTCGATCCCGCCGAACCGCTCCCGCGCCAACGCCGCCAGCGCCTCGCACTGCCCCTCGTCGGTGATGTCGGTCGCCCGGTACGCCGTGCGCCCGCCGTCCGGATCGATCCCGGCCGCGCTCTTGGCGAGGTTCGCCTCGGTGCGCGCCCCGAGCACCGCGTTCCCGCCGTCCCGCACGACGGCCGCCGCGACCTGGTGGCCGAGCCCGGCCCCGACCCCCGAGACGACGACGGTCTTGCCCGCGAGCAGTGACATGGGCTGCCTCCCGGCTCTGGCACATTTCCTGACGGGCCGTCAGAGTATGGCCGTCGGCAGGAGGACGGAAGGGGACGGAGGGGGAACCGCATGAGCGAGGACACCCGCAGTGAGCAGTACGCCGAGCTGGCCGCCGTAGGACCGTACGGCGTCCGCCCCGGCCACGCCCTGATCACCATGGTCGAGCCGCACCCCGGCCACGAGTACGCCTACAACCGCTGGTACGAGGACGACCACTACTACGCCGGCGCGATGGCCATGCCCTGGATGTACGCGGGCCGCCGCTGGGTCGCGCCCCGGGAGCTGCAGCTCCTGCGCTACCCGGAGAAGTCGGCGATCGCCCGGCCGGTCACCGCCGGCTGCTACCTCTCCACCTACTGGATCACCGCCGGCCGCTACGACGACCACATGAAGTGGACCGTCGCCATCAACAAGCGCCTCAACCGGGACGCCCGCGTCCACCACGCCCGCACCCACGTCTTCACGGCCTTCCAGGACCACGAGACGACGGTGTACCGGGACGGCGCGGCCGGACCGCGGGACGTCCACGCCCTCGACCACCCCTACGCGGGACTGGTGCTGGAGGTGATCGACGCCGGGACGCCGGAGCAGCGGGCCGGACTGCTGGAGTGGCTGCGCGCCCGGCACCTGCCGCGCCGCCTCGCCGGCTCCCCCTCCGCCCTGGTCACGGTGTTCCGCCCGACACCCCTGCCGGGCGACCGCATGACCTACGTCAAGCAGGTCGAGGGCGTGGACACCCGGCTGACGCTGCTGTGGTTCCTGGAACGGGACCCGCGGGAGTGCTGGGAGGAGCACTTCCGCGGGCTGGACGAGCAGGTCTCCGAGTCCGGGCTGGGCCGGGTGGAACTGGTGGCACCGTTCCTCCCCACCGTGCCGGGCACGGACAGATACGTGTCGGAACTACGCGGCTGACCGGGCGGGGCGGACGGGCCGGCTCACTTCAGCTCGTCGGGGCACGGGGTGCCGCGCGGCAGCTCGTACGGCGAGGCCAGCCGGTACGTCCCGGCCCGCGGGGCGAACAGCATGGTCCACTTGTCGCCGTTCGCGTCCTCCGGCGTCTCCGCCAGACAGCCGTTGACGTTCCGGTACGTCTTCGGTGTCCCGGAGGACGCCTGCGGCGGCTTCACCTTCTTGCCGTCCTCGTCGACGATGCTCAGCCACGGCGAGTACGGGATCCGCACCAGGACCCGCCCGGCCTTGCGCACCCGCAGCGTCATCTCGACCTGGTCGGCGCGGTCCACCACCGCGTTCGGCTCGGCGAGCGGCGCCGGATCGGTCACCTTGAACAGCTGCCAGTTGGCGTCGCCCCAGATCTGCTGCAGATACGGCATCCCGCGCCGCAGCAGCTGCCGCTCGCGCACCCCGCCGTCCCCGTCCGGGTTGTCCTTCGGCAGCACCACGAAGTGCACGGCCCACCGCTGGAGCCACTCGTGGTAGTTCGCCGAGTTCAGCGTGTCGTCGTAGAAGAGCGGGTTGCGCTCCATGTCGGCCTGGCGGTTCCAGCCGCGGGCCAGGTTGACGTACGGCGCGAGCGCGGAGGCCTCGCGGTGGGAGCGGGCCGGGACCACCTCGACGCGGCCCTTCTCGGCGCCTTCCTTCTGGAGCTCGTGCACGAGCGGGGCGATCTCCCGCGCCCAGGAGGCGGCCGGGGTGGTGTGGATGATGTCGTCCACCGACTTGTAGCCGATCCAGCCGACGAAGCCGAGGAAGGCCAGCACGGTCAGATACCACTTGCGGGACTTCGGCACCGTGTACGGCAGGGCCGCGATCAGGGTCGCGCCCGCGAACAGCATGGGCAGACGCGAGATGTTGGATCCGATCTGCGAGCTGATCAGCCACACCAGGACGACGGCGACGCTGTAGACGCCGGCCGTCAGCCGTACCGTGATCCACTCCTTGGGCACGAGGAACAGGCACAGCAGCCCGTACAGCAGCGGCATGATCACCGAGCCGAAGATCATCGGCTGAGTGCCCGAGAACGGGAAGAGCCAGGCCGAGACGGCGACCACCGCCGTGGGGGCGATCCCCAGCGCCCAGGCGCCCGGCCGCCGCTTCTGGAGGAACAGCGCGACCGCGATCAGGCCCACGAACAGCCCGGCGACCGGCGAGGCCATCGTGGCGAGCGCGGCCAGCGGGGCGGCGACCAGCGCCTTCGCCCAGCGTTTGTACCGCCACCGGTGCGGCCAGCAGAACACCGCCGCGACCGAGCCGAGCGCGAACATCGTGCCGAGCCCGAAGGTGACCCGGCCGGAGATCGCGTTGCACAGGAACGCGAAGATCCCGGCGAGCGAGGCCCACAGGGGGTTCTTCACGGCCCGGCTGCGGATGAGCACCATGGTCAGCAGGCCCGCCGATACCGTGCCGGCGATCATCATCGTCGTACGGACGCCGAGGACCGACATCAGATACGGCGACACCACGCTGTACGACACCGGGTGCATGCCCCCGTACCAGGCGAGGTTGTACGCCGAGTCCGGGTGCCGGCCGACGAACTCCGCCCAGGCGTCCTGGGCCGCGAGATCGCCGCCGCTGTTCGCGAAGGTGAAGACCCAGATGATGTGGAGGACGCCGGAGAGCACGGTCATGGACAGTGCGGGATGCCGGAGCAGCCGCTGCCGGAGAGCCTCGACGGCGGCCGGCCGGCGGGTGGTCCGCCCGCCGTGCCCGTCCGCGCCGTCACCGCTCACCGTGCCGGCGGTGTCACCGTCCGCCGTGCCGGCGGTGTCACCGTCCGCCGTGCCGGCGGTGTCACCGTCCGCCGTGCTCGCCGCCTTGCCCGCCGAGGGGTCGGCGCTCGCCGCAGGCGTCGCACCGGACTCCCGGCCGGCCGCGGTGTCCCTCGTGGACAGGCGTATTCGCGGGCCGGCTCCCGGGCCCGGATCTGCGTCGTCGGCACGTGTCGGCTCCGCTGTGGCCACCTGAAGGCACTCCCCGTGTCCCGTCTTCTGTTCTCGGCCGTTTCCCTCGGTGTTCGCGGCCGCTTTCCGTCCAGTTCGCGGCCCTGTCCCGTGACCGGCGACCTGCCCCGATTCGTGACGCTAGCACGCACCCCGCCGCGGGGCTCCCGGGTGGGGGCTCCGCGACGGGGTGCGCGAGGGGCCTTCGGACGCGGCGGTCAGCCCAGACGCGTCAGTTTGGCGGCGAAGCCGGGCTCCGTCAGATCCTTCTCCAGGGCCACTGGGACCTTCACCGCACCGGCCGTACCGTCACCCACGGTGAGCGAGCCGACCACGGTGCCCGCCTTCGCGGTGTGCGGCACGGTCCCGGAGGCGAAGGACAGCGTCACCTTGAGGCCGGCCCAGCCGGCGGTGGTGACGTCCTTGGTGACCACGATCGGGGTGTGGCCGCCGAGCTGGTCGTCCACATAGCCGACCACATCGCCCTTCTTCAGGACCTTCGCCGAGGTCAGCGCGGACTGGGCGGCGAGCAGCGCGGTCTTGCTGACCCTGTTGACCGTCTTGAGGATCTCCGGCTGGTGCTGGCCGAGGACCGCGCCGACGAGGGTGACCGTGTGTCCGTCGACCTTCTTGCGGGAGGCGAAGAGCAGGTTGCCGCCGGCCTTGGTGGTGCTGCCGGTCTTGATGCCGATCGCGCCGATCAGGTACGGCAGCTCGTTGTAGTTGGGCCAGAACTTGCCGGAGGGGTCGGTCCAGCTGGCCGCGCTGCTGATGGCGACCAGGGCCGGGACCTTGACGAACGCGCGGCCGAGCTTCACCTGGTCCTCGGCGGTGGAGACCGTGGTCTCCTTCAGCCCCGAGGGGTCGGTGTACGTCGTGCGGGTCATGCCCAGTTCCTTGGCGGTGGCGTTCATCTTCTTGACGAACTCCGCCTCGGACCCCGAGTCCCAGCGCGCGAGGAGCCGCGCGATGTTGTTGGCGGAGGGGATCAGGACGGCCGAGAGGGCCTCCTTCTCCGTGAGGTAGCTGCCGGCCTTGACGGTGTTGAGCGTGGACTCGCCGACCTTGTTGTAGCCACCCTCCTTCTCCGCCGTCGCGTCGACCTTGATCTTCGGGCCGTCCTGCCCCGGCTTCAGCGGGTGCTCACGCAGGATGATGTACGCGGTCATGGTCTTGGCGACCGAGCCGATGGCGACGGGGCTCTGCTTGCCGAAGCTGCCCATCGTGCCGATGCCGTCGGCGTCGATCCAGCCCTGGCCCTCGCCGGGCCACGGCAGGTTCGTCCGGCCGCCCTCGAAGGTGTAGCCGTCCTTCGCGGTGAGCGCGAGGGCGGGGGACGGCAGCGGGCGCATCGCCTGTACGACCGCGAAGACGATCACCAGGAGCAGGACCAGGGGGGTCCAGATCTTGACCCGGCGCACGAGCGTGCGGACCGGGGTCTCCGGGGGCGGAGGCGTGTTCGTCAGCTCCGCCAGCAGGTCCAGCGGAGGCTTGGGCGGCAGCGGCTGCTGGGTGGTGCGCTCCGGGCCGACCTGGGGGACGGGGGTGGTGGCGTCGGGGGTGGGAAGGGGGGTGGGGGCCGGTGCCTTCGGCTTGCCGGCCGGGCGGCGCATGTCGTCCTTCAGCGCGACGAACTTGCTGGTGCGCTCGGCCTCGGACTCGGCCTCGGACTCGGACTCGGTCTTGGACTCGGCCTCGGACTCGGACTCGGTCTTTGACTCGGAGGGAGTCTTGGACTCGGAGGGGGTCTTGGGCTTGCCGCCGAGCTTGAGCATCGTCGTGGGCTGGTCCACGGCGGGCTTCTTGGGCTGTACGGCCTTGAAGACGGTGGTGGGCTGGTCGACGCCCGCCTCGGCTGCGCCATCGGCGTCCGTCTTCCCACCCGCACCACCCGTGCGGCTCTCGTCGTCGTCCGCGGGTGGCCCCTGCGGGTCGTCCCCGCCGTCGGCGGCCTCCGGTTCGTCCCCTTCCCCCTCGGCGACGCCCTCACCCGACCCGGCCTCCGCACGGTCCTCGGACCCGGCCTCCGCACGGTCCTCAGCACCGGCCTCGGCGTCCGCGCCGGCCGCGTCGCCACCGGCCTCGGCGCCCGCCTTGCCGTCGGCGTCGTCCTCGGCGACCGCGCCGGGCCCGTCAGCCGCGTCGGCGTCGTCGGAGTCCGCCTTGCCGTCCGCGTCCGCCTCGGCGGCCGCGCCGGCCTTGCCCTCGGCGGCCGCGCCGGCCTTGCCCTCGGCGGCCGCGCCGGCCTTGCCCTCGGCGGCCGTGTCAGCCTTGCCCTCGGCGTTGGCGTCAGCCGTGCCGTCGGTGCCGGCGGTCGTCTTCCCCTTCGCGTCGGCGTCGTCCTCGGCGTCCGCCTTGCCACCCGCGTCGGTCTCGGTGTCGGCGTCCGCCTTGCCGTCGGTGCCCGCGGCGCTCGTCTTGCCCTTCGCAGCGGGGGCGTTCGCGTCCGCCTTGCCGTCCGCGCCGGGCTTGGCGTTCGCCTTGTCCTTCGCGTCCGCGGCGGTCTCGGTCTCGGCGTCGGTCTTGCCCTTGGCGTCCGAGCCGGGCTCGGCGCCCGCCTTGCCGTCGGCGGCGGCCTTGCCCTTGGTGTCGGCCTTGCCCTTCGCGGCGGCCTTGCCCTTCGCGGCGGCCTTGGCGTCCGTGTCGGGCTTGGCGTCCGTCTTGGCCTTCGTGGCCGTCTCGGTCCGGGGGGCGGACGTCTCCTCAGGCTTCGTGCCGGTCTCGGAGTTGGCCTTCTTCTCCGGGGCCTCTTCCGGCTCGGGCTTCTCGGAAGGCTTTGCAGTCGCGTCGGTTCGAGGCTCGCGAACCCACGCCGACACCGCCGCGCGCAGGGCGGTGTCCTCGTCGGCCTCGGCGGAATCCTCGGCACCGGCCGCCTTCTTCGGCTCGGCCGGGGTTCCGGGCCGTACCGTCAGGATCTTCGTCGACGTGTCCGCGCCGTCCGAGGAATCCTTTTCGCGGGCCACCGCGAGACGCGGATCGCGCGCCTCGGGAACCGAACTCGCGCTCCCCGACGTCGGTTCCGCCGACGACTCGCGCTGCTTCGACCTGTCGGGGGACTCGCCCGCCACCGATGCCTCCTCCATGCGTCGCACGCCCACGTGTGCGCCCTGTCCGAACCATGTACCAGTGTCCTGTGTGAGGGCTTGGCCCCTGTGGTAGACGAGAACGACATACCTACCGGTTCCCTTACGAACCGGTCACGCACCCTCGACAGACCAATGTGAGAGGGGTCACCCTGTCATTCATCCACGCGGGGAGGCATGGATGGGCAGGAGCCGCAGAACAATTCCGGAGGAGCTTCTGTTGCTGGCGCTGGACCCGGCCACGGGTACCACTGCACAGCCGCAGTCGCTCGACCTCGGTCTGGCCGGAGCACAGCTAGTGGAGCTGGCGCTGGCCGGACGGATAGCCCCAGACGGGGATCGTATCGCCGTGGTGGTGCCACGGCCGACAGGAGATCCGACTCTGGACTGTGCGTTGGAGTTGCTGCGCAGGCGCGGCGCTCCCGTGCGTGCCGTCCATTGGATCGGCGGGCCCCGGCTGGGGCTCAGGCAGACGTATCTCTCGCATCTGGAGCGGTGCGGCATGGTCGCCGCCGTCGCCGGCCAGATGTGCGGGGTGCTGCCGACGACGCGCTACCAGGCGACGGACACCGCCATCAGCCGGGAGATCCGATCCCGGCTGGACTCCGCGATCCGCACCGGCGTACCGCCGGACCCGCGGACCGCGGCGCTCGCCGCCCTGGCGCACGCCGTCGGGCTCGGCAAGCACCTGTATCCGGGGAACGAGGGACGATCGTCCCGCTCCCGGCTGCGGGATCTGATCCGGCACGACCCCATGGGCGGGCTCGTCGCCCACGCCGTCATGGACGTGCAGAACGGCGCGGCCGCCCAGCCGCGCCGCGGCCCGGCCCCGGCCGGCCGGCAGGCCGCTTCGACCGCCAGGTCGGCGGAGCCCGTACGCGGGGTTCCGATGCAGCCGCACCACGGGTCCATGGCGCGCGCCGTGGCCCACTGAGCCGTAACGCCGGTCCCCACAGACCCGGTTCGGGAGCCGCTGGTCCGAGCGGGGGGGGGGGGCCCCGGGGGGGGGGCCCC
>NZ_JAINRE010000109.1 GCF_020400595.1 Streptomyces naphthomycinicus | reverse complement strand
CGGGCGTCACGCGGAGCCCGCTGCGTCTGCCGCTGGAAATCCGGCGCGGGCAGGGCGCGGTGGTCGAGCTTGCCGTGGGCGGTCAGGGGAAGCTCGGGAAGGACCACGACCGCGGCCGGGACCAGATACTCCGGAAGACGCCCGCCCAGATACCCCCGCAAAGCCTCCGCCTCCAACACCGTCCCCCCGTCGGGGACCGCGTAGGCGACCAGACGCTTGTCACCGGGCCGGTCCTCCCGCAGCACCACCACAGCGGCACGCACACCCGGATGCTCCGCCAGCACCGCCTCGACCTCACCCGGCTCCACACGGAAACCACGCACCTGAACCTGCTCGTCCACCCGACGGACGAACTCCAGATCCCCACCCGCACGCCACCGCACCACATCACCCGTGCGATACATCCGCTCACCCGCACCAGCAAACGGACACGCCACGAACGACGACGCCGTCAACCCAGCACGACCCGCATACCCCCGAGCCACCTGCACACCCGACACATACAACTCACCCGCAACACCCACCGGCACCGGCCGCAACCACTCATCCAGCACAAACACCCGACACCCGCCCCGCGGACGCCCGATCGGCACCGGACCCGACCCCAACACCTCACCCACACCGACCCGGAACTCCGTCACATTCACCGTGGTCTCAGTAGGCCCATACGCGTTGAACACCACCACACCCGGATGCAGCTCACGCCACCGCGCCACATCCGCACCCGACAACACCTCACCCCCCAACACCAACTCCCGCTCAGGCGACACCCCCACCGGCGACGCCAACAACAACGGCACATGACTCGGCGTCGCCTTCATGAACGCCGGCGCACCACCACCCACCACACGCGACCGCAGATCCACCACACGCACACAACCACCCGACACCAACGGCAACACCACCGACGCCACCGTCATGTCGAACGTCACCGGCGACTGCCACGCCACCACACCCGACACAGCCCCATGCGACTCCCGCGCCCACCCCACATAACCCGCCAACGCCCGATGCTCGACCACCACACCCTTCGGACGCCCCGACGAACCCGACGTATACACCACATACGCCGCACCACCCGACACCGCACCAGGCCGGGAAACCCCCGCAGACCCCAACCCGCGCAAGCCCTCGCCATCGACGAGCACCCGGTCCACCCCACCCGGCAACCCACCCGCCACATCCCCAGCCGTCACCACACACACCGGAGACATCTCACCGAACATCAACCCCACACGCTCCGGCGGATACTCCACATCCACCGGCAAAAACACACCCCCCGCCTTCCACACCGCCACCATCGCCACCACAAACTCCAGCGACCGCGGCAACGCCACACCCACCACCCGCTCAGGCCCCACCCCACGCCCGGCCAACACACCAGCCAGACCATCAGCCCAAGCATCCAACTCCGCATACGACACCGACCGGCCACCACACTCCACCGCCACCGCACCCGGCACCCGGCGAACCTGCTCCCCCAACCAGTCCAGCACCGTCACACCAACCGGCACACCACCCAACCCACCACCACCGAACTCCTCCACCAACACACGCCGCTCATCCCCCGACACCAGACCAACAGACCCCACCAACCCATCAGGATCCGCGACCAACCCCCGCAACAACCGCTCGAACCACACCACAAACCGCTC
>NZ_JAINRE010000108.1 GCF_020400595.1 Streptomyces naphthomycinicus | reverse complement strand
TCGAGTTCGCCACGGATCTGTTCGACCGGGTGTCGGTCGAGGGTCTGGTGGAGCGGTTCGGTGGGTTGTTGTCGGCGGTGGTGGCGGATCCGGATGTGCGGGTCGGCGGGCTGGAGGTGCTGTCGGCGGGTGAGCGTGGCCGGCTGCTGTCGGGGTGGCAGGGTGAGCGGGTCGAGGTGCCGTGGGCGTCGTTGCCGGTGGTGTTCGAGCGGCGGGTGGGGCGTACTCCGGATGCGGTGGCGGTGAGCTTCGAGGGTGTGGGGCTGTCGTATGCGGAGTTGAATGCGCGGGCGAATCGGCTTGCGCGGTTCCTGGCGGGTCGTGGTGTGGGTCCGGAGGGGCGGGTGGCGTTGGTGCTGCCGCGTTCGCCGGAGCTGGTGACGGCGATGTTGGCGGTGCTGAAGGCGGGTGCGGCGTATGTGCCGGTGGACCCGCAGTATCCGGCCGAGCGGATCGCTTACATGCTCCAGGACTCCACTCCGGCCGTGGTGATCACGGCGGAGGCGGTGCGTCATGCCGTGCCGGAGGGTGTGACCACGCTGGTGCTGGAGGACATCGCCGACGCGGTGGCGGCCGAGTCCGGTGAGGACCTGACGGACAACGATCGTCGGTGTGCTCTGTCTCCTCTGCACCCCGCGTATGTGATTTATACGTCGGGTTCGACGGGTCGTCCGAAGGGTGTGGTCGTCGGGCATGCGGGTGTGGTGAACCTGGCGCTGGACCATGTGGAGCGGCTGGGCATTGACGAGAGCAGTCGTCTGCTTCAGTTCGCTTCGCCGAGTTTTGACGCGGCGGTCGCGGATATGTGGCCGGCGTGGCTGGCGGGTGCGACGCTGGTCCTGGCTATGGCGGAGCGGCTGGTTCCGGGGCCGGAGCTGGTGCGTCTGGTGCGTGAGTGCGGGGTGACGCATGCGACGCTGCCCCCGGCGACGCTTCCGGTGCTGGCGGAGGCCGGGGGTCTGCCCGGGGGGCTGACGCTGGTCGTGGCGGGTGAGGCGTGCTCGGCGGAGGTGGCCCGGCAGTGGTCGCGGGGCCGCCGCATGGTCAACATCTACGGCCCGACCGAGGCGACGGTCGCTTCCACCGCGAGTGTGCCGCTGTCCGGAGACGGTGTGCCCCCGATCGGCCTGCCGGTGTGGAACACCCGCGCCTACGTCCTGGATGACCGTCTGCGTCCGGTCCCGGTGGGTGTGGCCGGCGAGCTGTATCTGGCCGGTGCTCAGCTGGCGCGTGGTTATCTGAACCGGCCGGGCCTGACCGGCGAACGCTTCCTCGCGGACCCGTTCGGTGAGCCGGGTGGGCGGATGTATCGCACGGGTGATGTCGTGCGTCGTCGTCGTGACGGTCAGCTTGAGTATGTGGGCCGGGCGGACGAGCAGGTGAAGGTCCGTGGGTTCCGGATCGAGCTGGGTGAGATCGAAGCGGTGATCGCGGGTCATCCGCAGGTCTCGCAGGTGACGGTGATGACCCGCGAGGACCAGCCGGGTGACAAGCGGCTGGTCGCCTACGTCGTCCCGGCCCCCGGGCAGGACGCGCTCGAAGGCGCGGACGTGCGCCGCCACGTCGGTTCGGTGCTGCCGGAGTTCATGGTCCCGGCCGCCGTCGTGATCCTTCCCGAGCTGCCGCTGACCGCTCACCGCAAGGTCGACCGACGCGCCCT
>NZ_JAINRE010000107.1 GCF_020400595.1 Streptomyces naphthomycinicus | reverse complement strand
AAGAGGCCATCTCATTTGGTGCCCTCTGTGCCGGGGTTGCTGGCCTCGAAGGCGTGGTCGTCGACGGCATCGAGGAATGCCAGCAGGGGGGCGTTGTCGAGATCGGAGTGCAGGTTGTGTTCGGTTAGCAGGTCTTGCAGGGCAACGGTGTAGTACCGGATTGCGGCGGTAATCGCCGCGGGATCGTAGGGGGCCGGGGCAGCTGCTAGGCGTGTCGCCCAGGCGTCATAGCGGGTATCGCCGTGTCGGTGGTGGGTGGTGCCCATGCTCTGGTCGCGGAGGATCATCGCTGCGACCAGGACGTGACGTGCGAGGCCGAGCGTGAGATGTGCGCCGATCAGTACGTCTCGGCGGGCCGTCTTGCATGCGGCCAGTACCGCGTCGAATCGGAAGTCGTTGACCAGAGGATCGATCAGGCTGCGCACGTGAGAGGGCGGTGGGGTCGTTGTCCTGTCCGCGCCCTGCCGGGTCGCGTCTTCGAAGGTGAGATCAAGTCGGCGTAGGTCGGACAGCACCAGCCGCATCGTGTACCGGTTGGCGTCTCCGCTCTGGCTGGCGGCGAACACCGGAGCGTGGTGCTCAGCGATCTCCCGGGCCACATCCTCGGCGACGGCGAGCGGCTCACGGGCCGTGATCAACAGATCAAGGTCGGACCACTGGTCCAGCATCTCGGCGCAGTCGGCAGCCGATCCGTGGACGCGTATTTCGAGGATGCGTTCGTCCCGAGAAGAGAACTCGGCGATTGCGGAGGCGAGTGTGTGCTGCCAGCCGGCTGCCGGTAGCTGGGGGTGTCTTCCTGCCATGCAGGACAGGCTGACACACGCCCAGGGACACTCCGAGATGGAGGCGGCCGGATGCGGTCATTGACGTGTGAGTCGGCGGAAGCAGATGAGGGTGCAGGCGATACTGGTGAAGGCCAGGAAGTGCACGGGTTTGCGTTCGTAGCGACGGTGCAGTCGTCGGCATCCGGCGAGCCAGGCCATGGTGCGTTCGACGGTCCAGCGGTGGCGGCCCAGCCGCTGCGAGGACTCGATCCCCTTGCGGGCGATGCGGTGGGTGATGCCGCGTCCGCGTAACCATCGCCGCAGATGGGAGTAGTCGTATCCCTTGTCGCCGTGGAGCTTGCCGGGCCTGCGCCGTCTGCGTCCGCGGCGAGAGCGGATCGGCGGAATACCCTTCACCAGGGGGATCAGAGCCTGGCTGTCGTGCAGGTTCGCCCCGGAGATACCGACAGACAGGGGCAGACCGTTCCGCTCTGTGATCAAGTGGATCTTCGAGCCGTACTTGCCCCGGTCCACAGGGTTCAGGCCTGTCAGGTCCCCCTTTTCAGGGCCCGCATGTTCACCGAGTCGATCGCGCAGCGGGACCAGTCCAACTCGCCGCGGGAACCGAGCTCGTCGAGGACCAGGCGGTGGAGTCTGGCCCACACCTCAGCCTTCGTCCACTCAGAGAAACGCCGGTGGGCCGTCGGCCCCGACGGCCCGAACGACGCCGAGGGCAACTGCTGCCAGGTACAGCCTGCCGTGGCCACGAACACGATCGCGGCCAGCACTTCCCGGTCACCATGCCGACGCCGGCCGCCGCCCTGGGGCCGCGAGGGAGCCTCTGGCACCACTCGCTGGAACAACTCCCACAACTCGTCCGGTACCAGCCGCTCAACAATCCCCACCACGGCCCACAGCCTACCGCGGCCACCAAATGAGATGACGTCTA
>NZ_JAINRE010000106.1 GCF_020400595.1 Streptomyces naphthomycinicus | reverse complement strand
GTTCACATAGCCCCGTGCCACGCCGGGACCGGCCAGGTACAGCTCACCGACCACGCCGGCCGGCACCAGTCCCAGCCGCGCGTCCAGGACATAGGCCCGGGTGTTGGCCAGCGGGCGGCCGATCGGCACCCCGCCCGGCGGCAGCGTGCCGCCGGGCTCGATCCGGTGGTGCAGGGCGCTGACCGTCGTCTCGGTGGGTCCGTAGACGTTGAAGACGGTCGAGGACGGATGCGCCGTGCGCCAGGGTTCGAGGGCCTGCGACGTCAGCGCTTCGCCGGCGATCAGCAGTTCCCGGGCGGCGCCCGGTGTGTCACCGGGCGCCGGCGGGAGCATGCCGAGGTGGCTGGGGGTCATCTTCAGCAACGCGAGGGAGCCGTGCGAGGTGCCGTGCGCGAGCCGGCCGACGCGGACCACGCCCCCCGTCGTCAGCGGAACGTGCAGCGAGGTGACCGTGGTGTCGAAGGAGACGGACGAGTGCAGCAGCACCTGTCCGGTCACGCCTCGGTACTCCTCGGCCGCGGTCGCCACGTAGTCGGCCAGGCCGCCGTGCTCGACGGTGACGCCCTTGGGCACTCCGGTCGATCCGGAGGTGTAGATCACGTAGGCGGGCTGTCCCGGCCGCAGCGTGCGCTCGTCCTCGTCCAGGTCCCGCGGTTCGCGGCCGGCGAGGTCCGCGGTGGTGTCCGCGTCGTCCAGCACCAGCACCGGCTGCCGGGTGGTCCCCGGCAGCTGTGCGACGGCGTCCCGCACCGTCACCACCAGGACCGGAGCCGCGTCGGCCAGCATGTGCGCCACCCGGTCGGCCGGATAGTCGAGGTCGACCGGCAGGTAGGCGGCGCCCGACTTCAGTACGGCCAGCACCGCCACCACCAGGTCCGGTGACTGCGGCACGGCCAGCGCCACCAGCGACTCGGGTCCCGCGCCCCGTTCGAGGAGCAGCCGCGCCAGCCGGTTGGCCCGTGCGCTGAGCTCCTCGTAGGACAGCTGCTCGTCCTCGGCCACCACGGCCGTCCGGTCCGGCGTCCGCTTCGCCTGTGCCTCCACCAGCGCCGGCACGAGCAGCCGGGACGGGCGGGGCCTCTCGGCGCCCGTCCCGGCGGCCAGCAGTCGTGCGCGCTCCTCGGCCGTCAGGATGTCGATGTCGCCGATCGAGCCGTCCGGGTCGGCCGCGACCGCCTCCAGCACCCTGAGGTAACGGGCGACCATGGCCTCGACGGTCGCCGGGTCGAAGAGGTCCGTCGCGTAATCGGCGTGCGCGTCGAGTCCGCCGGGAGCCCCGTCGCCGGAGTGGCGTTCGCTGAGCCCGAACGACAGGTCGAACCTGGACAGCTCGCTGCCCTTGGACTCCGCCGCCATGGTGATCCCGGGCAGGGAGGCTTCGGGGCGGTCCACGTTCTGGAGTACCAGGCAGACCTGGAACAGCGGGTGGCGGGACAGGGACCGGGTGGGGTTCAGCTCCTCCACCAGCCGTTCGAACGGCACGTCGGGGTGGGCGTACGCGGCGAGATCGGTCTCCCGCACCCGCTGGAGCAGCTCCCGGAAGGTGGGGGCACCGGAGGTGTCGGTGCGCAGCACCAGTTCGTTGACGAAGAAGCCGATGAGTTCGTCGAGGGCGTCGTCGGTGCGGCCGGCGATCGGAGTGCCGATGGGGATGTCGGTGCCCGCGCCCAGCCGGGTCAGCAGGGCGGCGAGCGCCGCCTGGAGCACCATGAACAGGCTGGCGCCGCTGCGCCGGGAGAGTTGCAGCAGCCGGCGGTGCAGTCCGGCGTCCAGCTCGAAGCGGACGCGGCCGCCGTGGTGGGT
>NZ_JAINRE010000105.1 GCF_020400595.1 Streptomyces naphthomycinicus | reverse complement strand
CCACCTCCAAGGCGGTCTGGATCGACCGGGACACGCTCGCCTGGAACGGCGTCGGCGGCGCCGCCTCCACCCAGCTGCTGTACTCCCGCGACGGCTCGATCACCGCCAAGGACGGGACGCTGACCAGCGACGACGAGCGCTGGCTGCGTCTGACGAAGACCACCCTCACCGACGCGCAGAAGGTGAAGTTCCCGCATCTGAAGGACTACACCGCCTGGTCCGTCGACCCGCGCGACCGGGATCTGGTGCGCGCGGCGCTGGTCGGGCAGCTCGTGGCCTCGCAGCGGGCCGCCGACGGTGCCGTGCTGGCCGCGACCGGGGTGCAGACCGCGGGTGTGCTGGACGACCTGTACCCGGGCGCGACGAAGGCGAAGCTCGGGCCCGTGTTCCACGACGGCAGGCCGACCCTGTCCGTCTGGGCGCCGACGGCGCAGAGCGTCTCCCTGGAGCTGGACGGCTCCAAGGTGGCCATGCGTCGCGACGCGGCCACCGGTGTCTGGTCCGTCACGGGCCCGGCGTCCTGGAAGAACAAGCCGTACCGGTACGTGGTGAGGGTCTGGGCGCCCAGCGTGCGCAAGGTGGTGACGAACAAGGTCACCGATCCCTACTCGGTCGCGCTCACCGCGAACTCCGAGCGCAGCCTCGTGGTCGACCTGGCCGACAAGGCCCTCGCCCCGGGCGGCTGGGCGGGTCTGCGCAAGCCGAAGGCCGTACCGCTGAGGGACGCGCAGATCCAGGAGCTACACATCCGGGACTTCTCCGTGGCCGACAGCACGGTCCCGGCGCGGGACCGGGGCACCTATCTGGCCTTCACCGACAAGGACAGCGACGGTGCGAGGCATCTGCGGCGGCTGGCGAGGTCCGGCACGTCGTACGTGCATCTGCTGCCCGCCTTCGACATCGCCACCGTTCCCGAGGAGAAGGCCGGCCAGGCGAGCCCCGACTGCGACCTGGCCTCTTTCCCGGCCGACTCCGACGAGCAGCAGGCGTGTGTGGCGAGGACGGCCGCGAAGGATGCCTACAACTGGGGCTACGATCCGTACCACTACACGGTCCCGGAGGGCTCCTACGCCACCGACCCGGACGGCACCGCGCGTACGGTGCAGTTCCGCGAGATGGTCAAGGCCCTCAACCAGGACGGTCTGCGGGTCGTCATGGACGTCGTCTACAACCACACGGCGGCCGGCGGGCAGGCGGACACCAGCGTCCTGGACCGGATCGTGCCGGGTTACTACCAGCGGCTCCTGGCCGACGGTTCGGTGGCGAACAGCACGTGCTGTGCCAACACCGCGCCGGAGAACGCCATGATGGGCAAGCTGGTGGTCGACTCGATCGTCACCTGGGCCAGGCAGTACAAGGTCGACGGGTTCCGCTTCGACCTCATGGGCCACCACCCCAAGGCCAACATCCTGGCCGTGCGCAAGGCGCTGGACGCGCTGACCCCGCGGAAGGACGGCGTCGACGGAAGGAAGATCATCCTCTACGGGGAGGGCTGGAACTTCGGCGAGGTCGCCGACGACGCCCGGTTCGTGCAGGCCACGCAGAAGAACATGGCCGGTACCGGCATCGCGACCTTCTCCGACCGGGCCCGTGACGCGGTGCGCGGCGGCAGCCCCTTCGACGCCGACCCCGGTGTCCAGGGCTTCGCCTCCGGCCTGTACACCGACCCCAACTCCTCCACGGCCAACGGCACGAAGCAGGAGCAGAGGGCCCGGCTGCTGCACTACCAGGACCTGATCAAGATCGGCCTGACCGGCAACCTCGCGTCGTACCGCTTCACCGGCACCGACGGCAAGGAGGTCACCGGCGCCGGCGTCGACTACAACGGTGCCCCCGCCGGTTACGCGGCCGCACCCGGCGACGCCCTCGCCTACGTGGACGCGCACGACAACGAGTCCCTCTTCGACGCCCTGGCCTACAA
>NZ_JAINRE010000104.1 GCF_020400595.1 Streptomyces naphthomycinicus | reverse complement strand
TGTCGGATCCCAGCTGATGCCTGACGTTTCTGTCCCGGGTGATGCTTGACGGTGGGCCTAGACAACGTAGGGAGCCCCGTGGGGCTTGTTCGCTTTCACGTTACGGACCGGGACGTCGGTCGTGCGCCGGATCACCCGGACCTGGCCGTCCAGCTCGACGCTGATCGTGGAGTCAGAGACGTGCACGGTCACGGTCTGTCCTGCGTACGGTCGGCCGAGGGAGACGACCTGCCGACAGACCATGACGGTGCCCACCGCGCTGACCCGCCGCTGCACCCGCACGGGCTCGACGCCGGGACGCGGCGGTGGTCCGGCCGGCCGCAGGCCCCGCAGCCTGCGGACTTCCTCGCTGGTCAGCGGGTTGGGCCGCACCCGCAGCAGTTCCCGCGAGGACAGGTCGAAGTACGACAGCGTCTCCTCATCGATCCGGACACCCACCTGACGCCCTCCGAGGATCTCCGCCGCCAGCACCTGGTGCCCGCCCAGGCCGACCAGGCCGCTGTTGTTCACGACCCGGTCCACCTCGAACGCCGCCCCGCCGCCGGCCGGAAGCGGGGCCGGTCCGGCCGCACGTCCGCCCCGGGCGGCCAGCCGTCCCAGATCCGCCACCGACAAGTGTGACCGCACGGTCTTGATCCGCGTCCCGGCGATCAGCAGATGGATCACCGAGGTGTCGGCCCAGAATGTCACCGTCAGTCCTGAGCGGGCCGGTCCGAGCCAGAACTGCTTGCCCGCGACCTGCAGATTCCCACTCGCAGGCACCACCCGCTCGAACTCCACCGGCCCACCGGTCTCCACCGGCACCACTGCCGGAACCACCTCAGGCACGCTGGACGGCTCGGGCGACACTTCCACCGGATCCGGCTCCGCAGGAGGTGTCCGCTGCTGCGGCACCAGCGCCAGCACTCCGGGGATCTTCAGGCCCAACACGTCCCGCTCCTGCTCAGCAACGGGCGTGAACCGGTCCGCCGGGGACTGCATGTCCAGGGCCTGATGGGGACGCATGGAGTTGTATTCCTCCACCCACACATCCAGCGCCGCCTGAGCCGCCTCAATGCTCTCGAACGCGCCGCAGTCGTCGAGGAGTTCGCGCCGCAGTGTCTGATGGAACCGCTCGACCTTGCCCGTCGTGGTCGGCGAGGCCGGCTGGGTGAGCCGGTGCGCGATCCCGTTCTCCCGACAGATCCGGTCGAACAACACCTCGCCGCCCTGCCCGAACCGGTCGGTGAACTGCTTGCCGTTGTCGGTCAGCACCTCCTCCGGCACCCCGAACACCTGCAAAGCCCGGGCGAAGGCCGCGCAGACCGCCCGCCCGGTCGCCCGCTCGACCACCGACGCGATCACGCAGTACCGGGAGTGATCGTCCACCCCGGTCACGACCTTCGCCTCGGTCAGCTCACCGGTGACCGGGTCGACCAGCATCACGCCGCCGACGATGTCCATCTGCCACAACTGCATCGGCCGATCCCGCTGCCAGCGCTTGTAATCCGAGCGCTTCCGGCGCCGCACCCCCGGCTCCACCAGGCCATGCCGGACCAGGATCCGATACACGGTCATCCGCGACGGCGCCGGGCTCACCGTCCCGGACCGCTCCAGCACATGAGCGATCCGCCGCGGACCCCACTTCGGGTGCTTGCGCCGTAGCTCGCACACAGCCGTCTCCACCTCGGCAGAGGCCTGATGCGGACACGACGCCGGCCTGCGCGAACGATCCGCCAACCCGGCCAGACCGGAGGTCTCATAGCGGGACTTCCAGCCGCTGACCGTCTGCCGGGACACCCCAAGCGACGCGGCGACCTCGGTCACCGTCGCTCCCGCCAGCACGGCCAGGACAGCCCGGTATCTCTGCTCGACAACCGACAACTCCACCAGCGCCAATCCCAGCCTCCTGCCACACGCCGCAACGACGTGCACAGAAAGACCGATCACGGCCACCGTCAAGCATCAGCTGGGATCGAAGTGTCAAGCATCTACCGGGACCGGACA
>NZ_JAINRE010000103.1 GCF_020400595.1 Streptomyces naphthomycinicus | reverse complement strand
TTCTTCGGCACCGCCCCGACGGCTCGCCAGCACCAGCCGCCGCACACCGTGCACGGCCACCAGATGCCGGGCCACCAGGGCACCGAGTACGCCGGTGCCACCGGTCACCAGCACCACGTCGTCCGCACCGAACGGCACGCCGTCGCCGGTCCGTGCGCCGGCGCGAGCGAGTCGGGGCACGTACGTCTCCCCTTCCCGTACGGCGACCCACGGCTCGTCGGCCAGGGCCGCCGCCGTGGGCAGGGCGTGTGCGGAGTCGGGGTGGCCGTCGAGTACGACGAGACCGAAGCGGCCCGGGTGTTCGGCCTGGGCGGAGCGCAGCAGACCGCCGACGGCGGCGCCGGCCAGGTCGCTGTCGCGGGTGACGACGACCAGCCGTTCGGCGCGGTCGTCGGCGATCCGTTCCTGGATCGCGGTGAGGGCCGTGCGCACGGCCTGGCGTACGGCCTCGGGACCGGCGTCCGTGCCGTGCGGTGTGTCCAGGCGCAGGTATTCCTCGGGGGTGCCGGCCTCGGGTGCGGTGCCGGCCACCGGGAGCCAGTCCAGGTGCAGGACGGGGTCGGTGAGGGTGCGGGCGGCGGCGACCTGTTCGGCGGTGACCGCGCGCAGACGCAGGGAGGCGACGGTGGCCAGGGGGGCGCCGGTGCCGTCGGCGAGGTCGACGGCGACGCTCTCGTCGCCCAGCGGGGTGAGCCGTACCCGCGCCGCTCGGGCGCCGACGGCGTGCACGCGCAGGCCCTGCCAGGCGAAGGGGAGTCCGCCGTCGCCGACCAGGCCGCCGAGGCCGATCGGGTGCAGGGCCGCGTCCAGCAGGGCCGGGTGCAGCAGGAAGCCCGACTCGTCGGCCTCCGCGGGCAGTTCGGTCTCGGCCAGGATGTCGTCGCCGTGCCGCCAGGCGGCGCGGACGCCGCGGAAGACCGGCCCGTAGTCGAGGCCGCGGTCGGCGAGGCTGTCGTAGAGCGCGGACACGTCGACCGGTTCGGCGTCGGCGGGCGGCCACTCGGTCAGCGGTGTGCCGGCCGTGCCGTCCCCGGGAACGAGGACGCCCTCGGCGTGCCGGGTCCAGGGTGTGTCGCCGTCCTCGGGGCGTGCGTGCACGCTGACCGTGCGGCGGTGGTCGGCTTCGGCGCGGCCCACGCGTACCTGGAGGTGCAGGGCGCCTCGCTCGGGCAGGGCCAGGGGCGCGCCGAGGACGAGTTCGTCCAGGGTGGGGCAGCCCGCGCGGTCGCCGGCGGCGAGGGCCAGCTCGGCGAGCGCCGCGCCGGGCAGCAGTGTGGTGCCGAGGACGACGTGGTCGGCCGTCCAGGCGGCCGGGTCCGCGGCGAGCCGTCCGGTCAGGACGAGGCCGCCGTCCTCCGCGAGGTCGACGGCGGCGCCGAGCAGCGGGTGCCCGGCGGCGGTCAGGCCCGCTCCGGCCAGTTCGCCGGCGGACGGGCCGGAGGGGGTCAGCCAGTAGCGGGTGTGCTGGAAGGCGTAGGTGGGCAGGTCGGCTCGGCCGGTGACGCCCGTGAAGTACGCCGTCCAGTCGACGTCGGTGCCCGTGGTGTGCAGGGCGGCGAGGCGGGTGAGCAGGTGCCGCGGACCGTCGTGGTCGCGGCGGAGGGTGCCGACGACGACGGCGGTCCGCCCGTCGGCCTCCGCCGTGTCCTGCACGGCGGCCGTGAGCACGGGGTGCGGGCTGATCTCCACGAAGACGCCGTGGCCGGCGTCGAGCAGGCCGCGCACCGCCGGTGCGAAGCCCACGGGTTCACGGAGGTTGCGGTACCAGTAGCCGGCGTCGAGCGCCGTGCCGTCCGCCCACTCCCCCGTCACCGTGGACAGCAGCGGTACGGTGCCCGCGGCGGGCCGGATGCCGTCCAGGTCGGCCAGCAGGCCGTCCCGTACCGGTTCCACCAGCGCGGAATGCGACGCGTAGTCGACGGCGACGCGGCGGGCGCGGACGCCCTGTTTCTCGCAGTGCGCGAGGAACTCCTCCAGCGCCCCCGCCTCACCCGCGACGACC
>NZ_JAINRE010000102.1 GCF_020400595.1 Streptomyces naphthomycinicus | reverse complement strand
CCCACCGCTTCCAGGGCGGTGGTGCCGGACTCGCCCAGGTGGTCGTGGAGTCGGCGTGCCTGGGCGGCGAGCGCGGCGGGGGTGTGACCGGACAGCAGCAGCGGCACGACGGGCAGTTCGGCCGACGCGGGGGGTGCGGTGTCCTCGGGTGCCTCTTCGAGGACGACGTGGGCGTTGGTGCCGGAGACGCCGAAGGACGACACGGCGGCCCGGCGCGGGCGGCCCGCACGGTGCCACTCGCGCTCCTCGGTGAGGAGTGCCACGGCGCCCGCGGTCCAGTCGACGTGCGGGGACGGCTCGTCCACGTGCAAGGTGCGCGGCAGCGTCCCATGCCGCATGGCCTGGACCATCTTGATCACACCGGCGACACCGGCGGCGGCCTGCGTGTGCCCGATGTTGGACTTGATGGAGCCGAGCCACAGCGGCTCGTCCCGCTCCTGACCGTACGTCGCCAGCAGCGCCTGCGCCTCGATCGGGTCGCCCAGCGTGGTGCCGGTGCCGTGTGCCTCCACGGCGTCCACGTCGGTGGTCGTGAGCCCGGCGCCGGCGAGGGCCTGCCGGATCACCCGCTGCTGCGACGGACCGTTCGGCGCCGTCAGGCCGTTCGACGCACCGTCCTGGTTCACCGCCGAACCCCGCACCACGGCCAGCACCTTGTGCCCGTTGCGGCGGGCGTCGGAGAGCCGTTCGACGAGGAGCATGCCGACGCCCTCGGACCAGCCGACCCCGTCGGCCGACGCCGCGAACGACTTGGAGCGGCCGTCGGGGGCGAGGCCGCGCTGCCGGGAGAACTCCACGAACGTGCCCGGGGTGGCCATGACGGTGACACCGCCGGCCAGAGCCATCGAGCACTCGCCGCCGCGCAGCGCCTGGATCGCCCAGTGCAGGGCGACCAGCGAGGAGGAGCAGGCGGTGTCGACGGTGACCGCGGGGCCTTCCAGGCCGAGGGTGTAGGCCACCCGGCCCGAGAGCACGCTGCCGGCGGTGCCGAGGCCGAGGTAGCCCTCGACGCCCTCCGGGAGGGTGCCGGTGCCGCTGCCGTAGTCGTGGTACATCAGGCCGGCGAAGACGCCGGTGGCGCTGCCGCGCAGGCCGTGCGGGTCGATGCCGGCGCGCTCGATGGCCTCCCAGGAGGTCTCCAGCAGCAGCCGCTGCTGGGGGTCCATGGCCAGCGCCTCGCGCGGGCTGATCCCGAAGAACTCGGCGTCGAAGTCCGCCGCTCCGGCGAGGAAGCCGCCCTCGCGGGTGTAGCTCGTCCCGGTGCGGGACTGGTCGGGGTCGTAGACGGACGCGAGGTCCCAGCCGCGGTCCTCGGGGAAGCCGGTGACGGCGTCGGTGCCCGCGGTCACCAGTCGCCACAGGTCCTCGGGCGAGGTCACGCCGCCGGGGTAGCGGCAGGCCATGCCGACGATCGCGATCGGCTCGTCGGCGCGTACGACGGTGGGGGCGGGCGGCCGTGTGCCGCCGGGCGCCGCCGGGCCCGCTTCGAGGGCCTCGTCCAGGAGGTGGCGTGCGAGTGCGGCGGAGGTGGGGTGGTCGAAGGTGATCGTCGCGGCCAGGCGGAGGCCGGTCGCGGCGGTGAGCCGGTTGCGGAGGTCGACGGCGGCCAGCGAGTCGAAGCCGAGGTCGAGGAAGGAGCGGTCGGGGGCGACGGCCTCGGGGCCGTCGTGGCCGAGCACGGTCGCCGCGGTCTCCCGGACCAGTTCCAGGGCGGCGCGGCGGCGTTCGGCCTCGGGCAGCGCGGCGAGCCGCTCGGCGAAGCCGCCGGCTCGGGCGGCCGCGGCGGCGCGGCGTGCGGGGGCCGGTACCAGGCCCCGCAGCACGGGCGGCAGCTCCGCGGCCTGGGCGCGCAGCACGGCGAGGTCCAGGCGCGCGGCGACGGTCAGGGGTGCCTCGGTGGCGCAGACGGCGTCGAACAGTTCCAGGCCGTCGGCGTGGGCGAAGGGGACGACTCCACCGCGTGCGAGGCGGGCCGCGTCGACCCGGTCCAGCCCGCCGGCCATGCCGTCGGTCCAGGGT
>NZ_JAINRE010000101.1 GCF_020400595.1 Streptomyces naphthomycinicus | reverse complement strand
GCGCGATCGGCATGTTGTACGTCGCCGACTCCGCCCCCTGGATCCGGTTCAGGAACCACAACCGCCGCTGAGCGAAGGACAACGGCACCTCACCCGGGCGACGCACCGGCTCCAGCCGCGGACGAGCACCCTCGGCGCCGTCGAGGCGTCGGGCCAGTTGTGCCACGCTCGGTGCCTCGAAGAGGGCGGCCAGGGGCAGTTCCACACCGAGGACACCACGGATCCTGTTGGCCAGGCGGACGGCCAGCAGGGAGTGGCCGCCCAGGTCGAAGAAGCTGTCCTCGGCCCCGACCTGCTCGACGTCGAGGATCTCCGCGAACAGGTCGCACAGGATCGCCTCGCGGGCGGTGCGCGGTGCCCGGCCGGAGGCGGCGGGCGCGAAGTCGGGGACCGGGAGGGCCTTGCGGTCCAGCTTGCCGTTGACGGTGACGGGCAGCGCGTCCAGGACGACCACGGCGGCGGGCACCATGAACTCGGGCAGCCGGGTGCCGACGAACTCCCTCAGCTCCCCCTGGCCGACGGTGGCCCCGCGGCCGGGTACGGCGTAGGCGACGAGGCGGGCGTCGGCGGCGTCCTTGGCGCCGTGCAGGAGGACGACGGCCTGCTCCACCGCGGGGTGAGCGGCGAGCGCGGACTCCACCTCGCCGAGCTCGACGCGGAAGCCGCGGATCTTCACCTGGAAGTCCGTGCGGCCGAGGAACTCGATGTTGCCGTCGGCCCGCCACCGCACGAGGTCACCGGTGCGGTACATGCGCCGGCCCGAGGTGTCGTAGGGGTTGGCCACGAAGCGGTCCGCGGTCAGGGCGGGCCTGCCCACGTAGCCGCGCGCCAGCTGCACGCCGGAGATGTACAGCTCGCCCGGGACACCGGCCGGGACCGGCTGCAGGCGCTCGTCCAGGACGTAGACGCGGGTGTTCCACACGGGTGCGCCGATGGGCACGCTGGGCGCGTCGGGCTCGTGCCGGACCACCCATCGGGTCACGTCGATCGACGCCTCCGTGGGCCCGTACAGGTTGAACAGGCCGGCGTCGAGGGTGCGGCGGAACTTGTCGGCGAGTTCGAGGGACAGTGCCTCGCCGCCGAGGATGACGGTGTGCAGCGTCGTGCAGGTGCCGGCGGTCGGCTCGGCGAGGAACACGGCGAGCATCGACGGCACGAACTGGAGCGTGGTGACGCGCTGCGCGCGGATCACCTCGACGAGGTAGGCCGGGTCCCGGTGCCCGCCGGGCTTGGCGACCACCATGGTCGCGCCGACCTGGAGGGCCCAGAAGAACTCCCAGACGGAGACGTCGAATCCGGTCGGCGTCTTCTGCAGGATCCGGTCGCCGGCACGCTGCGGGTGCCGGGCCTGCATCCAGGCGAGGCGGTTGACGATGGCGTCGTGCGGGATCATCACGCCCTTGGGGCGGCCGGTCGAGCCGGAGGTGTAGATCACGTAGGCGGGGTGCCGGAGCAGCAGCGCCGAGGCCCGGTCCGTGTCGCTCAGGTCGGTGTCCGGGTACGTGGTCAGCCCCTCCGCGAAGGCGGGGTCGTCGACGACGACGGCGGGCAGTGCCTCGGGCAGCAGCCGCAGGGTGTCGGCCGTGGTGAGCACGCACACGGGACGGGCGTCGTCCAGCATGTACGCGATGCGGTCGGCCGGGTACTCGGGGTCGACGGGCAGATACGCGGCTCCCGCCTTGACCACCGCGTACACGGCCACGACCTGGTCGACCGACCGGGGCAGGGCGAGCGCGACGATCCGCTCGGGACCCGCCCCGCGCTCCACGAGCAGCCGTGCGAGGCGGTTGGCGCGGGCGTTGAGTTCGGCGTAGGAGACGGTGATGTCGTCGTGGATCACGGCTGCGGCGTCCGGGGTGCGCGCCACTTGCTCTTCGAAGAGCACCGGCAGGGGTGCCTGGCGTACCTCGGTGTCGGTGGCGTTCCACTCCTCCACGATCCGCCGCCGCTCCGCGGTGGTGAGGAGGTCGAGTCCGGCGACCGGCTGGTCCGGGTCGCGGACCACACTGCGCAGGATCCGCTCGAACCGGGCCACGAGTTCGTCGGCCGTCTCGCGGTCGTAGAGGTCGGTGGCGAACTCCAGGACACCGGCGAGTCCGCCTTCGGTGCCGTCGTCGGCGCGCAGTTCGTCGAGGTAGACGCAGAGGTCGAAGCGTGCGGCCGTGGTGGCGGCCTGCTCGACCGCGACCGTGAGGCCGGGGAGGCGCAGCTCGGGCTGCTCGACGTTCTGGAAGGCGAGCATCACCTGGAACAGGGGGTGCGCGGCCATGGAACGGGTGGGGTTGAGGACCTCCACC
>NZ_JAINRE010000100.1 GCF_020400595.1 Streptomyces naphthomycinicus | reverse complement strand
CGGGCTCTGGCACGAGTTGTGTGATGGGCCCACGCAGAGTGACTGCGGCTGTGAGGGGGTCAGATTTGATTTCCCGGGTGCCGGGCGTTCCAGGAGCTGATTATTGCTGCTCGCTGGTCGTCGAGATTCACGACGTCTCCGGGGGGTGCCGGGGCGAAGATGTCGACTATCTCAGAGCCCTCGCTCTGTCGTTCCGAGTGGCGGACGTATGCCTGCCGGCCGTTGGTGAACTGTCGCAGTTGTCCGGAAGGGTGGACGTTGGGGCGGGCTCCCTGGCAGCACAGGAGGCGACCGTCACGTTCGAGCTGTTGCCGGGCCTGGGAAAGGCAGTCGAGATAGTCGGTCCCGCTGAACTCTATGCGTGAGTGAGCGTCGAGGAGCGCGATGAGGGCGGTGGAGGGATCACTGAGGCAGATGGTGACGTGACGCACCAGGCCAGCAGCGTCAACGGTCTGAAGGTCTATCTCCTCGGTCCACTTCGGCCGAGGAACGTCGCTGTCGTCAGTTGTGTCCTGCTCGGACCGGCTATTCATACCGACCATGATCTCTGCCGTTGTCAGGCCAGGGAAGCTCTCACTGCGCCAGCAGGACGCGCTTGCGGAGGAGGGCGAAGCCGGCGCGGCCGAACATCTGGCGCTTGAACATCTTGATCCGGTTGACGTGTCCTTCGACGACGCCGGAGTTCCAGGGCAGGGTGAGTCCGGCGATGACGGCCTCGCGGTCTCGGTCGATGCCGGCCGCGAGAGTGTGGAGGCTGGGCAGGTCGTCCTGGCGGACGGCGTCGAGCCACTGCGGGAGTCGTTCGCCCTGGCGTTCGGTGAGCATTTGAGCGAAGGATCGGACGTGACCGGTCAGGGCATTGAGTTCAGGGCAGTTGGCCAGGACGGTCTTGAGCCGGAGTTGTTCGATCTCGGTCAGAGTTTCGGGTCGGCTGAGGATCCATCTCGTCACCGCGCGGGGTGCCGGCGGTTGTGCGGTGACCGGCCGTGGCGAGGTGCGCTTCTCTCGCAGGTAGGCGCTGACCCGGCCGTAGCTGCCTCGATAGCCCGAGGGAACGATCTCCTCCCAGAGCTTCCAGGCGTTGGTGCAGCCCTCGTCCCAGCGTTCGTCCAGGTAGAGCTTGTACTCGTCGAGGACGGAGGTCCTGTTGTGCTGCCACTGGCCACGAAAGAGGTCTTCCGGCTTCGCAGCGTCGGCGAGGCCCTTGACGGTGCGGTGGGTCATGTTCAGCTGGCGCCCGATGGAACGGCGGCTGTGGCCGGCTTCCAGCAGCGCGTGGACCGTGGCGTGCCTGGCTCGGACGCGGTTGGCGAATCGCTCGCTCCGCCATGGAGAGTCCGCCTTCTCCTCGGGCGGCGCCGGTTCGTCGGCCTTCCCCTCGCGGTCGGGGACCAGGACGCGAAGGCACTGGCGGTGGCGGGCGACAGCCCGCTCAGCAGCCTCCCCGAGGTTGTGCCACAAATGCCAGCGGTCGGCGACCTGCGTCGCCTGTGGCGCCCCGGCTGTGGCGCCTTCCGCGAAGAACGGCGCGCGGTCCCGGCAGACGATCTCGATCCCGGGTCGCTTCGCCAGCCATGCGGCCAGGCTGGACGCCTCCCGGTCAGGCAGCAGATCCACCGGCCGACGGGTCTCGACGTCGACGAGCACCGTGCCGTAGACCCGTCCCTTGCGAGTGGCGTACTCATCGACACCGACTACCCGCGGGGCCGAGACTTCGGGTTCGGGCAAGGCACCGACCAGCCGTAAGAGTGCGCTGCGGCTGATGGACACCCCGAAGGCCCGTGCCATCCGGGCGCCGGCCCGGCCGGCGAGGGCGAGCCCCACCGCGGCGAGAGTCGACCGCAACCGCTCCGTCCACCTGCTGTACCGCTGGGTCAGCCCGGGCAACTGCTCAGCGAACGTCTGCCGAGCACACGAAGACTGCGGACAGAAGAACCGCCGAACTCGCAGTTGCAGGACCACCAGACGTCCCCCGCTCGGCACGTCCGCGGGAAACCGCAGGTAAGAGCTGTGCACCCGGGTCGACTCGCTTCCACAGTCCGGGCATGCCGCCCCGGCCGACGTACTGCTGACGTTGACGCGTATCGCCTCGTGGCTCACATCCAGCGACTGCACCGACACGTCCGCGATGGACGGTAACAGCAGGCCCCCCACGGGAGGCGATGTCTCTTCCACGACGCCACACTGTCGACCACACCAAGATCGGCCCCGGTCGTTTTCAGGCAACTTCCCGAAGCCTGATTGGAGCAGCGGCCGTCACTCAGCGTGCGCGCTTCACGGAAGTCGTGCCAGAACCC